>NZ_JAHUXH010000018.1 GCF_019219825.1 Streptomyces sp. TRM70350 | reverse complement strand
GCTGCTCCGGATCAATCGACAAGGCCCTTCACGTACTCCTGAAAGGGCACCGATTCCGCGAGGGCGATGCGCTGGTACTCCCGAAACGGCTCCGGGCTACCCTCGTAAACTTCCCGGCTGATCTGCGTCCCGTCTGGTTCGTAGTGCATGAGCACGATCCGAGACCGGTCGAACATCCAGAAGTCCTGAACGCCATCAAGGGGGTTGGGGCGGTTGGTTACGTCGAGGATGCGGATGGCCTCCCCGGCTTCGACGTTGTGGCGGTAGTACTCGAACTCGAAGCGGAGGTAGTCCGACAGGGGCTGCCGGACGATGTGCACTCGCCCAACACTGCGGCCGCTGGCCACATAGGTCTTGACCCGGTCATACCAAGGTTGTGTTGCTTCGCGGGTAACCGGCTCCCCGGCCAGGAAGCGACGAATTGCCTCCTTCTCCTGTGGCACGCGGTAGACAGGCAGCGTCTCCAGGCGCCGTGCCTCCTGTTGCATGGCGTCGAACGTCCGCCGCCAGTCCTCACCAGCCAAGAGCACGGACAGCCTCCCTCAGAACCGCCTCCGGGATCTCCACAAGCGCTTCTCCCTCGGCGTGTCGAAGGCGCTGCACAGGCCTCCTTGGATCACGAACGACCCCGATGCGGTCCGGTAGACGTTGGGGCAGAACGCCCGCCACCCCGACGTCCTGGCCGCCCAACGACGCGAACGAGCACGAATCCGCAGCGAGAAAGGCATCCGCTGGGGTGAGCGTCCGCTCCAAACAGCTGCCTAACCAGTCAGCGCTCCAGACTGTCAGGTCACCAGCGCCGCGTGTAGCGCGCCGAACATCTCGCGCAGGTCCGGGGTGGCGATCGGATTAAGCTCCATCTGAAGGTGGCACACGGTGTCGTCCCCGTTGGGAGTCAACCGCACGAAGAAGGCGAAACCATCCCCGACGGGCTCGGCCTTCAGTGCCAGGGGATTGTTGCGTCCAGGCGTCACCACGGCCGAGAAGCCCACACCTGACGCCGCGTCCAGACGGGAGAGCATCTGCCCCGCGAAGTCCGCGACTTCAGCATCACTGAGGTACGCGGTGAAGTCGGCTGCCACCAGGGAACACCACCCCGACATCGACGCCTGCTACCGCGCCGACGCGTTCCACCGTGCGCTGCTCGAGTCGCACCACCAGCGGATCACGCCCTACAGACCTTGGCGCAACGGCACGCTCGAATGGCATCGCACGCATCCCTGATCAGCGGGATCATCCGGGCCGGGAGCCTGATGATGGCCACCTGGCCCGCGGTCACGTGTCGTCCAGTGCTGCTGCCTGCTCCTGAAGAGCATTGATCAGGGTCGCGAGCTGAGGGTGGTCACGGCGGCGGCTGATCGTGGCAACGCCGATGTGCCGAGTCGGACCCGGCTCCTTGATCGGGACGGCGCGCACGCCTGGCATCTCCGGGGCCAGCGCGATGGAGGGGATCAGTGAGATGCCCAGGCCTGCGGCGACGAGCGAGCGCGCGAAGAAGTAGTCGGTTGTCGTGCCGCGCATCTCCGGGTCGAAGCCGGCGCGCTCGGCGTAGCGCTGCAGGTACGTCTCTGTCTTGAGGCAGCCAAGCACCCAGGGCTCGGTCGCCAACTCGGCGATATCGAGCACAGCGCGGCTGGCCAGTCGATGGCCCTCGGGTAGCACGACGTACAAGGGGTCTTCCAAGAGCGCAGTCCACTCCATGCTGGAGTTCTGGCTCACCTGGCCGGGCAGCGGGCCGTCGAAGTGATAGGCGAGCGCGAGGTCCACGGCGCCCTGGCGGACCAGAGGCAGGCTGTCTTCAGGCTCGGCCTCCCTGACGTGGAGCACGGTGTGGGGATGGGCTGCCGTCAGCCGAGCGAGGGCGCCGGGCAGCAGGAACCTGCCGCCGCTGGTGAACGTGGCGATGGTGAGCTGCGTGCGGCCCGTACTGAGCTGGTCGACTTGCTGTTTTGCGTGCGCAAGCTCCGCTGCGACCGACTCGGCGGCCTGGACCATGATCCGACCGGCCTGGGTGAGGGTGACCCCGCGCGTGCTGCGCGCTACGACCTGGGCGCCGAGGCTGCGCTCCAGGACTGCCACATGCTGGGAGACGGCCGAGGGGGTGAGGCGGAGGACTGCTGCCGCCTGGTTGAAGCTGCCGTGCTCCGCCACTGCCCGCAGTACGCGAAGGCGCTGTACATCGATCAACAGCGTTCCTTAACACCTGTCCAGTAAGTATGCACTTCTGCTGGTGATGGTAGATCTTCAGGATGGGGGCATGCAGAGAATCTGTGTCATCGGCGGCAGCCGGTACGTCGGAAAGCTCTTGGTCCAGCGCCTGCAGGCCGCCGGGCACCAGGTCACTGTGATCAACCGCGGCTCCACCCCGCCACCGCCCGGTGTCGAGCACCTTGTCGCCGACCGCGACAACGAGACCGGCCTCACCGCCGCCCTCGGCTCCCGCACCTTCGACGTGGTCGTCGACCAGGTCTGCTACACCCCCGTGCAGGCCGCCATCGCCGCTCGCGCCTTCCGCGGCCGCACCGCTCGGTACGTCATGACGTCCACGATCGAGGTGTACGACCCGGCGACCGCCGCACTGCCCGCCGTCCCGTACGGCACACCTGTGCCGGAAGACATCGTGGAACCCGCCGCCTGGCTGGTGCAGATGGACTTGCCCTGGCACGACGCGGCGTACCTGGAAGCCCACTACGCCGAGGGCAAGCGCCAGGCGGAGGCCGTCTTCACCCGGGACGGCGGGCTCGCCTTTGCCTCCGTGCGCAGCGCCCACGTGCTCGGCGGCGGCGTGCAGGAGTTCACCGGCCGCCTGGCGCACTACATCGGGCGCATCGGCCAGGGCACGGAGATCGCCGTGCACGCCGAGGCGCAGCCCACGGTCTTCATCCACTACGAGGAGCTGGCGGACCTGCTGCTGTGGGCGACCACGGCCACCGACTTCACCGGCCCGGTGAACGCGTGCTCCGACGAACTGCTCGACGTACGCGGCCTGGCCGCCGTCATCGCAGTGCTGACCGGCCGGGAACCGGTATACCGGACCATCGCCGCGGGAGAGGCCGCCTCGCCCTTCTCCTTCGATCGCCACTACGCCATGAGCAACGCCCGTGCGAAGGAGCTGGGCTTCTCCTTCTCCCGCACCACCGACTGGCTGCCCAGCGCCGTCGCCGAAGCCCTGGACGTATCCGCCACCCAAGCCGCCTGAGGAACAGACCCGCCATGCAGTACCGCACCATCGGGAACACCACCGTCAGCGCCGTCGGCATGGGCGCCATGCCGTTGTCCATCGAGGGACGACCGGACCAGGAGCGGGCCATCGCCACCATCCACGCCGCCCTCGACGCGGGCGTCACGCTCATCGACACCGCCGACAGCTACCACTGGCACGCCGGCGAGAGGGGCCACAACGAACTCCTCATCTCCCGCGCCCTCGCCCGCTACGGCAGCGACACCTCCGGCGTCCTCGTCGCCACCAAAGGCGGCCGCGGCCGGCCCGGCGACGGCAGCTGGACGGTCACCGGCACCCCCGGACACCTCAAGCGCGCCGCCGAGGCATCCCGGAAGCGACTGGGTGTCGAGGCCATCGGCCTCTACCAACTGCACAAGCCGGACCCGGCCGTGCCATGGGCCGACTCCGTCGGCGCACTGCTCGAACTGCTCGAGGTCGGCACGATCCGCGCCGTCGGGATCTCCAACGTGAACACCGCCCAGATCCGCGAGGCGCACGCGATCCTCGGCGACGGGCTCGTCTCGGTCCAGAACCAGTACTCCCCCGCCGTGCGCGGCAGCGAGCCCGAACTGCGGCTGAGTACGGAGCTGGGCCTGGCCTTCCTGCCCTGGAGCCCACTGGGCGGCATCGCCCGCAGCTCCCTCGACGGACCGTCGGGCCCGACCTCCACGGGCACCGCCTTCCACCGCATCGCGGCCGAGCGCGGCGTCAGCCCGCAGCAGATCGCCCTGGCATGGCTGCTCCACCGCTCCCCGGCAATGATCCCGGTGCCGGGAGCCAGCCGCCCGGTATCCATCCAGGACTCGGCCCGGGCCGCCGAGCTCGAGCTGAGCGCGGCGGAGCTGGCGCAGCTCGACGATGCGCTGCCCAGCTGAACTCGGTGCGACGCCTCCCGGCTCGCCGACGATGAGGGTGCTGCCTGGCCGTGATCCATCTCCTCGATCGGCGTGCACTGAGGCCCAGCAGTCATGCCTGTGGGCCCCGAGCCGTGTCCTATTGCGCCGCTCAGCCGGCGGGGTCGGGGGCTGTTCGACCATGCCCTAGTGATTCAGGCAGGACGGCAGGACGATCGAGCCGTCCTCTTTGGTTCTCCTTAATTTTGAGGCCCTGTACGACAGCGACGGAACGCTCAGTCGCCGCTCCAGGAAGCCAAAGCCTTGTTGATGAGCGACTTGGCGTCGTCTCCGTAGCAGGCAGCGTTGCTGAGGATGCTGAACGCCTTGTTGTGGAGGGCAAGTTCGTCCGGGTCGGTGATGTCCACCCCGGTGGAGACGAGTTCGTAGTGGACTCGACTGTCGTCGTACATGTTGAAGCCGGGCTCAGGAACCATCCCCACCTCAGCAGTGGTGGGGACGATGCCCAGCCTGAGGGAATCAAGGTCGAAGTCCCGAAGCAGACGCTCCATCTGCCCGCGCATCACCGTCGGCCCTCCGACGTTGGTGTAAAGAGCCTGCTCGCCGAGGATCACGTCGAAGCGGTGCTCACCGTCGTGGAGCACCCGCTGCCGCTCCATCCGCTTGGCCACTCCCGCCGGGACGTCATCCGGGACACCGAGGAACTCGACAACCTGCCGAAGGATGACGGTCGCATACGCCTCGGTCTGGAGCGTGCCCCAAATCATCGTGGGCACATACGCCTTGCTGTGACGTGTCTGCTGGTACACGCGGACTACCTCGTCCTGGATGTCCTCCGTGCCAGTGGACAGCCGCTGCTGCCACGGGACCAGGTTCGTCATACCGGCCCTCACTCCCTTTCCCCCAGGGTTGGTCAATGGCATGCGTGCCCGCCGGGAGACACAGAGCACGCGTCAGGCACATCGAGTGATCGCTCAAGGCCTCGGAAACGGCAGCCCAGGCATCTGCGGATGCCGTAGGTGTTGCCCGCCGTCGTACACGTGCATCGTGAAGGTCTCCGGTCCCGGCCGATCGGCCGCGTCGAACGCGTCCAGGACGTCCTCGATCCGCTCCCACAGCTTCCCCGGGCCACCCTCGCGGACCTCCCACACATCGCCGTTGGGCGTGAGCGTGGCGGCGGAGCCGGAGACGACGTCGACGAGGCGTACGACTGCGCCGATGATGATCATCTGGGTGTCCGGTACGGCAGTTTGGGCGAGGAAGCGCAGGTGAAACGCCTCGTCGGTCGCGGTCGTGATCCGTTCGGGGCTGTGCCTGGCCGACCGTGATTTCTCGGGCAAACCGGCGGCCCAGTCGGCAGGATTGCCGAACGCCGGTGCCGCGTGCCTCCGGGCGGCCATGAAGGAAATCGTGCCGGGCAGCAAGGGGCCCACAGCCGTGCCGTCCTCGGCCACGGTGAGCAGGACACGGGCGTTGCCGTAGAGCCAGCCCGACAGTGGGAGCAGGATCTTCCCGCCCGGCCGTGTTTGGGCGAGCAGCGCGGGCGGGACGGCACGGAACGAACAGGCGGCGACGATTCGGTCGTACCAAGCCTCGGGCCAGTACCCGTACAGGCCGTCCGCCACGGCCAGCGTAGGGAAGTAGCCGCAGCCGTAGAGCGCGTGTGCCGCCGCCTCCATCCGGCGCGGGTCGACCTCCAGGCTGGTGACGTGCGAGGAGCCCAGCCGCTCGCAGGCCAGTGCGGTGGAATAGCCGGTTCCGGTTCCGATCTCCAGCACTGTGTGCCCTTCCGCCACGTCGGCGTCGGCCCACATGCGCAGGACGAGCGATGGCAGCGTCGACGACGAGGTGGGAGCCCCACCATGCCGGACGACCGGGTCCTTCCAGTCGGGCTCCTCGCCGTCGAACTGCGTGATCAGCGTGGTGTCTGAGTACGCCGCGGCGAGCCACCGGCCGTAGTCGCGCTCGGCGGTGACCGGCTCCCACACGGTCAGTCCGTGCTCGTCGCGCTGGTCGGCGGGCAGATAAAAGCCGGGTACGAAGGGGTGCCGTGGCACCCTCTCGACCGCTGCCCGCCAGGCCGAGTCGCGGAGAGCCCCGTCGTCGGCAAGGACTTTCGCCATGGCCTCACGCAGCCGAGCGGCGTCGGTCTCAGGGTCGGTCGGCATCTTCATGGCCCGCCGCCTCCTTCCTGGTCAAGATGTCGGCGAACGCCTCGGTGATGGCCTGCGCGTAGGGGAGCCATCCCCACTGCCCGACGTCCAGGGCGTCGAGGACCGCGGCGGCGCCCGGCAGTGCATGGCCGCGTTCCCGGAGTGGACCTCACGTGGCCATGGCCTGTCCGCTCTACGCTGGCGGTACGAGTCGACCCGGGGAAGGGGGCGGACAGTGAACCCGCCAAGACTTCCTGTCGGCTCGGAGGAGCCGGGGCCGTCGGCCGTTCGGGACCGTGCCGTCCCTGCGGTGGAGCAGGGTCGATACGGCCGTCAGGGGGTGAGTAGTTCGATCGTGATGGCGAGGGCGCCGAGCGCTTCTTTTTCGGGCGGGTAGATGGTGCGGATGTTGGCGAGCTGTTCCTCGCGAGTGGCCGTCGGGTTGACATTGGCCGGCCCTTCGCCGTCGAGCAGGGCCTCGAAGTCGGGATACTCGTTGACCTGCTTTACGAGCACGTCGCACGTCTCGTTGGTGCCCTTGTTCCGGAAGCGGATCATGTCGCCCTCGGCGAGGCCGGCGAGGTGCGGGTATTTCACCCGCACCTCGATCGTCTTCTGCCCGGCGGCGACCAGGTCGAAGTATTGCCGGTAGAGGTTCAGCTCGCGGACGCGAGCGGCGGCGGTTTCCGTCATGGGGCGGGAACGCTCCTAGGTGCTGGTCATCATCCGGCGGAGTTCGCCGGCGGAATACGAGCGGAAGAAGTGCCGGGGGTCGGAGAGAACAACCTCGGTCATGCCGAGCAGGCGCTCGACGTACTCGGACAACGAACCGGGCCACTCCCGAGTGTCGAGCATCCAAGGGGTGGCGCCCTCGGGCAAGGGTGCCCGTCCTTCCCGAATGAGCGACTTGGACAACTTGGCGCCTGTGTCGCTGACGATCTGCGGGCAGAACAGGCGGGCGGGCAGTTGCCCGCGGGAGAGGCCGACAGCTTGTAAGGCGCCGTCGACCAGGTGCGAGCCGAACACCCAGTCGCCGCCCTTCACCATCACATGCAGGACGCCGCGCTCGCCGGTGACGGCGAGTTCCTTGACCAGGTTCCTGTACAGCGTGGCGAGGTCGAGGTACCCTTCGCCATTCGGGTCGATGGTGACCTCGTACTCGCCGTGGTGCAGGCAGATAGCCGTGATCGTGGCACGGCTCGCGTCTGCGTCCTGTACGTGAGTGCGCTCTGCGTACTTCTCGGCCCACCCACAGCCGGGCCGTGGGCAGGGTACGCGGAGATGCGCCACGCCCGAGGACGGCGCGAGCCACCATCGGGCGGCGTCCATCCGTGGGAGGACGCGCAGCCATGTCCGGCGGAAGTGCTCGCCGGCCTGCTGCTGGCTGTAGGTCTCGACGGAGTACGGGACGTGCAGCATGTCGGACAGAGCGTTGAACAGGGGACGGTACAGCGTGTCGACTTGGTCGGCGATGCCCTGCTCGCCGAGCGCGTGCGCGTAAGTGCGCTGGTACCGGTGGCCCGTATCGTGATCGCTGACGATGGCGTATGGCGCGTTGTCGAGGGCGCCGAACTGGACCTCGGTGGGTACACCGAACTTGTCCCGGAGACGGGTCGCTGTGGCGAACGTGAGCGACTGCACCAGAGAGGTACCGATGTGCGGGGCCCCGTTGATCTGCGTTCCCACGACGAACACGATCCGTTCCGGCGCGGCGGCGAGGACTCGGGGCGTGAGCACGTCCTCGGCGTGGCTGAGTGCGTTCGCGAGGACCGTGTTCGGTGATACCGGGTATGTGGTCACCCTGTCTTCCCCTCGGTAGATGGGCAGGACTGCGCGGGTGGTGCGGGAGTGTGCTGCGGCGAGGTAGGGCCGAGCGTCGGTGTCCGGCGCGCTGTGTGTGCAGGCTGGCGGACTTGTACGCTCGGCCCTAGCGGGTCGGCCCGGGGTCCAATCCACCTCGGGGCGGCCCGTCCGTCGGTTTGGTCACAAGCGTCGACGGGCGAACGTCGTCCCCCACATGAGCTGACCTCGGGCGAGGCTGGCGCGGATGTGCGCGTCTGTCTCGGCTTGATCGGCGGCCAGTGCGAGTGGGGTGATCACCAAGCAGACGCGGCATGCGGCGCCCACCGCTACCAGGGCTAACCAATCCTGTGACGGTTGGGGGATCGTCATCACGTATTGGTCGTGGCCGTAGTCCAGCGCGACGTGACCCCGACTGGTCATGAGCTGTGCGCCGATCACTGGCGGGTCCTGATCGCCGGGGCAGAGGCGCAGTGCGGTTGCGAGTCGCCTCATTCCATCCTCGACGGTGTCAGCGGTCTCACCCTGTCGGCGCGGGCCGGGGTGCGTGATGAGCAGCTGGGCTAGGGCGAGGTTTCCACGGCGGTAGACGCCGGTAGCTGCGGCCACGGTGGCGACGAACCCGGGGCCCGGGGGGACGTCGAGGCGCGACGACGTCACCATGCCTTCACCTCCGCCCATACGGTTTTACCGAACGAGGCGTCGGTGACTCCCCATTCGTTGCACAGGGCGTCAAGGATGATCAGGCCGCGCCCTCGATCGCGCTGCTGCGATGCGGCGGGGCGTGGCTGGGGACGGCGTCTCACAGGGTCTTGTACCTCCACTCGGGTGCGGGCGTAGTCGGTGTCGAGCGTGAGCTGTAGTGAGTCGCCTGGTTCCGTGCCGTACCGGATCGAGTTGGTGACGATCTCGCACGCCACCAGGACGACCGTTTCGACGTAGTCCTCGGACGCGTATGGCGCGTGGTGCGGGACGAACTCGCGCACGAACCTGCGCGCCGCACTTGCTGATTCCGGCTCACCTGCTAACGCCAGGACCGACGGGGGGCCGTCGGTAGGAACGCAGCAGACGGGACCCGTGTCCCGTCGTCGTTCGATCATGCGTCTCCCCTTACGAGCGGACAGTTCCGGCCCCGATCGCGGACCGGATGGTTCCTCCGACTAGCCAACACGCGTGACGAAAGTCGGGGTACCGTCATGGGGGGTGTCGAAGGGTGTCGGTTTCGCTACCCCACGTCGCGGGAGGGTTGGAGGATGAAAACGCCGAATGACAAGCTCGCGCAGTTGCTCGAACGGTCGAGAATGAGCCGGGGCGAGTTAGCTCGACGTGTGAAATCCAAGGCGCTGCAGTGGAATCAGCCGCACATTGCACCGGACGCGACGCGCGTTCGGTGCTGGATCGAAGGTGAGACGCCACGCGACCCGGTTCCCGACATCCTCGCCGGCGTCTTCTCGGACCACTTCGGGTTTCGGGTCACAACCTACGATCTCGGGCTCGGTGACGGTGGCTCGGCCGATGCCGCACTCGTGTACAACCCCTCCTACGCGGCTACGGTGGAAGTGGTCGCAGACTTGGGGAGAGCTGACGTGGACCGACGAAAGTTCCTTGCAGCCGCGCCGTTTGCGGCTGTTGCTGGTGTAGGTCCCTCGCGGGACTGGCTGTTGAACACGCTCGACCAGGAACCGGAACCGGGGCCGCGGGTACGCCTTGAGGACGTATCCGCTGTGAAGAACATGTTCACGACCTTCCAGCGCATGGACATCTTCCAGGGCGGAGGGTCGGGTCGGCTCGTCTTGGCCGAGTACATGACACAGCACGTGTACCCGCTGCTCCGGCGTGCCCACAGCGAGGACGTTCGGCGCGCCCTGTGCGAGGCTGCGGCCGAACAGACGTACCTGCTGGGCTGGATGGCCTACGACAACGGCGAACACAGCATCGCGCAGCGGTACTTGATCCAGTCGCTAAGGCTCGCAGAGGAGTCACGGAACCCGGCGCTCGGCGCCCACGTGCTCGCGGGCATGGCTGACCAGGCAACGCTACTCGGCGACCCTGCCGAGGGTCGTCGCCTCGCACAGGCGGGACGGCAAGGGCTGTCGAGGACGACCTCGCCGGCTTGCTTGGCCGATCTGTGGTGTCTGGAAGCGCGGGCGCTCGCCCTGCTCGGCGACAAGTCCTCGGCGGCTCATGCGGTGGTGCAGTCTGAACGGGCGTATGAGCGGGTCAACCTTGACGAAGAACCCGACTGGGCGGCGTTCATTGACCCTGCCTACCTGCACGGCGAGCACGCGAACACCTTCCGTGACTTGGGCGACGCGGACGCGGCCGAAGAACACGCGCGCCGGTCCATCGCGCACGCCACCATGCAGAAGCGGGCCCGACGCGGGGCCATGTCACAGGCGGCGCTCGCGGTCGCGCACTTGCAACGGCGCGACCTTGATTCGGCGTACGCCGCTGGCGTACGCACGCTGAAACTAACGCGACAGGTCAAGTCGTCGCGCGCCGTCGAGGCGGTGCAGGACCTACAGAAGCGCATGCGGCCCTTCGGTAGGCATCGGCTCGTCGCCGACTTCGACGCGCAGGCTCGCGAATTGGTCGCCGCGTAGCCGCAACGACTAAACGCCCCCGTACGGCCACGCATGGCCCATGGCCGTACGGGGGGCTTTGCCGTGTTACCTGGTGGCGCGCTGCATGGGGCGCTGTCTGTCTATCTGAGTTGGGCCAGTGCGGCGAGGGTAAGTCCAGCCAGGCCGACCAGGGCGCCGACGCTCGGCAGGGACCATCGCCGATTTTCGAGTGCGTCGACGCGCGCTTCGAGCTCGTCGAGCCGTTTGTCGGTCTGGTCGTGCCGCTGTGTGAGCAGGTCGAACCGACCGTCGAGACGGGTGAAAACCTGCCTCGACCGCGCCGCGGAGTCGCTCAAGTTCGAGGGCGACGTCGGACTGCGAGGGGTCGGTCACTCGGCGGCTCCCTCGTCTGTGCGGTCGAGGGCGAGCAACTCGTCGTTGCGGTGCGGGGCGGCGCGCAGCCACCGGGGCATCAGGCCCTCGACGACGGGAAGGGCCATCAGGCGCGTGATGCCCGCGGCGACGGCGAGCATGATACCGACCCCGGTCACGGTCTCCGGGATACCGCGGCGTCCCCAAGGTCTGACCCGACCGCCCCCGCTCCACGGGCCGCCCGCGGTGTGCGACCGCCCCCCGTTCCCTTTTCTACGGAACGAGGTACCCCCATGTCCGACGCCGCCCGCCGCACCGTCGTTCAGACCGTGCTCGCCCCTTGAGCGCGTCCCGGGAAGCGCGGCCGGGCCATCCGTCGGCGTCGTCGCCGCGGTAGCCGAGGAGGCGCTGCCACTGCGCGCACGACTGGCGGTCGGACGCGGTCCGGCTCTCGGCCGTCCCGAGCGTGAGGTTCGCATCGCCGCCTCGGAGCAATTGCGGCCTCGTCGCCGACGCCCCGTTCGGCGCCAGTACCGACGAGACGACCGTCGTCGTGCACGCGCCCGACATGGCCGAGCGATCTCCGCGCGGCCCCCTGTACGTCGATGACGCAGTGTCAGCGCCTTGAGAACCTGGAATCGAATTCGTGCGCCACCCGCTGAAGCATCCTGTCGTAGTGGAGCACGTCATCAGGCTGCGGCGCCGGCGGCGCTGTAACCAACTCGCACGGGGTGCCGTCGTTCTCCATGTCGACCACCACAATGGCGAGACCGTCGAACCCCTGATCGCTGTGGTGGCTGCGCCGAGGCAGGCTCGCCACAGTGTCGATCGTCCGCTGCATCACGCGCGGCTGGCTGTGGGTGTTCACCTTGCCCTCGTTGGTCGGACTGTGGAACGTCTCCGATGCGTTCACCATGGCGACACCGATCGACAGTGCGTTGGAGGAATGGCCGTGCACGATCTGGTGACTTGAGTTGAGCTCGTCGTACAAGCGAGGCAGAGCCTTGACGTGCTCCGTCATGCATGCCTTGGCCTCGAACGCCATGAGCACATTGCCGACCGGCGCCTCGTAGATCGTCGGCAACTCCTTGAGCACGCGCTCCTGTTCGGAGGTGAGCTCGACGCCGTAGTGCTCGGCCAGAGACTCAAGCGTGTGAGCCTTCGGAGACGGCGCTTGCCCGAACTCCGGGCGGCAGAGCACCAGGTCGAGCTTCTTGCTCTTCTCCGGGGCGTACGACTTCATCGTGTGGTTGACGCCGAAGACAACCTCTCGTGATTCGACCTGTGAGCGGAGCACAGAGCTGCTCCGCAGCAGGTCGAACAGGATTCCCCAGCAGGCGAGCTTGCTGTGGCGGTCGCTACGGCCGTGGTACTGAAGCATCCGCCGGTCCTTACCCATAGGCACCGGCTTGCTGAGGCTCCGGATCAGTATGTCTACGGCTTCCAAGGCACACCCCTTTCGGAGGAAACCCTAGCGGCCTGCGCCGACAACGCTCCGAGCAGTGTTCGCAGGGTCCATGTGCTCGACGTGTTTCTTCATGTCGAGAAGGAACGCCTCGTCGAACTTCAACTTGGCTTTCTGCGTGCGGGAGTAGAAGCCGGCGGCCGCGCGGTAGCTCAGCGGCGTCAGGCCGCCCCGGTCGACGAGATCGAGAATGTGGGTGTACGGCAGGTGCTGCGGCCACATGCTGACCTGGGAACGCCAGCGTCTGCCGCCGTGTCCCCACGCGGCTGTGGGCCACCGGTCGCGTTCGCTCATCTCAACGGCTTCGGACTCGTCATAGACGCCTGGGTGCAGGAGCTGTTCGCCCAGCCACTGGGAGACACCGACGGTTACCGCATTGCCGACCAGCTTCCAGCGGTCGCCCTTTTTCTTCGTCGTCCCCTCGGCGAGGGTCCAGTCCTTCTCGAATCCCTGAAGCTGCTCGGCATCTGTGATCGACGGAGTCACGATGCGATGCCCCACGGGGTTGCTCGGAATCCACAGAGCGGGTGGCGACGGAATGCTCAGCCCGGAGCCTCCCTTGATCGTCGGCACAGCATCTTGTGCCCACCCCAGACCACGCAGCCCCTCTGTCCAGTAGAAACCGTACGCGTCGGTGGGAAGGTTCTCGGGCTCCGGTTCCCCGGCGTCTTCGGAGAGCAGCACGTTTCGTGGGTCCTCGGTGAGGCTCGCGACGAAGAGGACACGCTGGCGCCGTTGAGGTACGCCCGTGAAACGGGAGTCCACCAGTCGGTATGCCCATGAGTACCCAAGGGCTTCGAGCTCCTGGACAAGGTGCAGCATCGCCTCGCCCTTGTCGAGGACGAGCATGTTCCGCACGTTCTCAAGTACCAGCCACCGAGGGTGGTGCTTCTTGAGCAGGCGGAAGACGTGGGAGATGAGGCCCGATTGCTCGCCCTTGATTCCGGCTGTACGACCTGCCTGCGAGAGGTCCTGGCAGGGAAAACCAGCGGTGACTACGTCCACGTCACTCGGTAGTGCCTTGAGCTCCCGGACGTCGGGCTCAAGGGGGATGCTGGGGAACTGCTTGGAGAGCACGGCTTGGGCCGGTTCCCAAACCTCGCAGAGCATGGCTGTCTCCAGCCCGGCCCGCTTCAGGCCGAGCTCAAGCCCGCCGACTCCGGCAAAGAGACCTGCGACTCGGAGGGCCTTCTGGCTCACGTCTTGCTCACTGCTCACGGCGGAGATCCTGTCATATGGGTCTGACACAGCACGTCGGAACGCTCAGCGACGCCCGTCAGGGCTGAGTACGGTGAGGAAAGTCCGGGCTGCTGGTGACTCAGGTCACACAGCGGTGAGCCTGTCCGGAGAGGCCGTTTCGGGGGCGACGGAGACGTGCTCACTTGCCGGGCGCTCGGGCCCAGGGGGCACCCGCTTGAGGCGCACGTCGAGCTGGTCTCAGCGATCAGACGCTGCTGCGACAGCTCCAGCCGAGCCCACGCGTCGGCAACCTCCTGGGGAGCCTCCCCCACGATGTCGTGAACGACCGAGGACCCTTCAACGACCGTGTCCGCTGCTCCGCGTCAGCGATCTTCGGCAACAGCCCCGCCTCTACAGCGAGGAGGCTTCCGGCTGAGAGCGCGCCCGCGATGGCCTGGTCCCTGAGCTCCGAGCCGCTGTCGTAGCAGCATCTGGGACGCCGACACCCACCCGACCATCTCGTATCGGACCGAGGTTCGGCGTGAGCGCGGGAGCCGCCGCGTGGGCGCGGCGGCTCGCTCGCTCCTGGAACCGCGGGTCACAGTTCCTCGGAATGTGGGTAGTTCCTGGGCCTCGTCGCTGTTCCACTGAATGGTGGCCCACGGCCCGCGATGCACGAGCGCGGTGTGCGTACCCGCCTCGGGGGTCGGCCGGATGTCGTTGTCGCGCCGATCCCCCACGCACAGGACCCCGCCGACCTCGAAGGGCACGGCTGCGGCGACCCGCTTGAAGAACTCGGGATCGGGCTTGTCGGCACCCCAGGTCGGACGTACCGATCAGGTCAACGTCGTCAGACAAGAGCTCGCGCAAGACCCGTCCGGCTTTGCACGGTTTGATTGCCTGCGATACCGAGCCAGAGTCCGTCGTCCCGGAGCCGCTGCAGCGCAGCCGTACGTCCTCGTACAGATCACGTTCCCGAAGGTCTCCGGCTGTCCGGCGGCGGCGTGCCTCTCCCGCTCCTCGTGGAGGTCGAACCCCGGCCGAAACTCCTGGAAGGTCTCCCTGCAGTCACGCCCCTGCGCGACCACGGCGCCGAACATCGCGTGGAACGTGTGCCTCGGTACGCCCAGCCAGTCGGCCCAGGTGAGTACTTCCGGGTCTCGTCCACCAGGCACTCACCGACGTCGAAGACGACTGCACGAATCACGGGGGCAGGGTATCGAGACGTCTGCTGGGTGCTCTTGGTGATCCACCGCAGCGACCGCTACAAGGTGGGCTGGCCGATCTCATGGCGCAGCCCGAAGGGACGTGAAGATCGGGATTGAGGTGATTCGGTCAGGGGGCTCGTTCGGCTCGAGCGAGTGTGTGCCCGGGCAACATCAAATCGTCACCCTGCGAGGCAACTTTGTCGTACATTGTGAAAGGAGTACCTGCGACCAAGGAGCCAAATGCCGTCCTCAGTCTGCCTCCGTTCCGTTGAGATATGCGCTGGCGCCGGGGGTCTTGCTCTAGGTTTGGAGTCTGCCGGGTTCTCTCCCGTGGCGTTGGTCGACACCGATGAGAAGGCACTTGCCACTCTCTTTTCCAACCGGCCCGAGTGGAACCTCGTGGAGGAGGACCTCAACGCCTTCGACCCGGAACACTATCCCGAGACCTACGACGTGGACCTCTTGTCGGCCGGCACGCCTCGGGTGAAGTCGATGGCAACCATCAATCGCAAGGACGATCAGCCCGAAAGGAGACTGGTCAAGGCGGCACTCTACTTGGTGGGTGCGGTAAGCCCGCGTGCGGTGCTCCTGGAGAATGTGCCGGGGCTCGTCAACAAGGACGAGTTCTCCGAGATTCGTGCCGAAGTCGAAGACGAGTTGAAGCATCTTGGGTTTCGGCTCTTCAAGAACGTCCTGAACGCCAAGGACTTCGGGGTTCCCCAAAACCGGCCGCATGGGTTCTTCGTGGCACTGCGGGAACCTTACGCCGAATCCTTTGCCTGGCCGACCCCGTCCGCCGAACCGCCGCCCTACGTCGGTGACGTGCTCTATCCCTCGATGGCCAGCCGCGGCTGGCCGCATGCTCGCGCTTGGGCCCAGCAGGCCAAGATCATGGCGCCGACACTGGTCGGTGGTTCCGACAAGCGGGGCGGACCGGATCTCGGCCCTGAGCGCGCCAAGGCCATCTGGGAGAAGATCGGCATCAACGGCGGCACGCTCGCCGACGAACCGCCCGGGCCCGAGGACGGGTTGGCGCTGGGGGGCGACAGGAACGATCTTCCTGCGTTGACGGTGGCCCAGACCGCGCTCCTCCAGGGGTTCCCGCCGAGCTGGCAGATCGCCGGCAGGAAGACACGTGGATATAGGCAAGTCGGGCAGGCTGTCCCTCCGCCCCTTGCTGCGGCCGTCGGGCGGCAGATCGCCGCCGCGCTCAAGGTTCCCGCATCTGAATCGCCGCCACCTCAAACCGCCGGTTAAGATCTGGCCACATGAACGCCACCAAGCCCACAGCCCCCATCAACGTCGTTGATCTCTTTGCTGGTTGCGGTGGGTTCACACAAGGGTTCCACGAGTTTCGGCCGGATGGTGTCGATTCCCCCGTCTTTCGCACTGTTGCGGCAGTTGAGCATGACATCGCTGCCGCCTCCACCTATGCCTTGAACTTCGCAGACGAGGCAGGTGGTGTGGATCACATCCACGCCAAGGACATCGAGGACTGGGAGCCCGACGCGCACGAAGTCCAGGCCGAGGTCGTACTCGGCGGGCCTCCGTGTCAGGGCTTCTCCGGCCTGGGGAAGGAAGACGAGAGCGACCCACGCAACAAGCTGTGGCGGGAGTATGCGAGGGTTGTCAACGAGATCAAACCCAAGCTCTTCATCGTTGAGAACGTCGATCGCTTTCTACGGTCTCCGGAGTTTGCGCTACTGCATGCGGCGACCGAGAAGCCCGACGGAATGCTGCGCGACTACATGCTCGTCCGGCATTCAGTGCTGAACGCTGCGGACTACGGAGTACCGCAGGCCAGGCGTCGAGCGATTGTTGTCGCTGTACGTCGGGACCTCAAGCATTTGACGGACTTGGACTACCCCGAACCGACTCACACCAAGAACGCTAAGGATTTCATTCCTGGCGCTGGTCCCGATAAGTGGGTGGCCGTGGGGCCGGCCGTCTTCCAGTACACGCCCTCAGAAACGCTCACGACGGAGTTGCCCGAAGGGAGGACCTGCGATCCGTTGAAGAAGACCCTTCCTGGGGAATTCCTTACGACGGACCTGCATATCGGTCGTAATCCGACGGATTTGTCCAAGAAGAGGTACCGTGCCATTCCGGAGGGAGGGAACCGTCACGACCTCCCGCCGGAACTCTCCACGGAGAAGTGGCTGGCGCACAAGAGTGGCTCCCACGATGTGATGGGCCGAATGTATTGGGACCGCCCTGCAGTCACCATCAGGACTGAATTCTACAAGCCCGAGAAAGGCCGATATCTCCACCCTCGGGCACATCGCCCGATCACCCACTACGAGGCGGCCCTCATCCAAGGTTTCCCGCCCACTTTCAAGTGGAGTGGTAGCAAGATTCAGATCGGCCGACAGATTGGCAATGCCGTGCCTGTCGGTCTTTCCCGGGCTCTGGCTGGGATGGTGTACAAGGCGCTCAGAGGCTGATGAGCCCCTCCTCGGATTCCTCGCGCGGTTCTTTGCCGCGTACTGGTGCTGTCTCAAACAGACGCTCGAACCACTCGGTCAGTCGTTGTATGGAGCGAAAGGGGACACTTCCGTCAACGGGTCCTTGCGGCAGGGTATTCGGGTTCCACACGGGGTCCGAGTCAACGGATTCGATCCACTGCTGCAGAGCTTCGTAGTCCCTGGGCTCGTCGGGTGCGATGACCTCGTAGACCAAGGTGCTGCCAGCAGCTGCGGCCGCCTTGACGAGACCATTCACCTCTCGTCCAGTCCGGATGGTGCCTTTCTCGAGTAGCTCCACAAGAGCCTGAGCAGTCGGGCGGTGGTTGTTCATGTCCAGGCGAAGAGCGGTGTTGAGGATGTCCTGGTTGCTGCATGCCGCAACCACAGGGCGGTAGTCCTCGCCGTCGCGGAACAGCTCAGCAGCCCACCACAGACGCGAGAAGCACTGAATGTCCCAGCGGCCGCTGAACCGGGCCGCCTGACCCACGACCACTCGACCATCCTTCTCATGGCCCCATCGCCAACGTACGAAGTCCGGTGCGACTCGAAGGGCGATGAAGTTCCACACCCCTGAGTCAGTGGCTTCTGCGCGAGTCATCCGTAGGGTGTAGTGCAAGCGCGGAGCGAGCCAGGCATCAGAGGCTGTAGGACGTTCGGCTTCGAATCGCTCCATCACCTCATCAAGAAGCGCACGCACCTCTGCTGCGTTCCACCGAGACGAATCGTCGAGAGGCGCAAGCGAGTTACTGACCAAGACTGCTTGGGGCAGTGGGGCACCGGTCACCACACTGGGAGTCAGCACCTTGGCGGCCACGGAGTCAGAGATCCGCCCGAGCTTCTCCGGTATGTCGAACTTGTTCCCGGTGGTCACTGAGTCTCCCTCTTGCCTGCCAAACGCCGCAAATCGCGCAGGGCGGTCGACACCTTTCTGGGCTTGCGCGACTGTACCCCGGAACCATGCATCAGGCGTCGCTGTAGATCACTGCCGTTCTCGCCTTCTGCACGTCCCTGCACGAGTTCAATGAGCGCATCTTCGGGCGAGAGATCCGGGTAGAGATCAGGGATCATCCTGCGCAGTACATCCTCGTGCCATCCACCGGGCCATTGTGGCTCGCCGTCGACCATGTCACACGCATAGATCGCCGCGTTGAACATGGCGCTCCATGCCTCGGACGCGACTTGAGACGCCATGATCTCTCGTACGAGCTTTTGCTCGGCGGTTGCGGCATTTTCCAGTACGCCACGAAGGCCGTCCACGGATGAATTGAGGAGCAGGACGGGTTCGCCGCCTTCGGAGTCGACCAGCCAGGGATCGTCGCGGTACTCCTTGAGATGGTCGTGCTCGGTGAAATCGACCCAGCGCATTTTCACTGATCGTTCAGCGGCAGGTATCTTGGCTTCGAAGTCCACGTCCCACGTCGCTTCAGAGACCCCGATCAGTCGCCCTTCCACACCATCGACGGTCGCCACGACTCTCGCGGTCAATTGACTGCGTTTCACGTGCTCTTCACGTCTGAGTTCCAGGTCACCGACCCACTTCCCGTTGCCTTGAGGGTGCAGGGGGAAAGCCTGGTATACGTTGGTCCGCCGGTTGGCGAGCACGGCAACGCACTGCGGAGCTTCCCACGGTCCAGCAGCCAATTCTGCTGCATCCGCGCTCACCGATACGTTGAGGCGTATCTCGGACCATCGTTGATTGGTCTCCTCAAGATCCTCGAGAGCGACGACCTGAGCCCGATCGTTGATCCTCTCCAATCTGATCGGCTTGTTGTCGACAAACAGCCTCTCGACTCGAAGGGTGACATCGCCGCTGAGCACCTCATAGGGGAAGACGGTCTTCAAGAGAGCTCCTCCTTGGCCCTGCGTACGTCCACCATCACCTGTGACATCGCGGCGGACACCGGGTGACTGGAAGTATCGGTGATCCCGCGGAACTTTCCTTGGACCGCTCCGTCGCGGAAGACAAGATTGCCGTGCGGCGTCAGTTCGCAGCCATCAACAGGAATCAGTTTGCGCCATTCGACGCTGACCGGTCCTGAGGAACGGGTGAGGAACCTGGGAACGGCCGTCAGTACCCATGGCTCCTCTCGTTTGGGAAGTTTGACCGTGACAGTAACTTCCCATGCGCCCGTGTCATCAATGGCTCCCGTGATGGCCTTGACCGTGGGAAATCCCTGAGTCCGTGCCGCCTTGGGCGGATCCAGTCGGAGCAGCTCACGCAGGACCTCCGGCCCCTCATCCTGAGCTTCTTCGCGCTCCTGGCCGCGCAGGACCTCACGAACCTTCTGCTCGGCCAGCTTCTTGAACTCGATGATTTTCTGACGTGCTCCGCGTTCGTACGTCGCCGTCAGATCCTCGGTGCCTTCCCAGTCGTTGTGGTCCGGCGGCTCTGCAGTACGCAACAGTTGCTCGGCGGCGTCGGCGTCCGGTGTTCCGCTGCGCGTTGCGGCGCCGGCGAGGAGCACCGCTTGAAATGGCCGATGTCCGAGCGGAAGGTCGCCGACTCGCTTGTACTTCACGACCATCCGCGTCGCGCGCATATAGGCAATGCAGTCGGGCTGTTCGTCTTCATCGGCGGCCGGCGTGACGAGCAGGACGGCCTCGTGCACTCCGGGATCCTTGGTGCTGAGGTCGTCTTTGCGACGACGCAACTCCAAGGGCACCGAGGTTTGCAGCACCTGGTTCCGGTCCGTGAGCTCTTCGACCGTCTCACCGTCGAGGAACGCTTTCACGGCTCTTGCACGCGCTGGCTCATGGAGGTGCGGATCAATGAACTCCTCGGGTCTGACCGGCTCGCCGTTCCGGAAAGCGGCAACCGAGGCGCGCAGCTTGGCTCCCTCCTGCCTCCCACCGACCATCGAGGCCCAGAAGTTCCGCGCAAGACTGGTAACCAGCCGATCGTGCATGTCCTCGAGGTCTTCGGTCTCCCCGCTGCCGTCGAAGGCGCCCACAACGAGAAACGTCGTGCCCGGGGCCGGGTCGTCCCGCTCCAAGTAGAGAGAACTGGCTGCCTGTTTGTTACCCCACCACGATTGCGCAGTGTTCTGGCGTTCGGGATTGACCGTACCGAACCACCCGGGACCGGCGTATTCCACACCATTCAGCGTGTGCCACGGCAGCTCAAGTCGCCCAGCCATGCGGCGCTGCGTGCGCCCACCCTCCGGCTCCGACAGGGTGCTGTTCACAAGAACCAGTCCGAACCTGCTGGTTGCCCACAAGGCTGCCTTCCCCAGGCCGTACGACCCGCCCTGAGCGCCTGCCTTCCCGCTGTCAAGAGTCCGGCGGACGACGCGCGCGAAGCGTCCGTCGTCGAACTCCGGGCCTGTCAGCCCGGTAGCGTTGTAGTCATCCACTCGAAGCAGAATGAGCCGCCGGGTGCGCTGCAACTCTTGGAGTCCGTCTCGCAGGACTCGGCCCACCTTCTGCCGAACGTCTGCGGCAGCGGCGATGTGTCTTTCTATCGAACTCCAACCGAGGGCAAGCATGAAGTCCTTGAGATGCTGTCCCGTCAACTCATGCAACATGTATCGGGCGATCACAGGCTCGGCACCCGGCAGTTGTTCGTCCAGGCTGTTCTGCGTCGCCTCGCGCGCCAACACCTCCAGGCTCGGAGAGAAGGCGAAGGTGGCTGCATTGCCGCCCTCTCTTCCGCCGTCTTCCGGAGCCACTCGGAAGATCCACTTCACATCACTTGAGGGGGCCACTGGACTCCGGCGGTTGACGGCGTCCTCTATGTCGACACTCAGGGCCTTGGCAATGGCCGCGATCTTCTCGTAGCGCGGCACCGACCGGCCGTTGACCCAACCATTCACGGCGGCCCCGGTGACGCCAGTCAGCTCGGCAAGCATCTTCTGGCTCATCCCGCGCTGCACCAACATCTCGCTGAGCCAGACGCTGAACTCTTTCACGATCCCCCTCGCTCACCGTTCCGGAACGGACTTAATCGATCTTGATTCGATTAAGTTTTCTTAATCACATTCGGACATTAGGTGCATCTTGAGTCGCTCGACTGGAGTATCGGAGTGTGCCGTGGCACCATAGCACGCCCCTAACGTGTGTGTCGGACGCTCGAGCCTCGCATGTCAGTTCTATATGGGGCCAGTTCGGGTGTAGGGTGACTGCTCGTCGCCCCCTGTAGGGGCCCAAGTGTTCGTTCCCGAAAGTCCAGCGCGTTCTGTGTCGTGCGTGCTCCAGCTGTCTCGTTGGTCCGCTTTGTTCATCTTTGGGGCGGCCGCGCCGCACTCCACTCGGATGCCTAGCGGCATCCCGTTGCTCCATGCAGCGCAATCTGCTTGTGGTCGTCCGACCTGATTTTGGAATCTTGGAGGTTCCGTGTATCCGAACCGGCGCCAGATCTTCGCGGAGTTCCCCGCAGGCAAGCCCATCTCGGTGGAGTTCGTCGTCAATGGGTCGGCGACTGTGGCCAGGGTCACCTCTGGGGTGGATGAGATCAACCTCGGCGTCAGCGACATCGACGATGTCGAGGCCCAGGAGGACCGGGATGGGGAGGTCGACCGGTAGGCGGACGGCCTGCCCCCGTCGGGTGTGGTCGTGAAGGCGCGCGCTGGATTCGCGACTGGAAACTTCACTGCCTCGTCGGCTGTAAAGAACCTGAAGCTGGCACGGTGACTTGACCTTGCGGTCGCGAACTCAGCATTTGCCTTTGCGAACTACCTTCGGGTGGCGTGGCGACGTTGACTCACGCCGTCATCTTCGCGCCCGCCGCACGAAAGGCGGCGGGCGATGCCGCTATGCGTTCGGTGGCTCATCGCCTGCTGCTGCTTTTCTGGCTTGAGTAACAGACAGAGCGACCTTTTCCGGCGAATCGTGCTCCCAGAAGCGCAGGACAGTCCATCCCTCGGCTTCAAGGTGGGCGGTCGTCTCGCGGTCGCGGGCCAGGTTCTTTGCGAGCTTCGTACGCCACCATTCCGCATTCGCCTTGGGCTGAGTGGCATGCTGTGGACAGCCGTGCCAGAAGCAGCCGTCCAGGAAGATTGCGATCTTGGCCTTGGGGAAGACGATGTCGATAGTGCGCCGAGGCATGCCGGGTACCGGCACGTTCACTCGATAACGCAGGCCTGCGGCGTGCAGCAGCCTTCGGACCGCGATCTCCGGAGCTGTGTCGCGGGAGACCTGTTTGCTCATGCGGGCTGAAACTGCGGGGGAGGATGGGACGGCATCGGACACATGAGCATTCTGCCAGCGTGGTCGAGACGATATGTTGCCACCACCTTTTCCGCGGGGGCATCTGGGACTGCTGAGCAGGAGATCCTTGCTGCCCGGTGTCACACTGCTCGTTGGCTTCGAGGTGCTCATGGCCGCCCGGTTTTGTTGAGGGTGGCGGTTCCGGGGCGAGTGTCAAGAGCGCCCTTCGGGCGTCGGCTTCGCCGATTCCGCTGCGCTCCACTCTTGACACTCGCCCCTCCACCGCGGTGTTTTTCCTGGCCGGGCGGCCCAGGGGTGGGGCGCCGGGGGCCGTGGGGTGGTGGGTGGCGGTTCGTGGCCGGGTGCGGGTGCGTGGGGGTAAGCAGGGGTGCGGGTCTCTGTCGCGTTCCTTGCTCTACAGGTCCCTCTCCGCGATTACCTCTGGGGGCAAGTTGCTCACCACCAGTCGGGCCGCTTCCGCGGGCAGCGCCCCACCCTGGCCCGATACGGGCCAGCGTGGGGCGCTGCGCAGGAAGTGCAGGGTGCCGTGTGTCGGGAAGGGGTAGAGGCCGCGTAGGCGTGGCTCGGCATGTGAGGCCTCAACGACGGCGAGCAGTGAGTCATGCGCCGCCCCCCGGGTGCCCGGTCTGCGTTCCAGGAGCCAGCGCCAGGCGGTCGGGATGTCAGGGGCTTCGGCCATGGGGCCCATCGTCGACGCTTCGAGCGCCGGGTCACAAGCCGGTCAGCGCCTCGGCAGCCACGCCTCTCGTGCCGGGGGCCCTAACCCTCCGTGCCGTGGCAGTCCCCGTACGCCCGCCCCGACCCGCACCAGCACGCCCCGGTCCGCTCCGGCGGCCAAGCCACCGCCCGCCCCCGTGCCGCCAGTGTCGTCGCGTACTGCGGTAGCAGGGTCGGGTCGGCCGGTGACGTGCCCTCCGAGGCTGCGAAGGCCTCGTACGACGGGACCGTGCCCGTGACGACGCCCAGGTTTGGTGTGCCCGAGGCGGAGAGTTCTCGCAGGGACGCCTCTATCGTCGACAGGTGTTCCTCGTGCGAGGGGTACTCCGAGGTCAGGGTCGGGTACGCCGTCAGCAGCTCCGTCAGCTCGCCCTCCGGCCAGTGCAGTACCGCCACCGGGAACGGGCGGGAGAGGGCCTCCCGGTAGGCGCCCAGCTCGGCTCGGAGGCGGGAGATTTCCGCCTCCAGTTCCGCCGGGTTGTCCGAGCCCAAGGACCATACGCGCTTCGGGTCGTGCAGCTCGTCCAGGGAGACCGGCATCGAGTGCAGGGTGTCGGCCAGGATGTCCCAGTCGTCGTGGGGGAGGCCCAGCATGCGGCGTACCCGGTGGCGGCCGAAGAAGAGGGGGTGTGTGGACTGCGGGGGCGCCGACCCCTCCGTCAGGAGGAGGCGGGTGGCCTGCGTGAAGACCTCCTGCGCCGTTTCCAGCTCGTCGTGCGATTCGAGGGCCTCGGCCACGATCACCCAGGGGGCCGGGTCCCTCGGGGACGCCGTGCGGATGCCGTCGATGATCGCTCGGGCCTCGGCCTCGTGGCCGTACTCCCAGAGGTTCGAGGCCTTCAGGGCGCGGACCAGGAAGGAGTTCTCCAGGGCGTCGGGCGATGACAGCAGGCGGTCGTAGAGCGCGGTCGCGGCGGGGCGGTCGCCGGACAGCTCCAGGTGGGCCGCGGCCCGCAGCAGCAGGGCTTCGGCGTCCTCGGGGTAGAGGCCGGCGGTTCGCTCCAGGCGGGCCGCCTCGGTGGTGTGGTCGACGTTCTCGGCAGGCGTGTCGGGGCGCATGGGGGACACCGTACTGCCGAGTGGTGACAAAGGAGAGTCCAGCACCTGGCCGCTCGGCAGGACCGCGCTGCTCGGCTGCGGCACAGTGAAGGTATGGGCACAGCGGACATGGGTCTCTTGGCGCGGGCCCGCGTGGCCACCCGGCTGCCCGCCCAGGATCTTGAGCGGGCCCGGCGCTTCTACTCCGAGAAGCTCGGGCTGGAGCCCGTTGACGAGCGGCCCGGTGGGCTGCTGTACCGGTGCGGGGGTGCGGAATTCGCCCTGTTCCAGTCGGCGGGGGCTTCGCCGGGGACGTTTACGCAGATGGCGTGGCAGGTCGACGACATCGACAGCGTCGTCGCGCTGCTCACACGGCGCGGTGTCGTGTTCGAGGTCGTCGACCTGCCCGGGCTGCGGACGGGGGAGGACGGGATCGCCGAGATTGAGGGGAATTATCCGAGCAAGGGGGCGCGGGGGGAGCGTGCCGCCTGGTTCCGGGACAGTGAGGGGAACATGCTCGGCATCGGCGAGCCCGTTCACCAGTCCTAGATCGTCACCCCGTCCACCTGCAACGTCTGCACCGCCCCCGCCGCGAACGGCACGCTCACCGACTTGCCGTTCAGGCGCGTGTCCGAGTACGCCCGGTAGCGGTCCGAACCGCTCGTCGCCGTGTTCCAGCGCGGGACCAGGCCCCCGGACCCGCCCGTCACCGTCGAGAAGCGGGACAGGTCGAAGGTGAGCGTCTGTGCCGACGTCGACGTGTTCACCGCGACGATCACCAGGCGCCGCGCCGACGCCGAGTACGCCGCCACCGCGTAGCTCACGCCCGTGTCGATGATCGTCATCCCTGGGCGGATGTGGCGGCTGAACTGCGCCATGACGTAGTACTTCGGCTGGACCGTCGTCGGCTGCAGTGTGCTCGCGTTGTACGCGATCAACGCCCAGCCCGTCGTCGGGTCCATGACCTGCCAGTAGCACCACGCCGTGGGGTGCAGCCAGCGGAAGTCGTAGCAGAGGTTCCGGGCCATCGTCAGGCCGGTGCCGTCGCTGTCGCCCGTTTCCGAGTTCCAGAGTTTCTTGCGGGAGGTCGTGACGACGTCCGTGTAGAGGAGGTCCCTACGGCCGCCCGCGCCCTGGTAGCCGTGCACGTTGACCTGCGACACCAGGGACTTCGTGGACGCGTTGAAGGACGCCCACGTCGAGCGCGCCGTGTCGTAGTTGGTCTCGTCCGATGCGGAGATCCGGATGCCTGTCAGGCCGCGCTTGTCCAGTTCGCTGCGCATGTACGGGAGTACGGCGGCCTGGACCGCCGGGTCCATGTGGCAGCCCTCCTGCGTGCCCGTCGCCGTCCACCAGCTCGACGCCGGCTCGTTGAAGGGGTCGACCGTCGCGAAGTTCACGCCCCAGTTGTTGCGGGCGTGCAGCGCGACCGCCGCCAGGTGGGAGGCGTGCTGGCGGTAGTTCCAGGTCTGGAGGTTGTTGCCGCCGTCCGCCGCGCCGGACGGGTTGTGGTTGTAACACATCCACCACATCGGCGAGTTGGCGAACAGCTCGCTCACCGCGCCCCGCTGCGTCGCCTTCACCAGGGCCGCGCGCTGGTTGGCGTCCGCCGTCCAGTCCCAGGCCGAGGATGCCGGGTCCTCGTTGCGCCAGTCCTGCCAGAAGCCCTCGATCTGCTTGAACGCCGGGATGTTGGGGGACTCCACCATCGTCTCGCCGTTCACGCTGTTCCAGCTGCACGCGCCGAGGTTGTAGCGGGCGATGTTCAGGCCCAGACCGGGCAGTGCCGTGCCGTTGTAGGTCACCGTCCTGGTGGTGAAGAACAGGTCGGCGAAGTCGTCCCGCGCGCCGAACACGTTCGCCCACCAGGCCAGGGACGTCCCCCAGCCTTCCCAAGTGCCGTACGTCGTCGAGGGGTTGACGGCGATCGTGGCGTCCGCGTGTGCCGTACCCGTGGCCAGGGCGCTGGTGAACAGTGCGCCGCCCGTGGCCGCCAGCAGTGTTCTGCGTCGGATCATGGCTTCTTCGCCTCCATCAACGGCCGGTCGTCGAACCGGCGTCGGGGCCCGTCCCGTGGGGGTCGAGTGGAAGCATCGGGTGTGGCGGCCGGGGTTGTCGAGGTTTTCGACAGCCCTTTCTCAAACCAGTTGAGGAAGGTTCGAGGGGTCGGACAAGTACGGGGCAAGTACGGGCACGCACCGGGCGAGCACGGGGAAAAGCAGGGTTCGAGCACACGGGTATGGAGACCTCGCGCCCCGCCCCTTATCGTGCGGGCGGTCGTTCCGTACGACGGTGGAGGAGGCGCCCGCCATGCGCGTACCCGCCATGCGCGTACCCGCCCTGCGCGTACCCGTCGTGCAGCACATCACCCGGCGGCGCCGCGCCCGCCGCCGACGCGCCCTGTGGGCCGGCGGCGAGGCCCTCGTCACCGTCGGGATCGTCCTTCTCCTCCTCGTCGTCCACCAGGTGTGGTGGACCAACCGGCAGGCGAGCAAGGGCGCCGAGCGCGAGGTGGCGGCCTTGGAGGAGGAGTGGGGCGGCGTCCGGGCGGGCGGCCAGGAGAGCGCCCCGACGCAGGCCGTCGGCGGAGACCGCCCGCCCGAGCGGCGAGCCCCCGCCCGGCGAAACAGCCCCGCCTCGGCGCCTGCACCCCTCCCCTCCCGCGCCTACGCCATCCTCACCATCCCCCGCCTGAACCTCCGCGTCCCCGTCGCCGAAGGCATCAGCAAGCCGCACGTCCTCAACAAGGGGTACGCCGGCCACTACCCCGGCACCGCGCGGCCCGGCCACGCCGGGAACTTCGCGCTCGCCGGGCACCGCAACACCCACGGCGAGCCCTTCCGGTACCTCAACCGGCTCGGCGACGGCGACCGGATCGTCGTGGAGACGCGGTCGGCCGTGTACACGTACGCCGTCGACCAGACCCTCCCGCAGACCTCCGCCCGCGACACCGGAGTGATACGGCCCGTGCCGCGCAGCCTCGTCCACCCCGGCCGGGGCTACCGCGAGCCCGGCTACTACATCACCCTCACGACCTGCACCCCCGAGTACACCTCCACGTACCGCCTGGTGGTGTGGGGGACGCTCCTGTCCATGCGCCCGCGTTGAGGTATAAACGAGAGGCACGATCGAACAGCAGCACCCATATGGGGAAGGGGGGAGCCGACGATGATCCGGAAGTGCGCGAAGTCGCGCCCCGCCGTCCTGCTCCTGATCCTCTTCCTCGACCTGGCCCTGCTGGACGCCGGAACCCTCTCCGCCACCGTCACGCTCGCCGCGACCGCCGCGGCCGGGTCGGCGCTCGCCGTCTGCATGCTGGTCGCCGCGCGCTGCGCGCCCGCCGTGCCGCCCACGCGGGTGCGTACGGCCATCCGCGACCGGGACCGGCGTACGGCCTTCCTGCCACAACGCGACCCGGACGCCAAGGGACGCACCCGCCCCCGAGCGCCCGGACACGCCCTCCTGACGACCGTCGCGTAGGGCACGCCACTCAGCGCACCACCACACCGTGACCCCGCGCGGGTCGTCATGCCGACATCCCCTGTCCCGGCACGACGAGACCCACGACGGAGGGCTCACCCATGTCCGTTTTCGCCAACCTGGTCGAGCAGCTCGCCGAGCTGCTCCAGCCGCTGTTCCACGCCTCCGCGGCGGCCGCCGCGATCGTCCTGTTCACCGCGTTCGTACGGCTGTTGGTGCTGCCGCTGTCCCGGGCGGCCGCGCGGGGACAGAAGGCGCGCACCGCGTTGCAGCCGAAGATCGCCGAGCTGCGGAAGAAGTACCGGAAGAACCCCGAGCGGCTTCGGCAGGCCGTCCTGGAGCTGCACGCGCAGGAGAAGGTGTCCCCGCTCGCGGGCTGCCTGCCCGGTCTGATGCAGTTGCCCGCGTTCTTCCTGCTCTATCACCTGTTCTCGAACCCGACGATCGGCGGCGAGGCGAACGCCCTGCTCGGTCACCGGCTGCTGGCCGCGCCGCTGGGGGACCGGTGGGTGGACGCGCTGGGTGCCGGTGGGGTGTTCGGGGCGGCGGGGCTGGTGTACGTCGTGCTGTTCGCCGCGGTCCTGGTCATCGCCGTGTTCAACTACCGGCGTACGAAGCGGATGATGGCCGCCGGTGGTCCCGTGCCGGTGGACGGTGAGCAGGTGCCCGGCCTGGGCGCCGTCAGCAAGGTCATGCCGTTCATGTCCTTCTTCACGCTCGTCACCGTGGCGGTGGTGCCGCTGGCGGCCGCCCTGTACGTGGTGACCAGTACGACGTGGAGCGCGGTGGAGCGGTCGGTGCTCTACCGCTGAGCACCCGTGGCTACGGTCCAGTACGTGAACGGGGTATTGCGGACTGGATCGTCACCTTGGAGGATCGACCAGTCCTCCGATGGCTGCACACGTCGGCGGGCGCCCCACGATCGAGGGAGATTGTGATCATGAAGCTGCTGCGAGTCGGTGCGGCCGGGGCGGAGCGGCCCGCGTTGCTCGACGCCGAGGGCGTCCTGCGGGACCTGTCCGGGCTCGTGCCCGACATCGACGGGGCGCTGCTCGCGGACGAGGCCGCGCTCGGCCGGATACGGGACGCGGCCGGCGCCGGGGAGCTGCCCGTGCTGGACGGGACGGGGCTGCGGATCGGGCCGCCGCTGGGGCGGATCGGCAAGATCGTGTGCATCGGGCTGAACTACCACGACCACGCCCGGGAGACCGGGGCCGAGCCGCCCGCCGAGCCGGTGATCTTCTTCAAGGCCGCGGACACGGTGGTCGGGCCGCACGACACCGTGCTCGTGCCGCGCGGCTCCCGGAAGACCGACTGGGAGGTGGAGCTGGCGGTGGTCATCGGGCGTACCGCCCGCTATCTGGAGTCGGCGGAGGAAGGGCTCGCGCATGTCGCCGGGTACGCGGTGGCGCACGACGTGTCCGAGCGGGAGTTCCAGATCGAGCGCGGGGGGACCTGGGACAAGGGCAAGAACTGCGAGACGTTCAATCCGCTGGGCCCGTGGCTGGTGACGGCCGACGAGGTGGCGGATCCGCAGAAGCTGTCGCTGCGGCTGTGGGTCAACGGGGAGCTGAAGCAGGACGGGACGACCGCCGAGCAGATCTTCTCCGTGGGGGAAGTCGTGCGGTACGTCAGTCGGTTCATGACGCTCCACCCCGGGGACGTGATCAATACCGGGACGCCGGCGGGGGTCGCGCTGGGGCAGCCGGAGCCCAAGCCGTATCTGCGGGCGGGGGATGTGGTGGAGCTGGAGATCGAGGGGCTCGGGCGGCAGCGGCAGGAGTTGAAAGACGCCTGACCAAGTGCCGGAGAGGTGGGGGACCGCCGGCCACGCGGAGGTCCCCCTTGATCCTGGGTGACGGGTCGGCCTCAGCTCGTCACCGCGCACTGACCGCGGTCTGCGGACTTCGGCCCCTCCGCGGTGGGACGGACGTCGAAGTCGAAGATCCCGGTCGGCAGGTAGAGGGAGCAGCAGGCGTTGGGGATGTCGACGATCCCGCTGATGCGTCCCTCGATGGGGGCCGCGCCGAGGAGCAGATAGGCCTGCTCTCCGGTGTAGCCGAACCTCTTCAGGTACTCGACGGCGTTGAGGCAGGCGCGGCGATAGGCGACCGTCGCGTCCATGTAGTAGTTGGTCTCGGTGTCGTGGTCCACGGAGATCCCGATGAAGGAGATGAACTCCGAGTACCGCGGCTCGACGTTGCCCGGCATGAAGATCGGGTTGGTCGTGACACCGTACTTCTCCATGCCGCCCTTGATCAGGTCGACGTGGAAGTCGATATAGCCGCCCATCTCGATGGCGCCGCAGAAGGTGATCTCACCGTCGCCCTGGCTGAAGTGAAGGTCACCGCCGGACAGCTTGGCGTCCTTGACGTACACGGGGTAGAAGACGCGCGAGCCACGAGTGAAGTTCTTGATGTCGTGGTTGCCGCCGTTCTCCCGTGCGGGAACGGTGCGCGCTCCTTCCTGGCCGATGCGTTCGGCGTCCGATCCCGTCGCCTGACCGGCCAGGGTCTGATCGGGGTCGGGTGTGAGCCCCAGCGGCGGGACGCGGTCGGGGTCGGTGTCGACCAGGGCCTGCTCACGCCTGTTCCACTGCTGAAGCAGCTCTGCGGACGGCGCGGTGCCGAAGAGGCCGGGGTGGGTGATGCCGGTGAAGCGGACACCGGGAAGGTGCCTGGTGGTCGCCATCTGCCCGTGGAAGTCCCAGATCGCCTTGTAGGCGTCCGGGAAGTAGTCCGTCAGGAAGCCGCCGCCGTTGGCCTTGGCGAAAACGCCGGTGTATCCCCAGCCTTCACCCGGTGCGTCGCCGACCTGCTGCGGTACCGGCCCGAGGTCGAGGATGTCGACGACGAGCAGGTCGCCCGGCTCCGCGCCTTCGACGCCTATCGGCCCACTGAGCATGTGGCAACGCTTCAGGTCGACGTCGCGCACGTCGTTGGCGGAGTCGTTGTTGCCGATCTGTGCATCGGTCCATTCCCGGCATTCGACGCGGAACTCGTCTCCCGGGCGGACCATCGCGGCGTTTGGAACGTCCGGGTGCCACCTGTTGTGTCCGGGGACATCCTGGTCGCGCATCGGCCGGGACTGGTCGACGCTGAAGATAACTTCAGGCATGTGAATCCCTCGTGTTCCTTTGTATGTGGTGGGGTGTATGTGGTGAGCGGTACGAGGTGGCGCCAAGGGACTAGCCGTGGCTGCCGGCCGGGTAAGCGCCGTACTCCTCCGTGGGCTTGCCGGGCCGCCTGTGGCGCAGTGCGAACCACAGCCCGCCGAAGGTCAGCACGCCGAACGCGCCCAGTGCGATCGCGATCTCGTAGAAGTTCTCCGCGACCCAGTAACCGGACAGCAGCAGGAACGCCGGTATGACGCCGGTCACCCAGCCCTCGATCGCGGTCACCCAGCCGACGTAAGTCGTCAGCTTCTCCAGTTTCAGTCCCAGGAGCAGGAAGAAGAGGAACCAGAGGAACGTCCAGTAGAGCCATATGACTCCGAACGGCTGGTCGCCGAACTGCCGGAAGCTGACGAAGGAATAACCCAGGGCCACGATCGACACGAACAGCGAGTAATAGCCCACGCCGGTCGTGTCGAGCCCCATCAGCAGCCCGATTCCTACATACAGGTAGGTGAAACCGAAGAGGAAGATGCCCGAGGCCAGCAGAATGCGCTCGGGATCCTGGTTCGCGGCGATGATGAGATAGGTGGGGGTGAGGACCTGAAGCCCGCCCACGAACAGATTGAATATGGCGGCTGCCCGGCTGTCCACCTTCCCCAGCAGCATCAGCCCGTTCAGGAACAGCACCGCGCCCACGAAGAGAAGCCCGACATTGGCCAAAGGGACACACCTCCCGATAACTCGCCCTTCCCGGAAGGGCGTACCGGCCGGTCCGCGACTTCCCGGTCAGGGCCGGGGAAGCCGGGCGTGGGCCGGATGAGTCGGCCTCGGCGCTGCCTCCTTGGGAGGCACCCGCGTGACCACCGCGGGGTTTTCCCGAGACGCTTCCTCCCGCTCGCGCAGGCCCGCGACCGCGGGCGACGTGAAGGCAGTTCCAGGGGAGGTGTACACGCGCCGAGCCGTATTCGAGCACCGCGGGCAGACCTCGTCGGCCGACGCGGTGCCGATGGGCCGCTTCACGTCGAACGAACCGCAGCGATTGCAGAAATACTCGTACGTCGCCATGAGTCTTCGCCGCTCGCTTCCGGCCGTTGGCCATGGGCGCGGATCTGGTCGGTCTGGGCACACCGTGAAAAGGCTGCCTCACATTCCAGGCAACGCCTCCGACGACGGCGTGTCAAGGCGAGTTGGAGATGCCCGGGGCGTCACCCCGGACCGCGGCCAGGCGGTGATGCGGGTGGTTGACCTTGCCGGGACCGCGGTTCGCCCGTACCTGTCCGGCATGATCTGCCGGACAGGCGTCGGCGTGTCAGGGTGCGCCCGCGATGGCGCACGCGCGGCACGGGGGACGGCCGCAGGTGCACTGCAGGATGCCGTCCAGCACGTCGTGGTCGTGGTAGAGGCACTCGTCCCGGCAGGTGTGGCGGGGGATGAAGCCCGCCTGGAGCTCGTCCGGCCAGGGCTCCTCGCCCTCCCGGCAGCGCACGAACCGCTCCGGGTCCGTGGCGTGCAGCCGCTGCATGCTCTCGCGGGCCTGGCCCTCCAGGTCGCGCGTTGCGGCGACCATTGCCTTGAGCTGGTCGGCGAGACCGGAGAACCTGGTGTCGCCGGTTCTCACATGGGCGGCGCTCAGCGCCATGACGGCGTTGCCCAGGAACCGGCGCGCGTCTTGGAGATCGGTGACATGGTGCAGTTGGATGCCGGTCACGCCCCGGACCCACACGGCGTCTTCGCTCACTTGTCCACCTTCCGGGCACGGGCGGCCGTCCGCGAGGTCACTCGCCTGGCAGGCTCGCATTGCTCTTTTAGGGAAACTAAGTCTGCGCCGAGTGCCAGTCCAGCCCTTCCCTCGTGAAATCCCTCACAAGGTGCCATTCCGTGCGTTTCGCTCACGCCATACGCTCACGCCAGTAGATCGGCGAGGCGGCGCCACGCCTCGCTCGGCAGGGTGTCGTGCGGGCTCTCGTCCACGACCTGGAGCGCCACATGGTCCGCGCCCGCCGTGTGGAACGCCGCGACGCGTTCCCGGACGCGGTTGTCGTCGCCCCATGCGAACACCGCGTCGATCAGGCGGTCGCTGCCGCCGTCCACCAGGTCCGACTCGGTGAAGCCGTGGCGGAGGAAGTTGTTCGTGTAGTTCGGGAGCGACAGATACAGGGCCAGGTACTCCCGGGCCACCCTGCGGGCCCGGGCCGGGTCCCGTTCCAGGACGACCTTCACCTCAGGGGCGAGGAGCGGGGCCTGGCCCAGGATCTCCCGGGCGTATGCCGTGTGCTCCGGTGTGACCAGGTACGGGATCGCGCCGGCCGCGCGGTCCCGGGCGAGTTCCAGGGTCTTCGGGCCGAGTGCGGCCAGGACACGGCGCTCGGCGGGTACCCCGGCCGCGTCCAGGGCGTCGAGGTGGGCGACGAGGGCCGAGTACGGGCGCCGGTACTGTTCCGCGAGCTTCGCGTGGCTGACGCCGAGGCCCAGGACGAAGCGGCCGGGGTGGGCCGCCTCCACGTCGGCGAACGCCGCAGCGCTGTCCTCGGCCCCGTACTGCCAGATGCTCTGGATGCTGGTCCCGACGGTGATGCTCTTGGTGGCGTGGAGAAGGGGGGCGGCGTTGGCGGCGGAGCTGTTGCCGCCCAGCCAGAGCGCACCGAAGCCCAGTTCCTCCAGCTCGGCGGCCGCCGCGTCGAGCTCGGCGCGGCGGGCGGGGTCCTCCGAGCGCAGGCCCACGCTCCAGATGCCGTACCGTCCCAGCCGCTCCTTCAGCGAGGCTACGGGGTTGTTCATGGCGCGATCCCTCCGGTTGCCGTGACGGCTGATACGGGTGTGCCAACCGGAGGGCCGCTCGGGATAATCCCGGCCCGGGTCAGGACGTGGGCGTCCGGGATCTCATTCCCGATCGCCCAGGAAGTGCTCCAGCGCCTCCACCACCAGGCGGTGGTCCTGGAGCTGCGGGAGCCCGGAGACCGTCACCGCGCCGACGACGCCCACACCCTCCACGGTGATCGGGAAGGAGCCGCCGTGGGCGGCGTAGGTGTCGGGGTCCAGGCGGGAGGACTCCTCGAACGTCGTGCCCTTGGCCCGGAAGCGGGCGCCGACCAGGTACGACGCGGAGCCGTAGCGCTCCACCACCCGGCGCTTGCGGGCGATCCAGGCGTCGTTGTCGGGGGTGGAGCCGGGCAGGGCGGCGTGGAAGAGCTGCTGTCCGGCGCGGTGGATGTCGACGGCGACCGGGGCCTGGCGCTCCCGGGCCAGTTCCACCAGCAGCGAGCCGAGCGCCCAGGCGTCGTCGCAGGTGAACTGCCGGAACACCAGACGGCGTTCCTGCGCCTCCAACTCCTCGACGGTGGGCGTCAGTTCGGGGGCGATCTTCGGGGTCATCGCGGACTTGTGGCTGTTGGTCACAGGGTCACCGTCACTCCGTCTCGGGCCGAACGGCGGGCCGCTTCCAGTACGTCGAGGGCGGCGGCCGCCTCCAGGGCGGTCACCGGGTTGGGGGCGCCGTCGCGCAGGGCGGCGGCGATCGCGGCGTAGTAGGCGGGGTAGTCGCCGGGCAGGGTGCGCAGCGGGCGGCCGCCGCCGGTCAGCGGGGACTCGCCGGAGCCGATCCGGCCCCACAGCGACTCGGGTTCCGTGCCCCAGCCGGGGCCGGGGCGCCGACCGTCCCGGAGGGCCGCCTCCTGCGGGTCGAGGCCGTACTTGACGTAGCCCGCCTGCGAGCCCAGCACCCGGAAACGCGGGCCGAGCTGGGCGGTCGTCGCGGAGACGTGGAGGTGCGAGCGGACGCCGCCGGCGTGCGTGAGAGCGATGAAGGTGTCGTCGTCCGTCTCGGCGCCCGGGCGGCGGATGTCGGCCTCGGCGTAGACGGAGGTGGCGGGGCCGAAGAGGACCAGTGCCTGGTCGACGACGTGGCTGCCGAGGTCGTACAGCAGACCTCCGATCTCTGCGGGGTCGCCGGACTCCCGCCAGCCGCCCTTGGGCTGCGGCCGCCACCGCTCGAAGCGGGACTCGAAGCGCCATACGTCGCCCAGCTCGCCCTCGGCGAGGAGCCGGCGCAGGGTCAGGAAGTCGTTGTCCCAGCGGCGGTTCTGGAAGACGGACAGGAGCAGGCCGCGCTCGTCGGCGAGGGCGGCCAGCTCGCGGGCCTCGGCCGCGGTGCCGGCGACGGGCTTGTCGACGACCACCGGGAGGCCGGACTTCAGGGCGGTGGTGGCGAGGGGGACGTGCGTCCTGTTCGGGGACGCGACGACGATCAGGTCCAGGTCCTCGGCATGCTCGAACAGCTCGTCCGGGGTGGCGGCGACCCGTACGCCGGGGTGCTCGGTGCGGGCCTGCTCCTGCCGCTCGGCGTTCGAGGTGACCACTGTGTCCAGGGTGAGGCCCTCGGTGGCGGCGATCAGCGGGGCGTGGAAGACGGAGCCCGCGAGGCCGTAGCCGACGAGGCCGACGCGGAGGGGCGAGCCAGGGGGTGTGCCAGTCATGCGTCCACTTTCGCAACGCTGTTGCCAAAGTGCAAGCGGAGAGGACAATGGCAGGGTGAACAGGCCGAACACCACCACCGGGGCGGGCACGCGCGAGGGCTTGCGGCAAGGGGCGAATCTGCTGGCGGTGCGCAGCCACAACGCCGCGCTCGTGCTCGGTCTGCTGCGCCGGGCCGGGGCGGAGGGCGTCAGCCGGCTGGAGCTCGCCGAACGGACCGGGCTGACTCCGCAGGCCGTCAGCAAGATCACCGGACGGTTGCGGGACGAGGGGCTGGCGGTCGAGGCCGGGCGGCTGGTGTCGACGGGGGGCAAGCCGCGGACGGTGCTGCGGCTGGTGCCGGAGGCCGGGCACGCCGTGGGGGTGCATCTGGACCGGGACGAGCTGCGGGCGGTGCTGGTCGATCTCGCGGGTGCGGTGGTGGACGAGCGCCGGACGGCGATGGACCTCGGGGCGGGCGCCGAGGCCGTGGTGGGTCAGGTGGTGGCCCTCGTCGCGGAGCTCCTCGGGGGCGAGTCGGCGGCCGACGTCCGGTCGTTGCCCGGGGTCGGGGTCGCCCTGCCCGGGCCGCTCGATCACGTCCGTGGGGTGCTGCACCGGGTCACCGGGTTTCCGGAGTGGGACGGGTTTCCGCTGCGCGATGTGCTGGAGCGGCGGCTGGGCATGCCGGTGGTGGTCGACAAGGACACGAACGCCGCCGCGCTGGGGCTGTCGGTGGCGGGTGAGGGCGGGTCCTTCGCGTACCTGCACTTCGCGGCCGGGCTCGGATGCGGACTGGTGATCGGGGGTGCGGTCCATCGCGGGGCCCGGACCGGGGCGGGGGAGTTCGGGCATCAGGTCGTGCAGCTGGACGGGCCGGTGTGCGGGTGCGGGAACCGGGGGTGCGTCGAGGCGCTGTGTCTGGCCGCGGTGGCGCGCGGGGACGTGGCGGAGGCGGCGCGGGTGCTGGGGGTCGGGGCGAGCAACCTGGTCGCGCTGCTCGATGTCGATCTCGTGCTGCTGGGCGGGCGGATCGTCGCCGGGGAGCCGGAGCGGTTCGTACGGGGAGTCGCCGCGGTTCTCGCCGAACGCGCCCGGCGTACGGGGGAGCAGGTGGTGCCGGTGCGGGTCGCGGGTGGTGGGGGGTGTGCGGTCGCCGAGGGGGCGGCGCAGTTGCTGTTGGCGCCGTTGTTCGGGCAGGGGGTGGGGTGAGGGCGGCTGGGTGTTGCCGGTGGTTGGGCGGATCCGGTGGGTCAGCTCGGGCCACCTGCCCGATCGGGCGGACCTGTTGGGCCGTACGGCGCGGTGTCCTCGCGGGCAGGGCGAAGCCCGGCGCGGAATGGGTTCATGCGCCTGTGCACGTCCGTCCCCCTCTCCCTCTGTCTGGCCGCGGCAGCCCTCCTCGGCGGAGCCGCGTCGCCGGGGCACGCGGCCGCCGGGCCCCACTGCGCCGCCTCCGACGACCGGCAGTTCCCGATCACCACCCGCATCCACGGCGGCCCCGACTCCTACGACGCCGGCGGCGGATACGGGGTGTGGTCCATCGAGCTCACCAACACCACCAAGAGCCCCTGCACCGGCATCCACCCGGTCGTCGTGCTGGTCGACGGCGAGCGGGCGCTGAAGCCGACGCAGTCGCGGCTGGAGTTCTACGAGGGGGCGCGGCCGCGTCCGGTGCGGTTCGAGCGGACCGACAGGGACGAACTCGTCGGGGCGTTCGACGGGTTCCCCGGCTTCACCGTGCCGCCCGGGCAGACGCTGACCGTGCGGGTGCGGCTGGCGATGACCTCCGACGCCGTACCGAACGACGTCACCGCCAACGCGGCCGTCGTCCAGCGGCGCGAGGACGACGGTGACTGGGTCGGGCAGTCGAACGACTACCGGTTCCGGGTGCGGGTCGACTCGGGCGGTGCCGCCGAGCCGGACGACGACTCCTCCGCCGCCCCCGACGGCCGCCTCCCCTTCGCCGACGAACTCGCCGGCACCGGCCTCACCACGCCCCACGGTGTCCTTGTCGCCGTCTCCTTCCTGCTGGTCGTCGCCGGCGGGGCCCTGCTGCTGGTGCGGAGGCGGCGCTGAGCGCTCCGCGCCACCTGGTACCGCGGTTGGTCGTCGTTGGTCTGCGGGCCCGTTGCGGCTGGTCGCGCCCACGCGGCGGAGCCGCACATTGATACGGATACAGCGTCGCGTCCCTCTGGGGCGCTCGCCCACGCCGCCACCGACCGCGGCGCCCTGCTCGCCACCGCCCGCTCCGCCCGCGGCGGCAGCTGCTCGGCCTCCGACGGCAAGGGCATCACCGTCCACGGCGCCGCTACGCTGGGGGCGTCGGTACGCCGTGGTTCCGGCGCCCCGCTCAGCCCGCACGTACGCCAGGAGTGATCGACGCACATGGCAGACCGCAAGCCCATCGAGTCATGGCTCACCGACATGGACGGAGTGCTGATCCACGAGGGCGTACCGATCCCGGGGGCCGACGCCTTCATCAAGAAGCTGCGTGAGTCCGGCAAGCCCTTCCTGGTGCTCACCAACAACTCCATGTACACCCCACGCGACCTGCACGCCCGGCTCAGCCGGATGGGCCTGGACGTGCCGATCGAGAACATCTGGACGTCCGCGCTGGCCACGGCCAAGTTCCTGGACGACCAGCGGCCGGGCGGCTCGGCGTACGTGATAGGCGAGGCGGGCCTGACCACGGCGCTGCACGACATCGGGTACATCCTCACCGACCACGAGCCGGACTACGTCGTCCTCGGCGAGACCCGGACGTACTCCTTCGAGGCCATGACCAAGGCCGTACGGCTCATCCTCGGCGGCGCCCGGTTCATCTGCACCAACCCGGACGAGACCGGCCCCTCCGCCGAGGGCCCGCTCCCCGCGACCGGTGCCGTCGCCGCGCTGATCACCCAGGCGACCGGCCGCAAGCCCTACTTCGCGGGCAAGCCGAACCCTCTGATGATGCGCACCGGCCTCAACGCCATCGGCGCGCACTCCGAGACCAGCGCGATGATCGGCGACCGGATGGACACCGACGTGCTGGCGGGCATGGAGGCCGGCATGCAGACCTTCCTGGTGCTGACCGGCCTGACCCGGCCCGAGCGGGTCGAGGACTTCCCGTACCGGCCGTCGAAGATCGTCGACTCGATCGCGGACCTCGTGGACCGCGTGTAGCCGCCTGCCGGTCGGGACATCCGCCCCCGTAAACCACCCGCCGGGCATATCAGGGGAAACCCACCCGTACGGAGCAGTCCCGCCCCCACTGAGGATGCGGGGGCGGGTCCTGCGGGGGAGTCTCCAGGAGTGTCTGGAGGTTCACGATGGGTTCACTGCGACTCACTCTCTGTACGGGCGTCCTGGCCGCCACCGCCACCCTCACCCCGGCGGCACACGCGGCGGACGGCGGTGTCTCGGTCAGCCCCTCCCGCCCGGCCCCCGGCAGCGATCTCGCGCTGCGGGTGACCGGCTGCACGGGCCGCACCGGCATCGCCGCCTCGGCCCCCTTCGTCGCCGACGCCCGGCTCAGCGGCTCGGACGGCCTGTTGACCGGCGAGACCCGCGTCCGCTCCTCGCTCCGCCCGGACCAGCCCTACGAGGTCAACGTCACCTGCGACGGCGAGGACGGGCCCAAGTCGTTCACGGCACCCCTCACCCTCGCCGGTGCCCCGCCGGGCCCCGACTCCCCGTCCGCGTACGCCTCCCCGGTCGCCCCCGTCAGGGCGGGCGGCGGCGGTACGGCGGACCTCGCCGCGGTGGACGCCCGCGGCACCGGCCCCAACACGGCGCACGCGATCACCGGACTGGTCCTCGCCGGTGCCGCCGGGGTCGCCGTCGTGGTGCTCGGCGGCCGCCGCAACCGCCGGACGGGCTGACCGGCCATGTCCGACCGGGAACGCTCCATCGGCACCGGGCGGCTGGTCACGGGCGTGGTCTGGGCCGTGCTGCTGCTCGGGCTGTGGCTGTGGGGTCGCGAGGCGACCGACGTACGGCACGGGATGTCCGCGCCCACCACCGGCGACATGGCGGCGGCGGGCCGCCCGCCCGCCGCCGACCTGCCGCCCCCCGCCAAGCCCCTGACCGGCGCGCTGCCCCAGCGCCTCAACATCCCCGGCCTCGGCGTCCAGGCGCCGGTCGTGGCCCGCGGGCTCGACCCGCAGGGGGCGGTCGATCCACCGCCGTACGACCAGCCGGCCGTCGTCGGCTGGTACGCCGCAGGCACCAAGCCGGGCGAGGTCGGCACCGCGCTGATGGTGGGCCACGTCGACACCGAGACCCGCCCCGCCGTCTTCTACAGGATCAGCGCCCTGAAGCCCGGCGCCACCGTCCGGGTCGCCCGCGACGACGGCACGATCGCCGAGTTCACCGTCGACGACATCAGGGTCCTCAGCCGCGACCGCTTCGACGCCCAGCAGGCCTACGGCGCACGGAAGTCCGGCCGCGCCGAACTGCGGCTGATCACCTGCGGCGGCACCTTCGACCGCGCCACCCGCAGCTACACGGCGAACGTGGTCGTCTCGGCCTACCTCACCGGAACCGGCCCGTAACAGCTCCCGGCCAAGCCCGGCGGCGGCCTCGTGAGGGCGGCGCGACGTATGTCAGGATTGGGGCCGATACCGGTGCAGCCAAGGGGGAGTTGGATGTACGGCAGCAGGGGGGCGGCCGGACTGCGGGCGACCGCGGTGGTGCTGGGGGCGGCGCTGCTGATCGCGGGTTGCACGTCCGGCGACGGCGGCGGCGGCGGTGACGGTGACGGGGGCGGCGGTGACAGGGACACCGGCGGCGGGATCACCCAACAGCCCAAGGACGCCGCCCCGTTCTGGATCAACCCGCACGGGAACGCGGCCCAGCAGGTCGCCGACTACGTGAAGGACGGCAAGAACACCGAGGCCGACCAGATCCGCAAGATCGCCCGGCAGCCGACCGGTGAGTGGATCGGCCCGGACAACCCCGAGCAGGAGACGCGCGGCTTCACCGAGGCCGCCGCCAAGGCCGACCGTACGGCCCTGCTCGTGCTCTACAATATCCCGCACCGCGACTGCGGCCAGTACTCGGGCGGCGGCGCCCCCGACGGCAACGCCTACCGCGCCTGGATCGACGGCGTCGCCCGGGGCATCGGCGACCGCTCCGCGACGGTGATCCTGGAACCGGACGCCGTGCTGCACCTGGTGGACGGCTGCACGCCGGGCGAGTTCCACCAGGAGCGCTACGACCTCCTGAAGTACGCCGTCGACAAGCTCAAGTCCCAGCAGAACACCAAGGTCTACCTGGACGCGGGCAACGCGGGCTGGGGCCACCCCGACCAGATCTTCGAGCCCCTCGACCGCGCCGGCATCGCCCAGGCCGACGGCTTCGCGGTCAACGTCTCCAACTTCTACTCCACCGAGGACTCCATCGCCTACGGCAAGGAGCTCTCCGCCAAGGTCGGAGGCAAACACTTCGTCATCGACACCAGCCGCAACGGCAACGGCCCCTACACGGAGGGCGACCCCGACGAACGCTGGTGCAACCCCCCGGGCAGGGCCCTGGGAGAAACCCCGACGACAAAGACGGCCGACCCGCTGGTGGACGCCTACCTCTGGATCAAACGCCCGGGAGAATCGGACGGCGAGTGCAAGGGCGGCCCGAAGGCAGGGGCTTGGTGGCCGACCTACGCCTTGCAACTGGCGCAAGCCTCAACCCCCTAGGGGCGCGGGGCTGTGTCAATGTGCGGCTCCGCCGCGTGGGCGCGACCAGCCACAGCGCTCCCGCCCCCGAACCACCACCCGCGGGAGCGCTACGGCACCCTCACCCACCGCGCCACACTCGGCGTCCCCTGATCATCCACCACAAACAGCATGTACCACCCACCCTGCACCAGATTCCGATTCCCCGGCACAGTCACCGTCACCTTGTCCCCGGAGACAGCGAAGTCCAACGCAATGGACCGCTGATCCACATCCGTCACATGCGTGGACGCACTCGGCCGAATCAACCGCACCTTCTCGATCGACGCCGCGTGTTTCGAGCTGAACGTCCCCGACTCCCCACGCGCAATCGTCCTCGGCCCCCCGGACAATGACGGCCGCGGCCCTCGGTGGAGATACGGCGGCGTATAGATCTCGATCCGCTGCTCGAACTTCCCCGGCTTGGTGTTCGCCGCGTCACCGAACAACGAATCCGACCCGAAGAACATCACCCGCCCATCGGGCAGCAGAATCGACCCCGCGTGATAGTTCCGGCCCACCAGGGGATCCGCGACCCGCTCCAGCTCATTGCGCTCAGGGTCGTACAGCCGCGCCTCCAGGATGTTGGAGTCACCGCGCCCCCGATAGTCCTCCGACCCCCCGGAGATCAGCACACTGTCGTCCGGCAGCACAGAAGCCTGCGGATACCGGGTGCCCTTGTCCAGCGGCGGCCCGTCGACGAACCGCGGCTCCGCAGCCTTCAGATCCACGATCCGCGTCTTCTCACTCGACAGCTTGGACTCGCCGACCCCGCCCCCACCGATCACCATGTACGTCTCGTCCTGCGCGGGCGGAAGCAACACGGAGTTCGCGGTCTCCAGCATGTTCCCATCGCTCATGCCGGGCACCTTGGTGAACTCGTTGGTCTCCACGTCCCAGATCCCCGGATCCCGGCCGACATCGTCCGGCCCGTACCCCGCGTTCGCCCCGGAGTAGAAGATCTTCCCGTTCTGCATCAGGAACAGCGCGGGGTACGTCGGGAACTGCCGCTCCTTGTCGGTGTAGCTCCACTTCCCGGTCTCCGGGTCGAAGACCTCGTTCTTCCCCGGCACCAACTGCCCGATGTCGTCCAGCCCGGAGACACTCAGGATCTTCCCGTCGCTCAACGTGGTGAGCGTCGGATACCAGCGGGCCTCCTTCATCGGATCGACCTTGATGTACTTCTCCGCGACCGGGTCGAACTCGTAGGCGTCCCGGATCCCCTGGAAGTCCTTCTTGTCCAGCGCGAGCTTCTGCGCGATGCCGTACGTGTTGCGCGCGTCGGCACCCGTCAGGCCCTGCACGCTGTAGTTGTCCTGCGTGCCGGTCTCGTACTTCGCGCCTTCCTTCGCGGCCTCGACATAGATCCGCCCGAAGCCCGGGTCGTTGCGCAGAAAGCGCCCGGTCGCCTTGTCGAAGACCTTCTTCGCGCGCGGCACCAGCACCGGGTCCCTGGAGACGAACGTCTTGCCGTTCTCCTTACCGGTGAACTTCGTGCCCGCGGGCAGTGTCATCGGCTTGTCCGGGTTCTCGTTGTAGACGATCATCAGGCCACCGGCCTTCTTCACGTCACCCTCGAGCTTCTCGTACCGCTTGGTGCCGCCCGCGATCAGCAGATTGCCGTTCGCCAGCTGCGTATGGCCGGTGCAGAACAGGTCGTTGGGCGTCGGGATCTTCTTGATGGTGCCCTCGACCGGATCCCAGAGCCGTGTGTCGAACTTCTTCGCGTCGAAGTTGTCCTGGTTGTTGCCCGACCCGGCCACCAGCAGAATCTTGCCGGTGTGCAGCAGCGCCGCGTGAATGGTGTTCTGGCGGTACTCCTTGGGGAACTCGACGATCTCCCAGCGGCCGTTCTCCGCTGTGTACTCGGGTCTGTTGATCTGGTACTGGTGGTACTTCTCGGACCCGACCCGATAGAGCCATGGCCCGTTCCACCCGGCCAGCGCGAGTACCACCGCCGTGCCTATCGCGAGTCGACGGGCGCGGCGGCGTCCGGCACGGTCGTTCATTCCTTACGCCCCCCGAGTCCACCCAGGGCGATCTGCATGGTCTGGCCGTCGTCCCCGTGCGCGGCCGCCCATGTGGGCCGCTGCCGGGGGGCGTGCGGTGCGTACGGCGAGCCCACGGAGTGCGCCCGCGTCGGGGCGGGCACGCCGTGCGCCGGATGCGGAGTGGGCACCGCGTCCTGCGGCTCCGGCGTGCTGTCGGCGGCGGGCTGCTGCTTCGCCCGCCGCAGCTCCCAGCGCCAGGCGAAGATTGGCGTGGCGGTGATCAGCATCGCGAACGACGCCCAGACGACCATCGCGGGGTGGGAGTTGCCGAAGGAGAATCCGGCCGCGATGGAGCCGCCGAAGATCAGGACGAAGTACCAGTGGTACCGGAAGGTACCGAACCAGCGGTCCGGGCTCGCCGAGTCGCCCTTGGGCGTGACCACGAACTTGCTCTTGCGGCGCAGCACCGAGTCGATCAGCGCCTTCGCGTACAGCGGCGCCGACAGCGCGGACATCACCATGCCGGCCACACCGCCGGAGCCCTCCGGCTCGTGCGGCGAGACGTTGTGGCGGCGGTTCCAGACGTACAGGCCGATCTGCAGGGCGGAGGCGTTGCCGTAGAGCATCAGCCAGACCGCCGGGTCGATGTTCACACCCGAGGCGCCGAGACCCAGGAACAGCGCGCAACTCAGCGCCGCGAGGATCCAGTTGAGGGCCGACATCGGGTAGAAGATGATCATCATCGTGTAGTTGAAGAGCTTGGTCGGCGGCAGTGAGTACCAGCCCTTCCAGTACTGCTTGAGGATCGTCTCGTAGGTCCCGCGCGACCAGCGCATCTGCTGGGTGAAGAAGTCCGTCCAGGCGCTCGGGCCCTCGCCGACCGCGAGCACGTCCGGGGTGTAGACCGAGCGCCACTTCCGGCCGGTGGCCGGGTTGCGGTGCCGGTGGATCTCGAAGCCGGTCGCCATGTCCTCGGTGATCGAGTCGTACAGCCCGCCGATCTGCTTCAGGGCCTTGATCCGTACGGCGTTGGACGTGCCGACGAACATCGGCGCGCCGTAGCGGTTGCCCGCGCGCTGGATGAGGGCGTGGAAGAGGAACTGCTGCGACTCGGCGGCCTTGGTGACGAACGTGTCGTAGTTGCCGTACACCTGCGGGCCGATCACGAAGCCGACGTCCGGGTCGCGGAAGAAGCCGAGCATCCGCTCCAGGTAGTTCGGCAGCGGTACGTGGTCGGTGTCGACGGACGCGAAGAAGTCGTAGTCGTCGCCGTACGCGTCGAGCCAGGCGTTGTAGTTGCCGTGCTTGGTCCTGGCGCGGTGCGGGCCCTTGGCCTGGTTCCACTTCGCGACGCTCTTGCGGGAGAAGTGGTGCACGCCGAGCCGGGCGCAGACCTCCTTGACCGCCGGGTCGTCGCCCTCGTCGAGCAGCCAGACGTGCATCAGACCCCGGTGGCGGATCCTCACCGCCGCCTCCAGGGTCTTCGTCACCATCTCCAGTGGCTCCTTGCCGGGCACGAAGGAGGTGAGGAAGGCGACTCTCGTGCCGGTCTCCGGTACCACCGGTATCGGGTCGCGGGCGACCAGCGTGGCGTGCGCGTTGGACAGCACGTTCATGCAGCGGAAGAACTCGATCAGGCCGATCGAGACCAGCATCACGACGTCCAGCGCGGGCAGGAAGTCGTAGGCCGGGTAGTCGCGTTCGGTCCAGTGCGCCGGCTGGAGCAGCCAGACCAGCAGGACCAGCGAGAGCAGGGGCGCGGCCGCCAGCATCAGGGCCACGCGGACGCGGTGCGGCTCCTGGGAGATCAGCGAGCGGTACCGCACCCTGTACGGCTTGTCGGGATCGGGCTCGGTGAGGGGGCCGGCCAGTCGGCTGTAGTGCTCGTAGTCGTACCGCGGCAGGGTCTTCTTGATCCGGCGGAACGCTCCCGTGTGGCCGGTCCGGTGCGAATCCACCCTGAGCTGGGCGGTCTGTAGCGGGTCGAAGTTCTGCCGGGCGCCCGTCGGCGTCGACGTCATGAGTCATCCCCCCACACGCGGCTCAACCCCGCGTGGCCCTCCGTGGACATGGAACTGCGACGAACCGGTCGCGTGACGCCCCCCGGCATCACTCCATGAACGGGGCCCCCTCCCCGCACTGCCTGCAACCGGTTTCCATCCCCCCAATGGGCGCGTATCCGCGGCCTCTTGAAAGCCAGGGTTCTACGCCGTTCCGCATGATCGCAAGATGGGATACAGGGTATTTACCCGTTATACGGGCTCATTCGGACGCAAGTTGGCGTCAGCTGGTGCGCTCGAGAACAGTCGGGTACGAACGTGATGGAAGTGGTCCCTTATGGCGTGCTCGGCGCGGAGCGCATCGCCGGACCGCACCGCGTCCAGGATCTCCCGGTGCTGCCGGCAGGTGATCCGCGGATCCTGCGGCACCTCGACGAGGTCCCTGCTCACCTGGTGGAAGGCGTCCCAGAACGCCTCCAGCACCTCGCTCAGCAGGACGTTGTCCAGCCCCCGGTAGAGGGCGGCGTGAAAGGCCCGGTCGGTCTCGGCGAGGCCGACGCCCTGCGCGGCCCGCTGATCCATACGCTCGACGAGCGTTTCCAGTTCGACGAGGTCCGGCTCCGGGAGCCGCCCCGCGAGCCGGGACACCAGTCCCGCCTCCATCGCCTCACGCAGTTCCAGCAGCTGCAGCAGACTGTCCTCGCCCCGGTGGTGCCCGGCGACCGTGCGGAAGGCGAGTCCCTCGATCATCGGGGCGAAGGACATACGGCCGACATAGGTGCCGAAGCCGTGCCGTATCTCGACGATCCCCATGGCCTGGAGCGCCTTCAGCGCCTCCCGGACCGAGTTCCGGCTCGCCCCGAGGAACTCCATCAGCTCGGGCTCGGTCGGCAGCGGTGCCCCGGAGGCCAGCCGTCGGTCGACGATGAGCTTCTTGATCCTCTCCTGGAGGTCACGCGCTGCCATGGCCAGAGGGTAACCGAGGGCATGCGGGTGACCGAGGGCATGCGAAAGGCCCCTCACTGAGGTGAGGGGCCTCGCTGTCGAGTGCGCCGCCAGGGACTCGAACCCCGGACCCGCTGATTAAGAGTCAGCTGCTCTAACCAACTGAGCTAGCGGCGCGTGCTGACGTCGTTAACTTTACATGACCTCCGGGGGTGCTCCTGACCACCTCGGAGGGGCCTGCCGGGCGGCGGGACGGGTGCCGTACATCATTCGGACCGTCAACATGCGCGCCCCCAAGACCGTTGTGAAACTGATCAACGTGCACTGGCCCGGAAATTCCCACCTGGAGTGTGAGGGGAATCGCATGGAAACTCCGGTATTCGAGGAAATCGATCCCGCGAGCGACTGCGCCTGCCCCGGATGCGCCCACTGGCGCCGCGCACTCCCGCACTCCGCTCCCCGTCGCCCGTCCGCACACCCCGCCACCCGACGTGCCCTCGCCCTGGCCGCCGTGACCTCCACGGCCCTCGGCGCCGGCCACGCCGCGCCCGCCCTCGCCGCCGCCCACGCCCCCCTCCGGCCCGGCGTTCCCGCAGGTGACGAGCCTCGGAGCCCGCAGGGCGGCACGGCCCCGCTGCACGGCCCGGCCGGGACACCGGCCAAGCCGTCGGACGCGGGGAGGATGCCCGGGATCACCCGCGCGGAGATCATCGAACGCGCCCAGAAATGGGTCGACGCGCAGGTGCCGTACAGCATGACCTCCTACTGGGAGGACGGTTACCGGCAGGACTGCTCGGGTTTTGTCTCGATGGCCTGGAGCCTGCGGCAGAACGAATGGACCGGCTCGCTCCACACCTTCGGCATCCGTATCACCAAGGCGGAACTCCGGCCCGGCGACATCCTGCTGTTCCACAACCCCGACAATCCGGTGAACGGCTCGCACGCCGTCCTCTTCGGCGGCTGGACCGACTCCACCCAGACGTACTACGTCGCCTACGAGTCGACCCGCCCGCACGCCCGCCGACTGATCACCCCGTACGCCTACTGGGTGGACTCCTCCCGGTACGTCCCGTATCGCTACAAGGGCGTGGTGGAGGTCCCACCCGCGACGCCGCCCACGACCCCACCGTCGCCCTCACCCACGACGCCCCCCACGACGCCCCCCGCGGAGCCGCCGGCAACGCCGCCCACGACCCCACCGGCCACCCAGCCCACGACCCCACCCGCCACCCCGCCCGCGACCACACCCACAAGCCCACCTGCCACCCCGCCCGCGACCGCGCCCACAAGCCCACCGGCGACCGCGCCCACGACACCACCCGCCACCCCACCGGCCACCCTGCCCACGACCTCACCCGAGGAGCCGCCCGTGAAGCCACCCTCGCCCTCACCCACGACCCCGCCCGCGAAGCCATCCACGACCCCGCCCGCGAAGCCATCCACGACCCCGCCCGCGAAGCCGCCCGCCACCCCGCTCGCGACGCCGACACCGACAGCGCCCTCGGCCGACGCGCAGCCGGACGGCAGGTCGACCGCGATGCCGTATCCCGGGGCGGCCAGGCCGTCCGCGCCCGCCTCGCACGGGGTGCCGGGCTATCCGGGGCGGGCGATGTTCCGGCCCGGCGCGAACAACCCGTACATCACCCAGCTCGGCGAGCAGCTGGTGAAGAAAGGGTTCGGCAGGCACTACCCGAACGGGCCGGGCCCGCGCTGGGGCGAGGCCGACCGGCGAGGTGTCGAGGCCTTCCAGCGCACCCAGGGCTGGCGGGGCGGCGCGGCGGACGGCTACCCGGGGCCGGAGACCTGGCGGCGCCTCTTTTCCTGACTGATCCGTTCGCACGGACGACCTGATCGTGCGACGCGTTCCTCGTACGACGCATCTGGCGCGGAGGCTGGAGACACGCATGACCACGACCACTCCCCAGATCCCCGACCCCGGGGAAGCCGAGCAGACCCCGCCGCCCCCGGCGCGGCCCACCCGGCTGATCCAGAACGAGGCGACCACCGAGATCCCCGTCCATCTGCTGTTCCGCGACGACCCCGACCCGGTCTCGGTGCAGTTGCGGCCCGCGGTGGTGAACCGTCGGCAGGGCACCGGCGAGCAGCCGCGGCTGCGCCGCCCGGTTCCGTCGCGGGCCCGCCCGGTGCCGCAGGCCGACCCCGACCTGGTGGAGCGGCCCGCGCGGGTGCTGCCCGCGACGGTGGGGCTGCTCGCCGGTGCCGCCGGGGCGGCCGGGTGTGCGGTCACCTCGTGGTGGGCGGGCTTGCTGCCGCCGGTCGTGGCCGCGGCGCTGGGGCTGTCGGCGTCCGCGGGGGCCGGGCTCGGTCTCGCGCACTGGGCGGCGTACGCCGGGGCCGGGGCGCTGGGGCTGTTCGGGTTCGGCGGGCTGGCGCGAGGACGGACGGGGCGGGCCTGGGTGCTCGGGATGTTCGGCCGCTACCGGGGGACCGTCCGGCGGACCGGTCTGATGTGGGTCAACCCGCTGCTGCTGCGCCGCGGGGTCGACGTACGGCTGCGGCACTGGCGCAGTGAGCCGATGCCGGCGGCCGACGGGAGCGGGGTCGCGCTGCGGGTGGTGGTGCTGGTGGTGTGGCGGGTGCGGGACACCGCGCGGGCGGTGCTGGCGGTGGAGGACCACGAGGCGTATCTGCGGGTGTGCGTGGAGGCGGCGCTGGCGCGGGTGCCGGTGGAGATGCCGGGCGCGGCGAAGCCCGCGGTGGACGCGGCGGCCGACGCGCTGACCCGGCTGGTGGCGGCGGACACGACACCGGTGGGACTGCAGGTCTTCTCGGTGCAGCCGGTGCGGGTGGAGTACGCCCCGGAGGTGGCCGCCGCGATGCACCGCCGCCGGATCGCCGCGCTGGACGCCCAGCACCGGGCGAGCGTGCTGACGTCGGTGGTGGACTCGGTGGAGGACACGGTGACCCGGCTGACCATGCGGGGGCTGGTGGAGCTGGACGACTACGAACGCAAGGTGCTGGTCAAGGACTTGACGGTGGCGTTCTGCGCGGGGCGGGGAGAAACAGGTCCGTGATTGGTATGGACATGTTCAAACAACGCCCATAAGCTCAGACTTGGTCTAGACCTGCAAGCTCACTGAACTTCCCCACGTTCTCCAGGAGCGGCAGTATGCACAAAAAGACCAAGTTGTCCGCCGCGATGGTGGGTCTGGCGACCACCGGCGCCCTCGTGCTCTCCTCCGGCGGAGCCAGCGGCCACGGCTACACCGACCTGCCCATCAGCCGGCAGAAGCTCTGCCAGAACGGCACGGTGACCAACTGCGGCGGCATCCAGTGGGAGCCGCAGAGCGTCGAGGGCCCGAAGGGCTTCCCCTCCTCCGGGCCGGCCGACGGGCGGATCTGCTCCGGCAACAACACGCGGTTCGCCCAGCTCGACAGCCCGCGCACCCCGTCCGGCGGAGCATGGCCGGCGACCAAGGTGAACGGCGGCCAGAGCTACACGTTCCGCTGGCAGTTCACCGCCATGCACGCCACGACCGACTTCAAGTACTACGTCACCAAGCCGGGCTGGAACCAGAACCACAACCTGGCCCGCTCCGACCTCAACCTGACCCCGTTCCTCACGGTCCCCTACGGCGGCCAGCGCCCGCCGCAGACCCTCTCGCACAGCGGCACCCTGCCGTCCGGGCTCAGCGGTCGGCATGTCATCGTCGCGGTGTGGACGATCGCCGACACGGCCAACGCGTTCTATGCCTGCTCGGACGTCACGTTCTGAGCCCGCCGGACACGCGAAGGAGCCCCTCGCTCGAAGCGAGGGGCTCCTCATCCGTGCGCCGCCAGGGACTCGAACCCCGGACCCGCTGATTAAGAGTCAGCTGCTCTAACCAACTGAGCTAGCGGCGCATGACTCCCGCCGTCCGCGTTCCGCGGTCGGCGACGTAGAAAATACTACCCGGTCCGCGAGGGTGCTCCCGACCCGTATCCGGGCGGCCCGGGTCGGCCGCCTAGAGCGTCAGGGAGAGCAGGACCGGGGTCGCGTTGCGGTTCAGGGCGTCCGCCGCCCGGCGCAGCCGGTGGGCGTGCTCGACCGGGAGGGACAGGGCCAGGCAGCCCACCGTGGAGCCGGCGGTGATCGGGACGGCCGCGCAGACCGTGCCGATCGCGTACTCCTGCAGGTCGAGCACCGGCACCGTGGGCGGCTGGGCCGCCAGACGGGAGAGCAGCACCTTGTCGCTGGTGATCGTGCGCGAGGTGAGGCGGGCCATCTTGTGCCGGGCGAGGTGGTCGCGGCGGCCCGCGTGGTCCAGCTGGCCGAGCAGGCTCTTGCCGACCGCCGTGGCGTGCGCGGAGTAGCGGAAGTCGACCCACTCGTTGACCGCCGGGGTGGCCGGACCGGCCGCGTACTGGGTGACCCGGACCTCGCCGTCGAGGTACCGGCTGATGTACACGGCCGCGCCGACCGAGTCCCGGAGCCGGTCGAGGGTGCGCTGGAGCTGCTCGCGCAGGGCCTGGTCACGGTGGTGCGCCGAGCCGAGACGGGCCAGCGTGACGCCGGTGACGTATGCGCCGTCCGTGACCTGTTCGACGTACCCCTCGCGGCGCAGCATCCGCAGCAGCCCGGTCAGCCGCTCCGAGCCGAGGCCGGTGTGGCGGGTGATCTCGGCGACGGTGACACCGGCGGGGTGCCGCGCCACCGACTCCAGCACGCGCAGCGCGTCCTGAGCCGAGTGGTACGGCGCGGTCGGCTCGTGCTTCAGCGCCACGGTGCCCCCCTGTGCGCTCGCTTCCCATCCTGGGCCTGCCTTCAACGATAACCGGCAAGAGGTCGGCAGCGAGCGGCAGTTGACGAGATTGCGCCCCTCTCAGCAGGGGCGTAACCGCTCGGCATGTGCCACCGGCACGAGCCATTCCGAGACGTCACAGCACAGCGCTGAGGAACTCCCTCGTCCGCTCGTGCTCGGCGTCCCCGAAGATCTTCTCCGGCGGGCCCGACTCGATGACCCGCCCCGAGTCGAACATCAGCACCTGGTCGGAGATGTCCCGGGCGAAGTTCATCTCGTGGGTCACGCAGAGCATGGTGATGTCGGTGCTGCGCGCGATGTCCCGCAGCACGTCCAGCACCCCCGCGACCAGCTCCGGGTCCAGTGCCGACGTCACCTCGTCCAGGAGCAGCACCTGCGGCCGCATCGCCAGCGCGCGCGCGATCGCCACCCGCTGCTGCTGCCCGCCGGACAGCTGGGACGGCTTGGCGTCGCACTTGTCGGCGAGGCCCACCAGGTCCAGCAGCTCCCGGGCGCGCGCCTCCGCCTCGTCCTTCGACAGGCCGAGCACGGTGACCGGCGCCTCGGTGACATTCCTCAGCACGGTCATGTTCGGGAACAGGTTGAACTGCTGGAACACCATGCCGATCTTCTTGCGGACCTCACGGATCTGCTTCTCCGGCGCCGGGAAGAGCTGGTCCCCGTCGACGGTGATCGTGCCCTTGTCGGGCTTGGTCAGGGTCATCAGCAGCCGCAGGATCGTGGTCTTGCCCGACCCGGACGGCCCGATCAGGGTGACGTGCCGCCCCGCCTCGACGGAGAAGTCGAGGTGGTCGAGGACGGTGTGGTCGCCGAACCGCTTGGTCACCTGCTCCAGGCGGACCAGCGGGGCGGGGCCGGTATGGGGGCGGTCGGACGGCTGCTTGCTGATCTCAGTGGACAAGACGTCGCTCCAGGGTGCGCAGAAGTACGGAGGCCAGGTACGAGACGAGGATGAAGGCCACGCCGATCACGGTGATGGGCTCGACGAACCGGAAGTGCTCCTGGGAGTACAGCCGCGCCTGCCCGAGCATCTCCAGCACGGTGATCGTCATGAGCAGCGGGGTGTCCTTCAGCATCGAGATCACGTAGTTCCCGAGCGCCGGCACCACCCGGCGGACCGCCTGCGGCAGGATCACCGCCCGCCACGTCCGGGCCGTCGGCAGGCTGAGCGCCGTCGCGGCCTCCCACTGCCCCGCGGGCACCGCCTCGATACCGGCCCGGTAGACCTGCATGGTGTACGTCGAGTAGTGCAGGCCGATCGCGAAGACGCCGGTGGTCAGCGCGGAGAACGTCAGGCCCCACTCGGGCAGCACGTAGAACAGGAAGAACAGCTGCACCAGCAGCGGTGTGTTCCGCACGAACTCCGTGAACACCCCGACCGGCCAGCGCACCCAGCGGCTCGGCGTGCGCATCAGCAGCGTCCACACCAGCCCCAGCACGAACGAGATCAGCGAACCCAGCACCAGCGCCTGCAGAGTGACGAGCAGGCCGTCCCAGAACTGCGGCATGAAGTCGCGGACGGCTTCCCAGTCCCAGTTCATCGGGCCACCCCCGCCTTGAGTCGGTGCTCAAGACCGCGCATCAGGCGGGTGAGCAGGAACGCGATCACGAAGTAGATGAGCAGCACGTACGTGTAGATCTCCGCGCTCTCCTGAAGGGCCAGCCGCACCAGGTTGCCGCTGAACGCCAGATCGCCCATGCCCATGACCGACACCAGGGCGGTGCCCTTGAGCAGCTCGACCAGCAGGTTGGAGAACGGCGGGATCATCTCCGGCACCGCCTGCGGCAGCAGGATCAGCCGCATCCGCTGCCACGGCGTGAAGCTGAGCGCGATCCCGCCCTCACGCTGCGCCGGGTCGACGGAGTTCAGCGCGCCGCGCACGATCTCCGAGCCGTACGCCCCGTAGGTCAGCCCCAGGGCCAGGGTGCCCGCCCACAGCGGCACGAGCTGCCAGCCGAAGGCGAGCGGCAGCACGAAGAACACCCAGAAGATCATCACCAGCGCCGAGGTGCCGCGGAACACCTCCGTGTAGAAGCTCGCGAGGAAGCGCACGATCCACAGCCGGTGGGTGCGCGCGATCCCGACGACGAAGGACACGGCCGCGGCCAGCAGCGCGCTGAGCACCAGCAGCTGGATCGTGGTCCAGGTCCCCGTGAGTACCAGTTCCCAGAGTCCCGAGGTCATCCGCCGCACAGCTCCTTCGCGGTCAGATCCGTCATCTCGGTCTCGGTGAAGCCGAACGGCTCGAGGATCCGGAAGACCTCGCCGCCCTTCTTCATCTTGTGCAGCTCGACGTTGAAGGCGTCCCGCAGCTTCGTCTCGGTCGGCCGGAACGCGAAGGCGCCCCCGGCGAGCTGCGGCTTGCCGTCGATGATCGGGGTGAAGGCCTTGGTCGCCTCCGCCTTGCGGGAGGTCCGCACGACCAGGCGGGAGGTGACCGCGGTGGCGGTGAAGAAGTCGACCCGGCCCGCCTCGACGGCGTTCAGCCCGGCGACCTGGTCGGGGACGATGAGGATGTCGCCGCGCCGGTACCCGGCCTCGATGGCATGCTCGATCTGGGCATAGCCGGTGCCGGTGGCGATCCGCGCCTTCTTCGCGAACGCGTCCCTGTAGTCGCGCAGCCCCAGCGGATTGCCCTTGCGCACGACGAAGGCATCGGGCATCTGGTAGTCGGGGTCCGCGAAGATGACCTGCTCACAGCGTTCCGGGGTGACGTACATCCCGGCGGCCACGACATCGAACTGCTGCGAGTTCAGGCCGGGGATGAGCGAGCCGAACTCGGTCGGCACCGGCTGCACCCGGTCCACCCCGAGCCGTTTGAAGATCACCTTGGCCAGCTCGGGCGCCTCGCCGGTCAGCTCGCCGTTCTTGTCGATGTACCCGAAGGGGACCTCACCCGCGATGCCCAGGCGTACGACACCGGCGGCCCGCAGCCGGTCGAGCAGGTCACCGCCGTTCGTGCCGGACGCGGTGGCCACGCGGCTGCACCCGACGGCACCCAGCGCGCCGAACGCCGCGACGCCCGCGAGCAGCGACCGGCGGGTAGGTCTGGATATGTGGTGGCTGTTTCTGTGTGGTGGAGCCATGGGCGCGCGGCTACCCGAGAGCATGCGATGTATGCCCCCTGGGCACGTGGGAACCCATGAGTGTTCGGTTCATTGAGGTCTCACTGGCCCGGCGCGGGGTGCGCTGCACGGCGAAACTGCTGGACGACCGTGCCCCGTTGACCTGCGCGGCCGTGTGGGACGCACTGCCGCTGTCCGGTGACGTCTACCACGCCAAGTACGCACGCAACGAGATCTACGCCCTGTTCCCGCCGTTCGCGGAGACGGAGCCACCCCTGGAGAATCCGACCGTCACCCCCATCCCGGGCGACCTGTGCTATTTCACCTTCGCGGGCGCGGAGTTGGGGACGAAGGCGTACGGCTACGACCGCGAGGTCCGCGCCGGTACGACCGTCGTGGACCTCGCCCTGTTCTACGAACGCAACAACCTGCTCCTCAACGGCGACGTCGGCTGGGTCCCCGGCATCGTCTGGGGCCAGATCGTCGAGGGCCTTCAGGACATGGCCGAGGCGTGCAACGACCTGTGGCGCTCCGGAGCGGCGGGGGAGACGCTCAGTTTCCGCCGGATGTGACACCGGCCTCGTACAGCGTGTGCGCCGCCCGCAGCACCAGGTCGTCCCGGTGCCGGGCCGCCACCAGCTGCATCCCGATCGGCAGACCGTCCCCGTCCGTCCCGACGGGCACGGTCGCCGCGGGCTGCTGGGTCATGTTGAACGGGTACGTGAACGGGGTCCAGCCCGTCCACCGCCGGTGACCGGAGCCCTTCGGCACCTCGGCGCCCGCCTCGAACGCGGTGATCGGCAGGGTCGGGGTGACCAGCAGGTCGTGGGTGTCGTGGAAGCGGCCCATCCGGCGGCCCAGGTCCATCCGGACGTCCACCGCGGCCAGATAGTCCAGCGCCGAGTAGCGGGCGCCCTGCGCGCAGACCTCCCGCAGCCCCGGGTCCAGCAGCCCCCGCTGCTCCGGCCCGAGACGCTGGGTCACCCGGGCGGCCCCGCTGAACCACAGGGTGTGGAAGGCGTCCACCGGGTCGGTGAGGTCGGGGTCGGTCTCCTCGACGTACGCGCCGAGCTCCGCCAGCCGCTGCACCGCCCGCCGTACCGCCGCCGCGACCGCCGGGCGCACCGCCACCTGCCCGCCCAGCGTCGGCGAGTACGCCACCCGCAGCCCGCGCACCCCGCCCGCCGGACTGTCGGTGAAGGCCGCCGTCGCCGGTCCCAGCGCCGACCAGTCACGGGAGTCCGGGCGGCCGATCACGTCCATCAGCAGCGCCGCGTCCGCCGCGTCCCGTGTCATCGGCCCCACGTGCGCCAGCGTCCCGAACGCGCTCGCCGGGTACAGGGGCACGCGTCCGTACGTCGGCTTCAGCGCGAAGATCCCGCAGAACGCGGCCGGGATACGGACACTGCCGCCGCCGTCCGTGCCGAGCGCCAGCGGTCCCGCGCCGAGCGCCACGGCCGCCGCAGCGCCCCCGCTGGAGCCGCCCGCGGTGCGCGTCCGGTCGTACGGATGGCGGGTCACCCCGCTGAGCGGCGAGTCCGTGACGCCCTTCCATCCGAACTCGGGGGTCGTGGTCTTGCCGAGGAACACCGCGCCGTGCTCGCGCAGCCGTGCGACGGAGGGCGCGTCCTCGTCCCAGCGGCCGTCCGGGTCGACGGTCTTCGAGCCGCGCAGGGTGGGGGCGCCGCGCAGCAGCAGGATGTCCTTCACGGTGACCGGCACCCCGTCGAGCAGACCGTCCGGCGCACCGCGCCGCCATCGCTCCTCCGACTCCCGGGCCCGCTTCAGCGCGTCCTCGGCGGTCAGCCGGACGAACGCGTTCACCTCCGGCTGGATCGACTCGGCGCGTTCCAGCGCCGCGCGGGTCGCCTCCACGGGGCTGAACTCGCCCTTGCGGTAGCCGTCGAGGAGCCGTACGGCGGTCAGCTCGGTGAGCTCGGTCATCGACCCTCCCAGGGACGTCAGTGTCCGGGTACGTACCCGCGCTGTTTGTCGACCACGTTCGGCAGCGGCCGCCCCGCCTCCCAGGCGTCGTACAACTCCACGAACTGGGCACCCAGTTCGTCCCGCCAGCCCACGGTGTCGCCGCTCATGTGCGGGGACACGATCAGGTTCGGGACCTGCCACAACGGGCTGTCCGGCGGCAGGGGTTCGGCCTCGAAGACGTCCAGGGCGGCGCCCGCGATCCAGCGTTTGGCCAGCGCCTCGGCGAGCGCGTCCTCGACGACCAGCGGCCCGCGGCCGACGTTGACGAACCGGGCGGAGGGCTGCATCACGCCGAAGCGGCGCGCGTCGAACATGCCCCGCGTCTGCTCCGTGAGCGGCGCGGCGGCGATCACCCAGTCGGCGCGGGACATCAGCCGGTCCAGGTCGTCGGGGCCGTGGACGCCGGTGCGCGGGGTGCGGCCGACGAGGGCGGCGGTGACGCCGAGCGCCTTGAGGGTGCGGGCGATGGCCCGGCCGATGGGGCCGGAGCCGACCACGACCGCCCGGGTCCCGGTCACCTTCTGCGACTCGCGGTGCCGCCAGGTCCGTTCCCGCTGGAGGTGAAGCGTGCGGGGCAGGTCCTTGGCCATCGCCAGGACGAGGGCGGCGACGTACTCGGCGATGGGCTGGTCGAAGACGCCGCGCGCGTTCGTCACCACCGTGTCGGACGCGGCGAGCTCCGGGCACATCAGGTGATCCACACCCGCGCTCGCCGTGTGCACCCAGCGCGGCCGCGGCCCGTCCCCCGGCCAGGCCTCGCGCACCGCGTGCGAGGTGAAGTCCCACACGAGCAGTACGTCCGCGTACGGCAGCCGCTCGGCGAGCGTCGAGGCGTCCGCGTGCTCGATCCGGGCGCGGCCGGTGAGACGGCCGAGCCGGGGGAGCGGGTCGGCGTCCAGGACGAGCAGGGTGGGGGTGGTCATGGGCAGCCGTTTCTCCAGCCGTTCGCGGGGCGGCCGAGCGTGGCGGGTCGGCCGGTGACGACGTGTCAACGGGGTTTAACCATGTGTTGACCTGGGGGTGATCCGGGCGGATTGACCACGCTCGCACCCGAACCTACCGTCGTCAACACGGGCGTTCCCCACGATCCGTTGCTCACTCGTCTGTCGAGCGTGAGGCCGGTGCCTGCCATGGACGTCGCATTTCTCGGCGGACCGGGTCCGCAGCGCGGGGTCGGTGTCGTCGCCCCCTTCGACTTCGCGCTGGACCGCGAACTGTGGCGCTGGGTACCGGACGAGGTGTCCCTGCACGTCACCCGGACCCCGTACGTCCCGGTCGAGGTCAGCCTCGACCTCGCCCGCCTGATCAGCGAGCACGAGACGCTCGGCGAGGCGGTGCGCACACTGAACGCGATCGAGCCCGAGGTGGTCGCCTACGCCTGCACCTCGGGCAGCTTCGTCGGCGGCATCGTCGGCGAGCGCGCGATGTGCGAGGCGATGAGCCGGGCGGGCAACGTGCCCGCGATCACCACCTCGGGCGCGCTGCTGGAGGCGCTGGTCGAGCTGGACGTCCGGCGGGTGGCGCTCGTGACGCCGTACACGGTGTCGGTGACACGGGCGCTGGAGGGGTACGTGGCGCAGGCGGGCGTCACGGTCACGGGCTGCGCGTTCATGGGCCTGACCCGGCACATCTGGAAGGTGCCGTACCGCGGGGTCGTGGACATGGCCCGCCAGGCCGTACGCGGCGCCGCCGACGCCCTGTTCATCAGCTGCACGAACCTGCCGACCTACGACGTGATCCCGCAGCTGGAGGCCGAGCTGCGCATACCGGTGATCTCGGCCAACCAAGTGACGATGTGGGCGGCGCTGCGCCGACTGGGTACCCGTGCCGTGGGGCCGTATCAGGCGCTGATCGATCCGGCGGCGCGCACCGGCCCCCTCCTGCCGGGGGCGGCCCCCGGTGCCGTAGTGCCGGAAGAAGAGCAGCAGCAGGAAGGCTGGACATGACAGCACTGGGATTCCTCTACCCGGGCCACTCCGCCGAGGACGACTATCCGCGCATCGAGCAGCTCCTGGGCAGCGACATCCGGGTGGACCTGGTGCACACCGACATCGGCGAGGACGCCCACCGGGTGGACGCCCTGCGCGAGATGGGCGCCCCGGAGCGCCTCGCGGCGGGCGTCCAGGAGCTTCGGCACGCCGGTTGCGAGGCCGTGGTGTGGGCGTGCACCAGCGGCAGCTTCGTGCACGGCTGGGAGGGCGCCCACGAGCAGGTGCGCACCCTGGCCCGGGCGGCCGGCATGCCGGCGTCCTCGACCTCCTTCGCCTTCGTGCACGCGGTACGGGAGCTGGGCGTGCGGCGGGTGGCGGTGGGGGCCACGTATCCGGAGGACGTGGCGTCGCTGTTCGCCGACTTCCTGGGCGCGGCCGGCATCGAGGTGACCGGCGTGCGCAGCTCCGGGATCATCACGGCGGCCGAGGTCGGCACCTGGGGCGAGGCCGAGGTCTTCGCGCTGGCCCGCGCGGCGGACGCGCCGGGCGCGGAGGCGATCCTCCTGCCCGACACGGCCCTGCACACGGCCGCCCACATCCCGGCCCTGGAGAAGGAACGCGGCAAACCGGTCCTCACCGCCAACCAGGTCACCGTCTGGGAGGGGCTGCGGCTGGCGGACCGCCGGGTGAACGCGCCGGAGCTGGGGACGCTGTTCGCCAGGGAGCCGATCGTGCAGGTGTGACACCGCGGCCGTCACGTGGAATAAGCGGAGACCGTCTCCTGTTGGCGCCGTGAGGACACCGCACGGCCCGACCAGGAGGCATCCCTTGCCCGACGACGAGCGTGACGAGCGCGACGAGATCCGCGGGACCGCCCACGGCAGCGCCCCCGTCCCCCTGTCCGTACTGGACCTGGTCACCGTCGGCGCGGGCCGTACCGCCACCGACGCCCTGCGCACCAGCGTCTCCCTGGCCCGCCTCGCGGAGGCCCGCGGCTTCCACCGGTACTGGGTCGCCGAGCACCACTCCATGCCGGGCGTGGCCTCCTCGTCCCCGGCCGTGATCCTCGCCCATCTCGCCGCCCACACCGACCGCATCCGGCTCGGCTCGGGCGGTGTGATGCTGCCCAACCACGCCCCGCTGGTGATCGCCGAGCAGTTCGGCACGCTGGAGGCGATGGCCCCCGGCCGGATCGACCTGGGCCTCGGCCGCGCCCCCGGCACCGACGGCGCCACCGCGGCCGCCCTGCGCCGCACCGACCTCCCCCACTCTCGGCTTCCCTCGAGCGGGGAGACCCCCATTCACTCGGGCGCGGACGACTTCCCCGAGCAGCTCGCCGAGCTGACCCGGTTCCTGGACGACGACTTCCCCGACGGCCACCCCTACCGCCGGATCCACGCGGTGCCCGGCCCGATCCAGGCCACCTCGCCCGGCGGCGTCCAGTCCCCGCACCGCCCGCCGATCTGGCTGCTCGGCTCCTCCGGCTTCAGCGCCCGTCTGGCCGGGCTGCTCGGCCTGCCCTTCGCGTTCGCGCACCACTTCTCCGCGCAGAACACGATCCCCGCGCTCGACCTGTACCGGGAGTCCTTCAAGCCGTCCGCCGTCCTCGACGAGCCGTACGCCCTCATCGGCGTCTCCGCGCTCGCCACCGACGACGAGCGGGAGGCCCGGCGCCAGGTCCGCGCCGCCGCGCTCAGCATGATCCGGCTGCGCACCGGACGGCCGGGACTCGTGCCCACTCCCGAGGAGGCGGAGGCGTACGAATTCAGCCCGCTGGAGCGGGAGTTCGTCACCTCGTGGAACGCCAACGTCATCCACGGCACCCCGGACGAGGTCCGCGCGGGCCTGGACGACCTCCACAAGCGCACCGGCGCCGACGAGTTGATGCTCACGGCCAACGCGCACACCGGCGAGGTACGGCTGCGTTCCTACGAACTCCTCGCCGATGCCTACGCGTTGCCGACGGCCTGACCGAACGGGCAGTCCAGCAGCTCGGAGATACGATCCGGCGGCACCGGCCGGGAGTACAGCCACCCCTGCCCGGTGTCGCACCCGATCCGGCGCAGCCGCCCGGCCTGCGCGGACGTCTCGACGCACTCGGCGGTGACGGTCAGCCCCAGCCGGTGCGCCAGCTGGATCATCGCCTCGACGATGACCTCGTCGGCCGGGCTGGGGTGGGCGCCTGCGTCCTCGTACTGGAAGCCCCGGACGAAGGACCCGTCCAGCTTCAGCACCGACACCGGCAGCCGGCTGAGGTAGGCGAGGTTGGAGTAGCCGGTGCCGAAGTCGTCGATGGCGATGCGGACGCCCATGTCGCTGAGCGCCTGCAGGGCCTGCAACGGGCGTCCGGCGGAGCCCATCACCGCGGACTCGGTGAGTTCCAGCTGGAGCAGCTGCGGGGCGAGGCCCGTCTCGGCGAGGATCTCGGCGACGTCCGCGACCAGGTCGGAGTCCCAGACCTGGCGCACGGCCACGTTGACGGAGACGAACAGGGGTGGCTCGTCGGGGCGTTCGAGCTGCCAGCGGCGGGCCTGGCGGCAGGCGGTGGCGAGCACCCAGCGGCCCAGCGGGACGATCGCGCCGTCCTCCTCCGCCAATCCGATGAACCGATTCGGCGTCAGCGTGCCGAACTGCGGATGGTTCCAACGGACCAACGCCTCGACCCCGTTCAGCCGCCCGTCCGCCATGCCGACCAGCGGCTGGTACTCCAGCACGAACTCGCCCCGGTCGATGGCCGGGCGGAGCGTGGAGGCGAGCGCCTGGCGGGTCATGCGGTGGGCGTTGCGCTCGGGGTCGAACAGCGTCCAGCGGGACTTGCCGTCGGCCTTCGCCCAGTACAGCGTGGTGTCGGCGGCCTGCATCAGACCGGTGGCGGTGGTGCCGGCGGCCTGCCGTTCGACGACCCCGATCGACGCCGACAGCGACAGCCGCTGACCGGCCAGGTCGAACGGCTCCTGAAGCGCCGTCAGCACGGACTCGGCCAGGTCGGCGAGTTGCTCGGTGCCCGTGGAGTCCTCGACCAGCAGGGCGAACTCGTCGCCGCCCAGCCTGGCCACCAGCGGCACGCTCGCCCTGCCGTAACCGGCCTCGTCCGCACAGCGGTTGAGGCGTTCCGCCACGGCCGCGAGCAGCCGGTCGCCGACCCGGTGGCCGAGGGTGTCGTTGACCGCCTTGAAGCCGTCCAGGTCCAGGTAGCACAGGCCGATCCGGCCGGTGCCGCCGCTTTCGTACGACTCCACGTCGAGGGCGGCCGAGAGGCGCTCGAAGAACAGGGTGCGGTTGGGCAGCCGGGTCACCGGGTCGTGCATCTGCAAGTGCCGCAGCCTGCCCTGGAGTTCACGCCGGGCGCTGATGTCGGCGGCGGCCAGCAGCAGGCCGTCCGCGCCGTCGGGCAGCGGGGCGACGGTGACCTGCACCCAGACGCTGTGCCCTTCGGGGTGCTTCAGCCGTCGTGCGCAGCGCAGTCTGGCGTCGCGGCCGCGCAGCAGTTCGCGGTACGCGTGCCAGGTGCGCGCGTCGGAGGCCAGGTCGACCAGGTCGGCGGCGACCCGGCCGGTCAGTTCGCCGGGGTCGGCGCCGAGCAGGCCGGCGAGGGCCGCGTTGGCACTGACCACCAGGCCCTCGCGGTCGACGACCGCCATGGCGAGCGGGGCCGCGGCGAAGGCGGATCGATAGGAGTCGAAGGGGTCGGCCTCGGTTCGATGGGGGTCGAAGGGGTCGGCCTCGGTTCGATGGGGGTCGAAGGGGTCGGCGCCGGTACTTCGCGGCGCCTCATGATCACTGTCTGTGACGGCCGGCCCGATGAGTTCTGCCGCGGGCGCCGGCCCTTCGGACGTTCCGCTCACCGCTCGCTCCCGCAGTGCACTCGATCTGCTCGATCTCTGCTCGATCTCTGTCCGGGCAGGAAAGGGTCAGGAAAGTGTGCCGATCATAGAGGGCCGCCCAGGGTGTTCGCAGCCCACTGTCCAGTGTCGCGGAACACGCGCGGAACGACCCGCCCTCCCGGCAGATCGTTTCTGCCCGCCTGAGGTCCCGTTCCCGCACGCCCCGCCCATGGTGACGGTCCGTGAGCGGTCCGGGGGTGTCGGCCGGTTCGGTGACCTCGCGCGGGCCCCCCGGCACTTCACTCGTCCGGGGTAGGCAAACAGGGCATACAACAATAAATTCACACAGTCTGGATGCGGTGTCCCGAGAACCGCATCCGGAGGTCCATGTGCCGCGCCAGCTGCCCCTGGGGAAACGCACCCGTGAGGCCTTCAAGGGGTTCGGTCACGCTGCCGCCCGCCCCCGACTGCGCAGCACCGCGGCCGTGTTCACCACCCTGTCGGCGGTCGCGGCGACCTCCCTCATCGCCTGCCCCTCGGTCGCCGAGCCCTTCGCTGCCGCGCCCTGCGCCCTCACCCGCACGCAGGTCCACCACTCCGAGGGCCTGGACACCTGGAACACCGCCTATCCACGGCCGACCGGCACGCTGGACGCGGTGATGGTCTTCCTGTCCTTCCCGGACTCCCGCCCGCTGACCACCCCCGCCGAACTGACCGCCGACCACTTCCCGGCCACCAGCAGCTACTTCGAGCGCGCCTCGTACGGCAGGTTCCGCCTCCGCCCGCACCCGCTGCGGCACTGGATCCGCATGCCGCGCCCTTCCACCGCGTACGCCATACAGCGCGACTGGGCAGCCCCGCAACGGGCCGCCTACCTGCGCGACGCGCTCGCCGTCGCCGACCCCCAGGTCGACTTCTCGCGCTACGACATCATCTACTTCATCGCCGACCCGCACGCGCCCGGCGTCGACTCGGACGCCACGAAGGTCGTCAACCTCGACACCCCGCTGCGCGCCGACGGCACCGACATCCACCGGATCGTCACGGTGTTCGAGAACCACCCGCCGGACCGGCTCGTCCTCGCCCATGAGACCGGCCATGTCTTCGACCTGCCGGACCTCTACCACCGCCCGGTCGACGGCAAGGGCGACTGGGACACCCATGTGGGTGACTGGGACCTGATGGGCAGCCAGTTCGGGCTGGCTCCGGATCTGTTCGGCTGGCACAAGTGGAAGCTGGGCTGGCTGGAGCCGCGGCAGGTGGTCTGCGTGCGGGGCGACAGGCCCGTACGGCTGACGCTGGAGTCGCTCGGCGCCGGGCCCGGACAGCCGACGACCGCCCCGGCCGGAGCCCCCGCCTTCGGGGTGGGCCGCGGGACCAAGCTGGCGGTGGTGCGCACCGGGGCGGAGAGCGTCCTCGCCTTCGAGGCCCGAGGCTCCGTCGGCAACGATCAGCACAGCTGCCGGCAGGGCATCCTCGTCTACCGCGTCCACGCCGGCGCCGAGTCCGGCGACGGCCCGGTCCAGGTGATCGACGCCCACCCGGGCACGGAGGCATGCTGGGAGGGCTCGGTGTACCCACCCCTCGCGGACGCGCCGGTCGCGCTGGGGGAGAGCTTCACCGTGCCGGGGGCCGGGGTGCGGGTGGAGGTGGAGGGGCGTACGGCTTCGGGGGCGTGGACGGTGAAGATCGCGAACGGGTAGCAGCTGCGCCGGTACATGAAAAAGCCCCTCGCTTCTGCGAGGGGCCTCTCATTGTCGTGCGCCGCCAGGGACTCGAACCCCGGACCCGCTGATTAAGAGTCAGCTGCTCTAACCAACTGAGCTAGCGGCGCCTGCTGACGTCGTAGACCTTAGCACCCTGGTCGGGAGGAGGAGAAATCGATATCCGCACAGCCGAGCGGGCCGCGCGGACGGCCGCCCAGAGCAGGATTTCCGGGCCGGGGAGCCAGGGGCGACGGGTGTCGGGGGCGACGAGCCAGCGGGAGCCGGAGGCCGACGCCGTGCCGGTGGGGGCGGGGACGGTGACCGCGTCGCCGGTGCCGTGGCAGAGCAGGGGCGGGACGGCGGCCGTACGGCCGTGGGATCCCGGGCCGGTGGCCCCCCACTCCTCCCACTCCAGCAGCGAGGGCAGCCGCTGAGCCGTGCCCGGCGTGGCGAACAGCAGCATCCGGCCCCGGAACACCGCGACCGGGCCCGGGCCCTCGTCCCACAACAGGTCCAGCATCTGCCGCCCGAAGACCGCGGGCGCGCTCACGATGTCGAAGGCGGAACCGCAGGGCAGCACCACGGGGGCGTCCGGGCGCTCCTCCCAGAAGGCGAGGGTGCTGCGCGGATACGTTCGGGCCGAGGCGAGCCAGGCGGCGCCGTCCGAGGTCAGTGTGCTGCTGCTCATGGCACCCAGAGGTACCCGTTGTGAACGCTTCGTTGCCGTGGGTTGCCGGAAATCGGGACAGGAGGGGGTGAGAGGGGGTACCTTGCGCGACTGGCATATGCCGGGGGATGGGCTTCCGGGCCTGTCTCCGGGCCTGTCTCCGGCCTTGGCGGCAGCTGCTCAGACGGGATCCGGTCCCCGCGCGTCGACCCCCCGCAGCAGATCCCGGCCGAACTCCACCATCTTCTTGGCGTAGTCCTCGGTCCACTCGGCCTGCTCGGCGATGTCCGCGGCCGTCAGCCGGTCGAACCGGCGGGGATCGGCGAGCTGCGCCGCCGCCATGGCCTGGAACTCCATCGCCCGGTCCGCCGCCGCCCGGAACGCCCGCGTCAGCTCCGTGGCACGGGCCAGCAGCGTCCCGGGGTCGTCGATCGACTCCAGATCGAAGAAGTGCTCCGGATCGGAGGCCGCTTCCGCGGGCTCGAAGAGCAGGGGCGCGGGGCGTAGCCGCGGTTCGTTCCGACGCGGCGTGGGCTCCGCCATGTCCTCATCTCCTCCTCGTACGGTTCCGAAGGCGCCGCCTGTTCGAGGTGGGCCACCCTCAATTCTCTCGCGCCCGCGCAAGGGGGCCTGGGGTGTCCATGGTCGCCCCTGCACCCGGCGCTCGGCGAGGTGGGCCAGGACGGCGTGGTTTGCCTCCCAGCCGTCCGGGCCGTGTTCCTTGGCCGCCTCCGGCGGCGTGCCGGACTGCGTCCGGCGGTTTGCGGCGTGGTGGGCGGCGGCGGTTGGGTGGTGCGGCGCGGTGCCGTTCATGGTCGCCATGCCACGCGGCGTTCGGCGAGGTGGGCCAGGACGGCGTGGTTTGCCTCCCAGCCGTCCGGAAACTTCACCACCGTCCCCAGCTGGACCGGCTCCGTCGACGGGTAGTCGTCCAGCAGCTCGCTCACCCCCGCCCGGCACACCACGACGCACGCGTGCCGGTGGCGGGAGGCCAGGACGCAGAGGCGCCCCGTCTCCAGGTGGAAGGCGGTGGCGTCGGGGCGGCCGGAGAGGGGGTGCAGGACGACCGTGACGTCGTACTCCCGGCCCTGGAGGCGGTTCGCCGTGTCGACGGTGACCTCGCGCACGCCCAGCCCGGCGAGGGCCGCCCGGACGGCCGCCGCCTGGTCGCGGTGGGCCGTGCCGACGGCGATGCGGTCGGCGGTCAGTGGCGTCGGGTCGGGCGAGCGCTCCGACGTGGCCGTCCCACCCCGGTCCAGCAGCCGTCGTACCACCGTCGCCACCGCCCGCACCGCCTCCGGATCGGTGCGCGGCGTGTGCCGCGCGGGCAGCTCCAGCAGGCCCCAGCCCGACTCCGCCGCCTCGTCGATCACCCGGTCGGGCCCGGAGCCGTCCGACGGGACGCCGAAGGTGAGCCGCCGGTCGCCGTGGCCGGTGCCGCTGCGGAACGGCGTGTACGGGTAGAACGCGTCCGAGACCAGCGGCGCCGCCGAGGCGGGCAGTCGCCAGGAGACCGGCAGGCGGTGCTGCGGCAGCTCGGGGTTGTGGGCCAGCAGGGTGGTGACCGCGGACGCCGAGGGGTCGTACGACAGACCCGCCCACTGCTCGCTGCCCACGATCGCGAACGGGTCCAGCTGCCCGGGGTCGCCCACGAACAGCGCCCGCTCGAACAACCCGGCGACGGCGAGCAGCGAGTCCGACCGCATCTGGTACGCCTCGTCGACGATCGCGTGCCGCCACGGCTCGTCGACCTTGACATGCCCCCATTTGGCGGCGGTGGAGACGACCACCGGCAGCCCGGTGAGGTCCCCCGCCTTCGCCGACTTCCGTACGTTCGCCAGGTCGTCCAGCGCCTTGTCGTACGGGTCGGCGTCACTGCTGTGCAACCGGCCCACCGGCAGCTCGGGGTTCTTCTCGGCGAGCCGCAGGACGAGGTCGTCCACCTGGGCGTTGGTCTGCGCGACGACCATCAGCGGGCGGCCCGCGTCGGCCAGCTCCAGCGCCGCGCGCACCACCAGCGTGGACTTGCCCGCGCCGGGCGGGGAGTCGACGACGACACCGCGGTGCGGGCCGTGCAGGGTGTCGCGGAGGATCGCGTCGGTGGCACGGGCCGCCGCGGCGCCGGGGTCGAAGGCGGTCTCCGTGGTCACAGGACGTCCTCCTCGGTGACGGGATCGGCGGGCTCCGCCTCGGTCCGCTCACCGGGCGGCCCGCCGTGCGTCCACGGCGTCTCCTCCGGGTCGGGCAGCTTCGCGCCGCCCCGCTGCTCGTGCTCGAACAGCGTGAAGCACACCGTGTCGCCCTTCTCCGGCACGGACCCGGCCTCGGGCTCCTTGCCGCGCCCCATCTTGTCGAGGATCCGCAGGACGACCAGGGAGCCCTCGTCGTCTCCGGTGCCGTCGGCCTCGTATCCGACGAACTCGGCGGACTGCGGTCTGCCGCCCAGCGAGCGGTACACCTTCGCCCGCTCGCCCAGGTGCGGCCGGTCGTCCGTGCGGACGGTGACCAGTGGGCGCGGGCTGGGGCGCTTGCCCTCGCTGTACGCCATCACCACATCCGTGACCTCGCCCGCGAACGCCTCCCCCGACAGCCGCCGCCCCGCCATCACCAGCGGGTCGTCGAGCGCCTCCTGCGCCTCCAGGCGGGCCTGTTCGCGCTCGCGCGCGGCCAGCTTGTTCGCCGCCGTCACCGCGTCGTCGCGGCGCGGCTGCGGGGGCTCCCCCGCGAGCACACGGTCCCGATGGCCGGTGAACGACCAGCGGTCGCGCGTCCACCGCTCCTCGACCCGCGCCCCCTCGGGCAGCTCCCGCAGCAGGTCCAGCCCGTGCCAGACCGCGTCCCAGGTGGGGCGCGTGACCCGCTCGATCAGGGCGCGGATCTCCCGCTCGGCGGCGGTGACGTCCCCGAGCCGGTCGTCCGCCTCCAGGCCGTCCTCGGCGGCGGCGAGGGCGGTCCGCGCGCGGTCGTAGCGCTCGATGGCGGGGGCGAGCAGCTTGTTGTCGAACGCCGGGTCGGTGGCCGGTCCCGCCGGTGGGCACAGGAGCTGGCCCCGCGCGTCCCGGTGCAACTCGGCCCGTAGTGCGGCCTCGGCGCCGGTGGTCCCCTCGGGCGGGTCGATCCAGGCGAGCAGCGCGCCCAGGTGCTGGTCCTCCAGGACGGACTGGCCGGTCGCCCAGTGCCGGGAGAGCACGTCCGTCAGGGCCAGCAGCAGCGAGGACCCGGGCACCCGGGCACGCTCGCCGTAGTGCGTCAGCCACCGCCCGAGCAACGGCACCCTCGGCGGTGCGGGATGGGGCGTCTCCGGGTCCTGTTCCGCCGTACGGCGGAAGCGCATCGAGCGCCCCAGCAGCCGTACGAAGTCGATGCCCGCGCGGCTCGGCACGACCAGCTGCGGGGCGTCCGCGCACAGTTCGACCTCGACCCTGACCCGCTTGCCGGTCTCCGGGTCGGTCTCGGTGCGCTCGGCCGCCTCGACGCTCTCGGCGTGGGCGTCGATGTACGGCAGGACCACGTCCGCCAGTTCGGCCAGGAACGTGAACCTGAGGTCGCGGTCGCGCGGCTGCGGTACGACCAGCAGGCGCGGCGCGTCCCGGTCGGTGCCGACCAGCGCGCCGAGCGGGGCACCGGCCTCACCGGCGGTGGTCAGCGGCACGAGCACGAGGGGGTGCTCGGACAGGTGCCGGTGCCGGACGGTGGCGGTGGGCTGGGCGCGGCCGCTGTCGACGGCTTCGAGGCGGGCGAGGGTGGAGATCAGCGACACCGGGCGGCCTCCGGGGACGCGGCGCGCGGGTGGGGTTCCTCGGGGCGCTGTCGGCCAGGCGTCTCGTGGTGCTGTCCGCCAGGGGTCTGGGGGTGCTGTCGGCCCAGTGCCTCGGCGCGCAGGCGGGCCGCCCGGCGCAGGGCCGCCACCGCCGGGTCGTCCGGGTCGCCGTCCTCGCCGCGGGCCGCCGCGAGGACGTCCTCGACGGTCGTCAGGCCGCCCAGTTCGGCACGGACCGAGCGGCCGAGGGAGGTCACCGCGCCCTGGGCGCGGGAGCGTTCGCGGCAGTGGAAGGCCAGCTCGCACGCGGACAGGCACTCGGGCGCGTACGTCGCCGGGACCGACTCGACGGCCGCCGTGAGCCGGTCCGCGGGCAGCTCGGGGGAGAAGCACGTGCCCTCGGGGAGCGCGTCGGCGATGTCCCGGATACGGGTGAGGCGGGCCAGCTGGCGGCGGGTGACCGCGCGCTGCTTGCGGACGTCGACGGCGGAGGCGGTGGGCAGGTTGGAGAAGTCCTTGGGGCAGACCAGCAGCACCTGGTGCCGTACCGGCGGCGTAGGCTGCATGCGGGCGGCGGCCTCCTCCAGCGCCAGCACGTACACCGCCGCCTGCCGGGCGGCCGCGCCCACCTTCGCCGGGTCCGCCGAACCGTCCAGCATCGGGAACGACTTGATCTCCACGACCGTCCAGCCGCCGTCCGGGTGCACGACCACGGCGTCCGGCTCCAGGAACGCGGGGGAGCCCGCGACGTCCAGCGCGAGCATCGGATGGTCGAGCAGGGTCCAGCCGCCGGCCTCGACGGCCTCGCGCAGCGCCAGCGCCGTGCGCGCGGCACGGCCCTCGGGGCCGATGGCGGACAGCTCCGGCACGCGCGCGTGTGCGGGTGGCTCGGCGTGCGGGTCCAGCTTCTCGTGCGCCAGCCGCAGCAGGTCCGCGCCGCCGTCCGCCTTGACCCGCGCCTCGAACGCGTTGCCCCGCACGAAGGCGAACTGCGACTGTCCGAACGCAGACGGGGAGCCCAGCGCACTGGCCAGCGCCGCCTTGTTCACCCCCGCGCCGTCGAGGATCGCACGGCGCCTGCAGCCCGGGTTGGCGGCCAGGGCCGCGAGGGCGCGCGCGTCCAGCGCCTTGGCCGGGACGTCGGGACCGCGCAGCTCAGCGAGCCGGTGCCGGAGCGCCGTCCCCCGCGTCCGTGGGGGAGGCACTCGGCTCGGCTCCCGGTCCGAACCGTGACTCGCGCTGCCGTGGAATTCGCTCACCCGCCGAAGTCTGACATCCGCCACTGACAATCGAGGCACGAGCGGCACGAGAGCCCGTTGCGGCCGGTGCGGTACGCGCCGACAGCCACGTCCGCGCGCGGTTCGCGCACCGCATCACATACGGCGCCAGCAGCAGCCCGGCGCCCATCACGGCGACGCCCGCGACCGCGTCGAGGAAGTAGTGGTTGGCGGTGCCCATCACCACGATCGTGGTCACCAGCGGGTAGACCACACCCGCGACCTTGGTGAGGCGCGTCCCGCCGTACCGCCACAGGATCACCCCGCACCACAGCGCCCAGCCGACGTGCAGGCTCGGCATCGCGGCGTACTGGTTGGTCATGCCGCCCAGCCCGCGCGGCGCGCTCGCCTGGCCGGCCCACCAGCCGTACGCGCTGTACTGGGCCATCGTGTCCACGAACCCGTACCCGGCCGACAGCAGGCGGGGCGGGCAGGTCGGTATCAGCGTGAAACCGACGAGGCCGATGAAGGTCGAGGTCATCAGCCAGGTGCGGGCCGCGCGGTACCGCACGGTCCGCGACCGGAAAAGCCATATCAGGAGCGCGGGCGTCACGAGGTAGTGCAGCGACGCGTACCAGAAGTCGGCGGGTATGCCGATCCACGGCTCGCGGGTGAACAGGCGGTTGAGCGGGTGTTCGGCGTTGAGGTGCAGGGCCTTCTCGATGCGCAGGATCGCCAGGCCGTGGTCGACGGCGGTGGAGACATCGCCGCGGGCGAGCAGCCGGCCCGCCGAGTAGCAGGCGTACACCAGCAGGATCAGCGGCAGCTCGGTCCACCAGCGCAGGCGGAGGTGGTGCGGCGCCGCCTCGATGCCCGGTGCCTCGGCGTGCGGCATCCGATCGCCCTCCCCCTTCTCATCGCGCGGCGCCCCTCGGCCCGGTCGTCACTTTACGGTGTATGTGTCGGCCCCCGGCGGGTGCCTCCCGGCCCTGATAGACGCCGGGATCGCCCCCCGGGTTGCCCCTGGACGGCGTGCGCGATGATGGAGAGGTTCCGCCTCAGTTCTTCCCCAGGAAAGGTCCCGTCCCCCCATGGCACCGCGCATCCTGCTGGCCCGGCACGGGCAGACGGAGTGGTCGCTGGCCGGAAAACACACCGGCAGGACCGACATACCCCTCCTCGACGAGGGGCGGCGCGGCGCGAAACTCCTCGGCGAACGCCTGCACCAGGCCCCGTACGCCGGGCTCCCCGGCGTCGAGGTCCGCACGAGCCCGCTCTCCCGCGCGCGCGAGACCTGCGACCTGGCCGGCTTCGGCTCCCGCGCCCGCACCTGGGACGCGCTCCTGGAGTGGGACTACGGCGCGTACGAGGGCCTGACCCCCGCCGACATCCAGTCCCTCCGCCCCGGCTGGCTGATCTGGCGCGACGGCGTGCCCGGGGGCGAGAGCCTGGCCGACATGACGGCCCGCGCGGACGAGGTGGTCACGTGGGCCCGCACCCACGACCACGACGTCCTGCTCTTCGCCCACGGCCACATCCTCCGCTCCATCGCGGCCCGCTGGCTGGGCCTGCCCCTCGACTTCGCGGCCCGCATCCGCCTCAATCCGACGTCCCTGTCGATCCTTGGCTGGGCGTACGGGGAGCCCGCGATCGAGAGCTGGAACGACGTGGGGCACTTGGCGGGATAGCTACCGCAGCTGCGGGCAGGCAGGCACCCCGCCGGCGCGGGTGAGCGTCCCACCCAGCCTCAGCCACGACGCCGGGGACGATGCCCCCGCCCAACCGCTGCGCGCCCCCTCACACCGACCGCGGCAACGAAGCATGCCGTTCCAGGAACTCCGACACACCTGACGCCCGCCGATGCGGCAACAGCACCCGCGCCGTCCCCGCCAACATCCCCTGAATCCGCGACGACTGCACCTCGTCCAGCAGATCCAGCACCCGCATCCCCGCAGCCGCAGCCTCATCGGGCCGCCCCCCGCGCGCGAGGTCGTCCGCGAGTTCCGCCGTGTACAGCGCGATGTTCCGGGTGAAGTGCGGGTCCTGCAGATGCGCCGCCCGCCGGGCGTGCCGTGCCGCCCGCGTCCAGTCACCCAGTGTCGACCAGCACTGCGCCTCCAGGGCCTCCAACTCGGCCTCACCGTAGAAGCTCATCCACTCGGGATCCGCGTCCGAGGCACCCCGGTCATACAGGGCGTGCGCGCGTGTGAGCGCCTGCGCGCACCCGGTGCGATCGGCGAGCCCCGCCCATCCCCCCGCCTCACGCAACGCCAGCAACGACATCAGCCGAGCCGACCCCAAGGGCTGCGCGATCCGCTGCGCGGCCTGCGCCGCCCGCACCGCCTCTCGTGGCCGCCCGGCATCCCGCGCGAGAAACGCCGTGTTGCAGAAGGCATGCGCCTCCAGCGCCGGATCCCCGGTCATCCGCGCGGTCGCCAGTGCCTCCGCGTAGTGCGAACGCGCGTCGTCGAACCGCCCCGAGTCGTGCGCCAGCCACCCCACGGAGATGGCCAGTTCACCGGCGCCCGAGTGCAACCGGTCGGCGGTCGCCTGCCGCGTCGCCCCGGCGTCCAGCAGCGCGTACGCGGCGCGCAGCGGAGCCGCCGCGCGCCGGTACAACCCGTCCGCGCCGTGCCGGTCGTCGAGCAACCGGATCCTGCGGACGGCCTCTTCGAGTGCGCCCGCATCGCTCGCACCGGCGCGCCGCACGGGGCGTTCCGCCGCCGACGCGTCGAGTGCGAACCCGAAGGGGCCCAGCGAGGCGGCGGCCACGGTGGCGCCCCCGCCGGTCATGAATGCGCGACGTAGCACGTCGCTCTCCTCGTAGTTGATGTGCGTGTCGTACGGGTCCTGCGTGTCATACGGTTCGCCCGTCCCGCGTGTCTCACTCGTGCTCTGCGCCGGGCTCAGGGAGTGCACGGGGGGCGTGTCCTCGTCCGCACGCGCCCCGCGTCCCCGTCCACGTACGGACGAGCGGGGCGCGAACCCCAGATCGGTGAGCGTGCGTCCGGGGAACATGTGCAGGAACACCCGCTCGTAGGCGTAGTTGGGGCAGCGGATCTCGCCCGCCTCCACCCGGCCGATGTAGCGCGCGTCACAGCTGACCCGCTCGCCGATCTCCCGCGCGGCCCGCCGCACCGCCGCGGCGAACTCGGCGGGCGAGCGCCTGCCGCGCAGCCGCCGAAAGGCGAGGTTCGGCCGCGGTGGCTGGTTGGGCTGGGACGAGGTCACGCTGGACGACGTCATGGCCGGGTCCTCTCGTGCGAACCGTCGAACCATGCCGGATCAGTGCGAGTTGAACGATTTACCCACAGTGATGCCCTGATTCCGGCGGGCAAGAACGTACCTGCTGTGCCGGGCCCGGCACGCAGTGTTTAGCTACAAACCGGATATCTCATCCGGCATCTGCCATGAACTGCCATCCTTTGCGGCGCACTTCCGCCGTAGCCGTTGACGTCGTCCGGCGTTGAACCGGGTGGACCGGGAGCCGCCCGGCTCCCGACCTGCTCGCCCAAGGAGGGGTTCCGTGGTGGAGGCCGGGATGGAGACCAGCCAGAGCATCGTTTCTCGTACGCCGTTGCCCGAGTGCGACCTCGTGACGGTTCCCGCCCGGCAGGGGCTGGAGGCGGTGGACATCCTCCGGCGCGGCGAGGTCGAGGCCATGGGTCCGGTCCTGCACGACGACGACTGCGGCACCCTCTGCTTCGTGGTGCCGCCCGGGACGGCGGCGGCGTGGGACGTGCCGGGCAGCACGTGCACGGAGACCAACGGGCGCGGCCTGACCCTGGCCCCCCAGCCGCCGGCCGGCGGACCCGGGGCGCTCCCCGGCTCGGCGTGGCTGCTGCCCCCCGGTGAGGCCGAGCCGGCGACCGACCCGGCGGTGCTGCGCCGGGCTCTGGGCGAGGCGGCACGGACGATCGAGGCGGCGGACAACTGTCGCTGACGGGCGAACGTGGCTGCCTCGGGAGGGCCGCCGCCCCGGCCCACCTGCGCCGACGCCGAAGAGCTGTTCCCGTCGTACCCGCCGATAATGGCTGAGTGGGAAAGTCCAGGAAGCCGCGGCGGGCGCAGGCCGCCCTCGAAGCCGTCGTCGAGACCGTCGACGGCGGCCTCGCCCAGCTGATCCCGGACCGGGACCGGGCGCGGGCCTGGACCCTGCTGATCGACGGAGCCCCGCAGTCGCACGTCGATCTGGACGACCCCGCGTTCCTCTCGTTCGAGTACCAGCGGCGCCTCGGCCATGTCATCGACCTCGCCGCCCCGCCCGGCAAACCCCTGCAGGCCGTGCATCTCGGCGGCGGCGCCCTCACTCTGGCCCGTTACCTCGCCGCCACCCGCCCCCGCTCCACCCAGCAGGTCGTCGAACGCGACGCACCCCTGGTCCAACTGGTCCGCCGCGAGCTGCCGTTGGCGCCGGGCGCACGCATCCGGGTGCGGTCGACGGACGCCCGCGAGGGGCTCGGCAAGGTACCGGACGGGTGGGCCGACCTGGTCCTGGCCGATGTCTTCAGCGGCGCCCGGACGCCCGCCCACCTCACCTCCACGGAATTCCTCGACGAGGTCCGCAGGGCGCTGCGGCCCGGTGGGCTGTACGCCGCCAACCTCGCCGACGGCCCGCCGCTGGCTCACCTGCGCGGCCAGATCGCCACCGCCGCCGCCCGGTTCGCGGAGCTCGCCCTGGTCGCCGACCCCGCGGTGCTGCGCGGAAAGCGTTTCGGAAACGCGGTCCTCGTCGCCTCCGACCGCCCCCTTCCGATCGCCGAACTGACCCGCCGCGCCGCCTCCGACCCCCACCCCGGCCGTGTCGAACACGGCAGGCAGCTCACCGACTTCACCGGAGGCGCCGTCCCGGTCACGGACGCGGCGGCGGTCGCCTCACCGGCACCACCACTGTCGGTCTTCCGCTGAACGCTGAACGCGGAGTGCTGAGTGCTGAGTGCTGAGTGCTGAGCGCTGAGCGCTGAAGGCCCAGCTCTTGACGTGGAACCGGGGGAACCTAGTACGTACCGATCTCCACCCGCGGCGGCCCGTCGTGCCAGGTGCAGAACACCGACACCCGCTCGGCGCCCGCGGCGAACTCCACCCGGATCCACGTCTCCGTCTTCCACACCTGCATCGACCAGCCCGCGTCCGGGGTCGCCGACACCAGCGTCGCGGAGCTCTCGCCGAGGTCGAAGACGACCCGGCCGCCGTCGGTGGCGTAGCTCTTGACCTGCCCGGACGCGGAAGCGGAGGCGGTCGGGCTCGGGCTCGGGCCGGTGCTCGCGCCGGCCGAGGGGGTCGGTTTCCGCGTCGGTGAGGGGCGGCTCGGGCTCGTCGACGGCTCGGGCCGCCGCGTGCTCGCGGCGGTGGACCGCGGCTCCGGCTCACGCGTCGTCGTGTCGGCCGCGGTGACGGGGAGGGCGCGCGGCGGGTCGTACGCCGTGCCCGCCATGACCGTGTGGACACCCCACCACGACAGCGTGGTCGCCGCGCCCGTGGCGAGCGACCAGGCCAGTACGTGTACGACTCCTCTGAGCATCGCGGGCCATACTGCCTCACCCACGCCACTGCTGTCCCACGGGTCACGGGAGTCGAGAAGTTGTCCACAGGCGCCGGGTTGTCCACAGGCGCCGGACCCGGCTCGTTCGCATGGCGTACGGTGCGGCGCATGGCAAGTGTGCTCGTGGTCGAGGACGACCAGTTCGTACGCTCGGCGCTCATCCGGCATCTGACCGACGCCTCGCACACCGTGCGCAGCGTCGGTACGGCACTGGAGGCGCTGCGCGAGGTCGCCCATTTCCGCTTCGACGTGGTCATCCTGGACCTCGGCCTGCCCGACCTGGACGGGTCCGAGGCCCTGAAGATGCTGCGCGGCATCACGGACGTACCGGTCATCATCGCCACCGCCCGGGACGACGAGACGGAGATAGTGCGGCTGTTGAACGCCGGCGCGGACGACTATCTGACCAAGCCGTTCTCCGTCGAGCACCTCTCCGCCCGGATCGCCGCGGTCCTGCGCCGCTCGCGCGCGGCCGGGGGTGACGCCCCGCCGTCCCGCGTGCTCCGGGTCGGCGGACTGACGGTGGACCCGCTGCGGCGCCAGGCGGAGCTGGACGGCGTACGACTGGACCTCACCCGGCGCGAGTTCGACCTGCTGGCCTTCCTGGCCGGGCGGCCCGGGGTCGTCGTCTCGCGCAGAGAGCTGCTCGCCGAGGTGTGGCAGCAGTCCTACGGCGACGACCAGACCATCGACGTCCATCTGTCCTGGCTACGACGGAAACTGGGCGAAACGGCCGCGCGGCCGCGCTATCTGCACACCCTGCGCGGCGTCGGTGTGAAGCTGGAGCCACCGGGAGCGGAGGCGCGGCCATGAGGTGGGCCCTGGTCAAGGTCTCGCTGGCGGTCACCGCCATGGTCGTGGTCGCCTTCGCGGTGCCGCTCGGGCTGGTCATCAAGGAGATGGCCCGCGACCGCGCGTTCTCCGACGCCGAGCGGGACGCGGCGGAGATCGCCCCCGCGCTGTCCATCACCACCGACCGGGCCCAGCTCGAACGCGCGGTCGCCGCCGCGGGTTCCGGCGACGGGATGGCCCTGCACATACCGGGCGGCGAGGGCACGCAGGCGGTCGGCATCGGGCGGCAGCGCGCCGCCGACGCGGACATCGAGGCCACCCGGGAGACGGGCCGCGCCTCCACGGCCGGGGCGCCCGGCGGTTCGGCCCTGCTCCAGCCGGTCGCGCTCAGTTCCGGCCAACTCGCCGTCGTCGAGGTGTTCATCCCCGACGCGGCGGTCGCCAAGGGGGTGGGCACGGCATGGGCGGTGCTGGCCGGGGTCGGGCTCGCGCTGATCGTCGGGTCGGTCGCGGTCGCCGACCGGCTGGGCGCGCGGATGGTGCGGCCGGCGCAGCGGCTGGTCGAGGGCGCGCGGGAGCTGGGCGAGGGCAAGCTGGGCGCCCGGGTGCCCGAGGAGGGGCCGCGGGAACTGCGGCTGGCCGCGGTGGCGTTCAACTCGATGGCCGACCAGGTCGTCCAGCTCCTCGCGAACGAACGGGAGTTGGCGGCGGACCTGTCCCACCGGCTGCGCACGCCGCTGACCGTGCTGCGGCTGAACGCCGCCTCGCTCGGGGGCGGGCCGGCCGCCGAGCAGACCCGGGCCGCGGTGGCCCAGCTGGAGCGTGAGGTCGACACGATCATCCGGACCGCCCGGGAGGCCAAGCCGCAGACCGCCGCGGCCGGTCCCGGCGCCGGGTGCGACGCGGCGGAGGTGGTGCGGGAGCGGATGGAGTTCTGGTCGGCGCTGGCCGAGGACGAGGGCCGCAAGGTGCGGATGGCCGGGGTGGACCGGCCGGTGCGCATACCCGTGGCGCGCGCCGACCTGGCCGCCGCGCTCGACGCGCTGCTCGGGAACGTCTTCCGGCACACCCCCGAGGGCACCGCGTTCGCGGTCGACGTGCACAACGGCGAGGACGCGGTGATCGTGCTCGTCTCCGACGCGGGGCCCGGCATACCCGACCCCGAGGCGGCGATGGCGCGCGGCCGGGGTTCCGGCAGCGACGGCTCGACCGGACTCGGGCTGGACATCGTGCGGCGGCTCGCGGAGTCCACGGGCGGTGACGTGCGGATCGGGTCGTCGGTGCTGGGCGGCACGGAGGTGCGGATCTGGATCCAGCTGGACGGGCGCGAGCGGCCGCACGGGCGGCGCAGTCACCGCGGGTCCATGAGACGCCGCAGACCGGGCAGACCGAGGGCGACCTTCAACCGCCCCAGATCCCTTCCTTGAGCGCACCACAAGATTCCCAACGCCGCTCTGGATCAGGCGCTTTGCCCGATTCCGGCTCGCTGGCGTGCTGCCGCGTCCTGCCCCAGGGATGAGCCCGGGGCGCGGCACCACTCCCCACCGGTGCCGCGCCCCGACCTCGTCCTCCCACCCCGGGACTACACGCCCCCCGGGACTACACGCCCTCCGCGGCCTACACCCCCTCGACCGGCGGCAACGTCCCCGACCGCGCCGCCTCCCCGTACCACCGGGCGCTCGACTTCGGCGTCCGTTCCAGCGTCGCGTAGTCGACGTACACCGCGCCGAAGCGCTTGCCGTAGCCGTACGCCCACTCGAAGTTGTCCATCAGGGACCACAGGTAGTAGCCCCGGACATCGGCGCCGTCCGTGATGGCCTGGCGGACGGCCGACAGGTGGCCGTGGAGGTAGGCGATGCGCTCGGGGTCGTGGACGCGGCCGTCGGGGTCGGGCTTGTCGTCGTAGGCGGCGCCGTTCTCCGTGATGTACAGCGGCAGGCCCGGCGCCTCCCGCGTGTACCGCATGATCAGCTCGTGCAGGCCGGACGGGTCGATGGTCCAGCCCATCTCCGTGCGCTCGCCCGGCGTCTGGTGGAACGCCACGTCGTCGGCGCCCGGCCAGGGGGAGTGGTCGCTGGAGCCGTGGCCGTCGGCACGCGGGCCCTTCGCGGCGGACGGTGCCGCCGAAACGAGGGTCGGCGTGTAGTAGTTGAGGCCCAGCGCGTTCAGCGGCTGGTTGGTCGCGCGCAGGTCGCCGTCCTTGACGAACGACCAGTCGGTCACCGTTTCCGTCGCGGTGAGCAGCGTCTCCGGGTAGGCGCCGTGCAGCATCGGACCGTGGAAGACCCCGTTGGCCAGGTCGTCGATCTTGCGGACCGCCGCCAGGTCGGCCGGGTCCTGCGAAACGGGGCGGACCACCGACGAGTTGAGGGACACCGCGATCGAGTTGCGGGCCGGCAGCACCGACCGCAGAGCCGACGTGCCCAGCCCGTGCGCCAGGTTCAGGTGATGGGCCGCCCGCAGCGAGGCCGCCGGTTCCGTACGGCCGGGGGCGTGCACCCCGGAGCCGTACCCCAGGAAGGCGCTGCACCACGGCTCGTTGAGCGTGATCCAGTGCTCCACCCGGTCGCCCAGCGCCTCACCGACGATCTGCGCGTACTCGGCGAACCGCAGTGCCGTGTCCCGCTCCGGCCAGCCGCCCGCGTCCTCCAGCTCCTGCGGCAGGTCCCAGTGGTACAGCGTGAGCGCAGGCTTGATCCCGGCGGACAGCAGCTCGTCGACCAGGCGCCGGTAGAAGTCCAGGCCGACCTGGACGGCGGGGCCGCGGCCGGTGGGCTGCACCCGGGGCCAGGAGACCGAGAAGCGGTACGCCGTCAGGCCCAGCTCGGCCATCAGCGCCACGTCCTCGCGGAAGCGGTGGTAGTGGTCGACAGCGATGTCACCGGTCTCGCCGGCGGCCGTCCTGCCCGGCGTATGGCTGAAGGTGTCCCAGATGGACGGGGTACGGCCGCCCTCCCTCACCGCACCCTCGATCTGGTAGGCGGAGGTGGCCGCGCCCCAGAGGAAGGCGGGAGGGAAGGACACCGGCGATTCGGGTTCAGGCATGGAAGCGCTCCCATCGGAGGTCGTGGACACCCACGAAGAAGTAGAGAAGAAGGAGAGGCGTGGGGGAGAGGAAGGGGCCGAGGCGGCGGTGACCCGGCCCCCTGGGTGGGCGGGCGTCAGCCCTTGACGGCGCCCTGCATGATGCCGCCGACGATCTGCTTGCCGAAGATCGCGAAGACCAGCAGCAGCGGCAGCGTACCGAGCAGCGCACCGGCCATGATCAGGGACTGGTCGGGGGTGTAGCCGCGGCCCAGACCCGCGACCGCCACCTGGACGGTCGGATTGCCGGTCTGGGTCAGCACCAGGAACGGCCACAGGAAGTCGTTCCAGGTCTGCACGAACATCAGCATGCCGAGCACCGCCATCGCGGGCCGGGCCGCCGGGAACACGATGTGCCACACCACGCGCCAGCTGCTCGCGCCGTCCACCCGCGCGGCCTCGATCAGCTCGTCGGGGAGGGCCTGGAGCAGGTACTGGCGCATGAAGAAGACGCCGAACGCGCTCACGATCGACGGCAGGATCACCGCCTGGAGCTGGTCGGTCCAGTCCAGCTTGGCGACCATCATGTACAGCGGGATCACGCTGAGCTGCGGCGGCACCATCATCGTGCCGATGACGATCAGCATCAGCGCGTTACGGCCCTTGAACCGCAGCTTGGCGAAGGCGAACCCGGCGATCGTCGACAGGACCACGATGGTGACCGCCGAGATCCCGGCCACGATGGTGGTGTTGAGGAAGGCCTCGCCCAGGTTGGCGTCCTTCCAGGCGATCTCCAGGTTGTCCATCAGGTTCGAGCCGAACCAGAACGGCGGCGGCGTCTCGGCCAGGCGCTGGTTGTCCCGGGAGGCGGCGATCGCCGTCCACACCAGCGGGAACAGCGAGCCGATGGTGAACAGGGCGAGGATCGCGTACGCCACGGGCCCGGCGTGCAGGGTCCCGCCGGCGCGGGCGGCCTTGGGGCGGCGTACGCGCCCCTTGGCGGCCTGCGCCTCCCGGTCAACCGGGGTCAGTGTCGTCGTCACGGCCGGTCTCCTTAACTACTGGCGCGCAGCCGGCGCGAGATGACGTAGTTGACGATCCCGATCACGATGAGGATCAGGAACATCGTCCAGGCGATGGCGGAGGCGCGGCCCAGGTGCTGGTTGACCCAGCCCTGCTCGTACAGGTACAGGCCGAGCGTCTGGAACTGGTGCTGGGACCCGCCCGAGGCGCCCTTGTTCGCGTCGAACAGCAGCGGCTCGCCGAACAGCTGCGAGGCGCCGATGGTCGACACCACGACGGTGAACAGGATCGTCGGCCGCAGCGACGGCAGCGTCACATGGAAGAACTGCTGCCAGCGGTTGGCCCCGTCCAGCGCCGCCGACTCGTACAGGTCCTGCGGGATCGCCTGCATCGCGGCCAGGTAGATCAGCGCGTTGTAGCCGGTCCAGCGCCAGATGACGATCGTCGACACCGCGATCTGCGAGGGCCACGTGTCGTTCTGCCAGTCGATGTTGTCGATGCCGACGGCCCCGAGCGCCCAGTTGATCATGCCGTAGTCGCGGCCGAAGAGCAGCACGAAGACCAGCGAGGCGGCGGCGATCGAGGTGGCGTACGGGGCGAGCATCACGACCCGGTAGAAGGTCGAGGCGCGCAGCTTGTAGTTGAGGATGTGGGCCAGGCCCAGCGCCATCAGCAGCTGCGGGACGGTGGAGATGACGCCGATGGTCAGGGTGTTGCGGGCCGCGTTCCAGAAGAAGTCGTCGTCGAAGATCCGGGTGTAGTTGCGCAGGCCCACCCAGCTCATGTCGGTGGGCGCGGTCAGCTCCACCTGGTGCAGCGAGGCCCAGCCCGTGTAGACCAGCGGGAACAGGCCGAAGGCCAGGAACAGCAGGAAGAACGGCGAGACGAAGGCGTACGGGCTGAAGCGCATGTCCCGCTGCCAGCGGCGGGACAGCCGGGCCCGGCGCCGCCGCTCCTTCTCGGAGACCGGCGCGCCGGCCGACGGGCGGGCCGGGGCCGCGCCCCCCTTGGCGGGGGACGCGGCGGCGGTGTCGTGCCCAGTGGTCATACGGGTCACTTGTCCAGGTTGTTGTCGATGGTCTTCACGGCCGTGTCCCAGGCCTCCTTGGCGGACTTGCCCTGGGCGACCAGGATCACCCCGTTGTCCGTCAGACCCTGCTGGATGATCTGGTCCTTCGGTCCGATCACCTGGACCGGGGCGCTCTTGGCGGCCTCGGCGAAGATCTCACCGATGGGTGCGTCACCGGTCATCTCGTTCTTGGCGTTCTTGACCGCGGGCATCTCGTACGCGGGCGGCGTGCTCGGGAAGTTGCCCTGCACCTCGAACAGCTTGGCCTGCTGCTCGGGCGCGGTCAGCCAGGCGGCCAGCTTCGCCGCCTCCTCGACGTTCTTGCCGGACTTGGGCACGGCCAGGAAGGAGCCGCCCCAGTTGCCGGACTTGGGCGCCGCGGCCACGTCCCACTTGCCGGCCGCGTCCGGCTTCGACTTGCCCTTGATGTAGCCGAGCATCCACGGCGGGCAGGACATCGCGGCGAACTTGCTGTTGGCGATGGTGGTGTCCCAGGCGGGCTGGAACTGCGTCTGGTTGCCGACCAGTCCGTCCTCCGCGGCCGCCGCGGTGAGATCGAAGGCGGCCTTCACGGCCGGGTTGGTCTTGTAGATGACCTCGCCGGAGGAGTCGTAGAACCGCTCGGTCTCACTGCTGAGGATGGCCTGCAGCAGACCGCCGGGGGAGTCCATGAAGGTGGTGCCGGAGGGCGCGTTCTTCTGGTAGTCGCGGCCGACGTCGACGAACTTCTCCCAGTCGCCCGTCCACAGCTTGCCCACTTCCTCGCGGTCGGTGGGCAGTCCGGCCTTCTCGAAGAGGTCCTTGCGGTAGCAGATGGCCATCGGGCCGACGTCGGTGCCGAGGGCGATCGTCTGGCCGTCGGGGGTGGCGGCCTGCTTCCACTTCCACTCCAGGTAGTCGCTCTCCTTGCCGTACTTCGACAGGTCGAGCAGCTTGGAGCCCTGGGTCTGCGCCACCTCGGCGATGTTGCCGACCTCGACGGCCTGGATGTCCATCAGGCCGCTGTTGGTGGTGAGGTGGTTGACGAGCGCGGGGTAGTAGTTCTCGTTGCGCTCGGTGACGTTCTCCTTGATCGTTATGTTCGGATTGCGCTTCATGTACTCGTCGTACAGACCGGCTTCCTTGAAGCCCATCGTCCCGAAGAGGCCCAGGGTGATCGTGGTCTTGCCCTCGCCGCCGCCCGACGACCCGGAGCCGCCCTCGTCGCCGCCGTCGTCGGCACAGCCGGCCAGCAGCCCGGCGCCCAGCGTCGCGATGGCCGCGAGGACCACCGACTTACGTGCTCGCATTGCGTCCTCCTGTTGCCCTGACGTGCCGACCCCCCGGCCAACTGCATGGTTGGGCCCGTAAGTTGTGCTCGCTGCGGCTCGGGCGGGGAACGTGCGGGTTGTGTATGTGTCAGGTACCGTGGGAGCGCTCCCACCAGTGATGTGTTGAAGAGTCGTCGGTTCCCGCGGGGGTGTCAAGGGCGCGGACGGCGGGAGATGCGTTCAGTTATCGGGCTGTTAACTGGACCGTGAGAGTCCGGGTCGGGCGGCGCACGGGACCGGATTCGGCCCCTCCGGAGGTCCGGCCCAGCGATGGTCACCCCACCACACGGGACTGTTAGATTCCAGGCCAGCGTGATGAACGGCGGCGGAAGGCGGAGCCCATGGCAGGCCACGGAGCGCGGGGCCGGAGCGGTGGCCGGCCCACCCTGGAGGAGGTCGCCGCGCGCGCCGGCGTGGGCCGGGGCACGGTCTCCCGGGTGATCAACGGCTCGCCCCGGGTCAGTGACGCGACCCGCGCGGCGGTGGAGGCCGCGGTCGCCGAGCTCGGCTACGTCCCGAACACGGCGGCCCGTGCCCTGGCCGCCAACCGCACGGACGCGATCGCCCTCGTCGTCCCCGAGCCGGAGACCCGGTTCTTCGCGGAACCGTACTTCTCGGACATGCTGCGCGGTGTCGGCGCGGAGCTGTCCGACACCGAGATGCAGCTGCTGCTGATCTTCGCGGGCAGCGACCGGGAGCGGCAGCGGCTCGCCCAGTACCTGGCGGCGCACCGGGTGGACGGTGTCCTGCTGGTCTCGGTGCACGCGGACGATCCGCTCCCGGACCTCCTCGCCCAGCTGGAGATCCCGGCGGTGATCAGCGGCCCGAGATCGGCGGAGGAGACGCTGACCTCGGTGGACTCCGACAACTACGGCGGTGCCCGCTCCGCCGTGGAACACCTGATCGCCCGGGGTCGCCACCGCATAGCCCACATCACCGGCCGCCTCGACGTCTACGGCGCCCAGCGGCGCATCGACGGCTACCGCGAGGCGCTGCGCGACGCCGGGTACGCGGTGGACGAACAGCTGATCGAGGCGGGTGACTTCACCGAGGAGGGCGGCCGGCGGGCGATGACTCGGCTGCTGGCCCGCTGCCCCGACCTGGACGCGGTCTTCGCGGCCTCCGACGTGACCGCGGCGGGCGCCCGCCAGGTCCTGCGCGAGGCGGGCGCCCATATCCCCGAGGACGTGGCCCTGGTCGGCTACGACGACTCGGCGATAGCCCGCCACATGGACCCGCCGCTCACCAGCGTCCGCCAGCCGATCGAGGAGATGGGCCGCAAGATGATCGACCTGCTCCTCACCGAGATCGCCGACCGGCGCCCGGCGGTGTCGCGGGGGCTGGAGCGGCGGCAGGTGGTGCTGGCGACGGAGCTGGTGGAGCGGGCGTCGTCGTAGGGGGCGGGTTGTGGGGTCGGGGTTGCGGGGCCGGGTTGTGAGGTCGGGTTGCGCGGGGTTGCGGGGCCGGGTTGCGCGGGGTTGTGGGGTCGGGGTTGCGGGGCCGGGTTGTGAGGTCGGGTTGCGCGGGGTTGCGGGGCCGGGTTGCGCGGGGTCGTGGAGTCGGGTTGCGCGGGGTTGCGGGGCCGGGTTGCGCCGGGTGAGTCAGGGCCGCCGCCCGGACGGCCCGGTCGGAGGGCTGGCTCCCCGGGCCGTGCATAAGATCCGCCGCGTGGCACACACCTTCGAGGAACTTCTGGCGAAACAGCGGGCCGCGGACGAGGCGCACACGAGAGTCCTGGAGCTACGGGACGCCTACGGACCGCCGACCCAGGAGGGCGGCTGGAACGACGTGCAGTCCGAGACGTACGAGACGGCGTGGCGGGCCTGGCGCGACCTCGACCGCGATCTGGGGCAGGCGGTGACCGAGTACGCCAAGGCGGAGGGGACGACGCGGGCGGAGGTCGAGGCGGAGCTGCGGAAGGTGCTGCCGGATCCGGAGGAGCGGTGGGGGACGACGCAGGGGTGACCTCTTGACTTCGGGAGTGGGAACTCGTACGCCTCTCGTCCGTGTGGTCGCTCGGCCAGGGGAACGCGCTGCTGTACACGGTTACGCCTCTCGCTCTCTCGCGACCCGCTCAGGCGCGGCACGGTGATCTCCAAGACGTCCGCGCAGGGCGCCGTCCAGGTGTGGGCCCAGGTATGCACGGGCCGCAGGACGAACGTCTCGCCCTTCACGTCGGTGATGACACCCTCCTTGTCGGCGTTGGAGTCGTACACCTGGTCCCCCACCCAAGGGGACTTCTGCTCGCTCACTGGGCCTCCGACTCGTGACAGGGGTTGCCTTCGGCAGGGGAGACCCGCCAGAAGCTCGTGATGATCGCTCGGTAGGTCCGGTGGGTTGGGTGGCTCCCCGTGTGCTTCAGGGCCCAGACCTCCGCCGGGAGGGATTCCCCCTCCCCGGCCCCGCTGGATTCACCGCACGAGGTGCACTCGGCCTCGTACATCGGGCCCTTGGGGGCGTCCTCGGCCGTCTCCGGCCCGAGTGTCCACTCCGCTGCCTTGATGATCGCTCTCACGTCTCGCCACGGGGACGCGGGCGATTGGCGGACTCGGTGGGCTTCGGCCGGGTGCGCCTTGAACTCCAGACGCCAGGAGCGACCTGTTTCCCACATGCTTGTCCCCCGATAGCCGTGAATTTCTGTGTACGGAGAACTCTTTTCTGTGCACAGATCGTCGGGGTTGGCGCTGGTCAAGCTGGTCGGGGCAGTCTGTGTGCACAGAAAGCGGCGATCACTCGAAACGGTGGTAGATCAGTGGCAGAGCCCGAGTACTTGCGGATCGCTGCCGAACTGCGCCGTCGTATCTCCTCCGGCGAGTTCGGGCCCGGGGGCCAGCTCCCGACCCTCCCGGCGCTCTCGTCGCACTATCGGGTGAGCGAAACGACGATCCGCAACGCCCTCGCCCTGCTGCGGAACGAGGGGCTGATCGAGACCCGCGCCAGGGCGGGCACCCGTGTACGCCAGGTTCCTCCTGTGCACCGCATGGCCGCCGACCGGTATCGGAACAAGCCCGGCACTCCTTCGACTCCGTACACCCGGGACCAGGGGATCGGCTGGAGCGAGTACCGTTTGGACAAGAGGTTCGAGCGGGTGCAGGCTACGCCGGAGCTGGCGTCCCTCTTCGAGTGCGAGGTGGGAGAGCGCCTGCTCGCGCGGCACTTCGTCTTCCACGACAACGACATCCCGACCCAGATGAGCACTTCATACGTCCGCTGGAGTGACGTGGAGGGCACTCCTGTCTCCGACCCCATCAACGAGCCCTGGCCGGGCGGGACAAGGGCTCAGATGGCCTCACTCGGGATCCGCGTCACAAGGATTACCGGGTCCTTCACCGCGGGCATGCCGACCGAGCGCGAGACGAAGACCCTCCGGATCGGCTCCGGCGTCCCGGTGCTCCGTTACACCCGGCGCCACATCGCCGACAACCGCCGGATCGTCGAGGTTGCCCGCCCGATCGTGCGGCGGGGCGACACGACCGTGGTGGACTTCGTCATCGACTTGGACGACTGAGCTTGAAGGGATGGCCACGGAGGACTCTCCACCAACTCATGGCCGGCCGCGATGAATTCCGCGCACGCCTGTGAGCGGGGTTCGCGCCTCTCCTGAAGGTTCTCGAAGCGTCGTTGACGAGCCGCTTCGGGCTCCTGGGCCTTGAGCAGGAGACGAGTTGTTCGCAGGCCGCACAAGCCCGTGCCGAGCGCCGCGAGTCCCGCCACCGATGGTGGCACCTGTGACGGCCGCAACTCCTGTATCCACACGGGGATTCTCACCGGCTGTGCCGATCACCGCAGGGAAACGACAAGAGTGCGCCCCTCCTTGCCGGAGTCGGGCGGTGGAGATTCCGCGATGGCGAGCAATTGTCAAAAGCTGTGGATCAGTAGCTGTTCACATAGTCTCGTGGTTCAGGTGGATGAGCCCTTCGATGGAGCCCAGGCCGGCCTCCAGGGCGGGTTCTGCAACCGGCGTGGTGGTGAGCAACAACACCTGGGCCGCCGGGTGTTCTGGAGCGTAAAGGCCGTCTTCGCCGGAGATTGAGAGCGCCCGCGGCTTGCGCCACGGTGCCAGCGCCGCCGATGACGCCTGATTCAGACCGGACTTGCGGACCGTCTCCACCAGCAGCACACTGCTGGCCTGGGACACCATCCCGCGGCCATCGCCCTCGTCGGACACGCGGGTCCCGGTCGGAGCAGAACTTCGGTTGTGGTCGGCAGGGCGGTCAGGGAGAGGGAACCTGCCCCTGTTCCTGACCGCCCCGGGGGTGGACGGATGGGTGGACTGCTTCCATGTGCGGTTGTGCGGTTGTGCGGTTTGAGGGCAGGAACTGCTCTCGGTTGTCCGTCAGTTACAGAAGTTGAGGATGGGGAGGAGGCCGTTGCCGCACTGGAAGTGCTCCCCGTCCCCGCCGCCGTAGGCTGGGGTGGCCTTTGTGGCGACGTGCGTGGCTGGCGTCGCGGCGACGGCGGATGTGGCAGTTGCCACCCCCGCCGCACAAGCGATGCCCACGGCGGCACTCACCGCGAATGCTCGCGGAATCCGGGAAATAGCCTTCTTGGGGTGAGGTGTGGTGTTCATGCACTCACCATGCACACCCTCGCGACCAGTTGCTCGCCGAGCGCATCCGAGCGGGTGAGCCCCCCCCACAGGGCCGGATCAGAATTCGCTTCCAGGGATACGCCGACCTCGGCTGACCGCGATACGCAGCACATCGCTCAGTTGGCCTCGGCACTTCATGACGGCTCGCCAGGCCAACTGGTAAGCAGTTTCCGCCTGTGGGCCGGGTGAGGGTCCGGCTGTCACGCCTGGTGGGCGCAGGGTTCCACGGCTCCGGCGGGCTGGTGCGGGTTCGGAGGGACCGGGCACGCTGCTGGTCAGCCTGGTTTCGGCAGGGCGGTGAGCCGGGCCAGGGCGTCGGTGATCACGTCGGTCCAGGCCAGCAGCTCCAGCGCGATCTGGACGATCTCCATCCAGATCTGGTTCTGCGCGGCCGGGCCGCTCGCTCCACCGGCCTGCCGCGCAACAGGGCACCGGAGTGAGGGCGTTCCTTGCGGACGATCAGGCGCATTCCTTCCGGCCAGTCCTTCAGGCAGTCGCCGTCGAGCTCGGCCGCCACCCAGGCTCCGCCGCGGATCTCGCCCCACCGGGCTTGACGGCTACCGCCCAGGCCTAGGTGGGGATCTTCAGGACAGATCGTGATGGATGGCGTCGGCGATGGTCATGCCGACCGAGTACGAAAGCCACCGGCCCCTGGCAGGGAGCCAGTTGGCGAACTCGTGCGTTCTGCCGCCGGAAACACACCGGATGAGCGATGTGGTCGCTCGCGGTGTTGGAGCCGGCGTTGCCAGGCCGCGGTAGGCCCGCGACCGGTTCACCGGACCCTCCGCGGCCGTGGTCGACGAAGCCCGACAGCGGGTGGTGTCCGAAGGTCTTCTTCCACGTCGCGGCGGCATCCTGCTTCTCGGAGTGCGGATGGTGTCCCGCTTCGTGGTGCAGCCGATCAACGTTGGGGCGTACACCCCGGGGCGTGTGTCGATAGGGATTCCGCTCCCTGCCCGGCAGGTGGGCCACCATGCAACTCTCCCTGGTGAACGGCCAGTTCAACCAGGAGGTGCATGATGGCCCTGTCCCAGCATGACTTACTTCGGCTGCTGGAGTCACTGCGTTCGACGGACGGACTCGAACTCGTCCGGTCCGTGGCCGAGCGGATGCTCCAGGAGCTGATCGAAGCCGAGGCGACGGCGAGGATCGGCGCGGAGTGGAACGAGCACACCGAGACACGCACCGGGCTGCGCAACGGGCACCGCGACAAGACACTGACTACGCAGGCCGGTGACCTGGACCTGGCCATACCCAAACTGCGCTCGGGCAGCTTCAGTCCACGAACCCGCTGGAGCGGATCAACCGCGAGATCAAACGCCGCGTCGATGTCGTCCAGGTCTTCCCCAACGACGACGCCCTCCTGCGGCTGGTCACCGCCGTGCTCTTCGAGATGCACGACGAGTGGATCGCCTTCCCCGCCGTTACCTACCCGAAGGCAGCATGGACCAGATCCACCCCACCCAAGCCGGCGAAAGCGCCCCCGCACTGCCCAACACCACCAACACGACCGACGATTGATCGCCTACACCACGTCAAGGGACACGACCGGAGTGCGCGATGACTACTGTCGAGGTCCACAATCAGCTGCCCGTCCGCATCTGGAGCCGACGCGTCGGCCATCTTCCACACGCGCTCGCGAACTTCAGCGCGTGCCGTCCTGATCACGTCAAAGGCCTTCGGCCCGGCCGAGGCGAGGGCGTCGACGAGGCGGGGAGACCGTCGGGGCCACCGGCAACTCGGCGCGCTCATGGCCCCGTTGGACGAGGCGCACCGGAGCGCTCCGACATTCGAGGCGCAGAGGCACGTGCGGAGGCCTTCGGTATGCGGGCGCTCAACGAGTTCAAGGCAAGCACGTGGGAAAGAGCCCGGAGCAGCTCGCTCAGCGCCTGCGTGATCAGGACGACCCAATGGGGAGGTCGCGGGTTCCAGTGTCACGAAGCAGCCGCACGACCGGTCCGATCCCCTGACCGGTTCCAAGGAGGCCCGGCCTCGATCCGCCCCTCGTCGTCAGCACTTCCATGCCGGCGCTCTGACCGATTGCGTCTGGCAAAAGAACCTCCGGTTGGGGAGTCGGCGAATAAGGGGTCCTTGCACTATGAGCGTCCGATCAGGTCGCGTGGTCTGGTGCCGTGCATCGCAAGGCGCCGGAGCGCCCTGGTAGCGGAGCTACCTGGGCGTTTCGGCAACGCGGCGAGGTGCGGTGCCAGGCCGCGCGACCCGGGCGGGCATAGTGCAAGGACCCCTAAGGGGAGGCATCCTGGCATCTCCAGGCCCGAGCCCGTCGACGTGCGGGCCGCGCGAGTGATCCTCAGACGTGACGCATCCCGTCCGCATGGATTCGTTTGACCGTCGATACGGCGAGCTGGACCAAGTGATCCGTGCCTACGCCGGACAGCCGGCCGACGACACACCGGAGCGACCGAGCCGGGCGTTGATCGCCTACCTGCGGCACACCTGGCACACCCGCCCATGGGCGTCGGCTGTCGCCGAGCGGCAGTTGCGCGAGTACGCCGAGCCTCCGCCCGGACGACTCGGCCGGCCCCCGTACAGCCCCAGCGGCTGGCTCGCCTTCGTCGCCGCCCGGCTCATGGTGCCGCGAGCCGAGTACGGGCCGCCGGTACAAGCACGTGAGTGCCGGGCGGCTTCCCGGGGCCGGTCCCGCCCCGGACGGGCCCGGCTTCCCGTCTCTGCCGTCGCCGCTGAGGTGTACGCCCTTGGACGGACCGCGGCGACGCAGATGCCGTCGCCCGGCGCGTGGTGGCCGCGGTGTGGCCATCAGGACAACGAAAGAGGCCGATGACCTCATGCAGTCATCGGCCTCTTCTAGCAGGGTGAGTGACGGGACTCGAACCCGCGGCATCCTGGACCACAACCAGGTGCTCTACCAGCTGAGCTACACCCACCATGACCGGCGGTTCTACTGTCGTTTCCCCGACCGGCCGAGAAAAAGTGTACAGGGTCCGAAGGGGTGCTCGCGCCCGGCTTTCGCCGGGGCGGTCACTGTGCGGGCAGAACGTGCTTCGCGGCGATCGCTCGGGCGGTGTCCGAGTCCGGGCCGGGCTGCGGTACGAAGATGGCCTCGCGGTAGTAGCGCAGTTCCGCGATGGACTCGCGGATGTCGGCCAGGGCGCGGTGGTTGCCGTTCTTCTCGGGGCTGTTGAAGTACGCGCGCGGGTACCAGCGGCGGGCCAGCTCCTTGATGCTGGACACGTCGACGATGCGGTAGTGGAGGTAGTCCTCCAGCGTGGGCATGTCGCGCAGCAGGAAGCCGCGGTCGGTGCCGACCGAGTTGCCGCACAGCGGGGCCTTGCCGGGCTCCTTGATGTGTTCACGTACATAGGTGAGGACCTGGTCCTCGGCGTCCGCGAGGGTCGTGCCGTTCGGCAGCTCCGCGAGCAGGCCGGACGCGGTGTGCATCTGACGGACCACCTCCGGCATCGTCTCCAGCGCCCGGTCCGGCGGGCGGATGACGATGTCCACCCCCTCGCCGAGTACGTTCAGCTCGGAGTCGGTGACGAGGGCGGCCACCTCGATGAGCGCGTCGTCGGACAGCGAGAGGCCGGTCATCTCGCAGTCGATCCACACCATGCGATCGTTCATGCGTCCACCCTACGGCCGACATGCGCATGTGAGGTGTGCCGCGTACGTGCGGGAGCAGGAGCAGGGCCCACAGGGGCTGCCTGCTCCTGTGGGCCCCGTCACACCGTTACGGCCGGGTCACGGACCTTACGGCCCTTACGACCCGCTGCGCTGCCCCGGCAGGCTCGCACGGGCGTACGCCTCCCGGGCGTGGTCCCCCGGCAGCGACGAGGAGCCGACCGCGCTCGCCGCCGCCGTACGGCGGGCCTGCATCGGCACCGGGCTCTCCGGGTGCAGGGCAGCGGACTGCGGTCCCGCCTGCGGCGGCGGGCCGGTCATCGGCGCTGGTGTGCTCGCCGGGCCGTCGCCCTCCGTCGGGCGGTCGGACTGCGGGCGGCGCGCTCGGTACGCCGCCCGGTACGCGGCCGGGGACGAGCCCAGCTGGCGGCGGAAGTGGCCGCGCAGGGCGACCGGCGAGCGGAAGCCGCAGCGGCCGGCCACCTCGTCCACCGAGTAGTCCGACGTCTCCAGCAGGCGCTGCGCCTGCAGCACCCGCTGGGTGATCAGCCACTGCAGGGGCGCGCTGCCCGTCAGCGAGCGGAAGCGGCGGTCGAAGGTGCGGCGGCTCATGTACGCGCGGGCCGCGAGCGTCTCGACGTCGAACTGTTCGTGGAGGTGCTCCAGCGCCCAGGCGACGACCTCGGCGAGCGGGTCGGCGCCGATCTCCTCCGGTAAAGACCGGTCCAGGTAGCGTTCCTGGCCTCCGCTCCGGCGGGGCGGCACCACCAAGCGGCGGGCCAGCGCGCCGGCCGCCTCGTTGCCGTGGTCGGTGCGCACGATGTGCAGACAGAGATCGATTCCGGCCGCGGTGCCCGCGGACGTCAGCACGTCCCCGTCGTCGACGAACAGCTCCCGCGGGTCCACATGGACCGACGGGTAGCGTTTCGCCAGCGTCGGCGCGTACATCCAGTGCGTGGTGGCCGGGCGGCCGTCCAGCAGGCCCGCCGCCGCGAGGACGAACGCCCCCGTGCACAGGCCCACGATCCGGGCGCCCTCCTCGTGCGCCCGGCGCAGCGCGTCGAGCGCGTCCTCCGGCGGTGGCGAGGTGATCGACCGCCAGGCGGGCACGACGACCGTGCCCGCGCGGGAGATCGCTTCCAGGCCATGCGGCGCGGTCAGCTCCAGGCCCCCTGTGGTCCGCAGCGGGCCTTCCTCACCCGCGCACACCAGCAGTCGGTAGCGCGGTACGCCGGCGTCCTGGCGGTCGATCCCGAACACCGACAGCGGTATGGAACTCTCGAAGATGGGGCCGCCGCTGAACAGCAGCACCGCGACGATCTCCTTGCGGCGGCGCCCGGACAGTTTCCGGGCCGCGGTATCCGGCGCGGCAGTGGAGTCGTGGCTCATACTGCTAAGCCCCCCTCGGTGGTCGCGGCTCCTCGGTTGTGTCGCTCCTGCACGTTTCCCCTCGGTCCTGCACGAGTCCCCCGCCGTAGACAGTCAAGATCGAATCTACTGTGTCCCGCCGTGCCGGCGTGGCCAGTTCATCACCCGGCACATTGTCGACTTGGCAACTTGGCGTGAAGCATTCGATCACGAAGCGTTGCACTAGCGGGCCGCGCAGGGAAGTGCGCCTTGTCGCAGTGGCCAATCCACGTAGGGTGCGCGAGCCCCCTGAGACCCTTTCCGTGCAGGTCGAACGGGGGTTGGGGGGTGCTCAGAGGTGCCGATGCACAGAGTTCAGAAGTTGGCTGAAAAGATACGGGCGCGTGCGCGGAAACCGGTCAGCCGACCGGTGTATGTCCGCCCGGGCGCCGCCCGCCCCTGTGTGCCCCCGAACCGCTGCGCTGATGCCGACCGCGGTGCGGCGCGCCCTCCGCGGCCCGCAGCCGGGCCGCGCCGCGCTCGGAGGCGCGCAACAGTGCCCGGCAGACCGCCGTGACGGCGGCGAGGCCCAGGGCGGTGCCCATGGCGCCCGCGAGGGAGCTGCCGCACCACACGAGGATCACCGGGACGAGCAGACAGCTGAAGGCGGCCCACCGGACCAGGTCGGTCACCGCGTCCGGGCCGGACGCGGCCCCGGGGCGCGTCTCGGGGGTCGGGCGGGGTGCGGACATGACGTACTCCCTAGGGCGGCGGCGCACGCTCCCTGTGGCGGTGGCTCACGGGGATCAACGCCGGTTCGACCGGTCGGTCACTGCCGGGCCGGGGATGCGCCGGCGGCGTAAGTGAATCCTGTGCAAACCGCCTGTACGGGGCAGCAGCCATTGCGTTACGGGCGCCCCCTCGTGCATGCTCCCTGGAACCCGCCGCCGACGTGAGCGGGATCTGGGCTAAGGAGGCGTGCCGCCGTACCCTTGGGGTATGGGGTTGGGAAGATGATTCCCGGACACAGCTCCGCCGCACACTGTCGTCCCACCCGATCAAGGATCACAACGCCGAGACAGCCATGGCCGGTCACGAATTCTTCGAACCCGCGGACCGCAAGCGGCCCGTCGCCGACCCGACGGCGGCCGATCCCCTGGCGGCGGAAGAGCCACGCCATTCGTGCGATCCCGCCTTCAAGCACGGCGTCGTCGTCGGCTTCGACGGCTCGACCTCCAGCGAGCGTGCCCTCGCGTACGCGATCGGCATGGCCCGGCGCTCCCACTCGGGCCTGATCATCGTCCATGTGGCCAACCGGCTGCCCACCACCGTGTGGGCCGGCTGTGAGCCGCCCGTCTTCGTCGACGTGCCGGACCACCGCACCGAGGTGCTCGGACTGGAGCTCGCCTGCGCGGACTACCTCGCCGAGGTGCCCTGGATCCTGGTCGAGCGTGGCGGTGACATCTGCCATGAGCTCGAGGAGGTCGGGTGGGAGTACGAGGCGGACGCCATCGTCGTCGGCTCCACGCACGGCATCGTGGGACGCATTTTCGGTTCCGTCGCGGGGCGGCTCGCCAAGCGCGCCAAGCGCCCTGTCGTTGTCATTCCGTAACTCGCCGTTGGCCCAGGTGAGATGCCCCGTGGGCACGGCCAACTTCCTTTGTGCGCCACCCGAATCTACTCACGCGTAGATGTGTTTGTGCCCTTGTGAAGGGCATATACCGGTCACCGTACAACTGCACATGCATGAAGGGAGCCCGCCGTGGACAACGGAGTCTCTGCGGGAAGCACCACCACGATCGTCGGCCGACTCGCGCTCGGCATCACCCTGTTGGCCGTCGGCCTCGGGTACACCGGACTGATCGACGGAGTGACGGCGGCGGACGCCGTGACCCTGGCTCACTACGTAGGCGGCGTCGCGTTGTTCGTCGCCGGACTGTTCGCGTTCCGGGAGGGTGACGCCGGGACGGGGACCGCGTTCGCCGCGCTCGGCGCACTCTGGTTCACATGGGCGGTCTCGCCCCAGGTCTCCGACAACGCCGCAGGGCTGTTCCTGCTGCTGTTCGCCCTCGTCGTCCTCTCCCTCACGCTCGCCGGGGGTGACACGCTCGGGCAGGCCGTGTACGGGCTGTTCTTCGTCGCGCTGCTGCTGCTCGCCATCGGGCGGTTCGCGGACAGCGGGGCGCTGGACAAGGCGGGTGGCTGGTTCGCCGTCGCCTCGGGCGCGGTGGCCTGGTACGCGGCCACGGCGGCGCTGGCGCACTGGCCGACGGCACTTCCGCGACGTGCCGCTGGCCGCGGGGTGACGGCTGCCGGTTAGCGGCGCCGGCTGGGGGGTTGGGCGGCTCCCCGGCGCATAAGACGGACCCCCGCGTGAAGGTGGCACACGTGGGGGTCCGTCCTGTTTGCTTTGCCGGTGCGGGTGCGTCGTGGTTTCTCGCGCAGTCCCCGCGCCCCTGGGCCGACTATTCGACCGTTACCGACTTCGCGAGGTTCCTCGGCTTGTCGATGTCCCTGCCCAGGGCCAGGGCCGTGTGGTAGGCGAGGAGTTGGAGCGGGATGCCCATCAGGATCGGGTCCAGCTCGTCCTCGTTCTTCGGGACCACGATCGTCTGGTCGGCCTTCTCCTGCTCCTGGTGGGCCACCGCCAGGATCTTGCCGCTGCGGGCCTTGATCTCCTCCATCGCGGCGCGGTTCTTCTCCAGCAGGTCGTCGTCGGGGACGATCGCGACCGTCGGGAGGGCGGGCTCGATCAGGGCGAGCGGGCCGTGCTTCAGCTCGGAGGCGGGGTAGGCCTCGGCGTGGATGTACGAGACCTCCTTGAGCTTGAGGGAGGCCTCGCGGGCCACCGGGTAGCCGCGGACACGGCCGATGAAGAGCATCGAGCGGGCGTCGGCGTACCCCTTGGCCAGCTTCTCGATCTCCTCCTCCTGCTTCATGATCTCGGCGATCTGCGTGGGCAGCCTGCGCAGGCCCGCGATGATCCGCTTGCCGTCGCGGACGGAGAGGTCGCGGGTGCGGCCGAGGTGCAGGGCGAGCAGGGCGAAGGCCACGCAGGTGTTGGTGAAGCACTTCGTGGAGACCACGCAGACCTCGGGGCCCGCGTGCACATAGATGCCGCCGTCGGCCTCGCGGGCGATCGCCGAGCCGACGACGTTCACGATGCCCAGCACCCGGGCGCCCTTGCGCTTCAGCTCCTGGACGGCCGCCAGCACGTCGTACGTCTCACCGGACTGCGACACGGCGATGTACAGGGTGTCGGGGTCGACGACCGCGTTGCGGTAGCGGAACTCGGAGGCGGGCTCGGCGTCGGCGGGGATCCGGGCCAGCTCCTCGATCATCTGGGCGCCGATCATGCCCGCGTGGTACGAGGTGCCGCAGCCGAGGATCTTCACGCGGCGGATCCGGCGCGCCTCGCGGGCGTCGAGGTTCAGGCCGCCGAGGTGCACGGTGGAGAAACGGTCGTCGATCCGGCCGCGCAGGACGCGGTCCACGGCCTCGGCCTGCTCGTGGATCTCCTTGTGCATGTAGGTGTCGTGGCCACCCATGTCGTACGACGCCGCCTCCCACTCCACGGTGGTCGGCTCGGCGGTCGTCCGGGTGCCCTCGGTGGTGTAGGTGCGGAAGTCGTCGGCCTTGAGGGTGGCCATCTCGCCGTCGTCGAGGGTCACTATCTGCCGGGTGTGGGTGACCAGCGCGGCGATGTCCGAGGCGACGAACATCTCCTTCTCGCCGATGCCGAGGACGACCGGGGAGCCGTTGCGGGCGACGACGATGCGGTCCGGGAAGTCGGCGTGCAGGACGGCGATGCCGTACGTGCCCTCGATGAGGCGGAGGGTCTCGCGGACCTTGTCCTCCAGCTTCTCGGCCTGCGAGCGGGCGATCAGGTGGACGAGGACCTCGGTGTCGGTCTCGGACAGGAACTCGACGCCGTCCGCCTCCAGCTTGCGGCGCAGGTCGGAGGCGTTGTCGATGATGCCGTTGTGGACGACGGCGACCTTGCCCTCGGCGTCCAGGTGCGGGTGGGCGTTCACGTCGGAGGGGGCGCCGTGGGTGGCCCAGCGGGTGTGGGCGATGCCGGTGGTGCCCTTGAAGCGCGCGGGGACCTTGGTCTCCAGGTCACGGACCCGGCCCTTGGCCTTGACCATCTTCAGGCCGGCCGCCTTGGGGGAGGTGACGACGATGCCGGCCGAGTCGTAGCCGCGGTACTCCAGGCGCTGGAGGCCTTCCAGGAGCAGGGGCGCGACGTCGCGCTTCCCGATGTATCCGACGATTCCGCACATATACGTATTCCTCAGCCGTAGACGATGCGGCGCAGCTGCCTGAGCGTGAGCTCCGGTGGTGCCACCGCCCGGTATTTCAGGTCCGCCGCGATCTGTTCGAAGATCGTCGCGTTGATCAGGCCCTGGGCCTGCAGCTCGCGGTGGCGGCGACGGACGAACCCCTCGGTCGTCTCGTCGAAGTAGGCGAGCACGTCCTGGATCACGCGCAGCGCCTCGCCCCGGTTGAGGGGCGTGGACCGCGTCAGATGATCAACGAGTTCGTCGTGCACCCGGTAGATCCTGGGGTACGGGCGACGCTTTCGCAACATCCCTGCCCGATTTCGGGCAGATGTGTGGGGTGGATGGGCTGCGATGCCCGGTGTATCCGGTTACATCCGTTTCAGGATCGCCTGCTTGGCCAGGGTGAACTCCTCGTCGGTCAGTACGCCGGTGCGATGCAGCTCACCGAGTTCGCGCAGGCGCCGGAGCAGTGCGTCGTGGTCGTCCTCGCGGGCGGACGCGGCGGGCTCCGGCTCCTGTGCGGGGGCCTCCAGGGCGGCGGCCGGGGCCGCCGGGTGCGGGATGCGGGCCTGGACGGCGGCCGCGACCAGGGCCATGAGCGGGTCCTTCTTGAAGCCCCACAGCTCGACCGAGTTGGGGTCGTACTTGGGCGGGGCCTTGGTGGGGGCGTTCTTCACGGTGAAACGCAGGTAACCGTTCTCCAGGCCCGCCGCCGGATGCCACTCCACGGCCGCGATGTCGGTGACGGCCAGCGTGCGGGTGCCGGCGGCGGCCTTGGCGTCCTCCGTCTTCCAGTTCCACTCCAGGCGCACCTGCTCGCCGTCGAAGCTCGCCGTGCCGTCCCCGGCGGCGGCCGACAGCGGGACGGCGGGGCCGGGCAGCAGGTACTCCGAGACCGGGTCGGAGGGCACCTGGTCCAGCATCAGGGCGCTGCGCACCTCGTCCACCACGTACTCGGCGACGCCGTAGCGGTCGGACTCGACGACCAGTTGGTAGGGGTCGTGGGGCTCGGTGAGCCGACCGCCGGTCGCGTGCAGCAGCGGGTCGGCGCCGTCCCGCAGCCGCAGCCTCAGCCGCCCGGACTTGCGGCCCTGCTCGAACGATATGCCCGCCAGCGCCCGCAGCGGCACGACCAGTTCACCCAGCGTCTTGCGCAGCAGACTGACGTTCTTGTCCCGTCCGGGCGTCAGGCGCAGCGCGTCGCCGTCGAAGACCCAGGTGCCGTCCTTCTGGATGATTTCCGCCATGCCGGGGATTGTTTCACCGGTCTGGCGAGACAGTGGGTGCTGCGCCCTCCGACGGGACACCGCCTCCCCGCCACCACACATGGCGACGGCGGCATCCGGCTGCGGCTCGCCAAGGGCCCGTACGGCGACGGGGGCTACCGCCTCGGCAGCGGCCGCACCGGCGTCACCCTCACCGCCGCCCGCCCCGCCGGTCTCTTCCTTTGTCGGCCTTCATGTCCGCGCCGAGTGACTCGGCCAGCGCCCACATGCGCTGCAGCGGCTCGGTCATCTGGCGGTCGTAGACGGAGACGGCGACGCTCGGGGCGAGCTTGGCGATCTTGTCCTTGGACGCCTCGGGGACGTACCAGAGGGTGCCCGCGCTGTCGAAGGTGGTGGAGATCAGCACGTCCGGCTGGAAGGCGGCGTACTTCTCGACGTTGAACTGGTCCCAGGCGTTGCCGAAGACGGTCAGCTTGCTGACGTCCATGTCACCGGTCTGGACGTCGGCCTTGCCGTCCTGCGTGGTGGTCGGGCCGAAGACGCCCTTGACCTCGATGCCGTAGTCGTGGAGGGCGGCGGCGGCGACGCCGACGAAGGCGGCGATGTTCGTCGGGACCTGGTCCAGCTTCACCGTCTCGCCGCGGTCGTCCTTGAGCGACCAGGGGCCGGATGCCGTGGCGGATGCCTTCGGGTCCGAGCCGCCGCTGTTCGCGTCTTCGTCGCCGCAGGCGGCGAGCACGGCCCCGAGGCCGAGGGCGCCACCGGCGGCGAGGATGCCGCGGCGGGTGAGATGGGTGGCACGGGCGTTGGACACGAGCGTGGCTGCTTTCGAACAGGGCGGAGGGCCCGCCGGACCATTCGAAGATAGGTTAGGCTAACCTAATCTCATATCCTGTTCCGGGAGTGGGCCCCCGCGCCGCAGCCTGTACGCAGCCCGTGCGGGCGGTGGCTCAGCCCGCGAGCCCCAGCTCCCGCGCGATCAGCATCCGTTGCACCTCGCTCGTGCCCTCCCCGATCTCCAGGATCTTCGAGTCCCGCCACATACGGGCCACCGGATACTCGTTCATGAAGCCGTAACCGCCGTGAATCTGGGTGGCGTCGCGGGCGTTGTCCACCGCGATGGTGGAGGAGTACAGCTTCGCCAGCGCCGCCTCCTTCTTGAAGGGTTCGCCCGCCAGCAGCCGGGAGGCCGCGTCCCGCCACGCCAGGCGGGCCGTGTGGGCCTTCATCTCCATGTCGGCGATCTTGAACTGGATGGCCTGGTTGGCACCGATCGGCCGGCCGAAGGCGTGCCGTTCCTTCGCGTACTTCACCGACTCGTCGACGCAGCCCTGCGCCAGGCCGGTGGCGAGCGCCGCGATGGCGATGCGGCCCTCGTCGAGGATGCGCAGGAACTGTGCGTACCCCCTGCCCTCCTCGCCCAGCAGGTTCGCCGCCGGGACCCGGACGTCGTCGAAGGACAGCTCCCGGGTGTCGGAGGCGTTCCAGCCGACCTTGGAGTACGGGGGCGCGACCGAGAAGCCCGGCGTGCCGGACGGGACGATGATCGCGGAGATCAGCGGCCTGCCGTCCGGCTGACGGCCCGTCACCGCGGTGACCGTGACCAGACCGGTGATGTCCGTACCGGAGTTGGTGATGAAGCACTTGGTGCCGTTGATCACCCACTCGTCGGTCTCCGGGTCCAGCCGGGCCGTCGTGCGGGTCGCGCCCGCGTCCGAGCCGCCGTCGGGCTCGGTCAGGCCGAAGGCGCCCAGGATCTCGCCGGAGCACAGCCGGGGCAGCCAGGCGCGCTTCTGCTCCTCGGTGCCGAACAGATGGATCGGCATGGCGCCCAGCGAGACGCCCGCCTCCAGGGTGATGGCCACCGAGGAGTCCACGCGGGCCAGTTCCTCCAGGGCGACGCCCAGGGCGAGGTAGTCGCCGCCCATACCGCCGTACTCCTCCGGGAACGGCAGCCCGAACAGGCCCATCCGGGCCATCTCGCGGACGATCTCGTACGGGAACTCGTGCCGCTCGTAGTAGTCGCCGATCTTGGGCGCGACGACCTCGTGTGCGAACTCCTCGACCGTGCGGCGGAGTTCTTCCAGCTCGGGGGTGAGGCGGTGGTCCATGATGCGTCACTGCTCCTGGTGGGAGAGGGCTCTTACGGTGCGGGACGGGCTGGGTCGGCCCAGGTGACCGGCCATCCACACGCTGGTGGCGGTGAGACGGCCGAGGTCGACGCCGGTGTCGATGCCGAGGCCGTGCAGCATCCACACGAGGTCCTCGGTGGCGAGGTTGCCGGTGGCGCTCTTGGCGTACGGGCAGCCGCCGAGGCCGCCCGCCGAGGCGTCGACCGTCGTGACGCCGTGCTGGAGCGCGGCCAGGGTGTTGGCGAGGGCCTGGCCGTAGGTGTCGTGGAAGTGCACGCCGAGGGCGGTGGTGGGAATGTGGTCGGCGTTGAGGGCGGTGAGGAGTTCGGCGACGTGACCGGGGGTCGCCACGCCGATCGTGTCGCCCAGGCTCAGCTCGTCGCAGCCCATGTCCATCAGGGCCTTGCAGACCCGGACGACCTGGTGGACCGGGACGGGGCCCTCCCAGGGGTCGCCGAAACACATGGACAGATAGCCGCGGACATGGACGTGCTCGGCCTTGGCCCGCGCCACCACCGGGGCGAACATGGCCAGCGCCTCGTCGACCGTGCGGTTGAGGTTGGCCTTCGCGAAGGACTCGGTGGCGCTGGCGAAGACGGCGACGCGGGTGGCGCCCAGGACCAGCGCCCGGTCGAGGCCACGGGTGTTGGGGACGAGGACCGGGAGGGCGACTGCCACGTCCCTGACGAGCGGGAACAACTGCTCCGCGTCCGCCAGTTGGGGCACCCACTTGGGGTGTACGAAGCTGGTGGCCTCGATCGTGGTCAGGCCCGCGTCGGCCAGGCGGCGGACGAACTCCGCCTTGACCTCCGTCGGGACCTGCGCCTTCTCGTTCTGCAGGCCGTCGCGGGGGCCGACCTCGTGGATGCGGACCCGGGCGGGCAGGTCCGGGGCCGGTACGACCATCGGGAGGCCGGGTCCGGGGCTGCTCATGCCGTCTCCTCCTCGGTCGGGGCGATGACCGCCAGTACCTGGTCCATGGCGACCGTGGTGCCGGGAGCGACGTCCAGCTCGGTGACCTTTCCGGCGTGCGGGGCGGAGATGACGTGCTCCATCTTCATCGCCTCCACCACCAGCAGGCTCTGACCGGCGCTCACTTCGTCGCCGACCGCGACCTTCACGACCGTGACCGTGCCCGGCATGGGCGCGGTGAGCGAGTCGGCGCCGGAGTGGGCGGCGCGGGAGAGGGACGCCTCGACCGGGTCGTGGTCGCGGACGTGCCAGGCGTCACCGTCGCGGCCGAGCCACGTGCCGTCCGGCAGGGCGGCGAAGGTGTGGGCGGTGCCGCCGAGCCGGAAGGTGAACCGCGACTCCGCTCCCGCCGGGGCCGGGCCTGCGGACACTCGGACCGGGGCTGCGGCTTCTGCCGGGGTGGGGCCGGTTGCGCCCGGCCGGGCTGCGGCTTCGGCTTCGGCCCCCGCCAGGGCTTCGGCTCCCGTCCGGGCCGGCCCGGGGGCCCTCGGCGTCGGGGCCTCCGTCGTGCCGAGCAGCAGCTCGAAGCCGCCGTCCGTCGTGGCGCGCAGACGTGCGGTCACCGGGTCGTGACCCGGCACCCGCAGGTGATGCGGCGTCCAGGCCCGCTCACCGCCCAGGCGCCAGCCCTGAGGGACGGAGAACGGATCGACCCAGCCGGAGCCCGGGGCGGGCGCGGGGGCCGACGCGGCCTGGCGCAGCAGAGCCGCCGCCGCGTAGACCTCCTTGGGGACCTCGTCCGCCACGAGGTCCGCCACCTCCCGCTCCACCAGCCCCGTGTCCAGGTCGCCCTCGACGACCGCCGGATGGGCCAGCAGCCGTCGCAGGAACCCGGTGTTCGTCGGCACGCCCAGGATCACCGTCTCGGCGAGGGCGGCGCGCAGCTTGCGCAGGGCGGTGGCGCGGTCGGGGCCGTACGCGATGACCTTCGACAGCATCGGGTCGTACAGGCTGCCCACCTCGGTGCCCTCGCTGAGCCCGGAGTCGGTGCGGATGCCGTCGCCCTGGGGCTCGCGCAGCCCGAGCACCGTGCCGCCGGAGGGCAGGAAGCCCCGGGTCGGGTCCTCGGCGCAGATGCGGGCCTCTATGGCGTGCCCGGTGAGGGCGATGTCGTCCTGCGCGAAGGCGAGGCGCTCGCCCGCCGCGACCCGCAGCTGCCACTCCACCAGGTCGAGGCCCGTGATGAACTCGGTGACGGGGTGCTCCACCTGGAGGCGGGTGTTCATCTCCATGAAGTAGTACGCGCTCGGGTCCCCGCCCGGGACGATGAACTCGACCGTGCCCGCGCCGACGTACCCGCACGAGCGGGCCGCTTCCACGGCCGCCCGGCCCATCGCCGACCGCGTCTCCTCGCTGAGGAGCACACTCGGCGCCTCCTCGATGATCTTCTGGTGGCGGCGCTGGAGGGAGCACTCGCGCTCGCCCAGGTGAACGACGCCCCCGTGGCCGTCGGCCAGGACCTGGATCTCGATGTGGCGGGGCCGGTCGATCCACCGCTCCACGAGGAGGGTGTCGTCACCGAAGGAGGCGGCGGCCTCGCGCCGGGCGGCGGCGATCTCGTCGTTGAGGTGGGTCAGGTCCCGCACCAGGCGCATGCCCTTGCCACCACCGCCCGCGGACGGCTTGATGAGCACGGGGGCGCCCAGTTCGCGGGCCGCCCGCGCGAGTTCGGGGTCGCGGCCGCCGGGGACGACGGGGACTCCGGCCGCCGCCACGGTCTCCTTGGCGCGGATCTTGTCACCCATGAGGGAGATCGCGCCCGCCGGGGGGCCGATGAAGGCCAGCCCCGCCGCGGCGCACGCGCGCGCGAAGGCGGCGTTCTCGGCGAGGAAGCCGTACCCCGGGTGGACCGCCTGGGCGTTCGTGGCGGCCGCCGCCTCAAGGATCCGCTCCACGGACAGATAGCTGTCGACGGCCGGTGCCGGTCCGATCCGTACCGCCGTGTCGGCCTCGCGGACATGCCGGGCGTCGGCGTCGGCGTCGGAGAAGACGGCGACCGAGCGGACGCCCAGCGAGCGCAGCGTACGGATGACGCGGACGGCGATCTCGCCGCGGTTGGCCACAAGAACGGTGTCGAACATCGGTCCCCTCACATCCGGAAGACGCCGAACTGGGGGTCACCCAGAGGCGCGTTGGCGCACGCGGTCAGGGCCAGGCCGACCACCTGACGGGTCTCCAGGGGGTCGATCACCCCGTCGTCCCAGAGGCGGGCGGTCGCGTAGTAGGCGTTCCCCTGGCGCTCGTACTGCGCACGGATCGGTGCCTTGAACGCCTCTTCCTCCTCGGCGGGCCAGGACTCGCCGCGGCCCTCGATCTGGTCCCGCTTGACGGTGGCGAGGACGGAGGCGGCCTGCTCGCCGCCCATGACGGAGATCTTGGCGTTCGGCCACATCCACAGGAAACGGGGGGAGTACGCCCTGCCGCACATGGAGTAGTTCCCCGCGCCGTACGAGCCGCCGACCACGACCGTCAGTTTCGGTACGCGGGTGGTGGCGACGGCGGTGACCATCTTCGCCCCGTGCTTGGCGATGCCGCCGGCCTCGTAGTCCCTGCCGACCATGAACCCGGAGATGTTCTGCAGGAACAGCAGCGGGATGCCGCGCTGGTCGCACAGCTCGATGAAGTGGGCGCCCTTCTGGGCGGACTCGGAGAAGAGGATGCCGTTGTTGGCGACGACCCCCACCGGGTGCCCGTGGATCCGGGCGAAGCCGGTGACGAGGGTCTGCCCGAACTCGGCCTTGAACTCGGCGAACCGGGAGCCGTCGACCACGCGCGCGATGATCTCGCGTACGTCGTAGGGGGTACGGGGGTCGACCGGCACGGCCCCGTACAGCCCGTACGGGTCGACCTTGGGCTCGGTCGCGGGCCGCACCTCCCAGGGCAGCGCCCCGCGCGCGGGGAGCGTGGCGACGATGGTCCGCACGATGCGCAGGGCGTGGGCGTCGTCCTCCGCGAGGTGGTCGGTGACGCCGGACACGCGCGCGTGCACCTCGCCGCCGCCGAGCTCCTCGGCGGTGACGACCTCGCCGGTGGCGGCCTTCACCAGTGGGGGACCGCCGAGGAAGATCGTCCCCTGGTTCCGCACGATCACGGCCTCGTCGCTCATCGCCGGGACGTACGCCCCGCCGGCCGTGCAGGAGCCGAGGACGGCGGCGATCTGGGGGATACGGGCGGCGGACATCCGGGCCTGGTTGTAGAAGATCCGGCCGAAGTGCTCACGGTCCGGGAAGACCTCGTCCTGCATGGGCAGGAAGGCGCCGCCGGAGTCGACGAGGTAGAGACAGGGCAGCCGGTTCTCCAGGGCGACTTCCTGTGCGCGCAGGTGCTTCTTCACCGTCATCGGGTAGTACGTCCCGCCCTTGACGGTCGCGTCGTTGGCGACGACGACGCACTCCCGCCCGCTCACCCGCCCGATACCGGCGATGACACCGGCGGCGGGGGCCTGGCCGTCGTACATCCCGTCGGCCGCGAGCGGGGCCAGCTCCAGGAAGGGCGAGCCGGGGTCGAGAAGGGTGTCGACGCGGTCGCGCGGCAGCAGCTTCCCGCGCGCGGTGTGCCGGGCGCGCGCCTTCTCACCCCCGCCGAGCCGGGCGGCGGCGAGCTTGGCGCGCAGCTCCTCCACGAGCGCGAGGTGCGCTGTCTCGTTGGCCCGCCAGGCCTCCGACGCGGGATCTGCCGCGCTGTGCAGCTGCGGTGCCTGGTCCATCCTGCGGTCCCCTCACTTTGTTAATGAGCGTTAACGCATTTCCTCCAGGTTAACGACCGCTAACCTCGCTGTCTAGAATTGCTTCCATGGCCACCCGAACCGATGCCCCCACCCGCCGCGAACAGATCCTCAAGGAGGCCGCGCGACTTTTCGCCGAGCGCGGCTTCCACGGCGTCGGGGTGGACGAGATAGGCGCGGCCGTGGGCATCAGCGGCCCCGGTCTCTACCGCCACTTCCCGGGCAAGGACGCGATGCTCGCCGAGCTGCTGGTGGGCATCAGCGGCCAGCTCCTGACCGGCGGCAAGCGCCGGGTCGCGGAGGCGGACGGGGACGCCGAGGCGGTCCTCGACTCGCTCATCGAGGGCCATATCGACTTCGCGCTCGACGACCGCCCGCTCATCACCCTGCACGATCGGGAGCTGGACCGCCTCCGGGACAGCGACCGCAAGCTGGTGCGCCAGCTGCAGCGCCAGTACGTCGAGCTGTGGGTGGAGGTGGTCCGTCAGGTGTATCCGGCCCTGTCCGAGCCGACGGCCCGCTCGGCCGTCCACTCGGTCTTCGGCCTGCTGAACTCGACCCCGCACCTGGGCCGCCCGGGCTCCTTGCCGGGGCGGGGTGCGACGGCGGAGCTGCTGCACCGGATGGCGAAGGGGGCGTTCGCGGCGGCGGGTGCATAGACGGGCTGGGATGCTGGAGGCAGGATGCGGATCGTCTGTGTCGTCGCCGTCCTGGCTGCCGCGAACCTGGTCAACAACTGGCTCGTGCGCGGCCCTGTCGCGTACGTCCTCACCTGTGCGGCCGCGACGGCCGTACTGCTGCTGATCGCCCGCTGGGACGGTCTCACCCGGGCCGATCTGGGGATCGACGCGGCGGGGGTGCGCCGGGGGCTGCGGTGGGCGCCCGTCCTGGCCGGTGCCGTGCTCGTCGTCTTCCTGCTCCTCCTCGCCTTCCCGGCGGGCCGCGAGGCGTTCCGGGACGCCAGGGCTTCCGACCTGTCCGTCGGCCAGCTGCTGTGGAGCGTGCTGGTGCGCGTGCCGATCGGCACGGTGCTGCTGGAGGAGACCGCCTTCCGTGGCGTGCTGTGGGCCATGATCCGCCGCCGAGGTGGCACGGCGTGGGCGACCGCGGGCTCGTCCCTGCTCTTCGGCCTGTGGCATCTGCTGCCCTCTCGCGGCCTGAACCGCGCCAACCCCGCCATGGGTACGGCCTTCGGGAGCGGCTCGGCGGGCGTAGCGGCGACCGTGACGGTCGCTGTCGTCGCCATGGTCGTCGCCGGAGCGGTGCTGTGCGAACTGCGTCGCCGCTCCGGCAGCCTGCTGGCGCCCGCGGCGCTGCACTGGGCGATCAACGGCTTCGGCTACGCGCTGGCCTGGGCGGTGACCCGGGGGTGGGCTCCCGCCTGAGCACTGGAAGTGCCGCGATTGGCCGTCGATCGCCTGCAGCCCCGTCGTGGCTGGTCGCGCCCACGCGGCGGAGCCGCACATTGGTACGGCCTCGCGCCCCTTGGGGGCGCCTGTGCACCGGCGTGACGAGCGTTACCCACGGATCGGTCTGGACGCCGGTTCCTACCCGCCGGTACGGTGAGTGAGCAAGCGCTTAGACATGTACCCGTGGAGGTGGCGGCGTGCGCCGTACGGTGTTCAACGAGGATCACGAGGCGTTCCGGGAGACCCTGCGCGCCTTCATCGAGGCCGAGGTCGTGCCCGTGTACGACGAGTGGTTCGCGGCAGGCCAGGCGCCGCGCGAGTTCTACTACAAGCTCGCCGAGCTGGGGCTCTTCGGGATCAACGTCCCCGAGGAGTACGGCGGCGCCGGGCTGGAGACGCACAAGTTCGAGGCCGTCCAGTACGAGGAGACCGCCCGCGCCGGCGTCACCTTCGGCGGCTCCGGCGTGCATGTGCTGCTCGCCCTGCCGTACATCAAGATGCTCGCCACCGACGAGCAGAAGAAGCGCTTCCTGCCGAAGTTCGTCTCCGGCGAGGAGATGTGGGCCATCGCGATGACCGAGCCCGGCACCGGCTCCGACCTCGCGGGCATGAAGACCACCGCCAAGCTGAGCGAGGACGGCACCCACTACGTCCTCAACGGCGCCAAGACCTTCATCACCGGCGGCGTCCACGCCGACAAGGTGATCGTCTGCGCCCGCACCGCCCCGCCCACCGCCGAGGACCGCCGCTTCGGCATCTCCCTGTTCGCCGTGGACACCAAGTCCGAGGGCTACTCCGTCGGCCGCAAGCTGGACAAGCTGGGCCTGAAGACCTCCGACACGGCCGAGCTGGCGTTCGTCGACGTCAAGGTGCCCGTCGAGGACCTGCTCGGCGAGGAGAACAAGGGCTTCTCCTACCTCGGCGCCAACCTGCCCTCCGAGCGCTGGGGCATCGCCTTCGGCGCCTACGCGCAGGCCAAGGCCGCCGTGCGGTTCGCCCAGCAGTACGTGCAGGAGCGCACCGTGTTCGGCAAGCCGGTCGCCCACTTCCAGAACACCAAGTTCGAACTGGCCGCCTGCCAGGCCGAGGTGGACGCCGCCGAGGCCGTCGCCGACCGCGCGCTCGAAGCGCTCGACGCCGGTGAGCTGACCGCCGCCGAGGCGGCGTCCGCCAAGCTGTTCTGCACCGAAGTCGCCCACCGCGTGATCGACCGCTGCCTGCAGCTGCACGGCGGCTACGGCTACATGAACGAGTACCCGATCGCCCGCCTGTACGCGGACAACCGGGTGAACAGGATCTACGGCGGGACGAGCGAAGTGATGAAGATGATCATCGCGAAGGACATGGGCCTGTAAGGTTCCCGAAATTACCGGCCAGTAGAACAGTGGCCATGAGCCAGGCACTACAGGATCTCCTCGATCTGCTCGACCTGGAGCAGATCGAGGAGAACATCTTCCGCGGCCGGTCCCGGTCCGCCGTCGTCCCACGCGTCTTCGGCGGACAGGTCGCGGCCCAGGCGCTCGTCGCCGCCGGGCGCACGGTCCCCGAGGACCGGCCCCCGCACTCCCTGCACGCGTACTTCCTGCGCACCGGCGACCCCGGCGCGCCCATCGTCTACACCGTCGACCGGCTCCGCGACGGCCGCTCCTTCACCACCCGCCGCGTCGTCGCGGTCCAGCACGGCCAGCCGATCTTCGGCATGTCCGTGTCCTTCCAGACGTACGAGGAAGGGATGGACCACCAGGCGCCGATGCCACCCGCGCCCGACCCGGTCACCCTGCCCACCTCCGAGGAACGGCTCAGCGGCTACGGCCACCTCGATGCGCAGGTCGTCGAGAAGTTCCTGGAGGCGCGCGCCTCAGTCGACCTGCGCTACGTCGACGAGCCGCCGTACGGCAGGTTCGGCGAGCCCCGCGCACCGCACTCGCAGGTGTGGTTCCGCACCAGTGGCAAGCTCGCCGACGACCCCCTCCAGCACATCGCCCTCGCGACCTACGTCTCCGACATGACCCTGCTCGACTCGGTCCTGCTCGCGCACGGCCGGGGCGGCTGGGCCGTCGGTGACGTCGTCGGGGCCTCGCTGGACCACGCGATGTGGTTCCACCGCCCGTTCCGCGCCGACGAGTGGCTCCTGTACGACCAGGAGTCCCCGTCGGCGTACGGCGGCCGAGGCCTCGGCCAGGCCCGCATCTACACGCAGGACGGCCGCCTCGCCATCACGGTGATCCAGGAGGGCGTCGTCCGGATACCCCGGGCTACGTGAGCCCGGCCTCCGACAGCAGATACGCCGTCATCGGGTCGTAGTACCGGGGGCTGACCACATGGTCGTCGAGCGGGACCGTCACCTGGACGGTCCCTTCGGCCTCCGCGATGAACAGGGCCGGGTCGTTGCAGTCGGCGTAGCCGACGGAGTCGACGCCGTGCTGGCCGGCGTAGCCCGCCCAGCCGTGGTCGGCGACGACCAGGTCGGGCAGCGGGCGGCCCTCGCGCTCCAGGGCGGTGAGGATGGCCTTCATCGGTTCGCCCGAGTGGGTGTGCCACAGGGTCGCGCCGTGCTCCAGCATCGCCACGTCCGCGAACTGCATGACGTACCCCTCGTCCGTCTGCAGCCCGTCCGGGATCACGACGATCTCGCACCCGGCGGTACGCAGTGCCGCCGCCGTCGCCCGGTGCACGTCGAGGAGCCCACCCGGGTGGCCGGTCGCGAAGAGCACCCGCTGCTTGCTGTCCGCCGCCTTGCGCAGCCGGGCCGCGAGGCGCTCCAGGGCGGCGACCGTCAGCTCGGGATCGATGGTGTCCTGGCCGTGCCGGTACTCGGGGTCGTCGTTCACGCCGACCCGCTCCGCCATCACCGCGAGCACGTCCTGCTCGTCGGTCCAGCGGTCGCCGAGCTCCAGACCGAGCCAGAAGTTGCGGACGCCGTTGGACAGTTGGCGGTAGTGGGAGAGGTTGTTCTCACGCGGGGTGGCGACGTCGCCCGCGATACGGGTCTTCACGAGGTGCTCGACGAGCTCGGCGCGGCTGGGTGTCCCGGGTATCGGCATGGCTCTTATTGTGCGGTACGCCTCCGGACCCGTCCCCGAGGTCCCGCACGCTGGGACGTGGGTCACTCACCTGGTCACACTCGGGTCACAGCTGCCGCAGCGCGAACCACAGCTCCATCCGTACGTCCGGATCGTCCAGGTCGCTTCCGAGGAGCGCCGCGCACCGGGCGATCCGTTGCCGCACGGTGTTGCGGTGGACGGACAGGGCGACGGCGGTGCGGTCCCAACTGCCGTGCAGGGAGAGCCACGTGCGCAGGGTTTCGGTGAGGGCGGGGTTCGGGGTGAGGGGAGCGAGAACGGTGGTGGCGTGGGCCTGCGCCTCGGCCGCCGGGACCAGGTCGGTGAGTCCGGGGCGGCCGGTGCCGTGGTGGGCCAGGGGGGTGCGGGTGGCGCGGGCGCGGGCCAGCGCGCGGGCCGCCTGCGTGTCGGCGGCCGACCACTCCCCGGGGCCGACGGGGGCGCTGACGCCCAGGGTCCAGCCGGGTTGCGGGGCCGGTTCACGATCGGCGGGCAGCAGGACGCGTACGACGTCCTTGCCGAGGTCCACCAGCGGCGAACCCAGCGCCGCGCCGAGCGCCGAGGCGGCGACCGGGTCGGGGGCGGTCGTGTCGGGCCGCGCGTGCACCACCAGCCACCGCCCGGCACCCAGCAGCGGGGCCACGGCCTCCGGCTCGGCGCCCAGCAGCAGCCGCACCAGCGCGGAGGAGCGGGCCGCTCCGGTGCCGCTCTGGTGCTCGCCGGTGAGGAGGGAGAGGAGCACGGCGGCGACGGAGGCGATGGCGTGGTCGGCGGGGTCGCGGTGCGGGGCGGCGACGCCGAGGACGAAGCCCCGGCCGGTGCCCAGGGCGTAGGCGGCGAGGCGGATGCCGGACGCGGTGGTGTCCGTGGCCGTGGCCGACGAGCGGTTGATGACAACCTCCGCCAGCCCGGCCAGCGACTCCCGCACCTCGTCCCCCTGACCGCGCCCCGCCTCCCCGATCACCGCCCCGTCCGGCCCGTACAGCACCGCCTGGCCTTCCACCCGCTGGGCCAGCTGGCGCAGCACCGCCCGTACCGGGTCCGGGCGCGAGGCCGCCGCCGCCAGGCTCTGCTGGGCCTCCGTCACCCGGCGCAGTTCGGCGTGGCGGGCCTGGGCCATGAGCTGCCAGACCGCGCGGGCCACGCCCGAGAAGGTGGTCCGGGGCGGGACCTCCAGAAGCGGGAGCTCGTATGTGTCGCACGCCTCCACCAGGGCGCGCGGCACGGTGTCGTGCACAGGGGCGAGGCCAAATCCGAGTGCCGCGCCACCCGCCGCGACGATCCTCGACACGTAGTCGTCGAAGTACGTCCCTGACGCCGCCTCCGGGATGTGCACCCCGGCCGTCAACAGCAGCTCACCGCCCAGCAGGTAGGGATACGGATCTGCCAACTCCGACGTGTGCGCCCAGTGGATCACCGTGTCCGCGTCGGCCGGGCCGGCGATCTGGTGCAGGGCCAGGTCCTCACGGGCCAGGAGTGCCGACAAGGGCACCGGTGGCGTGGGCGGGACGGCCGGGTCCGGCATGGTGGATGTTTCCTCCATCCACTCGGTATGCGATGGATAAAACGTACACTTTCTGGCCTTCTTCGAGCCACTTAACGTCGTGAGGGAGCGGAGCCACGGAGCGAGGAGGACGTGCGATGGATGTCGATCGCCTCGACCTCGTGCTTGATCTTGTAGCTGTATCCGTCGGCTCGCTGGAGAAGCCGGATGTTCGGGTGCCGGGTGTCGATGCGCTGCCCGGTGGAAGTGGTGACACGATGCCTGCCGGTGGAGCGGACGGCGATCCGCCCGCTGTGCGTCCCGGCGTATCGACCAGTGCGGATGACCACACGCACAAGGTCTCCGGTTGCGTAGCCGTACGAGTACCTCCGCTTTGGCAGGAGAAGGCGGGGGAAGCCGTGTGCGTCGGACCGGGTGCGGGAGTAGGAGCCGCGCCCAGTCGATGTTGTGACCAGCACTGTGGAGGGATACCGCACAAGAGTGGCGGTGCCGAGAATCAGTGGGCGCCCTCGCTTGTCGAGCACCGCGGCCAACGCCGCCCCGGGAGCCGTGCCCGGTTGTGGGACGGGGAGTCCGTGGTCCGTTTCGTGCTTGCTCCCGAGCGTGTCTGCGACCACGGATTCCAGAGCCTGCCGCTGAGGAAGCACGGCGGGGTGGGTCCGCTCACTCGAACTGAACGTCACCGCCGGTTTTGCACCTCACTGCGTCCGAAGGATGGGCTGGTCACTCCGTACCCGCCTGCGACGAGGCGGGTCCCGGCAATGAGCCGGGAGCGAGTGACGGGCTGGTGGGGCATGCGCGCGCCAGATCGAAAACTACGGCTTGCCACCGATCACCGATATCCGATCAACGACCGATCACTCGAACTGAGGAATTCAATGCAAACGCCTGACCGTCATGGTGCAGATGTCCAGCGCCTCAAGGTTCCGTCGGCTGAACCCCGCGGCCCCGTCGACTCCTCCCGCGTCCCGCGGTACGCCGGTCCCGCGACGTTCGCCCGGCTGCCCCGCCTGGACGAGGTCGGCACCGCCGACGTCGCCGTCGTGGGCGTGCCGTTCGACTCCGGTGTCTCGTACCGGCCGGGCGCCCGCTTCGGCGGCAACGCGATCCGCGAGGCGTCCCGGCTGCTGCGGCCGTACAACCCGGCGCAGGACGCCTCCCCCTTCGCGCTCGCGCAGGTCGCGGACGGCGGCGACATCGCCGTGAACCCGTTCAACATCAACGAGGCCGTGGAGACCGTCGAGGCGGCGGCCGACGACCTGCTCGGCACCGGCGCCCGCCTGATGACACTGGGCGGCGACCACACCATCGCGCTGCCGCTGCTCCGCTCGGTGGCCAGGAAGCACGGCCCCGTCGCCCTGCTCCACTTCGACGCCCACCTCGACACCTGGGACACGTACTTCGGCGCCGAGTACACGCACGGCACCCCGTTCCGGCGGGCGGTGGAGGAGGGCATCCTCGACACCTCCGCGCTCTCCCACGTCGGCACCCGCGGCCCGCTGTACGGCAAGCAGGACCTGGACGACGACGCCAAGATGGGCTTCGGCATCGTGACCTCGGCGGACGTGATGCGGCGGGGCGTCGACGAGGTGGCCGACCAGCTGCGCCAGCGCATCGGCGACCGCCCGCTGTACATCTCCATCGACATCGACTGCCTCGACCCTGCGCACGCGCCCGGCACCGGCACCCCCGAGGCCGGCGGCATGACCTCCCGCGAGCTGCTGGAGATCCTGCGCGGCCTGGCATCCTGCAACCTGGTGTCGGCGGACGTCGTCGAGGTGGCCCCCGCGTACGACCACGCGGAGATCACGTCGGTGGCCGCCTCCCACACGGCGTACGAACTGACCACGATCATGTCCCGACAGATTGCCGAGGCGCGCGCGAAGTGACTCACGACCACGACCTGGTACTCCGCCCGACGGCCACGCAGACGGAGGCCGCACTGAACCCTCCCCCCGGCCGAGGCGGCGGAGACCTGGTCGTGGAGACGCTGGCCGGGCTCGGCGCGACGACGGTCTTCGGCCTGCCCGGCCAGCACGCGCTCGGCATGTTCGACGCGCTGCGCCGCTCGGACCTGCGGTATGTGGGCCTGCGGGTGGAGAACAACGCCGGTTTCGCGGCGGACGCGTACGGCCGGATCACGGGCGAGGCGGCGCCGCTGCTGTTGTCGACGGGGCCGGGGGCGCTGACCTCGCTCGCCGCCCTCCAGGAGGCGCGGGCGGCCTCGGCCCCCGTGCTGGCGATCAGCAGCCAGATCCCGACGGCCGGGCTGGGCGGCGGCCGCCGCGGCTACCTCCACGAACTCCCCGACCAGGCCGCCTCGTTCCGGGGCGTGGTCAAGTCCGTCCACACGGTCCGTACGCAGTCGCAGATCCCGTCGGCGATCGCGGAGGCGTGGCGGTCGGCGCTGACGGCTCCGCACGGGCCGGTGTGGGTGGAGATCCCGCAGGACGTACTGCTGGCCGAGACCTCGCTGCCGGTGGTGACGGGGGTGGACGCGACGCCGGAGGAGCTGGTGCCGCGCCCCGAACTGACGGCGGTGGCGGCTGACCTGCTCTCGAAGGCGGCCCGCCCGGCGATCATCGCGGGCGGGGGAGTCGTACGCGCGGACGCGTCGAAGAAGCTGCGCCAGCTGGCGGAGCGGCTCCAGGCACCCGTCGTCACGACCTTCGGCGGCAAGGGGGCGTTCCCCTGGGAACACCCGCTGTCGCTGCAGTCCTGGCTGGAGGACCGTCATATGACGGACTTCCTGGAGGACGCGGACGTACTGCTGGTGGTCGGCTCCGGCCTCGGCGAACTCTCCTCGAACTACCACACGTTCAAGCCGCGCGGCCGGGTCGTCCAGATCGAGGCGGACCTCGGCAAGCTGGAGTCCAACCACCCGGCGCTGGGCATCCACGCGGACGCGCGGCTGGCGTTGCAGGCGTTGCTGGAGACGGTTGAGACGGTGGAGGACCGGCAGGACGCGGGGGTGCGGGAGCGCGTACGCGAGGTGCTCGGGCGGATCGCCGACCGGATCGCCGCCCAGGAACGCACCCTGGAACAGCAGGTGCTGGCGTCGGTCCGCCGGGCGCTGCCCTCCGACTCCCCGTCCTTCTGGGACATGACGATCCTGGCGTACTGGGCCTGGTCGGCCTTCGACCCGAAGGCCCCCAACGCCATGCACTCCGCCCAGGGCGCGGGCGGTCTCGGCTACGGCTTCCCGGCGGCGCTGGGCGCGGCGGTGGCGGACCCGACCCGTCCGGTGCTGGCGGTGTCCGGCGACGGCGGCGCGCTGTACTCGATCGCGGAGCTGGCGACGGCGAGGCAGTACGACCTGCCGGTGACCTGGCTGATCGTCGACGACGGCGGTTACGGCATCCTGCGCGCGTACATGACGGACGCCTTCGGCCAGGCCACGGCGACGGAACTGACGCGCCCCGACTTTGTGGCGCTGGCGGAGTCGTTCGGGGTCCCCGGGACCCGCACGACCCCCGAGATGCTGGAACAGGACCTGGCGAAGGCGCTGGCGTCACCCGGGCCTTCGGTGGTCGTTCTCCCCGCGGTACTGCGGATGTTCGCGCCGACGCACCTGGGCTGACGACGGATCAGCAGGCACCGGGGCCGACCCCGTCGATCCGGCCGCCGAAGTCGCCGAGGTAGCGGGAGCGCCAGTCGCCGTTGAAGGCGTCGCGCTTCTCGGCCGGGCCCCAGTTGATGAAGCAGGCGTGGGTGCTCGCGACGAACGAGCCGACGTGGCCGTGCAGGTGGGGCGGCATGTCGCGGTAGCCGCTGCGTGCCGTCCACTCCCAGTAGCCGCCGTCGAAGCCCACACCAAAGCCCAGGCCGAACAAGCCCCTGCCACTTGACCGGCCAGGTCACACGGGACGGAAGGGCGGCCTCTGGATCCGTCGCGCTGCCGGGCATGAGCTCAATCGGACGGCATGACCGGGGACCGCAGGCCGAGCCACTGCTCGGCGTCCCAGGCCTGGAACCGCTCTACCTCGGTGAACCCCAGCTTTGCCGCGAGGCGCATCGAGCCGACGTTGGCGGTCTGGGTGGTGAGCACCACCGGCTCGCCGGGAAGGACGCCGTCGAACCAGTCGAGTGCCGCCGCGCACGCCTCGGCGGCGTACCCGAATCCCCACGCTCGCGGCAGGAACAGGTAGCCGAGATCGGCCTTCCCCGCGGCAGCCGGGCGACGGTGCCCCGTTGCTCTCCTGAGCAGGATCTGGCCGATCATCGCCCCGTCGAGATCAACGACGAAACTCCCGGGCCACCGCTCGGGCGCTCCGGGCATCTCGCGCTCAAGCTCGTCACGCGGCCTGGGGCCGCCGAGGTAGGTGTGCACCTCTGGCGACGCCAGCAGCTCGATGAACGCCGCACGGTCCCGGGCCTCGGGCTCACGGAGCACGAGCCTCTCGGTCCTGATCGGGGCAGGCGGCCAAGCGACGGGTCCGAGGTCAGTCATGTCAGCCAGCCAATCAGCAGGCTCGGCAGCGATCAAGGCTCGCGGACCGATCAACCCGCTGGCCCGGGCAAGCCGACGAGAATGCAAAGAAGCGACGTCTGTCAGCGGCCAGTTACTGACTTCGGCTCGTCAGGGTGAACTTCGGCGAAGTCCGTGATGGGCCTGGAGCGGTGGCCGTATCCCGTGCTGTGTGAGATATGCGGATGGGGGCGGGCTGACTGCTGCGGGACGCCGGCGCCGGGAGACCGTGCGGATGTGGGCGGGCGAGCTGTTCGAGCGGAAGGTCAAGCCATCGGAGGTCGCGCGCCAACTGCGGGTGAGCCGGAAGTCGGCCTACCAGTGGCATCAGTTGTGGCGGGACGGTGGTGCGGGGGCTCTGGTCTCCCGTGGCCCGAGCGGTTCGCGGTGCCGTCTGTCCCCGCGCTGTCTGGAGAAGCTGGCCGCGTATCTGGAGCAGGGTCCGGCCGCGCACGGCTGGGTGGAGGACCAGGTGTGGACCACAGCGAGGGTGGCCACGCTGATCGGCCGGAAGTTCCACGTCTCCTACAGCGTCTCGGGTGCGACGAGGCTGATGCACCGGCCCGGCTCCCGGACCCGGCAGTGCCACCGCCTGCGCACCCACCGAGCGGGCAAGGGCAGACGCCGCAGCATGGGCGAGCGGGACTTCATCGCGCTGATCGACGGCGTCCACCAGCTCGTCAAGGCGCCGGTCGTGCTGGTATGGGCCGCCTGAACACCCACGTCTCCCGCGCCATGGGTGAGCTGATTGCCGAGCGTGAGTGGCTGACGGTGTTCCTCCTGCCGGCCTACTCGCCCGACCTCAACCTGGTCGAGTGGGGTATGGGCACACGTCAAACGCAGCCTGGCCAACCTCGCCGTCGTCGCCCTCGATCGGCTCGAAGCACTCGTACGCAACCGGCTCAAGCGCCTTCAGTACCGGTCCAGCACCCTCGACGGCTTCATAGCAGGCACCGGCCTGACCCTCGACGAACCAGCGTCACCTTGACGAGCCGAAGTCAGTGGTCTCGCCCTTGACGACGACTCGCCCCGCTGCGCGGCGGTACCGAGGTCGAGTTCCCCGTGGTCGTGCGCGCTGAGGAACTCGGCCCCGTGTGCGGTGTCCGTCGTGGCTACCAGATCGCCTCGACCCACTCAGGGTGGTCGATGAACGGGTTGCGGTTGTGCTGGTAGGAGTTGTAGATGACGTCGTTGCGGCGCTCCTCGAAGGCGCTCGGCGGGTCCTGCTCGTGCCACTGCTTCAGGACGGAGAGGCGGCCGTGGTAGGGGGCGCTGCCGTTGCTGGTGGAGTTGTTGGGCTCCAGGTCGGGCCAGCTGTCGTCGCCCTCGTAGCGGACGGCCATGTACAGGATCATGCGGGCCACGTCGCCCTTGACGGCGTCGCGGGGCTCGAAGGAGTCAGAGTCGGTGAGGCTGCCGCCGCTGTTGGTGAAGCTGCTGCCGCCGTTGTCGAAGTCCTTGTTGCCGCGTATGGAGTTGACCTGGACGTCCTCGGGGCGCAGGTGGTGCAGGTCGGTGCCGGGGCCGGTGGAGGTGCCGAAGTCGCCGTGGGACTTGGCCCACACGTGCTCGCGGTTCCAGTCGCCGACGTCGCCGCCGTTGAGGGACTTGCTGCGGGAGATGCCCGAGTACAGCAGGATCACGTTGTTGCTGTTGTTCGGGTCCTGGTCGGTGACCTTCAGGGCGTTCCAGACGGAGGAGTAGGACAGCTTCGTCTGGTCGCTGATGATCGTGTGCAGCGAGGACTTGAGGCTCGTCCCCGTCTTGCCGATCGCGTTCTTGTAGTACGTCGAGTCGTACGCGGTCGTCGTGGCTGCCGCCGGGGTCGCGGTCAGCGTCGGTGTGGTGAGGCCGACCAGGACGGCGGCCGTCGTCAGCGCCACTGACTTCCAGCGGCGGCGTATGCGTGTCGCCAGCATGCGGGGTGTCCCATCTACGCGGGTTGAACGGAGGCGGCAAACGGGAGAGTGGCATGGACATGCAGTGGTGTCGAGGGCTTGTACGTGTCTATCGGGTGACGGGAAACGGCAAATCGGGTTTGTCTACGCGAGTTGAGAGGCAGGCGGCCGTCGCGGCGTCGCCCGCCCGGCTCGAAGGCCCACCGCCGCGCGCGTACGGTGGACGTATGGCCTCCCCTATCGGAGGGAAAGGCGCGATGCCCGAGCACAAGGTCGGCCCTGCGGCAGCTCACCCCGCTGCTCACGGCGTCGAAGTCGGCCGCTGACCGCATCATCGGCGTCGTCGCCGTCGGTCGGACCACGGTCATCGCGGACGGCGGCTACCGGGGCACCGACCTGTCATTCCGCATCGCCGCGAACGCGGCCAGACCGAGCACGTCTTCGCGCGAATGAAGACCTGGAAGTCCCTTCGCGGCTGCGTCTGAAGGGCGACGGCATTCACACCGCGATGCTCGGCATCGCCCGGCTGCACACCCTCGCCCTCACGGGATAACTCTCGCCCCTGCGAGGCCAGAGAGGCCCAAGGGAGACGGCTCCCCACCTCGCTGGCTCGGAGGACGCTCAATCGAGACAGAACTCGTTGCCCTCGATGTCCTGCATCACGATGCACGAATCGTTGCCGTCATACAGGAGTCGCACGCGTACCGCGCCGAGAGGGACCAGTCGTGCGCATTCGGCCTCGAGCGCGGCCAGGCGCTCTTCCCCCACGAGTCCGGTACCGACTCTCACGTCAAGATGCAGCCGATTCTTGGCGACCTTGCCTTCGGGGACGCGCTGAAAGAACAGTCGCGGGCCCACACCTGAGGGATCACTGCAGGCGAACCATGAACCCCGATCCTCGGGAGGCTGGGAGCGCTTGAAATCGTCCCAAGTGGCGAACCCCGCCGGTGGCGGCGGTACGACGTACCCCAGCACCTCGCACCAAAAGCGAGCGAGACGCTCAGGTTCCGCGCAGTCGAAGGTGACTTGGAACTGCCTGGTCGATGACATCGGCGCACCATAACAAGGGTGAAGGCGCCTCCCCAAGCATCGCCGACGGCCTCCGCCACCACGCCCGCAACCCCGCCCCCCCCTTGGCCATGATTGTCAACCGCTCGAAGGTTCCTGGAGTTCGTGTCACCGCTCTTCCACGGTGACGTGGGAGGGGAGCGGCCGCACGCGCGCTGGGCCCAACGTGGGATCGTGGTGGCAGTCGAATGATCTGCTTCCCTCGCGCCAGTCCAGCCGCAGCGATGTCTCCACGTAGCCGTCTGCGGTGTCGCCGGAGTGTTCCACCCGCACCGCCCGCACGTCGGCGATGCGCACCGTCCGCACGCCCGCGCGGCTCTCCAGCCGGACCTGCGCCTTGGTGAACTCGACCGCGCGCACGACGTACCGGCTCCTGAGCAGGCCGGTGCAGACGGTCAGCGCCAACAGCCCACATCAGGCCGAATGACACCACGACGGCTGGGAAGTAAGGGACTTCGCACCGCACCGACTGCTTCGTGCCCATGCCCACGCCCACCCCTCCACCATGACCGCACCCCCGCCGAAGGATCGCAACCACTGGCGAGCAACCACTGGCGAGCAACCACTGGCGAGCAACCACTGGCGAGCAACCACCGGCGAGCAACCACCGGCGAGCGACAGAGCCAACGTTGCTTGATGCGGTACTCGGTACAACCTTTCCCCCGAACCCGTGAGTCAAGAGAACATGACTCACGGGATACCGAGCGACACGTCAAGAGGCATTTCCGGACGCGCCAGAGCGCTCGGCGCGGCAGGAGTGGGCGCCGGTGTGCTCATAGCGTGCGTCGCGGCCGCCTCGCCCGCCGCCGCGGCGCCCACACCCACCGTCGGCTGTACGTCCGCCAAGGCGGGCCTCGCCGCCAAGCTCAAGAAGGACATCACCGCCGCCCTCGCCGACCGCAAGGGGACCATCGCGGTCGGCCTCTACGACCGTTCCACGAAAACCACCTGCACCCTGCGGCCCTCCACCACCTACGACTCGGCCAGCGTCGTCAAGGTCACCGTCCTCGCCACGCTGCTGTGGGACGCGAAGAAGCACAACCGGTACCTCACCGCCCGCGAGGTCTCCCTCACCAAGGCCATGATCACCAAGTCGGACAACGCCGCGACCTCCACCCTGTGGAGGCAGCTGGGCATGACGAAGATCAAAGGCTTCCTCGCCGCCGCAGGCATGACGCAGACCAAGCCCGGCGCGAACGGCTACTGGGGCCTGACCCGGATCACCGTCACCGACGAGCAGAAGCTGCTCAAGCTCATCACCGCCAAGAACAGGGTGCTCAGCGACAACTCACGCGCCTACATCCTGAAGCTGATGGGCCAGGTCGTCTCCTCGCAGCGCTGGGGCACGCCGTACGGGGTGCCGTCCGGGGTCTCCGTCGCTGTCAAGAACGGCTGGCTGCAGCGGGCCACGCATGGCTGGCGGGTGCACAGCGTCGGCGCCTTCAAGGGCCGTGGCCACGACTACACGATCACCGTGCTCACCCAAGGCAACAGCACCATGAACTACGGCATCGCGACCATCCAGGGCGTGGCCAAGGTCGTCCACCGGGACCTCGCCGCCTCCTGATGACGCTTCACGCGGCGGTCCCCCGCCCGTCACCGTCCCGTCCTACGGTGACGCCCATGCACCTGAGACCCGTACGCACCTCACGCACCGCACGTTCCGTGCTCGCCACCGTCACCGCCGCCCTGGCCGCGGCCACCTGCCTGACCGCCGCGGGGCCCGCCCAGGCCGGCACCAACTTCTCCGCAACGCAGGCCTGTTCGCCGTCCGTCTCCATCGACCGCTTCTCCGACGCGCTCGACAAGACGACCTACGAGGGCACCTACGTCGGCAACTTCTCCGCCCTCGCCGTCGACCGGAACGGCACGCTCGCCGCGCTGTCCGACCGCTCCTCCCTGTTCGGCCTGAACGCGAAGACGCTCGCGCCCCAGCGCGTCGTCCAGCTCGCCGACGAGAACGGCGCCGACCTCGACTCCGAGGGCCTGGTCGTGGAGCGGGACGGCACCTACCTGGTCTCCTCCGAGACCGAGCCCTCCATACGCCGCTACTCCCGCGACGGCCGCATCCTCGGCCGCCTCCCCGTACCGGACGCGCTGAAGGTCGCCCCGGCCGGCCGCGCGGTCAGCAACGGCACCTTCGAGGGCCTCACCCTCCTGCCCGGCGGCCGCACCCTGCTCGCCTCCATGGAGTACGCCCTCTCCGGCGACAGCGCGGGCATCGTCCGCTTCCAGACCTGGCAGCGGCACGGCAAGGACGGCTTCCGCCTCGGCGCCCAGTACGCCTACCGCACCGACCCCGGCCTCGGCGTCCCCGAGGTCACCGCGACCCCCGACGGCCGCCTCCTCGTCCTGGAGCGCGGCTGGACCTCCGGCGTCGGCAACACGGTCCGCCTCTACCGGGCCGACCCGCGTCGCGCCACGAACACCGTAGGCATCGACACGCTGACCGGCCAGGACGACGTACGCCTGATCAGGAAGACCCTCCTCGCGGACCTGGTGAACTGCCCGTCACTGGGAGCGACGGCCAACCAGCCCCAGCCCAACCCGCTCCTCGACAACATCGAGGCCATGACGATCACGGGCCACACCAAGGGCCGCCTCCGGCTCCTGCTCGCCAGCGACGACAACCAGAACGCAGCGCAAACGACCCGCTTCTATTCAATGCAGGTCAGGACAACCCCCTAAGGGGCGCGGGGAACTGCGCGAAAGGCCCCCACGGCGCCGCACCCGAATGACAACGGGAACCCCCACGGCGGGATGAAATCCACCCCTCTCCGCGTTGGTGCCTTCCGGAAGATCAGGCCAAACGGAAGGCACCGGCGTGGAACCGCAACGGGGATGGGCACGACGACTCTGGGGCTACGCCTGGCGATATCCCAAGGACGTGGTCCTGGCCCTCGGCTCCTCCCTCGCCGGCATGGCCGTCATGGCCCTCGTCCCCCTGATCACCAAGGTGATCATCGACGACGTGATCGGCGACGGGACCCGCACCATGGCCCCCTGGGCCACCCTCCTCATCGCCGCCGCCCTCCTCGTCTACGTCCTCACCTACATCCGCCGTTTCTACGGCGGCCGCCTCGCCCTCGACGTCCAGCACGACCTGCGGACGGAGATGTACGAGACGATCACCCGGCTCGACGGCCGCCGGCAGGACGAGCTGTCCACCGGCCAGGTCGTCGGCCGCGCCACCAGCGACCTCCAGCTGATCCAGAGCCTGCTCTTCATGCTCCCGATGACCATCGGGAACATCCTGCTCTTCCTGATCTCCCTCGTGATCATGGCGTGGCTGTCGATCCCGCTCACCCTGGTCGCCCTGGCGGTCGCCCCCGCCCTCTGGTGGATCGCGAAGCGCTCCCGCACCAAGCTCCACCCCGCCACCTGGTACGCCCAGGCGCAGGCCGCCGCCGTCGCGGGCGTCGTCGACGGCGCCGTCAGCGGCGTACGGGTGGTGAAGGGCTTCGGGCAGGAGGAGCAGGAGACCGGCAAGCTCAGGGAAGTCGGCCGGAAGCTCTACGCGGGGCGGCTGCGCACCATCCGGCTGAACAGCAAGTACACCCCCGCCCTGCAGGCCGTCCCCGCCCTCGGCCAGGTCGCGATGCTCGCCCTCGGCGGCTGGCTGGCCGTGCGCGGCCACATCACGCTCGGCACGTTCGTCGCCTTCTCCACCTACCTCGCCCAGCTCGTCGGCCCGGTCCGGATGCTCGCCATGGTCCTCACCGTCGGCCAGCAGGCCCGCGCCGGCACCGAGCGCGTCCTGGAGCTGATCGACACCGAGCCGTCGATGCGCGACGGGCACAAGGACCTCCCCGCCGACGCGCCCGCGACCGTCGAGTTCGACGACGTCTCCTTCGGATACGACGACAGCAAGCCCGTTCTGAAGGGCCTCACCTTCGAGATCCGCCCCGGCGAGACCCTCGCGGTCGTCGGCTCCTCCGGCTCCGGCAAGTCGACGGTCTCCCTTCTCCTGCCGCGTTTCTACGACGTCACGCACGGCGCCGTCCTCGTCGGCGGCCACGACGTCCGCGAACTGACCCTCGCCTCGCTGAGAGCGGCGATCGGCCTGGTCCCCGAGGACTCGTTCCTCTTCTCCGACACGGTCCGCAACAACATCGCGTACGGCCACCCCGACGCCACCGACGAACAGATCGAGGCCGCCGCCCGCGCCTCCCAGGCCGACCGTTTCATCCGGGAACTCCCCGACGGCTACGACACCAAGGTCGGCGAACACGGCCTCACCCTCTCCGGCGGCCAGCGCCAGCGCATCGCCCTGGCCCGCGCCCTGCTCGCCGACCCGCGCCTGCTCGTCCTCGACGACGCCACCTCCGCCGTGGACGCCCGCGTCGAGCACGAGATCCACGAGGCCCTCAAGCACGTCATGCGGGGCCGCACCACGCTGCTCATCGCCCACCGGCGCTCCACGCTCAACCTCGCCGACCGCATCGCCGTCCTGGACGCCGGCCGGCTCGCCGACATCGGCACCCACGACGAGCTCCAGGAACGCTCGGCCCTGTACCGCCGCCTGCTCACCGACCCCGACGGACTCGGCGCCGTCTCCCCGGGCCACGCCCCGCCCGCCGCGCCCCGGGAGGACACCTCCGTCCGCGACGAACTGGACGCCGAGTTCGACGCCGAACGGGGGGTCACGCCCCACCTGTGGACCGGTGACCGCGAGCCCAAGGACACCGCCCTCGCCGGCACCCCGGCCACCCCGGAACTGCTCGCCAAGGTCGACGCCCTGCCCCCGGCCACCGACACCCCGGCCGTCGACGAGGCCCGTGCCGTCCAGCCGGAGGAGTCGTACGGGCTGAAGCGGTTGCTCCGAGGTTTCGGCCTGCCCCTGCTGATCAGCCTCGGTCTCGTCGCCGTCGACGCCGGCATGGGACTGCTGCTGCCCGTGATGATCCGGCACGGCATCGACAGCGGTGTCAGCCAGATGGCCATCGGCGCCGTCTGGGCCGCCTCGCTGCTCGCCCTGCTCGCCGTCCTCGCCCAGTGGGCGGCACAGATCGGCGAGATGCGGATGACCGGCCGGACCGGCGAACGCGTGCTGTACGCCCTGCGGCTGAAGATCTTCGCCCAGCTCCAGCGGCTCGGACTCGACTACTACGAGCGGGAGCTGACCGGCCGGATCATGACCCGGATGACGACCGACGTGGACGCGCTGTCGACGTTCCTGCAGACGGGCCTGGTCACCGCCTTCGTCTCCGTCGTCACCTTCTTCGGCATCATGGTCGCCCTGCTGGTGATCGACCTCCAGCTCGCCCTCGTCGTGTTCGCCACGCTCCCGCCGCTGATCATCGCCACGTACTTCTTCCGCAGGGCCAGCGTGAAGGCGTACGAGCTCGCCCGTGAGCGGGTGTCGACGGTCAACGCCGACCTTCAGGAAACGGTGTCCGGGCTGCGGATCGTGCAGGCGTTCGGCCGCGAGCGGGACGGCGGGCGGCGGTTCGCGGAGCGCAGCGACAGCTACCGGCAGGCCCGTGTCCACGGTCAGTGGCTGATCTCCGTCTACTTCCCGTTCGTGCAGTTCCTGTCGTCCGCCGCCGCGGCGGCCGTGCTCGTCGCGGGCGCCGGGCGGGTGGAGGCGGCCACGCTCACCACGGGCGCGCTGGTCGCGTACCTGCTCTACATCGACCTCTTCTTCGCCCCCGTCCAGCAGCTCTCCCAGGTCTTCGACGGCTACCAGCAGGCGTCCGTCTCGCTCGGCCGGATCCAGGAACTGCTCCAGGAACCGACGTCGACCAAGTCCCCGGACGAACCCCGCGAAGTCCGCTCCCTGCGGGGCGAGATCGCCTTCGAGAACGTCCACTTCTCCTACGGCGACGACGAGGAGGCCCTCAGCGGCGTCGACCTCACCGTCTCCGCCGGGCAGACCGTCGCGTTCGTCGGCGAGACCGGCGCGGGCAAGTCGACGCTGGTGAAGCTGGTGGCGCGGTTCTACGATCCGACCGGCGGCCGGGTCACCGTCGACGGCACCGACCTGCGCGACCTCGACATCACCTCGTACCGGCACCGCCTGGGCGTCGTACCGCAGGAGGCGTATCTCTTCCCCGGCACCGTCCGCGACGCCATCGCCTACGGCCGCCCCGACGCCACCGACGCCGAGGTGGAGGCCGCGGCCCGCGCGGTCGGCGCGCACGAGATGATCGCGACGCTGGACGGCGGCTACCTCCACGAGGTCGCCGAGCGCGGCCGCAACCTCTCCGCCGGGCAACGGCAGTTGATCGCGCTGGCCCGCGCCGAACTCGTCGACCCGGACATCTTGCTCCTCGACGAGGCGACGGCCGCGCTGGACCTGGCGACCGAGGCGCAGGTCAACCAGGCGACGGACCGGCTGACCGGCCGTCGTACCACCCTCGTGGTGGCCCACCGGCTGACCACGGCCGCCCGCGCGGACCGGGTGATCGTCATGGATCACGGCCGGGTCGTGGAGGACGGTACGCACCAGGAGCTGCTGGCGCGTGACGGGCGGTACGCGCGGCTGTGGCGGACGTTCGTCGGGGCGCCGGAGCCGGAGGAGACCGTGGGCGTCTGAGCCCGTGCAACCGTCGGGCATACGCCCTGCGTCCGTACATCCGTACGTCGATCCGAGGGGTGCGGAGGGGACGACTGTGGACACCGGTGCGATACGACGTCGGATGGCGCTCGGCGTGGCCGCGCTGACCGCGTCCGGACTGCTGGCGCTCGCCGCTCCCGCGGACGCGCAGGCGGCGGCGGCCGGCTGCGCCGGACGCAAGGTCAGGACGCTGCCGTTCTCCACCGGCGTCGTGCAGGTCTACAAGCGCGGCGGTTACGTCTGCGCCGTCACGCTCGCGAAGAACCCCGGCCCGAAGCGGACGATGTCGGTCAGCGTGCAGGCGCGCGGCAACCGCCCGGTCGTCGACAAGGGCAGGTACTCGCATCACGCGGGGCCGGTGACCGTGCACGCCGGGCAGCGGTGCGTGTGGGTGAAGGGCTCGGTGGGGCGGGGGTCGGTGAGCTCGGGCTGGATCCTGTGCTGACCTGACCTGACGTGACCTGCTGATTCGTCAACCACCCTGGTGCACAGGTGTGTTGCTCCGATAGCTTCCGGCGCACATCTGTTCTCACAGGGAGGGTGCATGCGCAAGGCGCTCAGATGGCTGCTCGCGCTCACCGTGCTCATAGGCACGCTGAGCACGGCGGGGGCGGCCACCGCCGCCCAGCCGGAGGCCACCGACATCAAGGATCGGCTGCTCTCCATACCCGGCATGAGCCTCGTCGAGGAGAAGCCGTACCCCGGGTACCGCTTCTTCGTGCTCACCTACACGCAGCCGGTCGACCACCGCAGGCCCTCCAGGGGCACGTTCCAGCAGCGCGTCACCGTGCTGCACAAGGACGTCTCGCGGCCGACGGTCTTCCACACCAGTGGCTACCACGTCTCCACCAACCCCAGCCGCCGCGAGCCGACCCAGATCGTGGACGGCAACCAGGTCTCCATGGAGTACCGCTTCTTCACGCCGTCCCGGCCCAGCCCGGCCGACTGGACCAAGCTGGACATCTGGCAGGCCGCCAGCGACCAGCACCGCATCTTCAAGGCGCTGAAGCCGGTCTACTCCAAGAAGTGGATTTCCACGGGCGGTTCGAAGGGCGGCATGACCGCCACGTACTACGAGCGTTTCTACCCCCGTGACATGGACGGCGTCGTCGCGTACGTCGCCCCCAACGACGTGGTGAACAAGGAGGACTCGGCGTACGACGAGTTCTTCGCGAACGTCGGCACCAAGGAGTGCCGGGACCGGCTGAACGGCGTGCAGCGCGAGGCGCTGGTGCGCCGGGAACCGCTGGAGGAGCGGTACCAGGCGTTCGCGGCCGACAACGGCTACACCTTCAACACCGTCGGCAGCCTGGACAAGGCGTACGAGGCGACCGTCCTCGACTACGTCTGGGGCTTCTGGCAGTACAGCCTGCTGTCCGACTGCGACACCATCCCGGCCGACGCGAAGAACGCGACCGACGACGAGATCTGGAACTCCATCGACACGGTCGCCGGGTTCTCCTTCTACACCGACCAGGGCCTGGCGCCGTACACGCCGTACTACTACCAGGCGGGTACGCAGCTGGGCGCGCCGACGATCGTCTTCCCGCACATCGAGAAGAAGTACATCCGGTACGGCTACCTCCCGCCGCGCTCCTTCGTCCCGCGTGACATCGAGATGAAGTTCCAGCCGTGGGCGATGCGGGACGTCGACAGCTGGGTGCGCCACAACGCGCGGCACATGCTGTTCGTCTACGGCGAGAACGACCCGTGGGGCGCCGAGCCGTTCCGCCTCGGCAAGGGCGCGCGCGACTCGTACGTCTTCACCGCCCCCGGCGCCAACCACGGCGCCAACGTGGCCGGTCTCCCGGAGAAGCAGAAGGCGCTGGCCACCGCCAGGATCCTGAAGTGGGCGGGCGTCGCGTCCGCCACCGTCGAGGCCAACCCGGCCGCCGCCAAGCCGCTGGCCAAGTACGACTCCCGGCTCGACAAGCGGGGCGCGGAGCGCACCCTGCGTCCGTGACACCAGTGCTGCGCCCGTCCGTCGGTCACACCGGGCGGGCGCAGCCCACCGGGTCGGCGCCGCCCAGCTGGACGTACAGGGCGGTGGTCGCCGGGCAGTCGGCTCGGGCGCCAACCGCTTTTGTCACCCTGTACTCCGGCCGCTCCCGGCCCGAGCCGTCGCACGCCGTCTCCCGCACCTTTCCGCCCCCGGCGTCGTACACGCAGTCCCCGACGATGGTGCGCGGGCCGCCCCCGCCGCCCGGGTCGCCGGGATGCGGCGGCTGGAGGTTGCGCATACAGGCGTACCCCTGGGGGACGGCGCCGTCGCCGTCCTCGTCGTCAGAGGGGCGCTGTTCGCTGATGTGCAGCACGAAGTCCGTGGTCGCCGGGCACGTCGGCCCGTCGTCCACCCGGCCGTCGTAGCGCGCCACGACCCGCGCGGCCGCCCGTTCGCCGGAGCAGGGCACCTCGGTGAAGCTCGTCGTACCGAACGAACTGCACTCGTCGACCGCCAGGAACACCGCCCCGAACCCCGAGGCCCCGGTCGGCGCGGGTGACAGGCCGGGGCCCGGGCCGCCCTCCGCCGCCGGGGCCTGACAGCCCATCAGCAGCGCCGCCAGCACCACCCCGGCACACCGTCTCCCGCGCATGGTCATCCCCCCACCCCCGTCCAGCGTGACCCGCCACAGCGGGCACACGCCAGACACGCAGCGCGCTTTGCGCCCGTTTGGGGGTGGTGCGCCGGGAGCGCGGCGTACCGCACCCTACGTCCGATCGATGCCTAGTACGACAACCCGTGCCCGAGCGGATACAGCACCCGCGCCGGATCGTCCGCCTGCTGCACCGGCACCGGCAGCTTTCCGCGCGGCCGAACCTTCCCGGCGATGACCCGGGCCGCCGCCCGCAGCTCCACGTCCGTCCAGGAGTAGGACGCCAGGTAAGCGCGCACACCCGGCAGCTGGGCCACGTCGTACGGATTGCGGACGGCCACCGCGACCACCGGCCTCCCGGTCGCCAGCAACCGCTCGACCAGCGTCTTCTGCGAGCTGCTCGCCGTGACGTTGTACGTCCCCACGACCACCGCGTCCGCGTCCTGGGCCGCCGCGACGGCCCGGTCGACGGTCGCCGGGGACGGGGCCGTGCCGGTGGGCAGCGCCGTCGCCGTGAAGCCGAGTTCGGTGAGCGCGGTCGCGAGGACGCCGGTGGGCGGGCCCGTCGTGCCGGACGGCGAGGCCGGGTCGGCGCCGACCACGAGCAGCCTGGGGTGCTCGCGCCGGGACAGCGGCAGCAGCCCGCCCTCGTTGACGAGCAGGGTCGTCGTCCGCTCGGCGATCCGGTCGGCCGCGGCGAGGTGCGGCCTGGTGCCGACGGTGCGGTCCACGCCCCGCGCGCTGACGTAGGGCTCCTCGAACAGCCCCAGCCTGGCCTTGAGCCGCAGCACCCGCAGGATCGACGCGTCGAGCCGTTCCTCGGTGAGTTCGCCGTCCTGTACGGCCTTCAGGACCGCGTTCCAGGCGATGTCCAGCTTGGGCGGGTTGAGGAGCTGGTCCACGCCCGCCTTCAGCGCCAGCACCGGCACCCGGTCGTCGCCGTACTTGGTGCGGACGCCCTCCATGCCGAGGGAGTCGGTGACCACGACCCCGTCGTAGCCCAGCTCCTCGCGCAGGATGCCGGTGAGGATCGGGCGGGAGAGGGTGGCCGGGTCGCCGGAGGGGTCCAGCGCCGGGACCATGATGTGCGCGGTCATGATCGAGTCGATACCGGCCCTGATCGCCGCCCGGAACGGGGGAGCGTCGAGCGTCTCCCACTGCTCCCGGGTGTGCTCGATGACCGGGAAGCCGTAGTGGCTGTCGACCTCGGTGTCACCGTGCCCGGGGAAGTGCTTGGCGGTCGCGGCGACCTTCGCGCGCTGGTACCCGGCGACCTCCGCCGCGACCAGCCCGGCCACCGCGTCCGGGTCGGCGCCGAAGGACCGTACGCCGATGACCGGGTTGGCCGGGTTGACGTTCACGTCGGCGACGGGGGAGTAGTCCTGACGGATGCCCAGCGCGCGCAGTTCCTCCCCCGCGATCCGGCCGAGGGTGCGGGCGTCGGAGCGCGAGCCGCCGGCGCCGACCGCCATCGCGCCCGGGAACAGCGTCGCGGGCCTGCCCACGCGGGCGACTATGCCGTGCTCCTGGTCCGTGGAGATCAGCACGGGCAGTCCGCGCGGGAGGTCGAGGGAGGCCTTCTGGATGCCGTTCGACAGGTCCGCGATCTGGTGCGGGGTGCGGGTGTTGTGCGCCCAGGTGAAGTAGATGACGCCGCCGAGGCGGTACGTGGCGAGCAGCTCGGCGGCCGTGCGCACGCCGAGCTCCCTGAGGTTGGCGTCGATGTCGGCCTGGTCGGGTGCGGTGGCGGAGTGGCCGTAGACCCGGGAGACGAAGAGCTGGCCGACCTTCTCCTCCAGGGTCATCCGGGAGATGAGCTTCCGGAGGCGTTCGTCGTCGTCGGCGTGGGCGGTGGTCGGCCCGATCGTCAGGGCCGCGGTGACGCCCGCGGTGGCGGCGAGGAGCGTGCGTCTGGAGGGGGAGGAAGCGGTGTTTCCTGCGCTTTTCGTGCCGGCGTGGTGCACGGTGCGCTCCTTCCGGAGGAGATCGCTGAAGGAAACTTCCAAGGAGTCACCAATATCCGGGAAGTTTCTGCCGGTCAAGGGGACGCACAGCCCGTCCCGGCGAGCGCGCCGCCATCGGCGCATGGGAGGGGGCGCGCCGATGGCGGTGGGCTGCCGGCCGTGGTGCGGCGGAGAGGGTGGTCGGCGCTCGCGGCCAGCACCGAGGGCCGACACCGCATCGCGGAGACTCATCCGGCAGCTGTGCGCATGGGACGAGCGGCACCCGACTCGGGTTGCTCTGTGGGGTGGCAGCTGAGGCGGAATGCAGCTTGCGCCTGTCTCATCCCAAGACGCCAGTAGAGCGTGCTCCTGCTGGTCGCGCTTCACGCCTGGGCGCACGCCCCTGGTCGGCGGTACGTCCGGGACCGTCCCCTCTCACAGACAAGGAGGTGAAAGGGGACGGGGCAACTCAGCGCAGGCCACCGGAGCACCTGATCGTTTCGCCGGTGATCCAGGCGGCCTCGTCCGAGGCCAGGAAGGCGACGACAGGCACGATGTCTTCAGGATGACCACCGCGTCCCAGTGGCGTGTCGGTCAGCAGACGATCATGCAGGCGCGTTCCGGGGAGACCGAGCGCGTGCGTGCCCTCGGTCTCCGTGAAGCCCGGCGCCACGCAGTTGACGCGTATGCCGCGCGGCCCGAGTTCAGCGGCCAGGACCCGGGTGAGCGCTTCGACCGCCGCCTTGCTCGCGGAATACGCGCAGGTCCGCGGAGTACCGGACTGTCCCCAGATGGAACCGATGTTGATGACGGTGCCACCACGGCAGGGGAAGTACCGCAGCGCCGCCTGCGTCAGGAGGACCGGGCCCAGGACGTTCGTGTCGAAGTGCCGACGCGCCTCCTCCTCACTCAGGTTCTCGACAGGAGTGAAGGAGTAGATCCCCGCATTGTTCACGAGCACGTCGGGCGGTCCGAGGAGACGTACGGTCTCCTCGAAAAGGGCGATCCGTGAGGCGTCGGTCACGTCGGCGCGTACGGCGCGGGCGACGCCACCCGAGGAGCGGATCGACTCGATGACCCGGTCGGCGGCCTGCTTGCTGTCGGGACGGTCCGAGGAGTGGTTGACGGCCACCGCGGCACCCTCCGCGGCCAGCCGCACCGCGATCGCCGCACCGATGCCTTTTGAAGCACCGGTGACCACCGCCACTTTGCCCGTCAGTCGCGCGGGCACATCTTTCAGTCCGGCCATGTGTCCTCCTCATCCTGGTCGGCGGCTCGCCGTAGCGGTTTGCCAGGCTTTGTGCCGGGATCGGCCGGTGGGATGTTCCAGTTGGACCGGAGGTTGTTTCCCGGGTCGTAGCGGGACTTCACCTGCCGCAGCCGGGCGTACTTCTCCGGCCCTCCGTACGCTTCGGTCAGCGCCCGGACGTCGTCGCCTTCGTCGGCGTTGCGCATGTTCAAGTAGGTGCCCGGCGCCACGCATGCCCCGAGCCGGCCGACGGCTTCGCGGGCTTGTTGTGCGTACGGGGCGTCCCACCGCGGGTCCTGCCAGTGCAACAGGAACTCCAGCCACCACGGACACTCACGGTGGGAGAAGGCGCTGTCCGACTCGGGCACGTCGCACAGCGCCCCGCCGAGGCCCAGAAGCACGATCTCCCCGCACATCGGCATCTCTGCCCAGAAACGCACTATCTCCCCTATTGCCTCTTCGTCGAGTCCCCGAAGATGCGCCTCCTTGGTGTAGTAGCGCCTTCCATCGGGAAACTCGGCGTCCATCAGCCGCTGCACACCGTCCGCGAACGGCAACACGAGGCATTCCCGTGCCCAGGGTCTGCCCACCTGGGTGAGGCGCCGCAACTGCGCCGCCGCGGGGTCGTCGGCGTCGCCGAGCCACATGGCGATCAGCAGCAGCCCGGGCTCGCCCACGCGATCGGCGGGCACGAAGGGATAGGGCGGCAACCGCTTCTTCAGTGACGCGTGCCAGCCGATCGTCCTGGGCAGTCCCGGGGCGAGGTCCGCGTATGCGGCCAGCGCCTCGTATGCCTCCTCCGGCCGGTACAGGGACACGGCCACAAGCATGCCGGGACCGAATCGGTGCGCTCGGAGCGTGAACCGGGTGACGATCCCGAAATTGCCGCCCCCGCCCCGCAGCGCCCAGAACAGGTCCGCTCGCTCGGTGGAGGAGGCTTCGACCACCCGGCCGTCGGCGAGTACCACTTCGCAAGCCACGAAGTTGTCACAGGTCAGCCCGAAGGAGCGGGTCAGCCAGCCGGTACCGCCGCCGAGCGCCAGGCCGCCCAGCCCCGTCTCGGACACCGTTCCGGCCGGCACCGCCAGGCCGTGTGCGGCGGTGGCCCGGTCCAGGTCGGCGAGGCGGCAGCCGCCCTCGGCCTCGACCAGGCCCTGGCCGGCGCGCACTGTCACCCGGCGCATACCGGAAAGGTCGATGGTGAGGCCGCCCTCGCACAGCGCCTGGCCCGAGACGGAATGTCCCCCGCCGCGCACCGACACGGGCAGACCTTCCGCCCGGGCGGCGTTTACGGCGCGGACCACATCGAGGGTCGAGGTGCACACAGCGATCGCCGCGGGCCGGCGGTCCACCATGGCGTTCCAGACGGTGCGCTGCTTGTCGTAGTCGCTGTCTCCCGGCACCAGCAGTCTCCCCCGGAACTCCGGAGCGACAGCGGCCAGCACCCGACGTGCGCGGATCGCCTTCACCGCGCCGTACCCGGCCGAAGCGAGGTCTGGCCGGCCTGGCCGGAACCTGGCATCTGGTAGACGGCCATCAGTAGTTCACGAGCCGTCAGGTTCGGTTCCCAGGCGGTCGCCGCGGGTGTTCCGAACCCCGAGAGGAAGGAGACGAGCCGTTCCCCGCCTCGTGAAACCGGATGTCGGCCAGGGCGACCGGTGCCGGCCATACCGGCACGGACTGACGTCTCATCCTTGGGTGTCGGCCGGGTGGGGCGGTGCGAGGAACTGCTGGAGCGCGTGAGGGGCATGGGCGTTCTCCCAGTGTTCGATGATCAGTCCGTCGGCGAACCGCCAGAGCCCGCAGAAGGGCATGGCGAAGGTTCGGGGGCGGGAGGCCCGCAGCGTGCCGAGAACGGCACCGAAATAGCCGTTCGCGACGATATGGTCGGTGTCCATCACGAGGGTGCCGTCAGTGGCCCGGACGAGGTTGCGCTCATGGGCCAGGACGGCGTCCTTCCCCCGGAGCACCCGGCCGTCGTCGGTACCCCGGTGCGCCGGGTGGAGGACGATGTCCGGCGCCGCGAAATCCGCCAGGCGCAGCAGGTCGGCGTAGACGGCTTCCAGGATGCGTACGTGCGGGTGGACGGAAGCGGACCCGGAGGGCACAAGGGCGGTCATCGGGTGGCCCCCTGCGCGCCGGGACGCCAGGGCACGGCCTTGGCACACAGCTTCTCGATCTCGGTCCACTCCGCGTCACTGAGCTGGAGGTCAGCCGCCGCGACGTTCTCCTCGAGGTGGGACACGGAAGTCGTCCCGGGTATCAGCAAGGTGTTCGGGGAGCGGTGCAGAAGCCAGGCCAGACCGAGTTGGGCTCCGGTGGCACCGTAGCGCCCGGCCACGGCGGTGAGGACGCCGTCCGGGCCGACCAGATCGCCGTGCCCCAGCGGGAACCAGGGAATGAAGGCGATGCGGTGCCTCTCCGCGTAGTCGAGGACGTCTTCGCCCGCGCGGTCCGCGATGTTGTACAGGTTCTCCACCGCGGCTATCTCGGTGATCCGCCGTGCCTGTTCCAGCTGCTGCACGGTCACCTCGGGCTGGCCCGAGAGCCCGATGTGACGGATCTTTCCCTCCCTCCGCAGGTCGGCGAGCGTTCCGAGCTGGTCCTCCAGCGGTACCGCGTCGTCGATGCGATGCAGCATGTAGAGGTCGATGCGGTCCAAGCCCAGACGGAGAAGGCTCACCTCGACCTGCTGGCGCAGGTATGCGGGCTGCCCGAGTGCGACGATGTACGGGGAGCGGTTCCCCGCCCTGACCCAGTCGTCGGGTCCGCTGCGCAGCATCCCGCCCTTCGTGGCGATGACCAGCCCCTCCGGGTAGGGGTGCAGCGCGGCGCGGATGAGGTCCTCGTTGTAACCGGGCCCGTAGGAGTCCGCCGTGTCGATGAAGTCGATGCCGAGTTCCACGGCGCGTTGCAGGACCGCCAGCGCGTTGTCCGGATCGGCGGGCGGCCCCCACATGCCGGGGCCGGTCAGATGCATGGCGCCGTAACCCATGCGGTGGACGCGCAGGCCGTCGGCGAAGGTGAAGTGCGTGGGGGGTGTGACGGTCGGGGTGCTCATGCCGTAGCGCTCCTCTTGACGGTGGTCGCGGGGGTTCGTTCGTCGCTGGAGGCGGATGCCGATCCGCCGTCCACAAGCCTGCTGTCGTCGCCCAGCCAGGTGCCGATGCTGATCTCGGCGGTGATTCCGGGCCCGAACCCGGCGACGATGCCGCGGTGCCCGGGTCGCAGGGTTCCCGAGGTGATCAGCCGCCGGAGCACGTCCAGGACGACTGCGGAGGCGATGTTGCCGCGGTGCGTGAGCGTGGCGCGGCTGAAGGAAAGGAGGTCCGACGGCACGCCCAGGAAGTGGGACAGGTCGTCGAGGATGCGCGGGCCGCCGGCGTGAATGACGTAGAAGTCGAGTGCCGAGGCGTTCCAGCCGTGAGCGGCTGCCACGTCCCGCAGGGCGGGCGCGAGTTGCTCCATCGTGCGGGGCACCCGGCGGTCGAGACGGAAGTGGAACCCGGTGTCTTTAACGGCGTAGGAGATCCAGTCCTCGGTGTCCGGGACCAGCCGGGAGCCGTTGGCGTCCAGGCGCAGGCCATGTGCGGAGTGCGACTTGACCACGGCGGCGGCGACCGCGTCGCCGAAAAGGCCGTTCGACAGCAGGTTGCCCACCTCCAGGTCGTCGGGCTGGTAGCACAGCGAGCAGAACTCGCAGGAGACAATCAGAACGTTGGAGCTGGCGTGGGACGCGCAGAAGTCATGGGCGCGATTGATCGCCGCACCTCCGGCCGCACAACCGAGCTGTGCGATCGGAATCTGGCACGTGTCATGTCGAAAGCCCAACTCGTTGATCATCCACGCGGTGAGCGACGGCATGGTGAACGCGGTGCAGGACACGAAGACGATGGCGTCGATGTCTGCCGCCGTGACTCCCGCGTTGTTCAGGGCCCGGTCGACCACTGCAGGGATACGGACCTTCGCCTCACGCACGTAGACCTTGGTGCGCTCCTCGACGCCCGGGTGACGAAGGGTGCGCTCAAGGGGCTGGATCAGATGTCGCGTGCGCACACCCGTGTTGGAGATGAGTTTCAGCGCAAGGGGCAGCTGACCGTGGTCACTGTGCAGACGCTCCGCGAGGTGCAGGGTGTCCTCCATGGTGATGGTGTGCTCGGGAACGCTTACCGCAGGGCAACAAAGGACAGTCATGGCGCTCCTCTGGTGTTTCGGGTTCGAGTTCGGAACGGTTTTCGACACAGGGAGACGACGCCGTTGCGCGCCCCGCTGGTCGGCGCCGCCAGCAGCCGTGCCTCACGACCGTGACAGGCACCGCCGAGGTGCTGCTTGTCAGCACCGGGGGCACATCAACGGCTAACCGCAACCGGCCAAGGCCTAACTGCCGTTGAGCACTCGTGCTGTGAACGCGTTGAACGGGCCCGAATGAGGTCGCCGCCCCTTCGGTGAGGGGAGGCAGACAGTGCGCCTTCGGAGGTCACTGTCGCCTCAGGTCCCATCGGCTCCCCTTCGGGAGCAGCAAGGAATCAGCCGCTCCAGCGAGGCCGGACCCGCTTGTGACGGCACCTTTTGGATTGATGGTGCGCAGTGACGCTTATGAGCCGTGCAGAGGACTTCTGGCCAGCGCCATGAGACCACGGGCCTGCTCGCACAAGCCGACCGCTTGTGGGTGGCGTGGGAACGCGCTGAGGGCGTGGATGAGGCCGGCGAGGGCACGATCCGCCTGAGCGGAGCGCAGCAGAGGGTAGAGGTCGAGGAAGTGGTGCCAATGGCTGCACGCCTCCTCAAGGTGCCCGGCTTCGAGCAGGAGGTGCGCGAGACGCGACTGGGTGAGCGCCGCCGGCCGGCGCTCTCTCGGGGATCGCCCGTGCACCGCGTCTTGGAAAGCGGCGATTGCCTGGTCGCGCCGCCCCAGGGCGTACAGGGCCTGGCCCCGCTGGTACGCGAAGGCCGCAGCCGGGTAGGACGTGAACGCCCCTGCATCGCCGGACGACTGCCGGAGAGCGTCCTCGGCGGCGGCGAGATCGGCGTCTGCCCGACGGGAATCGCGCAGTAGGGCGCGGGTCAGGGCGCGCTGGCTCAGCACGTATGCACGGATTGCCGCAGGTGCGCCGGGGGGCGCCTGTCTGGCGGCCGCCGCGGCGAGATCTGCCGCCTGCCGGATATGGCCAAGGTGTACGGCCTGGGTGCTCAGAGCCCGCAGGACGATGGCACACGTCAACCGATCACCAGCTGCATGCGCCAGACCGAGGCTGGTGCTGTAGTAGCGCTGGGCGAGCCCCTGATGCCCGGCGTCCGCGGTCATGGCGGCGAGCAAGTGGGTCAGTTGGGCGCATGCCGTCAGGACCTGCCGGTGCAGCTCGTCCGGCGCCGGTCCGGACATGAAGGCCATGCCGTCGTCGGCGAGATAGGCTGCGAGCGCGCTCCGTGCGTAGTTGCCGCCGTGCGCGTCGACGCTGGCCGCGAAGAGCCGTGTGGCAGCTCCCAGTAGTGCCAGATCTGCGCGAAGGACCGGGCGTCCCACGGGAGAGCCGCGGGTACGCGAGCGGATGTGGCACGCGGGCACGGACGCGCCCGACAGGTCGAACACGGTCTGGGTCAGGAAGACACGTTGTTCGGGATCGACTTCCGCCCTGCACATCCGGACGAGGCGCCGTACGGGGTCTGGCTCCTCCTGTGGCGGCGGCACGGAGTCACGGGCGCCGTGTCGCCGTTCGTCGGGGGCAGCCACGAGTCCGGTGTCCTCGGCAGTGATCAGCCGACCGCATCTGCGGCTCAGCGCCTGGCCCACCAGTTCGGCCACTGGGCGACGGGGGCGTGATCCCTTCAACCAGTGCGCGACCGCTGTACGGTCGTAACGAAGCAGGTAACCCTGCTGGCTTCCCAACGCGTTCACAGCCCTGGCCAGTTGGGCCCCATTCCAGTCGGCTTCGGCGAGAAGGGCGGCGAGTCGTCGATTGGGCTGCTTACGGGACATCTGCTCTCCGACGTAACGGAACCGAGTGTTCCAGCAGTGCGCACGTGCTTGGACCACGGACGTCTGACCCGGTGAACGCCGTTGGCCAACGTCCGCTTCCTCGAAGGAAATCTCTTACCGCCTGATTAGTACGGGAATACCTACCCGGCAGACGACACCCCCTACCTCAAGGCAACGGTCTGCCGGAACGTTCCACAGTCCACGTCCGAAGCCGTTCAACGCGTTCACGTGTCCGGCGCCCAACGCAGCTTCTCTTTCGGCTCTGTACGGCGCTGTAATGGATAGTCACCGCGCCCGTGCGGGACCGTTGGACCCGTGCGAACTGCGCGGTGCCAGGTGCCCCACTTCATGCGATCACGTTCGGCCCGCCGAGGCCGTCTGTCCGTCTTCGGCACAGCCCCTCGGTGGCCGACACCGAGCGGAGGACAAGCGGAAACACCGCGTCCGCGCGGGTGAACTTCGCCGCGTCCCAGGTTGCCTCGGCCACCCCCTACGACAAAGGTCTCCAGAGTGTGCATCATGCAAGATCCATTCATCTTCGAGGCACTCCTGCCGTCCCACGACCAGGGCCGTTCCGGTCAGCCGGATGCCCGCCGGCGAGGATCGGACCGCTCCCGGATCAAGGCGCTCGGCAACGACCGGCCGCGTGAGACCGAACCCGTGAACGACGTCGCGACCGCGGATGCGGCAAACGCATGAAGTCACTGCAGCGCGACCTCGACGAAGCGGCACGTGCAAAAGGCCGTTCCCGCGTGCGCCACCCGCTGCTGCCTGCAGTCGTAGATCGTGGCGCATACCGGACACCTCTGGGCCTCAGCTCGCTGCGTCGTCATCTCGGCGCGCGAAGTCGCCATCCACCCGTCACCGAACACCAGAACCACGCGCTCCGACAGTCAGGGAGGAGCCGCACAGGGACACCGACATGCCCAGCTACGCCGGCAGTTGGGAGACTTACTGGGCCGAAACAGTGGCCAAGGGGCAATCGTCGCTGTGGGACTGCGACCCGGAGTTCGCCAGTGCCCGGGACCTGCCGCACTTCGCACCGTACCTCGACCCCGAGCAGGCACTGATCGACATCGGTTGCGGCAACGGGACCCAGACCCGCTACCTCGCCCAGCACCACAAGCAGGTCATCGGGACCGACGTTTCCGCCTCCGCCATCAAGACCGCGCGTGCCCACGATCCCGACCACGCCCACCTGGTGCTCGATCTGCTCGACACCTCAGCCGTGAACGCTCTGCACGAAAAGCTAGGTGACGCCAGTACTCACATGCGCACCGTCCTTCACCAGATCCGGCCGGAGCACCGTCCCGCCTTCACGGCCTCTTCGCGCACCCTGTTGGGTGCCAACGGAATCCTCGCCTTCGTCGAACTGGCTCCAGGCGCTGAGGACTACCTGCATGACCTCGTGACAGAATACGGTTCTCCCCCTCCGCCCTCACCCGGGTCCTCGACACCGGTGTCCGCCCTGGTAGCGTCAATCGTGACGAGGCAGTTGCCCTCCTGGGCACGGACGAGTTCATCGTTCTCGCCGAATCCGACACCACCGTCCACACCACCTACACACTGCCCACTGGTCGGCGCGCTGAGGTTCCCGCTTACTTCATGGCACTGCGCCGCACGTGAAACGGGGACGGCGAACAAGCTCCGGTGGCCGGTCAGGCAGTCAGCGCTGCGAACTCGTGTTGCCGCACCAAGCCGAAGCGAACACCCGCAGGCCCTTCCGGCGCAGCCGGGCGAAATCCACCTCAAAAAGCACGTGCTCCTGCTGGTCGCGTTGCACGCCTGGGCGCACGCCCCTGGTCGGCGGTACGTCCGGGTCACGGCCGAACGTCGTCCGTATCGGAGTGATGTGTGCGATGCCCGCCGGGAGTTGATCGAACCGGTGCTCAGTGTGTGGCGGGCCGAGCGGCGCCGGTATGCGCTGAACATCGGACATGCACGCCGGTGCGGCGGCGCTACCTGCCGCATGACTTCCCGCCCTGGGAAACGGTGTACGGCTACTTCGCCAAGTGCGGAGAGGGCGTGACGAGGGATGTTCAGCCAGTCTGCCCAGGGCCCGGTGGCCCAGGAGGCGCCGATGCCCGTCACAGACGCCTTCGGGCAGCGGCGACGCCGACGCTCTTGACCTCAAGCGCACTTGACGTACGACGCTCGCGTCATGACCGATCACCACGTGTCCCTGGAGATCCAGGCTCTCGTCCACCGCCTCTTCCGCGCCCTCGACGCCCGCGACTTCGCTGTCGGCTGGATGCGCGACCTCGCCACCGATGACGTACGGATGGAGACACCCGTCGGCACAGCCGACGGCGTGGACGCGGTCGGGCGGCTCTCGGAGGAGGCGGTCGGGCGGTTCGTGCGGACGCAGCACATGGCGTCCGGGATCCTCGTCGACGTCGAGGGCGACCGGGCCGACGCTTCCTGGAACGCCCACATGACCCATGTACACGATGACGGAAGCCTGTTCACCGTCGGCGGGCGATTCGACGCCGAGGTGCGGCGTACGCCGGGCGGCTGGCGGTTCAGCCGGATGGCGGTGCGGCCGGTGTGGACTCAGGGGCGGGCGCCGGAAGTGAAATGACCGTCCGCGGAGCGATGATTTTCGGGTGGGCCCGCAGTCTTCAGTGCAGTTGAACGTGACCGACCCGGACAGCAGGAGCAGCAGCATGCGCATCGTCATCACCGAGTTCCTCAGCCTCGACGGCGTCGTCCAGGCGCCCGGCGGCCCCCAGGAGGACACCGACGGCGGCTTCGCCCACGGCGGCTGGTCGCACCCCTTCTTCGACCCGGAGATCGCCGGCGGGGCCTTCGACGCGGCGCTGGACGAGGCCGAGGCGCTGCTGTTCGGGCGGCGGACCTGGCAGACGATGGCCGGGGCGTGGCCGGAGCGGGCGGGGGATCCGTTCGCCGACCGGATGAACTCCATCCGGAAGTACGTCGTCACCGGCACCCTCGGGGACGAGGACCTCAAGGCCTGGGACAACACCACCCGCGTCCCGGCCACCGAGGCCGTCGCCGAGCTGCGCAGGCTGCGCGAGTCCGAGGGCGGGAACCTGCTGGTCATGGGCAGCCCGACGCTCGCCCGGACACTGCTGAGCGAAGGACTGGTGGACGAGCTGCGGCTGATCGTGATGCCGGTGATGCTCGGCGGCGGGAAGTCGATCTTCCCGGACGACGGTACGAAGACCGCGTTCGAGCTGGTCTCGACGACCGCCTCGAAGACGGGCGCCCAGGTGTGCGTCTACCGGCGGGCCAGCGCGCAGTAGGCGCGGGCATGGACGAGGGAGCGGCAGCGGCCTGGGCTCGACCCCCATGGAAACCTGACGCCGCCGACCTGCTCGACGAACGGGCGCGCGAGACGGTCGGGGCGCTGCCGGCCCACGTGCCGCCCGAGGAGCGGGGGCGGCTCGCGGAGGCGCTGCGCGCGGTACGGGCGGTCCTGGGCGCCGACCGGACACCGCACCCCGAGGACGTGGTGCTGCGCGAGCCCGGCCCCGGCGACCTGGGCTGGATCGTGCAGCGCAACGCCGCGCTGTACGCCGCCGAGTACGGCTGGAACACCGACTACGAGGCCTGGTCGCGCGGATCGTCGCCGACTTCGCCAAGGACCACGATCCGCACCTGGAGCGGGTGTGGATCGCCGGGCTGGACGGGCGGCCGGTGGGGTGCGTGATGTGCGTGCGGGACGAGGCGCCCGGCACCGCGCGGCTGCGGCTGCTGCTGGTCGACCTACGGGCACCGGAGTGACGGGAAGGGGCCATGTGCAGCAAGCTGGGTACATGAAGCTGGCCTTCTCCACCCTCGGTGTCCCCGGCCTCCCCCTGCCGGACGTCCTCCGACTCGCGACCGAGCACGGCTACCACGGTGTGGAGCTGCGCGCCCACCCCGAGGAGCCGGTGCATCCCGGCATCGGGGCCGCCGAACGGGCGGATGCCGCCGCCAGGTTCAAGGAGTCCGGCGTCGAGCTGCTCGGTGTCGCCGGGTACGCGCGCGTGGCCGCGCCGGGCGACGACGAGCCGGTACTCGCCGAGCTGCGCGCCCTGCTCGACCTGGCCCGTGACCTGGGGGCGCCGTACGTCCGGGTCTTCCCCGGCGGTACGGCGGAGCAGAGTCCGCAGGATGCCGACGCGACCGCCGCCCGCCGCCTGGGCACGGCCGCCGAGTACGCCACCGACGCGGGGGTGCGCATCCTCCTCGAAACCCACGACTCGCACCGCACGGGCGCCGACGTGATGCGGATTCTGGGCCTCGTCGGCCACCGCCAGGTCGGCGCGCTGTGGGACGTGATGCACACCTGGCTGGGCGGCGAGCAGCCCCAGGAGACCTACGCGGCCCTCTCCCCGTACCTCGGCTATGTCCAGGTCAAGGACATCGCCTCGGTCGACGACACCACCCCGCTTCCGCTGGGCGCCGGTGTCCTCCCGCTCGCCGAGACGGTGGAACTGCTCTCCCGGCACGGCTGGGACGGCTGGCTGTGCTGGGAGTACGAGAAGCGCTGGTACGAGGCCGCGGCCCCGCTTCCCGGCCTGCTGGGCGGGGGCCGCGACCATCTGGCCCGCCTGCTCAACGACTCGGCCTGATCCAGTCGAACCCTTGCGGGCGGCCGGTCATCCGGGCAGGCGGCCACGCAGCTCCGGCCGGTGGACACCTCCACCCCCAGCCGCCTCAGGTTCTCTGCACAGGCCTCCAGGCGGTCGCATTCCTTCACCCACGTGTTTGCCACGTCCTCGATGCGGACCGGGCCGGAGGCGAAGGGGGCGATCGCGGCCAGGGTCGGCATGGTGTCGGAGATGTCCCGCATGCTGACCGTGAGGCCGATCGGTCATGGCGCGAGCGTCGTACGTCAAGCGCGCTTGAGGTCAAGGACGGCCGAGCCGAAGGCGACTGTAACTACTAGTATGTACAGGCTCGGAGCCCGGCCCTCCCAGGGAGTTGATTCGTCATGCCCCTCGTCCGCATAGACGCCCTGGCCCCCGACCCGACCCGCCTCGAATCCCTCGGCAGAGCCGTCCACGACGCCCTGATCCAGGCCCTCGGTATCCCGCCCGACGACCACTTCCAGATCCTGACCGCCCACGACGGCACGACCAGCACCCTCCGATACGGCGACTACCTGGGCGTCCCGCGAGACGAGGGCATCGTCTACGTCACGATCACCCTCCGCGCCGGCCGCACCCCCACCCAGAAACGCGCCCTGTACCGCCGTATCGCCGAACTCGCCCAGGACTACGCGGGCACGGAGCCGCGCAACATCTTCGTCACCCTGACCGAGAACGAGTCGATCGACTGGTCACTGGGGAACGGGGAGGCGCAGTACGCGCCTGATCGGTGAGGTGGGGACGTTCGAACTGCCGCCCTCACCCCCGCGGCACCCCCGTGGACCCCCGCACCATCAACTCCCCGCGCACCGTGGCGATCCCCCCGGGCGGCGGCTCCTCCCGCCCCATCGCGATCCGCCCCGCCCGCGCCCCCGCCTCCGCGAGCGGCAGCCGCACCGTCGTCAGCGCGGGCACCGCGTCGATGCTGAACGGCAGGTCGTCGAACCCGGCGACCGAGACGTCCGCCGGGATACGCCGCCCCGACTCCCGCAGCGCGGCACACGCGCCCAGCGCCACGGAGTCGTTCGCGGCGACCACGGCCGTGAGGGACGGATCGCGGCGCAGCAGCTCCAGCGTGGCCTCGTAGCCGGACCGGCGGTCGTAGCGGCCGTGGACCGTCCAGCGCGGGTCCTCCGGGATCCCCGCCGCCTCCAGCGCGGCCCGGTGGCCCTCCAGCCGGTGCCGGGTGGTGGTCCGTTCCTCCGGTCCGGCGATGTAGCCGAGCCGTCGGTGACCGAGCTCGATCAGGTGCTCCGTCAGCTGCCGTCCGCCGCCCCGGTTGTCGAAGGTCAGCGCCACCGCCTGCGCCTCCGGCGCCGGCGGCCGCCCGCACAGCACCACCCGCGTCCCCGCCTCGGTCAGCTTGCGCAGCTTCGCCGACACCGCCGCCCCGTGCGCGGCGTCCTCCACGGCACCACCGGTGAGCACGACCGCCGCGGCCCGCTGCCGCTGCAGCAGGGTCAGGTACGTCAGCTCGCGCTCGGGCGAGCCCCCCGTGTTGCAGACGACCGCCAGCCGCTCACCGCCCGCTCTGCCGCCCGGACCGCCGATCTCCGACTGGATCGCGCTCGCCATGATCCCGAAGAAGGGGTCGGCGATGTCGTTCACCAGGATGCCGACCAGGTCGGAGGTGGCCGCGGCGAGCGCGCTCGCGGGGCCGTTGAGGACGTAGTCCAGTTCGTCGACCGCCTTGAGCACCCGCTCGCGGGTGGATGCGGCCACCGGGTAGTTCCCGTTCAGCACGCGCGACACCGTCGCGGGCGAGACCTGGGCGCGGGCCGCCACGTCCGCCAGGGTCACCGTCATCTCGTCGTCCTCCGGAAGCGCATCCCTTGTTCCTCCCCGTTACTCGCGTTGACCTTAAGGCCACCGGCCCGCGTTGTTCGCCTCCTCGAACAACTCAAGACGGTCACACCCTTGTCTGAACCTTGCTCAGAGGCTAGCTTCTGACCATATAGAAAGCGCTTGCTGTACTGCTTCCTGTACCGATTACTGCTCACCTTCACCAGCCAGAGCGAGAGGGATCCACGTGAACCGCAAGACGGTGCGTATCGCCATGAACGGCGTGACCGGGCGCATGGGCTATCGCCAGCACCTCGTCCGCTCCATCCTGGCCCTCCGTGCGCAGGGCGGCCTCGACCTCGGCGACGGCACCGTGCTGTGGCCGGAACCGATCCTGCTCGGCCGCCGCGAGTACGCCCTCAAGGCGCTCGCCGAGCAGCACGGACTGGAGCACGTCTCGACCGACGTCGACGCCGTCCTCGCCGACCCGACCGTCGACCTCTACTTCGACGCCCAGGTCACCTCCGCCCGCGAGGAGGCCATCAAGAAGGCCATCGCCGCGGGCAAGCACATCTACACCGAGAAGCCGACGGCCACGGGGCTCGACGGCGCCCTGGAGCTGGCCCGCCTCGCGCAGAACGCGGGCATCAAGCACGGCGTCGTCCAGGACAAGCTGTTCCTGCCCGGCCTGCTGAAGCTGAAGCGGCTCATCGACGGCGGCTTCTTCGGCCGGATCCTGTCCGTGCGCGGCGAGTTCGGCTACTGGGTCTTCGAGGGCGACTGGCAGCCCGCCCAGCGCCCCTCCTGGAACTACCGGGCCGAGGACGGCGGCGGCATCGTCGTCGACATGTTCCCGCACTGGGAGTACGTCCTGCACGAGCTGTTCGGCCGGGTGAAGTCCGTCCAGGCCGTCGCCACCACCCACATCCCGCAGCGCTGGGACGAGAACGGCAAGCCCTACGACGCCACCGCCGACGACGCCGCGTACGGCGTCTTCGAACTCGACGGCGGTGCCATCGCGCAGATCAACTCCTCCTGGGCGGTGCGCGTCAACCGCGACGAACTGGTGGAGTTCCAGGTGGACGGCACCGAGGGCTCGGCGGTCGCGGGCCTGCGCAACTGCCGCGTCCAGCACCGCAGCGCCACCCCCAAGCCCGTGTGGAACCCGGACATCCCGGCCACCTACGCCTTCCGCGACCAGTGGCAGGAGGTGCCGGACAACGCCGAGTTCGACAACGGTTTCAAGGCCCAGTGGGAACTGTTCCTGCGGCACGTCTACGCCGACGCCCCCTACCACTGGGACCTGCTCGCCGGCGCCCGTGGCGTCCAGCTCGCCGAACTGGGCCTGAAGTCCTCGGCCGAGGGCCGCCGTATCGACGTACCGGAGATCTCCCTGTGACCATCCGACTCCCTGACGCCCACGGAGGCCTGCGCACCTACGAGCCCCGTACCGAACCCCTCGCCGTCACCCCCGGCGCGGGTTTCTCCTGCCGTACGGTCTTCTCCGCGGCCCATGTCGTCGCCGACCCGTTCGCCGACACCACCCCCGACTCGCCCGCCGCGATCGACTGGGACGCCACGCTCGCCTTCCGCCGCCATCTGTGGTCCCACGGGCTCGGCGTCGCCGAGGCGATGGACACCGCCCAGCGCGGCATGGGCCTGGACTGGGCGGCCGCGGCGGAGCTGATCCGCAGGTCGGCGGCGGAGGCGAAGGCGGTCGGCGGCCGTATCGCCTGCGGAGTGGGGACGGACCAGATCACCTCGGGCACCCCCGCGGAGGTCCGCGCGGCCTACGAGGAGCAGCTCGCGCTCGTCGAGCAGTCCGGCGCCCAGGCGATCCTCATGGCCTCCCGGGCACTCGCGGCCGCCGCGAGCGGTCCCGACGACTACCTGGAGGTGTACGGCCATCTGCTGCGCCAGGCGTCCGAGCCGGTGATCCTGCACTGGCTCGGCCCGATGTTCGACCCGGCGCTGGAGGGCTACTGGGGCTCACCGGACCTCGACGCGGCCACCGACACCTTCCTGGACGTCATCGCCGCCCACCCGGACAAGGTGGACGGCGTCAAGATCTCCCTCCTGGACGCCCAGCGCGAGATCGCCCTGCGCCGACGCCTGCCGCAGGGCGTCCGCTGCTACACCGGCGACGACTTCCACTACCCCGAGCTGATCGCGGGCGACGACCAGGGCTTCAGCCACGCCCTGCTCGGCATCTTCGACCCGCTGGGCCCGCTGGCGGCCGAGGCGGTACGGGTCCTGGACACGGGGGACGTGGGCGGTTTCCGCGCGCTGCTCGACCCCACCGTCGAGCTGTCCCGGCACCTCTTCCAGGCCCCGACCCGCTTCTACAAGACCGGCGTCGTCCTCCTGGCCTGGCTGGCCGGCCACCAGACGCACTTCACCATGGTCGGCGGCCTGCAGTCGGCCCGCTCCCTGCCGCACCTCGCCCGTGCCTACGAACTCGCCGACGGCCTCGGCCTGTTTCCCGACCCGAAGCTGGCGGAGGAGCGGATGAAGACCCTGCTCGCGCTGTACGGGGTGACGCAGTGAGCACCGCACTCGACCGTTTCAGCATCAACCAGATGACCGTGAAGCAGCTGAGCATGCCCGAACTGGTCGAGGCGTGCGTCCAGTTGGGGATCGGCAACGTGGGCCTGTGGCGTGAGCCGGTCCAGTCGTACGGCCTGGAGGCGACCGCGAAGCTGGTCCGGGACGCGGGTCTGGCGGTGACGACGTTGTGCCGCGGCGGGTTCCTCACGGCGATCGACCCGCAGGAGCGGGCCCGCGCCCTGGCCGACAACCGCCGAGCGGTCGACGAGGCGGCCACCCTGGGCACGGACACCCTGGTCCTGGTCTCCGGCGGCCTGCCCCCCGGCTCGAAGGACCTGCGCGCCGCCCGCGAGCGCATCGCGGACGCGCTGGCGGAACTGGGCCCGTACGCGGAGCGGCACGGCGTACGCCTCGCCATCGAGCCGCTCCACCCCATGTACGCCGCCGACCGCTGCGTGGTCTCCACCCTCACGCAGGCCCTCGACCTCGCGGAACGCTTCCCCGCGCACCAGGTCGGCGTCACGGTGGACACGTACCACATCTGGTGGGACGACACGGCCCCGCAGCAGATCGCCCGCGCGGGCGCCGGCGGCCGTATCCACACCTTCCAGCTCGCCGACTGGACGACCCCGTTGCCGGAGGGCGTCCTGACCGGCCGGGGCCAGATCGGCGACGGCTCGATCGACATGCGGGAGTGGAAGGGGTACGTGGAGGCGGCCGGGTACACCGGGCCGATCGAGGTGGAACTCTTCAACGAGGGGCTGTGGGCGAGGGACGGGCGGGAGGTGCTGGCGGAGACCGCGCAGAGGTTCGTGCGGAACGTGATCGCGTGAGCGGGAGAGGGGCCCGGCACCGGCGCGGGTGATCCCGGGCCGGGCCGGAGCCGTCCGCCGATCAGTCGAGGACGGCGGCGTACATGCCGGGCTCGTAGGAACCGCCCTTCTGGCGCACGATCACGGCGAGCCGGTTGGCCGCGTTGATCAGGGCGACCAGGGCGACCAGGGCGGCGATCCGGTCGTCGTCGTAGTGCTTGCGCACCTGCGCCCAGGTCTCGTCGGACACGCCGTGGTGGGCGTCGGCGAGCCGGGTGCCCTCTTCGGCGAGCGCCAGCGCGGCCCGCTCGGCCTCGGTGAACACGGTGGACTCGCGCCAGGCGGCGACCAGGTGGAGCCGGACCGCGCTCTCACCGGCGGCCGCGGCCTCCTTGGTGTGCAGGTCGATGCAGTGGCCGCAGCCGTTGATCTGGCTGGCGCGCAGCGACACCAGCTCCTGTGTGGACCTCGGCAGCGGCGACTGGTGGACCACCATGGCGGCGTTGGCGAACCGCTTGGCGAACTTGGCGGCGATCTCGTTCTCGAACAGGTTGAACCGGGCGTCCATGACGTCGTCCTCACTCGTGGCTCGGTGGTGTTGCACCGGACGACCACGAGATGCCTGGGCCCGGCTCCCTGTGACGGGCCGGTGGCGTGACCTGCGCCACCACCCCCGGATGTCACACCACCGCGGGGACCGGCGTCCTGTGCGTGTGACACCGTCGAGAGCGAACAGTCAGGAGCAGCCGGTGAACAGCGAGGGCAGCGAGCGCACACAGGACACGGCGGGACGGCTCGCCGACGGCGGACGCACGGACGCCGCCACCGAGGCGTTCGTCACCCACCGCAACCTGCTGTTCACCGTCGCCTACGAGATGCTCGGCTCGGCCGCCGACGCGGAGGACGTCCTGCAGGAGACCTGGCTGCGCTGGGCGGGCGTCGACCTCGGCACGGTACGGGACCGGCGGGCGTACCTGGTCCGGATCACCACCCGCCAGGCGCTGAGCAGGCTCCGCACGCTCGGCCGCCGCAAGGAGTCCTACGTCGGCTCCTGGCTGCCCGAGCCGTTGCTGACCGCCCCGGACGTGGCCGAGGACGTCGAACTGGCCGACAGCGTCTCGATGGCGATGCTGCTGGTGCTGGAGACACTCACGCCCACCGAGCGGGCGGTGTTCGTGCTGCGCGAGGTGTTCGACCTCGGCTACGACGAGATCGCCGAGGCCGTCGAGAAGACCCCGGCGGCGGTCCGCCAGATCGCGCACCGGGCACGGACCCGTGTCGCGGCGCGCCGACCGCGCGGGGTCGTCTCCCCGGCCCAGACCCGAGAGGCGCTGGACGCGTTCCAACGGGCGGTCGGGACGGGCGATCTGCAGGGCTTGCTCGACATCCTCGCGCCGGATGTCGTCCTGCTGGGCGACGGTGGCGGAATCAAGCAGGCCGTCCCGCGGCCCGTCGTGGGGGCCGACAAGGTGGCCCGCCTGCTGGCCGCCGGGCTGGGCAGGGTCGCGGGTGCGCCGTCGCTGCGGCGGGCCCAGGTCAACGGCCACCCGGCGTTGATCTTCCACCTCGACGGCGCGCTCGACACCGTCGTGGCGGTACGCGTCGACGACGGCCTCATCACCGGCCTGTACGCCGTGCGCAACCCCGAGAAGCTGTCGCACATGCACCGGGAGACGGCCCTGCGCCGCTGAGGCCCCATCACCTACCGCATCCGGGACAGAGGTACGTCTCGGACAGAGGTACGTCTCGGACAGAGGTACGTCTCAGAAGAACACCCCGCAGCGCAGCAGCACATTCGCGTACGGCGACGCCTCCCCGGTGCGTACGACCAACCGCGCGCCCCCCGACAGCTCCTTGAGCCGCTCGTGCGGTACGAGGTCGAGCTCGGGAAAGCGCCCGTCCAGCAGCGTGGCCGCCGCCGGGTTGGCCCGCCGTACCTCCGTCGCCGCGGTCGCGCCCTCCACGACCAGCTCGGCCAGCAGCCCGTCCAGCACCTCGGCGAAGGACGGCACCCCGGCCCGGAAGGCCAGGTCGACGACGCGCGGCCCGCCCGGGATCGGCATCCCGGCGTCACACACCAGTACCTCGTCCCGGTGCCCCAACTCGGCCAGCGCCCCGGCGAGATGACGGTTGAGGATCCCGGCCTTCTTCACAGGGCGTCGACCTCTTCCGGCGTCGGGTACGACTCCTGCGCCCCCGCCTTCGTCACCGCTGCCGCCCCGACCCGCGCCGCGTACGCCGCCGCCTCCGGCAGCGCGTCGCCCTGACCCAGCCGCCAGGCCAGCGCCGCCGTGAAGGCGTCGCCCGCGCCGGTGGTGTCGACGGCCTCCACCTTCACGGACGGCACCCGGGCCACACCGTCCGCGGACGCCACCAGCGCACCCTCCGCACCCAGCGTCACGACCACCGAACGGGGCCCGCGCGCCAGCAGGATCCGCGCCCAGTCGGCGGGGTCGTCGCCGACCAGCGCGTCACCGAGGACCACCCTCGCCTCGTGCTCGTTCACGATCAGCGGATCGCACGCCGCCAGCACCTCCGGCGGCAACGGCCGCGGCGGCGACGGGTTCAGCACGAACCGGCTGCCGGGCGCCAGACTCCGTACCGCTTCCACCACCGTCTCCAGCGGAATCTCCAGCTGCGTCGACACCACCCGGGAGGCATGGAAAAGGCTCCCCGCCGCCCGCACGTCCTCGGGCGTGAGCTTCCCGTTGGCCCCCGGTGACACCACGATGCTGTTGTCGCCGGACGGGTCCACGGTGATCAAGGCCACGCCGGTCGGCGCACCGCCGACCAGCACGCCCACCGTGTCCACCCCGGCGCCCCGCTGCGAGTCGAGCAACAGCCGACCGTACGCGTCGTCCCCGACCCGGGCCAGCAACGCCGTACGGGCCCCCAACCGGGCGGCCGCGACCGCCTGGTTGGCGCCCTTGCCGCCCGGATGAACGGCCAGATCGGACCCGAGCACCGTCTCCCCGGCCCCCGGCCGCCGCTCGACCCCGATCACGAGATCGGCGTTGGCCGACCCGATGACCAGGAGGTCGTAGTCGTACATGAACGTCTCCTTGATACCCGTACCTGGTAGGTGACGTGAGCCGCCGACCACCGACCGAAGCCGGGCCCCGAAGCCCCGAGCGGGACCCGAAGCCCGAGCCGAAGCCCAGCCCCGGAGCCGAAGCCCCGCCCTGGGATCTGGAGCCCGGCCCCAGCTCCGGAGCCCGAGCCGAAGCCCCGCCCCGGACCTGGAGCCCGGCCCCAGCCCCGGAGCCCGAGCCGAAGCCCCGCCCCGGATCTGGAGCCCGACCCCAGCCCCGGAGCCCGAGCCGAAGCCCCGCCCCGGATCTGGAGCCCGACCCCAGCCCCGGAGCGCGGGGCCGGAGCCGGAGCCGGAGCCGGAGCCGGAGCCGGAGCCGAAGCCGCTGGCGGTCAGCCGTCAGCGGCAGCCGTCGGCCGTCAGCCGCCGAAGTCGGCCACGTTCTCCTTCGTGACCACCTTCACCGGCACCTTCACCGTCGCGCTCACCTTCTCGCCCTCCGCGGCCCGCAGGGCGTTGTCCACGGCGATCCGGCCGAGTTCCGTGGGCTGCTGGGCCACCGACGCGTACAGTGTCCCGTCCTCGACCGCCTTCAGCCCGTCCGGCGTGCCGTCGAAACCGACCACCTGCACCGACGTACCGGCCTTCGAGCCCAGCGCCTTGATCGCGCCGAGGGCCATCTCGTCGTTCTCCGCGAAGACCCCGTCGATGTCGGGGTGCGCCTGGAGGAGGTTCGTCATCACGTCGAGACCCTTGGTGCGGTCGAAGTCGGCGGGCTGCTTGGCGACCACCTTGATACCCGGGTAGGCCTTCAGTCCCACGGCGAAGCCCGCCCCCCGCTCCCGGCTGGCGGACGTACCGGCCTGGCCCTGCAGGATCACGATCGTGCCCCGGCCGCCGAGCTTCTCGGCGAGCGCCTCGGCCCCCAGCTTGCCGCCCTCGACGTTGTCGGAGGCGACGAGCGCGGCCGTCTTCGCCTTGTTGACGCCCCGGTCGACGCCGACGACGGGAATACCGGCCTGGTTGGCGGCCCGCACCGCCGGACCCGCCGCGTCCGAGTCCACCGGGTTGACGATGATCGACGACAGCCCCTCGCTGGTGAAGTTCTGCAGCTGGTTGGCCTGCTGCGAGGCGTCGTTCTGCGCGTCGGTCACGGTCAGGTCGACGCCGAGCTTCTTCGCCTCGGCCTCCGCGCCCGCCCGGATCTGCACGAAGAAGGGGTTGTTGAGGGTGGACAGCGACAGCCCCACCTTCTGCTGCGCGGCAGTCGACGAGCCGCTGTGCAGCAGCGAGGTCGCCCCCACGACCGCCACCGCGACCACGGCGGCAAGAAGGTACGTCACCGCCTGCTTGCCCCTGCTGCCGCCCCCGCCACCGGCGCCCACCGGGGTAGCCCCCGCCTTGCGCCGCACGGTGTCGAGCAGCACGGCCAGCGCGATCACCACACCGATGACCACCTGCTGCCAGAAAGCCGAGACGGAAAGGAGGTTGAGGCCGTTGCGCAGCACCGCCAGGATCAGCGCCCCGATCAGCGTCCCGGACGCCTTGCCGGTACCGCCCGCGAGCGAGGCACCGCCGATGACGACGGCCGCGATGGCGTCCAGTTCGTATCCCTGCGCGGCCTGCGGCTGCGCGGAGGACAGCCGGGAGGCGAGCACGATGCCCGCGGCGGCGGCGAACAGCCCGGACAGCGCGTAGATGGCGAGCTTCTGCCGCTTCACCCGCAGCCCCGACAGCCGCGCCGCCTCCTCGTTGCCGCCGATCGCGTACATGGACCGCCCGATGTACGTCCGTCCCAGCACGAACGCCGTGATCAGCCCCATGACCACCATCACCAGCACGGGCACCGGCAGCCATCCACCCAGCGTGTCCCCGAGATGCGAGACCGACTCGGGAAAGGCGATCGGCGAGCCCTGCGAGACGACCAGCGACAGCCCGCGCGCCACGGACAGCATGGCGAGCGTCGCGATGAACGGCGGCAGTTTGCCGTACGAAATCAGAAAACCGTTCACCAGACCGCACGCGACACCCGTGGCAACGGCGAGGACCACCGCCACCACAACAGGCACGCCCTCGTTGGTGGCACTCCACGCCAGCACGGTGGCCGACAGCGCCGCCACCGACCCGACCGACAGATCGATGCCCGCCGACACGATCACGAACGTGACACCGAAGGCGAGGATCGCGGTGACGGCCGCCTGGACGCCGATGTTGAGCAGGTTGTCGGCGGTCAGGAAGTCCCCGGACAGCGCCGAGAGCGCGACGACGAGGACGATGAGCGCGGTCAGCGCCCCGTTGTCGAGCAGCAGCCGGCGCAGCCCGCCGGGGCCGGAGGCGCCACCCGCGCCCGCGGAACTCTTGAGCGTGTCAGTGGCCACGGGAGGCCTCCGTTTCCGTAGTGGGGTTGCCGAGGGCATCCGTAGGGGGACTGCTGACGGCTTCCGTAGGGGGGTTACTGACGGCGAGCGCCATCACGGCGTCCTGGGTCGCCTCCTCGGCGGGAAGTTCGCCCGCGATCCGCCCCTGTGCCATCACCAGCACCCGGTCGCTCATACCGAGCACCTCGGGCAGATCGCTGGAGATCATCAGTACGGCGGCACCGGCGGCCGTCAGTTCGTTGATGAGCTGGTAGATCTCGACCTTCGCGCCGACATCGATGCCGCGCGTCGGCTCGTCGAGGATCAGCACCTTGGTGTCGGCGAGCAGCCACTTGCCGATGACGACCTTCTGCTGGTTGCCGCCGGACAGGGTCCGCACCTGCTGCCCGAGCCCGGCCATCCGCACCCCGAGCTGCCTCGCGATCCGCGCGGCGGCCTCCCGCTGAGCCTTGAGGTCGACGAGTCCCGCGCGGGTGGCCTTCCGCAGGGTGACCAGCCCGAGGTTCTCCTCGACGGAGGCATCGAGCACGAGCCCCTGCCCCTTGCGGTCCTCGGGCACGAGCCCGATCCCGGCGGCCATGGCGTCGTTGACGTCATGGCGTTTCACCGCCGCACCCGCCACCTTCACGGTCCCCTTGTCGTACGGATCGGCCCCGAACACGGCCCGTACGACCTCCGTACGCCCCGCCCCGACGAGCCCCGCGATCCCCACGACCTCACCGGCCCGCACCTCGAAACTCACGTCATGGAAGACCCCGTCCCGCGTGAGCCCCTCGACGCTCAGCAACGCCGCCCCGGCACCGGCCCGCTCCCGCGGATACTGCTGCTCGATCGACCGGCCCACCATGAGCCGTACGAGCTCGTCCTCCCCGGTGGAGGCGGGCACCTGCCCGACGCTCTTCCCGTCGCGGATGACGGTCACGCGATCCCCGAGAGCGGCGATCTCCTCCAGGTGATGCGTGATGAACACGACCCCGACACCGTCCGCGCGCAGCTGCCGCACGATGGCGAACAGCTTCTCGACCTCCTCGGTGGTGAGTACGGCGGTCGGCTCGTCCATGATGAGCACGCGCGCGTCGAGACTGAGCGCCTTGGCGATCTCGACCATCTGGAGCCGGGCGATACCGAGTTCACGCACGCGCGCGCGTGGGGACACGTTCACGCCCACGCGCGCGAGCAGCGTCTCGGCGTCGGCCTCCATCCGCTTCCGGTCGATCATCCCGAACCGCCGAGGCTGCCGCCCGAGAAAGATGTTCTCGGCGACGGACAGATCAGGAACGAGATTGAACTCCTGATAGATGGTGGCGATCCCGAGCCGCTCGGAGTCCTGCGCACCGTGGATGCGCACCTCCTCACCACCCACCAGGATCCGCCCGGCATCGGGCGTGTAGGCACCGGAGAGCATCTTGATGAGCGTGCTCTTTCCGGCCCCGTTCTCGCCGAGCAGCACATGCACCTCACCCGGGCGCAGATCGAAGTCGACGCCGTCGAGCGCGACCACGCCGGGGAAGGTCTTGCGGATGCCCTCGATACGCAGCAACTCGTCCGGGTCGCTCACGACGTACTCCTTCGTACGGGGGACAGAGGCGGTACGGCTGAGGGGGGCTCGCCGCACGAACGCCGTACGACGAGACGGGCGGGCAGGGTGACGGACTCACCGGGCCGCCCCTCGATCCGGTCGACCAGCGCGCGCACGGCGGCGCGCCCCAGCTCGCCGGTGGGCTGGGCGATGGCGGTGACCGGCGGATCGGTGTGCACGAACCACCGGATGTCGTCGAAGGCGGCGAGCGCGATGTCGTCGGGCACACGCAGCCCACGCGCGCGTACGGCGTCCAGCGCGCCGAGCGCCATCAGGTTGTCGGCCGCGAAGACGACCTCGGGCGGCTCGGGCAGATCGAGGAAGCCCTCGGTGACCCGGCGCCCGCTGTCGGCCTGGAAGTCGCCCTGGCCTACGTAGGCGGTGGGGAGGTCGAGGCCGTACGCGCTGAGCGCCTCCCTGAAGGCCTCAACACGCTCCCGCCCGGTCGTGGTGGCCGCCGGTCCCGCGATGATCGCGAGCCGCCGGTGCCCGAGCCCGTGCAGATGCGCCACGAGATCCCGTACGGCGGCCCGCCCGTCGGCCCGCACCACGGGCACGTCCACACCCGGGATCCACCGGTCCACGAACACCATCGGCGTCCCCGCGCGCACGGCGTCCAGCATCAGCGGCGAGCCGCCGTCGGTCGGGGAGACGAGAAGGCCGTCGATACGCCGGTCCAGCAGGTTCCGTACGTGGTGGTCCTGGAGGTCGGGCCGCTCGTCGGCGTTACCGATGATCACGCTGTACCCGAGCGCACGGGCCTCCTCCTCCACTGAGCGAGCCAGCTCGGTGAAGTACGGGTTCAGCACGTCGCTGATGACCAGGCCGAGGGTGTGGGTCTGGTCGGTGCGCAGGGAACGGGCGACGGCGTTCGGGCGGTAGCCCAGCGTCTCGACGGCGGCCAGCACGCGCGTGCGTGCGTCCGCGCTGACCGACGGATGGTCGTTCAGGACGCGCGAGACCGTGGCGACGGAGACGCCCGCCTCGGCAGCGACGTCCTTGATGCTCGCCATCGCCGGTCCACCTCCTTGTGGAATCGATTACATAGGTCGGCGTAGAGAGGATTGGAATCGATTACATGCGGGGTGGCAAGGGGCGGGGTGGAGGGTGAGACCGGATCGTGACCTTTGGGGTGGGTGCCCGATTCAGGGGGCGGCCAGGGGCGTCACGGCGTGGCCCTGTAGCTGGGTTGTGACGGAAGACGGTTGCAGGTGCGATCGGTGGTGGACGAACATGGTGAGCGCAGAAACGTACGGTGGAGTCAATTCGCGTGTGGGGGAGGCGGGTTCGGTATGAAGTTCGACATGGGTGCGCAGACGCTGTCGACGCTGATGCGTGATTCGCGGGGG
>NZ_JAHUXH010000017.1 GCF_019219825.1 Streptomyces sp. TRM70350 | reverse complement strand
GTCGCCCACGGCTCGCCCGCGGATCACGTCGGCCGCCTCGGCGCCCTCCGCGACGGCGGCCAGGCCGGCCAGCAGCGCGTCGCGGTCGCCGCCCAGGACGACGGCGCGGTGCTCGAAGGCCGTGCGGGTGCTGGTGAGCGCGAGGGCCACGTCGTAAGGGCCGGCATCGAGCGCGGGCGGGTGCGCGAGGAGGCGTGCAGCCTGGGCACTCAGGCCGGCCGCCGTGCGGGACGACAGCGTCCACGGGACGAGCGGCAGGGTGCGGTCCGTGGATTCCGCGGCGGGTTCGGGCCGCGGGGTTGCCTGTTCGAGGATGACGTGAGCGTTGGTGCCGGACACGCCGAAGGACGACACGCCCGCGCGGCGGGGCTGTTCGGTCCGCGGCCACGGGCGCTGCTCGGTGAGCAGTTCCACGGCGCCAGCGGTCCAGTCGACGTGCGGGGACGGCCCGTCCACGTGCAGCGTGCGCGGGAGCACGCCGTGCCGCATGGCCTGCACCATCTTGATGACACCGGCCACACCGGCGGCGGCCTGGGTGTGCCCGATGTTGGACTTCACCGAGCCCAGCCACAGCGGCTGTTCGCGCTCCTGGCCGTAGGTGGCGAGCAGCGCCCGCGCCTCGATCGGGTCGCCCAGCCGGGTGCCCGTACCGTGCGCCTCGACGGCGTCGACCTGGCCTGCGGCCAGCAGGGCGTCGGCCAGCGCCTGGCGGATCACGCGTTGCTGGGCGAGTCCGTTGGGTGCGGTGAGCCCGCTGCTGGCCCCGTCCTGGTTGATGGCGGTGCCGCGTACGACGGCCAGCACGGGGTGGCCGTTGCGGCGGGCGTCCGAGAGCCGTTCCAGGACGAGCATGCCCGCGCCCTCGGCGAAGCCGAACCCGTCCGCGGCCGCGGCGAACGCCTTGCAGCGGCCGTCGGCCGCGAGGGCCCGCTGCCGGCTGTACTCGGTGAACACGGCGGGCGTGGACAGGACGGTGGCTCCGCCGGTGAGCGCCAGCGTGCACTCGCCGGCGCGCAGGGAGCGGACGGCGAGGTGCAGGGCGACCAGGGAGGAGGAGCAGGCGGTGTCGACGGAGAGGGCGGGGCCCTCCAGGCCGAGGGTGTAGGAGACCCGGCCGGAGAGCACGCTGGGCGAGGTGCCGGTGACGACGTACCCCTCCAGTTCGGTGGCCACCGGGCCGGTGATGTCGGAGTAGTCCTCGCTGCTGAAGCCGACGAACACGCCGGTGGCGCTGCCGCGCAGGCCGGCCGGGTCGATGCCGGCCCGCTCCAGGGCCTCCCAGGAGGTCTCCAGGACCAGCCGCTGCTGCGGATCCATGGCGAGGGCCTCGCGCGGGCTGATGCCGAAGAAACCGGCGTCGAAGTCCCCGGCCGTCTCGAGGAATCCGCCCTCACGGGCGTAGGAGGTGCCGGGCCGGTCGGGGTCCGGGTCGTAGACCGAGGCCATGTCCCAGCCGCGGTCGGTGGGGAACGCCGAGACCGCGTCGGTCCCGGCGGTCACCAGCCGCCACAGGTCCTCGGGGGAGGCCACGCCGCCGGGGTAGCGGCAGGCCATGCCCACGACGGCGATCGGCTCGCGGTCGCGGGCCTCGGCCTCGCGCAGCCGGCGCCGGGCGACCTGCAGATCGCCCGTGACCTGCTTGAGGTAGTCGAGCAGTTTGGTCTCGTCAGCCATCGGTGCACCCCCGTGCGGTTCGTTCGGCGCGGGTCACGAGATGCCCCGGTCGATCAGGTCGAAGAGTTCGTCGGCGGTGACGCCGTCCAGTGCGGCCCGCTCGGGTGCGTCGCCGGTCTCCTGCGTGCCCCAGCGGGCCGCCAGCTCCCGCAGGTGCGCGGCGACGCGGGCCCGGTCGGTGCCGTCGGCCGGCAGTCCGCCGAGGGCGGTCTCCACCCGGGCGAGTTCGGCGATGATCCGGTCGGCGGCCGCCTCGTCGGACTCGGTCGGCAGCAGCGCGGCGAGCAGGTGGTCGGCGAGCGCGGCCGGGTTGGGGTGGTCGAACACGAGGGTGGTGGGCAGCCGCAGGCCGGTGGCAACGCCCAGGCGGTTGCGCAGTTCGACGGCGGTCAGCGAGTCGAACCCCAGCTCTTTGAAGCCGCGGTCGGGCGTGACCGCGTCGGTTCCGCGGTGTCCGAGGACGTCGGCTGCCTGGCCGCGGACGACGTCGAGCAGGGCGGGGGCGCGCTCCGGCACGGGCAGCGCGGTGATCCGCGCCACCAGGGCCGCCGCGTCGGACGCCGGGCGGGCGGCGGCCGGGGCGGCGAGCAGGCCGTGCAGCAGCGGCGGGGTGTGCGCGGCGGCCGGGGTGGCGAGGTTCAGGCGGGCGGTGACGGTCACCGCGTCGCCGGTGCGGGTGGCCGCGTCGAACAGGGCCAGTCCCTCGGCGGCGGCCATGGGCACGATGCGGTTCCGGCCGGCGCGGGCGACGTCGGTGGCGTCCAGGTGCCGGGTGAGGCCGGTGGCGTCGGCCCACAGGCCCCAGGCCGCGGCGGTGCCGGGCAGGCCGGCGGCGCGGCGCCGTTCGGCGAGCGCGTCGAGGAAAGCGTTGGCGGCGGCGTAGTTGGCCTGCGCGGGGGTGCCGAGGGTGGCCGCCGCGGAGGAGAACAGCACGAACGCGGACAGGCCCTGGCCCGCGGTGCGTTCGTGCAGGTGCCAGGCGGCGTCGGCCTTGGGGCGCAGCACGTCGGGCAGCCGGTCGGCGGTGAGTTCGCTCAGCACGCCGTCGTCCAGGGCGCCGGCGGTGTGCACGACCGCGGTCAGCGGGGCCTTCGCGAGCTGGTCGAGCAGGGCGTCGAGCGCGGCCGGGTCGGTGACGTCGCAGGTCTCGAAGCGGACGGTGGCGCCGGCCGCGCCGAGTTCGGCGACCAGGTCGGCGCTGCCGGGGGCGTCGGCGCCGCGGCGGCTGGCGAGGACCAGGTCGCGGGCGCCGTGTTCGGCCACCAGGTGCCGGGCGAGCATGCCGCCCAGCACGCCCGCGCCGGTGATCAGGACGGTGCCGTCGGCGTAGGGGGCGACGGTGAGCACGATCTTTCCGGTGTGCCGGGCCTGGGCCATGAACCGGAACGCGGAGCGCGCGTCGGTGAGCGGCCAGGTGCGGGTGGGCAGGCCGGTGATCTCGCCGGCCTCGGCGTGGGCGACGACCTCGGTCAGCAGGCTCTGGATCCGGTCGGGTCCGGCGTCCAGCAACAGGTCGAACGGGAGGTACTCGACGCCGGCCAGATCGGCCGGGTCTCGGCGGTCGGTCTTGCCGAGTTCCACGAACCGGCCGCCGCGCCGCAGCAGTCGGAGGGATGCGTCGACGAACTCACCGGCGAGCGAGTTCAGTACGACGTCCACCTCCGGGAAGCGGCGGGCGAAGTCGGTGTCCCGCGAGGAGGCCGTGTGCGCCTCGTCCAGGCCCAGTTCGCGCAGCACCGCGTGCTTGCCGGGGCTCGCCGTGGCGAACACCTCGGCACCGAGCAGCCGGGCCAGCTGCACGGCGGCCATGCCGACACCGCCGGCCGCCGCGTGCACCAGCACCCGCTCCCCCGGCCGGACCCGGGCGAGGTCGGCGAGGGCGTAGCGCGCGGTGGCGAAGGCGGACGGCAGGGCCGCGGCGCGGACCCAGGACCAGCCGGCGGGGACGGGCACCACGAGCCGCCGATCCACCACCGCGAGCGGGCCGAAACCGCCCGGCACCATGCCGAGGACGCGGTCGCCGACGGCGAGGCCGGTGACGTCCGGGGCGACCTCGACCACGGTGCCCGCGGCCTCGGAGCCGATCGCGTCGACGTCGTCGGGGTACATGTCGAGCGCGCACAGCACGTCACGGAAGTTCAGGCCCGCCGCGCGGACGGCGATGCGGACCTCGCCGGGGGCCAGGGGGGCGGTGGCGTCGAGGGCGGCGACGGCGTCGATGCCGTCCATGCTGCCGGGCCGTACCGCGTCGACGCGCCAGGCGTCGGCGCCGGCGGGCGGGCACAGCGCGGTCTCGGTGGCCCGGGTGAGCCGGGCGACGAGGCGTTCGCCGTCGCGGAGCGCGGTCTGCGGCTCGTCGCCGACGGACGGCACGGCGTCCAGCGAGGCGGGGGTGCCGTCGGTGTCGACCAGCAGGAACCGGTCGGGGTGCTCGGTCTGCGCGGAGCGCACCAGGCCCCACACCGCGGCGGCGGCCGGGTCGGGTACCTCGCCGGGGCGGGCGGCGACGGCGTGGCGGGTGACGACGGCGAGCCGGGCGTGGGCGAACCGCTCGTCGGCGAGCCACTCCCGCAGCAGCTCCAGCACCTGGGCAGTGGCCCGGTGGGTCGCGGCGACCACGTCGGCTTCGGTGCTGACGGGCGCGAGGACGAGGTCCACGGCGCCGGCGTCGATGCCGGTGAGGGTGCTGCTCAGGGGCGCGGTGAGGCCTGCCGGTCCGGTGCCGAGGACGGCGCAGCGGGCGGCGGCCGGTGTCTCGGTCCCGGGGGTCTGCCAGGCCACGCGGAACAGCGCGTCGCGGGTGCCGGCGGCGGCGACGGCGCGCAGCTGTCCCGTCGACGCCGGGCGCAGCCGCAGCGCGGCCAGCTCCAGGGCGGGGCGGCCCTCGCGGTCGGTCGCGGTCAGGCGCAGCGTGCCGGCGCTCTCCCGGACGGCGCGCACCCGCAGGAGACGGGCCGGGGCGGGGTGCACGGTGACGCCGGTCCAGGAGAACGGCAGCAGCAGGGGGGCGTCCGCGGGCTCGGCGGCGGGCACGGCCTGGGTGACGGCGTCGAGCAGCGCCGGGTGCACGAGGTGACCGGTGGTGTCGACGGTGTCGGGGAGTTCGACCTCGGCGTAGATCTCGGTGTCCCGGCGCCACAGGGCGCGCAGGCCGCGGAAGGCGGGCCCGTAGCCGTATCCGCGGGCGGCGAACCGGTCGTACACGTCCTCCAGCGGGACGGGCTCCGCGCCGGCCGGCGGCCATGCGCCGGCGACGGACTCGGAAGGCGCGGGCCGCGGTGCCAGGACGCCGGTGGCATGCCGGGTCCAGCCGTCGCCGGAGTGCGTGTGGACGGCGACCGTACGGCGTCCGGTCTCGTCGGCCCCGCGCACGGTGACGCGCAGGGTCAGGCCGTCGGCGGGCAAGCCGATCGGCGCGGCGAGGGTGAGTTCCTCGACCTGGGCGCAGCCGAGCCGGTGGCCGGCATGGGCCACGAGCTCCAGGACGGCGGTGCCGGGCAGCAGGGCGGCGCCCAGCACGGTGTGCTCGGTCACCCAGGGCAGCGTTTCGGGGCTGATTCGGCCGGTGAGGAGCAGGCCGCCGTTGTGGGGGAGTTCGGCCTCGGCGCCGAGCAGCGGATGCCCGCCGGAGCTGAGGCCGACGGCGGTGAGGTCGCCCGCGCCGGCGGCACCCGGGGCGAGCCAGTAGCGCTCGCGCTGGAAGGGGTAGGTGGGCAGTTCGACGGGGCGGGCGCCGACGGTGTCGAACAGGGGCCGCCAGTCGACGGGCACGCCGTGGGCGGCGGCCTCGGCCAGCGCGGTGGTGAAGCGCAGCAGGTCGCTCTCGTCGCGGCGCAGGGTGGCGGCCACGCGCAGCTCGGTGCCCTCGGCCTCGGCAGTCTGCTGCATGGCGACCGTCAGCACGGGGTGCGGGCTGATCTCCACGAAGCCGTGGTGGCCGGCGGCGAGCAGACCGCTGATCGCGTCCTGGAAGCGCACCGGCTCGCGCAGGTTGCGGTACCAGTAGCGGGCGTTCAGTTCGTGGCCGTCGATCCAGTCCGCGGTGACGGTGGAGTACAGGGGCACTTCGCCGTCCCGGGGCCTGACGCCCTTGAGGTCGGCGAGCAGCCGCCGGCGTACGGCCTCCACCTGCGGGGAGTGGGAAGCGTAGTCGGCGGCGACGCGGCCGGCCCGCAGTCCCTCGTCGTCGCAGAGGTCGAGGAGTTCCTCCAGGGCCTCGCGGTCGCCGGCGACGACCAGCGAGCGGGGGCTGTTGGCGGCGGCGATGCCGAGCCGGCCGGGCCAGCGCTCCAGCATCTTCTCGACGTCGGCGGCGGGGGCGGCGACGAAGCCCATGCCGCAGCGGCCGGGGAGGTCGGCGACGGCCTTGGCGCGCAGCGCGACGATCTTCGCCGCGTCGCCCAGGGTGAGGGCGCCGGCCACGCAGGCCGCGGCGATCTCGCCCTGGGAGTGGCCGACCACGGCCGACGGCACGACGCCGTGCGCGCGCCACAGCGCGGCCAGCGACACCATCAGCGCGAACAGCACCGGCTGTATGACGTCGACGCGGCCGAGCGGCGGGGCGCCCTCGGCGCCGCGCAGCACGTCCACGACCGACCAGTCCAGGTAGGGGGCGAGGGCGCGTTCGCACTCGGCCATGCGCGCCGCGAACACCGGGCTCTTGTCGAGGAGTTCGACGCCCATGCCGGTCCACTGGCCGCCTTGGCCGGCGAAGACGAAGACGACGCTGCCGTCGGCTCCGGCGGTGCCGCGGACCACGGCCGGGTCGGCGCCGCCGGCGGCGAGCACGTCCAGGCCGGCCAGGAGTCCGGCGCGGTCGTGGCCGACGACGGCGGCGCGGTGCTCGAATGCGGTGCGGCGGGTCGCCAGGGTGAACCCGACGTCGGCGGGGTGCAGTTCCGGGTCGGCGGTGACGAACTCGCGCAGCCGGACGGCTTGTTCGCGCAGGGCGGCCTCGTTGCGGGCGGACAGCTGCCAGGGCACGGGGACCGGGTCGGCCGGCCGGACCGTCGCATCCTCCTCGGCGACGGGTGCCTCCGCCACGATGACGTGGGCGTTGGTGCCGCTGACGCCGAACGAGGACACGCCGGCCCGGCGCGGGCGCTCGCCGCGGGGCCAGGGGCGGCGCTCGGTCAGCAGCCGTATGTCTCCGGAGACCCAGTCGACGTGCGGGGTGGGCTCGTCGACGTGCAGGGTCTTCGGGAGCAGTCCGTGCTGGAGCGCGAGCACCGTCTTGATCACTCCGCCGACGCCGGCGGCTGACTGGGTGTGGCCGAGGTTGGACTTCAAAGAGCCGAGCCACAGCGGCTGTTCGCGGTCCTGGCCGTAGGAGGCGAGCAGGGCCTGGGCCTCGATGGGGTCGCCGAGGGTGGTGCCGGTGCCGTGGCCCTCGACGGCGTCCACGTCGGCGGGGGCGAGGCCGGCGTCGGCCAGGGCCTGCCGTACGACGCGCTGCTGGGCGGCGCCGCTGGGCGCGGTGAGGCCGTTGGAGGCGCCGTCCTGGTTGATGGCGGTGCCGGGCAGCAGGGCGAGCACCGGGTGGCCGTTGCGGCGGGCGTCGGAGAGCCGCTCCAGCAGGAGCATGCCGGCGCCCTCGGACCAGCCGAGCCCGTCGGCGGCCTTGGCGTAGGAGCGGCAGCGGCCGTCCTCGGACAGGCCGCCCTGCTTGGTGAAGTCGGTGAACAGCTCGGGGGTCGGCATGACGGTCACGCCGCCGGCGAGCGCGAGGGTGCTCTCGCCGGAGCGCAGCGCGCGCGCCGCGAGGTGCAGGGCGACCAGGGAGGAGGAGCAGGCGGTGTCCACCGTGAAGGCGGGGCCCTCCAGGCCCAGGACGTAGGAGATGCGGCCGGCGACGACGCTGGCCAGGCGGCCGGTGAGGGCGTGTCCGTCGCCGCCCTCGGGGATGCCCGCGAGCAGCGAGGAGTAGGACTGCGCGTTGGCGCCGACGAAGACGCCGACGCGGCCGCCCCGCCAGGATCCGGGGGCGACGCCGGCGCGCTCCAGCGCCTCCCAGCTGGTCTCCAGCAGCAGCCGCTGCTGCGGGTCCATCAGCTGGGCCTCGCGCGGGCTGATGCCGAAGAAGGCGGCGTCGAACCCGGCGACGTCGTCGAGGAATCCGCCGTGCCGGGCGCGGCTGGCCGAGGGGCTGTCCGGGTCGGCGAGGGCGGCGAGGTCCCAGCCGCGGTCGGTGGGGAACGGGGTGATGACGTCGCGTTCCTCCAGCAGCAGCCGCCACAGGTCGTCGGGGCTGGTGACGCCGCCCGGGTAGCGGCAGGCCATGCCGACGACCGCGACCGGGTCGTCGTCGGCGCGCCGTACCGGCTCGTCGTCGTCGGCGACGAGGACGTGCCGGCCGGAGGCCGCGTCGACCAGGACGTCCGCGAGGGCGCGGGCGGTGGGGTGGTCGTAGACGGCCGTTGTGGGCAGCTTCACGCCGGTGATCCGGCTGAGCCGGAGCAGCAGTTGGACGGCGGTCAGCGAGCGCAGGCCCAGTTCGCGGATCGCCCGGTCCGGCGGTACGTCGGCGGCGGTGCCGAGGTCGAGGACCTCCGCGACCTGCGTGAGCACCAGGTCCAGGACGACGCGCCGGCGCTCGGGCTCGGGCAGACCGGCGAGCCGGTGCGTCAGAGCGGGCTCAGTCATGGGTGGTCCCCTCCAGCGGGTCCGGTGCGTGCAGTGCGGAGACGGGCAGGCCGGGGTCGGCGAGTGCGGCCTGCAGGGTCGCGGTGGTGTCGGCCAGCAGGCGGCCCACGGTGCCGCTGTCGAGTGCGGCGGCGCGGTGGACGACGTGGCCGGTGAGGCCGCCGTCGGGGTCCTCGACCAGGTGGACCTCGAGGTGCCAGCGCGCGTAGGTGTGTTCGCCGGTGTACTGCTCGACGCGGGCGCCGGGCAGGCCGAGTTCGCCCAGTTCGACGTTGACGAGCTGGAACACGACGTCGACCAACGGCTGTTCGGGGTCCAGGCCGAGGCCTTCGACGACGCGTTCCCAGGGCAGTGCCTGGTGGGCGTAGGCGTCGACGGCGGTGTCCCGGACGCGGGCCATCAGGCCGGCGAAGGACGGGTCCCCGGAGAGGTCGACGCGCAGGGGCACGAAGTTGGCGAAGAAGCCGATCAGTCCCTCGACCTCGGCACGGGTGCGGCCCGCCACCGGGGAGCCCACGGCGAGGTCGTCCGTGCCGGCCCAGCGGGCGAGCGTGACCGTGAAGGCGGCCAGCAGGGTCATGTAGAGGGTGGCGTCGTGCTCGGCGCCGACCCGTCGGGCGGCGTCGACGAGGTCGGCGGGCAGCCGCCATTCGGTCAGCACGCCGGTGTCGTCCCGGGCCGCGTCGGCCGGGACGCCGGGCAGGGCGAGGGGCCGCAAACCCTCAAGCCGGCGGCGCCAGTGGTCGAGCTGGTCCTCCAGCGCGGCGCCGGTGAGCCAGGAGCGCTGCCAGACGGCGAAGTCGCCGTACTGGACGGGCAGTTCGGGCAGGTCCACCCGACGGCCGTCACGCAAGGCGGCGTAGGCGCTGGACAGTTCCGACCAGAGCACGCCCTGGGACCAGCCATCGGTGGCGATGTGATGCACCGTCAGCAGCAGGACGTGGTCGTCCGGGGCGATCCGCAGCAGGGCGGGCCGCAGCACGGGTCCGCCGACGAGGTCGAACGGCCGGGCCGCGGCCTCGTCGGCCAGGGCGCGGGCGGCGCTCTCGTCGGGTACGTCGACCGGCTCCAGCACGATGTCCGCGGCGGGCAGGACCACCGACGCGGGCTCCTCGCCCGGCACGAACACCGTGCGCAGCGCCTCGTGCCGGCGGACGACCTCGGTCAGGGCGCGGCCGAGCAGCCCCGCGTCGAGGTCGCCGGTGATCCGTACGGCCAGCGGGATCGTCCAGACGGGGTTGTCGGGGTCGGCCTCGTGCAGCCGCCACAGCCGCAACTGGCCCAGCGACAGTGACAGGGGCTCCTGCCGGGACACCCGCACCAGGGGCGGTACGGCGGCGCGGGGCGAAGCGGCGACGACCTCGGCGAGGGCGCGCGGGGTGCGGTGCTGGAACAGCTCGCGCAGGGACACCTCGGCGTCCAGCACCTCACGGATCCGGGCGACCGTGCGGGCCGCGACCAGCGAGTGTCCGCCCAGTGCGAAGAAGTCGTCGTCGATGCCGACCCGCCCGGTCTCCAGCACCTCGGCGAACACCTCGCACAGCGACTTCTCCTCGGCGGTGCGGGGCGCGGCGAAGCCGGTGTCGAGCGTGGTGCGCAGATCGGGGGCGGGCAGCGCGGCCCGGTCGATCTTGCCGGTGGTGGTCAGCGGGAACGCGTCCAGCGGGACGAGCGTCGAGGGCACCATGTAGTCCGGTACGTGGTCGGCGAGGTGGGCGCGCAGCCGGGCGGGCAGCGCGCCGTCGGTGCCGGGGACGGGCACGAGGTAGCCGACGAGCCGCTTGACGCCGGGGGTGTCCTCGCGGGCGACGACGACGGCGCGGGTCACCTCGGGGTGGCGCAGCAGGACGGCTTCGACCTCGCCGAGTTCGATGCGGAAGCCGCGGATCTTGACCTGGTGGTCGAGCCGGCCCAGGTACTCCAGGCTGCCGTCGGGCCGCCAGCGGCCCAGGTCGCCGGTGCGGTAGAGACGCGAGCCCGGCGGGCCGAACGGGTCGGGCACGAACTTCTGCGCGGTCAGTTCCGGCTTGCCGACGTAGCCGCGGGCGAGTCCGGGGCCGGCGAAGCACAGTTCGCCCGCGACGCCCACGGGAACGGGCCGCAGCCGGTCGTCCAGGACGTAGGCGCGGGAGTTGTCGACGGGTGTGCCCAGGTGGGCGGTCGGCGGCCAGTCGGTGACGTCACCGGGCAGGGTGCAGGCGGTGACGACCTGGATCTCGGTGGAGCCGTAGTGGTTGTGCAGCCGCAGGCCGGGCCGGGCGGCGCAGAACTCGCGCAGCACGCCGTCGAGCGTGAGCGGCTCGCCCGCCTGCGAGATGTGCCGCAGCGAGGTGAGCCGGGCCCGGCCGGCGTTGGCCTCCTCGGCGAGGGCCCGGATCATCAGGTTGGGCACGAAGATCTGCTCGACGGCCCGCTCGTCCAGCCAGCGGGCGAAGCGGGCCGGGTCCCGGCGGGTCTCCTCGGTGGGGATGACCAGCGTCTCGCCGTACAGGAGCGCGGAGAGCACCTCCTGCACATGCACGTCGAAGGTGAGGGCAGTGAACTGGGCGGTGCGCGTGCCGGGCCCGCCGGGTACCGCCTTCTTCTGCCAGGCCAGCATGTTCACCACGCACCGGGCGGGCATGGCGATGCCCTTGGGTACGCCGGTGGAGCCGGAGGTGTAGACGACGTACGCGAGCGAGTCCGGACCCGGCCGCTCACTCGCCTGTGCCGGGAGTGTCTCCTGGGGCGGGGCGTCCACGAGGACGAGGGCGGTGCCCTCGGTGAAGACGCCGACGCCGGCGCGGTCGGTGACGGCGACGGTCATCCGGGCGTCGTCCATGATGAGCCGGATCCGGTCCCGGGGGTGGCTGGGGTCGATCGGCACATAGGCCGCGCCGGCCTTGAGGATGCCGATCAGACCGGCCATCTGTGCGGTGCCGCGTTCCAGGCACAGCCCGACGACGTCGTCCGGCCGTACGCCCAGGCCCCGCAGTCCGGCGGCGATCCGCTCGGCCTCCTGGTCCAGTTCGGCGTAGGTGAGGGCGTCGTCCTCGCACTCCACGGCGCGGGCGTCGGGGGTGCGGGCGACCTGCTCGGCGAACAGCTCGGCGAGCGAGGCGTCCCGGTACGGCAGGGCCGTGTCGTTCCACTGCTCCAGCAGCCGGTGCCGGTCGGTGTCGTCCAGGAGGGACAGCGCGGACAGCGGGGCGTCCGGGTCGGCGAGGGCGGCGCGCAGCAGGACGGTGAGGTGGTGCAGCATCCGGCGGACCGTCTCCGCCTCGAACAGCGCGGTGGCGTGCAGCACGGTGCCGCGCACCCGGTCACCGTCCTCGGTGAGGTGCACCTCGAGGTCGACGCGGGTGAAGGCGTGCTCCTCCAGCAGCGGTTCCAGCCGGGCGGTGCCCAGCCGGTCGCCCTTGTCCCCGGGCGCCCGCATGAGCTGGAAGACGACCTGGACCAGTGGGTTGCGGGACAGGTCCCGCTCGGGGGCCAGCGTCTCCACCAGGTGCTCGAAGGGCAGGTCCTGGTGGTCCATGGCGCCCACCACGGTCTCCCGCACCCTGCCCAGCAGTTCGCGGAAGCTCGGGTCGCCGGAGGTGTCGGTGCGCAGCACCAGCATGTTGACGAAGAAGCCGATCAGCCGCTCCACCTCGGGGCGGGTACGGCCCGCCACCGGGGTGCCGACGGCGACGTCCTCGGTGCCGGCGAACCGCGCCAGGACGACGGTGAACGCGGTCAGCAGCGTCATGTAGAGGGTGGCGCTCTCGGTGTCGCCGAACGCGCGAGCGGCCCGGACCAGGTCCTCGGGCAGCTCCCACGGCTGGGAGGCGCCCGCCGCCCCGGCGACCGCGGGCCGGGGCCGGTCCAGCGGCAGCTCCAGGGGGCGCAGGCCGGCGAGCCGGGCCCGCCAGTAGGCAAGGTCCCGCTCCAGCTCGGCGCCGGTGAGCCGACCTTGCTGCCAGACGGCGAAGTCACCGTACTGGACGGGCAGTTCGGGCAGGTCGGCGTCCTGTCCGGCCAGCTCGGCGCGGTAGGCCTCGGCCAGCTCGCCCCAGAAGACGGCGTGCGACCAGCCGTCGGTGACCGCGTGGTGGGCGGTGATCAGCAGCGCGTGGTCCTCGGGCGCGAGCCGCAGCACGCGGGCGCGCAGCAGCGGCCCTTCGGCCAGGTCGAAGGGGAGCGCTGCGTCCGCCTCGGCCAGGGCGCGCACCTCGGTCTCGTCGGCGACGTCCGTGACCGGGAGCCGGAGCGGGGCCGCGGGCCGGACGCGGGCCACCGGCTCGCCGCCGTCGGCGGCGAAGACCGTGCGCAGCACCTCGTGGCGGGCGACCACCAGGGACAGGGCGCGGCCGAGGGCGTGGACGTCGAGCGGGCCGCGGGCGCGTACGCCCATCGCCACGTTCCAGAAGCCGCTGTCCGGGGTGAGCCGGTCCAGGAACCACAGGCGCCGCTGGGAGGACGACAGCGGCAGCGCGCCGTCGCGGCGGGCCGGCCGGATCACGTCCGTGACGGCGACGGGCGCGCCGAGGGTCTCGGCGAGCCGGCGCGGGGTGCGCCGTTCGAAGACCGCCTGGAGCGGCACGTCGGGCCCGAAGCGGGCGCGGATCCGGGCGATGGCCCGGGTGGCCAGCAGCGAGTGTCCGCCGAGGGCGAAGAAGTCGTCGTCGGCGCCCACCGGGTGGACGTCCAGCACCTCGGCGAAGATGCCGCACAGCACCCGCTCCGCCTCGGTGGCGGGCGGGACGTATCCGCTCTCGGCGACCGAGCGGGTGTCGGGGGCGGGCAGGGCCCGGCGGTCGATCTTGCCGGTGGTGGACAGCGGGAACGCGTCGAGCGCCACGAACGCCGACGGCACCATGTAGTCGGGTACGGCGCCCGCGGCGTGGGCGCGCAGCGCGGGCAGCACGCCCTCGTCCACGTCCGGCTCCAGCACCACGTAGGCGACCAGGCGCTTGTCGCCCGGGGCGTCCTCGCGGACGGCGACGGTGACCTGGGAGACCGCCGGGTGGCGCAGCAGCGCGGCCTCGACCTCGCCGGGCTCCACCCGGAAGCCGCGGATCTTGACCTGGACGTCGGCGCGGCCGAGGAACTCCAGCGCGCCGCCGGGAAGCCACCGTACGACGTCGCCGGTGCGGTACATCCGCTCGCCGGGCCCGCCCCACGGGTCGGGCACGAACTTCTCGGCGGTCAGGTCGGGCCGGCCCAGGTAGCCGCGGGCCACGCGAGGCCCGGCGACGACGAGTTCGCCGCTCACGCCGAGCGGCGCGGGGCGCAGGGCGTCGTCGAGGACGTACACCCGGGTGTTGTCGATCGGCGCGCCGATGGGGACCCGGGAGCCGGCGAGCCGGAAGCCGGGTTCCATCGGAAACAGGGTGGTGAACGCGGTCGCCTCGGTCGGGCCGTAGGCGTCGACCACGGTGAGGTGCGGGTGGGCGGCCATCACCTGGGCGACGGTCTCGCCGGACACGGCCTCGCCGCCGGTGAGGACCTCGCGCAGCCCGCCGAAGCAGTCCATGCACTCCTCGGCGAGCAGGCTGAACAGGGGCGCGGGCAGGCACATGGCGGTGACGCCGTGCTCGCGGATGAGCCGGTCGAAGGTGTGCGGTTCGACATGCTCGTCGGCGGCGACGACGATCTGCTTGCCGGCCAGCAGGAACGGCCACAGTTCGTAGGTCGAGATGTCGGTGGCCAGCGGGTAGTGCAGCAGCACCCGTTCGTGGTTGCCGTTGCTCCAGCGGCGGTCGGCGGCCAGCACGACGACGTTGCGGTGGGTGACGGCCACACCCTTGGGTTCGCCGCTGGAGCCGGAGGTGTAGATGACGTACGCCGTGGTGTCGGGGTGCGGGTCGAGGCCGGGGTCGGTGTCGGGGCCGGGCCCCGGGTCGGTCACGTCGAGCACGGTCAGCCCGTCGGTGCCGGGCACCGGGCGGTCGGCGATCACGACACGCAGCCCGGAGGTGGCGATGATGCGCTCGGTGCGGCCCGGAGGGTTGCGCGGGTCGAGCGGCACATAGGCGGCGCCCGCCTTGAGCACGCCCAGGACGGCGGCGACCATGCCGGTGGAGCGTCCGGTGGCCACGCCGACCGGCTCGTCGGCACCGACGCCGTGGGCGAGCAGCAGGTGGGCGAAGCGGTTGGCGCGCCGGTCCAGTTCCGCGTAGGTGACCCGTTCGTCGCCGCAGACGAGCGCGACGGCGCCGGGGGTGCGGGCGGCCTGCTCGGCGTAGAGCCGGGGCACGGAGCCGTCGGGCAGCGCGACGGCCGTGTCGTTCCAGGCGATCAAGGTGCGGTGCCGGTCGGTGGCGTCGAGCATGGTCACCGCGGACACCTGCCGGTCGGGGTCGGCGAGGACCTCGCCGAGCACGACCGACACATGGTGCATCAGCTGGCGGACGGTGTCGGCGTCGAACAGGTCGGCCGCGTACAGGACGGTCGCGCGGACCTCGTCGCCGGACTCGATGGCGTGCACCTCGAGGTCCATCCGGGTGTACGCGTGGTCGATGTCGAACGGCTCGGCCTGGGCGCCCTGCCACCAGGGCCGCCGCGGCGCGTCGGTCAGCAGCTGGAACGCCACCTGCACCAGCGGGTTGCGGGATAGGTCGCGCTCGGGGCGCAGCCGTTCCACCAGGTGCTCGAACGGCACGTCCTGGTGCTCGACGGCGCCGACGACGGACTTTCGTACCCGGCCGAGGAGTTCGTGGAAGGTCGGGTCGCCGGACAGGTCGGTGCGGACGGCGACGACGTTGACGAAGAAGCCGATGAGCGCCTCGGTCTCGGCGCGGGTCCGGCCGGCCATCGGCGAGCCCACGGCGACGTCCTCGGTGCGGGCGTACCGGGACAGGACGAGGGTGAACGCGGCGAGGAGCACCATGTAGAGCGTGGCGCCCTCGCGGGCGGCGACGGCCCTGGCGTCCCGGATCACCTCGGCGGGCAGCTCCCAGAACAGGGTTCCGGCGCGGCCGGTGGCGACGGCGGGGCGGGCCTTGTCCAGCGGCAGTTCCAGCGGAGCGAGGCCCGCCAGCCGGTCGGTCCAGTAGCCGGCCCGGCGCTCCAGTACGTCGCCGGACAGCCAGGACCGCTGCCAGACGGCGAAGTCGCCGTACTGCACGGGCAGTTCGGGCAGGGTGGTGCCGTCGTAGGCGGCGGCGACCTCGGCCCACAGCAGGGCCTGGGACCAGCCGTCGGTCGCGATGTGGTGGACGGCGACGACGAGCACGTGGTCGTCGGGGGCGAGCCGGAGCAGCGTGGCGCGCAGCAGCGGACCGGCGGCCAGATCGAACCCGATGGACAGCTCGGCGGAGGCCGCGGCGCGTGCCGCGTCGGCGTCCGGTACGTCGATCACCCGCAGGGCGACGGGCGCGGCGGCGCCGACGACCGCGGCCGGCATGCCGTCCGCGACGGTGAAGGTGGTGCGCAGGGTCTCGTGGCGGGCGACGACCGCGGTCAGGGCGCCGGCGAGCCGCTCCTCCTCCAGCGGGCCGCGCACCCGGAGGGCGCCGCCGGAGGTGTATGAGGCGCTGCCGGGGGTGAGCTGGTCCAGGAACCACATGCGCTGCTGGGCGTAGGACAGCGGCAGCGGCCGGCCGCGGTCGGCCGGCTCCAGAGGCGGCGCCGGGTCGGCGGGGCTCGCGGTGCCGGTGACGACGGCGGCCAGGGTCCGCGGGGTGCGGTGCTCGAACACCTCGCGCAGCGGTATCTCGGTGCCGAGGACGCGGGTGGCACGGGCGACGAGACGGGTGGCGAGCAGTGAGTGTCCGCCGCGGGCGAAGAAGTCGTCCTCGGCGCCGACGGCGTCGACGTCGAGCAGTTCGGCGAAGATGCGGCACAGGGCGCGCTCGGCGTCGGTGCGGGGCGTGGCCGTGCCGGCGTCCGCGGTCTGTGCCGGGGCGGGCAGCGCGGCGCGGTCGACCTTGCCGGTGGTGGTCAGCGGCAGCGCGTCGGCGAGGACGAACGCCGAGGGCACCAGGTAGTCGGGCAGGGCGGCCGCCGCGTGGGCGCGCAGGGCCGCGGTGTCGGTGGTGTGGCCGGCGCGCGGGACGACGTGGGCGACGAGCCGCTTGCCGGCCGGGCCGTCGCCGCGCACCACGACGGCGGCGCGGGCGACGGCGGGGTGGGCGGCCAGCACGGCCTCGACCTCGCCGGGCTCCACCCGCAGGCCGCGCAGCTTGGCCTGGTCGTCGGCCCGGCCGAGGAACTCCAGGACGCCGTCGGGGTGACGGCGCACCACGTCGCCGGTGCGGTACATGCGGCTGCCCGCCGGTCCGAACGGGTCGGGCAGGAAGCGTTCGGCGGTGGCCGCCGGCCGGCCCGCGTAGCCGCGGGCGAGGCGCGGGCCGCCGACGTACAGCTCGCCGGGCACGCCGAACGGGACGGGCCGCAGCCGGTCGTCGAGGACGTAGGCGCGGGTGTTGTCCAGGGGGCTGCCGATGGGCACCCGGCCGCCGGGGGCCGGGTCGGCCGGCGCGATGGGGTGCAGGGTGGCGAAGGTGGTGGTCTCGGTGGGGCCGTAGCCGTTGACGACCGTCAGCTCCGGGTGGGCCGCGCGGACGCGGGCCACGGTCGCGGGGGACACGGTGTCGCCGCCGACGACGAGTTCGCGGACGCCGGCCAGGCAGGTGACGTCCTCCTCGGCCACGAGGTCGAACAGGCCGGAGGTCAGCCACAGCGCGGTGACGCCCTGTTCGGCGACGACGCCGGCGAGGGCGCGCGGGCCGAGGGCGCCGGGCGGGGCGACGACGACGCGGCGGCCGGACAGCAGCGGGGACCACAGTTCGTAGGTGGAGGCGTCGAACGCCTGCGGGGAGTGCAGCAGGACCCGGTCGTGGGCGCCGCCCGACCAGCGCCGGTGGAGGGCGAGGCCGGCCACGGCGCGATGGGTGGTGGCGACGGCCTTGGGGGTGCCGGTGGAACCGGAGGTGGACATCACGTACGCCAGGCCGTCGGGGCGGACGGTGACCGGCGGGGCGGTGTCGGGGACGGTGTCCGGGACGTCGCGCAGGTCCACGGCGGGCAGGTGCTCGGTGCCGGCGGGGGCGGGGCCGCCGTCGGTGAGCAGGAGCGCGGCGCCGGTGTCGGCGAGGACGGCGCGGGTCCGGGCGGCTGGGTTGCGGACGTCGAGCGGCAGGTAGGCACCGCCCGCCTTGAGCACCGCGAGCACGGCGACGACCAGGTGCGCGGAGCGTTCGGCCGCCAGCGCGACGACGCGCTCGGGGCCGACGCCGTGACCGGCCAGGACGTGGGCGAGCCGGTTGGCCGCGCGGTCCAGCCGGGCGTAGGTGAGGTGCTCGGCGCCGTCGGCCACGGCGACGGCGTCCGGGGTGCGGGCGGCCTGTGCGGCGAAGAGTTCGGGCAGCGAGGCCTCGGGGAGCGGCACGTCGGTGCCCCGCGCGGCCTTCTGAAGCGCGGCGTCCTCGCCGGTGTCGGTCATCGGCAGCCGGGACAGCGGCGTGTCCGGCTCGGCGCACGCGGCGCGCAGCAGCGCGGTCAGGTGGCGGGCCAGCCGCTCGACGGTCTCCCGGTCGAACAGGGCGCGGCTGTAGTTGATCAGTCCGCCGACGCTGCCGTCGGTGTCCTCGCCGAGGTAGACCTCGAGGTCCATACGGGTGAACGCGCGGTCGCCTGCGAAGGGTTCGGCGGTGGTCCCGGGGAAGGGGGCCGGGCGGGCGGCGGGCCGGGGCACGTACTGGAAGACGACCTGGGCCAGCGGGTTGCGGGACAGATCGCGCTCCGGGACCAGCCGCTCCACCAGGTACTCGAACGGCACGTCCTGGTGCGCCAGCTCGTCCACCGAGGCGGCGCGGACACGCTCGACCAGCTCCGCGAAGGTGGGATCGCCGCCGAGGTCGGTGCGGGTGACGACGGTGTTGACGAAGAACCCGATCAGCGGCTCGACCTCGGCCACGGGCCGGCCGGCGACCGGCTGGGCGACGGCGACGTCCTCGGTGCGCGCGTGCCGGCCGAGGACCGCGCTGAACGCGGCCAGCAGGGTCATGTGCAGGGTCGCGCCCTGCCGTGCGGCCACGGTCCGGGCGGCGGCGACGGCGTCGGCCGGCAGCCTCCATGTGACGACGCCGCCCTCGGCGGAGGCCACCGCGGGGCGGGGCCGGTCGAGCGGCAGTTCCAGTGGGGGCAGCCCGGCCAGGCGGTCACGCCAGAAGGCCAGCCGCTGTTCCAGTACGGCGGGCGAGAGCGTACGGCGCTGCCAGGTGGCGAAGTCGGCGTACTGCACGGGCAGTTCGGGCAGGGCGGGCCGGCGGCCCTCGGCCAGGGCCGCGTAGGCCGTGGTCAGTTCGGTCCACAGCAGGCCGTGCGACCAGCCGTCGGTGGCGATGTGGTGGACCGTCAGCAGCAGGACGTGGTCGTCGGCGGCGAGCCGGAGCAGGCGGGCGCGCAGCAGGGGGCCCTTGGTGAGGTCGAAGGGGCGCGCGGCCTCCTCGCCGGCCAGCCGCTCGGCGTCGGCCTCGTCGGCGGCGTCGGTCACGGGTACGGGCACCGGCCGCGGCGGCAGGACGACGGCACCGGGGACGCCCTCCTGGTCGGCGAAGACGGTGCGCAGGGTCTCGTGGCGGGCCACGACGGCGCTCAGCGCCCGGGCCAGCAGGCCGGCGTCCAGCGGGCCGCGGACGCGCACCGCCGTGCCGAAGTTGTAGAAGGCGCTGTCCGGCATGAGCCGGTCGAGGAACCACAGCCGCTGCTGGGCGAACGACAGTTCCAGCGGCTGGTCGCGGGGCACACGGGTGATGCCCGCCGGTGTCGTACCCTTTCTCGCCGTGCGCTCCCGGAGCCGATTCAGTGCCGAGTCCAGTCCCGGCCGTCGCGAACTCCCCTGCGTCATCCGGCTGTCTCCCGCTCCTCGTCGGCGTCGGTGAGTCCGTGGGCGCGCATCATGATCGCCAGTGCGCGGTGGGTGCCGGACTCGCTGGTCTCGAACTGCTTGGCCACGCGCCGCCGCATCGGCACGGGCTTCTCCTGGCTGAGCTTGAACATCGTCTGCACGGTCTCGACCCGCAGGGTGAACGCGCCGACTCCGGGCGCGATCTGCCGGAAGTAGTCGAGGGAGGACTCCTGCTCCCAGCCGCGCCCGAAACGGGCCTCCAGCCGGCGGGCAGTGTCGGAGACGATGTCCAGCACGTCGGCGGGTTCGGCGGTGGGTTCCACCGTGCCGGTCACGTGTACGGCGGTGAAGTTCCAGGTGGGGGCCGCGGGCGTGACGTCGTAGACCGTCGGCGAGACATAGCCGTGCGGGCCCTGGAAGACGATGAGCGCCCGGTCGCCGGAGCGCATCCGGCGCCACTGCGGGTTCTCGATGTTCATGTGCCCGATCAGGGTGGAGCCGGCCAGGGGTACGGTGCCCGCAGCGACGGCCTCGGCGTCGGCACCGTCGGTTCCGTGCCGGAACAGCACCGGCGCATGGGTGGCCACGGGGACGCCCTCGTGCGAAGTGACGACCACCGCCAGTGGATTGTGTTGCAGAAACGCCAGGACGACGCCGTCGCGGTCCTCGCGGTACAGCGGACCCTCGTACACGTCAGCCCCTGTTCCCCGCTGTTGCCTTGCTCCCAGCGGCACGGTCCGGGTCGCACCGCCTGCCGATGACCGACTGGGCGATCTCGCCCGCGCGCACCGCCACCATGGACAGCAGCGTGGAGGCGATGCCGTGGGTCGCCTCGGTGGCGCCCTGGACGTAGATGCCGCACCGGAAGTCCGCGTTGGTACTCAGCCGGTAGTCACGGCCGATGAGCAACTGCCCTGCCGCGTCGCGGCGGAGGGCGTCCGCGACGCCGCCGAGTAGTTCCGCCGGGTCGGCGGACTGGTATCCGGTGGCGAGCACGACCAGGTCGGCGTCGAGGTCGGTGATCTCGCCCGTGGGGAGGAACTCCACGTGTACCGCGGCGGTGTCTGCGCGCTGTTCGACGGACACCAGGCGTGAGGCGTTCATCAGCCGCAGACGCGGTGTGCCGGTCACCTTCTGCTCGTACTGGCGGCGGTAGAGGCCGTGCAGGACGTCCGCGTCGACGACGGCGTAGTTGGTGCCGCCGTGATAGCGGAGGATGGCCTGCTTGACCTCGGGCGGGGCGAAGTAGAAGTCGTCCACGGCGGCCGGGTCGAAGACGCGGTTGGCGAAGGGGCTGGAATCGGCGACGCTGTAGCCGTAGCGGGCGAATACCGCGCACACCTCGGCCTGCGGGTAGCGCTCCATGAGGTGTCCGGCGACCTCGGCCGCGCTCTGGCCGGCGCCGACCACGACGACTCGCCGGGGCGGCCGTTCGTCGAAGGCGGGCACCCTGTGCAGCAACTGGGAGCTGTGCCAAACGCGTTCGCCGGTTTCGACGCCCTCGGGCAGCCGTGGGCGCAGGCCCGAGGCGATGACGAGGTTTCTGGTCCGCGCGACCACCCGGTCGCCGGCCAGCACATCGAGGGCGACGACCTCGCCGGCCTCCGCCACCGGTCGCACTCCGGTGGCCTCCACTCCATACTCGACCAGGTGCCGCAGCCGGTCGGCGGCCCACTGCAGATAGTCGTGATACTCGACCCGCGAGGGCAGCAGTGTGTGCTGGTTGATGAAGTCGACCAGGCGGCCCTTCTCCTGCAGATAGGAAAGGAAGCCGAAATCGCTGGTCGGGTTCCGCATGGTGGCGATGTCCTTGAGAAAGGACACCTGGAGCGAGGAGCCCTCGATGAGCATCCCGCGATGCCAGCCGAATTCCTCTTGCTTTTCCAGGAACAGGGCCTGCCCAGCGGCTCTTGATTCGTGGAGCGCCACCGCCAACGCGAGATTCGCTGCACCGAATCCGATTCCAGTTACGTCGAGCACTCGCGCTTTCGAACTCTGACCGTTCTCTCCGGTATGTGTTCGCCCCGCGAGCCGGCTCATATATCAACCGCCAGGATCTTTTCAATGGATGCGTCGTCGCAAGACGCCCAGAATTCCCCCGCCACATCCTCGAGATGAGCAAGGGAACGTGCGCTGTAAAGAGTGGTTTGGTACTGGGTGATGTCGTAGTCGACCTGGACCATGTCGGCCATGTCCAGCGGGCGCACCTCGGCGGAGCGGAAGTGTTCGAGCTCGCCGTAGGAGGAGACGATGCTCGCGCCGTAGGCCCGCGGCCCGTCGGAGCTGTCGAGCAGGCCGCACTCAAGCGTGAACCAGAAGGTCTTGGCAACGAACTGGACAGCGACCTCGGACTCCACCCTGCGCACGGCCTCGCCGGCAACGCGGTACAAGTCGGCGAACCGGTCGTCGGCCAGAGCACTGCCGTGCCCGATGACCTCGTGCAGGATGTCCGGTTCAGTCGAGTAGAAGGGCGTCACGCCGTCGCGGAGGTACTGGGTGGAGTGAAAGTACCCGTCGGCCAGAGAGCCGCAGAACAGCGCGAAGGGGACCACGCCGGACGCGGGCCGGAGGCGGAATCCGGTCAGCCGGTCGAGCCGGTCGGACACCTCCTGCAACTGCGGGACGCCGTCGCCGCCCACCCCGAGCCGCTCCACCGCCTCAAGGAACTCCGGCGCCGCCAGGTACCGGTGCCGATCCGCGAGTCGCCCGGAAACGAGGCGCCACAGGGCGTGCTCGGCGTCCGTGTAGTCGACCTCTGGAATGGGCTCGCCGAGTACATAGGCGGCAGCGCGCGCGGCGATTTCGTCACGCCGTTGCCGATACGCAGACGATGCGGCTAAGTCCGGCGCATCCGAGCCGAAATTCACGATATTCCCCCTGCTCCATCGGCGGAAGGCAGCAGGTGCAGTCCAAAAATTAGTCTGGTCAGGACTCCCCGTATCAGCCTTCCCCCGTCCAGCCGATCTATTGGGACCCTACACGCCACCCACGGCACTCGCAAGAATTTTCTACCCGCCCACTATGGTCCTTTTGAGTAGACTCACCCGAAAATGATCAACTTTGTAGCCCTACCGCTCAAGAAAAAGGGCACACCCCTCACGAGAAGGCCGCAGGACCGATTGATTACGCTGCCTTTATATCGGCCGATATTGCGCCGGAACTTTTGAGTTGCCTACCTGATCGTGCAGCGAACGTGCTGGCATGGAATTAGCTGCGGACGATGTGGGGGGGGACGCGTCGGCGCGCATGACCAGGCAGTCCACCAGCCCGGTCATCAGCACCGCCGCTGTCTCTGAGACGTGCGGCGGCAACGCCTCGGCTCCGGTCAGGTGCCGCAGCTGGGCCGCGTACCGGTAGCGAATCCTCTGCCCCGCCTGTCCCCCGGGATCGGCCTGCACGCGTCCCGAGCTGGCCGCGCCGCGCACTTCAAGCTGCGGGAAACGTCCGTGGTGGCCGCCGGCAACCCGCGCCAACCGCACCGCCGGGCCGGCATCGCCTTCCAGGACGTAGCCCGTCCCGGCACGAATCCCCACCAGGACCGCGCCCTCGATGAACGTCTCCAGGAGCAGACCCGGCGCCCTCAGCCCGAGCTCCTCAAGGATCAACAGGGCCGACCACGAACTCGACCGCGGCCCATCCGTCACCGACCCAACCCGGATCCGAACGCGGCTGAGCACTACGCTCCACGACCGCGACATTGCCATGGACGCCATCCTCGACGCGCTGCGATCCGACGACCCCGACCTGCCCGACGTCGACGAGAAGATACGCCGCTTCATCGCCCTGGCGCGGGAGGTCCCACCGCGCTGCGGAAGTCGTGATCCTCGAAGGACCGGCTGCCAGAGAACGCTGACAAGGGAGATTGCTGATGAACGAGAACGCATCCTGTACCAAGCGGTCAAGGACTTCCGCCTCGCGGCCCGCAACGTCATCGGCAACAGGAACTGACTCAGCAAACCCTGACCGGCATGACCACCGGAAAGCCTGAGGCACTGGATGGCCTGGGACGTTCGACAGGCGGAAGGCATGTCCAACAACTTCGGCTGTTGGCTGGAGCCGGCCGCAGTAGCGGGTGGGCTGCACTACCGTGGCCGTCACAGCCGGTACGGCCGCGACCTGGTGGAACGGTGTCGAGAGGCAGGGGCGGATGGGGCGCAGCAAGGGCCAGTACGCACTCTTGGAGGCGCTCCGCACAGCGCACCGAGCCTCCTCTCATGGGTGGGTCACCGAATCGCCTGGGCTGAGCCGCGACAGCGTCGAGCGTCTCGTCATGGCCGGTCTGGCCGAGTGGGCCGACCCTGTTCAGCGCGCCGAGCTGTCCGCGTACGCCGGAAGGCCCGTCGCGTGGGCAGCGCGCCCTAGCGGTGAAGGCCACGACGTCCTGCTGTACGCAGAAGCCCGCGCCCGCCCCACACCACAGCCACCGCCCGAACCAGAGCCCGGGCCCGACCAGAGGGAAGTCGCGCTCCTGCCCTCCGAGATGACGATGGTGCGCCTCTACCTCTCGCTCGCTGACCGCCTTGAGCGTCCCCCGGCCGCGGGGCTCGACGAGGCGGTGCGCACGGCCCGCTTCCGGAAGGAAGCCAATCGATGGCTCCTTCATGTGACCGACGAGCAGACAGCCTCGATCGCGTACGCCTTCTATCTGGAGGGGCAGTGGGGCCACGTCACCGCGGCCAACCGCTTCGGCCGCACCTATGGCATCATCCACCGCCCGCGGGCAGGCACAGCCAGCTCAGCCGAACCGACAGCAGCAGGCCAGTAGATACCCGATCCCCTCCAGGACGAACGAAAACGACGCAGGTGGCCGGTGTCTGCCTGCCCCGTGTCAGTGGCTGCCGCCATGCTCTGTCGTGGAGGTGGGCTTCGGATGCCGTTGACGGCGTTGCACGCGACGCATGGGGCGCTTGACGCGACGCTGTTGGACCTCGGCTGCGGCGTCGAGTGGACGAGCGTGCATCGTGTACGGCCCCGGGCACCGCTCCGGTGTCCGGCCTGCGCCGAGCCTATGCACGCCAAGGTCTCGCCGCGCGGGCTGCGGTTCTTCGCGCACGATCAGCTCAACCCGAGTTGGCCAGCCACGTCAGAGGGGCGGGATGGCTGTGGACGTTCACGTATTTCCCCGGGGCTGAGTTCACGTGATTCCCCAGCCCCGGGCGCCGATGGCGTCTACTTGGCCGACGGCTTGGCGGGCTTGTCGGTGGGGTTCTTGGGGCGCTTGTTCGGACGGTAGCTGGGGCCGTTCATGATGACCTGGTGGCTGGTGTTGATGAGCCGGTCGAGGAGGGACTCGGCGACGACGGGGTTGGGGTCCGACCGGTCTTGGCGAAGCGGAAACGGAGTCCAGGTAGGCGCGCAGGCGCTGCTGGCTCGGATGCGCGTTGGCATCCCAGCTCTCCAGGACGGGCGGCTTCGACAGCCTGACAGGGGGAACCGCGGGTGGTGAGAACAGTGTGAGCACGCCGCCAGTGTCCCCTGGCATGGCAGCCCTCATGGCCGGAACCGAACAGACCCGGGGCTCCTCTCGGACGCCTTGTTACTCAGCAGACGACCCGGCCGTACTCGGCCAACCACCGGTCGATCCGTTCTTGAGTTCGGAGTGGGGTGGCCCGTTGGGGCTCGGAAAGCCACTCGGGCTCGTTGCCCGGCTGTCCGGCGCTGCGCCGCTGAAGATTCTTTTACACACTGATTGCCATTTTCAGCTCCCCTACAACTGCTCTTTGATCAAAGCTGTTTCACAGCAAGTGTCATGTGCATCACGCGCTTCTTAGGGGAGGCACTTCATGGCAGTCAGCGGTCGGCGAGCGAGACGCATATGGGCGGTACTCGCCACCTCCGCCGCACTGGGCCTGACGGTCACTCAGGCCCAGGCGGCACCCGGCGGCGACGATCCGTTCGGCGTCCGTGTCCTGGACGAACGGGCCCACCTGCATGAACAGCAGGGGGGCCTGTCGCTTTCGGCGGAGGAGGAACCAGGGGAAGAGGAACCGGGAGACGGCGGCGAGGAGAACGAGCACATCGCCGCGCGGGCCGAGGAGTACGCCCAGGCCCGCACCGCGCCGGGCGGCATCGTGGCGCCGGGCGCGTTCGGGGCGGCGTACGGCGAAATGCTGAACCTGCCCAGCACCAAGGGCGGTTGGCGCAACAACACCCGGCTGCCGTACGACGCCGACGACCCCCGCTACCGGGACATCAACTCCAACTCCAGCGGCGGCGCGGGCAAGGTGACCGGCCGGGTGACCGGCATGGCGGCCGACGACCGCGGCAATGTGTACGCGGGCTCGGCCAACGGCGGTGTGTTCCGGTCGCGGACCGGCGGCGGCCACTGGACGAACATCTCCGACGAGCTGCCCGCCCTGTCCACCGGCGATCTCCAGCTCGATCCGCGCGGCCGCCTCTGGTACGCCACCGGAGAGGCCAACACCAGCGCGACCGCCTTCCTCGGCACCGGCGTCTACGTCCTGAAGGACCCGCGCCACGGCAAGTTCAGCCGGCGCGACCGGGTCGGCGGCGACGAGCTGGAGTCGACGTCCATCAACGCGCTGCGGTTCGGCGGCGACAAGGTGTGGGCGGCGACCACGCGGGGCGTGTGGAGCCACAGCACCAAGACGCTCAAGGGCCCCTGGAAGCTGGAGTTCGCGCCCAACCCGGACTATCTGCCGGGCGGCCCGAAGGACGACGACGAGAGTGCCGCGTACAAGAACATCGCGAGCGACATCGCCATCGACCCCAAGGACCCGAACAAGGTCGTTCTCGCCATCGGCTGGCGCAGCGGCGACACCTACAACGGCTTCTACACCAAGGGCCGTGACGGTTGGCAGCGGCTGACCGACCTCGGTGAGCTGCCGACCAACGCGGAGGACGTCGGCAACGTCAGCTTCGCGCGCAGCGCGGACGGGTCGCGGTACTACGCCATCGACCAGTCGCCGCAGCAGATGGCGACCAACCCGGACAGCGGCCTCGCGGGCATCTACGTCTCCAAGTCCGGCTCACCGACCGGCAAGTGGACGAAGATCGCCGACTACAAGCAGCTGCGCGACTCCGGCTCGGCGCTCACCGGCGACGGCTACCAGCCCGGCATCCAGGCCTGGTACAACCAGTTCCTCACCGTCGACCCGAAGAACCCCGACCATGTGTACGCCGGTCTGGAGGAGGTCTTCGAGACCAAGGACGGCGGCAAGACCTGGACCGTCCCCGGCCCGTACTGGAACTTCGGCTTCGACTGCTGGTCCATCGACCCGGCCAAGCCGTCCGGCGACTGCCCGCAGACCACGCACCCCGACCAGCACGCGGTGGCGATCGGCAGCTACTACGGCAAGCCGTACGTCCTCGTCGGCAACGACGGCGGCGTCTACCGGCGCCCGGTCGACGGCAGCGCGAACGCCGACGGTCACGCCACCGACTGGACGTCCCTGAACGACGGCACGATGGACGCCCTGCAGTACTACTCGGTGGGCGTCGGCACCGACCCGGACAGGCGCGGCATCGCGATCACCGGCGGCCTGCAGGACAACGGCCAGTCCATGCTGCGGCCCGGCGACCGCGTGATGGGCTCCAACTTCGGCGGCGACGGCGGCGACACGCTCACCGACCCGGACAACGGGTGCAACATCGCCGAGGAGTACGTGTACCTCTCGGTGTCCGTCACGCAGAACTGCGCGGTGAACGACGGAAGCTGGATCGACGACCCGTCGAAGGCCACGTCGTACTCGGTCGCGCCGCCCGACAGCGAGACGGCCGAGGCGCGGTTCATCGCGCCGCTGAGCGCCGACATCAAGGACAAGAACACCTGGGTCGCGGGCGGCCGCCACATCTGGATCAACACCAAGGGCTACGGGATCCGCAGCGGCAGCGAGTGGTTCAAGGCCTTCGACCTGGGCGAGGGCCGCGCCGCCACGGCGGTCGCGTCCTCCGGCGGGAAGGTGTACGCGGCCTGGTGCGGCCCCTGCAACAACCAGGGCTTCGCCCGGGGCGTCGCGGTCGGCAACGCCGACGGCACCGGCTGGCACGAGCTGAACCTGCCGGTGGACAGCACGGTCCCCAACCGCTACCTGTCCGGTCTCGCCGTCGACCCTGCGAACGCCGACCACGTCCTGCTCGCCGTCAACGGCTTCTCCCGCAAGTGGACGGAGGGCCCCGGCGCGGGCGTCGGCCACCTCTTCGAGACCAAGGACGGCGGCACGACCTGGACGGACATCTCCGGCAACCTGCCGGACGTGCCCGCCAACTCGGTGGTCCTGCTGAAGAACGGCACGATCGCCCTGGGCACGGACCTCGGCGTACTGGTCCGCACGCCGAAGTCGTCCGGCTGGAAGGTGGCCGGCACCAACCTGCCGACCACCGCCGTGCTCCAGCTCAAGACCGGTCCGGACGGGCGCCTGTACGCGGCCACGCACGGACGCGGGATCTGGTCCATCGATGTGCGGCGCCTGCGGTGATCCTCCGGCGTACGGCGGCCGCGGTGACGTGAGCCGGAGCAGCACGACCTGACGTGCGGAGGCGCGGAGAGGGGGCCTGCGGTCAGATGGACCAACCAGATGACCGTTCGGCCTCCTCCCGCGCCTTTCGACGCGTGGCCGTGCGCTCCGCGCACTTAGGGTCGTAGGAATGAGTGATATGCCCCCGACGTTCGCCATGTCCGTCACCGTCACCATCGCGGGCCTGAGCCGTCCGCCGCTCCACCGCCGTCGTCGCCGACACCATCACCCTCCCTGCCGGCTACCGGGGCACCAGCCAGGTCCTCTACCCAAAGGCGAACATCTCGAAGGACTGGAAGGGCGATGTCGGCGGCGACGCAGGGACGTCGATCAGCGCCGATGTGGAATTCACCGAGGGGCCCGGTGTGACGACCTACCGGTACCTCACGCAGAACGCGCTCACCGGCGAACGGCTGTCCCCCCATCTCCCGCTGAGGGGAGTCCAGTTCCGTCTTCCGTGACGTCATCGCGTATGCGCAGTCGACCCCGGACGGCGACCTCGGCGTCAGCGTCGACGACACCACCTCCAAGGCAGCCGTAGGCACTCCGGCCGAGCCGTGGCACTCCCGCTGGTGGGAATCCCCGTGCTTGGGGAGATGCTCGACGATCTGGTCAAGCCAGAGGACTCGCCCGACCACACCTGCACCACCTGGTGGGACACCGGACGGTGGTCGATCCTCGTTCCAGACGGTGCTTCAACGACCCTCGCCGCTCTGCCTGCGGAGGAGCAGCACCGACTCTTCAGCGAATGGGGCCCCTGACGGGCCTGTACGCCCGGAACCGGGGCCTGGAGCGCATGTACTTCTACGCATCATGGGGCAACGGCAAGATCCCCCTGTTCCTGCAGGCCGAGGGCCCGTCGCCCACCAGGGCCGGCCTGTTCGTCGCCCGCCTCCAGCAGTGGCTGGCGCGCGCAGAGGTCCGCTCCTGCGGCCACGGCGTTCAGATGTCCCTGCCTGACAACGTCTGGCAGTGCGAATTCCTCATCCCTGATGAACACGGCAACCTCCGCACGGCCCGCATCCGCTGGACCCACTCAGGCACAGCCGACACCGATCCGGTACAGCTGACTGAGCGTCCGGAATCGACAGTTGGTAGACCGGTTCGTCTTCACCGTTGTCGGCTGCGGGCTCCGCTTCGGGACGAGGGAGGGCGCGTCGGCTGGACGGTGTCCTCGGCGGGACGCCATCGCCGCTGGCGCGGACCGAGTGGGCCAGTGCCTCGGCGAGTTCGAGGTGGCCGCTCCGCTGCCCGCACTCCGGCACTCTGGTGACCAGCGCGAGCCCGTCAACGATCAAGAACTGCAACTCCGAGGAGGCACAGAACGGATGAGCTGGTGGAAGAAGATCCGTTCGGTCATCTCCGGCGGCCAGACCCAGGCCGGGTACTGGTGCGAAGCGTGCCGGAGGCAGGTGCCCAACCCGACGACGAAGGCGCCGCCGCCTGGAATTGAGTTCCCGTTCTACATCAGGGACAGCGCGGGTATTCAGGAGCGAACCATCAGCGAAGCCTGTGACGACTGCTGGCAGCGTCATCGGCAGATCGCGCCGGAAGGCGAAGCACAGTACCGCAGGAATCACCCGGTGGAGGCGGTGTGCGCGGCGCTGCGGCATCCAGACCTCTCCGTCCAGGAGAACGCGTCCCGCATCCTGTCACGGCTGCGGGACCCCCGGTCTGTAGGCCCGCTGATCAAGGCGATCCAGAAGAAATGCGCCATGTCCATGTGGAGCGGGCATATCTCGCCGACAACTTGATGCGCACACTCGCCGATATCGGCGGCGCCGAGGCTGAGCAGTATCTGGTGAGACTGCTGCACACGCCAACTACCTGGCAGCCCATCCCTCGCCATGACTTCTATCCCTTGGTGCCGGCCACTGACTGGGTGATCCCTGCACTGTGCTCTCTTGGCGATACGGTCATGTTGCGCGCCCTGTTCGACCTGCTGGCGGAGCACCAGCCCGTCCACCTCAGGCGCAATGCGGCGGAGGAGCTCAGCCGTCTTGCGCACAGCATCGGAGCCTCATGGTCGCTCCCCGGGCCGGGGCGGTTCGAAGTCACCGAAGCGGGGCGGAACATGTTCGTCCTGGAGCTCCGCTCGGTCCTGGACGATGAGGACCATTCAGTCCGAGTAAACGTCGCCAGAGCCTTGCAGAACGTTTGTGAGCAGTAGCCGTTGCTTACGTGGAGCAGCCCAGTTCGACGAGACCGGCGGGTGGCGTCTGGACAACTCGCCTCGCCCGCCGCCGCGAACTGCTCCGACCCCCGCGCGTCACGAGGTGCCGGATCAGCTTGTCTCGGGCGTTGAGGGTTTCGGTGGACCGGCCGGACAGGCAAGGTGCGGGCGGAGGTTCCGAAACCCCCGGCGGACGCGGGCCGGGGCGAGCCGTGCGGGCTCGGTCGGCCTCGCCCCGCCGCACCTTGTCGCCGGGCGCCCCAACGCGCTTCGCCTCGCCGCGCTGCCCGGCCGCCGCGGCAGGATCCGGGCCGGCATCGGCACGACCCGTTGGTGATTAATTGCGTAACTACAGGACATACCAGTAGATTTCCTGCCGCCGCTTCGAGATGTCACTGGCAGACAGGCACAGGATGAGCACGGACAACCGCGTCGCGGTGACGACCGGGATCGCACGACTGCACGCCCGGCCCGGACCCGCCCGGCCCGGCCGAGTGGGGCTGGTGACCAGCCACACCGGCGTTCTGCCCGACCTGCGCCCGGCCGCACCCGCGCTGCTTGAGGCCGACGCGCCGCCGGTCGCCCGGTCCGGGCCCGAGCACGGGCTGCACGGCAGCGGTCAGGGCGGCGAGAACGAGGCCGCGCATGCGGATCCCGCCACCGGTCCGCCGGTCGGCGACACGTACCGGTTGAGCGGCGAGCACGTCGACAGCCGTTCATCGACAGGGGTGTCGGCGCCCTGGTGTGCGGCCTGGGGGACATCGGGGCCAGGTTCTGCACCTGCGCGTGGGCGCCGCCCTGCCCCCCGACCGAGCAGCCGGGCGCGGAGGCGCGTCATCGCCTCACGCCCCTCATGAACCGAAGGCTGGTCGCCGTGGCGCAGCGCATCGCCGCCAGAGCGCAGCAACCCTCTGCAGGCGGCGCTCTGGCGCCGTCCCTTTACCGGTGTATGGAAGGAACAACCCCGCCAATGACCGATCGCACAACGACATCCCGGGACGGCATCCGCGGCTTCCGTGCGGGCGACGGACCGCAGGTGGTTCAGGTGTGGCGGCGCAGTGCGCCGACCGACCCCGTCACTGCGGACCGCTTCCGCTCCCTGGTGCTGCTCGACCCCAACTTCGATCCGCAAGGTCTTCGGGTCGCCGTCGAGGCCGGCCGTGTCGTCGGTGCGGCCTACGCGGTGCGCCGTCTGACGCCGATGACCGGCACCGACCTGGAGCCGGAGCAGGGCTGGATCCCGTTCTTCTTCGTCGACCCGGCCGCCCGCAGGCGCGGCCTCGGCCGCCGGCTGCTGACCGACGCCCTCGACTGGCTGCACGGCCACGGCCGCACCCGGGTGGACTTCTCCTCGTACACCCCCAACTACGTCCTGCCCGGCCTGGACGCCGAGACCTACCCGGAAGCGGCCCTGCTCCTTCAGTCCCTGGGCTTTCGCACACTGTACGAGGCGGAGGCGATGGACCGTGGCCTGGTGGGCTATCGCTTCCCCAAGGACGTCGCGCGCCGCATGGATGAACTGACGGCGCAGGGCTACCGGTTCGCCACCCCCTCCGACGACGACCTGGTGGATCTGTTCGCGCTCGCCCAGAACCACTTCGGTCCGGACTGGGCGTGCACGATCCGGGCGTGTCTGGCCGCGGGCACGCCGCTCGACCGGATCGTCGTCGTCCGGGACCCCTCGCACCGCATGGCCGGCTGGGCGATGCACGGCGCGTTCGACGCGGTGGACGAGCGGTTCGGCCCGATCGGCGTGCTTCCGCAGATGCGCGGCACCGGGCTCGGCGAGGTCCTGCTGCACCTGGTCCTGGAGAGGATGCGGGCGCGCCGCGCGCACAGCGCGTGGTTCCTGTGGACCGGCGCGCAGTCCCCGGCAGGCCACCTGTACCGCAAGACCGGCTTCACCACGACCCGCGTGTTCCGCGTGATGCGCCGTGAGGCCGCTCTATGACGCCGGCACGCCGCACCAGCGGCCTGAGCCGCCGTCACTTCGCGCTCGCGCTCCCCTCGGCACTGCTCGCCTCCGGATGCTCCGCACCGCACCAGGGCACCGGGCGGCCCGGGGACCCGATCGTCCTCACCCTGCTCTCCCACTACGCCAGCGGGGTCCTCAAGCAGGCCCTGCAGGGCCCCGTCGACGAGTGGAACGCGACCCACGACCGCATCAAGGTGCAGACCAAGGCCGTCGAGTTCACGGACCTGCTGACCACGTTCATGGTCCGGCAGGCCGCGGGCCTGGGCGCCGACATCCTCCACCCGTACTGCCTGTGGAACGGCCAGCTCGTCAAGGCAGGCGTCCTTGGGCCCGCTCCCTCCGAGCACGCCGAGGAGATCACACGCGGCTACAGCCAAGCCGCGGTCGACGCCGCCTCGGTGGGCGGCCAGGTCTACGGCTACCCCACCGAGGTACAGACCTACGCCCTCTACTACAACAAGCGGCTGCTGCGCGAAGCCGACATCGACGGCCCCCCGCGCACCTGGCAGGAACTGGAGCAGACCGCCTACCGCACCGCCCGGCGCGACCGTTACGGCAACACACTGGTCCAGGGCTTCGGACTGTCGACCGCCGACGACTCCACCACGGTCGGCCAGACACTCGCCCTGCTCCACGCCGCCGGCGGAATGTTCCTCGCCAAGGACGGCCAGAGCACCGCCATCGAATCGGCGGCCGGACGGGCCGTGTTCGAGCTGGAGCACCGCCTCGTCGCCAGCGGTGCGAGCGCCCCCGGTGTCAACGTCTACAAGGCGTTCAGGTCCGGGCAGGTGGCCATGGTGGTCAGCGCCGGCTGGTGGACCGGGAGCCTGAAGACCCTGATGGGCAAGGACTACCGCGACGTCGGCGTCGCGCCGCTGCCCCTGCCCGAGGCGGACGGCAAGCGCGCCACGCTCTGCACCGGCTTCATGCTCGGGGTCAACGCGGCCAGCAAGCACCCGCGCGCCGCCTGGGAGTTCCTGCGCTGGCTCAACACCGAGAAAGTGAACGTCAAGAGCGCGAAGGTGGGCGGGAAAGCGACCCGGATGAGCTCCCTGCAGGTGTCGGCCGGCTCCCTGACCGGCCGCGCCGACGACATGCGCACGCTGCTGGGCGCGCACAGCGATACAAACCTGCGCCCCTTCCTGGACGCGCTGGCGTACGCGGTCCCGGAGCCGAACGCGCCCGGCGCACAGCAGGCCAAATCGCTGCTGCGCAAGACCATCGAGGCGCTGTGGACCGGTCAGCAGTCGGTCGACCAGGCACTGCGCACCACCCGCCGTCAGATCGACCGAGAGGTGTCGCGCTCATGGTGAACGCGCTGACGACGGCGACGACCGAGCGGGCGGCGCCCCGCACGCGCTCCGCCGGGGCGGGCGTCGACGGCCGCGCCCGGACCCGGCGCCGCCAGGCCGTCGTCGCCTATCTCTTCCTTGCGCCGACGTTGCTGTTCTTCGCCGTCTTTTTGATCCTGCCGCTCGGTTTCGCGGTGCTGCTGTCGATGTCCCGCTGGGCCGGGTTCGACCTCGGCGACATCCGACCGGTCGGCACGGACAACGTCACGGGCCTCTTCGCGGACGGATCGACGTTCCTGGCGCCGGTCCTCACCAACACGCTGCTGTTCGCCCTGGGCACCACGGTCCTCGCGCTCGCAGGCTCCGTCGTCGTCGCCGCCTGCATCGACAACCTGAGGTTCCAGGGGCTGTGGCGCACCCTGTACTTCCTGCCGATCGTGACGACCGTCGTCGCCGTCGGCAACGTGTGGAAGTACATGTACGAGCCGGGTGGCCTCGTCAACGGCGTCCTCAACGCCCTCGGACTCGGCTCGGTGTCCTTCCTCCACGACCCGGACACCGCACTGCCCTCGGTCGTGGTCGTCCATGCCTGGGCCTCGGTCGGCTCTGCGATCCTCGTCCTGACCGCCGGGCTGAAGTCCATTCCCGAGTCGTACTACGAGGCCGCAGCGCTGGACGGCGCCGGGCCGGTCACCGTCCTGTGGAAGATCACACTTCCGCTGCTGCGGCCGTCCCTGCTGCTCGTGTGCATCACCCAGCTCATCAGCGGCCTGCAGTCCTTCGCGCTGATCATCGTGATGACCAAGGGCGGGCCGGGCGACGCGACCAACGTGGCCGCCCTGGAGATGTACCGGCAGGCCTTCTCGTACGGCCACTGGGGCCCCGCGAGCGCCGCCGCCCTCGTGCTGTTCGTGGTGGTCCTCCTGGTCACCCTGGTGCAGTTGTGGATCTTCCGGCGCAAGGGGGAGGACGCATGATCCGCCGCCGTTTCCCGTGGTTGTCGTATCTGGTGGTGGCGACCGGCGCCGTGCTCACGGTGGTGCCGTTCCTCGACATGGTGATGACGTCGTTCAAGGGGGCCGGTGAGGCCGGCACGCTGCCGTACCGGTTCCTGCCCGAGGCGTTCGACCTGTCGAACTACCGGGCGGCGATCGACCAGCTCGACCTGCCGGTGCTCTTCCGCAACAGCGTCATCGCAACCGCCGTGATCACCGGATCGGTACTGCTGACGTCGTCGCTCGCCGGCTACGCGCTCGCCAAACTCCGCTTCCCCGGCCGGAACCTCATCTTCCGACTCGTGCTGTCGACGATGATGTTCCCCCCGTTCCTCTTCTTCATCCCGCACTTCCTGATCCTGGTGCACTGGCCGCTGGCGGGCGGCAACGACCTGTTCGGGCGCGGGGGCGCGGGCCTGACCGTCAGCATCGCGGCGCTCGCCATGCCGTTCCTCGTCAACGGCTTCGGCATCTTCCTGATGCGCCAGTTCATGGTCTCGATCCCGGACGAGGTCCTGGAGGCCGCACGTATCGACGGTGCCGGCGAGTTCGCCGTGTGGTGGCGGATCGTCGTGCCGCAGACCACACCGGTCGTGCTGACGCTCGGTCTGCTGACCTTCGTCCACGCGTGGAACGAGTACATCTGGGCGCTGCTCATCTCCACCGCCAACCCGGACGTGATGACCCTGCCCGTCGGCATCCAGCTCCTGCAGGACTACGTGGACCCCACCCGCACGATGCCGATCGTCATGGCCGGTCTCGTCCTGAGCATCCTGCCGGTCCTCATCGCCTTCCTGCTGCTGCAGAAGTACTACATCCGCGGCATGATGCTCAGCGGCCTCAAGTGAGAGGCTTCGGCACGCGCCCGACATGGGTCAGGGTGGGAGAAGCCGTAGGCGGCACAGACGAAGGTGACGTGGTGGTGCCCGCCTTGCCAGGTGCGGCCTTCGAAGTGGGCACGTCCCGCGGCCTGCTTCATCTCGCGGTAGTCGTGCTCGATCCGCCGGCGCAGTTCCGCCGGCCTGACGAGGGCGGTCAGCGCGGTGTCCTCGGGCAGGTTCAGGAACCACAACCGCGTCGGCTCGCGCTCTCTCGCAGGCGATATCCGCCAGCAGTCGGCACACGGGCAGTTTCCGGCCCGCCGACGGCGTTGCGGATCCCGCGCCCGGCGGGTCGGATCCGCAACGCCACGAAGCATGAGTACATGCGCTTGAAGCCGCTGCGATTCGGTGCCGGGCCGCAGGCCCTCGCGCCGTTGCACCGGCCCGGCCGCATGCCTGCCCACCTTGATGACCGGTGACTTGACGCTCTGGACCGGCTCGGGACACTTCGCTGCAGGGCGGGGTGAGGGGGACGGCCTTGCCCGGTTGGGCGGTGACAGCGGTGCAGACGCCGACCACGTAGTGCAGCGTTCATCCTGCGAGCGCAGGCCCGGGAGCCCGGCCACCAAAGGGGCGCCAAGCCGGCGGAGGTGACCATGTCGCCCGGGTCCTGCCGACGAAGCACACGGCCTTAGGGGTCCTTGCACTCGCCGACGACGTCCACGCCCTCGCCGACCAGCCCGCACCGGCGCGGGGAAGGCGCGGTGCACACACCGGCAGATCACGTCGATGCGCCTTGGCCAACTGGCATGAGGACCTACGATGTGTGGTGCCGCATCGTCAGCTGGACGGGACGGTGACGGCCCGGGCGTTCCATCCAGAGACACGTACGCGTGGGGTGCGCTCCGGATCGACTGTCCGATGGGACGCCACCAAGGTTGCCGATTCGCCCGGCCACAGGCTGATCTGATTGTCGTTCCAGTGGATGGGCAGCGTGGGAGTCTTCCCGTCCGCGGACACCACGTCGACGTCGGTGAGCAGAGCGGGCGCCTTCGTGGTGCCCGGGTGGCGGAGGGTCACGGTCGTCGTCGACGTGCCGGGCCTGGTTACCGTCGTTGTGGCCGTCACGTCCAAGGTGACCTGCGGCATCGAGTTCAGTCCCGTCAGGTCGGCGTAGGAGGTGGTGGGGGTGTGGTACCAGTCGGTGTGAGCGTAATCGAGGACGTCGTCGCGGGTGGAGAGCCAGTAGACGTTGCGGCTCACTTCCCGGCCGGTGGTGTCGGTGAGCAACAGCCGGGCCAGGTACGTCCTTGCCAGACCGGGGACCGTGGCCGGGACGGTCAGCGAGGTGGTGGTCACGCCGCGGGCTTCGACGTCGACACCGGTCACCGTGCGGTCGTACATCTTGGTCCCGTCGGTGTTGAAGAGCGTGACCCGGGCCTTCAGTCCCGAGGCGGCGGTTGAGCGGTTGTTGACGATGCTCACCGTACGGTTGTCGTAGCCGTACTGGATGTGGAGGGGTTCGTTGGCCTTCTTCGCGCCGAAGTAGGCCCCGTTCTGGTCCAGATAGCGGTCGATGAGCTGCCAGTGCAGGGACGTCCAGCCACTGTTGAGCATCCAGTGGATGACGCCGGTCGCGGGGGCGGTGGTGTCCTTGGCGTTGCGGGAGTACGCCTCGAACTGCGCCCGGACGTTCTCGTACTGGGCGAGCTGGGCCTTGCGCACGTAGTCGCCGAGGTCGGTCGGGGGTCCGTAGCGGCCGGCGAGCGCGGCGTTGTACAGCTTGAGTGTCGAGAATGTGGGTGAGGGGGAGCGGTGGTACTGGGGAGCGGAGGGTCGCTTCCAGAGGGTCTCCAGCTCGGTCGGGGTCAGCATCCGCCGCAGGGTGTCGAGGGTGGGGATGCTCACTCCGGCGCTGGTCTCGGAGTTGAAGCCGGTGGCTCCTCCCTCGCGCTTGTCGTACCAGTAGCCGGGCGGCACCCAGTCGTAGGGGCCGGTCATCCGCATCCCGGAGCGGCCGGTGACGGGTGACGGCTTCCCGGAGGCGGAAGGGATCACGGGCACGTTCCAGTCGGCCGCCCGCAGCGCTTTGAGGTATCCCGACTCGATCTCGGCGTTGGGCGCCGCGTCGCTGCCGATCAGGAACGAGATCACGCTGGGGTGGTGGCGCAGCCGGGCCGCCTCGGCGGCCATCGACGCTCTCGCGACTGCGTGGTCGGCGGCGTCCCACTTCTCCCCGGACTCCCCGCGGTTGACCTCCCCTTCCCACTTGTTGCAGCACTCCCAGCCGGGCAGCGTGAGGATTCCGTACCGGTCCGCGAGGTCGAAGAACTCGTCGGGCTCCAGGTGGCCCTCCAGGCGCAGCAGGTTCAGGCCCAGGTCACGGACGTACCGCATGCGGTCCTCGGCGTAGACGGGGTCCCAGCGCAGGAACGCGTCGGGGGACCAGCCCGCGCCCTTGATCAGCAGCGGACGGCCGTTGATCCGGTACTGGCGCGCACCGTCGGCATTGATCGGCGCCTGCACGTCGCGGATACCGAAGGCGGTGTGTGCGGTGTCGGAGGTGACTCCGTCGACCGTCACGGCCAGGTCGAGGTCGTACAGGGGCTGCCCGCCCATCCCGGCGGGCCACCATACGCGTGGCGAAGGCACATGGAGCCCGGGGTGGTCGGCCGGGGCGAAGACCACGGTCCGGCTCTCCCCGGGCGCCAGCGTCACCCGCCGGCTGAGGGCTGCGGGCCCGGCCGTGCCGGACAGCAGCGCCGTGACGGTGTCGGGTGAGTCGTTGCGCAGGCGGGCCTTGACGGTCAGGTCGGCAAAGGCCAGCGACGGCACGGCCAGGTCGGTGACGACGTGGGCGTCACGCAGGACCACCGGGCCGCTGCGGCGGACGACGACGTCGCGGACGATGCCCATGTTCCCGTCCGGTGGCGGCTGCAGCCAGTCGAGCCAGCCCACGGTGAGGTGCTTGCGCGGGTCGTTGGGCTGGACCCGGAAGGCGACCGTGTTGGTGCCCGGCCTGATCAGAGCAGTGATGTCCAGCTCGTGCCGGGTGTAGGTCCCGGCGACCGTGCTCGCCGCCGCGATCCGACGGCCGTTGACGAAGACGTCGGCGGCGGAGGTCACCCCGCTGAAGTCGAGATACGTACGGCCTACCCGCCTGTCGTCGACCGAGAAGTCGGACCGGTACCACCACGGGACCGTGAAGTCGGCGGCGGGGATCAGCTTCTGGTTGGTGGAGTGGAACGGGTCGGGGTGGACACCGGCCGCCAGCAGGGCGGCGAGGACGGTGGAACGAGGGCCGGCCTTGTACCACCCCGTCGTCGGATAGCCGGGGCTGGACACCTCGGCCGCCGGATCCGTCACCCGGGCAGTCGACTGGATCATGAACCCGGCCAGCGCCATGCCGGAGTCACCGCCGCCGGTCACCACGGCGGCAGCCGGCGGACCACCGATCGCCGCCTGGCCCGTAAAGCCGCCCGGGGCGAGGGCAGGGACCAGGAAGACGAACAGGCCGAGGAGGGCGCAGACGACAAACCGGCCGGGTACCCGGGCCCGGCGGCGTGGCCGGCCACGGGCCGGGATGGACGGGAACGGGTACCCAGGGCGGCACGGCGACACCCTGCCCAGGAGTTGAGGCATGCACTCAGCATGGTGCCGAAGCCTCGACAGCCGACGCTCCACGTGCCGAGCGTCGCCCGATCGCAGCAACCGGGCAGCGCGGGCAGGAGTAATTCCGAGGTGCTTCAGGTGTTGCGCGCAACCCGGATGACGGCAGTGTTCGACGGGCGACGCTGGGGCCGCTCCCGGGGCCGGGATTGTCCCCCTGTGGCGGGAGTGTGGGCCCCTGACCAAGCCCTACCAGCCATTCGTTGCCCGGGCGGCTCGCCTCCTCCCAGGACATCAGCCCCTGCACGCCGTCGACAGAGGGCGCCGCTTCCGCCGGGTCCAGTACGGCTTCCCCTTCACTTGTTCGCGGAGCGCTTCGGCTCCTCGCGTTCGGCGGTGGTCAGCCGGTCGTCCCGGTCACCGGCGTCGGCCTCGGCCTGCCGGACCCACTGCCGCAGGGCTCGGCCGGGTCGCTGCCCCAGGTCACCTCGTCGCACAGGGCCAGGACGTCTGCGAGTAGTTCGAGTAGTTCGAACTCGTCATGGCCTCGCGTCGGGACAGCAGCCGTCGGCCGCTCTCGTCGATTGCAGACGCAGTGGTGGTGGGTCTCGCCTGCCTCGATGCCGACCCAGATCGCGGCCAGGTAGTGCCTCCGTGCGGTGTGCTGCTGGTGGGCCTCCCACGGACGACAGCCACATGCGGCAGAAGCTTGAAAGCCACACCCGACGCCCCTGGCCGGGTGAACCATACGAAGGGGCTCGCCCGATCCCTTGGAAGAACGTAGGGACGTTTGCCCTGGCGCAGGGCACCCTCGACCGATCCGAATACGGCCGCACAAAGGGCCTTTCAGGGGATTCGTCAGACCTGCGCATCATCGGCGGGCTACTGTACGGCCACGCCGCGCTACCCACGGCCAGCCAAGGAGGAATCCTGTGTCATCGCCCTGCGACCCCCAGCACGCCCCCGCCGGCGATGTAGGCGCAGCGCTCATGATGATCGACTCTCGGCTCAAAGCCATCTACGACAACAAGACCGAGACCGACGCCGAACAACAGGCGCTGACCGACCAGTTCGCCGCCTCCTTGGGCCCCGGCGGGGTCGATGACATGCTGGACGGCGCGTGCACGCTGATCTACATGTTCATGCAGTGGCTACGGATGGCCTACGAGGACCACGGCAAGGACGTCATCGAGTGCGTGGTGCCCAATCTCGTGGCCACGCTGCGCATGATGCCCAAGAGCGTCCGTCCCGAGGCCATCCCCACCATGGCCGGTCTGCTCGTCGCTGCCGGCACCGGCCTGAGCCCCAGCCTGTGGCGCAAGCAGTACGGATACTGGACCAAGGACGAGCTCAATCCCCTGGAAGCCACCGTCTTCCTCCTCGCCGAGCACATCAACCGACTCACCGACGACCGCGACTTCGCCACCCGCATGATCACCGAAGCCCTGTCCAGAGCGGACGAAGGCTGACCCGTGACCTCCCTGGGTGGTGAACCTTCCCTACGTTGTCGACCGGCAAAGGGCGGGCCCTTCGTACGGTTCTTCACCCCAGGGCGTCGGATGTGGCTTTCAACCTTCAGTGGCACGGAACAGCGGGGCCAGCCTTCACGGGCGCACGCCCGATGCGTGCGGCCTTCGGCCCCCGGTCGCATACAAGAGCGATCAAGGTAGCTCATGGCTCTGGCGGCGTCCCGCCGGCCAGCTGTGGAGAGCCCGGGTGAACCGATGCGCAGCCCCGGTAGGCCGAGCCCCAGTCAACCCCGGCTGAACCCACGCCGGTAGCCGACGAGTTGACCGCACTGCTGAAGGGTTTCCGACACCAGGAGCAGAGCCTGCCAGCCACGGGCCGGGAGATTCTCGCTGTCCTGCTCAGCGCGGAGAAGATCACCCATGCCACGGGATCGAACCGCCCCGTTAACGGCTCTCCTTCACGGCGCACCGCCGGAAGACGCCCCCCTCCACGGACGCAGCGAGAGCCCGTCGTCTCGCCCGACTGGCCTCATTGCGTACAACGCGGCTCAAGCACCCCACAACGCGCAGACCAAGCGGACGTATTCCTCGGCCCTACACCTACGGGGAGACCGCGCGGGGCGTACAGGGGAGCCGGCAGACCGTGCACTACATCGTCGAAAAGTGACGCCTCGGCTCCTTCCCCAAGGTGGCCTCCGCGAGCAGCGCCCCGAAGCCGGACAACGACTGAGAACAGGCAGCTTGTGCGCGGCAGCGGTCGCATGTGACGCACTGATCACTCCGGGACCGCATTCCACGACGTGCTCATGGGCATGCATCGGCCGCAGCCCCCACCTACGAGGAGTGCCAAGGCCGTGACAGCATCGACTGCCGTACCTGCCCCCGCACCTGCCGCGCCCGGCGGCCTGCCGCTGATCGGACACGCGCACCGACTCGCCCGCGATCCACTGCCCTTCATCACATCACTGCGCCGGCACGGCAGCGTCGTGCGCATACGGATCGGGCCGACGCCCGCATACGTGGTCACCGACCCCGCACTGACCCGCCGGGTCCTGGTCACTGACGCAGCTCACTTCGCCAAGGGCGGCAAAATCATCGACGCCCTACGGGTGTTCTTCGGCGACGGTCTGGCAACCGTCGCCGACGGCGACACACACCTGCGCAACCGGCGCCTGATGCAGCCAATGTTCAACAAGGCCCACATCGCCACCCGCGGCACCGCCATGATCGAGCGAGTGCGGGCCATGGTCGGCGCATGGTCCGAAGGCGAACACCGCGACGTGTACGCCGACATGAACGACATCACCCTCGCCGCCTTCCTCACCGCCCTGTTCGGCACAGACCTGCCAGAGCACCTGCAAACCGAGTTCACCGCCCTCATGCCCGCCATCATGAAGGGGACCATCCGTCAGACCGTTCTCCCCTCGTGGATCAACAATCTGCCTCTGCCCGCCAACCGTGCGCACGCCGAACGCGTCGCACAGCTGCGCGCTCTCATCGACCAGGCCATCGACCACCACCAGAACGCCCAGCCGAGCCCCGCCGCCACAGCCACCACGGCTGATCCCGCAGGATGCCCTCATGCCGCCCAGGCGCAACAGGCCGGTCTGTTCGCCACCCTGCTGACCGCAGAGGACCCCTTGACGCGTCAGCAGCTGCAAGACGAGGCCATCACCCTGCTGACCGGGGCCATCGAGACCACCGGCACCACCCTGGCGTGGACGCTGTACGAGATCACCCGGCACCCTGACGTCGAACAGCGCCTGCGCGCCGAACTCGCCGCCGTGTGCGGCGAGCGGCCACTGGACTACGAGGACCTCGACCGCCTCCCGTACGCCCGCCAGGTCCTGCAGGAAGCCGTCCGCAAGTACGGGCCCGCGTGGATGGTGACAAGGACAGCCACCCGCGACATCACTCTCGGCAGCCACCACATCCCCCAGGGCGCCGACGTCGTCTGGAGCCCCTACCTGCACCAGCACGATCCGGCCCACTTCCCCGACCCGGACACCTTCAACCCGGACCGCTGGACACCCGAACGGGCCACAGCGACCCGGGGCTCCTTCCTCGCCTTCGGCGACGGCCGCCGCAAGTGCATCGGGGAGAACTTCGCCTGGAGCGAGCTCCAGATCATTCTGGCGACCATCCTTCAGCTCTGGCCGGCCTTCCGTCTCACCTCCCGCCCGCCGCGGCCCCAAGCCGTCGTCACGGTCAAGCCCGACGTGATGACCATGGCGTACTACCAGCGTTGACTGGACCACGCCCGTAACTCGGCACCGCCGCAGCCGCAGAGAACCGACCGGCCCTCCGGGGGCGCGTGCACAGCGGCCCCAGAACGTCTCCGCTCAGGGGCCGCCCCTGCCCGTGATCGGCGGCTACCCAACCCCGCCGGGCAGGCAGGCAGACCGGCCGACAACACGTCAAGTCTGACGAGCGGATGTCTGGTCATCCGCCGTCGCGGCCGAGTCCGGGGCCGCACGGTTGCCCTGTCTGACCCCGCCGCGAGCCCCAGCCGCAGGATCTTGAGCCGTGGTCTATCGCGGCTGCGGCGAAGACCCGGCCCTGGCGCGGCGGAAGGCGCGGTGTCAGCCACTGGCCTGCTGTGATTCCGGAGACGCGGGGTGACCCCTCGGCCATTCACGCGGTCGATCAGCAACCGGTGTCGCCGACAGGCTTCTCCCGCTCGTCCTCGCGAAGGTGGCAGTCAGCCGGCGCCGGCCTGGCTGTGACATCGTTCCTTGGCCCCGGCATGTTGGCGTCCGCCAGCCCGAGTTGACGGGTCGCACGGGCGCATTGAGGGACGGTGACCGGGGGTGACCCCACCCGGCTCTCGCAGTGAGACGGTTCCTGTGGTCTCCGGCAGGGGCAGTGCCGTCGATGTCTTTGTCCAAGCAGGAATTGTCTGACCGGACCCGGCGGGACACCTGGCAGCAGCAGATGTCGATCCGGGCTCTGTCGCGGAAGTACGGCGTTCACCGTCGGCTCGTGCGCGAGGCACTGGCTTCGCCGGTGCCCGCCCGCGGCGGCCGGTACGGACCTCGCAGCGGATCGAGCCCTACAAGCAGGCGGTCGATGCCTGGCTGCGGGCTGACCTCGATGCGCCGCGCGCAAGCAGCGGCACACCGAGTGGCGGATCGTCGGACGGATCGAGGAGGAGTGCGGCGAGGCGATCCCGTATCCGATGGTGCGCAACTTCGTCGCCGCGAGGCGCAAGGAGATCGCGGCCCAGGTCGTGCCCGGCCGAGGCGTTCATGACCCGTCACAGCGCGCTCGGCGCCGACGTTCTTCGAAGGACACGCGCACCCGCTGTCCACGCTGGGAGGTATGTCAGCGCATACCCCGTTCGCCGGCTCTCCACAGAGGTGACCCACGAAGGCAGCACGCGCGGCCTGGCGCGGGCTGGAGCCGGTACACGGGACGATCTACTTCGTCCCCGAGGCGAGGCGACGGTACGCAGAGCTGGGTCCCGCAGCGCCGCGTTCGGCCGAGCATCCATCGAGCTGGCTGGTCATCTCTGGCCCGCCGGGCCGCCGAGGCGGCCTGCGACCATGGGCAGGGCCGCGGCGCTCTTCGCCGCGCATGCCGCGTTGCCAGGGCGAGCCGCGCCTGGCCCGAGGAGGAGTGGGCCGGCGCCCAGGAGCGGCTGCGCGAGCGGGTCTCCTGGACGGCGAGTCCCTCAGCACGGGCGGCGCCATTCTGCGGCGGCACATCGAGGACCGCACGGAACGCCTGGCCCTTCCCGCTTACGCCGCCCTGGGCGACGCTCACTGTGAGCATCTCGCCGAGCTCGCGAGCGCCTTCGGCAGGGCCGGGGTCGAAGCCGGACTTCTCAAGCCGGGCTGAACCGACCCTTCTCCCCTCCCCCTCGTTCCTCCGCCTTGAGGACCGCTCCAGTGTGCACAGGCATGCTCGTCGAGGTGGTGCGGAGCCGCTGACGCCGGAGCGTCGGGGCGCGCCGGGATGCACTTGACGATTTCGACGACCTCTGGGGAGCAGGCTCTCGGGCGCTCGTACACCACCGTTGACGAATCGGGTTCCATGGGACGACAAGGCTTTCGTGGACGTACTCAGTCCACCTCGTCCATGCCCTGCTGGAAGAGCGGTGGGACACCAAGGGCCGCAACAGGCAGTCGCGAGGAGAGCCGACGGATCCCTTGAGACGGCCTCGTTCTCCCGTGGCGACGGGTGTGCTCGCGTGTTCTCAGGGTCGGGACTCGGCCGCGGCAGCCGGTTCCGGGACCGGGAGCGCCTGCCGGGCCGGCAGGAAGCGGGAGACCACCGGCGACGTGACCGCCGTGGTGATCAGGGCCACCAGGACCAGCATGGTGAACAGTTCCGGGCCGATCACGCCGAGTTCCAGACCGATGGACAGCACCACCAGCTCCGTCAGGCCCCGGCAGTTCATCAGGGCGCCGATCGCCATCGCCTGCCGCCAGGGCTGTCCGCAGACCAGGGCGGCACCGGCCGCTCCGCCCCACTTGCCGAGCACCGCGATCGTCAGCAGCGCCCCGGCCCACAGCCACTGCGCCGGGTCGGCGGCCAGGGTCCCCATCTCGGTGCTGAGACCGGTGTGCACGAAGAACAGCGGCAGCAGCACCGGGACCACCACGGCGCGCAGCCGCGCGGCCGACGCCTCGATGCGGCGGTGGCCACGCGGTGTGGCCACGCCGAGCAGGAACGCGCCGAACAGCGTGTGCACCCCGATCAGGTCGGTCGCCAGCGCGGAGACGCTCAGGCCGCTGAACAACAGGACCATCACGGCCCCGTCGCCCGCCCGGTCCGCCCGCCCCCGGGCCCACCGGGCGAGCAGGGGGCGGACCACCAGCAGCATGGCGGCACCGAAGGCGACGGTGAACCCCGCCGCGGTCAGGGCGTCGAGCGGGGAGCCCGCCGTGCTGAACGCGACCACCAGCGCCAGCAGGCACCAGGCGGCCACGTCGTCGACCGCCGCACAGGCCATCGCCAGGGCGCCGAGCGGAGTCCCGTACAGGCCGCGGTCCACCAGGATCCGGGCCAGCACCGGGAAGGCGGTGATGGCCATGGCCACCGCGACGAACAGCATGAACGGTGTGAACTCGACGCCCTCGGGCGCCAGTTGGTCGTACATCGGGAAGGCGAGCAGCGCGCCCAGGCCGAGGGGGAGCAGGATACCGGCCTGGCTGACGGCGACGGCGGTGCGCGAGTTGCCGCGCAGCGCGCCCAGGTCGAGCTCCAGGCCGACGAGGAACATGAACGCGAGCAGACCGAGCTGTCCCAGCACCGAGGTGTACGGCAGGACCGACTCGGGGAACAGCCAGTGCTGCGCCTCGGGCCAGAGCCAGCCGAGCAGGGACGGTCCGAGGACGATGCCCATGGTGATCTCGCCGATCACGGGTGGCTGGCCGAGGCGTCTGAGCAGGCTCGCGCCGGCCTGGCAGGCGAGGACGGCGGCCGGAACGGCGACGAGCAGGGCGCGCATGGTCTCAGCTGCGGACACGGGCGGCTCCTTCGGCCGGGACGGAACGAGGCGGGAGCGGCAGCGCGGCCGGCGGGGGGCCGGACGCGGCGGCGGACCACTCGGCGTAGCGGCGCAGGCCGTACAGGAGGGGTTGTGCGGTGGGGCGCACGCTGATGCGGCGGGCCTGTGCGAAGACGGCAGTGTGGTCGCCGAAGGCGGCGGTCTCCACGACGGTGCAGTCGGCGATGGCGTGTGCGGAGGAGGTCAGGTGCGGGCCGCCGGCGCCGAGGGGCAGCCGCCAACCGACGCGGTCGAAGCGGTCGGGCGCTCCGGAGGCGAAGAGGTCGGAGGTCGCGCGGGCCCGTTCGTGCAGCAGGTTGACGGCGAACTGCCCTTGATCGAGGAGGGCCCGCAGGGTCGGGCTCGCCGTGCGGACGCACACCACCAGGGTGGGCGGGTCCAGGGCGACGCTCGTCATCGAACTGCACGTCATGCCGCGGGGCAGGCCGTCGGCGTCGACGGCGGTGACGACGGTGACGCCGGAGGGGAAGGCGGCCATGAAGGGCCGCAGGTCCGTAGCCCGGGGTGCGGCGCGGTCCGCGGCGGCGGCCGTTTCGTTGCCGTCGCCGTCCGGAGTGTCCGGGTGCGGAGCGGAGTTGGGCATGTCTGACTCCCTGTGGAGGACGATGCAGTGCGGCCCGGCACCCGGCTGACTGCAACGCCGGGCGCCGGGCCTTGGGAGCGGCGGCGGAAGCCGGGGCGGTCCGGGGGTGGCCGCCGGTTCCGCGCCGGAGTGCTGCGGTGCCGGGGAGACGCGAGGGAGGAAGCCGGGCCACGCCCGGCCCCGGCCGCTGCTACCCGTGCAGTCGCTTGAGGTACTCGTAGGCCGTGGGCAGCGTCTCCAGCAGGTTCTGCTGCTGGCGCTTGACCGTCTCGAACAGCGGCTCGGCGCCGGCCACCGACTCCGGCTTGTACGCCAGGGCCGGCAGGGGCGCGTCGGGCTCCAGGCCCAGGCCCGCGAAGATGCAGTAGTAGCTGCCGTTGGTCCAGAAGTTGCGGAACTCGGCCTCGAAGTTGCCGTAGTACGTCGACTCGTCGGTGATCGGTGAGTTGATGGGCAGCCCCGCCCGGTAGGCGGCGATCTTTCGCTGGATGTTCTCGGGGAGGGTCAGCTTCTTGTTGGCCTGCCAGAACGGGGTGTCGTTGCGGGGCGCGTAGAAGAAGTGGGCCTGGATGAAGTCTCGGGTGTCGTCGAACATCACCTCGATCTCGTGGTTGAAGCTGTCGATCAGGCCCTGGTTGAAGGTCGTGTCGGGGAAGTGCTTGGCCAGCTGGTAGATGGCCGCGGTGATGAAGTAGATGCCGGTCGACTCCAGCGGCTCCAGGAAGCAGGACGACAGGCCGATGCTGACGACGTTCTTCACCCAGGCGCGGCGGTTGCGGCCGACCCGGAAGCGGATGTGGTTGAACGCCGTCGTCTCGGGGTCGAGACCCCACATCGCCGCGAACTCGGCGGTGGCCTGGTCCTTCTCGGTGAACTTGCTGGAGTACACGTAGCCGGTACCGAACCGCCCCAGCATGGGGATCTTCCAGGCCCAGCCGGACGACATGGCGATGGCCGAGGTGTACGGCTCCACGCCGCCGGCCTCGTCGTCGTGCGGGACGGCGGTGGCGACCGCGCTGTCGCACAGCAGGTGGTCGCTCATGTCGACGAACGGCTCGGCCATCGCCTTGTTGATCAGCAGCCCGCGGAAGCCCGAGCAGTCGACGAACAGGTCGGCGTCGAGTTCCTGGCCGCCACGGGTGCGCAGCGCGGTGACGTGGCCGCGCGCGTCCTGCAGGACCTCCGTCATCTCGTCCTGGACGTGGTGGACGCTCTGCTTCTCGGTGGCGAAGCGGCGCAGGAAGTCGGCGACGAGCTGGGCGTCGAAGTGCCAGGCGTAGCGGGTGGCGGAGCGGCCGTCGAGCCAGCGCGGCGCCTTCATCGCGTCCATGACGGGAGGCTCGCGGAAGCAGGCGTAGTCGAAGGGCTCCGTGGTGCTCCCCTCGTACTTGCGCTTGAACCAGTAGTGCGACAGCGGCGTCTGGTCGTAGTCGGGCAGTAGACCGAACGGGTGATAGAAGTGGTCGGGTCGGCCGTCGGGCAGCTCCCGGGCCGTGGCCTCACCCGTGCCCTCGGTGCGCCAGTTCACGAAGCGCACCGCCATCTTGAAGCTGGCGTTGCACTCCCGCATCCACTCGTCCTCGGCGATGCCGAGGTAGTCGAAGAACGCGCGCTGCAGGTTGGGCACCGTCGCCTCGCCGACCCCGATCCGCGGAATCGTCGGGGCTTCCAGGACGGTGATGTCGACCGTGCCCTGGAGGGCCTTGCCGAGATACGCGGCGGTCATCCAGCCGGCCGTGCCACCGCCCAGGATGACGACCTTCTTGAGTCGGGTGTCGGTACTGGTCATGGAGCAGCCCTCATTTCGGAGTCGGGAGTCACGGCCGGAAGCCGGGAGCTGGAGAAAGGGCGACGTGCGGCGGGTCGGACCCGGGCCGCGGCCGGCCCCTGTCCGGCGGACGGGGGCCGCGCACCGCCGGTGGCGGCGGCCCGGGCCATCGGAGACTCAGTCTGGGGAGCGGCTCTATGACGGACCTACAGCAACGGGATCCGGCCGGTATAGGGCCCGTGTAGAGCCGGGGAACAGACTCGCCGCAGGCAGAACGGCATACGACGGCCCCCGGGAGGACGCGATGACGACCGCGGTGACCGGAATCGCACGGCAGGCGGTGCGCATCCGCTTCTTCGGCGACTTCGAACTGACCGTGAACGGCGCCCCGGTGCGGCGCTGGCGGGCCGGCAAGGCGCGCGGGCTGTTCCAGTTCCTGGTGATCCACCGCGGTCAGACCCTCACCCGCGAGCGGCTGTACGAGGCGCTGTGGCCGGGCTCCGACCGTTCCGCCGGGGACAGCTCGCTGAAGGTGGCCGCGCACGCGCTGCGCCGGGTCCTGGACGCGCACCCCGACAGCCCGTGCGCGTCGGGGATCCGGCTGTCCTACCGCGACTTCGGCTACGTCCTGGACGTCGCCGACCTCTGGTCGGACGTGGACCGTTTCCGGGAGCTGGTGCACACCGGGCTCCGGGCGGCCGGCGCGGGCGACCGGGGTGCCGCCCGCGAACGGCTGCGGTCCGCCGTGGCGCTGTACACCGGGGAGTTTCTGCGTGGCGAGAGCGCGGACTGGGTGGTCGAGCAGCGCGAGTACCTGCGGTCGCTGGCGCTGCGCGCGCTGGAGGTGCTGCGCGCCGACGCCGCCGAACGTGAGGACTTTCCGGAGCTGATCGAGGTCTGCCGCAGCACCCTCGGCATCGACCGGCACCACGAGGAGACGTACCGGGCGCTGATGACGGCGCACGGCAGGCGCGGCGAACACGCCTGTGTGCGCCGCTGGTACGACCTGTGCGCGCGCCGACTGCGCGAGGACCTCGCGGTGGCGCCGTCCCGGGAGACCGACCGGCTGCTGCACGCGATCCTGCCCGCGGCCCTGCCGTCCGCGACAGCCCGCGCCGCGCGTTCGGCCGTGGCGCCAGCCGCACCCGGCGGTTCCTCCACCGGACTGCGCCCGCGCCCCTTACGCCGCGCCCGGCCCGACGCCCGGCCCGGTGTCCTCGCCGACGTCCGGCCCGCAATCCGTGGCGACGTCCGGCCTGGCGTCCGCCCCGATGCCGTGCCCGAGGTTCGCACCGACATCCGACCCCAACTTCGTACCGGCGCCCGTACGGACACCCGGCCCGAGATCCGCGCCGACGCCCGGCCCGCCAACCACGCCGAAACCCAACCCGAGACCCACACCAACCTCCGCCCCGAAGACCGGACCAACACCCCTCCCCAAGCCCGAACCCCCACCCGACCCGAAGCCCAAACCCGCACCCACACCGACACCCGACCCCAGGCACACCCCGACACCCGGCCCGGGATCCGCCCCGGCGTCCGACCCGAAGTGCCTGCCGCCGTCCGTGCCGCGGGGGACGCCGCGAGTCGCGTCGCCGCTGCCCGGGCCGACACCCGTCCCGCGCCCCGTCTCACCGGTCCGGCGGTCGGCCCCCGGGCCGTCGCCCCCCGTCCCGGGCCGGCCCCGGGACCCGTCCCGCCTCCGCGCATCCCGTGACCGAGCGACCCAGTGAGGAACCACCGTGACCGTGCTGACCGAGCCGCAGGGCTACGCCGTACCGACGGCCGAGCCGTCCCCGGGCGCTGTGCCGCCCCGCTACGACGACCACTTCATCGGGGGCCGCTGGACGGCGTCCGACGCCGATCGCCGGCTGGTGGTCACCGACCCCAGTTCCGAAGCGCCGCTCGCCGCGGTGCCCGCGGGGACCGCCCGCGACGCCGACCTGGCCGTACGCGCAGCCGCCACCGCCTTCCCCGGCTGGTCCGCCGCCCCCGCCCGGGAGCGGGCGGCTGTGCTGCGGCGGGTGGTCGAGGGGCTGGAGCGCAACGCCACGCGGTTCGCCGGGATCATCACGGCCGAGGTCGGGGCGCCGTCCCGGATGGCGCTGCAGACCCATGTCGGCCTGGCGATCGGCATGGCGGCGCACTGCGTGGAGACCGCCACGTCCTACGGGTTCGAGGAGCGGGTCGGCCACTCCCTGGTGGTGCGTGAGGCCGCCGGTGTCGCCGCGTGCATCACGCCGTGGAACGTGCCGCTGCTGCTGACGGTGCAGAAGCTGCTGCCCGCGCTCGCGGCCGGCTGCACCGTCGTGCACAAGCCCAGCGAACTGACGCCGCTGCACGCCCGGCTCCTCGCCGAGGTCTTCGCCGAGGCCGATCTGCCGCCCGGCGTGGCCAACATGGTCGTCGGCACCGGTGACACCGTCGGCACCGCCCTCGTCACCCACCCACTGGTCGACGTGGTGTCGCTGACCGGCTCCACCCGTGCCGGGCGCCGGGTCGCGGCCCTGGGCGCCGACGGCGTCAAGCGGGTCCACCTGGAACTCGGCGGCAAGAACGCCTCCCTGGTCCTGCCCGACGCCGATCTGCGGGCAGCGGTGGGCGCCACCGTCGACCAGGTCCTGTTCAACACGGGCCAGACATGTCTGCAGTGGAGTCGGCTGCTGGTGCCCCGGGACCGCCAGGACGAGGCGGTCGAACTGGCCGGACGGATCATGGACGGGTACGTCACGGGCGATCCCCGCGATCCCGCGACCGACCTCGGCCCGCTGGTGTCGGCCGCCGCTCACGCCCGGGTCACCGACTACATCGTGCGGGGCGCGTCCGAGGGCGGCGCCCGCCTGGTGCACGGCGGCGCCGGCCGTCCCGCCGGCCTCACCACCGGCTACTACGTCCGGCCCACCGTCTTCGCCGACGTCGACCCGCTGACGACGATCGGCCAGGAGGAGATCTTCGGGCCGGTGCTGTGCGTCATCCCGTACGACGACGAGGACGAGGCGGTCCGGATCGTCAACGGCACCCGGTACGGGCTGCACGGCGCGGTCTGGTCCGGCGACGACGACCGGGCCGAGCGCGTCGCACGCCGGTTCCGTACCGGCCTGGTCGACGTCAACGGCGGGTCGTTCAACCCGGCGGCGCCGTTCGGCGGTTTCAAGCAGTCCGGCATCGGCCGGGAGTGCGGGACCGCCGGGCTGGAGGCCTTCCTGGAGACCAAGTCGATGCAGCTGCCGCAACGCGGGGGGAACGGCGGGCCCGTGGTCGGCCCGCGCCTGCGCGCCACCGCGCCGGCCACGACACCCCCGGCGGCCGCGACGGTCGCACCCACCGCTGTCCCCGACGAGGAGAGGAACGACGGATGACGGCCCAGCACGCCGGTTCCGTACCGGCCCCGCGGCCCGCGCACGGGCCGTCGGCGGGAGCTGCTCCCCCGCTGTTCGCCGCGCTGGCGCGCTGGACCCGTGAGCAGCCGGACGCGCCCGCCGTCAGCGCCGAGGACGGCACCCTGACCTACGCGGACCTCACCGCGCGCACCGCCGCCACCGCGGCGGCGCTCGCCGCGGCCGGCGCTGGACCCGAGCGCGCCGTCGGACTGCTCCTCGGCCGTTCCCGCGAGAGCGTGCCCGCGCTCCTCGCGGTGTGGAGCCTCGGCGCAACGGCCGTGCCCCTCGACCCGGACCATCCGGTGGAGCGGCTCGCCTCGGTCCTGCTCGACGCCCAGGCCACCCTGCTGGTGGCCGCGGACGTCCCCGAGGGGCTCGACCTCACGGGCATCCGTACGGTCACCCCGGCCGGCGCCGCCCGCGAAGAGCTCGCCGTGACCGTCCCCGCGCCCGACACGTGCGCGTACGTGATCTACACGTCCGGCACCACGGGCCGCCCCAAGGGCGTCGAGGTCACCTACCGCGGCCTGGACACCTTCCTCGGCGCGCTCGCCGGAGTGGGGCTGCCGTCCGGCGGTCTCGGCCTCAACGCCGTCTCGCCGGCCTTCGACGGCTGGCTGTGGTGCACGCTGCTCTACCTCGTCCACGGTCAGGGCGTCGCCCTGGTGGACCTGTCCCTGGACGGACTGCGCCGCGCCGACGCACAGGGCCGGGAGCCGCTGCCCGCCGGGCTGCGCACCGCCTCCCTGACCCCGTCGCTGCTGGCCGCCCACGGCGGCGCGCTCGACGAGGCGGAGGTGGTCGTCGTGGCCGGCGAGACCTGTCCGGCGGCGCTCGCCGCGCGCTACGCCCGGGGCCGGCGGCTGCTGAACGTGTACGGACCGACGGAGGCCACGATCGCGGCGACCTGGGCCGACAGTGAGCGGGGGGACGACGTGAGCAGCATCGGACGGCCGCTGCCCGACTACCGGGCGTACGTCCTGGACGACGACCTGCACCCGGTGCCCGCCGGGACCGAGGGCGAGCTCTACCTCGGCGGGCCGGCCGTGGCCCGCGGCTACCGCAACCGCGCGGGCCTGACCGCCGCCCGGTTCCTGCCCGACCCGTTCCAGGGCGGCGGGGCGCGGATGTACCGCACCGGGGACGTGGTGGTCCGGCTGGTGAGCGGCGAGCTGGAGTACCGGGGGCGGCGCGACGACCAGGTGAAGGTGCGGGGCCACCGCGTGGAACTGGGCGAGGTGGAACGGATCGCCGCCGAGGTGCCCGGCGTGGTCGCCGCGGCCTGCTGCCCGCTCACCTCGGGCCAGTCGCTGGGCCTCGCGGTCGTCGCCGCTCCGGACGCCGGTGCGCCCGAGCGGCTGGCCGCCGAGGTCGCCGCGCACTGCGCCGCGCTCCTGCCGCAGGCGGCGGTGCCCGCCGCGGTGCGGGTGGTGGACCGCATCCCCACCCTGGGCACCGGCAAGGCCGACCGTGCGGCGCTCGCCGCCGGGTTCACGGCACCGGCGCAGGCGCAGGAGCCGGTTGCCGCCACGGCGTGGGAACGCCAGGTGATGACGGTCTGGGCCGAGGTGCTGGAGTGCGAGGTCCCCGGGCCGGACGCCGACTTCTTCGAGCTGGGCGGACACTCCCTGGCCGCCGCCCGGGTCGTGGCGGACCTCCGCCGGGTCACCGGGCTGCAGGTCACCCTCGGCAAGCTGCTCGCCGCTCCCACCGTCGCGGACGTCGCCGCCGAACTGGACCGGCTCGCCACCGGATCCGGGGCCGCCGGACCCGCCCTCACCACACCCACAACGGCCGGACCCGTCCTCGCCGCCGAGGGGGCCTGACGCCATGGGCCGCTGGCTCTCCACCTGGCCGTCCGGCCCGGACGACGCCGCGCTCCCGGCGCTGCTGTGCCTGCCGCCCGCCGGCGCGGGCTGCCAGCAGTTCCGCGCCTGGACGCCGGCCCTCGCCGGAGTCGGGCAGGTCTACGGCGCGCAGCTGCCGGGCCGCGAGAACCGCTGGCGCGAGCCGATGCCGCGGACGTTCGGCGAGGCCGTCGAGGCGATCGCCGACGAGCTGCGGCCGGTCGTCGCCGGCGGACGCCCCCTGGTCGTCTTCGGCCACAGCTTCGGCGGGCTGCTCGGCTACGAGGTCGCCCGCCGGGTGCGGCCCGCCGCGCTGGTGGTCAGCGCCTGCCGGGCCCCCGGCCACTGGGACGGCGCCGGGCGGGGCATCGTCGAGGACGACGACGAGTTGGACAAGTTGTTCGACACCGCCGGGCTCGACCCCGCCTTCCTCGACGAGGACACCCGCGCGCTGATGGTCGCGATGCTCCGCAAGGACGCGGTGCTGTCGCTCAGTTACACCCACTCCCCCGCCACCGCCCTGTCCGTGCCCGTGCACGCCTGGCGGGCCGCGGGCGACGACACCGTCAGCGAGGAGGACCTGGCCGGATGGGCAGCGGTCACCACCGCGGCCTTCCGCGTCCACCGCGTCCAGGGCGGCCATCACGCCGTGCTGCGCCGCCCGCAGGCACTCCTCGAGCACCTGACCGTGCTGCTGCGGCACGCCGCCGCGGCGCAGGCCGAGGCCACCTGACATCACGTCACATCACGTCACGTCAGGTCACGTCAGGTCACGTCAGGTCACGAGCGAGACCCGTACATCCGCCCCTGCCCGAGAACCGTGTGCCCGAGCCACAAGCCCACCATGACCGAGCCCGGAGGACGTCGTGCCCACCATTTATCAGGTCCTCGTCAACCACGAGGAGCAGTACGCGCTGTATCCCGTGGCACGCGAGCTGCCCGACGGCTGGACGCCGGACGGGTTCAGCGGCACCGAGGACGAGTGCGTCGCCCACGTGGACGCCCGCTGGAGCGACACGCGCCCCCGCAGCGTGCGCGCCACGGCCACCGCACCGCGGGGCGGGGGCAGCTGAGATGCGGATCGACCTGCTCGACCCGGCGCCCTTCGCCCGCAACGACTTCTGGTCCGCGTTCAGCTGGCTGCGCGCCCACGCGCCGGTGTACTGGCACCCCGAGCCCGGTGGCGACGACGGTTTCTGGGTGCTGAGCAAGCACCGCGACATCATGGCCGTGTACGCCGACAGCGACACGTTCAGCTCGGCGCGGGGCATGCGGCTCGGCAGTGACCCGGCGGCGGTCGCGGCCGTCAGCCAGCGGATGCTGATCGTCTCCGACGCCCCGCAGCACACCCGGCTCAAGCGGGCGCTGTACCAGGCGTTCGGGCCGCAGCAGATGCCCCGCCTGGAGGCCCTCGTCGAGAAGGTGGTCGGCGAACTGGTGGCCGAGGCCGCCCAGCTCGACGAGCTGGACTTCATCGACCTCGCCAAGCAGCTGCCCAACCGGGTGGTCTGCGCCATGATGGGCATCCCGCGCGCCGACTGGGCGTGGATCGGGGCGCTGACCACCGACGCGTTCGACTCCCCCGACGAGACCGTGCGCAGCAACGCGCACTCGGAGATCTTCCTCTACTTCATCGAGCTGCTCGGGGAGCGCCGGGCCCGCCCCGGCGACGACCTGGTCAGTCACATCGCGTACGACACCCTGGTCGACGAGGGGGACGGCACCGAACGCCCCTTGAGCGACGAGGAGATCGTCTTCAACTGCAACGGGGTGCTGTCCGGCGCCAACGAGACCACCCGCTACTCCGCCGCCGGGGCGGTGCACATGTTCGCCGCGCTGCCGGAGCAGTGGGAGCTGCTGCGCGATCTCGGCCCCGCCGGCATCGCGCCGGCCGTCGAAGAGATCCTGCGCTGGACGACGCCCGGGGTGCACGCCCTGCGCACCGCGGTGCGCGACACCGAGATCGCCGGCACGCGCATCGCCGCCGGGGACCGGGTCACGCTGTGGAACGTCTCCGCCAACCGCGACGAGGACGTGTTCACCGACCCGCACGAATTCCGGGTCGACCGGCGTCCCAACCGCCACGTCGCCTTCGGCCACGGGCGCCACCTCTGCCTGGGCGCCCGTCTCGCCCGCTTCGAACTCGGTGCGCTGCTGACCGAGATGCTCGCCACGCTGGACGGTTTCGAGCCGACCGGGCCCGCCCAGTTCAACTCGTCCAATTTCACGTGGGGGATCAAGAGTCTCCCGGTGCGGCTGCTGCGCAGCCGGGCTTTCGCACGCCGAGAAAGGGCCTCGCTGTGACCACCGCACTCGTCGACTTCAACCGGACCGACACCGACTTCCCCGCCACCGGCTATGCCGGGCTCCTCGCCGAGCAGGCCGCCCGGACCCCCGGCGCCCCGGCCCTGGTCCAGGGCGAACGCTACTGGACGTACGCGGAACTGGAGGCCGTCACCAACCGGCTGGCCCACGCGCTGATCGCCGAGGGCGCGGCTCCCGGCGAGCGGATCGGGCTGTGCTACCCGCGCGGCGCCGAGTACGTCATCGGGTCTCTCGCCGTTCTCAAGACCGGGGCGGCGATCGTGGCGCTGGACCCCGTCAACCCCGACGACCGGCTCGCCGCGATGATCGCCGACGCGGCCCCGCTGCTCGTGCTCACCGCACCCGCGACCGTCCCGCGGCTGCCCGAGGGCGTGGTGTGCGCCGACGCGGCCACCGCCGGGCACGGACGGCCGGACACCGCGACCGGTGTGCCCACCGGCCCGGACACCGTCAGCCACCTCATCTACACGTCCGGGTCCACCGGCACGCCCAAGGCCGTCCTGGAGCGGCACGGCGCCCTGACCAACCTGGTGCACTGGACCGGGCGGGCCTACGGAGTGCGCCCCGGCGACCGGGCGTCCTGGATGTCCACGCCCGGCTTCGCGGTGCAGATCATGGAGTGGCTGCCGTACCTGCCGCTGGGCGCGGCGGTCCACATACCGGAGGCGGGCCGGGCGCAGACCCCGGAGCAGATCCGGGACTGGCTGAGCGAGCAGCGCATCACCCACACCATGCTGGTCGCCGCGCTCGCGGAACCCGTGTGGGGGCTGCACTGGCCGCACGACACGGCGCTGCGCATCCTGGTGACGACGGCGGAGCGGGTGCACACCTGGCCGCCGGTCGACACGCCGTTCCGGGTGGTCATGACGTACGGCACCACCGAGACGACCAACGTGCTGACCTGCCTGGATCTCGGCGCGGGCGTCGACTTCACCAGCCAGGCCACCCCCGCGGAGGTCCGCGCCGAGCGCCAGGTGCCCGTCGGGGTGCCCATCGCCAACATGCGCGTCCACCTGCTCGACGGGGAGGACCGGCCGGTCGCCGACGGCGAGGTCGGCCGGCTGCACGTCTCGGGCGCCGGGGTGGCCGCCGGGTACCACGGCCGCCCGGAGCTGACGGCGGCGAAGTTCCGGTCCGGGGTCCTCGCCGACGACCCGTATCCGGTGCTGTACGACACCGGTGACCTGGCCCGGCGCCGGGAGGACGGCGCGCTGGAGCTGCTCGGCCGGTCCGACGCGCAGGTGAAGATCCGCGGTTTCCGCGTGGAGCTCGGCGAGGTCGAGACGCACGTCGCCCGCCTCGACACGGTCGCCGAGGCCGTGGTCGTCACCCAGGAGCGCGGCACCGACGACAAACGCCTCGTGGCCTACGTCTCCGCCGACGGCGACGCGGTCGCGGACCCCGGCGCGATCCGGGCGGCCGTGGCCCGCACCCTGCCGTACTACATGGTCCCCGGCGCGGTCGTCGTCCTGCCCGCGCTGCCCCGCCTGCCCAACGGGAAGGTCGACCGGCAGAACCTGCCCGAGCCGCCGGAGCCCCGCGAGGGCGTCAGCGCCGGGTACGAGCCGCCGCGCAACGAGGTCGAGGACGGGCTGGTGCGCCTGTGGGGCGAGGCGTTCCGCACCGAGACCGTCGGCATCCACGACAACTTCTTCGATCTGGGCGGGCACTCCCTGCTCGCGTTCCAGCTCATCGACGAGATCCGCCGCCGCTACGGCGTCGAACTGAGCCTGTCCGACCTGTCGTCCTGCCCGACCGTCGCCGAACTCGGCACCCTCATCGTGAGCGAACGCACCGGCGGGCGCGGTGAGTTCGGCGGCCTGGCCGCCATCGTCCCGGACCCGGCGGCGCGCTTCGAGCCGTTCCCGCTGACCGAGAGCCAGCAGGCCCTGTGGATCGGCCGCGGCGGCCTGGTGGACCTGGGCAACGTGGGCTGCCACGGCTACTTCGAGTGGGAGAGCGAGCGGCTCGACGTCCCGCGGTTCGAGACCGCGTGGCGCCGACTGGTCGAGCGCCACGACGCGCTGCGCACCCGCGTCCTGCCCGACGGCACCCAGCAGGTGTACGAGGAGATCCCCGCGTACGACATCCCGGTCACCGACCTCGGCGGGCTGGACGCGGCGCAGCGGCAGGCGGAGCTGGACGCGCTGCGCGAGCGGCTGTCCCACCAGGTCCTCGACGCCGACGGCTGGCCGCTGTTCGACGTGCGGATCAGCCTGCTCGGCGGCGGCCGCGCCCGCATCCACCTGTGCCTGGACTTCCTCGTGGCCGACGCGTGGAGCTACTTCCAAGTGCTGATCCCGGACTTGGTGGCGTACTACACCGAGCCGGACGCCGAACTGCCGCCGCTGGAGCTGTCGTTCCGCGACTACGTGCTGGCCGTCGGCAGCTCCCTGCGCGGCAGCGAGCTGTACCGCCGCTCCGAGTGGTACTGGCGGGACCGGCTCGCCACCCTGCCGCCCGCCCCCGCCCTGCCCGAACGCCCGGCCGGCGCCCCGGTGCTGCCCGTGCGCTTCGAACGGCTCAGCCACGTCGTGCCCGCCGAGCTGTGGGCCCGCATCCAGGAGCGGGCCGGGGACCGCAAAGTGACCCCGTCCGGGGTGCTGGCCGCCGCCTACGCCGAGATCCTCGGCCGGGCCTGCGGCCAGTCGCGGTTCACCATCAACTTCCCGCTGTTCAACCGGCTTCCGCTGCACCCCCAGGTCAACTCCCTGCTCGCGGACACCACGACCACCCTGCTGCTCGCCGTGGAGCAGCGGGACACCACGTTCGCCGGCCGCGCGCAGGCCGTGCAGCGCAGGCTGTGGGCCGACCTGGAGCACCGCTACTTCAGCGGCGTCCAGGTGCTGCGTGAGCTGACGAAGATGCGCGGAACCCTCGCGCCCGCGATGCCGGTGGTGATGACGAGTCTGGCCGGTCACCCGCCGCAGTACGAGGAGACCGAGCTGGGCGTGCCGGTGTACGGCATCTCCCAGACGCCGCAGGTCTCGCTGGACTTCCAGGTCTTCGAGAAGGCCGGCGGCCTGACCTTCAACTGGGACTACCTGCCGGCCGTCCACCCGGACGGACTGGTCCCGTCCATGTTCCGTGACTTCGTCGCCCTGCTGGAGGCACTCGGCGAGGAGGAGACCTGGGAGCGTCTCTCGGCGCCGCCCGGCGACCAGGAGAAGGAGGAGGCCGCCGAGCCCGTCGAGGAGCGGGACACCGGCGACGCGTGGGAGCGCTACTGGGCGGGTGTCCGGCGCACCGGCAGGGGCGGCGACGTCATCTGGGACGCGGCCAGCACCGAGGAGTTCCGGTGGCTGCTCGGCCAGGCCCGCCGGCACTTCCGCGACGACCTGCCCGTCATCGACCTGGGCTGCGGCAACGGCCGCTACAGCCGCGAACTGGCCCCGCACTACCCGCGGGTGGTCGGAGTGGACGTGTCCGTCAGCGCGATCGAGCACGCCGTGCGCGAGGCCCGCGCGGAGGGCGTGGCGAACGTCGACTACCACGCCGTCGACATGACCGACGCCGAGCAGGCCGGCGTCCTGGGCGAGGGCCCGTACAACATCTTCGTCCGCGGTGTCTTCCACGTCCTCGACGGTGCGGCCCGGGCCCGCCTCGCGGCCGTCGCGGGGCGGCTGCTCGGACCCGACGGGGTGCTGATCGTCCACGAGCCGGACTACTCCGGGAACTCCTTCGGCTACCTCGGCTTCGTCGGCGGCAAGCGCGGCCGCGCCGAGGGCCTGGTCGCGCCGCTGGAGGCCGCCGGTGTGCGGCACTCCCACCGCTTCACCCGGCCCGAACTGAGCGCCGCCTTCCCCGCGGACGACTGGGAGGTTCTGGAGGACCACCCGATCCAGCTGCACGCCATCGACCCGCAGTCCGACGCGGAGGCACTGCTGCTGCCGGGCTACTACGCGGTGCTGCGCCGCAGGCGCTGAGCGCGGCGGCGGACCGGCCCCTCGGCCGGCACGTACCGGCCCTCGAACACCATGCGGCTGCGGGCGGTGTCCCGCAGCCGCCCACCCCTTTGTCGGTGAAAGACTGGAGACCGTGGAACGACGAACTGCCGACCGGCTGCTGAGGGCACGCGCACAGGCGATCGGGGGGCGGGCCCGTGAGACGACGGTCGCCGCCGCCCTGGACCGGGTCCTCGCCGTGCAGGCGCAGGACCTCGCGGCGGCGGGCCTCGGCCTGCGCGCCCGCGTGGCGGGCCTGACCGCCGACGACGTACGACGGGCCACCGACGTGGAACGGACCGCCGTACGCGGCTGGTTCATGCGCGGCACCCTCCAGCTCGTCCCCGCCGCCGACGCGCGCTGGCTGCTGAACCTGTTCGGCCCGGTGTACCTGGCTCTCGGCGCGCGCCGGCTGCGCGAACTCGGCCTGGACGAGGACCTGTGCGAACGTGCCGCGCGGCTGGTCGTGCGGGCGATCGACGGCGAGGGCCCGCTGACCCGGGCCGAACTGACCGAGCGGCTCACCGCGTTGGGCGTGGAGCCCAAGGGCCAGTCGGCCTTCCACCTCATCCGGCGCACCGCGCTGTCCGGACTGATCTGCCACGGCCCCCAGCGGGCCGGTGAGGCCACCTTCGTCCTGCTCGACGACTGGGTGCCGGGCACCGGCCGGCTGCCGTTCACGGGAGCCGCCGCGGAGACCGAGCTCGCCCGTCGTTACCGCGCGGCCCACGGGCCGAGTGACGCCGTGGACTTCGCCCACTGGTCGGGCCTGCGCGCGGGTACGTGCAAGAAGGCCTGGGCGGCCGCCGGGGAGACGCCCGCGCAGGACGCGGACGGCATTCCGCGAGGTGATGTGCGGCTGCTGCCCGCGTACGACAACTACCTTCTCGGGTACCGTCGCAGAGAGCTCTCGGTGCCCTCCGAGCACGAGCGCCGGGTGTGGCCCGGGGGCGGGGTGATCCGGCCGACGATCGTGGTCGACGGGTGGGCCGTCGGCACCTGGTCGGGCGGTCGGCGCGGCGGCGCACCGGTGGTCGAGCCCTTCCCCGGGAGCGGGCCCTTCGACGACGCGACGGCGGCGGGGATCGCCGGGGAGAGCGCCGACATCGCGCGCTTCTCCGGCGTCTACAACGCTTCTCATACGCTCTCTACACCGGATCTCCGGCCGCCCGGATTCGTAACCGGCCCCTAACCCGCCCTTCCTACGGTCAGTGCCGTCCGACAAATCCGTCCCCAATCAGAAAAGGGCGTCGACATGGCACTCGGTCGGCATTCCGATTTCAACCGCCTGTGGTTCGGGCAGACCGTCAGCAACTTCGGCGACAAGATCTCCCTGCTTGCGCTGCCGACCCTCGCGGTCGTCTTCCTCGACGGGGGAGCGTTCGAGGTCGGTGTCCTCGGCGCACTGCGTTTCCTGCCCTTCCTCCTGCTGGCGCCGATCGCCGGTCTCGTCGCCGACAGGTTCTCGCGCCGCAGCATCATGATCGTGGCGGACCTGGGCCGCTTCCTGGCCCTGGGCTCCATCCCGCTGGCGTTCGCGCTGGACTCCGTCACGATGGCGCACGTCTACGTCGTGGCCGGTCTCGCCGGCATCCTGACCGCGTTCTTCGAGGTCTCGTACCAGTCCTGGCTGCCGCAGCTCATCGGCACGGAGAACCTCGTCGAGGGCAACACCAAGCTCCAGATCAGCCGCAGCGTCGCCGAGGCCGTCGGCGCCGGCGCGGGCGGCGCGCTGATCCAGCTGCTCGGGGCGGCACGCGCCATCACGGCTGACGCCTTCACCTTCCTGGTCTCGCTGCTCGCGCTGCTGCTCATCCGGCACCGCGACACGCGGGCGAAGGTGGAGGAGACCAAGACGTCCGCCAAGGCGGAGATGAAGGAGGGCCTGAAGACCCTCTTCGGCAGCCCCGTCCTGCGCGGCCTGTTCACCGCCAACGTCGTGGTCAACCTCGGTGCCGCGATGGGTGACGCGCTGCTGATCGTGTACGCGTACAAGGTCCTCGACCTGAGCCCCGGCCAGGTCGGCGCGGCGTTCGCCGTGATGTCGGTCTTCGTGATCGTCGGCGCGGTCCTGTCCGAGATGGTCACCAAGGTGCTCACCGTCGGCCGCACCCTGGTCCTGACCGCGGTCGTGCTGGGCGCCGGGTACATCCTGGTGCCGACGGGCGGCGCGGTCGCCGGCTTCGCCGGCCTGATCGTGGTCCAGGCCGTCATCGGCTTCGTGTCCCCGATGTTCGACATCCACGTCCTGAGCCTGGTGCAGGGCGTCACCCCCAACGAGCAGATGGGCCGGGTCAGCGGCACCGCGCTGGCGGCGGTCTACGGCGCCCTGTCCATCGGCTACTTCGCGGGCGGCGCGCTCGGGGAGGCGCTCGGTCTGACCGGGGGCCTGGCCATCGCCGGAGCACTCAGCATCATCGGCGGTCTGACGCTCCTCGGGGGCCCGGTGGCCGCGATCAAGGAGATGCCGGGCGGGGACGCACCCGCCGACCCGGACACCTCGAACGCCCCGGACGCCGATCCGGCACGCGCGGACGGCACGAAGGTCGGCGCGTAGCGCGACCCGGGCACGTCGGAGGGGGTGCCGGCCGGTCCGGCACCCGCTCCGCACCCGTGCGGGAGCACCGGCGGATCCGTACGCACTCGCGGGACCGGGCGCACCCACCGGCCCCGGGGGCCCGGCACGCCGCAGCGGCATGCGGCCCTCGCCCGAGCGGCGGCCGAAGCACAGCGAAGAGCCGACGCCGCCACCCCGACAGACCGCACCACCCTCCCCGCCGCCCCACCATCCCCACCGCCCCACCCCAACAGACCGCACCACCATCCCCACCGCCCCACCCCAACAGACCGCACGACTGTCCTCGGCTGCCCCACCCCGCCGTACCCGCGTCCCGCGCCGTCCGGCCCCTCCCCCGCACCCCTTGCGGTATCCCTCTTCACCAGACGCACGGAGGCACAAGGTGAGCGAGTCCCTCGCCGAACGCATAGCCGCACTGCCGAAGTCCCGCCGGGCACTGTTCCAGGCCCTCGCGGGCCGCACCGGGGGGCGTGCCGCCGTGCGGGAGGACCCCGATCCGGCGCCCCGCGACCCGGACGCGGCACCGGTGCTGTCCTTCGCCCAGCGCCGCCTGTGGTTCATCGACCAGCTCCAGCCCGGCAGCCCGGCGTACAACGTGCCGGTCGCGACCCGGATCCGTGGTCCCCTGGACGTCGCCGCCCTGCACGGCGCGCTCCAGGACGTGGTGGACCGGCACGAGGTGCTGCGGACCGTCTACCAGGACGTGCCCGGCGCGCCCGAGGCCGTGCCGCGGGTGATCGACGGCTACCGGCTGCCGCTGCCGGTCACCGAGCTGCCCGACGAGGCGGCCGTCCGGGCCTTCTACGACGCGGACGCCTCCGCCCCCTTCGATCTCGCGGGCGCGGTCCCGCTGCGCGCCTCGCTGGCCCGGCTCTCCCCCGACGACCACGTCCTCGTGCTGAACCTCCATCACATCGTGACCGACGGCTGGTCGATGCGGCTGCTCGCGACGGAGCTGGAACGCGCCTACGCCGACCGCACCGGAGCCGGGAGCCGCCCCCGGCCCCCGCTCGCCCTGCAGTACGCGGACTTCGCGGCCTGGCAGCGAGGGCGCATCGGCGGCGAGCGGCTGCAGTCGCTCACCGGCTTCTGGCGCGAGGAACTCGCCGGCGCCGCCCCGGTGGACCTGCCGACCGACCGGCCGCGCCCTGCGGTGTTCGCTCATGCCGGGGCCTCCCGGTACATCGAGCTGCCGCCCGGACTCATCGCCCGGCTCCGGGAGTTCGGCAGGTCGGAGGGCGCCACCCTCTACATGACCATGCTGGCCGGCTTCGCCGCGACCCTGCGGCGCTGGACCGGGCAGGAGGACATCGTCGTCGGCACCTCCGTCTCCGGCCGCGACCACCCGGCCTTCAGCGACCTGATCGGCTTCTTCGTCAACACCCTGCCGCTGCGCATCAGGACGGGCGGGGACCCGGGCTTCGCGGAGCTGGTCCGCGCCACGCGGCACACCACGCTGCGGGCGTACGCCCACCAGGAGCTGCCGTTCGACCTGATCGTCGACGCGCTCGGCATGCCGCGCGATCCGAGCCGACCGCCGCTGACCTCGGTGATGTTCCTGCTGGACGAGACCCCGGACACCGCGCCCGGCCTCGCCGGACTGGCCACCGAGCCCATCGACTTCTCCTCCCGCGCCGCCAAGTACGACCTGATGATCAGCGTCCACGACACCGGCAGCGCCGTGCGCGCCCTCGTGGAGTACCCCACCGACCTCTTCGACGCCACGACCGTCGACCGGCTGCTGGGCCACTTCCTCACCACCCTGGAAGCGGCCGTCGAACAACCTGCCGAGCCGCTGTCGGCGCTGCCGCTGCTCACCGAGCCCGAGCGCCGGGCCGCCCTGGACGACTGGAACGCCACCCGCGCCCCGTTCCCCCAGGACGCCTGCCTGCACCACCTGTTCGAGGAGCACGCCGACCGGCGGCCCGACGCCGCGGCCGTGGTCTGCGGCGGGCTGGGCGGCTGGAGCGTCACCTACAAGGAGCTGGAGCAGCGCGCCAACCGGCTCGCCCACCGGCTCGCCGAGGCGGGCGCGGGACCGGACGGGACCGTGGCCCTGTGCCTGCGGCGCGGCCCCGGGCTGGTGACCGCGATCCTGGCGGTGCTCAAGGCGGGCGCGGCCTATGTGCCGCTCGACCCCGAGTACCCCGCCGAGCGCCTGGGCCTGCTGCTGCGGGACGCGGCACCGCCGATCGTGGTCTGCGACGCGGAGCTGGTCGGCCGGCTGCCGCTCGCCCCCGGCACCACCCGGATCCTGCTGGACGCCGACCGCAGGGAACTGGAGTCGCTGCCCGCGACCCGGCCCGCCGTCCCGGTCACGTCCCGGGACCTGGCGTACGTCATCTTCACGTCGGGCTCCACCGGCACCCCCAAGGGCATCGCGCTGGAGCACCGCGGGGTCGTCAACAACCTGCTCGACCTGAACCGCTCCTACGGCATCGGGCCCGGTGACGCGGTGCTGGCGCTGTCCTCGCCGAGCTTCGACATGAGCGTGTACGAGACGCTCGGCATGCTCGCCGCCGGCGGCACGATCGTCCTGCCCGACCCGGCCGCCGCGAAGGACCCGGCGCACTGGGCCGACCTGATCGAGCGGCACGGCGTCAGCGTGTGGAACTCCGCGCCCGCGCTGCTCGGCCTCTTCCTCGACCAGCTGGAGCACGCCTGCGGGCCGACGCTGCCCGGCCTGCGGGCCGCCTTCCTCGGCGGCGACTGGATCCCCGTCACCCAGCCGGACCGGCTGCGGGCGTTCGCCCCCGGGGTGGCGTTCGCCGCGCTGGGCGGGGCGACCGAGGCGTCCATCCACTCCGTGGAGTACCGCGTCGGCCGCGTCGCACCCGACTGGACGAAACTCCCGTACGGCCGCCCCATGGCGAACCAGCGCACCTACATCCTCGATGCGGCCGACCGGCTCGTCCCGGTCGGCGTGCCCGGCGAACTGCATCTCGGCGGGACGGGACTGGCGCGCGGCTACCTCAACCGGCCGGACCTGACCGCCGAGAAGTTCGTGCACGTCGAGCTGGAACCCGGTCGCACCGAACGGCTCTACCGCACCGGCGACCTCGCCCGCTACCGGCCCGACGGCACCATCGAGTTGCTCGGCCGCACCGACTTCCGCATCAAGCTCAACGGGTTGCGCATCGAGCCCGGCGAGGTGGAGAACGCCCTGCGGGAGCAGCCAGGTGTCCGCGAGGCCGTGGTCGTCGCCCGGCAGGCCGCCGGCTCGGCCCGCCTGACCGGGTACGTCGTCCCGGAGGAGGGCGCGAGCCCGGACACGGCCGCGCTGCGCGCCGCCCTCGGGACCGTGCTGCCGCCGCACTGCGTCCCGGCCGAACTCGTCGTGCTGGACCGGCTGCCGCTCAGCCCCAACGGCAAGGTCGACCGCAAGGCCCTGCCCGCGCCGCAGGCCCCGGCGGCGGCACCCGCCCAGGCAGCCGGCGGTGATCTCGCGGCACAGCGTGTCGCGGCCGTCTGGGCGGAGGTCCTCGGCCTGCCGGCCGTCGGGCCCGACGACGACTTCTTCGCCCTGGGCGGCGACTCCTTCGCGGCCGTCCGGGCGGTGCGGGCCGTCGCCGAGGCGCTGCCGGGGGCGGGCGCCCTGCGGGTGGTGGACCTGTTCAGCAACCCGACCCCCGCCGCTCTCGCCGCCCGCGCCGCCGAACTGGCCGGGCACGGCGGCGATCCGGCGGCGCACCGGCTGCTGCACCGGCTCACTCCCCCGTCCACAGGCGCCCCCGCCGCGCTCACCCTGGTGTGCTTCCCGCACGGCGGCGGCGACGCGATCGCCTACCAGCCGCTGGCCGCCCATCTCCCGCCCCACATCGAGCTGCTGGCCGTGTCCCCGCCCGGCCACGACCCGCTGAACCCGGGGCCGATGCTGCCGGTCACCGAGTTCGCCGAGCTCGCCGCCCGCGAGATCGCCCGCACCGTCACCGGGCCGTTCGCGGTGTACGGGCACTGCGCCGGGGTCGTCACCGCCCTGGAGACCGCCCGGGTCCTGGAGCGCGACGGGCTGCGGCCGGTCGCCCTGCACCTCGCGGCCGCCCTGCCGGAGGACGACCCTGCCTTCGCCCTGGAGATGGAACGTATCTCCACCGACGACGACCTGGTCGGCTACCTGACCACCATGGACGGCTTCGACGGCGTCCTCGACGACAGCGACCTGTCGGCCGTGCTGCGCATGGTCCGGCACGACATGACGGAGGCCGCCCGCTTCTTCGCCCGGACCCCCGACGGCTACGCACAGCCGCTTCTCACCCCGCTGACCTGCGTCATCGGCGACGCCGACGACGCCACCCGGGGCTATGAGGAGGGCCATCGCGCCTGGGGCCGGTACGCCCGCGACCTGCGGCTCGCCGTGATCCCCGGGGGCCGCCACTACTTCGCCAAGCATCTGCCGGACCGGCTCGCCGCCCTGCTGGCCGAACTGCACCGCAACGGAGGAACCCATGTCTGACCTCGCCGAACGTCTCGGCCGGCTGCCCCAGGGACAGCGCTCCCGGCTGCTGGGCCGGATGCGCAACCAGATGACCGCCGGTGTCGGTCACCGCGACGAACTCAAGCGGGCCGACCACGGGCCGCGCTCCCGCGCCTCCTTCCAGCAGGAGCAGATGTGGTTCGTCGACCGGCTGGGCGCGGGCAAGGCCCGCAACAACATAGCCCTGGCGGTACGCCTGGACGGCCCGCTCGACCGGGCCGCGCTGCACGAGGCGCTCAACGCCGTCGTGGCCGGCCACCAGGTGCTGCACAGCAAGCTCGTCGAGGTGGACGGAGTGCCGTGGCAGGAGCCCGTGCCCGCCTTCGTCCTCGGTGTCCAGACCAGCGACTTCACCGGCAGCGACGACCCGGACCGGGACCTCGCCGAGCTCACCGCGTCCTGCGCGTCGGCGCCCTTCGACCTGGCCGTCGTCCCGCCCGTCCGGGCCCACCTGGTGCGCCTGGGCGAGGAGCGGCACGTCCTGCTGTGGGTGGTCCACCACGTGGTGTGGGACCCGGGCTCCACGCGGATCTTCACCGAGGAGCTGACCTCCTGCTACGCCGAGGCCGCCCAGGGGCGCCGCCCGCAGGCCGGTGCCCCGCCCGTCGAGTACGCCGACTTCGCCGCCTGGCAGCGCGCCAAGCTCGACAACGCCGAGCACCGCAGGGCGCTGGCCGACAAGTGGCGGCAGCTGCTCGCCGGCGCCGCGGCCACCGAGGTGATGCCCGACCATCCGCGCAGCCCCGAGACCCGCGGTGACGGCCGTGGTCTGACGCTGACGCTGGAGCAGGAACTGCTGGACAAGCTGAAAGTGGTGGCGGAGGGCTCCGACACCACGGTCTTCACCACCGTGCTCGCCGCCTTCAACGCGCTGCTGCGGCACTGGACGCACACCGAGGACGTCGTCGTGGGCACGGCGAGCGCGTCCCGTCCGCACCCGGACCTGGAGCGCGTCATCGGCTGCTTCGTGCAGATGATCACCCTGCGCACGGAGGTCGGCGACGGTCTCACCTTCCGCGAGCTCGTCGCGCGCACCGCCGGCACCGTGATGGACGCCTTCACCAACAGCGAGCTGCCCTTCGAGCAGGTCGTCGAGGCCGTCCGGCCGGTCCGTGACCCGTTGCGCCACCCGCTGTTCCAGATCGAGTTCACCTCGCTGGGCCGCTGGGGCACGCACACCACCGAGGCCGCCGGGGTCGCCTTCGCCGTGGAGCAACTCCACGACGGTGCCGCCAAGTTCGACATGAGCTTCCTCGTCGGCGAGAACGACGGGCTGGAGCTGTCGCTGGAGTACAACACCTCGCTGTACCGGCACGGCACCGCCTCCGCGCTCCTCGCCGCGTTCCGGCGGGTCATCGAGCAGGTCGCGCACGACCCCGACATCCGTATCGGCGAGCTGAGCCTGGTGGAGGAGCCGGCCGCCTCCCGGCACGCCCGCGAGCTGTCCCGGGGCGGTCCCGTCGACGAGAGCGCCTGGACCACCACGCTCGACCGGGCCTTCCGCGAGCGGGCCACCATCGAACCGGACGCCGTCGCCGTCCGGCACGGCGCGACGACGCTGGACTACGCGGCCCTGGACCGCTGGTCGGAGGCGATCGCCCACCGCCTGCGCGACCGCGGCGTGCGGCACGGCGACCCGGTGGCGGTCTGCCTCGGGCGCGGACCGGCGGCGGTCGCCGCCCTCCTCGGCATCCTCAAGTCCGGCGCCCACTACGTGCCCGTCGACCCGGCCGCGCCCGCCGAGCGCACCAGGACCGTCCTCGCCGACGCGGGTGTCAGGCACGCCCTGGTCGACGACGCGGCGCGGCTGCCGGTGCCGCTGGAGCTCGTCCCGGCCGGCTCGACCGCCCCGGTGCGCGAGGTGCCGTCCCTGACGCCGACGTCGTCCCCCGCCGACCTGGCCTACGTGCTGTACACCTCCGGCAGCAGCGGCACCCCCAAGGGCGTGATGATCGAGCACCGCTCGGTCACCCACTTCTCCCGTGCCATCGCCCGGGCGTACGAGATCGGCGTCGGCGACCGGGTGCTGCACTTCGCCCCGCTCACCTTCGACGTCTCCGTCTTCGAGGTGTTCACCACCTTGCTGGCCGGCGCGGAACTGGTCATCGCCACCGACGACGAGCGCCGGGACCCGGCCCTCCTGCAGGCCCGGATGCGGGACGACGCGGTGACCGTGGCGGAGCTGCCGCCCGCGCTGCTGCCGCTGCTCGACCCGGCCCGACTGCCGGACCTGCGGCTGGTGTCCGTCGGCGGCGAGGCGTTCCCCGGCAAGCTGGTCGCCGAGTGGACCGCCGGCGAGCGCCGGTTCGTCAACGGCTACGGCCCCACCGAGGCCACCGTCGCCGTCACCCTCATGGACTGCGCGGGCGCCTACGACCGCAACCCGCCGATCGGCCGCCCCATGCCCGGCCACCAGGCGTTCGTCCTCGACGAGCGGCTGCGGCCGGTACCGCCCGGGGTGCCCGCCGAACTGTGCGTGGCGGGTCCCGGCATCGCCCGCGGCTATCTCGGCCGGCCCGATCTGACCGCCGAACGGTTCGTCACCAACCCGTTCGCCGATGGCCCGGAGACCGAGCGGCTCTACCGCACCGGCGACCTGGTGCGCTGGTTGCCGGGCGGGAACCTGGAGTTCCTCGGCCGCACCGACCGCCAGCTGAAGCTGCGCGGCCACCGCATCGAACCGGGTGAGGTGGAGGCCGTCCTCGTCGGGCACCCCTCGGTGCAGCAGGCCGTCGCAGTCGCCCAGCCGGGCGCGGGCGGCGAGCGGATGCTCGTCGCGTACGTGACCGTCGAGCAGGTCGGGGCCTACGCCTCGGAGGTCGCCGACGCCGAGGGCCTGCGCGCCTACGCCGCCGCCCGGCTCCCCGGCTACATGGTGCCGGTCGTGGTCGTCCTGGACGAGCTGCCCCTCACCCCGCACGGCAAGGTCGACACCGCGGCGCTGCCGCTGCCGGTCGACCAGGCCGCCGACGGCACGGCTCCGCGCGACGCCGTCGAGGAGCAGATCTGCCGCGACATCCTCACACCGCTGCTGGAGTGGCAGAGCCCTGACGTCGAGGGCGACTTCTTCGCCCTGGGCGGCAGTTCGCTGCAGGCCACGATCGTGGTGTCCCGGGTCCGGGCGGTGTTCGGCATCGACATCGCGCTCGCCGACTTCTTCGGGCGGCCCACGGTCGCGGGTCTCGCCGACCTGGTGCGCGCCGCGCAGGCCGAGGCGGCGGGCGAGCAGGACCGGCTGCTGGCGGTCTTCGACCAGATCGAGAACATGAGCGACGACGAGGCCGCCGCGCTGCTCAGCTCCCTGCAGAACCCGGACGGCTCGTGATGGCCGCGCCGACCGGCGCCGGTGTCGACCGGGCGCTCGCCGCGCTGCCGGAGGCCAAACGCGAACTGGCCAGGATGCTGCTGTCCGCCCGGCAGCCCGTCCCCGCCCGGCCGGCCCCGCGCTCCGGCGCGGGGCCGGTCCCCGCGACCGCCCTCCAGGCCCGGCTGCTGCACGGCGAACGGCGGCAGCCGGGCGCCGGCACCGGGTCGCACGCCGTACGGCTCACCGGACGCCTCGACCACGGGCGGCTGCGCGAGGCGCTCACCGGCGTCCTGGCCCGGCACGAGGCGCTGCGCACCCGGATCGACGACGCCCCGGACGGCACGGGACCGCTGCTGACCGTGGACGACGCACCCTGCCTGCGTCTGACCCGGGCGGACCTCTCGGACCACTCGGCGCAGGCGCGGCGGGACGCAGTGCGGCGCCACCTCGGCGAGAGCGCGGGGACGCCGCTGTCCCTGGAGGGTGGTCGCACCAGCTGGTTCCGGCTGCTGACTCTCGCCCCCGACGAGCACGTCCTCGTCCTCGCCTCGCACCTGGCGGTCTTCGACGGCTGGTCGTCCGGGGTGTTCCTCACCGACCTGGCGGCCGGGTATCTGCACGGCCCCGAAAGCCTCGCCCCGCCGGAACTGCAGTTCACGGACTACGCCGCCTGGCAGCGGCGGTGGCTTGCCGCGCCGGACGGGCAGGCCGAACTGGCCCGCCGCCGTGTCGGGTCGGCCCGCAGGCGGATGGCGGCGCCCGCACCGGGCGGATTCGAGCGGGGGCATCTGCCGGTGCGGCTGGGCCACGAGCCGGGCAGCGCGCTCAAGGCGGGCCTGGCGCTCGGTGCCACGCAGGGCGCCACGCCGTTCATGACGCTGCTCGCCGCCCTCGCGGTGGTGCTGGCCCGCCGCGACGGGCGGACGGACACCGTCGTCGGTACCCCGTCGGCCGGCCGCTTCGCCACCCCGCTCGAAGGCGCGGTCGGGCAGTTCACGACGGTGGTGCCGGTGGAGGTCGACCTGTCCGGGAAACCGTCGTTCACGGAACTGCTGCACCGCACCCGGGCGGCGGTCGCCGACGCACTGAGCCACCAGCGGCTGCCCGTCGACGAGCTGTGCGCCGGGGGCAGGCAGCCGTACAGCGTGCTGTTCGCCCTCCACAACTACCCCGCCGTGCCGTTCGCCCTGCCCGGAATCGAGGTGAGCCAGCTGCCCGGACCGCCCGCGCGCCACCTTCAGCTGTACAGTCCCGACCCCGCCAGGACCTTCGCCTGCGTCGGCCTGGTCGAACGCGACGGCGAGATCGGCGGCACCGCCGAGTTCAACCACCGGGCCGCCGCGCCCGAGGACGTCACGGCGCTGCTCACCGGCGTCGAGGACGTTCTGCGACGCGCCGTCGCCTCCCCCGCCGCCCCCGGGATCACCCGCTAGCCCCTGGGAGTTCCATTGCTCACCACCGAGTTCTACCGCGCGCCCGCCGACTGCGGACTGGTCCGCAGCGGTGACGGCGCGCCCCGGACGCCGATGCGCGTCCTGCGCGAGGAGATCCACGACGTCCTGGTGTCCGCTCCGGTCGCCGCCGCCCGGCGCACCAGGGACCCCCGCCCGGTCCACCGGGCCCTCGGCGAGGCCGGGCTGCTCGCCCCGCAGTGGCCCGAGGAGTACGGCGGCCGCGGCGTGAGCCAGGTCGCCGCAGCCGTCCTCGTCGAGGAACTGGCGATGCACGACGTCCCCGATCTGCTGCACACGCTGACCGTGCAGATCGTCGGCTCGACCCTGCTGAACGTGGCCAGTGACGCGATGAAGGCCAGACACCTGCCGGGCTTCGCGTCCGGAACGGCGTTCGGCTGCGTGCTCTTCAGCGAACCGCAGGCCGGCTCCGACCTCAACATCCTGTCCACCCGTGCCGTCTCCGACGGCACCGGCGGCTACAAGCTGTACGGCACCAAGGTGCACTCGCTGTTCGCCGGACTGGCGGACTACGGGCTGTGCCTGGCGCGCGGCGAGAACGACGCCTTCAGTCTGTTCCTGGTGCCCCTCGCCCAGAAGGGCGTGACGATCAAGGCCATTGCCGGGATCGGCGACGACGCCTTCCACGAGGTGACCCTGGACGGTGTCGTCGTCACCGCCGACGACGTGGTCGGCTCCATCGGCCAGGGCTGGGCCATCGTCGTCAAGACCCTCGCGTTCGAGCGGACCGGGCTGGACTACTACGTCAAGGCGCTGCGCTGGTACCGCGCCGCCGTGGAACGGCTGGAGGGTCACACCGACCGGCTGGAGGCCGGCCAGCACGACCACATCGGCCTGGCCAAGCTCAACGCCCGGCTGCTGGCCGCCGGCACGCTCGTACGGCGGGTGCTGACCCGTCTCGACCGCGGCGAGCTCAACGAGGACGAGGCCGCCGCGGCGAAGTGGTACACCACCGAGCTGGCCGCCGAGGTGGCCTGGTGGGCCGCCGAGCTGGACGGCGACCACAGCATGACGCTCGACGCCCCGGGGGCCGACGGGGTGGCACATCCACTGGACTCGGCGCTGCGGGAGGCCCCCGGGATGCGGATATCCGGCGGCACCGCCGAGATGATGCTGGAGACGCTGGCCCGCCTGCGTCTCGACTCAGGGGCGGAGGTACGGCCGTGACGCACGGGACACAGCGGGAGGCCGTCGGCGGGGTGCCCGCCGAGCGGTGGCGCGAGCGCGAGGAGGAGGACGCCCTCTTCCGGCAGTTGAGGCTCACCGTGCGCCAGGGCCTGGAGACCGCCGGCACCGCCGGGCACGCCTGGGAGGCCCTGACACAGGTGGGCGCCTGGGAGTTCCCGCTGCCCATCGGCATGGACGGCCTCGACCTCGGCCAGGCCGTGGTCGCGATGGTGTGCGAGGAGGGCGGCAACGCGATGCGGTCCGTCCCGCTGACCGACACCCTGCTCACGCTCGACCTGCTGTCCGCGCTCGGCCCGCCGGCGCGGGACGGGCTGGACGGGCTCCTGGACCGGATGCGGGAGGGCATGCACCCCGTCGCGGTGCCGGGCCGGCTGCCCGACCCGCGCGGTGCGGTGCCGCCGGGCATCACCTGGAAGCCCGACGGGGACCGCGGCGGCATCGTCCTCGACGGCACCGCCGGGCCCTTCGCCGCCGGGGTCGAGCCGGGGTCGCTGCTGGTCCTGGCCTCCGGGCCGGACGGTCCGTGCGTCGCGCTCGTGGAGCTGCCGGCCGCCGGGGTCGTGGTGCGCCCACTGCCCGACCACGGCGGCGGCGCCGTCGCCGGGGCGGTGTTCGAGCAGGCCGGCGTGCCCGCCGGGGCCGTGCTGCTCCAAGGGGTCGCCGCCGAGCGGGCCCTGGCCCGGGTGGGGCTGCGGGCCGCCGTGCACCAGGCGTCGCTCCTCGCGGGCATCACCGCCGCCGCGCTGACGGCCGTGGTCTCCCGCATCAGGAGCCGGCGGCAGTTCGGACAGGCACTGGTCAGGCATCAGGTCCCCCGGCTGCGCGTGGCCGGTCTCCTGGCCCGGCTCGACGCGGTGCGCTGGGCCGTCAAAGACGCCGCCAAGGACCTCGACGAGGGGCGGCTCACCTGCGGGGAGGCCGCCGGACTGATCGCGCTGACCGCCGAGACCGCCCTGGACGTGACCCGGGACGCCGTCCATCTACACGGCGCGTCGGGGCTGGTGCGCGACGGGCTGGTGGCCGGGTGCTACCGGCGGGCGGCCTGGGAGGCGCTGCGCTGCGGCCGGCCGGCCCACCTGTGGGACATCGCCGCGCACGGCACCTGAAAGAACGACGGGCCAGGGGCTCCCGACCGGCGGAAGCCCCTGGCCCGTCCCGGCGGCCGCCGGGTCAGTCGAGGTCGCGGCGCATCACCCAGCGGTAGCGCTTGTCGCTCTTGGCCTCGGTCCTGCGCACCCGGCGGAAGCCGGACCGCTCGAACATCTCCATCGTGCCGACGTACGCCAGCGTCGGGTTGACCCGGCCGCCCTCCGGGTCGACGGGATAGCCCTCGACGGCGGGAGCGCCGTGGGCGCGGGCGTGTGCGACGGCGCCTTCGAGCAGCCCCGAGGCGACGCCCCGGCCGCGGAACTCCTTGCGGACGACGAAGCAGGTCACGGACCACACCGGCAGGTCGTCGACCTCGGGGATGGTCTTCGACGAGGTGAGGCGGTCCAGTTGCTTGCGGGGGGCGACGTTGCACCAGCCGGCCACCTCTCCGTCGAGGTAGCCGAGGACGCCGGGGGGCGGGTCGGCCGCCTGGACGAGGGAGCGCAGGTGCTCGCCCCGCTCGTCGGCGGTCATCCGTCCGTAGTCGCCCGTGGTCAGCCGCCAGGCCATGCACCAGCAGGTGTGGGCGCTCTTGCGTGGCTGCAGGACCGCCCGCAGATCGTTCCATCGCTCGGCGGTCGCCGGCAGAACTTCCAGAGTCATCAGGCTGCTTCGCTCTCTTTCCCTTGCGGTGCGGGCTCCGTCTGCGCGGGCCCGCTCTTCTCCCGGCGGTCCGCACGGACGGCCGCCGCCAGGACCTCGACGGCGCGACGGCATGCCCGTCGTCCGACGTCCAGATGGGTGACCAGCCGGAGCACGTCCGGTCCGGGCGCGGTCACCAGTACGCCCTCCCACGCCGCCCGTCTCACGACGTCCTCGGCGCCGGGCGTGTCGACGAGGACGATATTGGTCTCCGGGTCCCGCACCGAGCAGCCCGCCTCCCGCAGGCCCTCGGCGAGCAGGCGCGCGTGGTCGTGATCCTCGGCGACGCGCTCCAGGTGGTGGTCCAGGGCGTGCAGGCCGGCGGCCGCGAGGATGCCGGCCTGCCGCATGCCGCCCCCGAGACCGTGCCGCAACGACCGGGCCCGCGCCAGGTGTTCGCCGGCCATGAGCAGGACGGACCCGGCCGGCGCGCCCAGCCCTTTCGACAGGCACACCGCGAGGGTGTCCGCGACCGGTGCGCCGTACGCGGACAGGGGCGTGCGGGTCGCGGCGTGCGCGTTCCAGATCCGCGCGCCGTCGATGTGCACCGCCGTGCCCGACCGCGCAGTCAGCCGTCGCAGGGCGCGCAGGGTCTCCAGCGGGTACACGGTGCCGCCCGCCCGGGTGTGGGTCTGTTCGAGCGCCAGCGCCCGGGTGCCGACGGTGTAGGCGTTGCCGGGCCGCAGGATCCGCCGCACCGCTTCGGGGGACAGCAGTCCCCGCTCACCGGACACGGTGCGCGTCTGGATGCCGCCGTACCGGGCGGGCGAGCCCTCCTCGTGGGCGAGGATGTGTGCTTCGGCGTCGCAGACGATCTCCTGGCCCGGGGCGGCGAGCAGGCGCAGCGCGATCTGGTTGGCCATCACCCCCGAGGGCACGAACAGCGCGCCGGGGAAGCCGAACAGGTCCGCCAGCCGGTCCTCCAGCGCGCGGACGGTGGGGTCCTCGCCGAACAGGTCGTCGCCGACCTCGGCGGTCGCCATGGCTCTGCGCATGCCGGGGGTGGGCCGCGTGACGGTGTCGCTGCGCAGGTCGACGGGGTGCGTGGTCATGGCGTCGGGTCAGCTCCTCGGTCCGGTGGTCGGGGGGTGATCCCGCGGGCGGCGGCCCAGTCGAGCAGCGGGCGCACCTGCGCCCAGGTCTCCCGCACGAACGCGGCGGCGTCGGCCGTCCGCAGGGCGGGGCCGGGACCCAGACGCCGGCCGGCGTCGATCCTGCGGTGCCGCAGCAGTTCCAGCCGGGGGTGGTCGGCGGGCACGCCGCGCGGCCGGGAGGCGAGCCGGTCACCGCCGATCGTGAAGCCCTGCCCGGTCAGCCGGGCGGTGATCGCGGCGAGTTCCGCGCCGCCGTCCTCGTCCTGGACGGCGGCGCGGTACCGGGTGATCTCGGCCGTCGCGTACGGGTAGTACCGCCCCGAGGCGTACAGCCCGTCCCGGTCCAGGTGGACCCAGAAGCCGAGGGCGGGCAGCACGTCGAGGTAGGCGCCCTGGTACGTCTTGTAAGGCGACTTGTCGCGGGACATCCGGGTGTCGCGGACGGGGCCGAGCAGCCGTACCCCGTCGTCGTCCGGGGCGAAGTGCGCGGACAGTTCCGCGGCGAGTTGCTCCATGGGGGCCCGCACGTCGCTCTCGTAGACCGCGCGGTGGCGCAGCCGCCAGGCCTCCTTGGTGTTGTCGGCGGCGAGTTCCGCGTACAGGCGCGGGGCCGAGGGCGGGAAACCGCTGAACGTCACGACAGGTACCCCGGCAGGGGGTGGCGGGCGCAGAGCTCGACGACCCGGGCCTGTGCCGCCGCCCGTGCCGCCTCGGGGAGTACTCCGGAGCCTGCCCGCAGCGCGTCGAGCACGTCGGCGACCAGGTCCGCGCACGCGGCGGCGGCCGCGCGGTCCATGCCGCGGGCGGCGAGGGTGTTGCTGCCCAGGCGCAGGCCGCTCGTGGTGCGCACGGGGGTCATGTCCCCGGGGACGCGGTTGCGGTTGACGATGATCCCGCAGGACTCCAGGGCCTCCTCGGCGACATCTCCGGTGAGTCCGGTGCCGCGCAGGTCGATGAGGACCATGTGGGTGTCGGTGCCGCCGGTGACCAGGCGCATGCCCCGCTGCACGAGCCGTTCGGCGATGGCCTGGGCGCCGTCGGCGAGCCGCTGGGCGAGTGCCGCGAACTCGGGCCCGGCCACGTAGTGCAGGGCGCGTGCCTTCGCCGCGACCGACGCCAGGTCCGGGGTGCCCTGGGTGAAGGGGAACACCGCGCGCCGCATGGTGGCGGCGAGCGTGCCGCGTTCGGGGCCGGCCCGCCGGGCGTCGCGGCCGAGCAGGATCAGCCCGCCGCGCGGCCCGTACAGCTGCTTGTAGGTACTCGTGGTCGTGATGTGGGCGTGGTCGACGGGGCTGGGGTGGAGGCCGGCGGCGACCAGGCCCGCGATGTGCGAGATGTCGGCGAGGAGGTAGGCGTTGGCTTCGTCGGCGATCTCCCGGAACCGGGCGAAGTCGATGCTGCGCGGGTAGGCGCTCGCCCCGCACACGATGAGCTTGGGCCGGTGGGCGAGGGCCAGTTCGCGGATCTGGTCGTAGTCGAGCAGGCCGTCCGGGGTGAGGCGGTAGCCCTTGGCGTTGTAGTAGCGGCCGCTGACCGAGGCGGGCGAGCCGTGGGTGAGGTGTCCGCCGCAGTCGAGGTCGAGGCCGAGCAGGGTGTCGCCGGGGCTGAGCAGCGCGGTGAGCACCGCGAGGTTGGCGGACGACCCGGAGTGCGGCTGGACGATGGCGTCGCGGGCGCCGAACGCGGTGCGGGCCCGTTCGATCGCCAGCCGCTCGATCTCGTCGGCGACCCCGCAGCCCGCGTGGTAGCGGGCGCCCGGGTAGCCCTCGGCGGTGAGGTTGCCGAGGGTGCTGCCGCCGCAGGCCAGCACCGACGGGTCGGCGACGCTGGACGCGGCGACCATCATCAGGGTGTTGTTCTGCCGGGCGGCCTCCCGGTTCAGCAGGTCGAACAGCGTGGCGTCGGTCTGCCGGAGCCGGGCGGCGGCGCGGCCGGCGAACGTGATCGGGTCGGGTGCGTGCGGTCCGGGCCCGGCGTGCGGCCCGAAGTGGTCGTCGGCCGGCGCGTCGACCGGCGCGGGCAAGGTGAACGTCATGGCTGTCCCTCCTGGAGTGGGTGGATCGGTGGTGCGGCCGGAACCGGGCCCGCCGGTGCCGGGCGGCGGGCCGGTGCCGTCAGTGCGGGGCGTCCGCGTCGTCCGGGGACAGCTCGCTGAGCGCCTCCGCGGCCGCGACCGCTTCGGCGCCGTGCTCCTCGTCGGTGGCGATCTTCGCCGCGAGTTCGGCGACGACCGGGGTTCGGAAGACGGTCCTGACCGGCACGGGCACTCCCAGCAGCTCCTGCAGGAGGCCGGCCAGGCGGGTGCCGCTGAGCGAGTCGCCGCCCAGTTTGAAGAAGTTGTCCGCGGGCCCCACGTGGTCCAGGCCGAGAATGTCGCCGACGGCCGCGCAGAGCACCAGCTCCAGCGCGTCGCCGGGCTCCGTGTCCCGGTCCGCGGCGGAGTCCTCGGCGGACTGCTGGGCTCCGGCTCGGGCCGCCAGCAGCAGACGGTCGACCTTGCCGTTGCGGGTGAGCGGCAGTTCGTCCAGCACGGTGAGAGCGGCGGGCACCATGTACGTCGGCAGCTGCTCGGAAAGCCGTGCCAGGATCTGCTCGCCCGAGCCGCCCGGCCCGGCCACGACGTAGGCGTGCAGCCGGCGGACACCGTGGGCGCTGGCCGGAGCGACCACCACGGCGGCGTCGACCTGCTCGTCCTGGCGCAGTGCGGCCTCGATCTCGCCGAGTTCGATGCGGTGGCCCTGGACCTTCACCTGGAAGTCGTCGCGGCCGAGGATCTCGATGCTGCCGTCGGGGAGGTAGCGGCCCAGGTCCCCGGTCAGGTACGCGCGTTCACCGGTCTCCGGGAGATGGACGAAACGGTTGCGGGTGCGCTCCTCGTCGCCCAGGTAGCCGAGCGCCAGGCCGACGTCGCTGGCCACGGCCATCTCGCCGACGACCCCGAGCGGGCGTTCGCGGGCGGTGCCGTCGACGACGTAGTAGCGCTGGTTGGTGATGGGCGTGCCGTACGGGATGCTCGTCCACGTCGGGTCGACCTCCCCGATGGGCTGGAACAGCGACCAGCAGATGGTCTCCGTCGGGCCGCCCGACCCCACGACGTGGATGCCGGGGCTCTGGGCGCGGAGCCGGTCCGGGAGGGTCAGCGGGATCCAGTCGCCGGAGAGCACCGACAGCCGCAGCGACCGAAGCGGCCGGTCGCCGCCCCGCCGCTCGCGCACCTCGGCCTCGCCGACGAGCAGTTCCATCAGCACCGGTACGGAGTTCCACAGCGTGACGCGTTCGGCGGCGACCAGACCGGCCCAGACGTCGGGTTCCGCGTGGCCGAACGGCGGCGGGATCACCACCGTGCCGCCCTGCGTGAGCACGCCGAACACGTCGTAGACGCTGGCGTCGAAGTGCAGTCCGGAGATGGCCAGCAGCCGGTCCGAGGCGTTCACGCCGAACCGCCGCGCGACGTCCTGGATCAGGTTGACCACGCCGATGTGGTCCACCATCACGCCCTTGGGCTCGCCCGTCGAACCGGAGGTGAAGATGGTGTACGCCAGGTCCGCGGGCGTCTGCGCGGTCTCGGGCCGGGTGGCGTCGCCGCTCTCGAAGTCCCGGTCGACGAGGTGGCGCCGGGTGTGCCGCGGCCACTCGATCCGACTCTCCAGCGTCGACTGGGTGAGGACGGTGTCCACGCCGGCCTGGGCGAGCAGACGGCGCAGCCGCTCCGGCGGCACGGACGCGTCCAGCGGCAGGTAGGCCGCGCCGGACGCCAGGATGCCGTACACCGCCGCGTACTGTTCCCAGCCCTTCTCCATCACGACGGCGATCAGCTCGCCGGGCCGCACGCCGTCCTCGCGCAGCCGCCGCCCGATGCGCCAGGCGTACGCGGCGAGTTCGGCGTACGTCAGCCGGCGGCCGGCGTCGACGACGGCCTCGGCGCCGGGGGTGCGGGCGGCCTGCTCGGCGAAGAGCTCGTGCAGGGTGGTGTACGGGATCTGGCCCGCGGTGTCGTTGACGCGGCGGCGCAGTTCCCGCTCGGCGGGCGGGATCAGGTCGAAGCGCCGGGTGCGCAGGCTGCCGGGGTCGTCGAGGAGACGCCGCAGCAGGGCGGTGTAGGCGCCGAACGCGGCCTCGGTGAAGCCGGGTGCGAAGGCGCCGTCGACGTAGTCCCAGATGACGCGCAGTTCGCCGCCGAGTTCGCGCAGCTGTACGTCCAGGGAGACCTGCGGGGTCTGCGAGATGGAGTAGACCTCGTGTCCCAGGTCGGTGACCGGGCGGCGGGCGGGGTAGTCGAGCAGGCTGGTGACGACCACCGGCATCCCGGCCTGGGCGCCCGCGCCGTGCAGCCGGGTCAGCTCGCGCAGCACCCGGACGCCGTTGAAGCTGCCGTGCTCCATGTCCCGGTGCAGCTGGTCGCGCAGGGCGTGCGCCCGGTCCAGGAAAGTGGCGCCGGAGCTGTCCGCCGTGAGCATGACGGCGTTGGTGAAGTCGCCCAGGACGCCGCCGATGTCCTCGTGCACCGGGGGCCGCTGGAACACCGGGTAGTTGAGGGTGAAGTCGGCTTCCTCCGCCCAGCAGCGCACCACCTCGGCGAACGCGGCGGTGAGCAGGATCGACGGGGACAGCTCCGCCTCCCGTGCCAGCCGCTGGAAGCGCTGCCAGTCGTCGGCGGCGAGGCGGTGCTCGTGCCGCTCGAAGCGGACCTCGCCGTCCCGGGCGGCTCCGGCGGGCAGGGAGGGGGCGGGCGGCAGCTGCGGCACCCGCTGGAGCCAGTAGTCGCGCGCCGCCGCGAAGGCCGCGGTGGCGGGCAGGACGTCGGCGCGCCAGCGGGCGTACTCGGCGAAGGTGATGCCGGGCTTGGGCAGCTGCGCCGCGGGGTCCTCGTACAAGTCGATCAGGTCGGGGAAGAGCACCTGGAAGGCGCTGGACGCGTCCAGCACCTGGAGGTCGATGCCCAGGTGGATCCGGCTGAGGTTCCCCTCCCCCGGCAGCCGGATGATCCGCAGGTCGAACAGCGGCCAGCTGCCCACCGGGATCACCTGGTGACTCATCTCCGTCCGCAGCCGCGCGAGTCGGCGCTGCGCGTCCGCCGGGTCGGTGTCCCGCAGGTCCACGACCGGTATGTCGTAGGGCGGGGGCTCGGCGAACACGTGCTGGGTACCGTCGAACCGGCCCACCGCGCGCAGCATGTCGTGGCGGGCGACGACCCGGCGCCAGGCCGTCGCGAAACGCTCCGGGTCCAGATCGGCGCGCTCCCACTCGAAGTAGCCGTAGCAGCCGATGCTGCCCAGCTCGACGCCCTCGCCCCGGCCGATCATCAGCGCCTGCTGGGTCTCGGTCATCGGGAAGGGCGCGGCGCTGTCGGCGGGGCCGTGCAAGAGCTCGGTCATGGTCCAACTCCACTCGCAGTGACGGAAAGGGGCATCGGGGCCAGGTGCTTCGGGGGCGTCGCGCCGCGGGGCAGGGGCGAGGCTAGGGCGGGCCGGTTAGCCACCGGTTACGCTGCGCGGCGACCGTCCCGCCGGTTCGCCCCTCGCCCGTTCGCCCGGCAGGGAGAGGGCGAACAGCCGTACCAGCGGGTGGAACAGGTAGCAGGGCCGGCCGTACCGGTCCGCGCCGCTGACCTCCAGCAGTGCCGCGTCCGCCATGGCCTCCAGCAGCAGTTCGGCGTCCCCCTCGGGCAGCCCGAGCAGCCGCGCCGCCTCCACCGCGGGGAACGGCCGCAGCCCGAGGCCGGCGAGTGCGGGGAACGCCCGGCGGGCCGCCGGCGGCAGGCCCCGCCACGACGGCAGCAGCGCGCCGTGCACGTCGAGGTCGCCCGAGTGCAGCTCGCGCAGGCGGGTGTCGGGGTCCGCGAGCCGCCGGGCGAGCCGGTCCGGAGCGTAGTGCGGGCGGGCGGCGATCCGGGTGCCGACGATCCGCAGGGCCAGCGGAAGTCCGGCGCAGTGCTCCACGATGACGCCGGCCGCACCGGGCGCCGCGGCCATCCGGTCCGGTCCCGCGGCGGCCGCGAGCAACTGGAGCGCCGGCCCGTCCTCCAGCGGGTCCAGGGCCACGGTGTGCGCCCCGGCGATGGTGGGCAGAGCGGTGCGGCCGGTGACGAGGACGGCCGGTTCGGGGGTGTTGGGCAGCAGCGGGCCGAGCTGCGCGGCGCCCGCGGCGTTGTCCAGCAGGATCAGCAGCCGCTGTCCGCCGGTGCGTTCCCGGTACAGGCGGACCAGTTCGTCGGTGTCGTCGGCGGCCTGCGCGTCCTGGGGCAGCCCGAGGGCCCTGAGCAGGTGCAGCAGCACCAGGCCGGCGGGCCGCACCGTGCCGTCCGGGGCGCGCAGGTCGGCATAGAGCTGCCCGTCGGGGAAGTAGCGCTTGCAGCGGTGGGCGGCGTGCACGGCCAGCGCGGTCTTGCCGACCCCGGCCATCCCGGTCACCAGGACCCGTCGCGGGCGGTCGGCGGTGTCGGCGTTCGGGGCCAGCGCGCGGTGCAGCAGGTCGAGTTCGCGTTCCCGGCCGGTGAAGTCGACCGTGTCCGGGGGCAGCGTCGCCGGGACGCCGTGCGGCGCGCCGGCGCCGTCGGGGGCGTCGCCCGCGCCCGGATCGGCCGGGTGCGCGGCCCGTGCAGGGGCGTGGGCCTGCGGCAGGCGGGCGAGGGAGCCCTCCAGCAGGGCCCGGTAGGTCGCCTGCAGTTCCTCACACGGGTCCACGCCGAGCTCCTCGGCCAGCGCGGCGCGGCCGTGATGGTAGACGTGGATGGCGTCGGCCTGCCGGCCACTGCGGCACAGCGCGGTCATCAACTGGGTGCGGATTCGCTCGCGCAGCGGGAATTCGGCCACCAACCCGGTGAGCTCGGCGGTGATCTGCTCGTGCCGACCGAGCGCCAGATCGGCCGCGATCCGGTACTCCACAGTGGCGGTGCGGGCCTCCAGCAGACTCGGTGCCTCGGCCTCCGCGAGATGCTCGGTGGTGTTCGCCAGGGGCGGGCCGCTCCACCGCGCAAGCGCGTCCCGGAGAAGGTCGGCGGCCCTTTCGTGGTCGTGCGCGAAGAGTGCTTCCCGTCCCACGCGCGCGAGTTCTTCGAATGCGAACAGATCGACCAAGGAATTTCCTATGGCCATGGCATATCCAGGTGGCCTGCGGTCGATGAGTATGTCATCGCCGAGCATCTTCCGAAGCCTGGACACATAGGTGTACAGCTGGGCGCTGGCGGTGACCGGTGGCGTCCATCCCCACAGCAGCCGGCTCAGCCGGTCGTCGGACACCACCTCGCCGCGGGCCAGCAGGAGTGCCGCGAGCACGGTGTGCAGCTTCGTCCCGGAGATCGGCACCCGGTGTCGCCCGTGGCGCACCTCTACCGGCCCGAGCACTCGGAATTCCATGACATCCCCGTTCGTGATTCATGCGAAGAATCTGCGAACGAAGCTAGAGGGACCCGTTGTTTTCCCGATGTCGTGTCGATTTCACGAGTGCTCCGAGGCGTGAAATCGGTGGGACAATGATTCGATAGGAGGCGTCCCTAGTGTCCCTTCACACCGCAGAGAGCGGCTGTACGGTCCACTGGCAGAGGGAGTCTCCATGCGCAGCACTCGGACGGCGAAGCGGGCGGCGATAGCAGGTCTGGTCGTTCTGGCCGGACTCGTCACGGGCACCGGCGCCGGGCTGGGTACCACCGCACACTCGACCACCGTGACGGCGGGCGACATGCCCTGGGGCATCGTCAAGCCGGTCGAGCCGTCGGCCACAGCTGAGGACGACATGCCCTGGGGGTGACCCGCCGAGGGTCCGCACGCGCCTTTCGTAGTGGGCAGCGACGACTCGGTGCTCACACCGGAGTCGGCCGCATGGCCCGCGACCGCACCCCGTACGGCCCGCCTCCACACCGAGCGGGCACGCACGCCCCGTACCACCATCCCGCCCGCAGCCGCAGCACGCGGACGCGCGACGCACACGGCCGGGCCACCTGTTCCGGCCCGCGCCCGGCGCCACGCCAAGTCGGCCGGATCCTCAGCGACCGCACCGACCGAGCTCCGGCCCTGCGGTGGTGAAGGCCGGGTGCCGTGGAGCCGGAGCAGCAACACACGGTTCCGACCTCACCACCGTGCACGCCCGTACCTTCCGTCGGCTCGGACCAGGCGGTCAGCCCTTACCGTCCGACAGCAGCCGACGCAAGGCCTGCGGCGTGAAGCATCGTTCCGCCTCGCTGCCGGTCACGGCGCCGTCCCGTACGGCGGCCATCAGCCGCAGGACGCCCGCCCGCCAGGGCTGCGCTCCGACCTCCCCGAGAGCGGCGTAGGCCCGCTCGAACCTCCGCGCCGCCGCCGCACGGTCACCGCCGAGGGCCCCGACGCAGCCGAGGTCCGTCTGGACCCGGGCGTACAGGAAGCGGTCGGCCAGTTCCTCGGTGATCTCCAGGGCCTGCTCCAGCGTGCGCTCGGCCGTCGGGAGGAGGCCTTGGCTCCACTGGGTCTCGCCCAGCCCCCGCAGGGCGTGGGCCTCGCCGACGCGGTCACCCTCCTTGCGGGCCAGTTGCAGCACGTCGTGGAAGGACTCGGCGGCCAGGTCCAGTTCACCGGCGTGCAGTCGTACTTCGGCGAGCCGGTAGACACTCTGGGTCTCCGCGCGGACCGATCCGGCACGCCGGCTCAGGGCGACCGCCTCCACGGCCAGCGGCAGCGCCCGGCCCACTTGGCCGCGGTCGAGCTCGATCTGAGCGAGGTAGCCCAGCAGGTGGGCCTGGTTGCCGACGTCCCCGGCCGTGGCGAAACCGTCGAGCGCCGCCCGGCAGTGCTCAAGCGCCCGCTCCCAGTCTCCCTGCAACCGGGCGCACATGGCGAGGTTGCGCTGGGCGAGCGCCGCCCCGTGCGGTTCGCCGATCTGCCGCAGCAGCCGCAGCGCGGCCATGTTGCGCCCTTCGGCCAGCTCATAGCGCCGCTGGTAGATGGCGAGCGAGCCGAGCAGCCGCAGCATCGTGGCCTCGCCGGCCCGGTCGCCGGTGCGGCGGGCCGACGACAGGGACGCCTCGGCGCACCGCTGCCAGTCCTCCAGGTAGTTGCGCGTCTCCAGGTGCAGCACCGCGCTCTCGGTCAGGGCACAGGCGTACCGGGCCCGGTCCAGCTCCGCCGCGTGCACCACCACGTCGGTGACGGCGGCGCGCTCGGAGTCGAACCAGTCCAGCGGTGAGGCCAGCAGGTCGTCCGCCGCGCTCCGCAGGAACCTGGGCGCCGGCTCCGCGGGGCGGCCGACCGGGAACTCGCGCCCGGCCAGGCGCCGATGGGCCTCCTCCGCGAGCCAGAGCCAGGCCGCGAAGGTCCGCTCCAGTACGTCGTCGCACTCCTGCTGCGTCTCGTCCGCCTCCGCGCGTTCGCGGGCGAACAGCTGGAGCAGGTCCTGGAAGCGGTAACGGGCCGCCCGGCCCGGCACCGGGTCGACGGCCTCCAGCAACTGGGCGTCGACGAGCTGGTCGAGCAGTTCCTCGGCGTGCCACAGATCGGTCTCCACGGTGGCCGCGGCGACCCACGCCGCGAAGTCGGCGGTGCGCAGCAGCCCGAGTCGGCGGTACATGCGGGCGGCGTCCGGGGACAGGTCGCGGTAGGTCAGACGGAACCCCGCCCGCACCCCGCCCTCCTCCGGGCTCAGCTCGTCCAGCCGCCGCCGCTGGTCACGCAGCCGCTCCACCAGCCCCCGTACGCTCAGCCCGGGTTTGGCGGCCAGCCGGGCCCCGGCGATGCGCAGCGCCAGCGGCAGCCGGTCGCACAGGGCGCTCAGCTGCTCCAGGGCCACCGGGTCGCTGCCGAACCGGTCAGCGCCGGCGATCTTGGTGAGCAGCGTGGTGGCCTCGGACTGTGGCAGGACCCGCAGCCGGATGCGCAGAGCGGTGTAGTCGCCGGTCACGTCGTCGAGGGCCTCGCGCCCGGTGGCCAGGACGACGCTGCGCCCGCCCCCCGGGAGCAAGGGCCTCAGCTGGGCGAACGACCGTACGTTGTCGAGGAGGATCAGCACCCTGCGGGTGCTCAGCAGACTGCGGAACAGCGCCGCGCGCTCGTCGCGCTCCTCGGGTATCTGCGGGGCGGGCGTTCCCAGGGCCCGCAGGAAGCGGTCCAGTACGGCGGACGGGGAGACCGGCGGGTTCTCCTCGTCGTAGCCCCGCAGGTCGGCGAAGAGCTGGCCGTCGGGGAAGCGCTCGGCCGCCTGGCTCGCCCAGTGGACGGCGAGCGCGGTCTTGCCCACGCCGGCCACCCCGACGATCGTCGCCACGGCGGGCGCGTGCGGATGGTACGGCTCCTTGAGCAGTCTGTCGAGTGCGGCCAGCTCCTGCTGCCGTCCGGTGAATCGCCGTACGTCGGCCGGGAGTTGGGCGGGCGTCTGGACGGTGACCGGCGCGGCCGGTACCGCGGCGGGCGGCCGGGTCAGTTCCGGCGAGTCGTGCAGGATCAGGTCGTGCAACTGCTGCAGCGGCGGGCCGGGTTCGATGCCGAGTTCCCCGTTGAGCAGTCGGCGGCCCTGCCGGAAGACCTCCAGGGCCTCGGCGCGCTGACCGGAGCGGTACAGCGCCAGCATCAGGTGCTCGCGCGACTGCTCCCGCAGCGGGTGCCGGGCGACCAGCTCGCCGAGCTCGCCGGTGAGCGCCCGGTGCCGACCCAGTTGCAGCATCAGCCCGGCGCGCTCCTCGATCAGGTCGAGGCGCAGTTGTTCGAGCCGGGTGGCCTCGGCCTCGATCCGTTCCCCGGTCAGTTCGTCGAGGGCCGGGCCGCGCCACTTGCTGAGCGCCTCCTCCAGCAGGATGCACGCCTCCTCGGCCCGTCCGAGCCGGGCGGCGTCACGGCCGTGTTCGGCCTGCTGCAGGAACTCCATGACGTCGATGCGGTGTTCGCCGCGGGCCAGGACGTAGCCGGGCGGGGAGGTGAGCAGCAGTTCGCTCTCGCCGGCCTCCTTGAACGTCTTGCGCAGGGTCGCCACGCAGATGGCGATCTGGTTGCGGGCGGTCGCCGGGGGTGATTCCGGCCAGACGGCGTCGACCAGGGTGTCGACGGAAATGATCCGGTCGGCGGACAACAGGAGCATCGCCAGCGCGGTGGACTGCCGTCTGCCCTTGATGCGCAGTGGGACCCCGTCGGCCTCGACGTGCAGGGGACCCAGCAGTCTGAACACCAACTGATTCAACGGTCCCCCCGGACTGCGGCCTGTGACAGGTCGGTAACGCTACAACAAGGCGAACAAAGGTGCCGATCGGACAGCGACCGGCGGGTGGGCGGGGCGGTGTGGCGCCGTGTGCGGCCCTCTGGTCGGAGCGGTCGAAGGCTGCCGCCCGGCTCCGTCTCAGGACGGGACGCGCGGAGCTACGGTGCACAGGGCCCGCGACAGTCCGCTCAAGGTCTCGACGGTGCGCCGGAGTTCGGCCTCTCCCCCCAGCTTCTCGCACAGCAGCCGGGCCAGTTCGGCGTGGGCGGGGCCGACATCGCGCAGCGCCACCTCTCCTGGCCCGGTGGCCGCCAGCAGCCGGGCGCGCCGGTGCGCCGGGTTGTCCCGGTAGGCTGCGAGCCCCTGCTCCACCAGGAGGTCGGCGAGTCGCTGCACGCTCTGACGGGTGGTGCCCAGCAGCCGGGCGACGTCGGACACGGTCCGCGGCCTGGCTCCCACCGCATCGAGGACCTGCCATTGCGCGGCGCTCAGTCCCGAGGTCTGACTCAATTCGTTGAGGAGCGCTACGAACCGGCCGTTCAGATGGAGCACAGCGACGGCGGAGCGGCTGAGGGCGTCGACCGCGCTCAGGCGGTCACGGTCCTCCCTGCCGGATGTCGCAGCATGCACAACGTCCCCCTCAGGCAGAAATCGGCACACTGATCGCCCCGCCGTGTGCCGCAGACGGCGATTCCCGGCCATGCGTTGCTGCACCGTACAGGTGACCGACACCCGTGTCTATGTTGTCGCCCATGAGCGGAATGACCGCTACCGCCTGCAGGGATTGCGCTGTTGGCCTCGGTGCGCTCCCGCATCGGCGGCGTCACCCCCGCCGTACGGCTCCCTGGCCCTCCACCGCGGTCACTGTCCGTCCTTGGCACCAGGGGGGAATCCGCTCTCCCGCTCCGACGGCGCCGGCCTCGGCCGGTCGGCGGTTCGAGCCGGAGGGCGACGACGCGGCCCGCGCCGCCCACTTCGCGGACGTGACGTCGCCGCGGGTGGCCGACCCGAGCGCCACGAACGCGCGACGGCCAGGCGGCGCCGCCCGTGGCACCCCTCGGTCATGGACCGCGCTGGTCACCGCGTCGATGGCCGCCGTCGCCGGGGCGTCGCTGAACCGCCCGCGCAGAAGAAGGTTGAGCCGTCCTGTCCCCCTGGAGACGTCGGCCTTCCTCACGGTCGGGCCCACCGCCGTCAACCGGCGGCCTCCGTCGGGGTTTCCACGTTCCGCGCGCAAATGCCGCCGGGTTGGACGCCCTCCATGCCCCGGGGCGACGGTGTCCTCCCGAGCGGCGTGAATCATCCGCCCGGCGCCTGCCGCATCGCAGCGGCCCCGCCCTGCACCCCGCTCCGGCATCCCACCTGCGGGGCTTTCTCTCACCAGGCGTCATCGAGGGTTCACTGGTGTTCGCCCGTCCGGCCTTCTCCCCACTCCCACATGCTGCGCACCACCGGCTCCCCCCAGCGCCCGGCTCTGGCTGGTCAGAATGGAGCGGACGCGGGGAGGCCAACACGGCGCCATGGCGAGGTGTGGCGTACCAGCCGATGCAGCGGCGGACCTCGTACCGGCGAGGCCGCATTCGTTCCTCGCGGCCTGGAGGCACCCTCGATCGCCCAGCGTGCGCCGGCGACGCGGACCAGCGCGGTGACCGTCGTGCCGACCGGGGCGTGGGCCGGGTAATGGGCGATCTCGTCAGGTCGGGTCAGGCTGCGGCGGGCCAGGACCCAGCGGTGACGGGTGGGATCGTTGCCGTATAGGTCGGCGATGGCAGGCAGCCGGGCCGCGGCCCCGTCGTAGACTCGCGGGCCTTTCGAACCGGGCAAGACGGCCCAGTGTCAACAACGCTCGTCATCAATCCCCCCAGTGAGCGCCTCGTCCGCTGGGCTGTGACCGGCCCGGGCGATGAGCAGGGCTACGTCGTCATGGTCTCCTTCATCACGCAGGGTGTGCAGAAGCAGGTCGCAGGTGGCGTCCAGCGATCGGTCCGGGTCGTCGAGGATGTCGAGGAGCGCGTCCAGGCGTGCGTCGATCGGCAGGTCGCGGGTCTCGACGAGGCCGTCGGTGTAGAGGACGAGCTGGTTCCCCGGCCGGAAGGCGAAGGAGGTGGTGTCGAAGGAGATGCCGCAGCCGCCCAGGGGCGCGCCGGTGGGCAGGTCGAGGAGTTCGCGTGTGCCGTCCGGGTGGAGAAGGACGGGCGGCAGGTGCCCGGCAACGGAGATGTGGCACTGCGCTGTGCAGGGGTCGAAGACGGCATAGACGCAGGTCGCGATGGTGTCGAGGCCGTCTGTGATGTGGTCGAGGTGGTGCAGGACCTGGGCGGGGGCCAGATCGAGGTCGGCCAGGGTTCTCGTAGCGGTGCGCAGCTGTCCCATGGTGGCTGCGGCTGCGACGCCGCTGCCCATGACATCGCCGACGACGAGGGCGGTCTTGTCGCCGGTGAGAGGGATGACGTCGTACCAGTCGCCGCCGATCTCGATGGTGGCTTGTGCCGGGCGGTAGCGGTGGGCGACATCGAGACCAGGTCGTCGTGGAGGGGGGTGGGGCAGCAGACTGCGCTGGAGGGTCAGGGCGGCGCGGCGTTGTTCTTCCACGGCGCGGTGCCGGTCGGTGACGTCGACGCTGGAGGTGGCCACTCCCAGCACTCTCCCGTTGGGGGCTTCGAGTCGGTAGAACGAGATCGACCAGGCATGGTCGTTGTCCGGGTCGGCCGCCGTACGGCCGACGGTGTACTGGTCCAGGATCGGGGTCCCGGTGGCCAGGACTTCGCGCATGGCTGCTTCGAAGGACTCGTCGAGGAAGGGCAGCACCTCGTGGACGTGGCGGCCGATGTGCTCGGCGGCCGGTACGCCGTTCATCCGTTCCTCCGCGGGATTGACGGAGATGTACCGGAGATCGGTGTCCAGCATGCCCAGACCGATCGGTGACTGGGACACCAGCTGGGCGGACAGGGCCAGGTTCCGCTCCACCTGCCGCAGGGTTGCCTGATCCGTGGCCAGCCCCAATGCCCAGTACTCGCGCTGGTCGTCCTGCAGCCGCATGTTGCGGAACTCCACCAGGCGCGTGCTGCCGTCCTTGTGCCGGATGGGGAAGACCCCTGCCCAGCTCTTGCCCTCCCGCATGACCTGGGCGAACAGCTCCAGGACCGTGTCGAGGTGCTCCTTGTCGATCAGCAGGTGGCCCGCGTACTGGCCCAGGGCCTCCTCGGCGGTGTAGCCGAAGAGGATCTCGGCCTGCGGGCTCCAGAGATCGATCCTGCCCTCTGCGTCGAGGAGGACGGCGGCCACGTTCAGAACATCGAGCAGCCCACCCGGCATGGACGGAACCACGTCCGCCGTGCCGGGGTCACCCCGGAAGGGCTCTGCCGCACCCATACCCCAGGCTCCTTCCGGCCTCGATCGGGCTGCCGTCTGCCGGACCGGACCCTGTGCCGGCGTCCGTGCCTCGGCCACTCCATCGTCCCCCTCCGCTGCCCGCGCGTGCACGCCAACCGCTGGGCGAAGAGCACCCTCCAGCGGGCGTGCACCCTGCCGAGGACGCCGCCGTGCTCGCGGACCGGTAGCGGGGTTCGGTCGTCGTAGGCGTTGGCGGCGGCCAAGCGCAGGATCTCGTCGGCGCCGCCGTCGGCCGAGGTGATCTCGGCTGCCGGGACCTCCCCCGAAGCACGCCGAACAGCCGCGCAACGGCCGTGCCCACGACCTTGCCGCCCGTGCTGCCCGGTTGTCGCCCTGTGGCTGCCTCGATCGCGCAGCCGGTGATCTACGGTGTTCGTGCGTCTCAACAACGTCTGACTTGCCCGAATGCGCTACCTCGGCGAATCCCTGGGAGTCGCCGCGCTTCGGAGTGGCCGGTCGATCGAGCACTTCCTGGGCGCGGCCGCGACACCGGAAGATCCCGGCATCCGGCGGGCCGAGCTGCGGCCACGGCCAAAGGCTTCGCCCTGGTGGTTCACATGGCCCAGCACATCGGTGGCGAGAACTTCTACGACCTGGTCGACTTCCCGTCCTTCGGGCGCGAGGACGGGGGGAAGGGTAAAAAGGCCGCCGGTTCGCCGTCGTCGACGAGGCCCTGGCGGCCCGTGCCATCAGGGCCGAGGAGAAGATCGGCGCAGGCCGTGGCCGGTGGGCCAATCAGGGGATGGCCGGTGACGAGTACCAGGACCACGTCGACCGTCCGTCGATCCGGCCACGATGATCGAGGACCCGGAGGCGTTCAGCGCGGAGTCCCCCAGCCCGGCGTCCAGGTCCCGGCCTCGTTGTGGCCGGCCGCTGTGGCGGCGAGGTGGGCCCGGAGGGTGGTCAGCTCGGGGTGGGGGTTGTCGCGGTGCCAGAGGAGCGAGTGCGGGTAGACGGGCGTCGGGTCGGTCACCGGGATGCGGCGCAGGCCGTGCCCGGCGGGCCAGACGAGGCGGGTCTGCTCGCCCATGAAGGTGGCCAGGGCCGGGTTGTCGGCGACGGTGTCGAGGAGTACGTCCGAGCCGAAGTTGGGGCCCGTTGTCTCGATGGTGAGGCCGAACTCGGCGATGAGGTCGTCGTAGTAGGCGGCCCACTCGATCCCGTGGACGATGCCGGGCATCCAGATCCGGTGCCCGAGGAGCTGAGCGACGGTCACCGACCGGGTGCCCGCCAGCGCGTGGGCGGGGCCGGTGAGGAGCTGGAGCGGCTCGTCGAGCACCCGTACGGACTCGATGTCCTCCGGTAGGGGGCGGCCGGGCACGGCGACGGCGCGGAAGGACGCGTCGATCGCACCGGACCGGATGGCGGCGACGGCCGTCTCGATGTCGAACAGCATCACCACGTCGAGCTCGATCTCGGGGTGCGCGCGGTGGAAGCCGCGCATCAGGCCCGTCGCTGCGCCGCGCGAGGCGATCACGTCGACGCGCAGCGGACGGCGGCCGGTGCGCACGGACGCGACCGCGCGCTCGGCGACGCGCAGCAGCTCGCGCGCGTGGGGCAGGAACGCCTGCCCGTCGATGGTGAGCTCGGCACCGCGCGGGGTGCGGGTGAACAGCCGCACGCCGCGTTTCCGCTCCAGCGCGGCGATGCGCTTGGAGACGGCCTGCTGGGTGACCGCCGGCTCTGCGGCGGCCTCCTGGAACTGCCCCGCGTCGGCGGCGACGACGAAGGACCGGACGTGATCGTGCTGCGCCGCCCTTCTTCGGAGCGTTCACCCCTGCGCGTGCGGCTCGGAGATGTGCGCTGAAGTGCGGAGAAGGACGATGACCAGATAGGCGGACACCGCCGACGCGACCGTGGCCGGGGTCAACGGGACCGCCCGGCGTCCGAAGCGTTCGAGGGGTCCGCGACTGCGCGCGTCAGCAGGCGCCCACCCCCCACACGGCGCAACGCGGCGTCGAGGCCCGCGGGGGGTCAGCGCCCGGTCGGGGTGAGCACCACGAAGTCCGCGTTGGCCGGGTCGACGCAGACGGCCAGTCGGCCGACGCCCTCGGCGTCCTCCGGTCCCATCTGCACGCTGCCGCCGTTCCCGGTGACCTCGGCGACCGCGGCGTCGCAGTCGGTGACGTGGAAGACCGGGTGCCAGTACGGCCGCCCGTTCGCCAGCGCGAGGTTCTCCGCGGGGAGCTCCATGATGCCGCCCTGCATGCGCTCCTCGGGAAGTCCGGCGGGGGTGATGAGGGTGTACGCGCCCCCGCCGCCCGGCAGTTCCATGTCGCTGAACTGCCAGCCGAAGACACCGCCGTAGAACTCCTTCGCGCCCGCCGCGTCGGTCGTGTACAGCTCGGTCCAGGACAGCGAGCCCGGCTCGTCCGCGAGCTCGAAGCCCGTGTTCTTCCCCGGCTGCCAGACGGCGAACTGGCCCCCCAGCGGGTCGCTGTACTGTGCCATCCGGCCCCAGTCGTCGAGGTCGCTCGGCGCCACCCGCACCGTGCCGCCCGCGCGCTCCACGGCCTGGGTCGTGGCGTCCGCGTCGGTGACGGCGTAGTAGATCATCCAGGCCGAGCGCGCGCCCTCCTCGGTGAGCTTGCCGAGCCCGGCGACGGTCTTGCCGTCCTTCCGGAACATCCCGCCTTCCATGTCCTCCCCCTCCCCCATGGACTCGTACTCCCAGCCGAGCACCGCGCCGTAGAAGGCCGCGGCGGCCCGGACGTCGGGGGCACCGAGGTCGAGCCAACAGGGGGAACCGGGGGTGGGGTCGGTGGTGATCACGGCAATTCCCTTTCGCTGTCGCGGGTCCGGCGTGAGACCAGCGTGACACCCGGCACCGACAATCGCGCGTCGGCCGCCTCGCGGCGCGGCGTCCGGTGCGGCTTGCGGGAGGCGAGCCGGTCACAGGTGACGGCGAGGGAGACAGCGGCATCGGGCAGAGAGCCGGCGAAGCGCTGCCCCCGGTTCCTGGTGAGAGCCGCGTGCAGCGGGCCGCCCTGGTGGCGGACGGCCACAGTGACCCCGTCGAGGGCATTGTGCGCGCTACGCAGCGCACTTGCCCGGCTCCCGTATGGCGGTCCTCGCCGCGCCCGAGACGTGACCGACCTGCTCACGGACGAGCCCGCGCTGGGCGTGGCCGCCGTCAACGGACCGCGGCACGTGGTGCTGTCCGGTGATCTGGACGCACTGGCCCGAGTGCGTGCGGCCCCGACGGCACGCCGGGTGAGAACCCGCCCGTTGCAGGTCTCCCACGCCTTCCACTCGCCCCTGATGGAACCCGTCGTCGCCGAGTTCGCCGCCATGGCCGATACGGTGTCCCACGCGGCGCCGGCATCCCCATGCTGTCGACCGTGCTCGGCCGCCCGGCGGACGCCACCGCCATCGGCCCCGCCTACTGGGCCCGGCACGTCACCGCCCCCGTCCTCTTCGCCGACGCCGTACAAGCCGCGTTCGCGTGGGAACCGACGCACCTGGTGGAGATCGGGCCCGCCCGGTGCTCACGTCGCTCGTGAACGTCCTGGAGCCGCCGGCCGGCCTGCGCCGACTCGCCGTGTGCCCCGGCGAGAGGCGACGACCCGCCATCTGCTCGACGTGGTGGCCGCCCTGCACCGGGCCGGGACGGAACCGCGCGCCGAGGAGCCGGCCGGCACCGAGGAACGGGCGACACCGCACCGGCTCGCGCCATACGGGTTCTCGCGAACGCGACGCTTCGCCACCGCGGTCGCCGCCGCGGCGCCGTCCGTCCCCCTGTTCCCGGGCGCCTCCGCGGACGCCGCCACGAACCACGTTCCATCGAGTGGTTCGGGCTCGCGGACCGCGACGACGGCCGGCCGGCGGCGCAGGAGGACTACAAGGCCATCGAGGAGAACGTCCCACGACTCACTGAGGAGATCCTGTGCGAGCTGGCCGATGACCTGGGGTGGGACCTCAACGCGGTCGACTACCTGCTGCCGCCCCAAACGTCGGGCCGGATGACCCGGCTCATCGTGGAACGTATCGGGGTACCGGCCCGGGAGATCAGCTGTGTCGACACGGCCGGAAACAACGGCACTGGGCTTCCGTGGTATGAAGCCGAGTGCCGAGCAGGTTCCGCAACCGGATCCGGAGCACGACGGCTCCGGCGCCGCGGCGGACGACGCACTCGTCACGGCGCCCGCCAAGAACTGACGTACGACATGGCGCGCACCCGGTTCGCTTCACCGCAACCGGGTGCGCGCCCCATTGCTGGTCGCGCTGTTCGAAAGGATCCCTCACGATGCGCATCGTCGCGGCGGTCGTCTCCGCCCTGCTCATCCTCGAGTTCTCGCTCGCCGCGCTCACCTGGACGCCCGCGCTGTCGGTCGCGGTGGACCGGTTCTCCTCGCTGACGAGGATCTCGCCGGCTCCCGGCCTGATGTTCCTCATCGGCATGCTCGATCTGATCGGTGTGATAGGCGTGGTGGCGGGATTCTGGAAGCCGCTGCCCGCCGTGCTGGCCGGCTGCTGGTTCGCGTTGCTGTGCGGATGGATCCTCTACCGGCAGACCATCCACGGTGACCGGGGATCGTCGCTCGTCCCGTACACGCTCTTCTCCAGCGCCGCGGTGATCCTGGTCGTCACCCGGCTGGCCGAGCGGGCCTGAAGGGCGCCGGGACGCCGAGCGGCGCCGCGAAGAGCGTCGCCGCTTCCCGGTCGACGAGTTCCACGGCGCCCGCGGCCGGTTCCCGCCCGCGCCCCGTGTCGGCCAGCCGCGCTGACCGCGTGGTCGCCGTCCGGGCCGTCGGCCGAGGACACGGAAGTGGTCAGGAAGGACCAGGCCGAACTCGCGGAAGGAGAAGCGCAACCCTGTCCGAGCGCCTTGGTGTAGGCCTCCTTGAGGGACCAGAGGCGGACCAGACGGGCGTTGCGCTCCTCGTACGGCAGGCGCCGCAGCGCCGCCCGTTCCACCGGGGTGCAGATCTCCCGCTCAAGAACTTCCGGGCCGTGGCCACGCGGTACGACAAGCGGGCCTACGTCTTCCACGGCACCGCCACCGTCGCCGCCATCTGGCTCCGGCTTCGTCCATGACCCACCGGACAGAACCTGACGGTGAGGCGCTCGAAAACCAGTGGAACAGCGCCGCTGTGCGCCATTACCGTGCTGCCGAACCAAGTCGTCTGGTCAAGGACGTGCCGTTGTACACCCTGTGAGACCTCCCGAGCGCTGATTCGTCGCGCGTCGCGCATGTGCGCCGCGCTCCTTTCTGCTGCGGACCTCTCACTGAAACCGGTGTACTTCTGTGCTCGAAAACTGGGTGGTCGTGCCCACCTGCCTCCCGCTCATTCGACGCCGTTGCCACGCGTGCGCGTCCGAGCGCTTCCGGGCAAGCGGTAAATTCCGCGTCAACGCACACCACAAGCTCATCGACGCCTGGCTCCTCGCGCTCTGTACCGCTTGCGGGGAAACTGCAAAGCTCACGGTCCTGGAGCGGATGAATGTGCGCTCCGTACGACCTGAACTGCTGGACCGGCTGCATGACAACGACCCCGGCCTGGCGGCTGAGTTGCTCCAGGATCCGGTCGTGCGGCGCCGCAGTCGCATCGCCCTCGACTGGGACAGCGCCTGGCGTCTCGACACCGGCGGATCGGATCACCTGGACCGCGAGGTGATCGACGTCTCGGTCCGCTTTGCGGCGCGGATCCCTGTCCGGCCGGTGCGACTGATCGCTGAAGGTTGCGGTCTTTCGCGGGCCGAGGTCGAGAGACTGATCACGGAGGGGAAGCTCGTGTCGGTGGTCCGGCTGAGCGGCAAGCTCTCCGGCGACTTCACCTTCACGCTCAAGCGCTGAGCAACGTCCCGTCCAGCGGGCCGCCGACCAGTTCGGCGTAGCGCTGTCCCGGCATCAGGCAGAGTTGAGGCTGCCAGTAGTCCGCGGGGGCGACGGTTCGGCGGTCCACGAGGTCTGGTCAGCCATGAAGCACCAAAGTCCGATGCGGGTGGAGGCCGTTCAGCGGGCATACCTCGGCGCCACTGCAACAGGCGGGCAGCCCGGGAGACTTAGGGGTCCTTGCACTATGCCCGCCCGGGTCGCGCGGCCTGGCACCGCACCTCGCAAGGCGCCGGAGCTACCTGGGCGCTCCGGCGCCTTGCGAGGCACGGCACCAGACCACGCGACCTGATCGGACGCTCATAGTGCAAGGACCCCTTAGCGTCAAGACATCCACACGACAGGCCGAGGTGCGCCTTTTGCACGCTTTCGGGCGACGGGGAAAGCATTCTTCGCCTCATGGCGGCTGGATGAACACGGACGATGACTGGGCCGTTATCCGGCGATCCAAGGGAGAGACGTCCATGACGAAGACGACCATCCTCCGCCTCCTCGGCCCCGCCCTGCTGGCGGCCCTCACCGCCATGGTGTCCACCCCGGCGGTCGCGGCCCCAGCCGTGCCCGTCCCCACCGGCCAAGACGTCTTCATCGACCACACCCAGACCGGGGAACACATCACCCCCAACGGCTTCGCCCAAGAGCCGACGGCGTACGTGGACATCTGGGAGGACCACAACGGCGTCATCTACGACACCGAAAAGTGGATCTACCAGGCCGTCGATGGCAGCACCGACACGTTCCTCATCAAGAATGCGGGCGGCAACAACATCTGCCTTCAGCCCGCGAGCGTGGAGAGCCGCCAGCTCATCTCCACCAAGAGGTGCTCATCCGCCAACAAGCAGCAGTGGTGGCACCTGTACGCCACCGACACCGGGATCGAGCGAGGCTTCACCCTGCGCCCCTACAACGACACCTCCCTGGCCGTCACCCCCCACAGCGTCCCCAGCCGCAACGACCACTACCTCGTCCTCTCGCCCGTCGGCGACTACCTCAACCAGGTCTTCCGCAACCGTCCGGCCTGAACCGCGCGTAAGCCCACGTGACCCGGACAGGCGCTGAGCCAGACGCGCAAGCGCCTGATCCAGCCCCGCCCACTGCCACGGGGGAGGCGAATGAGCTGCGCTCCTGCACCGCCCCGGGCAGCCCATATGGGGTCCACCGACGGGCGGTGCCCTCGTCCCCGGGGGCGTGGATGGTGTGCGCCAGGGACGAGGGAGACGAGGACGCTAGCGGGAGTGGGGCGGGCCGGCCTCACCGGCGCTTCCACTCCCGCCGCGCCCTCCACGCGCGACGCACGGGCGCCGCACGCGGGTCTTCGTGCGCCTCGACCTGGGCATCGTGAACATCGCCACCACCAGCGACGGCGAGATCATGGCTGGGCGTGAACTCAATCGCATCCGGGTGCGGGAACGGAAGCTGCGCGGCAAACTCGGATCGCGAAGCATGTGGTGGCCGAGGCTGAACGCACCGGTCGCGGGATCGCCCTGGAAGAGCTGACGGGGATCCGCGAGCGGGTACGGCTTCGCAAGCCCCAACGGGCCACCCACTCCAGCTGGGCCTGCGCCGAGTGCGGGCACATCGACAGAGCGAACCGGGTCTCCCGGGCCTGGTTCGCATGCCGGTCCTGCGGATTCGTTGTGGGCCCAGTCCATGGCCCCTGCCCCACCACCGCGCCGGCGGGGCGGGGCTGGACGCAAGCGCAGCATCACCACCGGCGATGCCTGTTGTGCAAGCCCGAGAGTTCCAGTCCCGGGTAGTTGACGTTCCATGCCTCGACGGTGAAGTCACTGCGGCCGGTGCCTGTCGTGCGGGCTTGCAGCCGCCACGGTCCGTCGGCGACCGGATAGAACCTGAGGGTGAGGACCTGGCCGTCGGCGAGATAGACCTCGGCGATCGAACGGTCCACGATCAAGCGCAGCTCGACAGGGGCGCCGGGGGTCGTTGCGGCGGGGCATGGGGCGGTGTACGCGCCTGCTCGTGCCCGTGCGTCCAGTGATGCGTGGCCGCGGTCGACGGTGAGGTGGCCGCCCGAGGGGTCGAGGCTGATGTCGAGGTACTCGGTGCCGTCCGCCGAGGTGACCAGGCGCAGGCTGCTCATACCCGTGGGGTCGGGAGTAAGGACAGCTGTGACGTCGAAGGTGCGGCTGACCTCGCCCAGCTCGGCCGCTGCGGACTGCGTGACGTGTCCGGTGCGGTGCAGTACCCGTTCGCCGCGCAGGGCGAGCAGCTCGCGGGCGGGGCGTTGGACGACCGTGCCGTCGGCGGTGAGGGTCACCTCGCGGGGGAGGGTGAGGACGCCCGCCCAGCCTGCTTCATGCGCCCAGGCGTCGTCGCGGGCCTCCCAGGCCCAGCCCCACAGCAGCCAGCGGTCTTCCCCGGGGGCCTTCAGCAGGGCGGGGGCGTAGAAGTCGGGACCGTGGTCCAGTGGTACCGGGGGTGCGGTCGCCGTGAAGCGGCCGTCCTGCTCGCGGCCGGTGTGGACGGTCGTGTGGCTGGGGCCGCCCTGTGGCGTCCAGTCGCTGACGATCAGGACGCTCCGGTCGCCGAAGGTCGCGTACTGGGGACACTCCCAGCCGACCGGGCCAGTGCCGGGCGCGGGTCCGCTCGTGGCGAAGGGGCCGCGGTACTCCCAGTGCTCCAGGTCGTCGGACTCGTACAGCAGCGCCGCGCCGCGCCCGTCGGCGAGGGCGGAGCCGACCAGCATTCGCCAGCGGCCTTCCTGCCGCCAGACGTAGGGGTCCCGGTACATGGTGGTGTCGGCGGGCGGCTCCGGGATGAGCAGCTCGGGCCGCTTCTGCCATGTGCGCCCGTTGTCGCGCGACTCGGCCGTGGTGACCGGCTGCCACCAACGGTCGTCACGGTGGGCGGAGTAGAAGGCCACGAGCCGGCCGTCGGCGGAGACGGCGTTGCCCGAATAGCAGCCGTCGGCGTCGTGGCCGCCCGGCGTGGGGGCGAGGGCCACCGGGAGGGGTTCCCAGGTGATCAGGTCGGGGCTGCGGAAGTGGCCCCAGTGCATGTTCGCGTGCTGCGGGCCGTACGGGTTGTACTGGAAGAACACGTGGTAGTGGCCGTCGTGGAAGACCAGCCCGTTGGGATCGTTGATCCAGTTGCGCGGCGGCCGCAGATGTACGGCGGGCAGGTGGGGGTGGGCAGGCGACGTGGACACACGGGGCCTTTCTCGGGGTGCGCGAAGCACACAGGGGTCAGACGAGACGAGAAGGGGGTGGCGGAGCGGTGGGCGCGCGGAGTCAGCCCTTGACGCCGGTCGAGGCGATGCTGTTGACGAACGACCGCTGGAACGCCACGAACAGGGCGAGGATCGGCACGGTGATCATCGACGAGTACGCCATGATCTGGCCCCAGCCCACGTTCAGTTGGAAGAAGTAGGAGATGCCCACCATCACGGGCCGCAGCTCCTCGCTCTGCACGACCATCAACGGCCAGAGGTACGAGTTCCAGGCGGGCAGGAACGTCAGGATGGCGACGGTGGCGACCGCCGGGCCGGACAGCGGCATGACGATGCGGCGGTAGATGGTGAACCAGCTCGCCCCGTCCATGACCGCCGCCTCGTCGATCTCCTTGGGGATGCTCTGGAAGTACTGGTGGAAGAAGAAGACCGAGAAGGCGTTCGCGACGAACGGCAGGATCTGCACCTGGTAGGTGTCCATCCATCCGGTGGTGAACTCCAGGTGGAAGCCGTTGACGCGGAGCAGCGGCAGCTGGTTGATCCACCACACCAGCGGCACGGCGAAGGTCTCGAACGGCACGATGAGGGTGGCGATGACGGCGGTCAGGACGGCCTTGCGGCCGGGCATCCGCATCCGGGACAGGGCGAAGGCGGCCATGCTGTTGACGATGATGCCGAGCACCACGGTGATGGAGGAGATCAGCACGGAGTTCAGCAGGAACTGCGCCGCCGGGACCCGCTCGAACACCCCGGTGTAGTTGTCCAGCGACAGGGCGCCCACCGGCAGGAAGGCCCGCAGAGAGCCCAGGTCGCCGAAGATCTGGTCGTCCGTCTTGAACGACGAGACCAGCATGAACACGAGTGGGAGCGCGAAGACCAGGGCCAGGACGACACGGCCGGCGTGACCCCCGAGATGCTTCAAGAAGGAGGGCATGATCAGTCCTTCTCCCGGGTCAGGAAACGCTGGACGAGGGACACGGTCAGTACGAGCACGAAGAAGACCAGCGAGATGGCCGCCGCGTACGCGGTCTGCTGCTGCTCGTAGCCGGTGCGCACGGCCTGGTAGACGACGGTGGTGGTGGAGTCGAGGGGGCCGCCCTCGGTCATCACGTTGATCTGGGTGAAGAGGCCGAACGCCTGGATGGTGATGGTGACCAGTACGAACGTGCGGGTGGCGCGCAGTCCGGGCCAGGTGACGTGACGGAAGCGGTGCCAGCGGGTGGCTCCGTCCAGGTCGGCGGCCTCGTACAGCTCGGCGGGGATGGTCTGCAGCCCGGCCAGCCAGATGATCATGTGGAAGCCGACGCCCTGCCACACCGACATCAGGATGATGGCGGGCATGGCGGTGGCCGGGTCACCCAGCCAGTCCCGGCCCTCGACATGGCCGAGGGTGAGCGCCGAGATGACGTGGTTGACCAGGCCGTCCTGCCGGTAGAGGAAGGTCCACAGCAGGGACACCACGACCATCGAGGTGACGACCGGCAGGAAGTAGACGGTGCGGACGAAGTTGACGCCCCGCACCTTCGCGTTCACCAGCAGCGCCAGCACCAGGGCGAGCCCGGCCTGCAGCGGGACGACGACGGCGGTGAAGTACACCGTGTTGCGCAGGGACTTGAAGAAGACCGGGTCCTCGAAGAGCCGGGTGAAGTTCCGCAGGCCCACGAAGCGGGCCGGGGTGGGCGAGACGAGGCGCGCGTCGGTGAAGGCCAGGGCAAAGGTGAGGACGAGCGGTACGACGACGAAGACGATCAGCAGCACCACGGCCGGGGTGGCCATGCCGAGGGCGGTGAGGCTCTCACGGCGGCGGGCGCTGGTCCTTCGGGTCCGCCGCACCGGACGCAGCCGGGCGAGGGCTGCGGTCATGGTGGTCACGGTAGCTCCAGGGGGGTGCCGGTCCGGTTCGGGTGCGCGGGGACGGCGCGGTCGGGGCCCGAACCGGACCGGGGCGGGTCAGCCGGCGTAGTGGTTGTTCGACTTCAGGTCGTTGTCGATGTCCTTCGCGGCCTGGCCCAGAGCGTCCTTGGGGTCGGCCCCGGCCAGGATGTCCTGGGTCGCCTTCTGGAACTCGGTGGAGATGTAGGGGTAGGCCGGGGTGACCGGGCGCACTTGCGCGAACTCGCGCGCGAACTGGACGAACACGTTGAACTTCCCGCCCGGCTGGTAGTCGGCGACCTGCTTCGCGGCGGCGTCGGTGGCCGGGATGGTGCTGGTGGCCTTGGCGTAGTCGACGAAGTACTTGGTCTGGCGGGAGAACTTCAGCCACGCCTGGGCGCCGGCCTTGTTGGAGCAGGTGGAGCTCATGGCCCACTGCCAGGAGGCACCGCCGATCTTGGGGCCGTTGCCGAAGTCGACCGGCGGGATGATCGCCAGGTCGTCGCCGAGCTTCTCGGCGTTCTTGGCCGCGTTCCAGCTGCCGTCCCACTGGATGGCGCTCTTGCCGGCCAGGAAGTCCTTGTTGGGGTCGGCCCCGGACTTCTTCGACAGATAGCCCTTCTTCACCAGCGAGCCGAACCAGGTGGCCCACTCCACGGCCTTCTCGCCGTCCAGGGCGCCCGAGGCGGTCTTGTAGCCGTCACGGTTGATCAGGTCGCCGCCGAAGCTCTGCAGCTGCGGGGAGTACGCGTACGGGTACCACTCGCCGAGGCTCCCCGTCCCCATCTCCAGCGGGTACTCGAACTTCCCGCCCTTCTTCAGCTTGGCCAGCGCGGCGTCGAACTCGGCCTTCGTCCACGGCTTGTCGATGGTCGGGATGCGGATGTCGTACTCGTTCAGCACCGACTTGCGGGCGAAGAAGGTGAGGGAGACGTCGTAGAAGCCGAACGCGTACACCTTGTCCTTGTAGCGGCCGACGGTGCTGGGCAGCTGGTCGTCCAGCGGGACCTCGCTGCCGGAGACGTCGATCGGGGAAAGATAGCCGCCCCAGGCCCAGTTCGGCACGTTGGGGCCGTCCACGTCGAGCAGGCAGGGCAGCTTGCGGGCCGAGGCCGCGGCCACGACCGAGTTGTTGTAGTCGTTCTGCGGGAACGCCTGGAGCTCGACCTTGTACGTGCTCTGGGAGCCGTTGAAGTCCTTGATGATCTTCTTGACGACGTCGAGCTCGGCCGAGTTGCCGGCGTTGTGCGTCCACAGGGTGAGCGTGTCGCCGCCGGCTCCGGACGTACTGCCGCCGCTTCCGGTCGCGCATCCGGCGACCAGCGCGGTCGCCGCCATGACGGCTACACTCGCACCAGCGAGGCGCCTGGTTCTGAACACCACGAGGGTTCCTCCATCTCACTGAGACGGGTCTTGCCGGACCCGCCTCGGCGACCGGTTGCGACGGTCGCTGTTCTTGGTGGTCGTCCCGCCGCCCGGGAGTCTCAGGTCCCGGGCGGCGGGACAACCGTCTTTCGGGCGCCCGGTATCAGCCCTCAGCAGGCGTGCCGATGGAGGCACGTTCCCGCAGCGGCATGGGCACACGGTGTACGACGGCTTCGAGCGGCCCCCTGCGGAGGATCAACTCCACGGCGAGGCGGCCGAGCTGGTAGTGCGGCAGTTTCAGCGTGGTGAGCGCCGGGCGCAGTACGGCCGCGATGTCCTGGTCGTCGAAGGAGACCACCGACACATCGCCGGGCACGGACAGACCCGCCTCGCCGAGCGCCTGGTAGGCGCCGAAGGAGACCCGATCGGTCAGGCACACCAGCGCCCGGGGGCGGTGGCCCGCCGCGAGCAGCGCGGACACCTCCCGGTAGCCGTCCGGTGTGCTCCAGTCGCACTCGACGACACCGTCCAGGCGGGCGCCGCCCTCCCGCAGGACCTCCTCCAGGCCACGCATGCGCTCGTTGCCGGCGATGATCCCCTCAGGCGTGGCCGGGACGGCCTGGTGGCCGCCGATCGCCCAGATGCCCTCGGTGTGGCCGACCGCGAGCAGGGCGCGGGCCGCGTCGCGGCCGGCCTCCAGCTCGTCCGGGACGACGGACGGTGCGTCGAAGCCGGGGGCCAGGCAGTTCAGCAGGACCACCCGGCGCCCGAACAACTCCTTGGGCGGCGTCACGTACCGGGTGAACATGGACGCGTAGATCACCGCGTCGACCTGCCGGTCCAGCAGCGCGTGGACCAGCGACGACTCGGCTTCGCGGTCGCCGCCCGCCTCCGTGATGAACAGCAGGTTGTCCCGCTCCCGCGCGGCCTCCATCGCGCCGCGGATCACCTCGCCCGCGAAGGGTGTCGTGGTGATCCGGTCCGACACGAACCCGATGGTCTGTGTCGACTTCGTCCGCAGGCTGCGCGCCGTGACGTTCGGGCGGTATCCCAGCTCCTTCGCGGCGTCCAGCACCTTCCGACGGGAGGCGTCGGAGATGCGCATGTCGGTACGGCCGGACAGGGCGAACGACGCGGTCGTCGGCGAGACGCCCGCCTTGCGGGCGACATCGGCCATGGTCACGCGACGTTCAGACATCAGCTGCTCAGCTCCGTTGTTAAATCGGATTAGCAAGGTGCGACGAGACTGATGCGCGTATCGCCTGATGTCAACACCCCGGACATTGCGAATGGGAAACGTGGGCACTATGTGCCGTTTTGTGAGGTCTTCAGGTAACAGCCAGGTAAATCGGTCTGCGTTAGCTCTTGCGTTAGCAGGAGCGGCGCGCGAACGATGCCGAGCCACCCGCTTAAACCGATTTGGCAGAGCGTCAGACCTGCCGCGTACCGCCCAGGAGCCAGTCCATGAGCAAGCCCATGAGGAGAAGGACAGCCCTCAGTGTCGTGTCCGCCGCCATCGGCGGCGCCGTCGTCCCTCTCTCGTTCGCTCCCGTTCCCGCCGCCGCCCAGGAACGGCGCGGCCCTCAACACCCCACGGCCCGCTGGGACTTCGACGAGCGCACCGGCGCGGTCACCCACGAGGCGGTCTCCGGCTCCGCCGACCCCATCGACTACGTCTTCAACGACGCCCGTTACAAGCCCGACAGCGATCCCCTACGGCGCCATGGGGTGCGCGGCCGGGCACTGTACTTCGACGGCTACTCCACCGTCGTCACCGCCCAGGGCCCCGGCAAGCTCGACCCGGCCGACGGCATGACCGTCGACGTGTGGATCGCCCCCTACGCGTACGAGCACGGCATCGACGGCAAGCCCCAAGCCCTGGTCAACCAGCACAACCCGGACGCGAGGACCGGATTCCTGCTCGGCCTGCGCCGCTTCGGGCGGATCGTCTTCCAACTCGGCTTCGGCACCGACCTGATCGAGGTCAAGGGAGCCCAGGACCAACCGGCCGCCAAGGGCAGATGGACGCACGTGGCGGCCACCTACGACCCTGCCGCCCATGAACTGCGCCTCTACCGCGACGGCCGTCTGATCGGCACCACGACCACCCCGGACAAGGCTCCCGAACTGGCCTCCGGCGAGCCCCTGCTGATCGGGCGGCACAACCGGCCCACCCTGCTCAACGGCGAGTTCCACGCCAACATGTACATGGGCCTGATGGACAGCCTCGTGATCCGCCCGGGCGCCCTGGACGATGCGACGGCGCAGCGGGAGCACGCCGACACGATCGCGGCGCTCCCCGGCCGCCGCGTGCCGAGTCCGGACCTGACCCCCAACCGGGCCCGCTTCGACGGCGACCGGCACCGCCCCCAGTTCCACATGCTGCCACCCTGGCACTGGATGAACGAGCCGCACGCGCCCGTGTACTTCAAGGGCAAGTACCACATCTTCTACCAGCACGACCCGCTCGGCCCCTTCTGGGGCCAGATCCACTGGGGGCACGCGGTCAGCACCGACATGGTGCACTGGCGCGACCTCCCCATCGCCCTCGCCCCCGCCGCGGACTCGGTCGGCCCGGACGGCTGCTGGTCGGGCTCGGCCTACGTCGACGGCGACCGAGGACCGGTGCTCTTCTTCACCGGCGGCGACGACCGGCTGCCCTACCGCCAGCGCACCGGCCTCGCCGTGTCCACGTACTCCACCGACGGCGACACGGACCTGCCCACCTGGACCATGAAGCCCGAGCCGGTCACCGAAGCCCCCGCCGACCTCCCGGCCGGCCCCGGCACCGCCTGGGCGGAGAACTTCCGCGACCCCTTCGTCTGGGAGGAGGACGGCGTCTGGTACCAGCTGGTCGGCAGCGGCATCGTCGACTACAACGGCACCCAGGTCACCCGAAAGCACGGCGGAACCGCCCTGGTCCACACCGCCCGCCGCCCCGAGGGGCCGTGGAAGTACCGCGGCCCGCTGCACTGGAACGACCTCGCGACGGTGCCCGAACCCGGCGAGGTGTGGGAGCTGCCGGTCCTCCTCCCGCTCCCCGGCCCCAGGGGGCGGCGCACCGGCAAGCACATCCTGCTGATCAGCCCGTGGTGGGAGGCGTTCAACCCGAACGCCGTCAAGCACACCTACTACTGGATCGGCACCTTCGACAAGGACACGTGCCGCTTCGTGCCCGACCACGAAAAGCCCCGCGAGTTCGACTTCGGCGAGCACTTCACCGGCCCCTCCGGCTTCGTCACCCCCGACGGCCGGTCCGTGCTCTTCAGCATCACCCAGGACCGCCGCAGCGAACAGCAGCACGCCCAGTCCGGCTGGGCGCACAACGCCGGGATGCCCGTCAGTGTCTCGCTGCGCCAGGACGGAACCCTCGGCATCGAACCGATCGCCGAGGCGGCCGGCCTGCGGGGCCGGAGGCTGGCCAGGATCCGTCAGACCTCGGTGAAGGAGGCGAACCGCAGGCTCGCCGATGTCTTTGGCGACATGCTGGACATCGAGGCCGTCATAGAACCGCGCGAAGCCACGACCATCACCCTGGCTGTCCGGGCCGCCGCTGACGGCAGCGAGCAGACCCTGCTCTCCTACGACGCAACCGAGCACCGCTTCTTCATCGACCGCAGCCGCTCCAGCCTCGACCCGGACGTCCGCAAGGGCGTCCACGGCGGGACCGTGAAACTCGACGGCGGACGACTGAGGCTGAGGATCCTGCTCGACCGCTCGGTGCTGGAGGCGTACGTCAACGGCACCAACAGCCTCACCAGCCGTGTCTATCCCACCCTGGCCGACGCCACCGGCCTGCGACTGACCAGTGAGGGCGGATCGGCCCGGGTCGTGTCCCTGGACGTCTGGCGGATGAACGGCGCCTACGACACCCCTGTCGCTCCCGCCGCCTACGACCCGCCGCGCCCGACGGACGTCGACGCCCTCCCCAACCACGACTTCGCCACCGGAGACCTCACCGGTTGGACCGTCGTCTCGGGCACGACCTTCAGCGACGCCAACGTGACCACCCGCACCGACTGGGGCTGGGGCGGACCCTTCTACCAGGCCGAGACCGAGGACGACTCGGCCGGCCACCACCTGTGGGGCTTCAACCCGGACCGGGGCGGTGACGACGCGGTCGGCGTCCTCCGCTCCGCCACCGTCACCCTCGGCGGAGACGGCATCGTCGATCTCCTCGTCTCCGGCGGCAACGACCCCGACCGCCTCTACGCGGCCGTCGTCCGTGCCGGCGACGAGAAGGTGCTGGCCAAGGCCACCGGCCGCGGCAGCGAACAGTACCGACGTGTGACCTTCGACCTCTCGGGCCACATCGGCGAACGGATCTACGTCGAGGTCGTCGACAAGGCGACCGGCGGCTGGGGCCACATCAACGTCGACGACGTCAACGTTCCCGTGCGCCGGGCGTAAGGACCGCCACCGCGGCATGACGATCCGCGGTGCGCCCACGGGGCCGACGACCGCGGTGACGTGGCCGGGCACGGGCGCGCAAGTACAGGGCCACTGACGCTGGTTGGGCTGACCTGCGGCGATGACCATAGAGGCTCCGCCCCAAGTACCTGGGCGGAGCCTGTGGGCGCTGTCCGGCGCGAACTGCCGGGGTCGGTCAACGCGTCGGCGACGCACTCGCCGATGACGGAGGACGCCGATCAGATAGCGATCCGCACAATGGTGTTCTGCCTCATCACGAAGTTGAAGGCGATCATCGCCAGCGTCCACGCCTTCGTGGCGACGCCCGCTAGCCAGAGTCCCTGAACGAGCTACGGCGCGTTTTCCGCGATCGTGGCTATTCCGTCCGCCATCGCCCCCAGCACGCGGAAGAGTGGGCCGGAGAGCGGAGAGAGTGCCCGTCCCACTTCGAAGAACGCTGCCGATGTCGCCGAGCGACTCGGCTGCTATCGGGCCCATCCTGCTCGCGTAGTCGAGGAAGCGCTCAAACTCGGGAGAGCCTCGGAGCCCAGTCCCCCAGTTCGCGAATCGGCCGGTGATCCGCTGCATTCGCTGGGAGATGGATTCCATGTGCGGGAAGAAGGCGTCGACGATTCCCACGATGCCCTTGAACGTATTTCCAAGCGCGATACCCAGCCCGACGATCGCGGGCTTCGCACTCTCCCTGGCGTCAGACCGGGGATCGCGGGCTTCGCACTCTCCCTGGCGTCAGACCGGGGAGGGACTTCTTCGCCCCGTCGACGGCCCGCGTGAAGAGCGGCAAGACATGCGGTTGGAGTTCCCGCGCCCACGCCTTGTACGCGGCCGTCAGACCCTTCGGGCTCGCGATGGAGTCGTACAGGGCTCGTTGCTCGGGAGTCGGCTTCGCGAGGGCCCTTTGGCACTCGTCCGCCTTTGACGACCTCGCTCTTCCAGACCACGGGCCGCCGCGGACACGATGGACTCCGAGGCCCGGATCTGGGTGCCGGACAAGAAGCTCGGCAACATCCCCGACGGCGGCGGCCACAAGGTCCTCGGCCCCGCCGCGGGCCGCAAGAAGCGTTCCGGCGCCGGCTACAGCTACCTGCACACCGCCGTCGACGACCACTCCCGCCTGGCCTACAGCGAGATCCACGCAGACGAGAAGAAGGACACCGCCACAAACTTCTGGAGCCGCGCGCAGGCGTACTTCGCCTCCTGCTGGATCACCGTCGAGCGGGTCCTGACCGACAACGGCTCCTGCTACAGGTCCCGTCTGTGGCGCGATGCCCTGGCCGCGCGTCTGTCGTCATCGACACCACGGCGCGGGCTGTCACGAAAGGAGCAGAGCGCGCCCTGGACGGTGACGAGTCGGGGCACCGACTACACGTACACCAATCTCTCCGACCATTACCCGGTGACCGGGTACTGAGTCGTGCTACGGGGGCCCCGGTGTCCGGGGCTTATGGCGTTACGGATACGTGTAGGTGTTCAGGGCGTTCACCGCGGACGCGGAGTCGCCCAGCTCGTAGCGGTCCACGGCGAGGAAGTTGGGCTTCTTGCGGGCGGCAGGCTGGCAGAAGCGGCGGGCGCGGTCGGCGAGTTTGGTGTTGTCGTTGCGGACCGTGGCGGTGATCGGGACGTCACGGAAGTGGTTCATCACGAACAGCGGGCGGAAGCCGGGTTCGGTGCGGGTCAGCGGGATGTTGGTGCCCGCGTCATACCAGCGGCTGTAGCAGGACCAGTCGGAGGAGCCGATGCCCGAGCCCATGGACCAGTAGTTCTCGACGGTCCACTCCCGCTGGTACATCACGCCGAAGCTGTCCCGGGTCAGGCCCGCGGACTGGTCCGCGGAGCGGCTGTGGTCCGTGAAGATCAGCAGCCGGTCGTTGGCGGCGACCAGGTCGGCGAGCCGAGGCCAGCCGTTCTGGCGGACGCCTGCCCGGTCGGGACGGTACAGGACGTCGTCCAGGCCGTTCACGCGGGCGAGTTCGGCGCGCAGGACGCCCGGGTCGACGTAGTCCTCCAGGAAGACGGTGACGAACTGGTCGGGGTGGGCCCGGAGGAAGTCCACGATCCGCTGGAGGTCGACCCACAGGGCGACCGGTCTGCTGACCAGGGTGCAGCTGTTGTGGCAGAGGATCGCGCCGTCGGGGGTCTGGTGGATGTCGAGCATGAATCCCCGGACTCCGTCGGCGAGTTGCTGGGTGAGGCCGCGCGACTGGTTCGGGGCCAGGTTCACGAAGGGCGGGGCGAAGCCGCCGTCGACGCCGTTGGCATAGGCGTTGTGCGAGGTGAGGAAGGTGACCTGGTCCAGGGTGCGTTGGTCCTGCGGTGGCATGGGGGTGGTGGCCGGGGTGACGGGGGTGAGGTACCAGGCGGCGAGGGAGCCGGGGGTGCCGATCGCCAGTTGGGCAGGGTAGTTGGCGCCGGAGGGCTTGGGAGCGAGTGTGAGGTGGCGGTCGGTGCCGGGGGCCTTCAGGGTGTACTGGTCGGCGCCGGTGGGCGTGATCTCCCAGGCCGCGTCGGCGCTCGCGCAGGCGACGGTGCGCGCCCGGTCGGCCGAGCGGCCGAGGCAGCTGCCCGTGGCGTCCGTGCTTTCGAGGACGTACGAGGATCCGCTCGGCCGCAGGTTCCACTGCTGGCGGTCCTCGTTGCCCTTGGGTCTGTGCTGTTCGACCGTGCCTTGGCTGTCGGCCGCGTTGAGGCCGGTGATGGTGCTCTGCAGGTAGTACGCGCCGGGAGCCGGGGCCGCCGCCGCGGCCCCGGCCGGGGGCGAGGGCGCCACCACCGCGGCGGCCAGCGCGGTGGTCGTGGCGAGCAGGGCGTGGGGGGTGCGACGCATGACGATGCCCTTCGTCCGCAGGGATGGCAGTCAGGTGCATGACACCATGCCCCGCGAACCGGCGTCAGCAGTAGAGGTTGCCGCCCGGTGAAACTCCGAGGATCTGCGTGAACCGCTGGTAGTTGTTCACCCGGCTCTGCACCTGCGCGGGGTTTTTGCCGTCGCACTCCAGGGCGCCGTTGATACTGCGGACGGTGTGGCCGAAGCCCGCGCCGTTGACCATGGCGTTGTGGCCGGTCATGGTGCCGGGGCCGGTCTGGGTGTTCCAGTACCACAGGCCCGTCCTCCAGGCGACCGAGGCGTTGTTCTGCACCCTCCAGGGGTTGTTGAGGAGGTTCAGGCCGAGCGCGTCGCCTGCGGCCTTGTAGTTGAAGTTCCAGCTGAGCTGGATGGGACCGCGCCCGTAGTAGGCGGACTGTCCGGCCGGGCAGCCGTACGGCCGGCTCCAGTCGCAGTAGTGCGGGTGGTTGGCCTGGTTCTGCTCGACGATGTGCACCAGGCCGCCCGTCTCGTGACTGACGTTGGCGAGGAAGGCCGCGGCCTCCCGCTTCTTCACGGTGTCGCTGCCCGTGTTCGCGAAGCCGGGGTAGGCACTGAGGGCGGCGGTGAGACCGCTGTACGTGTAGAACGAGTTCCGGTTCGGGAACATCTGGTTGAACTGCGCCTCGCTGACCACGAATGCGGCGGCGGACGCGCTGGGGGCCGGTTGGAGGACCAGGGCGGCGCCCGCGAGGGCGAGCGAGCTCAAGAGTGCGGAGATGCGAAGACGACGCCTCGACACAGGTTCAGCTCCTTTGCGGTGCACGGCCGCTCCCCGGGGAGGGACGGCGGGGGCAGCCGTGGTGGGGGGTTGGACCGACACTCAACCGCGTTGGTCTGTACCAGTCAAGGGTGTAGACCAGTCAAACGTCCGGGATGTCGGACGAGTTGACGCATGCGCTGGCCGCGCACGGTGGATTCAGGGGGCATGACCAGGGAGAGATCCGCCGGGACCGTGGACGTCATCGACCACGACGGCTTCGGGCGGCAGTTGGCGGCGGTCAGTGATGTCTCCGGGATGGTGCTGTGCGTGGAGCCGCCGGACACGTCGATCGCTCGGGGCTGCCGGGAGCGCGGGATCCGCCTCGTCGATGTCGGCGCACAGCCCGATCAGACCGAGCCGGTGGGGGCCGTCCCCTCGCCGGGTCGCGTCCCCGGATTCGGCCAGGACGGCGTACCCCTTCCCCCTTTCCGACCAGCACACGCTCCCCCGCCCCCTCGGACTCCCGGACGTCACGACCCGGCTGTGTCCGGACTCCCGCCGCTCACCGCCGCGCTGTTCTCACCGCGGCGTACGGGACTTGTGCGGCTGATGGACCGGCCGGACGTGCAGGTGCGGCCGACTCGGGACGGTGGTGTCGGGCTGCTGCGCCGACGGCTGCCCTGAGGGGGCCGGGTCCAGGTGCTACCCCGTCCGCCCCTTGCGCAGGAAGCGCCGCAGGCGGGTCAGCGGCCAGGTGTTGATCACGTCGTCCTTGGTGAGCCAGCCGCGCTGTGCCGTGCCCACGCCGTAGCGCAGGTGGGCCAGATGGAGGGTCGAGTGGGCGTCGGTGTCGATGGCGAACTTCACCCCGTACCGCTTGGCCCGCAGGATGTGTTCGTCGTTGAGGTCGAGCCGGTCGGGGTGGGAGTTGATCTCCAGCGCCGTGCCGGTGCGGGCGCAGGCGGCGAAGACCTCGTCCAGGTCGACGTCGACGCCGGGGCGCTTGCCGATGATGCGGGTGGTGGGGTGGCCGATGATGTTGATGTACGGGTTCTCGCAGGCCCGCACGAACCGCTGGGTCATCGCGTCGTGCCCCTGGTTGAAGTGCGAGTGCACGGAGGCCACGCACAGGTCGAAGCCGGTCAGGAAGTCGTCAGGCCAGTCCACGCCGCCGTCGGGGTCGATGTTCAGCTCCACGCCGTGCAGCAGCCGCATCCCGCCGCGCCTGCCGCGCCGCCCGTACTCCTCGTCGAGCTCCCGGACGCGCTCGCGCTGGGCCAGGATCCGTTCGTCGGTCATGCGCTGCATGTAGAGGTTGGGCGCGTGGTCGGTGATCGCGTAGAAGGCGTAGCCGCGTTCGGCGGCCGCGGCGACCATCTCCTCCAGCGGGGCCAGACCGTCGGTGAGGTCGGTGTGGGTGTGCAGGTCGCCCCGGATGTCGGACTCCTGGACCAGCTCGGGCAGCTCACCGCGCAGCCCCGCCTCGATCTCGCCGCGGTCCTCGCGCAGGGTCGGCGGGATCCAGGGCAGGCCGAGCCGGGCGTAGACGTCCTCCTCCGTCTCGGAGACGATCTTCTCTCCGCTCTCGACGTCGAACAGCCCGTACTCGGACAGCTTGAGCCCCTGGTGCACGGCCCGCTCCCGGGTGCGGATGTTGTGCGCCTTGGAGCCGGTGAAGTACTGCAGCGCCGCTCCCCAGGAGTCCGGCGGTACGACCCGCAGGTCGACGGCGAGGCCCTTGGTGGTGCGGATCGACGTCTTGGTCGTGCCGTGCGCGATGACCTCGCTGGTCTCCGGCAGTTCGGTGAAGGCCCGCATCAGCGGCTCGGAGTTTTCGGCCGCGGCGAGGATGTCGATGTCGCCGATGGTCTCCCGGACGCGGCGCAGCGAGCCGGCGTACGCGCACCGACGGCAGCCGGTCACCTTCGACAGCTGGGCGACGATGCCCTCGGCGACGTCCGTGGCGGCGTCGATGAGGACCCGGTCCCCGGAGGACCGCAGCAGCGCGATGCCGTGCAGGATGTTCTCCTCGGTCTTGGGCCCGAAGCCCTTCAGGTCCCGCAGCCGCTCCTCGTGGATGGCGTCGGCCAGTTCCTCGATCGAGGAGATGCCCAGCTCCTGGTAGATCGCCATGGCCTTCTTCGGGCCGAGCGTGGGAATGGCCGTCAGCCGCCGGACCCCGGCGGGAATTCTCGCCCGCAGCTCCTCGACCGCGGACACCTGGCCGGTGCGGAAGTACTCGACGATCTTCTCCGCGATCGACTTGCCGACGTTGGGGATCTCCTGAAGGCCCTTGACGTCGAGCTTGGACACGTCGGCATGGTGGCCACCGATCGCGCGGGCGGCCTTCTCGTACACGCGTGCCCGGAACGCGTCTCCTCCGGTGATCGAGATCAGGTCCGCGTACTCGGCGAACAGCGCGGCGACCTCATCGTTGGAACGAGCCACGTCTCCAGGGTAAGCACGGCCTCCGCACGCCGCTCAGCTGAGCGGTTTGTCAAGGACCGCCTTGCGGTGGCTGAACGTCTCGATCGACCGGCGGCCGTGGTGGCTGCCCGTACCGCTCTCTCCTCCTACCCCGCCGAACGGCAGGTCGAAGACCGTGAGAGGGGCGAGCGGCTTGTCGGGGCGTTGAGGAAGCCGATCGCCGCGTCGGGGCGGGGGGACGGTGACAGGCGCGATGTACGTGGTCGTACGGTCGACCGGGCGGGCCTGCGGGGGCTCCGGGACGGCGGCGGTCTCCGGGTCGGTGAGGACGTGGTCGGGGGCGACACGGGTCTGGCCGACGTTGAGGAACTTGCGCGGGGCCGGCCGATCGGTGCCGCGGTCGACGTAGGACGACGTCCAGGGGTCGTACTGGGTCAGACCCGCGCGTCCGCACGGAGGCCGACCGGGACGAGGACGGCGACGCGCTCGGGGCGCAGCCATGTCGAGCTGTTCCCGGCGCTGCGGGCAGTGGCGAACCGCCGCGCGGGCCTGCTCTCGGGTGGTCAGCGGCAGCAACTCGCCGGCGCCCGGGCACTATGACGGAGTCTCGGGTGCTGCTCCTCGACGAACCGACCGAGGGCATCCAGCTGTCGGTCGCGGCCGAGATCGAGGCCACGATCCTCGCCCTGGCCGCACGTGGCGGACTCTCCGTAGTACTGGTCGAACAACACGTCGGCTTCGCGAGCGCGCCGCCCAGCGGTACTACGTCCTGGAGGGGGGCCGGGTCGCCTCGTCCGGCATGGACGGGCGGGATGCGGAAGCGTTGGTGCGGGGGGGCGCTCGGCGTGTGAGGGCGGTCCCGGGGCGCTCAGCCGTAAGGTCGGTGCCGGTAAGCGCTCAGCCACGAGGGGGTGAGGTCGGTGCGGCGGGCGCTCACCGTGTGCGGTCGGGTGCCTGCGAGGCACTCAGCCACGAGGTCTGTGCCGCAGGCGCTCAGCGCATGACGTGCCCGGAACGCGCTCAGCACGAGGTCGGGTCGGCATACCCTCAGCGCGTCAGGTCGGGTGCCCGGGAGGCGCTCAGCCGTGAAAGTCGGTGCGGCAGGCGCTCAGCGTGTGCGGTCACCCTGGCTGCCTCAGCCTGCGAGCTCGTCCCGGCGGCGTGCCAGGACGGCACGCTCCGCCGCGCTCCCGGTCAGTGCGATGGCCGCCTCGTACGCCTGTACGGCCTCGGCGTGGCGGCCGAGGCGGCGCAGCAGGTCCGCGCGCACGGCGTGGAAGACGTGGTAGCCGTCGAGGTCGAGCGCGTCCACCAGGTCGAGGGCGGCTCGGGGGCCCTCGACCTCGGCGACCGCGACGGCCCGGTTCAACGCCACGACCGGGCTGGGGGCGAGGGCGGTGAGCTGGTCGTAGAGGGCGAGGATCTGCCGCCAGTCCGTGGCGTGGGCGGTCGGCGCGTCGCTGTGCACGGCGTTGATCGCGGCCTGGATCTGGTACGGGCCGGGACGGCCTCGGCGCAGACACCGGCGGACCAGCGACTGGCCCTCGGCGATCAGCGTCCGGTCCCACAGCGTGCGCTCCTGCTCCGGCAGCGGCACGAGCGCACCGTCCGCGTCCTGCCGTGCGGGCCTGCGGGACTCGGTGAGCAGCATGAGCGCCAGCAGGCCGGTGACCTCGGGCTCGTCCGGCATGAGCTCGGCCAGCAGGCGACCGAGGCGTACGGCCTCGGAGCACAGCTCGGGCGCGCCCGTGTACCCCTCGTTGAAGATCAGGTAGACGACGGCGAGGACGGTGGCCAGCCGGTCCGGGAGGTCGGCGTCGCCGGGGACGCGGTACGGGATGCGCGCGTCGCGGATCTTCGCCTTGGCCCGTACCAGCCGCTGGGCCATGGTCGGCTCCGGCACCAGGAACGCCCGGGCGATCTGCGCCGTGGACAGGCCGCCGAGCAGCCGCAGCGTCAGGGCGACCCGCGCGTGCGGGGCCAGCGCGGGATGACAGCAGGTGAAGATCAGCCGGAGCCGGTCGTCGCGCACGGGACCCTCCTCCACCGGTGGCTCGGCGGCGTACAGCAGCGCCGCCTCGGCGTGCCGGGAGTCGCGGGAGGACTCCCGGCGCAGCCGGTCGATCGCGCGGTTGCGTGCCGTGGTGATGATCCAGCCCGCCGGGCGCGGCGGCACACCGCTCTCCGGCCAGTGCCGCACCGCGGTCATGAACGCGTCCTGGACGGCTTCCTCGGCGAGGTCGATGTCACCGAGGAAGCGGACCAGGACGGAGACCGCGCGGCCGTACTCGGCCCGGAACACGGCCTCGACGTCAGCCGTCATCAGTCGGCTGCCTCACCCATGAACGGGCGCACCTCGATCGGCAGGGTGGTCGCCAGGGCGGCCTTGCGGCCCCAGTCGAGGGCGGCGTCGAGGTCGGGCGCCCGGACGAGGCAGATCCCGCCGAGATGCTCCTTGCCCTCGGCGTACGGGCCGTCGGTGATCAGGACGTCCCCGTCGCGGGGCCGCAGCACGGTGGACGACTCCGGTCCGTGCAGTCCGCCGGCGAAGACCCAGGCGCCGGCCTCGCGCAGTTCCTGGTGGAAGTGGTCGAGGTTCTTGCCGATCTCGGCGAGCACCTCGGGGGCGGGCGGTTCGCCGGCCGGCTGCATCACGCTGAGCAGGTAGTACTTCATGACGGCCTCCGGGGCGTCGAGGGGTTCTCTCACCTCCTACACGAACGACGTCCGCCGTGATCGACACCGCGCGCCACGACACCGGAAGATCTTTCCCATGACCACCACACCGCACCCGCTCGTCACCCGCGCCCGGCAGCTCGCGGACGACCTCCTCGCCCCGCACGCCGAAACGGTGGACCAGTCGGAGGTGCCCACCGGCCACATCGCGGCGATCAAGCGGTCCGGGCTGCTCGGGATCGGCGCACCCGAGGCGTACGGCGGTTCGGCCGCGCCCGCCTCGGTGGCGCGGGAGACCGCGGAGATCCTCTCGGGGGCGTGCTGCTCGACCTGGTTCGTACAGACCCAGCACCACACGCCGGTCGCGACGCTGGTGAAGGGCGCGCCGCCGGCGCGGGAGCGGCTGCTGGGCCCGATGGCCCGCGGTGAGCTGCTGTCGGGCGTGGCGTACGCGCATCTGCGGGCGTATCCCCGGACCCCGGTGCGGGTGGTGCGGGAGCGGGGCGGGTGGCGGTTCGACGGGACCGTGCCCTGGTACACCGGGTGGGGGCTGAACGACGTCATGCTGCTGGCGGGGGTGACCGACACCGGCGAGGCGCTGTTCGCGTTCACGGAGGCGCGGGAGCAGCCGGGGCTGCGCGCCTCGCCCCCGATGCGGCTCGCGGCGCTCACCGCGGCGCGCACGGTGTCGCTGGAGCTGGACGGGTTGTGGCTGCCCGAGGAGGCGGTGGCGCTGCGGGCGCCGTACGAGCGGTGGGCCGCCGAGGACCGTCCGAAGACGGTGACCGCCTCCCCCGCCGTCTTCGGTGTCACCGAGGCCGCCCTCGGTCTCCTCGACGACGACACCGCGGGTCCGCTGCGCACCCGCCTCGCCGAGGTGCGCCACCGCGCCTACACGCTGGCCGACGAGGCGGCTCCCCACGAGCACCTGGACGAGCGGCTGGCGCTCAGGCTGCGGTCGTACGAGGTGATGCGCGCGGCGACCACGGCGGCGTTGGTGTCCGGCGGCGGCCGGTCGATGGCGCTGAACAGCAAGGCCCAACGGCTCGCGCGCGAGGCCATGTTCCTGCTGCTCCAAGGGCAGACCGCCGAGTCTCGGCGCGCGCACCTCAGCGCCCTGGCCAGGATCCCGGACTGACGTGCGCACTGCTCGTGGGAGACAGGCCGGGCGGCAACGGAAACCCTTCAACGGCCCGGCAGTCCACCGCATTGGGCGGCCAGTAGTCACTCCTCGTCGCGCGCCGGAACCACCACAAGGAACGCGTCCGACTTCAGGTCCATCACGACCGTCGCCGGCTCCCCCTCGGCGCGCAGCGCGGCGGCGTACTCCTCCGCCGGCCACGATCCGCGCGGGGCCCCGGCGGGAAAGCGCTCCATCACCTTCGCACCCATAGCCGCAGACACCTCCAACGTCGAACCCTCGACGGATGCGGACAACTCCCGTACGATTCGCCTGCCCTCGATCCGCGCGACCATGTACGCCTGCGTGAACTGCGCGCAACCCGCCGCCGACAGCAGGTGACGAGCAGGTGTCGCACTTCGCGCCCCGCGGCTCTGCCCTCAGCCGCCGGAGGCCCGGTGCAGCGAGTTCCGCGGTGGTCTCGGCGAGCGGTTGGTAGAGGAAACGCAGGTCGGCGTCCCCGGGGGGGGGCGCGCTCGCGCGTGTGGTCCATGTGATCGGTTCTGTCCACGGTGATCAGAGTGGCGAGATCTACACATAAAGGCGAAATAAGAGCAGAATGGACTTGCGCGGCGCTTACCGCATACCGCACCAGACGCGGTCAGGCCGGCAAAGCCAAAGGAGACGAGTCATGGCCAACGTCCAGCCCAGCAGAGGTGACATAGCCAGCCACCCCGATGCACTCGAAATGCGGGACCGGTACTCCCGCGTGCTCGGCGGTCGTGATGTGGCGCTCGTGGACGGACCGGTGTTCCTGCTCGGTCTGTACTGTGCCGTATCCCCCTGGGTGGTCCACTACAGCACCAACCAGCCCGCACTCGCGACCCACAACCTGATCATCGGGATCGCGATCGGCCTGCTGGCACTCGGGTTCACACGGGCACCCGAACGCATGTACGGCCTCAGCTGGGCCATGTGCGCGCTGGGTGTGTGGATGATCATCTCGCCGTGGATCGTCGGCGAGAACCCGGATGCCGGCGTCGTCTGGAACAACGTCATCATCGGCGCTCTGGCCTTGATCCTGGGCCTGGTGTGCGCCGGTACGGCGGCGAAGAGCGCCCCCAAGCCGTAGGAAACCCCGTCAGGAAGGGAGTCGATGAGTCACGCCCAGGCCGGCCCGCGGCCCTCGCGGACCGGCCCTGACAGGGTGGCCTCCGGCGACCGCACCCGGCACCCGGGGTTCGAGCCGGCGCACTGGTCGGCGGCGCATCTGTAGCCGGAGCAGCGGGCGGCGACGGTGTACACGTCCGGCGAGCACTGCCCGATGTGCGCGACCGCGCACACCTCGGTGGGCGTGTGCCGCATCGTGTACGTAGCGTCCTCCGAGCAACGCCCTCAAGGCTGGCGGAGTTGGACGTGCCACCACCTCCGGTACGGCCACTGCCATACGGAAGTTGCACCGCCGCTCTACCAAGTGCAGGGCTGAGCCGCCCCACCCTGGCCGTCCCCTGGCGTCGCGGGCCCATGCCACAAACACAGGTGGCAGATTCAGGCCCCCGGCCATGGCCCCCACAACCAGAACCAGCAAAGCCCCGGGCCCTGGCCACAGACCGCCAGAACCCTGGCCCGCACACCACAGGCCCGCAGGCCCTCGGCCCTCTGGCCACAGCCCACAGGGCACCAGCCTCGGCACCAGGCCACACGCCACAGGGCACCAGCCTCGGCACCAGGCCACACGCCACAGACCGCCAAGACCCCCGGCCCCGGCTCTCACACCCCACACCACAGGCCACCAGCCCTCAGTCCCCTGCCCCCGCCCACAGCCCCCAGCCCACCGGCCTCGACACTCAGGCCACACGCCACAGACCGCAGGCCCCGTCCCTCAGGCCACAGGACGGGCCGCAAGCCGCCGCTCCTGGCCGCAGACCACAGCCCCCCGCCGCAGGGCCGCACCACAGTCCACCAGCGCCAGCCCCCAGCCCACCAGCCTCGGCACCCAAGCCACACCACGGCCCGCAGGCCCCGCCCCTCAGGCCGCACCACAGGCGCAAGCCCCCCGGCCCTAGCCACGGCCGCCACATCCCCGGCCGCACGCCACAGCCGCCACATCCCCGGCCGCACGCCACAGCCGCCACATCCCCGGCCGCACGCCACAGCCGCACGCCACAGACCGCGAGCCCCCGGCCCCGGCCCAGCCCCCGACTCTGGGCCCGGGCCCCCTGGCCCAAGGCCCCACCGGCGATCCCCCGCCGATGGGGCCCCCTCGTGCGTGCCGTGAGCGCGTGGGCTCAGCGCACCGCCCGGGGGCGGAACCGCCGGTACAGTGCCGCCCCGCCCAGCACCATCGCCGTGCCGCCGATCGCCGCGGGCAGAGTCACGTCCGCGCCCGTGTCCGCGAGGCCGGACGTGGTGGGCGGCGCGGTGTGCGGGGCCGTCGGCTTCGGGGCCGGGAGGGCCTTCGGCGGGATCGACGGCTCGGGCGGCGACGCGGGACGCTCGGGGCGGACCGGGCGGTCGCCGGGGCCATTAACGGACTCGTTGCCGACGGCCCCGTTGCCGACACCGACGACGTTCACGGTGTTGCCACTGACGTTGACCGGCAGATGCACCGGGACCTGCACCCCGTTGCCGGAGATCACACCCGGCGAATCCTTTCCGCTGCTCTCGGCGACCGCTCCCCCGCCCGACGAGCCCCCCGACCCGGGGTCCTGGTCGTCGGCGGCGCTGACGTTGGCGCAGCGGTTGCCCGCGGCGGGGTTGAGGAGCCCCACCACGTTGACGGTGTTCCCGCACACGTTCACCGGGACGTGCACCGGCACCTGCACGGTGTTGCCGGAGATCAGACCCGGCGAGCCGACCGCGGCTCCGTCGGCCGCGGAGTCGGCGTGCGCCGGAAACGTCACAGCCATCGCGCCCGAGGCGGCGGCGACGGCGATCACACCGTTTCGGGTAACCCGTTTCATGGGGTCCCTGCCTTCCAGACGTGGTCACGGGCACTCACCCGCATCGGATGAAACGCTGGTGAGCCATCCGAGTTATGGCTTATCCGCCTTTCACCCCATCGAGTGGCACGGTTGTCGAACTAGCAGTAAAGCCATCCGAACCACTCGACACAGTGCGTAACCCCACGTATCGGACGCGTGAGCGGGCAGGGTGCGACAGCTCGGGGCGTCCCGCCCGGAGGCGGCCCCTCGGGGCGGCGCTTATCGTGAGCAAGGGCGCCGTCCACCGGTCCCCAGCGGGGCGCCCTGGAGGCATCGATGCTGGCCAAGCTGTCACCGCGGCGCGCGGTACGACGCCACGCGGTCGCCGGAGCCATCGGCCTGGCGATGCTGGGCGCCGCTCTGCCGGCCACGGCCGCGGACGATCCGCAGCCCGACCTGACCCGGTTCTACCGGCAGAAGGTCACATGGCAGGCGTGCGAGGGCGTGCAGCCGCCCGACGGCCTGCAGTGCGGAAAGGTCACGGTGCCGCTCGACTACGCACGGCCCGGCGCCGGAACGCTCGATCTGGCCCTCGCCCGGTACCGGGCGAGCGGCGACAAGCGCGGCTCGCTGCTGCTGAACTTCGGGGGGCCCGGCGGTTCCGGCGTCAGCGAACTCGCCACCAGCGGCGACGACTTCATGGACCTGACCGACGGCTACGACGTGGTGAGCTTCGATCCGCGCGGTGTCGGCCGGTCCTCCCCGGTCAGCTGCGGCAGCGACCCGTACGGCGGCTCCAACGTCACGGCCGGGACCGACGAGACGCTCCGTGATCCGAACGCGGTGCTACGGCAGCTGAAGGCGGCGGCCGAGGCGTGCGCCAAGCACTCCGGGCCCGTGCTGTCGCACATAGGTACGGTGAACGTCTCCCGGGACATGGACGTCATACGCCAGGCGCTCGGCGACGACAAGCTCAACTACCTCGGGTTCTCCTACGGGACGCGGCTCGGCGCGGTGTACGCGGCCCAGTTCCCGGACAAGGTGGGCCGGGTGGCGCTCGACGGAGTGGACACGCTGACGGAGTCGGTCACCCGGCAGGGCGTGGCGGGTGCCGCGGGCCAGCAGACCGCGCTGGAGGACTTCCTCGACTGGTGCGTGAAGGACATCGCCTGTCCGTTCGGCCAGGATCCGCGGACCGCCCGGGAAGCTGTCGTACGCCTGGTCCGGTCGATGGACGAGGACCCGGTCCCGACCGCGTTCAGCGGCGAGTTCACCGGTCAGGACCTGGTCGCCGCGCTGAGCCAGGGGCTCTACAGCAGGGACATGTGGCCGTCGCTGGAGCGCGCCCTGGCCCTGCTGGTCGAGGACGGGGACACGCGCGGGGTGGAGGCCTTCGCCACCGGCGGCTTCGCGCTCCCGGGCCTGCGACAGGTCCGGCAGGAAACCTCGCCGTCCGCCGACGGCGGGCTGGTGGACCAGGAGGACGTCCCCCTGGACAACCTCCCGGCCGCGCTGATGGCGATCAACTGCGCCGACGACCCCGACCGCCCCACGGCCCGGGAGATCACCAGGAACCTCGACCGGCTCCGCGCCGCGTACGAGGAGGCCTCGCCCGTCTTCGGCCCGTACCGCCTCACCCAGGTCCTGCTGTGCTACGGCCGCCCCAAGGGCACCGACTTCATCCGCGAGAAGGTGAAGAACGTCGACACGCCCAAGATGCTGCTGGTCGGGACCCGCGGCGACCCGGCGACGCCGTACCGCTGGACGGTGCAGACGGCGAAGCGGCTGGGACCGTCGGCCGTGGTGCTCGACAACAAGGGCGAGGGTCACACCGGTTACACCTCGTCCAAGTGCGTGCACCGCAAGGTCGACGACTTCCTGCTGTACGGCACGCTGCCCGCGAACGGCAGCTCCTGCGGGTCGGAGAACGGCGTGGGAGCGGGGCAGTGACGATCACGGCGCCCCAAATGCCCGATACGTGAATCGGCCCTATGGTGCTGTCATGGAGCACGCACTCAGTCCCACCGCCCTGGCCGAGCTGCGCCGACCGCGCCCCTACCCCGCGGTGTCCGTGCTGACGCCGACGCATCGCAGGGAGCCGTACAACGCGCAGGACCGGGTCCGGCTGCGCAATGTGGTGGCCGAGGCCAAGAAGCAGCTGGAGGCCGACCCCGCGGTGACCCGGGAGCGGCGTGTCGATGTGGCGGCCCAGCTCGACCAGGCGCTCGGCGAGGTCGACCTGACGCACGCGGAGGACGGCCTGGTGATCTTCGCCGCCCCGGGTGAGCACCAGGTGTGGGCCCTCGCCCGTACCGTGCCCGAGCGGGTGGTGCTCTCCGACACCTTCCTGACCCGCAACCTCGTCTCCGCACAGGTGTCCGAACGGCCGTTCTGGGTGCTGTCGGTCTCGGCCGACCGCGCCACTCTCTGGAACGGCGGCGGGGGCCGGGTCACCGAGGAGCGCACCGGTGGCTTCCCGCTGACCCGCAGGAACGAGAACTTCGACCCCGAGCGCCTGGAACGGTTCGGTGACATGCCGAGCACCTTCCGTGACGAGGGCACCCGGCACTTCCTGCGGGAGACCGACACGGCGATGGGCGCGGTGCTGCGCGACAACCCGCGGCCGCTGTACGTGACCGGTGAGCAGGCGGCGCTGTCCTGCCTGGACGAGATCGGGGACGTCACCCGGCGCGCCGTGCACATCCCGCACGGCGGCCTCTCGCACGGCACGCCGGACGCCGTGTGGCAGGCCGTGCGCCCGGTGGTCGAGGCCGAGGACCTCAGAACGATCGACACCGTGACGAAGGAACTCGGATCGGCCCGGGGCCGCAAGGAGTTCGTGGCCGGCGTGGACGAGGTCTGGCAGAACGCCCGGGAGGCCCGGGTCCGGCTGCTCGCCGTCGAGGAGAACTACCGGGTGACCGTGCGCGACGACGGCGGCCATCTCGTCCCGGCCTCCGGTGACGATCGTGACGCCCGTGAGGACATCATCGACGAGATCGTGGAGCAGTGCCTGGAGACCGGCGCCGACGTCCGCTTCGTCCCCGACGGCACGCTGGCCGACGCCAACGGCATCGCGGGGGTACTGCGCTACTGACGGCACCCGGGCCCTTCCGCCTACGCTACGCCGGGACAGTCGGCGGAGCGGGAGGGCTGCACGTGGGTGAGCTGCTGGGCGTGGCGGTACTGGGCGCGGGACACATGGGAGCCGACCACATACGGCGGCTGGACCGGGTGGTGAGCGGCGCCAGGGTGGCCGCCGTGGCCGACCCGGACCCGGCACGGGCGAAGGAGGCGGTGGCCGGTGTCGACGGGGTCGCGGTGCACGTGGAGACGGAGGCCGCGCTGGACGCGCCCGGCGTCGACGCCGTACTGATCGCCTCTCCCGGCCCCGCCCACGAGGAGGCATTGCTCGCGGCCTTCGCGCGGGGCCTTCCGGTGCTGTGCGAGAAGCCCATGGTGCCGGAGTCGGCCGGCGCGCTGCGGGTGGTCGAGGCCGAGGTCGGGCTCGGCCGGCGGCTGGCGCAGGTCGGCTTCATGCGGCGGTACGACGCCGAGTACCGGCAGCTCAAGTCGCTGCTGGACAGCGGCCGTCTGGGGCGGCCGCTGATGCTGCACTGCGTCCACCGCAACGTCTCCTCCCCACCCGACTTCACCAGCGCGATGCTGGTGAACAGCTCGGTCTCGCACGAGATCGACGCGGCGCGCTGGCTGCTCGGCCAGGAGCTGACCGCTGTGACCGTACTGCGCCCTGAGCCCTCCGCGAACGCCCCCGAGGGCCTGCTCGACCCGCAGTTCGTGCTGTTCGAGACCGAGGGCGGCACCCTGGTCGACGTGGAGGTCTTCGTCAACTGCGGCTTCGGCTACCAGGTGCGCTGCGAGGCCGTCTGCGAGGCGGGCAGCGCCCGGATCGGGGAGGGCCGCGCGATGGTCGTCACGGCGGAGGGCGGCGCCCGCGAGGAGGTGCCGCGGGACTACCTCGTACGCTTCGCGGACGCCTACGACCGCGAGGTGCAGGCCTGGGTCGACGCCACCCGGCAGGGGCGGGTCACCGGCCCGAGCGCCTGGGACGGGTACGCGGCCTCCGCCGTCGCCGAGGCCGGGGTCCGGGCGCTGGAGAGCGGCGGCCGGGTGACCGTCGAGCTCGCGGCGCGCCCGGAGCTGTACGCGGCCGTCAGCGGCTGACGTCGACGTCAGACCCCGTCGAACAGGCTGCTCAGCCCCCGATCGACGGCTCCGGCGACGTCCTCCTCCCCGGCCGCGACGACCGCGTACGTGCGCAGCAGGCAACGGCGCAGGGCCGCGGTGTCGAACGGGAGCAGCGCCAGCCCGCACGGCCAGTCGAACTCCAGCACCGTACGGGCGCGTCCGCACGGCCAGATGCGCACGTCACCGCTCCCGGCCGGGCCGCGTACTCCCTGGAGAGTGGTGTCCATGCTCTTACGGCCTCGTTCCGGCGCCCGACGCACACCTGGAACGCACGTACGTCGAACACCCGAATGAGCGCGACGATCCCACCCCGACGGACCGTCAATTCACGTACGCTACCTACGACTTGCTCAGCCGTCCGAGTACGCCCCACCTACGCCACAAGCACTCCGCGTAGACGGTGGCATATGCCAGAAGCACCACCGTATCGTGTGTTGCCAAATCCCTTACAGGGCGTCGCGGGCTGTGCAACAGTCGTAACGGTCCCACCGTCAGCCTTGGCCGTACCGTCCCCGCATCGGAGTGCGTCATGCCGTCCCATCTCTCTGCGGACCGCCCAGCCGCCCAGCCGCCAGGACGCGGTTCGGTCGACGCCCTGATATCGCAGACGCGGCGGCTCAAGGGCGACGTGGACGCCGTACGGCGGGACGCACAGAGTGACGGTTCGGACCCGCGGGATCGTTGGCAGCGCGCACTCTACGACCTCGCGCTGCACCAGCTCAACGATCTCGACGAGCACCTGGCCCAGCTGCGCGACGGCCCACCGCCCGTGACCCCGGCCGCTCAGGCCGAGCCGGTACGGGCGGCACCGCCCGCTCCCCGGGGCGAGTCACTGCTCAGCCGGGTCGGCAGCGCGGAGTGGAACCTGCTGACGGACCAGGCCAGTTGGTCCGGCGAGCTGCACGAGATCCTCGGCCGCGACCCCGCCGCTCCCCCGCTCACCTTGGACGAGCTGCCCTCGCTGGTGCTGGACGCGGACCGGCCGAAGCTGACCGCTATGGTCACGGACTGCCTGGTCGACGCCAAGCGGATCGACGGCGAGTTCCGGATCGTACGGCCGGACGGCGAGGTGCGGACCGTGCACATGATGGGCGAGCCCGTGCTCGACACTGACGGCAGCACCGCCTCGATGTGGGCCGTGCTGCGGGACGTCAGCGAACTGCGCCGCAGCCAGCAGGCGGTGAGCGAGACCCGTGACTCGCTCGAACGCCGACGGCACGCCGCACAGACCGAGCACCGGCTTGCGGTCGAGCTGCAGGAGGCCGTGCTGCCACCCTGGCACGGCACCCTGCGGCTCCCGCACCGGGGCCCGCGCAGCCTGGACGTGGCGGCCCGCTGTCTGCCCTCCTCGGCCGGCGGGCCGGTCGGCGGCGACTGGTACGACGCCCTGGAACTTCCCGACGGCGAGACCCTGCTCAGCGTCGGCGGCCTCACCGGTCACGGCGTCACGGTGACGTCGGGCATGGCGATGCTGCTCGGCGCGGTGCGCGGCATGGCGATGGCGGGCACCCGGCCAGGCACGCTGCTGGCCTGGCTCAACCAGCTGCTGGACACCACCGTCCCGCCCGCCCTCGGCAGCGCCGTCTGCTGCCGCTACCGCCCCGAGACGCGCACGCTGGTGTGGGCGCAAGCAGGGCACCCCGCCCCGCTGCTGTTCCGCAACGGGACGGGGCGCAGGTTGGACGCACCGGACGGCGTCCTGCTCGGCGCGACCTCGGGTGCCGCCTACGGCGAGGCCGAGGAGACCCTCGAAGTGGGCGACCTTGTCCTGCTGCACACCGACGGGCTGGTGCCCGGGGACTGGGGGTCCCCCCACCGCCTCACCGGCCTGGCCCCGCGCCTCGCAGCGGCACGGACCGCGCAGGACTGCGTGCGGACGGTGGTGGAGGAGTTCGGCGACACCGAACGCGAGGACGACGCCTGTGTACTGATCGCCAAGGTCACGTCATAGGGGACAGTTGATAGGTGGCGTGGTAAGAGGCGGGGACAGTCGAACTACACCTGTGAGCTGTTGCCGCCCCTCCCCTTCGTCTTCGGCAGCGCCAGCTTGATCTCCTCCCGCAGCTCCTGGATCTTCGGATACTCGGCGTACTCGGCGGTGAGCCGGTACATCTGGCGCAGCCGGTCCCAGGTGCGGCGGGAGGAGTTCTGCCCCATCGACATCAGGGCGAGGCGGGCGAACCGGTCTGCCTGTTCGGGGTCGTCGGCGATGAAGCAGGCGGAGGCCATGGACAGGAAGTCGAAGATCTTCGACCGCTGCTGTGCTTCGACCCGCAGCGCCAGCGCCTTGTCCGCGTAGTACTGGGCGTACGTCGCCGCGCCCGGCTCGAACTCCGCGAGCGTGCGGTAGGCAAGGGCCTGCATGCCGTACAGGTCCGCCTCGTTGAACAGCTGCATCCAGCTGGGCGGCGGCACGTCCGCCTTGTCGGAGACGAACAGGTCCTCCGCCTGGCCGAGGGTGCGGCGCATGGCCTGGCCCTTGCCCATGGACGCCTGGGCCCACGCCTCGATGGTGTGGAACATCGCCCGGGTGCGGGGCAGTACCTCCTCCCCGGAGCCGGACTGGGCGAGTTTCATCAGGTCCAGCGCGTCGTCGGGCCGGCCCAGGTGCACCATCTGGCGGGCCGCCCGGGAGAGCGCCTCGCCGGCCCGGGGCCGGTCGCCGCCCTCGCGCGCGGCATGGGCGGCGATGACGAAGTACTTCTGGGCCGTGGGCTCCAGGCCGACGTCGTGCGACATCCAGCCCGCGAGGACGGCGAGGTTGGCGGCGACGCCCCACAGGCGCCGTTGCAGATGGGGTGGGTGACGGTAGGCGAGCATCCCGCCCACCTCGTTGAGCTGGCCCACGACCGCCTTGCGCTGGAGCCCGCCGCCGCGGGCCGCGTCCCAGGCGCGGAACACCTCGACCGAGCGCTCCAGTTCCTCGATCTCCTGGGACCCGATGGGGGCGGCCTCATAGCGGTCGAACCCGGCGGGGTCGGCGTGCAGGGGGTCGTCGAGATGGGGAGCGTCGGCCGCCAGGGCCGGATCGGTGTGCAGCCAGTCGTACATGGCGCTGCTGAGTGCGGATCCCGCGGCGAGCGCGGCGCCCGCGCCCACCAAGCCGCGTCGGTTGAGCATGAGGTCCATTCCCGTGAATTCGGTGAGGACCGCAGCGGTCCGTTCGGGCGCCCACGGCACACCGTCGGGATGCTCCACACTCCCGCCGCCCTGCCGCTTCCCCGTACGCCCGTGCCGGACCAGACCGAGGTCCTCGATGGTCACGACACGGCCGAGACGCTCGGTGAACAGAGCCGCCAGCACCCGCGGCACCGGATCACGCGGGATCTCTCCCATGTCGATCCACCGCCGCACCCGTGAGGTGTCGGTCGCCAGCTGGGGATGGCCCATGGCCGCCGCCTGCTTGTTGACCAGCCTCGCGAGCTCGCCCTTGGACCAGCCGGCCAGGCCGAACAGGTCCGCAAGGCGGGTGTTGGGTTGTCCGCTCACGTCAAGCCCCCAGGTTCTCGGCTGAGTTGACAGTAGCCCGGGGCGAGTTGCCGGGCGACTATTCGCCAGGGTTCGCCAGGGTGCGCCAGATGGTGTGCCACGGGGCATCGGGTGTCAGGTAGGAACGCGCCACCCCGACCCGGTCGCCGTCCTGATACGGCTGGTGCATTCCCCAGGGTGCACCCGGGCGGTCGGTTCGGGTGGCGTCATGACGTCGCAGGCACACGAAGGGATCTGTCTCGCCCATGTACGCAGCATCGTCCTCCGTGTCCGCCCCGCCCCGGCCGCTGCGCCCGCGCCCCGCGGCTCCCGCCTCCCCCAGGCCGGGAGAGCCCCCGCTGCCGGGCGGCGGCGGCCCCTACCTCGCCCCCGCACGCCCGACGGCCCCCGTGCTCGGTGCGGGCCGGACGCGGCGCCCCGCGGGGCTCGGCACCCAACCGCTCAGCGGGAGACTCGACTTGTCCGGCCCCCAGGGCGCCCAACTGCGTACGGCGATCGCCTCGGTGCACCGGATCTGCCCGGAGTTCACCCCGGTGCAGGTGCTGCGGCGCAGCGGACGGTCCGTGCTGCTGGTCGGTACCACAGGACGCAGTACGGCCGTCGCCAAATGTTTACTGGACCAATCCCCGGCGTGGGCGGAGCGGATCCGCCACGAGATAGCGGCATACCGCTCGTTCGTCCGGCACCGCCCGCCCGTGCGGGCGCCCCGGCTGATCGCGGCGGACCCGGACAACTGCACCCTGGTCATCGAGCGGATGCCGGGACGGGCGGCGGCACTCCAGCGGCACCCGGCGGAGGCACCGCCGCGCGCGGACATCCGGCAGGCGCTGAGCGCGATCTGCCGCCTGAACGCCTGGCGGCCCCCCGCGGGCACGTTCGACGCGCCGCTGGACTACGCGGCCCGGATCTCCCGGTACCACGAGCTGGGGCTGCTCACCGACCGGGACCTGGGCGACCTGCAGAAGCTGCTGCACGGCATCGCGCTCGCCGCGGGGCGGCAGGGCATGGGCCAGTTCTGCCACGGCGACGCGCTGCTGTCGAACATCCTGCTCTCGCCCGCGGGACCGGTCCTGGTGGACTGGGAGCACGCCGGCTGGTACCTGCCGGGGTACGACCTGGCCACCCTGTGGTCGGTGCTCGGCGACGCCCCCGCCGCGCGGCGGCACATCAGCCAGATCGCCCAGTCCGCGGGGCCGGCCTCGCGGGACGCGTTCCTGGTCAACCTGATGCTCGTACTGACCCGCGAGATCCGTACGTACGAGACGGCCGTGCAGCGTTCGATGCACGACGCGACCCCGGCGGCACCGGGAGTGGCGCATCCGGGTGCCGCGCCGTCCGGCGAGGAGCAGCGGCTGCTGCTGCGGCGGCTGCACGACGACTGCCAGCTGGCCCGCCGGGCCGTGCGCGCGGCGGTCGGCACTCGCTGAAGGGGGATGACGGTTCGCGGTGCGCCAAGGACAGCGGCGCACCGCGGACCTCGTCGCGTCCGGGGCAGGGCCGTCGCGGACCGGTTCATTGGTGTACGCCGCTGACGCCCCGCAGGCCCGTCGGCCGCCGCCACGAAACTCCCACAACCCTGCCCTGACCGGGGAAATCGCCTCCTGGGTTGCATGATGGCGCCCAACCGCCCCAGGAGGCTGCTTTGCCGGGGAGGGCGTCCTGGACCTCGTGCAGGACCCGACCTACGTGTCCTTCCGGGCCCGGCGAGGGTCTCCACGGGCCAGCAGTTCGCGGTGGCCGGACGCCAGGGCGACTGGACGGCGATCTGGTACCTGGGGCAGCAGGCGTGGTTGCGCAACCCGGCGAGGGCGCCGACCGCGGTCCCCGCGAAGGGCCTGGTCATCACGCCGAAGCACGGTCTGGACGGCGTCCCGGTGTACGGCCGCGCCTACCCGGCCGTCCGCCTACCCGGCGGGAGTGCCCGCCCAGCCGGTGTCCCCGCTGCCGTACCGGCTGCGTCCGGGCGGCCGACGTGACGGTGTCGTCGTAGCGGCTCAGCCCTGCTGGAACAGTTCCGCCGGGAGCGGCTTCAGCAGGGTGTACAGGTCGTCGGTGATGGGGCGGTCCCAGGCGGCGATGGTGACCAGGACGTTGTCGCTGCGGTCGAACTGCACGCAGGAGATCCGGCTCTCGGAGAGCTTCAGGCGGCGCACGATGAGGAGATTGTCGCCCTGCATCACCGGCACGTCCTCGGTGCCGACGACCGTCACCTCCTCGTCGTTCTCCAGGGCCAGCAGCAGCTGGGCCACCTCGAACGGGACCTGCCCCTCGGCGACCTCGCGGGCCGGGGAGCCCTCGGGCAGGTTGCCGATGATCATCGCGGGGCCGCGGCCGCCGAACAGGTCGTAGCGCAGGAAGACGCCCTGGCAGGTGCCGTCGGGGGCGGGCAGCAGGCCCGCGCCCAGATTGCCGGGCCAGTCGCCCGGGTCCATGGCCAGCACGTCGAAGTCGGGCCCGGCGGGGGTGGCACTGCGGCGGCGGAGGAACGACATGCCGCCATGGTACGTGCCCGCAGGTCGTCGGCGTCGGGCAGGCGGGACTCCGTTGCGGCGGAGGTCGGCGGCTAGACGGACTTTTTGTGCCGTTCGTGGTGGCGGGCCACCCGGGCGCGGTTGCCGCAGGACGGTTTGCACCACTCCTGCCGGGGGTGCTCCTTCAGGAAGTAGCGCACGCAGCGAGGGGCGTGGCAGGCGCGCAGCCGGTGGCGTTCGGGGCTCGCGAGGAAGGCGATGGCGGCCCGCGCGAGCACTGCCGCGAGGTCATGGTCACCGTGTGCGGAGTGGTGGTGTACGGCGGGTTCGGCGTCGTCGGGCCAGTGCAGGACGGGAACGGTGGGGACGCGGGCGGCCGCGGCGTTCAGGCGGGCCAGGGCTTCCGGTACGGGCAGCAGGCGGGCCGCGTCGGCGGGGCTCGGGGCGGCCGGGCGTACCGCGCGGGCGAAGAGGGCGCGGACGGCCGCGCGCACCTCGCGGACGGCGGCGAGCGTCTCGGCGTCGGCGGTGGAGGCACCGGCGCCGGGCAGGGCGTCGGGATGGGAGCGCACCCAGGTGGTGAGCCCCTCGGAGTCGGTCAGGTCGTCGGCGACGCCGCCGTGTCCGTCGTGCCGGATGGTCAGGGCGAGGTCGAGCGCGAGCCGGGCGTCCCCGCTGGTCGAGTCCTGCATGGCGCTAATGATATGGGCCGAGGCAATCATTAGCTCGCGGGTGGCTTCACTCCTCCGGCGGCGCGGGCGGCACCACCGCCACCGGGCTCGCCGCGTGCAGCAGTACGGCAAGGGTGACCGAGCCCATCATGCGGGCGGGGGCGAGCAGGCGGCGGCGGTGGCGGCCGACGACGACCAGGTCGGCGTCCAGGGAGTTCGCCACGAGGTGGGCGGCGGCGTCGCCGGGGGCCACGTACGGTTCCGCCCGGACGTCGGGGTGGCGCCGGCGGTGCGGGGCGAGGAAGCCCTCCGCGAGGACGCGTGTCTCGCTCTCGACGGCGTCCTGGTCGATGCCGGTCGGCAGCAGCTCGCCCGCGCCACCCGCCCAGAGCTGCACCGGCCACGGGTAGGCGGCGACCACCTGCAGGCGGGCGTCGCGCAGGGCGCCCTCCTGGAATGCGAAGGCGAGGGCGGCGTCGTCCGGGCCGTCCACGTTGAGGCCGACGACCACCCGGGGTCCCGGTTCCTGCGGCGGGGCGTCGTCGACCTCGCGGCCGGGCCGGGGCACCACGACGACCGGGCACTCGGCGTCCCGGGCCACCGCGAGGCCGTTGGAGCCGAGCAGGAGCCTCGCGAAGCCGCCCCGGCCCCGCGCGCCGAGCACCAACAGCTGGGCCTCGGCGCCCAGTTCGGGCAGCACGGCGGCCGGTGTGCCCTCCGGGCCGAGGTACTCCACGAGCAGCCCCTCGGCGCGCTCGGCGACGTACGCGCGGGCCCGGGCGAGCACCGGGTCGTCCTCCGGCTCCGGCAGCCGGGCGACCTCGACACCGGCGGGCACCCGGACGGCGTACTGCCGCACATGCACCACCCGCAGCGGCGCGCCGCGCCTGCGGGCGGCGTCGAGGGCCCAGTCCAGGGCCCGCAGGCTGTCGTCCGACCCGTCGAACGCCGCGATGACCGGCAGGGTGTTCATGTTCCTCACCTCCGGAGTGGCGACCCACCCCTTCCCGGGGCCAGCCTCGCTCAGGCCTCGGCCCGGGGAGGGCTCACAGGGACGCGTGTCCGGAAAATCGGGCGGAACACCCCCGGATCGGCCCGTCCACCCGGTTCGCCCGGGCGGCCTCAGGTCAGGTCGAACTCGCCTTCGCGCGCGCCCGACACGAACGCGCCCCACTCGTCGGGGGTGAAGATCAGGGAGGGGCTCTCCGGGCGGCCGCTGTTGCGCATGGCGATGAAGCCCTCGACAAAGGCGATCTGGACATCCCCCAGGCCGCGGCTGCTGGACTGCCATTCGGCGTTGCTCAGGTCCAGTTCCGGCTTGTCCCAGCCCATGAGCGGCTGCTGCTGGGTGGTGGTCTCGGCCACGTCCGTGCTCCTCCCGACTCGTCGTCCGCGGCCAGCCTAGCGATCGGCCCCCGGTGTCAACAGGCCACGTGAGGGGGACCTTTCAGGCGTCCGGCGGCTGCGCTCCCACCAGCCACATCGAGAAGAACTGCGAGCCGCCGCCGTACGCGTGCCCGAGCACCTTGCGGGCGCCGTCCACCTGGTGGTCGCCCGCCAGCCCGCGCACCTGCAGGGCCGCCTCCGCGAAGCGGATCATGCCGGAGGCGCCGATGGGGTTGGTGGACAGCACGCCGCCCGACATGTTGACCGGCAGGTCCCCGTCCAGTTCGGTCACCCCGGACTCGGTGAGCTTCCAGCCCTCGCCCTCGGCGGCGAAGCCGAGGTTCTCCAGCCACATCGGCTCGTACCAGGAGAACGGTACGTAGATCTCGGCGGCGTCGATGTCCCGGCGCGGGTCGGCGATCTGGGCCTGCCGGTAGACGTCGGCGGCGCAGTCCCGGCCGGCCCGCGGCGAGACGAAGTCCTTCCCCGCGAAGAGGGTGGGTTCGCTGCGCATCGCGCCGCCGAGCATCCAGGCGGGCGGGCGGGGGGCGCGGGCGGCTCCCGCGCGGTCGGTGAGGACCATGGCGCAGGCGCCGTCGGAGGACGGGCAGGTCTCCGAGTAGCGGATCGGGTCCCAGAGCATCGGCGAGGCCTGGACCTTCTCCAGGGTGATGTCGTGCTCGTGGAGATGGGCGTAGGGGTTCTTCAGGGCGTTGCGCCGGTCCTTGTACGCCACGAGCGAGCCGATCGCGTCGGGTGCGCCGCTGCGCCGCATGTACGCCCGCACGTGCGGGGCGAAGAAGCCGCCCGCCCCGGCCAGCAGCGGCTGCTGGAACGGGATCGGCAGGGACAGGCCCCACATGGCGTTGGACTCGGACTGCTTCTCGAAGGCGAGGGTGAGGACGGTGGCGTGCACGCGGGCGGCGACGAGCTGGGCGGCGACCAGGGCGGTGGAGCCACCGACCGAGCCCGCGGTGTGCACCCGGAGCATCGGCTTGCCGACCGCGCCCAGCGCGTCCGCCAGATACAGCTCCGGCATCATCACGCCCTCGAAGAAGTCGGGCGCCTTGCCGATGACCACGGCGTCGATGTCGGCCCAGGTCAGTTCGGCGTCGTCGAGGGCCCTTCGGGCCGCCTCCCGGACGAGCCCGGCGATGGAGACGTCCCGGCGTGCCGCCACGTGCTTGGTCTGGCCGACGCCTACGACGGCCACGGGCTCCTTGCTCATCGGGAATCCCCTTCGAGTACGGCGACCAGGTTCTGTTGCAGACAGGGGCCGGACGTGGCGTGGGCGAGGGCCCGGTCGGACTCGCCCCGGTGGATGCGCGTGGCCGCCTCGCCGATGCGGACGAGACCGGCGGCCATGATCGGGTGGGCGGCGAGCGCGCCGCCGGACGGGTTGACGGACACGGTGTCGTCGAGGCGCAGCGCCTTGCGCAGGACGATCTCCTGGGCGGTGAAGGGTGCGTGCAGCTCGGCCGTGTCGACGGGGCGTTCGAAGGCTCCGGCCCGCTCGGCGGCCAGGCGGGTGGAGGGCGAGTCGGTGAGGTCACGGACGCCGAGGCCGTGCGCCTCGATGCGGTGGTCGATGCCGCGGATCCAGGCGGGGTGGGCGCACAGCTCGCGGGCGCGCTCCCCGGCGGCGAGGATCACGGCGGCGGCACCGTCGCCGATGGGCGGGCAGTCGCCGGTGCGCAGGGGCCGTACGACGTACTCCCCGTGCGGCACCGGACCCCGCAGCTGGGCGTGCGGGTTGTCCTGGGCCGCCGCGCGGCTGCGGGCCGCCACGGCCGCGAGGGCGGGCTCGTCGGTCTCGCCCGCGTCGATGAGCGCCTGGGCCTGGAGGGCGGCGAGGGCGACGGAGTCGGGCCACAGCGGGGCGACGTAGTAGGGGTCGAGCTGGCGGGTGAGGACGTCCCGTACGGGGCCGGGCGAGGACTTGCCGTACGCGTACACGAGGGCGGTGTCCGTCTCCCCCGTCAGCAGCTTGGTCCACGCCTCGTACAGCGCCCAGGCGCCGTCCATCTCGACGTGCGACTCGGAGATCGGCGGCCAGGCGCCCACCCCGTCCAGGGCGAGCGTGAAGGAGAAGGCGCGGCCAGCGAGGTAGTCGCTGGAGCCGGAGCAGGTGAAGCCGATGTCGGCGGTCTTCAGGCCGGTGCGGTCCAGCACCTCGTGCAGGACCGGCATGAGCATCTCGACCTCGGAGAACTCGTCGCTGGTGCGCCGGTGGCCGTTCTGCGCGAAGGCGACGACGGCGATGTCGCGGGTCACAGCAGCTCCTTGTAGGTCTCGTAGTCCGCGTCGGGTTCGCCGGTGGGCCGGTAGTGGTCGGGGTAGCGGCTGTCCTCGGTCCACACGGGTTCGACCCGCAGGCCCATCCGGACCTGGTCGTACGGGATGCCGCCGATGCGTCCGTGCAGGGCGAGGTCGGCTCCGTCGAGGGCGATGTGGGCGTAGACGTACGGGACTTCGATGTCCAGGTTCTTCGCCTTGATGTTGACGATGCAGAACGTGGTGACCGTGCCGCGCGGGCCGACCTCGACCTGTTCCCCGGTGGCGACGCCGCAGGTGGGGCAGGCGCCGCGGGGTGGGACGTACACCTTGCGGCAGGACGGGCAGCGTTCGCCGACGGTCCGCCGGTCCGAGAGTGCCTTGATGTAGGCGGACTGGGCGCGGCCGGGGCTGTAGGTGTAGTCGAGCCGGGCGTGCGCGACGATGCCGGTGACCGGGTCCTCGAACTGGCCTGTGTGGCCGGTGGGTTGGGCGCTCTCGCCGTCGTACGGCTCGAAGCAGGCGATGTCGGTGATGGCGCCGGTGCGGTGCTCCGCCCAGCGGACGCGGACCCGCATGCCCGTGTGGACGTGCTCCGGGCCCGGGGCGTCGAGGGCGTGCAGCAGGGCTGTGTCGGCGCCGTCGAGGCGGACCAGGGCCCAGGCGAAGGGGGTGTCGAGGGGCTGGCCTCGGCGGGGGGCGTGGTTCCAGGCCCAGGTGGTGACGGTGCCGGTGGAGGCGACCTCAACGAGGTCGCGTATCTCCTCGGCGGTGACGGGGTCGTACTCGACGGGTGGGACGAGGGTGCGGCCGTCTGCGGTTCGCACACCGAGGACGGCCCGTTCCCGCAGTCCGGTCAGGAAAGCGCTCTGGACGGGACCGAGGGAGCGGGTGAAGGGGAATTCGACGGTCAGCGGCGCCTTGAGGACTTCGGACATCAGGGGGCGTGCCTCCTCCGGAGGTCGGGTGCGTGAAGCGCCCCGAAAGGGGCGCGGGGCAGTGACATATGCGGCTCCGCCGCGTGGGCGCGACCAGCCAGAGACGGCCCGCAGCTCAAACCGGCCCAAGCCAGCGCAGCGCTACGCGCGCTTGTAGTCAGGCGGTCGCTTCTCCGCGAAGGCGCGGGCGCCCTCCTTGGCGTCGGCGGTGTCGAAGATCGGCCGGCCCCGCCTGAGTTCGGCGGCGAGGCCGTCGGTCTCGGTCATCTCGGCGGTCTCGTACACCGACGCCTTGACGGCCTCGACGGCGAGCGGGCCGCAGGCGTTGATCTGCTCGGCGATCTGAAGGGCCTTGGCCAGCGCGGTGCCGTCGGGGACGACATGGCCGACCAGGCCGATGTCCGCGGCCTCCCGGGCGCTGTACGGCCGTCCGGTGAGCAGCATTTCGAGGGCGTGGGTGCGGGGGATCTGGCGTTGCAGTCGGACGGTGGAGCCGCCGATCGGGAAGAGTCCGCGCCGCACCTCGAACAGTCCGAAGGTCGCGGACTCACCCGCGACGCGGATGTCGGTGCCCTGGAGGATCTCGGTGCCGCCCGCGACGCAGTGCCCTTCGACAGCGGCGATCACCGGTTTGCGGGGCCGGTGGTGGCGCAGCATGGCCTTCCAGTGCAGGTCGGGGTCGGCCTTCAGCCGGTCCCGGTACTGCTGGCCCTCCATCCCCCTCCCCGCCAGGGCCTTGAGGTCCATGCCCGCGCAGAAGGCGCCGCCCGCGCCGGTCAGCACGATCGAGCGGATCGCGTCGTCCTCGTCGGCCTCGATCCAGCCGTCGTACAGGCCGACGAGCATCGGCAGCGAGAGCGCGTTCCTGGCCTCGGGCCGGTTGAGCGTGAGCACCAGTGTGGCGCCTTCGCGCTGCACGGTGAGGTGTTCGGTGCCACCCATGGATGTCCTCCCCGTCCTGCCGTGTCGGGCGCGTCCGCAGGAACGAGAACAGGTTGCAGCAGGCGGGTCGGCGCTTCAAGGGTTTTCTGACAGGCAGTCAGATTTCTGCTGCGCGGGCCCTTCACACTTGTGTCGCCCTTTGCTCTGATGACCGGCAACCGAGGGGCAGCGAGGTCAGGAGGAGCGGTGGAGTACAACCTTGCCGACCTGTTCGAGTCGGTCGTGGACGTGGTGCCGGACCGCGAGGCGCTGGTGTACCTCGACCACCCGGGCACGGGCGCGGAGCGCCGGCTGACGTACGCCGAGCTGGACGCGGCCGCCAACCGCATCGGTCACCACCTGCTCGACAGCGGCGTCCGCCCCGGCGAGCACCTCGGGCTGCACCTCTACAACGGCGTCGAGTACCTCCAGACGGTGCTGGGTTGCCTGAAGGCTCGGATCGTGCCGGTGAACGTCAACTACCGCTATGTCGAGGAGGAGCTGGTCCATCTCTACCGGGACGCCGATCTGGTGGCCCTGGTCTTCGACGCGGAGTTCACGGACCGGGTGGCGGCGGCGCTGCCCCGGGTGCAGAAGGTGCGGCATCTGGTGCGGGTGGGGGCGGGGGGCTCGCTGGGCGTGCCGTTCGCTCGGGCCGAGGCGGCCGGTTCTCCGGAGCGCGGTTTCCCGGACCGCTCCGGGGACGACCAGTTCATCATCTACACCGGCGGTACGACGGGGATGCCCAAGGGCGTGATGTGGCGGCAGGAGGACCTGTTCTTCTCCGGGCTGGGCGGCGGGGCGCCGACCGGTGAGCCGGTGAAGAAGCCTCAGGAGCTGGCCGAGCGGGTCGCGGCGGGCGGGTCTGGCATCACGTTCTTCCCCACTCCCCCGCTGATGCACGGCACGTCGACCCTCACGGCGTTCATCGGCTTCGACTTCGGGCAACGGGTCGTGCTGCACCGCAAGTTCGTGCCGGAGGAGGTGCTGCGGACCATCGAGAAGGAGAGGGTCACCAGCATGTCGGTGGTCGGCGACGCGATGCTGCGCCCGCTGATCGACGCCCTCGCCGGGCCCCTGAAGGGTACGGACTGCTCCTCGCTGTTCAGCGTGTCGTCGTCCGGCGCGATCATGTCGGAGACGGTCCGGCGGCAGTTCCTGGCGCTCGTCCCGCACGTGATGCTGCTGAACAACTTCGGCTCCTCCGAGTCGGGCTTCAACGGCACGGCGACGGACGACTCCGGTCCCGAGCGGGGCTTCCGCATCCGCGTCAACCCCCGTACGCGGGTGGTGGATCCGGCGACGCACGAGACGGTGGCCGTCGGCGAGGTGGGCCGGATCGCCCAGTGCGGCCACGTGCCGCTCGGCTACTACAACGACCCGGCGAAAACCGCCGAGACCTTCTTCGAGAAGGACGGCGAGCGTTGGGTACTGCTCGGCGACATGGCCACCGTCGACGAGGAGGGCGTCGTCACCGTCCTCGGCCGTGGCTCGCAGTGCATCAACACCGGGGGCGAGAAGGTGTACCCCGAGGAGGTCGAGCAGGCCCTGAAGTCCCATCCCGACGTGTACGACGCCCTGGTGGCGGGGGTGCCGGACGCGAAGTGGGGCAACCATGTCGCGGCGGTCGTGCAGGTGCGCGAGGGCGCCCGGAGGCCGACGTTGGCAGACATCCAGACCCACTGCCGGGACCGTCTCGCGGGCTACAAGATCCCACGCCAGCTCGTCATCACCGACTCCATCCGCCGCTCGCCCAGCGGCAAGGCGGACTACCGCTGGGCGCGGGACGTGGCCGTGGCGGCGGACGGCTAGTGTCCTGCGCCTGAAATCCGTCGGCAGAAGTGGGCGAGGGATTCGAGGATCTCTTCGGCGGTCTTCGTCCAGATGAACGGCTTGGGATCCTCGTTCCAGTCCTTGACCCAGCGGCGGATGTCGGCTTCGAGGGCCTGCACGTTCTTGTGGGTGCCGTAGTTGTCGCAGATCAGGTGGACCTGCAGGTGCGCGGGCACCTCCTTGTCGATCCGGATCAGGAACTTCTTGAACTCCGCCGCCCGGTGCCGGCGGTGCAAGGCGCTGATGGCCTCGCCGGTGGCCACGTCGAACGCGGCGACAGTGTGGTCAGCCCGTTGCGGACGTAGTCGTGGGTGCGCCGCTCGGGCATGCCCGGCATTATCGGCAGCACAGGCCGGGATCGGTCCAGGGCCTGGATCTGCGACTTCTCGTCCACTGAGAGGACTACCGCGCCCTCGGGCGGGTTGAAGTACAGGCCGACGACGTCGTAGACCTTCTCCACGGACAACGGGTCCGTCGACAACTTGAAGGTGTCCGTCAGATGCGGCTTGAGCTGGAACTTCCGCCAGATCCGGCCAACTGTGGACTTGGACAGGCCGCTGTGCTCGGCCATCGATTTGCGCGACCAGTGCGTGGCGTTCTTCGGGATCTCCTCCAGTGTGGCGATCACGACCGCTTCGACCTGGTCGACACCGATGGTGGGCGGACGCCCCGGCCGGGGCTCGTCGGCCAGGCCGTCCAGCCGCTCGGCGAGGAACCGCCGCCGCCATTTGCGGACCGCGTCCGCGGCAATCCGCAGGTGGCGGGCCACCTCGACGATGGGCGGGACGTCAGGGGCCGGCACAGGCCAGCACGATCCGCGCCCGTAACGCCAGCGCCTGGGCAGAGTTCGCCCGCCTCGTCCAGCGTTCCAGAACAGCACGTTCGTCATCGCCGAGCAGCAGCGGTTCCAGCTTCGGACCACGACGCGGCACCGGCACCCCGGCAGAAGAACTCATGCAAGATCTAACGACGGACCACCGGCGCAGGACACCAGGGACTGCCCGGCAGATCCCCGTACGGCGAGCCGGGGACCGGCGGTGTGTTGACGGACAGGTACTCGTCGATCTCGCCGGCGCCGTACGACTCCACGGTGCAGCCCTGCGCCCGGATCGGCTACTCGCCCTTCCCTTTCCCGGCGAAGAAATCCGCAGTGCGTCCCACGAACCACTCCGGGTCGTCCACCCATGGATAGTGTCCCGCGCCCGGCTGCACGGCGACCTCGGCGTTCGGGAAGGCCTCGGCCGTGCGGCGGGCGAGGTCGGGGCGCGGGCCGCCGTCGAGATCGCCGCAGTACACGAGGACCGGGGCGGGCAGCGTGGCGAGTGCGGCGCGGGTCGCGGGTGGGTCGTAGGCGCCCTCGGAGCCGTACCGGTGCGCGGCCTCTTCGTTGCCCTCCTCCTCGTCCCGCCGGGCATGCGCGGCGGCCGCCTCGTCCCAGCGGCCGTAGAAGAACGGGATGAACCTCGGGTCGAAGTCGCCGCCCTCCAGCAGCCAGCTCGCGAACGCCGGGTACGCCTCCGCGAACCACGGCTCCCCCTCCCGCAACCGTGCGGCGGCCAGCCGGTCCTCGGTCGTCGCGGGCATGCCGAGCGCCCACGGCGTCGCGGTGATCAGCGCCAGCCGTGCGACCCGGTCGGGATGGCGGGCCGCGTACAGCATGGCCAGGCTGCCGCCCGCCGAGTGGCCGAGCAGGTCCATCCGCTCCAGTCCCAGGTGAGCCCGCAGCGCCTCCACGTCGCCCACGAGGCGGTCGCAGCGGTACGTCGCCGGATCCGCGGGCGTCGCGGAGTCGCCGGTGCCGCGCAGGTCGAGCAGGACCAGTCGGCGGTGGGCGGCGAGTCCGCCCAGGTCACCGAGGTAGGCGCAGGGCCGCATGGGGCCGCCGGGCAGAACGACCAGGGGGTCGCCGTCGCCGCGCAGATGGTAGGCGAGCCGGGTTCCGTCGGGGGCGCTGAAGGTGGGCATGCCGATCATCCTCCGGGCCGGTGATGCCCCTGCACAACAGACTTCCGCCCGCCGGAGAAAGTGCGGGCGGAGCACTTGCCTCCACCACGCCGGGCTGGATTACTGATCCACACAACCTCGACCGAATGATCGGTCGCCCGGATTGCTGCGGTTGGTAAGGAGAGGTCCCATGGCGGAGACGACGGACCTGCTGGACGCGGGAGAACGGCTGGGTGCGGACGAGCTGCGGGAACTGCAACTGGAGCGACTGCGGGCGCAGTTGGGGCACGCCTACGCCAACGTGCCCTTCTACCGGCAGTCCTTCGACAAGGCCGGAGTCCACCCCGACGACTGCCGCTCCCTCACCGACCTCGCCCGCTTCCCCTTCACCACCAAGGCCGACCTGCGCGAGCACTACCCGGACGGGATGTTCGCCGTGCCCCGGGAGCGCGTCCGCCGTATCCACGCGTCGAGCGGCACCACCGGGCGCCCGACGGTCGTCGGGTACACGGACAACGACCTGTCGATGTGGGCCGACGTGGTGGCCCGTTCGATCCGGGCGGCGGGCGGCCGGCCGGGCGACACGGTGCATGTGGCGTACGGGTACGGGCTGTTCACCGGCGGCCTGGGCGCCCACTACGGTGCCGAGCGGCTCGGCTGTACGGTCATTCCCGCGTCCGGCGGCATGACGGCCCGTCAGGTGCAGCTGATCCAGGACCTGAAGCCCGGCCTCATCATGGTCACGCCGTCGTACATGCTCACGCTGCTGGACGAGTTCGAGCGGCAGGGCGTCGATCCGCAGAGCACCTCCCTGCGGGTGGGGATCTTCGGGGCCGAGCCCTGGACGGAGGGCATGCGGCGGGAGATCGAGGAGCGGTTCGCGATCGACGCGGTGGACATCTACGGGCTGTCGGAGGTGATCGGCCCGGGGGTCGCCCAGGAGTGCGTGGGGACCAAGGACGGTCTGCATGTGCACGAGGACCATTTCTACCCGGAGATCGTCGACCCGGTCACCGGTGAGGTGCTGCCCGACGGCGAGCGGGGCGAGTTGGTCTTCACCTCGCTCACCAAGGAGGCCATGCCCGTGATCCGGTACCGGACCCGGGACCTGACGCGGCTGCTGCCGGGCACGGCCCGCGCCTTCCGCCGTATGGAGAAGGTCACCGGCCGCAGCGACGACATGGTGATCCTGCGCGGCGTGAACCTCTTCCCCACCCAGATCGAGGAGATCGTGCTCCGCACGCCCGGCGTGGCCCCGCACTTCCAGCTGCGTCTGACCCGCGAGGGGAGACTGGACTCCTTGACCGTCCGGGCGGAGGCCCGCCCGGACGCGACCGCCGAGACGCGAAAGGCCGCGGCGCGGGCCATCGCGGCGGCCGTGAAGGACGGCATCGGCGTGTCGGTGGCGGTGGAGATCGTCGAACCGGAGTCGCTGGAGCGGTCCGTGGGGAAGATCAGGCGGATCGTGGACCTGCGCCCGAGCTGACTCAGCCGTCGCCGAACCGGCCCCGCAGCTCCCGTTTGAGGATCTTGCCGCTGGCGTTGCGCGGCAGCGCGTCCACGAACACCACCCGCTTCGGTGCCTTGAAGTGCGGCAGCTTCGCGCGCGCGTGGGCGATCAGCTCCGCCTCCGTCACCTCGCCGCGCGGGACGACGACGGCGGTGATCGCCTCGATCCACTTCTCGTCGGGCAGACCGACCACGGCGACCTCGGCGACCGAGTCATGGGTGTAGAGGGCGTCCTCGACCTGCCGTGAGGCGACCAGCACGCCACCGGAGTTGATGACGTCCTTCACCCGGTCGACGATCGTGAAGTAGCCCTCCGCGTCCCGCACCGCGAGGTCGCCGGAGTGGAACCAGCCGTCACGGAAGGCCTCGGCGGTCTCGTCCGGTTTGTTCCAGTAACCCTCGCACAGCTGCGGGGAACGGTAGACGATCTCGCCGGGTGTGCCGTCGGGCGCGTCCTTGCCGTCCTCGTCGACGACCCGGGCGTCCACGAAGAGCACCGGCCGACCGCAGGAGTCGAGCCTGCCCTGGTGCTCGTCGGGTCCGAGGACCGTGGCCAGGGGGCCGATCTCGCTCTGGCCGAAGCAGTTGTAGAACGCCAGTTCCGGCAACCGCTCCCGCAGCCGCTCCAGGACGGGCACCGGCATGATCGACGCCCCGTAGTACGCCTTGCGCAGTCCGCTCAGGTCGCGGGTCGCGAAGTCGGGCCGGTTCGCCAGGCCGATCCACACGGTGGGCGGTGCGAACAGGCTGTCCACCCGCCCGGCCTCGATCAGGTCGAAGAGCCGGTCGCCGTCCGGCGCGTCCAGGATGATGTTCGTCGCCCCGACGGCGAGGTACGGCAGCAGGAAGACATGCATCTGCGCCGAGTGGTACAGCGGCAGCGCGTGCACCGGCCGGTCGCCCGCGCCGAGGTCGAGGGCGGTGATCGCGCTGAGGTACTCGTGCACCAGCGCGCGGTGCGTCATCATCGCGCCCTTGGGCAGGGCCGTCGTGCCCGACGTGTAGAGCAACTGCGTCAGGTCCTCGGCGCGCGGCTCCGGACCGTCGTGGGGGGCCGTGGACGGCAACCGGGCGAGCAGTGAGTCGTCGGCGTCCCGCAGCGGCAACACCCGTACACCGTCGGGCAGTCGATCGGCCAGGTCCGGGTCGGCGAGGACCAGCCCGCTGCCGGACTGCTGGACGATGTACGTCAGGTCGTCGCCCGTCAGGTTCTGGTTGACCGGCACGTGCACCAGGCCGGCGCGGGCGCAGGCGAGGAAGCCGATGAGGTAGGCGTCGGAGTTGTGGCCGTAGGCGCCGACCCGGTCGCCGGGGGCGAGGCCCTCGCCGAGCAGGAGGCGCGCCGCCCGGGAGACGGCCGCGTCGAGCTCCTCGTACGTCCAGCGGCGGTCGCGGTACTCGACCGCGACGCGCGCCGGGGTGCGGCGGGCGCTGCGCCGCAGCACCCCGTCAACCGTGCTGCCGTGTCCGGGCGTCATGTCCGTCGATCCTCGTTCCGTGTCCGGACCAGGTCAAGTCGAACCCGCACCCGGCCCAGTTCGCCGACTGGACACGGCTGTCCGTGTGGCCGTTGTGCGCTCGCGTCATGCCCCGTCACATCGCCCGAGCCCGCCCCTCCCAGTACGGCTCCCGCAGCCGCCGTTTGTACAGCTTGCCGTTGGGGTCGCGGGGCATCTCGGCGATGAAGTCGACGCTCTTGGGGCGTTTGTATCCGGCCAGCCGGTCGGCGCAGTGGGCGAGGAGGGCGGCGGCGAGGTCGGGGCCGGGTTCGTGGCCGGGGGCCGGTTCGACGACCGCCTTCACCTCCTCGCCCCAGTCGTCGTGCGGGATGCCGAAGGCGGCGGCGTCGGCGACGGCGGGATGGGCGAGCAGAACGGACTCGATCTCGGCCGGGTAGATGTTGACGCCGCCGGAGATGATCAGGTCGATCTTGCGGTCGCGGAGGAAGAGGTAACCGTCCTCGTCGAGACAGCCGAGGTCGCCGACGGTGAAGAAGTCGCCGATGCGGTTCTTGCGGGTCTTGTCGTCGTCCTTGTGGTACGAGAATCCGCCCGTGCTCATCTTCATGTAGACGGTGCCGAGTTCGCCGGGCGGCAGCCGGTTGCCGTCGTCGTCGAAGATCGCGAGTTCGCTGATGGGCCACGCCTTGCCGACCGTGCCGGGCTTCTTCAGCCAGTCCTCGGCGGTGGCGAAGGCTCCGCCGCCCTCGCTGGCCGCGTAGTACTCCTCGACACAGGGGCCCCACCAGTCGATCATGGCCCGTTTGACGTGGTCCGGGCAGGGCGCGGCGCCGTGGATGGCGTGCCGCATGGAGGAGACGTCGTACGACCGCCGGACGTCCTCCGGGAGCGCCAGCAGCCGGTGGAACTGGGTCGGGACCATGTGCGTGTGCGTGCACGTGTGGGTGTCGATCAGGCGGAGCATCTCCTCGGGCGTCCACTTGTCCATCACGACCAGGCGGTGCCCGATGTGCAGCGAGGCGCCGGCGAACTGCAGGACGGCCGTGTGGTACAGCGGCGAGCAGACGAGGTGGACGTTGTCGTCGTGCGGCTTGATGCCGAAGATGCCGAGGAAGCCGCCGAGGTAGGACTCCTCCGGGAGCCTGCCGGGCAGGGGGCGGCGGATGCCGCGGGGACGGCCGGTGGTGCCCGAGGTGTAGTTCATGACCCAGCCGAGGGTGCGGTCGGCGGGCGGCGACTCGGGTTGCCCGTCGAGGAGTTCGGCGTACGGCCGGAAGCCCGCGGGCGTGCCGACCGCGTACCGGTGGGTGGGCGGAAGGCCCGCCTCGTCGGCGGCCCGGCGGGCGGGGTCGGCGAACCGTTCGTGGGCGATGAGCACCTTGGCGCCGGAGTCGGCGACGATCCAGGCGATCTCGGGGCCGACGAGGTGGTGGTTGACGGGGACCAGGTAGAACCCCGCCTGCGTGGCGGCCAGATACGCCGTGAGGAACTCGGGTCCGTTGGGCAGCACGACCGCGAAGGCGTCGCCGCGTTCCAGCCCAGCGGCACGCAGGCCGTGCACCAGGCGGTTGGCGGTGGCGTGCAGGCGTCCGGCGGTCCACTCCTCGCCGTCGGGTGCGACGAGGACGCGGCGGTCGGGGTCGGCGGTGGCCTGGGCCCAGAAGCCGGTGGGGTGGTTCATGACGGGCCGCTCCTTCCGGCGATGCGGTTGATGCGGTCGACGGCCCGCTCGAAGCCGCGGGTGAGGTCGTCGAAGACGGCCCTCACGCTGCGTTCGCTGGTCATCCGGCCGACGATCTGACCGACGGGCGTGCCGAGCAGGGGGTCGACCTCGTACTTCTGGATGCGCGAGACGGCCTCGGCGACCAGGAGGCCCTGGAGGGGCATGGGGAGGGTGCCCGGTCCGGCGGGGTCGTCCCAGGCGTCGGTCCACTCGGTGCGCAACTGGCGGGCGGGCTTGCCGGTCAGGGCGCGGGAGCGGACGGTGTCGCCGGAACCGGCCGCGAGGAGCTTGCGGGTCAGGGCCGGGGAGTGCAGGTCGGCCTCGGTGGTGGTCAGCCAGATGGAGCCCGTCCACACACCCTGCGCGCCGAGGGCCAGCGCGGCGGCCACCTGCTGTCCGCTGCCGATGCCTCCGGCGGCCAGCACGGGCAGCGGGTCGACGGCCTCGACGACCTCGGGCGTGAGCACCATGGAGGCGATCTCGCCGGTGTGGCCGCCCGCCTCGTACCCCTGGGCCACGACGATGTCGATCCCGGCGTCCCTGTGCTTGCGGGCGTGCCGGGCGCTGCCCGCGAGCGCGGCGACCAGGACGCCCCGGTCGTGGGCGCGCCGGACGACATCGGCGGGCGGTGAGCCGAGGGCGTTCGCCAGCAGCCGGATCGGGTAGTCGAAGGCGACGTCGAGCTGTGTGCGGGCGACCTGCTCCATCCAGCCGGTGATGCGCCACCCGGACGCCTCGCCCTCGGGAAGTTCCGGTACGCCGTACTTGGCGAGGGTCTCCTCGACGAACCGCCGGTGCCCCTGCGGGATCATCGCCTCCACGTCGGCCTCGGTGACGCCCTCGACCTTCGTCGCGGGCATCACGACGTCCAGGCCGTAGGGCCGGCCCTCGGCGTGCGCCTCGATCCAGTCCAGGTCGCGCTTGAGGTCGTCGGGGGCGGTGTAGCGGACCGCGCCGAGCACTCCGAAGCCGCCGGCCCGGCTGATGGCCGCGGCGACGGCGGGGAACGGCGTGAAGCCGAAGAGGGCGTGCTCGACTCCCAGTTGCTTGCTCAGCTCCGTCTGCATGGGCGCAGGATGCCGCAGTCCTCCGGACGACGGAAGAGGTTTCCTGACAGAGCGTCAGATTTATCGGGGCGGCGCGCGGACATGCTTTCGGGTACGTGCGCGGCCGACCCACGTTCGGGAGGATCCTCGATGACCGAAGGCATGGCAGACAGAGCGGTGACCCGCCGTCAACTCGGCCGAGCCGCCGTGGCCCTGGGCGGAGCCCTGACCCTCGCGCCCTTGCCCGCGGGACCGGCCGCGGCCGCCACTCCGGGGAACGGTCACCCCACTCTGCGCCACGGCTCCCCGGAGCGCGCCGGGCTGCTCGGCTCGCACCTGCGCCAACTGGTCACCGACGCCGAGGCCTTCCTCGGCCCCTCCCCCAGGCACCCGTGGTACGCGGGGGCCGTGCTGCTCGCCGGGCGGGGCGGGACCGTGGCGTTGCACGAGCCGGTCGGGATGGCGGTGCGGTACGCGGCGTACGACGAGAAGAGCGACACCGGCGTCGAGTTCCCGGCCGAGGAGCAGATACCGATGGCCGAGGACACCGTCTTCGACCTGGCCTCGGTGTCCAAGCTGTTCACCTCGATCCTGGCCGTGCAGCAGATCGAGCGGGGAGCGCTGGAGCTGGAGGCGACGGTCGCCTCGTATCTGCCGGAGTTCGCCGGTGCGGGCAAGCAGGACGTCACGGTACGGCAGCTGCTGACGCACACGTCGGGGTTCCGGGCGTGGATTCCGCTGTACAACGCGCCGACGTACGAGGGGAAGCTGCGGCTGATCTGGGACGAGGCGCCGGTCAGCGCGCCGGGGAGCAGGTATCTGTACTCCGACCTCAATCTGATCTCGCTTCAGCTGGTGCTGGAGAAGATCAGCGCTCTCCGTCTTGACGCACTGCTCCGAAAGGAGATCACCGCTCCACTCGGGATGCACCGCACTCGCTTCAATCCCCCGGCCTCCTGGCGACCGAGGATCGCGGCGACCGAGGACGCCCGCAAGCCGTGGTCGGGGCTGGACCGGGGGCTGGTGTGGGGCGAGGTGCACGACGAGAACGCGTACGGCCTCGGCGGGGTCGCCGGGCACGCGGGGGTGTTCTCCTGCGCGTGGGACCTCGCCGTGCTCGGCCGCACGTTGCTCAACGGCGGCTCCTACGGCCGGGCGCGCATCCTGCGGCCGGAGTCGGTGGAGCTGATGTTCACCGACTTCAACACCGCCTTCCCCGGCGACGAGCACGGCCTCGGCTTCGAGCTCTACCAGCACTGGTACATGGGCGCGATGGCCACCCCGCGCACCGCGGGCCACACCGGCTTCACCGGCACCTCCCTCGTCCTCGACCCGACCACCGACTCCTTCCTCGTCCTGCTCGGCAACTCGGTCCACCCGGTGCGCGGTTGGCGCTCCGGCTCCGCGCCCCGGGTCGCCGCCGCGAACCATCTGGCGCGGGCCGTACCGGTACGGCCCGTACGCGGACGTACCGCCTGGTTCTCCGGGATGGCGAGCTCCACGACCGCGACGCTCACGCTGCCCGCGCTCGACACGTCCACCGGCGCGGCGCGGCTGCGCTGCGCCCTGTGGTGGGACACCGAACCGGCGGCCGACGGCCTGGTCCTGGAGTCCTCGACGGACGGCGGCGCGACCTGGCAGCCGGTCCCGTTCACCACCGACCGGCGCGGCGAGGAGCCCGAGGAGCACCTGTCCGGCCGGGTCACCGGCTGGTCGGGCCGCACCTGGCACCGGCTCACGGCGACCCTCCCTGCGGACCCGAGGCTCACCCTGCGCTGGCGGTACACCACCGACCGGCTGTACGTGGGCCGTGGGGCATACGTCGACGGCCTGCGCGTCGAGGCGGGCCGCACCGTCCTCTTCGACGAGGCGCGGCCCGCCGACGCGGCACGGATCACGGCGACGGGGTGGGCGGCGTCGGCCGACTGACCGGCAACGCCGTCCTCAGACGACCGGCAACGCCTGCTCCGCCCAGATCGTCTTCCCCGTCCCGCTCGGGCGCGTCCCCCACCGCTGCGTCAGCTGGGCGACCAGCAGCAGGCCACGGCCGCCCTCGTCGTAGGTGCGGGCCCGGCGCAGGTGGGGCGAGGTGCTGCTGGCGTCGGAGACCTCGCAGATGAGGGCGCGGTCGCGGATGAGCCGGAGCTGGATGGGGGCGCCGCCGTAGCGGATGGCGTTGGTGACCAGTTCGCTGACCACGAGTTCCGTGACGAACGCGGCCTCGTCGAGCCCCCAGCCGGTCAGCTGGTCGGTGGCGTACTGCCGCGCGGTGGCCACCATCGCCGGGTCGGCGGGCAGGTCCCACACGGCCACCTGGTCGGCGTCCAGGGCACGGGTGCGGGCGATGAGCAGGGCCACGTCGTCGGCCGGGCTGTCGGGGAGCAGGGACTTGAGGACGGTGTCGCAGATGTCCTCCAGCGTCTCGGCGGGTGCAGCGACCGCGACGCGCAGGGCCTCCGTGCCCGCGTCCACGTCGAAGTCGCGGGCCTCGATGAGGCCGTCCGTGTAGAGGGCCAGGACGGAACCTTCCGGAAGCTGAAGTTCCCTGGCCTCGAAGGGCAGCCCGCCGACGCCGAGCATCGGCCCCGCGGTCATCTCGACGGCCTCGACCGTCCCGTCGGGCAGCAGGACGACGGGCGGCGGATGGCCGGCGGCGGCGACCGTGCAGCGCCGGGACACCGGGTCGTACACCGCGTACAGGCAGGTCGCGCCGAACTCGCCGGCCGCCTGGTCGTCGCCGCCGGCGAGGTGGCCGACCAGGTCGTCGAGGTGGGTGAGCAGTTCGTCCGGCGGCAGGTCGACGTCGGCGAGGGTCCACACCGCCGTACGGAGCCGTCCCATGGTCACGGAGGCGTGGATGCCGTGGCCGACGACGTCCCCGACGACCAGCGCCACCCGGGTCCCGGACAGCGGGATCACGTCGAACCAGTCGCCGCCCACGCCCGCCTCGGACAGCGCCGGCAGATAGCGGGAGGCGCACTCGACCGCGGCCTGCCCGGTCACCGCCTGCGGCAGCAGGCTGCGTTGCAGGGCGAGGGCGGTGGTCCGCTCGCGGGTGTAGCGGCGGGCGTTGTCGACGCACACGGCGGCACGGCTGGCCAGCTCCTGGGCCAGGGAGACGTCGTCGCGGTCGAAGGCGTCGGGCGCCTCGGGGGTGAGGGCCCGGACGAGGACGGCCACGCCCAGCGTCGTACCGCGGGCGATCAGGGGGACGGCCATCAGCGAGAACTCCGGCCGCTCGGCGCCGGTCAGCACGGCGGTGCGGGCCTCGTGCCGGGCGAGCCAGGTGTCGAGGTCGGCCTCGCCGGTCCGGGTGAGCACACAGGTGCCGGTGGCCAGGGCACGCGCGGGCGGCGACTCGGGCGGGTAGACGTCCTCCGCGCCGAGGTCGATCGCGGCCTCCGGCACCCCGGGAGTGAGCGAGTGGTGGGCGGCCCGGCGCAGCACCACGTCGGCGCCGACCACGCCGACGGCGGGTTCCTCACCCTGCAGGACCGAGTCCAGCAGGTCCACGCTGGCGAAGTCCGCGAGCCGGGGCACCACCAGTTCGGCCAGTTCCCGGGCGGTGTGCACGACGTCGAGTTGGGTGCCGATGCTCTCGGCGGCCTCGTTCAGCATCGCCAGCCGCTGCCGGGCCCAGTGCTGCTCGCTGCTGTCGAACGCGGCCAGCGCGGTGCCGATGAGTTCGCCCGAGGAGTCCCGCACCGGCCACATCTCGGTGTTCCAGGCGTGCATGCGGCGACCGGACGGGGAGCGGGTCCAGCTCTCGTAGTGGAGCGGTTCCCCGGTCTCCACCACGAGCTTCAGATGGTGCAGGAAGCCGCGGCTGTGCTCGGCGTCCTCCACGGTGTCGGGGAAGTGGCGGTGCAGGAACTCCGCCTCGGGCCGGCCCATGACCCGGCAGCCCGCCTCGTTCATGCGCAGATAGCGCTGCCCCATGTCGAAGACGGACATCGAGATGGACGCCTGCTCGAACGCCAGCTCGCCCAGCATCCGCGTCCGCTCGTCGTGGGCCGCGGTGACCACGTAGACCCGGGCCTGCCCGTCGGCGCCCGCCAGGGGGCAGGCGCGCAGGGCCAGATCGGCGCGTCGTCCGTCCCGCCGCCGTACGGGCACCACGGCGGCGCCCGTCTCTCGCAGGGCGCGCCAGGGAGTGCGGGCGTCGCCGTCCACCAGGTCGGCGGCCGGGCGGCCGGTCACCTCCTCGGCCGAGTGGCCGGTGAGCAGGCGCGCCCCGTCGCTCCAGCCCGTGATGACGCCGCGCGTATCGACCACGGCCATGGCGTCCCCGGCTGTGGTCGCTCGCGCCGCGTCGTCGAGCGGCGACGTCACCATGTGTACGAGGATCGCGCGCCCCGCGACCTGCATCAAGCCGGGCCGGTACGGACGCCGCCGACGGGTCACCGGGGCGGGCTGTCGGCGCCCCCCAGCACCGCCCTCCCGGTCAGACCCCGTCGCCCCCCTCCAGCACGGCCATCGCCGCGTTGTGCCCCGGCACCCCGCTCACCCCGCCGCCACGCACGGCGCCCGCTCCGCACAGCAGCACGTTGGCGTGCCGGGTCTCCACGCCCCAGCGGCCGGTGCCCTCCTGGGCGTACGGCCAGGACAACTCGCGGTGGAAGATGTTGCCGCCGGGCAGCCGCAGGTCACGCTCCAGGTCGAGCGGTGTCTTCGCCTCGATGCAGGGCCGTCCCTCGGCGTCGGTGGCCAGGCAGTCGGCGAGGGGTTCGGCCAGGTGGGCGTCGAGCTGGGCGAGGGTCGGCTTCAGCAGGGCGTCGCGGACGGCGTCGTTGTCCGGGGCGAACAGCCGGGCGGGGGTGTGCAGGCCGAACAGGGTGAGGGTCTGGTAGCCCCGCTCGACCAGGTCCTGGCCGAGGATCGACGGGTCGGTCAGGGAGTGGCAGTAGATCTCGGAGGGCGGGGCGGCGGGCAGGTCACCGGCGGCGGCCTGGGCGTAGGCGGTGGCCAGTTGCTCGTATCCCTCGGCGATGTGGAAGGTTCCGGAGAACGCCTCGCGCGGGTCGACCGAGGTGTCGCGCAGCCTCGGCAGCCGTGTGAGCAGCATGTTGACCTTGAGCTGGGCGCCCTCGGCGGGGGCGGGCGGAGTGTCGCCGGTGAGGGCGGCCAGCGCCTGCGGGGAGGCGCCCACCAGCACGTGCCGGGCGACGGCGACGCCCTCGCCGTCGTGCGTGCGGTAGGCGACCTCGGCGGTGCGGCCGTCGGTGTCGATCCGCAGGGCCTCGTGGCCGGTGGCGAGGACGGCGCCCGCCTCCCGGGCGGCGGCGGTGAGCGCTCCGGTCAGGGCGCCCATGCCGCCGACGGGGACGTCCCAGGCGCCGGTGCCGCCGCCGATCACGTGGTAGAGGAAGCACCGGTTCTGCCGCAGCTCCCCGTCGTGCGCGTCGGCGAACGTCCCGATCAGCGCGTCGGTCAGGACCACGCCCCGCACCAGGTCGTCGGCGAAGTGGTCCTCGACGGCGACGCCGATCGGCTCCTCGAAGAGCATCCGCCAGGCGTCCTCGTCGTCGATGCGCCGGCGCAGCTCGTGCCGCGTGGGCAGCGGCTCGGTCAGCGTGGGGAACACGCGCTCGGCGACGCGGCCGGTCATGCCGTAGAAGCGCTGCCAGGCCTCGTACTCGCGCTCCCCGCCCGTCAGCCGCGCGAAGGCCTCCCGGGTCCGCTGCTCGCCACCGCCGACGAGCAGTCCGGTCGGCCGCCCGTCGCGTTCGACGGGGGTGTACGACGAGATGGTGCGGGTGCGCAGGCGGAAGTCCAGGCCGAGGTCGCGCACGATCTTCCGTGGGAGCAGGCTGACCAGGTAGGAGTAGCGCGACAGTCGGGCGTCGACGCCGGGGAAGGGGCGGGTGGAGACGGCGGCGCCGCCGGTGTGGCCGAGCCGTTCCAGCACCAGTACGGACCGTCCGGCGCGGGCCAGATAGGCGGCGGCGACCAGGCCGTTGTGGCCGCCGCCGACGATGACGGCGTCGTACGCGCGGGAACCCTCGTGTGCAGGCATGGTTCTTGGTAACACGCACTGTTGCGGGTCGGCCAGAGCGGTCCCGGCTGTGGTACGTCTCCGCCGCCTCCTGCCCCCCGGCCGAGTTGCTCCAGGGAGGTCGGCGCCGACGTCCGGCGGCAGGTGAGGCCGATGTCGGCGCGATGTCGACGATGTCCGGGACCGGCGGTGGATGGTGCCTGTTGTCCTCCAGCACCTGGTGCGGCCCAGGGACCTGCGGCACTTCACACCCCGTCGCTGTGAGCCGCGCCCTCCCCTGGGTCCGTCCAGTAAGGCGACCTATGGTTCGAGTTCGTACGGTGCCGGGCGGGCGGCCGGGCCGAGTCGGGACATGGCGCGCAGGATGTGCTTCGGCGGACGTTGCCACCGCACCCGCGCCGGGATCGCGCGCAGCAGGGTGCCGGTGCGGCGCAGGCGGTGGGTGACGACGTCGGGCGCGGGGACGGGACGGCCGTACAACGCGTGGGCGTACGACGGCAGGGAGGCGTACGCCAGCCCGGCGACCCGGCGCCACAGCAGCTCGCGCGCGGGTGTCAGCGCCGGGGGTGTCGGCGGGCGGCGCAGGAAGGCGTCGACGTCCCTGGCCTCGGGCCCGGCGGCGAGTTCGGGGCGTACCTTCTCGAAGTAGGCGGCCAGTTCGGCCCGGTCGGCCGGTACGGCGTCCGGGTCGAGGCCGACCAGGCGGGCGCTGGTCCGCTGTTCGTGTACGTAGCGGTCCGCCTGGGCGTCGGTGAGCGGGTAGCCGGAGCGGCGCAGCACGTGCAGCCGCCTGGCGCAGCCGACACCGGGTTCGTCGCCTCGGCGCCGATGGTGAGGGTCTGGGTCTCGGCCCGGTAGGGGTCGTCGATCAGCGCCGACAGTTCGGTGGTGTTCATGACCGGCTGGACGCGCTGGGCGATCTTGTTCATGTTGCGGTACGAGCCCTGGAGCTGGAAGGGCGGCTCGGTGCGGGTCACGTCTGACTGAGCCGCTGAGGCGATGTACGCGGCGTTCTGCCGTGCAGGTTCCTGCCGGACCGGTCATGCGGTCCGCGCGTGGTGGCCCTGCGCCTGCCGCCCGGGGAGGTACCGGCCACTGCGCCCGGGAGCCAACAGCGTTACGGGGTGGAAAGGTCGGGGAGTTCCGCCACCGCCGATTCCGGAGATCCCCACGGTTCCTCCAGTGCGGCCCGTAGTGCGGTGACGGTATCCGCACCGACGCGTTCGGCGAGCGCGGCTTCGATCCCGGCCAGGATCTGCATCGTCTCCGCGCGGCGCCGGACACCGGCCGCCGTGAGGAGTACGAGCTTCGACCGGGCGGACTGCGGATCGCTCTCCACGGTCACCACTCCCAGGGCGACGAGTTCATGGACCCACTGGTGCGCGGTCGGGGCGCTGACGCCCAGACGCCGGGCCAGCTCGGCGATGCTCGCCCCTTCTGACGGGAGCTGACTGAGCAGGGTCACGTGTGCCGCACTGACGGCCGGCCCGTCTTCCTGGTTCTCGAACGCGGTGGTCAGGGCGGCTCGGAACCAGTTGTGTGCGCGCCACAGCAGCCGGATGAGCGGCTCGGATTCAGACAGGGAGGAGGACATGCGGTTCTGCTTTCACGGCGGGACGGTCGGTTCGGCGCGGTCTGCCGATCGTAAGCCGGTCAGGCCTGGTGCCCAACATCACGGAGCTTCCCAGATCATCCTTCATTAGGTAGCCTACGATTAGGCTACCTAATGGTGGGCTGGGATCGATCCCCAGCCCCATGCCCCCGATTCCCATACACCGATGGAAGGCAGGACGTTGACGACAGGATCGTCTGAATCTCCCCTCGCCGCGGGCACCTCGCGGCGGCGTCTGCTGGCCGCCGCGGCCGGCGCCACCGCCGGCACGGCAGCCCTCGCGGCCCCCTCCGCCGCCGCCCAGGCCGCCACCTCCACGTCGGCCGGGACCGCCACCGGCCGCCCGGGGCGCGGCATGAAGGTGATCGCGATCGAAGAGGCGTTCTCCGTTCCGGAGCTGATCCCGTGGCCGGGCGAAGCCTGGATGCCTCCCGGCTGGGGGGAAGAGTGGGGGCGCCGGCTAGCCGACTTCACGGAGTTGCGGCTGGCGGACATGGACGAGCATGGCGTGGACATGCAGGTCCTGTCGCTCACCTCACCCGGCGTGGAGGCCATGGAGGACCCCTCCGAGGCCGTGGCCACGGCCCGCCGGGTCAACGACCGCCTGGCCGACGTGGTCGCCGCCCACCCGACACGGTTCGCCGGCTTCGCCACCCTGCCGTTGCAGGATCCGAAGGCCGCCGTGGCCGAGCTGCGCCGGGCGGTGGAGCAACTCGGCCTCAAGGGAGTCCTGCACAACGACCACGTTCAGGGCCACTACCTCGACGAGCCGCAGTTCCGGCCCGTGTGGGCCGAACTCGAACGGCTCGGCGTGACCCTCTACCTCCATCCCGCGCTCTTCCCCGCCGATCAGTGGCGGGTGTTCCAGGGGCATCCCGTGCTGAGCGGGCCGTCCTGGGGATGGACAGCGCAGGTCGGCGCCCACGCACTTCGCCTGATCTACGGTGGAGTGTTCGACGAGTTCCCCGGGGCCTCGGTGACGCTGGGGCACATGGGAGAACTGCTGCCTTTCCAGCTGGCCCGGCTCGACAGCCGCTACCACCAGGCCGACCCCAAGAGCAGGCCACGACACCTGCCCTCCCACTACCTGCGGCACAACCTCTACGCGACCACCAGCGGCGTCTTCTCCCACGCGGCCCTCCTCGGAGCCGTCCACGCCATCGGCGCCGACCGGCTGCTGTTCGCCGTCGACTACCCCTACGAATCAACCGCCGAGGCAGTCGAGTTCCTCCGCACAGCGCCGTTCTCCCGCCCCGACCTCAAACGCATCGCACACCGCAACGCGGCACACCTGCTGAACCTCTGATCAAGACAGCAGCAGGTGAGGAGTGCGGCTGGGCCGACAGCGCATACATGTGCCGTCGGCCCAGCCCCGCGAGCACCGGCACCGGATGCTCGGTCCTGAGCCCACGGGATCCGCCCGCACGTCCATGGCGTTGTTGCTTGGTCGAAGCCCTTCCAGGGGCCTTGCATATCGATCAGCTCGGCCTTGAAGGTGCCGTTCAGGGCCTCGGCCATCGCCTTGTCGTGCTGTCCGCAACGAGCCGACCGATGCGGCAGCGCCGATCTCGGCGAGCCGAGCCCGGAGCCCTTCTTGACCCGTCTCCGCCACAGTGCCATCTCCAGCGCGTCCAGCGGGAGTTCGGTCCGCATGTGGCTTGCTACCTGCCAGCCGACGATCATCGCGAGTACCCGTCCAGGACGATCGCCACATACACCCAGCCCGACCAGGCACGCACATACGTCATGTCCGCCACGCACAGCTGATCGGGACGGCTCGCGGTGAAGTCCCGGTCGACCAGGTCCGGCGGGCGGAGCGCCGGCGGCTCGGGGACAGTGGTCCGACGCCGCTGACCTCGGGTAACGCCCTCCAGGCCCAGCTCGGCCATCAGCCGCTCGCCCGTAGAGCGGGCCACGACGACGCCCTTGCGTCTGAGCGCGCGGGTGATCCGGCGGGCACCATAGGTGCCGCCCGACTCGGCATGGACCTGCTCGGTCAGCGGCATTAGCTGCTCGTCCCGCACAGCCGGCGAGCTGACTTCGGCCGCTTTTTGCGGGCGAAGTACGTTGACGGCGGCAGCTCCAGCACCCGGCAGACGGGATCGACCCCGAGACTCTTCTCGCGCAGGTGGTCGATCACTTGCTCGGCCTCGTCCGGGGACGGTCGATCTCCTGGGCAAAAAACACCGACGCGGCTTTCAGGATCTCATTCGCCCGCTTCAACTCCGCGTTCTCCCTGCGGAGTCGCTTCAGCTCCTCGTGTTCAGCCGTGGTCAGCCGATCGTCACGGTCACCGGTATCGGCTTCGGCCTGGCGGACCCACTGCCTGAGGGCTTCTTTGTGGATGCCGAGATCCCGGGCGACATGCGCGACCGGGCGGCCGGTGGTGCGGAACTCGCGGGCGGCCCGCTCGCGGAGCTCGTCGGTGTCGGGGTACTTATGTGGTGCCGGCACAGCTCGTGGTTCTCCTTCGGGCCAGGATCATAAGCCTGGCTTCAGGGACTCCACGAAACCGGGGTCAGCTCACTACCGGAAGCCGTTCCAGCTCCGTATGCGTCGCATCGGCACCGTGGGGACTCCCTTGCCGTTGGCGCAGGTGTCGGTGAGAGACGATGTGGGTGTTGTCGTCCCCTGTTCACATTCACCTTCGTCGTTGGTCCAGGGACCTCGAGGCCAGCCGGGGCCGTCCCGGCCGGCCTTGAGGTGTTGTTCCTTCCCGCGTGCCGACGGGGTGCCGTCAGCGCACGTAGATGTTGGGCTGCGGCGGGCGGGTCATGCCGGCCCCGAGGAAGTAGCTCGGGTGGGGCGGCTGGTTGTAGGCGGTGTTCTGCCAGGCCAGTGCGACGCGGTACTGGGCGTCGTGGGCCAGGGTGTGCAGTTTGGTGGTCGTGGGGGTGGACGTGGCGTAGATGCGCAGGGCGTTGTTGCCGGAGTGGCGCCAGATGACTTCCTCACGCCAGTCGCCGAAGAGGTCACCCGAGAGCACCGGGGTGGATTTGGTGCCGTTGCTGGAGGCGACGCCGCTGCCGGTGAGCAGCCGGGTGTCGCCGCCGGTGCCGTACTTGTCGATCTGGGTGCCGTTCAGCAGTTCGCGCACCGGGTCGGCGTCCCACCAGGCGAGGAAGTTCGCCGAGGACGGGTTGCGGCCGACGTTGCCGCCGGAGGAGTTGCGCAGGTTGCTCATGTTCGGTCCGGAGCCCCAGAACTCGGCGCCCGCGTTGCCGGCGTAGATGTCACCGGCCACGCCGCGGCCCGGTCCCTCGGTGCCACTGGTGGGGGTGCGGTGGATGACCTGTCCGGTGCGGGCGTCGTGGAGGTCGGAGCCGGGCTGGTTGCTCGCCTCGTGGATGGTGAAGACCTCCAGGCCGGTGCGGTTGGGCACGAAGTCGCCGACGTGCAGGGCGTCGCCGTGGCCGAAGCCCGTGGCATACATCAGGCGGCCGTTGTCGTCGATGGTCGCGGAGCCGTAGACGATTTCCTGGCGGCCGTCGGCGTCGACGTCGGCGATGGACAGCTGGTGGTTGCCCTGGCCGTACGCGGCGCCGTTGCCGGAGGAGTTGGAGTCGAACGTCCAGCGCTTGACGAGCTGCCCGTTGCGGAAGTCCCAGGCGGCGATGACGGCGCGGGTGTAGTAGCCGCGGGCCATGATCAGGGACGGGCGCTGTCCGTCGAGGTAGGCGGTGCCGGCCAGGAAGCGGTCCGCGCGGTTGCCGTAGTTGTCGCCCCAGGAGGAGACGTTGCCGCGCGGCGGGTCGTAGGTGACGGTGGACATCGCGGCGCCGGTCAGACCGTTGAACATGGTCAGGTACTCGGGCCCGGCCAGGATGTAGCCGCTGGAGTTGCGGTGGTCCGCGCTCGCGTTGCCGATGACCGTGCCCCGGCCGTCGCGCGTGGCGTCCGCCGTCTTCATGGCCACCTCGGCCCGGCCGTCGCCGTCGTAGTCGTACACCTGGAACTGGGTGTAGTGCGCCCCGGCCCGGATGTTGCGGCCGAGATCGATGCGCCACAGCCGCTGGCCGCCCAGCCGGTAGGCGTCGATGTAGACGTTGCCGGTCACGCCGGACTGCGAGTTGTCCTTCGCGTTGTTCGGGTCCCACTTGACGATCAGCTCGTACTGCCCGTCGCCGTCCACGTCACCCGGGCTCGCCTCCACCGGTGTGTAACCCGAACCGGGCGAAGACAGCGGCACGTCAAGGTAGTTGCCGCCGGTGAAACGCAGCGAGGACTCCGAAGCCGGCTGCTCCGTGCCGTTCACCACCGCGCGCACGGTGTACGAGGCGTCCGAAGGGGCGCCGTTGTCCAGGTAGTTGGTGGAGTTGGTGACCGGCGAGCCGTTCACCTTCGTGCCGTTGCGGTACACGTTGAACGCCGTGTCGTAGCTCTCGGTGCCCAAAAGCCGCCAGGACACCAGATTGTTCGAGCCCGAACGCACCGAGACCAGGCCCCGGTTCAGGTCCTCCATCTGCAGGGCCTCACCGACCGGCGGATCGGGATCCGGGGCGGTGCCGCCGCCGACCTTGACCAGCCGCCACTGCTGATTGAAGCCGTCGATGTCGTCGTACTGCGAGATCCGGGCACCGTCGTCCGTCGACCGCTCCCAGACGTCCAGAGCCTTGCCGCTGTTGCGGTTGATCAGCTGCACATACTGGCTGTCGATGTCGACCACGCGGAACTGCTGGTTGACGGCGTTGTTGTCCGTCCACTGCAGCACGTTCGCGCCGTTGGCCGTGGACCAGCCCTCGACGTCGAGCACCTTGCCACTGTGCCGGGCCTTGATCCGGTAGTACCCGTTGCCCGAATCGACGAACTGGAACTGCTGGTTGGCGGCGCTTCCAGGGGTCCACTGGACGACCTTGGCGCCGTCGGCGGTGGAGCCTTCTGAGATGTCGATGGCCTTGCCGCTGTGGCGTGAGACCAGTTGATAGTAGGCGGACGTGTCGATCACGGCCGCGCTCGCGCTGGACGCGGGCAGCGCGACCAGCGAGACGGCGGCCAGCAACACCGCCAGCAAAAACGTGACCGGCCCGCGGGTTCTTCGCAGACTTCGGACGGACATGTGCGGCTCCTTCACGTGGGCGGGCAAGGACTTGCGTGGTCCCCGACAAGTGAATGAAACGATTCATCCACACCGTGCACGAGGGAGGGGTCTCGTTTCGGTGGGTGGGAGCGTTCCCAGTGAGGCTAGAAGGGGCCTCCAGGAGCGGCAAGACCTGTGCGCGGACCGAATGTGACAATCTGTTTGATCAAGTGGGTTCCCCGACGCAGGGTCACGGTTGACCGTCCCTGCATGCGACCGATTCACGCCAGCGCGTCGACTGATGTCAACCTGGGAGCAGGGGGCGGTCGTTTCCTGATCAGCGCTGATTCCCGCCCTGCGGCGAGACTCGGGAACCTGGCGGGCTGATGCCTTGCCGTATGCCGGGTGCCTTAGTACCGTCCTCAATTGTCAACAGAACCGGAAGAACCTCAACGACCCCTCCGGCGTCGCGACGACGAGCCGCACGCGGCGCGACAGAACGTGGCACGCCCGGGCCGGGTGACGTGCCGGTCTCGTAACTCGCCGAATCCACCTGCGTGGTGGCGTGCTTCTGGACTCCCGCACAGGGGTCGCATTTGTCATGGACGCGTCTTCCTGGGGGGCTCATTCGCTTGTCCCGGCGGGCTGCGGAAGCGCCGCCGGTTCCACCTCGTCGATGTGAACCACGACGCCCAGCCGGCTGCCCGCACCTGGCTGTACGTCAACGGCATCCGCATGCGGGCGATCTGACTACGTCAAGAACCCGCGTGCGGTGAACCGGTCCTTCGGTGTCCCGCGGGACTTGTGGAACGTCCCCCCGCGCAGATCCTCGCCAAGGCCTTGACCCCGGTCCGCGACGAGTTCTCCGTCAAGGGCGCCGACGGGCTGCGTGTTACAAGCCTCTGCCCGAGTGCCTGGCGGGCTGAGCCCGTGTGGTCCGAGCGGTTCGGTGAGTGGTCGATGTACCGCTTCCTGTCCGAGCACGCGCGTCTCGATCCGAACAACGATCGACCTGCTCGGCGCCCTGGAAAATCTCACGTCCCGGCTGCCGCTCGCTTTCCTGCACAGCTTCATGGGCTTGGCGCTCATCCCCCCGGCACCCGCTTCTACGAGATCGACGGCGGCACCGCCCGCCTGGCCGACGCCCTGCTGGCCCGGGTGCGCGATCGGGTCCGCGATCATTGCGCCGACGAGGACGAATGCGGTGCGGCGTCTGCGCGGACGTCGCGGTGAGGTCGGATCGTGGAAAGGTCCGTCCAATGTGGTCGCGAAGGGTTGTCGGCGCCCTGTCGGGGCACCGCCCGCCCTGTTGCCCGAGCGGTGCCCCGACAGGTCCCG
>NZ_JAHUXH010000016.1 GCF_019219825.1 Streptomyces sp. TRM70350 | reverse complement strand
CTAGGCGGATAGCTATCCGCCTAGCGGGCACCGGAGCAGCTCTCATGCCTGATCACTCCCCCTATGCGACCATGAACTTCTACATGAACACCGGCCCCACCTACATGGAGCCGATCGCCCGTCAGCTCTACCAGGAGATCGGCCTCATCGAGGAGGAGCACGTCACCCACTACGAGTCCCTCGTGGACCCGGGCGAGACGTGGTTGGAGCAGCTCGTCAACCACGAGTACAACGAGTGCTACCTCTACTACTCCTTCATGGAGCAGGAGAGCGACCCGAAGGTGAAGGCGATCTGGGAGCTCCACCTGAACATGGAGCTGGAGCACCTGCACACCGCATGCGACCTGATGCGCCGCCACGACGGACGCGAGCCGCAGGAGGTCCTGGCGCCGGAGCTGCCCAACGTGCTCACTTTCGAGCCGAACAAGCAGTACCTGCGCGAACTGCTGGACACCCAGACGGACCTCACGACCCTCGGCGCGGGTTACGTCCGCGAGGCGCACGAACGGTTCGAGAAGATGCAGGAGCAGATCCACGGCGGCGAGGCCCCGCCGAGCGACCGGGTGATGACCGAGCACGACGAGATGTTTGGCCGCGAGTACCGCGTCCAGACCGAGGGCGAGCACCCCGACCCCGCCCAGCGCGAGAAGTGAGGACGCCGCACATGTCCGAACTGCGAACACCTCAGGCCGGCGACGACCAGGCACCGGACATCGACGTAGTGGCTCTGCTGATGCGTCAGCACGGCGACATCCGCAACCTCTTCGATGAGGTCGAGCAGAGCCAGGGTGAGGAACGCCGGGACGCTTTCCGTCGCCTCGTACGCCTGCTGGCCGTGCACGAGACCGCCGAAGAAGAGGTCGTCCACCCCTTCGTCCGCAGGGCGGTCGAAGGTGGCGAACAAGTCGTCAGGGATCGCCTGGCGGAGGAAAAGTCGGCGAAGGAAACGCTGGCGGCCCTGGACGACATGGACACCGACGACCCCAAGTTCATGCCCCGGCTGATGCAGCTGCGCACCGAGGTGCAGGAGCACGCGCGGGCGGAGGAACGCTACGAGTTCGCCCACATCCGCCGCAGCACCGACGTCACCAACCTCGCCGCCATGGCCAAGGCCGTCAAAGCCGCCGAGGCGATGGCTCCCACCCGGCCGCACCCCGGTGTCGAGTCGGCCACCGCCAACGTGGCCCTCGGTCCGGTGGCCGCACTTGTGGACCGCACGAATGACGCCGTCCGCAAGGCCATGGGAAAGACCTGACATACCCGGGAGTCGTCAAGTCGGCCGACCTCAAGATCGCCAAGGGGGGACCAGTCTCAAGGGGTTCCCAGCCGGTAATGCGCCGAACATGACAGCAGCCGCGTCACGAGACAGGGCTGCAACGGGCCGGCGTCAGAAGTGAGTCTCTGGGCCATCACCGAGCGATCGAAGCATGGGGCATCCGGGCGGAATATTGCTCGGCGAGGACCTGCTGGCGCGGTATCGCGCCAGCAGGTCCTCGCCGAGCTCGTCGTCGGAGGCCAGACCGACGCAGACCAGCAGGACCGCCTCACGGGAGGAGCCGGAGTACAGGTCCAATACCGCCGTCGACAACCAGCTGCCGATCGGCACCTGCACCATCAGCGGATACGCCGGATGCCTCAGCGCCCGCACCCCTTGCGGACCTCGTCGATCACCGCGCGGGCCCTGGGCTCACGCTCCAGGTGGTCCAGCAGTCGCAGCGCCCGGCTCTGCCGCATCCGGGGGCGGCGGCGTGGCGTCGTGCTCACAGTGGGCCGGATCACCCCCTGCGCAGACGGAAAACAGGAGCAGGGGCCGCCTGCGGTGGACCACGGTCAGCCGCCCGGCCGGATCACCGCGCGCACGCAGCCGTCGTTCTTCTCCTTGAACATCTCGTATGCCCGCGGCGCCTCGTCCAGGGGCACGGTATGGGTCGCCAGGTGGGCCGTGCTCAGCTCGCCGGCCGCCAGCCGGTCCAGCAGCATCGGGATGTAGCGCTGGCCGTGCTGCTGGGCGCCCCGTACGGTCAGTCCCTTGTTGATCACCGCGCCGAGGGGGAACTTGTCGACGGCGCCGGCGAAGACGCCGAGGATGAAGACCGTGCCGCCCTTGCGGCAGGCGTGGATGGCCTGCCGTACGGCGGTGGGACGGTCGGTCTGAAGCCGCAGCTGCTGCTTGACCTGGTCGTAGAGGTGCACCGGGCTGTCGCTGTGCGCCTCCATCCCGACCGCCTCGATGCACACGTCCGGGCCCCGGCCACCGGTGCGCTCCCGCAGTTCCGCCCCGATGTCGGTGGCCGTGTAGTCGATGACCTCGCTGCCGATGTGCCGCTCGGTCATCTCCAGCCGCTCGGGGATCCGGTCGATGGAGATCACCCGCTCCGCGCCGAGCAGGATCGCCGCACGCGCCGCCATCTGCCCCACGGCCCCGCAGCCCCACACGGCCACCACGTCACCCGGCTTCACTCCGGCCAGGTCGGCGCCCATCCATCCGGTGGGGACCGAGTCGGAGACGAACAGGGCGCTGGTGTCGTCGATCCCCTCCGGGACGGGAAAGGCTCCGTAGTCGGCGAAGGGCACGCGCACGTACTCGGCGTGGCTTCCCCGCAGACCGCCCATGGCGTGCGAGTAGCCGAAGATCCCGCCGGTGTCGGCGCCGAACAGGGCCTGTCCGATCCCCGGGTTCGTGTTGGTGTTGTCGCACAGCGACCACAGGTCGTTGGCGCAGTACCAGCAGCGGCCGCAGCCGACGAACGAGCAGACCACCACCCGGTCCCCGACCTTGTGCCGGCGTACCTCGGAACCGACCTCGACGACCTCCCCCAGGAACTCGTGACCGATGACGTCCCCGGACCGCATGAAGGGGATGTAGCCGCCGATGAGATGGAGATCCGAACCGCAGGTGGTCCCCGCTATGAGCCGTACGATCACGTCCTGGTCGTTACGCAGGACGGGATCCGGCACCTGCTCCACGGCAAGCTTGTTGACGCCTTCCCAGCACAGCGCCTTCACAGCACTCCCTCCCCGCTCGCGCGGCGGCTCAGCAGCCCCACGAGCTTCCCGCCGGGTGTGTCGTGCGTGGTGGGCGGTGTGTCGGGCAGCAGGACCTCGCCCGCTTCCAGGAGCGCCTTCGCTTCACGCAGGGAACGGCGCAGATCCTGACGCGGATCCTGGCCCGTGAGCCGTGCGGGCACGGACGAGGCATCCGACGGCACGTCTTTCAGGCGCACCGCCAGTTCGGTGCCCCGGTCGCCGGGTGCGGGGCGGATCCGCGTCTGGATCCGGTCGCCGTACTCCTGCAGCGGCGTCGGCAGCTTGTCGGCCTGGATGTCGGCAGGTGAACGGTTGATCGTCACCGTGAGCCAGCGGTTCGCGGCGGCCGGGTCCGCCGGACGTGCCGTCGAGCGCCGTAGGGCGACGACAGCACCCGCGGTGAGTCCCGCGGCGGCTGCCCACAGTGATTTCCGGAGCGTCATGGACAATCACATCCTCGGATGATCAGGTACGACGGGTGAGCAGCGCCCCGGGCGATCAGGCCCATGCGTGTGCGCGTGGTCATGGGGGCCTTCTCCCTCGTAGCGCGTCGCGGTGCGCGGCGAGTACCCCCACTCAGGCGTGCAATCTCCCCGACGGCCGATGCTCACGTCATGCCGATCCGCCGGCCCTCGTCCGTGTCCGGGACGAGCACGACGCTGAGCTACTCAGGCGCGGGCCGGTGTGGGCCACTCTGTTCCGACCTGATCAGCTGTCCTTGCCCATCGCCTTGCGGACGGCGTCACGAGTCCGGTCGATCACGGCTGCCACGGGTCCGACGGCGACATTCTCCGCCGCCGTCTCCACTCCCGGATGCGGGCGGGTGGGCGCCATGGCCTCGGCAGCACGGACAGCCGTGGCCATCATGGCAAGCTGCTGCGCTCCGGCCTTCTCGCGCAGCCCGGGGAACTCGTACTGTTCCTCCGAAGCCGCGTGCTGAAGCACGTCCGCGCGCAGTTCCCGCAACGCGGGCATGAACCCGGGGTCGTCGGGGTTCATGTCATCGAGTCGGCTCAGCTTCTCCTTCGCGGCCCGCTCCTCCTCCAGACGGTCGTCGACCACCTGCTCACCGTCCTGCAGGAGACGACGGGCTGAGGGGTGGACCACCTCCTCCTCGGCGGTCTCGTGGACCGCCAGCAGGCGGACGAGTCTGCGGAATGCCTCCTCCCGGTCGTCGGCCGTGGCGTTCTCGACCTCGGCGAAGAGATCACGGATGTGGTTGTGCTGCTGCATCAGCAGTGCCACGACGTCGTCGTTCTCGCCGGCGTCGTCGAGGTGAGGCATGGCGTCGGTCAAGAGATTCTCCCTTGGGGTGCGATCCCGAAGCGGCGTCGGCCCGCAGACAGCGGGCACCTGGGCTTCGTCCAGGTTCTCCCTGGTGACGGGCGGCCACGACCGCGCGGGGCCGAACGGCGCAGGTGATCACCCAGACTGAGCAGCCGGGATCTTGACGTCGCACGGCTGCCGCGCGCCGCTCCGCATCGCGGCCGGCCACGGGGGTACCCGGGCCGGGTCGCAGGAGTGCCGGCCGTGAAGGGGGCGTCGCGATGCGCGTGCACGACCGGATCGCCGAGCTGCGCCGCGTCGCCCGGGAACGGTTCGGGTGGAGCGACCTGGCCACCGCGCAGACGGAGGCGATGGAGGCACTGCTCGAGGGCCGCGACGTGCTGGTCGTCATGCCCACCGGTTCCGGCAAGTCGGCGATCTATCAGGTGCCGACCGTCATGCTCGGTGGTCCCGCAGTCGTGGTGTCGCCGCTGATCGCCCTGCAGCGCGACCAGGTCGCCGGCCTGCGGAAGAGCGCGGCACCGGACGCCGTGGCCGTGAACTCCGCACAGCCCCGGTCGGCCACCGACAGGGGCTGGCGGGCGATCCGGGACGGTGATGCCCAATACCTGTTCTTGTCCCCCGAGCAGCTGACCAAAGACAGTGTCGTGGAACAGCTGCGGGAACTGGGCCCTTCGCTGTTCGTCGTCGATGAGGCCCACTGCGTCTCCGCCTGGGGACACGACTTCCGTCCCGACTACCTGAACCTGGGCGAGGCCGCCGAACGGCTGGGCCGCCCGCCGGTACTCGCTCTGACGGCGACGGCCGCGGCCCCGGTCAGGGCGGACATCGTCGAGCACCTGCACATGCGCGAGGCCCACGTCGTGACGACCGGGACCGACCGGCCCACCATCCATCTGGCGGTGCGCACCTTCACCGACGACCCCGCCAAACGCGAGGCCGTCGCACGCTGGGCGGCCCAGACGTGCGCCCCGGGCATCCTCTACACCGCCACCCGCAAGGACGCCGAGACGTACGCGGGGCGACTTCGGCAGGACGGCGTGGACGCCGAGGCGTACCACGCGGGCATGAAGGCAGCCGACCGCTGCCGGATCCACGACGGCTTCATGGCCGGCTCGCCCGCCGTGGTCGTGGCCACCTCCGCGTTCGGGATGGGCATCGACAAGCCCGACGTACGGTTCGTCGCCCACGCGTCCGTCCCGGAGTCATTGGACTCCTACTACCAGGAGATCGGGCGCGCCGGCCGGGACGGGGAGCCGGCCCGCGCGGTGCTGTTCTACCGCCCCGAGGACCTGGGACTGCAGAAGTTCCTCACCGCCCGAGCCCTGGACGCCGACGCACTGCGCCGAATCATGACCACGCTGCTTGGCCAGGACGTCCCGCAGAGCCGTAGCCGGATCGCGCAGCTGTGCGGCCTGTCGCGCCGGAAGACCAGCGATCTGCTGAACCTGCTGGAAGAGGCGGGAGCGGTGACCGTCGAGGGCAGGCGCCGCGCAGTCCGGGCTCTGCCCGGCCGCATGGCGGAGGAGGCCGCCGAAGAGGCGGCACAGGCGTTCGAGCGGCGGCGCCGCGTCGACCACTCGCGCATCGAGATGATGCGCGGCTACGCCGAGACGCCCGCCTGCCGCCGCCAGTACCTTCTGGGCTACTTCGGCGAGCAGCTGGACGCACCGTGCGGGCAGTGCGACGTGTGCGACCGCGAGGACGGGCTCCCCGCCACCGGAGCCGGGCACCGGGACGCCGCTCCCCCGCCCTGGCGCGGCGGGCCCTATGAGACGAACGACAGGGTGCGCCACGCGGAGTGGGGTGCGGGCACGGTGATGCGCACGGAGGAGGACCGCCTCGTCGTGCTGTTCGAGCAGGTCGGCTACAAGACGCTGTCCCTGACAGCAGTACAGGAGGGCGACTTGCTGACCGGCACCTGACGCGCCTGGCGACCGGGCCGTGACCGGGCCGAGCAGCGGGTGAAAACACCACAAACGGTGTGCCGCGCCGTGTCGGGGTACCCGCCACCGGACACTGCCGGCAGCCGCTGGAGCGGACGGGCGTTGCGGCCGGTCTGCGCAGAGGAGAGATCCATGCCCGAGACGATCAAAGAGCAGACGGTTGAGCAACTGGGCGGCCCGAGCAGCGTGCTGGCCCGGCAATGCCGTGATCATGCCGAGATGGACAGGTTGATGGACCGGTATCAGACCCTGGCGGACGGCGAGGACCGCGAACGGGTCCTGCGGGAGACCGTCCAGCTGGTCTTCAGCCATGCCTTCGCCGAGGAGACCGTGCTGTGGCCGGCCGTCCGGCGCTCGGTCGAGGAGGGGCACGAGTTGACCTTGCGGGTCGAGGAGGAACACCAGCAGATCAACGATCTTGTCGCCGACATCGAACGCCTGAGTCCGGGTTCTCCCGAGCGTGAGGATAAGGTGCGGCGGGTCTTCGCGCTGATACGGCAGGACATCCGCGACGAGGAGGACCTCGTGCTGCCCCGGCTGCAGGAAGCGCTGCCTGCTGCGCAGCTGCGCCGGCTCGGCAGGGCATGGGACACGGTGCGACGCAGCGCGCCCACCCACCCCCACCCCATCATCCCGCGGCGCCCGCCCGGCAACGCGGTCCTGGGTGTGCCGCTCGGTCTCTACGACCGGCTGCGCGACGCCTTCGGACTGAGCACGTCCGTGGCCGCTGCCAAGAAGGTGTTCACCGGGCTCGCCGGGGTCCTGGTGCTGGTCGTGGCCGTCGCGATGCGCCGCAAACGACGTTGAACCAACCGGGTGCGGCGCTGAGTGCCGAGGGCACCACGGGCAGGCCGTCGACGTCGGCACACATCTTCTGATCGGGAGGCATCATGGCCGTGTGGTCGTGGGTCCGCGAACACCTGGGGGGTCGCACGACCGAGCCCTCCGCCGAGGTCCGTTCGGGTCGGTCGGAGGACACGGGCGGTAAGCCGGACACCGAGGCGGCGGACCGGCACAGCACGACGGGGACGACGCCCAACGACGTCTTCGTGGGCCGGGTCGCGGGCGACGACCCCGGCTACCTGGAGACGGGCGCCGAAAAGCGCGCCGAACCGGACACCGGAGAGAGCGACGAGACCACGACATCGACGTAGGGAAGAAACCACCCGGCATCGGTGATAGCCCATCAGGCGTCCCGGCCGGACGACTGGCCGTCCGCGTGCCGAATCCGCCAATGTCCTCGCTGAGCCGCCGGCTGAGTGACCATCGCGGTGCCGGTGGGCGCGCACCCGAAGCGTGTTCTCCTCTCCCCTGAGGGCCGGTGCAATGGTGCTTGATCCAGTTTTGGCGGGTACCCGGGCGCCGGCATCCCCAGCCGACGTCGTCGTACTGGGCTGGCACCACTTCTACGATCGTTCCACCTCCGGCGTGGGACTGCTGTCCGACGGACTGCTGCACACCGCCGAACTGCTGGCGCTGGTCGCGGGGTTCTTCCTCTACGCCGACCTGCGCCGCCGCAGGGCCCTGGCGCCGGCCCACGCCTGGTCGGGCTTCTTCCTCGGGCTGGGCGCCTTCCAGCTGTTCGACGGAATCGTGGACCACAAGCTGCTGCGCCTGCACCAGATCCGCTACGGGGTGGACGTCACTCCGTACGACTGGGCGTGGAACATCGCCGGCCTGGTCCTGCTGCTCATCGGCGTGATCCTGGCCCTGCGTGCGGCCCGCCGCAGCGGGGCCGGGCCGGCGTCGTGACACTCGCGCACGTCCACCCCGGCCCGGCCACCGGACCTGGGACGGGCCAGCTGCTCACCGTCGTGGCCGCGCTGCTGGTGGCGGTGGCGTATCTGCTGGCCGCGGGGCGTCTGCGGCGCCGCGGAGATGCCTGGCCCCGATGGCGGGATGTGTCGTTCACCGCCGGGGGCATCGGAACGGCCTGGGCGTCGGGGGATACTGTGCCGGGAGGACCGTTCACCGGGCACATAATCCAGCACCTCGTCGTGGGCATGGCCGCCCCGCTGCTGTTCGTCGCGGCCCGCCCCCTCACCCTCGCCCTGCGAGCCCTCAGGCCCGGCCGGGCACGACGACGCCTGCTGGTCCTCGCGCGATCCCATCCCGTCGGCTGGCTCGTCCTCCCACCGCTGGCGGCCCTGCTGGACGTGGGCGGCCTCTGGCTGCTGTATCGGACGGAGCTGTTCGCGGCCATGCGGCACCAGCCGTTGCTGCACGGCGTGGTGCACGCACACATGCTGGCGACAGGGCTCGTGTTCACCTTCGCCGTGTGCCAACTCGATCCGGTGCGCCGTCGCTGGAGTGTCGCCGTACGCGGTGCCACCAAACAGAGGTTGACCGGTGCAGCCGGGGCACTCGGTGACCGTCGGCAGGGCGCCAGTACGGCGACATCCGCAATCGGTTCGACGAGGTGGAGAAGACCACCGGGGACAAGCGGCGGGCCAGTCGTCACCCCTGATCGCTATCAGCAGCACCTCAAGGAACTGGCCGCTAAGGGACAGCGCGGCTTCATTCCGGCGGGCCTCGATATCACTGACCCGGCCAGAAGCGCTGAGCCACGCAAACTGTGAGGACCGGGCATGAGCAATGCCACGGCCGTGCCGGGCAGTTGCTGAAGCAGGCAGAGCAAGTTGTGCTCCCTCCAGCTCGCTGTGCACGTCGCTGAGGCGGGGAGTCTCGGCCTTCCCGCCGCGTGCCGAAGGGTATGGCGACTGATGCCAGTTTGCAGCGGGTGTGCCCGCATGCTTGATGCGGGAGCAGGCAGCGGTGAGTCCTGGAACGGCACCGTACCTGCCTGAGCGCCACAGGCCGTGAGCACGTAAAGAGGTCAACGCGGTCGGCGAGGCGGCCACGAGGGCACTTATCGGACTTGCCGACACTTGCCGGACTTCGGAAAGCAGGCCCTGCCAGCACAATGTCGGGGTGACTTCGCCGCCCGGGGACCTCTGCGCTGACGGCCCGGGCGGGACGTCAACGAGCCAGCGCCTCATCAGCCATTCGGCGCCACACGGCGTTGATCAGCCGCGGTATCGAGCGAAATATCCGGTTCAACAAGACGGCGGTTCCACCAGCCGGGGCGGGCTGCCGCGATCGCCTTCAGCCGGCGGTGTTCCGCACGCTGGGCGGCGACGAGGAGGGGAACCAGCGCAGGAGTCAGCAGCGGCAGGCGTCGCGGAGCGGAGTCGTTCTCCAGGAGCAGGGCTGCCACGGCCGCGGTACCGGAGACGTAGAGGATCGGGTTGTAGTACGGCATGAGCCGCGGGCCAAGCCCTTCGCAGTCCGTGAGCCACGGAAGACCCAGCCGCGTCCGCCTGCGCGGCCAGCCCGTCAGGTGGGCGATCACCGCAGCCAGGCTCACGCTGTTGAGCACGGCGAAGGCCGGATCGTCCTGCGAGGGCCGGGTGCCCCCCGCGCGCCAGGCCGTTGCCGTACCGATGGCCCACGCGGTCGCAGCGGTGAATGGTCCGAGAAGGGACGCCAAGGGCATCCCGACGCCTGCGGCCAGTTCGAAGAAGGCGTGTCCGGCCGTCGCGGCTGCGGTGACCCTGGTCAGGGGCCGCCGTCGGCGCGCCGTCCGGTTCATCGCCGTCACCTCCTCCGCCTCCGGGCGTTCCGCCTGCTGTCCTGCTCATGGCCGCCCTGGTGCGGGCGGCATCGGTCCGACGGTGTGGGTCGCACCGGCTCGCTGCCCTGGTGTCGTTGCCGTCGCGGGTACCCAGAGCCGCGCGCGCCACCCACTGGCCCTCGCGTGTATACCCGGCGGCTGATGATCGCGGATCTACCGCATGCGTTGGCGCGCGGCGCCGGGTCAGCACCGGGCGTACGGTGGACCGGCGGAGCGTCGTAGCGTTCTGCGGGGAGGGGGGTTTCACCGCGCGCCTGCCTCGGCCGTCGACCGGTTCGGCAGGCAGCCACCACAGCGAGCGCTGGAGGGCCGTTCCGATGGCCACGCCGGTTATGGACAAGGCGGAGCAGACTTCCGCCGCATTCCCGTACATCACGGTCACCTTCCGGATCCGCCGGTTCAACCCGGAGGTCTCCGCGGAGGCGACCTGGCAGGACTTCCTGGTCGAGATCGATCCGAAGGAGCGCGTCCTCGACGGTCTGCACAAGATCAAGTGGGAGCAGGACGGCTCGCTGACCTTCCGCCGTTCCTGCGCGCACGGCATCTGCGGGTCGGATGCCATGCGGATCAACGGCCGCAACCGGCTGGCGTGCAAGACACTGATCAAGGACATCAAGCCGGGCAAGCCCATCACAGTCGAGCCCATCAAGGGCCTGACCGTGCTGAAGGACCTGGTCGTGGACATGGAGCCGTTCTTCCAGGGCTACCGGGACGTGATGCCGTTCCTCATCACGACTGGCAACGAGCCCACCCGGGAGCGCATCCAGTCCGCGGAGGACAGGGAGCGCTTCGACGACACGACCAAGTGCATCCTGTGCGCCGCGTGCACATCGTCGTGCCCGGTCTTCTGGACCGACGGGCAGTACTTCGGTCCGGCGGCGATCGTCAACGCGCACCGCTTCATCTTCGACAGCCGGGACGACGGCGGTGAGCAGCGGCTGGAGATACTCAACGGAAATGACGGAGTGTGGCGCTGCCGCACAATCTTCAACTGCACCGACGTGTGTCCGCGTGGCATTGCCATCACCAAGGCGATCCAGGAAGTGAAGCGGGCGCTGATCACACGCCGCATCTGACCGGCAGCGCGCCGACGCCACCTGCTAGGGCTGGGCGAGGACCCGTTCGGCTGCGCTGGTACCTGCGCTGGGAGGCTTTCCAGCCGACTCGGTGTCGGTGCGTCCGGCCGGCGACGGGCGCTGTCACGGGCTGCCGTTGATGCAGCCTGCGATGAGCGCCGTCACGTGCTGCTGTCTCCGTGGGTCGGTCCGTCAGCGTGTTCGGCCGGCTGGGGATGGTCGCGTTGGAAGGTGGCGTACAGCCACCACAGGGACGGCAGCAGGAGGACTGCTCCGACGGCCAGGGAGATCAGGCTGGCCGACAGGACGGTGTCGGTGGCGGCGGCGTCCTGGAGTGTGACGCCGGGCAGCAGCCGGGGGTACTGGGCGATTCCCCAGCCCCACAGCAGGCCGGCGACGGCCAGGGCGGCTGTCAGCCGCACGGCCAACAGGTGCCGGCCCCACATCAGCAGGGCCAGGGAGACCAGCCCCGATGCCACGGAGAGGATCAGCAGGGGCAGGGCGCTGCCGGAGGTGAGTTCGGAGTAGAGCGCGGGTGCGTCGGCGTGCAGGACGACGAGCCCTGCCGCGGACAGGGCACCGACGACGAGGCCGGTGAGCAGTGCGCGGCGGCGGAACGCTTCGGTCAGCGGCGCATCACCGGCTCGCTGGGCGTCTCGGGTGAGATAGACCGCGGCGAGGTAGGCGGCGGTTCCCACCGCAAGAGCCCCGCTGATCAGCGAGGTGGGGTTGAGCCAGCTGGATACGGTGTCGCCTTGGGTGATGCCTGCGGGGACCCGGCCGGAGGCCACCGCGCCCGCCACGGTGCCCAGGAAGAAGGGCGTGGCCAGGGAGGAGAAGGCGAAGGTGGCGCCGAAGAGGCGTTGCTGCCAGATCTCGACGCTGACCTTGCGGAAGGCGAAGGCCGCACCGCGGGCGATGATCCCCAGGGCGGCCAGGGTCAGCGGAATGTAGAGAGTGGAGGCGATGGCGGCGAAGACGGGCGGGATGCCGGTCCACAGCAGCACGATGACGAAGATCAGCCAGACGTGGTTGGCCTCCCAGACGGGACCGATGGAGTGCTCCACCAGGTCGCGCTGGGGCCTGCCGCGTCGGGTGGTTCCGGCGAGCAGGTCCCATACCCCGCCGCCGAAGTCGGCGCCGCCGAACAACACGTAGGCGGTCAGACCGATCCACAGCACCGCCAGCATGGTCTCGGGCAGTGACATGACCGGTGTCTTCCCTTCCGCTCGGCGTCTCAGACGACCTTGAACTCGGCGACATCGCGCTCCTGCGGGGCGATCGGCACCGGCTGGTCACGGGCCAGGCGGCGCAGCACATAAACCGTGGCCACGGTCAGCACCAGATACACAACGCTGACCACCACGAATCCCCACACCACTCCGGGTGCGGGGTTGACCGCCTCGGACGTGCGCATGACGCGGTAGACGATCCAGGGCTGGCGCCCCACCTCCGTGACGACCCACCCGGACTCCAGCGCCAGGACCGCGGCCGGGCCGGAGAGCGCGGCGGCGCGCAGGAACCACCGGGTGCCCGGAAGCCGTTTGCGGCGCCGCCACACCAGGCCGAGCCAGGCGGACAGGGCCAGCAGCGCGAAGCCGCAGCCCACCATGATCTGGAAAGCCCAGTGGGTGATGTTGACGGGTGGGCGGTCGCGCGCCGGCACTTCGTTCAGCCCCGCGACCTGCGCGTCTGGGTCGAAGTGCGCCAGCAGGGACAGCCCGCGGGGGATTTCCAGGGCATAGCGCATCTCGCCGTCGACGGCGATACCGCCCACATGCAGGGGAACACCGCGCTCGGTGTCGAAGACGCCTTCCATGGCGGCGAGTTTGACGGGCTGGTTGTCCGCCACGAAGTGCGCCGCCCAGTCGCCCACCCCGATCTGCACCGGGGTCACCAGGGCGGCGATCGTGAACGGCACCAGGAAGCCGAGCCGGTGGTACCGGTCGCGGCGGCCGCGCAGCATCGCGACCGCGTACACACTGGCCATGAGGAAACCGGCGACCATGAACGCGGCGAGGATCATGTGAACGGTCTGCGGCGGAGTCGCCGGATTGAACATCGCCTCCCAGGGATCGACGGCGACGACCCGACCGCCCCGCATCTGAAAGCCCACGGGTTGCTGCATCCAGGCGTTGGCGGCGACCACGAAGAAGGCGCTGGCCACTCCCGCGACGAGGATCGGCAGTGCGGTGAGCATGTGCTGGCGGGGCGGCAGCCGGTCCCAGGCGTACAGGTAGATGCCGAGGAAGATCGCCTCGATGAAGAAGGCGATGCCCTCCAGTGAGAACGGCAGGCCGATGACCTGTCCGTAGGTGCCCATCATCCCGGGCCACAGCAGGCCCATCTCGAACGACAGGATGGTTCCGGACACCGCTCCGACCGCGAACAGCAGCCCCATCGCCTTCGCCCACCGCCGCGCCAGCAGCCGGTAGTGCACATCCCCCGTGCGGTGACCGCGCCACTCGGCGAACACGGTGATCGCGGGCATCCCCACCCCCAGGCAGGCGACGATGATGTGCCAGCCCAGCGACAACGCCATCTGCGACCGCGCCGCCCCCAAGCCGCCTGCCTCGGCAGCGGACAGCACGTCCCCCACAAGCGCGGTGCTGCTCACCCGAATTCCTCCTCACGGCAGACATCGGGCGCAGACCCGGCACGCGGGGCATGAGACCGCCATGGCCCGCAACCCGGCAGCCACCAGGCTGCCCCCCGCGCCAACGTGCAGGAACGCGCCCGGTGGAGAACCTCACGTCCACGACACCCGGGTAGAACCGGCTGGCCGCCGCCAGGCAACGCCGCCAAGGTATGGCACCCGACAGGCATGTCACAGCAGCGACGCGACGTCAGCCACAATCGGCACAGGCTCCGATTGCCCGCAGAGCCGTCACGTCCCGGCCGGCGAAGCCAAGGCCGCGGCACCGACCGCGGGCGGGGCTGGCCGCCTGCCAGCGGAGTGGTGGAGTACAGGGTGGATCACTTGGCCTCGCAGCCCATGACGTCACCGTCCCCGTCAAGGCGGTCCGGGTCGTCGGAGCCGCCCCAGTAGCGACCTGAGCAGTCCGCATCGGGAACACCAGCGGGAGACTCGTCCGGGAGATCCCGGAGGTCCGGTCGTGCCGGGGTGTCAGGGGCAGGTGAGCAGGCGAGTCGTTTAATTGCCTCTTTTGGGCACCACCAGCTGGCAAGCTCGTTTGTTTCCCCCGCATCTGCTGCGGCTGCGGCAGCCGTGGGAGCGGCGGCCCCGCCGCTTGCCCTCCCCCGAGTCGACCGGGTCTCGTGTGCCATACGTGGCTTGCACGCGGCGACACAGGGCACCCGACATGCGCGGATCGGCGTCCGCCGCGGGCACAGGGGCGGTGAGTCGGCGGTGGCCGTCCGCTCGGATGACACAGGGAGACACGTGACGGTGAGCATCGGGGCACATGCGTCAGGGCTGCGGAGGGCCGGATGACGGCCGAGGCGACGAAGGCGGTGCGGCTGGTCGCGGAAGCCGCGGCGGGCACCCCCGGCGAGGAGGTTCCCCGGCGGGTGTGCGCGGCGGTGTGCGAGGGACTCGGCGTGGACGGTGCCACCTTGTCGTTGCTCACCGACACACCCTCCCGCCAGCTGCTCGCCGCGTCGGACGATGCCGCCCTGCTGCTGGAGGAGATCCAGTTCACGGTGCTGGAGGGGCCCTGCATCAGTGCCGCGCAGACCGGCGAGCCCGTGGCCGTGGACGACCTGGGGCAGGAACTGACGCCCTGGCCGCTGTTCGGGGCGATGGCGCGCGAGAAACTCCCGGAAGTGGGCTCGGTGTACGCGCTCCCCCTGTTCTTCGGCGACTACGTCCTCGGGTCGGTAGACCTGCTGTCGACACGGCCTCGCGCTCTCGATGAGGACGCCCTGGAGCAGGCGTCCCACGTGGCCGACGCGGTGACGGCAGCGCTCATGCCCACCCGCGAGATGCTGCTCACGGGGAATGACGCCCCGGCGTGGGAGCCGGAGCAGGTGGTCCGTGCCCACTGGTTCGACACCTGGCGTGCCGTCGGAGCCCTGGCGGCCCGACGGCGGATCAGCCCTGAGGACGCCCTCGCCCTCATGCGCGCCGAGGCCCTCCGCACCGGCAGGTCATTGCCGGACATCACCACGGACATCCTGCGCGACCCGCCCGGTACGTCGTAGGCGCGCGGGTCCAGAGCAACTGCTCAGGCGCCCGTCAGCAGGTCGTGCTCCCGGACAGCTGCCAGGGACAGCGTCCTGGAGCCGACCTGCTCGAGGCGGCGGCGCCGGACACGACGACCAAGGTCGGCGTTGGACTCCAGCAGGGCCTTGACCTGTTAAGGCGTGATCATGCCGGTCCGTCCTGGCCACCGATTCGCTGCGCTAGGACCCGCGCTTCCCGCTGATCGCGTCGATGAGCTCTTCCTTGCGCATGTCGTGAACACCGCTGAGACCCTTGTCGCGGGCCATGTCGCGCAGCTCGTCCATGTTCATCTCGCGGAGTTGCTCCTCGGAGACCTCCTGGGACGCCTCGGACGTTCCAGACGTCTCTGCCCCGCCGCCCATGGAGGCTCCGGCAGGCGTCGTCGCGCTGGGCGGAGACGTGGGGTACCCCTCGCCGGCGTCGCTCGAGCCCATCTGCTCGGCCAGCCGACCCAGCAGCTGTTCCGTCTCGCGGCACTCCTTCGCGGACAGCTCGAAGTACGGAGTGCCCTTGAACTCCTCGGCAGCGTCCGCGCTCGCGCGCAGGACGGTGCGGGTCGCCTCGATGATCGCCATCGTCGTCGGCGCGTCGTATCCCGTCTGGCGGGCCAGGATCCGGGCCGCGACCGTACACAGGTCGGCGCAGTCGTTGTCCAGGCGCACGCACTTGATGGACATCACGATCTTTTCCGGGTCCTGCTCGGCGGCGGCCGCGTCGGCGCAGGTCAGGCAGACGCCGGCGCACTCGTACAGCTTGTCGACCGCCTCACCCAGCATTTTGGGCGGCATCCCGGTCTCGGCGGGGTAGGCGTCGAGCAGCTTCTCGACCAAGGACATGGCATCCTCCGTACATCAGGAGTGGGGTCGGAAATATCCGTTTCGCGTGATTCGCGCCACGGGTACCCGCACCTGCGCTCGCCACCCACTCCGATGGCGTTGTAGCGGGCCGCGGATCTCGCCGGTACTTTGCGCGGCCCATGTGCCGGGCCCGGGCGATATGCAAGAGATTGGCGGCACAGTGGGGGTCCTCCCGCCCACCGGCGCCCACCGGGACGCCGACCGCCGCGCGACCGGTGGGTGAAGGCGGTCGTACCGGGTACTCGCCAGGGCATGATCAAGCGCGCGCTGTGGCAGGGACTGCTCGCCGGTACCGCCGGAGGCGTCGTGATGACCCTCGGCGAGAAGATCGAGCAGGCCATCACCGGCCGGCCCGACTCCCATGTGCCCGCGCGGGTCCTGCAGCGGCTGACCGGCCTGCCCGAACGACCCGGCCCCCAGCCGCTGCCGGTCAACTGGGGCATGCACTACGGCCAGGCCGCCCTCCTCGGGGTGCTCCGGTCGGTCATGGCCCAGGCCGGACTGCGCGGACCGGTCGCCTCCGCCAAGTTCGCCGTCGTCCGCCTCACCAACGACCAGATCCTGGAGAACGCGACCGGCGTCGGCGCCCCACCGCAGACCTGGCCCCGCAAGGAACTCGTCGTGGACCTGCTGCACAAGGCCGTTTACGCCTTCGCCACGGGTGCCGTCGCCGACGCCCTGGCCGCCCGCGGCGGCCCGGGCCCCGGACAGCGCCACGCCGCCGCCCGCCCCGGCCGCCACGCCCACGTCGGACCCCTGCCCCGCAGGCATGCCTACGGGGCATGAATCCGGCAATCGACCGAACGGCGCGTCGGGAGCAGCCGTCCGGGCGGTGATAACGGGAGCCGCTCGTTCACGTCGGCCGTTCCTGACGTCCCCCGTACTCCGCGCTGGGGACGAACGCAGCCAGGCGGCGATCCATCCGGTCTGCATCGCGGCATCAAGGAGGTACGTCGGCCGGATCCGCCCCTTGGGTACGTAGACCAGGTCGACGGCCAGCAGCGTCACGGCGGTGCCCAGACCGACACGGCGGGCGTGAGCCGGGCCCTGCGCGTCCCCGGCCGCCGCGAGCTGGGCGGCGCCGGCGGAGGCGAGCAGTCCGCCCGTCGTCATCTGCAGCCACACGTCGGTCTTCGGGCCGAAGACCCACTCGAAGCTGCGCAGGTGCAGTAGGGGCCACAGTCCGCCCACGATGTTGAAGGCACCGTGCGCGACCGCGAGCGTGTGGGCGGGCTCTCGCACTCGGGTTCTGCTCAAGGGACATCCCTTCGTAGGTTCCGGCCGGGTACCCCTGCCCAGGCGCCGTCACTCCGGGCCGAGTTCGACCGTCGTCGTGACCCGGGCGACGGAGGGGTTCCTCGGCGCCGAACCGAACCCGAAGCGCACGGGCGGCTCGACGGGTGCCATCGCCCCGAGGTCCGCGCCTCCGTAGGCGGCCGCGACGGCACGGATCGGCAGCAGGTCCCGGGCGCCGTACCACTCCCGGCGGCCCCGGCCGGCGCTGCCGCGAGTGCGCACGCCGGGCAGCAGCAGGCGGGCGGGCCGGTCCGTCAGCGCGCTCCATGCCGGACGGCGGGCGAGTGCGCCGGGCACAGTCCGCAGCGCGAAGCCCAGAAGCCCTCGCCGGCCGGTGGTGAAACGCAGGTCGAGTGGCCCGGCGGTGACGGTCCAGGCGTCGTCCGTGACGCTTACCTCGACCAGGACGACACGGACCGTGTCGAAGATGTAGGTGCCGCTGATGAAGTCCACTGTCTCGCGCGTGGGGGCCAGCAGCAGCCTGTCCCCGTCGGCCCGCTCCAGCATCACGTCGCTGAACGCTCCGAAGGGCGAACCCTGCCAGTGTCCGAGCACGATCCGTGTGCCGGAGGAGGTACCCATGCCCGCGATCCAGCCGTCGAAGCGCACGCGCGGGTGTCGGGTGACGGCGCCGGAATTCCGGCGAGGGGTGTCAGGAAGGCTGGGAGACACGCTCCGGGACGCACGGCCTGGAGGGCCCGAGCCGTACATACCTGACTCCTTCCGAGAAGTGCACCAGGGGCTCACCGAGGGGGGCTTCCTTAAGGCCCGCCGCGACGGTCAGTGTCTCCTCCAGTACATCGACGCCTGCGTCGGCCAGCGGCCACGGCTCGTGCTCGACGGGCGTCTCCCAGAGCATGCCGAGCCTGCGGGTGTACGCCCGCCAGCGCGAGGTCAGCCACACGTCCCGCTCCGTCGGATCGATCGGGTCGCCAGGCCGGACGACCAGGCGGTAGGAGGCGTCACCGAGCCATCGGGAACCGGAGTACGAGACGGTGTCCCCGTCCTGGGACACGCGGAGGGTGCCCGGGTTGTACGGTGCGCCGATGGCGCGGGCCGCCACCATCGGGGGGAAGGCGACCTCGATGGACAGGAACCAGAGCCCGTCCCGGCCGTCGCGGTGCCGTACGTACGTGCGCAGGTTGGTCTCCGCGAACGTGGGCAGGCCGGGCAGCGAGGCGGGAACGCCGGGTGGTCGCACGTCCGCCATGACAAAGGGGGTGAGCCCCACCCAGGCGGCCCCCTCATACTCGTCCACGACCAGTCCCCCGGGCAGGAGCGCCTGGACCGCGTCAGGCCGGAACGGCCAGTGGACGAACGTCTGCGTCAGCCAGCCCGCCCGCAGCGCCGGCAGGCGCACCCGCTGCTCTGCTCCGTATGCCACCACCGGTGTCGGGTCCCCGTCGCACGATCGAAGGAAACCCGCGGGCCCCGGCAGGGCGGGCGGAACGACGCCGGCCAGGTCATGGAAGAGGGCCAGGACGCCGGGCGTCCGGCCGGAACACCTCGCCCGGCTCAGGGCAGGTAGTAGGTCTGCCGCAGGAACGCGGCCGTGTCCCGCAGGGCCTGGGCATAGCCCGCCTTGTAGCGCGCGTCGGTGTCGGTGCGCCGGCTTTCGGCCTCCGCCCACTGGTCGAGGTGCAGGGCGATGTCGAGGTGGTTGCGGTAGAGCGTGCCGTGTTCGCCGTCGAGGGCCGCTCGTGTGCGCTCCTCGTCCCAGTCCTCCAGCTCGCCGGTATCGAAATCCAGCAGTTCCTCATCAGGCCGCTGCACGGTCTCCTCCTTCGTTCCCCTCAGGCCGAGGACGAGCAGCCCAGTCGTCCCTCCCAGGTACCCGTCATCGGATCCCAGTCGCGTCTGATGACCGGCTTCCAGACGACGGCCTTCTGGTCGAGGAACAGGAAGTAGCGTCGCTTCTCCTCGCGGTCTGCCACTGCACCTGGCTGAGGGCCGAGTGCGCGCGCTTCAGCCAGCGCGGCCTCCATCAGCCTCGGGCCCACTCCGCGACCCCGGTGGCCGTCCCTCAGGAACAGGCAGTCCATGCCGCCCTACCGCGGCGCGTCCTCGCCCGCCGGCTCGTGACATGGGGCCGTTGCCGGGGTTCATCCGGCCTGGTCGGCCGTTTGCGGTATGCGCAGGTGGGGACCCGGCTGCGCATGACCACGACGCCACGCCGTCGGATGCGGCAGAACCGGGTCCTGTGGCTGCTGGACCGCCTGGAACGTGCCCCCCGGGCCGATGCGGTGATCGACGCGATCGGCCGGGGTGTGCGTGCCCTGCCGCTCGGTCGCGGCCGGGACGCGCTGCACGGAAGGTGGCTGGGCCACCCCGTGCATCCGCTGATGGTGCAGGTGCCGATCGGCAGCTGGCTGTCCGCGGCCCTGCTCGATCTACGGCCCGGCCGCTCCCGTGAAGCGGAAGTGCTCATCGGTGTCGGCCTGAGCGCCGCCGCCCCCGCGGCCCTGGCAGGCTGGGTCGACTGGGCGGAACTGCACCGCCAGCAAAAACGCGTGGGCCTGGTGCACGCCCTGAGCAACGTGACAGCCGTCGCGCTGTACGCCACCTCACTCACCTGCCGCCTCAAGGGACGCCACGTGGCCGGCCGAGCCTACGGCCTGCTGGGACTGACGGCGGTCGGAGTCGGCGGCATGCTCGGCGGCCACCTCGCCTACCGTCAGGCATCCGGCGCCAACCACGCCGAAGAGGTGCCGCACGTGGTCACGGAGGGCTGGCACCAGATCGGCACCGTGGACGAGTTCCCGGCCGGCCAGCCCGTGCGGCGCAGCGTGGACGACGTACCGGTCCTGGTCGTGCGCGAAACCGGCGGCACCGTCCACGCTCTGGCCGACCGGTGCAGCCACCTCGCCGGACCACTGTCCGAGGGCACGATCGCCGACGGATGCGTCCAGTGCCCCTGGCACGGAAGCGTCTTCCGCCTCTCCGACGGCTGGAACGTACGCGGCCCCGCCACCGCTCCCCAGCCCGCCTTCGACACTCGGATCACCGACGGCCACGTCGAGATACGCCTGCGCCAGGACGACCGGGCGGAGCACGCGGACAACAGCCGGGAGACAGAGCGGGAACCGGGCGCCGCGGAGGAGGGTGTGACCCATGGATCCCCTGGCCACCACGCCTGACAACAGGGCTGAGACCACAGATGACGCCGTAGCTGACAAGACGGCTGACAACCGCCTCGCACCACGTCTGCGCGAGCTTGCCCGGCGCACCGGACGACGGTACTCCGCAGGGCACGACCGGCCGCTGGGCGGCTATCTCGCGTCCATGACGGGATTCGGGGCGTACACGGCGGCCTGGGCCACGGCGGTACGGCTGCGCGGGAGCCCCGTGCCCGACCGGCCCCAGCCCTGGGACGTGGTCCTGACCTCGGTCGCCACCTTCCGGCTCAGCAGGCTCCTGAGCAAGGCGTCCGTCACCAGTCCGCTGCGCGCGCCCTTCACGCGGTACGTCGGCCCGCAGGGCCCCGCCGAGCTGCACGAGGAGGCGGAGCCGGAAGGCGGCAGGGACACCGTCGGCGAGCTGGTGACCTGCCCCTTCTGCACGAGCGTCTGGGTGGTGTCCACCCTGACCGCTGGCCAGTTGCTGTGGCCGAGGGCAACCCGGACCGCCATGGGCGCGCTCGCGGCACTGGCCGGCGCGGACGCGCTGCAACTGGCGTACGGCGCACTGGTGAGCCGGACCACCGGGGACGACTGACCTGGCCCGCCACCGGTCAAGGACACACCTGGAGGTGCCGTTCCATCCAGTCCACAGCGGCCCGGCGGAACAGGGCACCGGTTGTCCGGGCGCAGGAAGTCCTGACCTTCGTCGCGCAGGTCAGCAGCTCGGCCGGATGCCCCGTTCCCGCGCCGCCCGTACGGACTGCTGGGACTCCCCCGGCGGGCACGTTGGTGTCGTGTTCGCCGTGGGCGACGAGCAGCGGAACACGAAGCGCTTCTATACGGCTCATCGGTGACAGGGGCTCGCAGGAGCTCGCGCTCCGGGTGACCGTACTTGTGCGCCGCGGACTCCGCGAGCCATGGCTCCGTACCGGCGAAGAAGGTCCGCAAGTCCGACATGCCCCAGACGGCGACTCCGGTGCGGAAGAGTCCCGTTCGGTGCCATCCTCGACGTGGCGTCGTACGCGGCCGGACCCAGGAGCGTTGCGTGACCGTCCCCGGTCCGCCCAGTCGGCCGCCGGGCGCCCTGGCGAGCAGGCCGTCCGCCGGGCCGTGGTCCAGCGACCGCGCCGCCTCCTCCAAGGTGCCCGGTCCGCATGAGAGGCGCCATCCGCGGGGGCGCTGACCGCCCGTCGTATTGCCGCTGCTTCACCATGCAGAACCTCAAAACGGCCGGGTTCACCGCCGACCAGATCAGATACGCATATGACCGGCGATGTCCTCAACCTGACGGTGGAAGGCGGCGTCCTGCTCCAGGAGCCGCTCGTACCTGATGGTCAGCGTCCGGATGATCTCACGGCCAGGTCGGCGGTGACGGGGCGAGTGCTCTCGGCCGTACGGGTCGGCGCACAGGCGATGGTCACCGGGTTTTGGGCGATGATCAAGTCGCCGAAGCGGACATCGAGCCGCACGCGTAGACAACCACTACGCGTGCGCCGGGCACGGATGTCGAGCAGCCGCAGAAACGACGAAACCGACCGGCGCGAAGCTACACAAACCCACGTGTGGATCGAGCGCGTCCAGACCGAAGACCTGCCTGTGCTGCACGCCTTCGTCACCGGCCTCGGCCAGGACCTCGACACCGTCGTCACCAGGCTCAGCCTGCCCTACAGTTCTGGCGCGGTCGAGGGCCACAACAACAAGATCAAGATGCTGAAGCGGCAGGCCGCGCCAACTTTGACCTGCTCCGCAAACGCGTCCTCCTCGACACATGAGGCCGTTCATGATCGCGGTTGGGGTGACCCTCCGTGGCTCCGGCACCAAAAGTGATCCAGAACCAGCGTTCGGCCGCCGTCGAGACGGGCAGGTCTCGGCGGTCGCATAAGGAGAGCCTGACCACCACCGCCGTACCAAGCCTGTGCCGCGCACAAGCGCCCATGCCCATTCACGGCAGCCTTCACCGCCACACGGGGGTTCAGTCCGGCGCGTCCCGCGACACCGAGAGGGCGCCATTGGCAGCTGTCTCGACATGCCAGCGAGCAGTGTCACCTACCCCGGCCCGGGCACGGCTCGCTGGAGGACGCACCATCGGTGCTCAAGTTCAGCTAGAGCAGGTCGACAAGGGGACACCTCGTGCATGTACTTCCGAGTGCATCGAATCCGAGATGTCTCCTCCAGAACGGCACTGGATCACATTTGACACCCGGAATGCCCGGATATGCGGCACGGATAGTAGACGGGGACGACAATACTTAAGGCCCGAATTCGACCCGGATTCGACCCGAGCAGTTTGTTCAGCGAGTAAACATGTCCTCTGACCTGCGGAAATAAAGAGCGGCAGACGAGTCGGGCTGTACGCCGGGTTCTGTGCTCCAGGGTCTCGCGGCCCGTGGAGTGACGGCCATCCATCTAGGACCGACGTTGCCGTCGGCCTCGTGCGGTCTACCCGCGGACTCGGGCGGGCAGCCCTCAAGCGTCCGCGCAGAGCCGCCTTCTACAGCGGCTCCTCTTGACCTTGCTCCGGGTGGGGTTTACCTAGCTGCCCAGGTCACCCTGGGCACTGGTGGTCTCTTACACCACCGTTTCACCCTTACCGAGGGCCAAGACCCCCGGCGGTTTGCTTTCTGTGGCACTGTCCCGCGGGTCGCCCCGGGTGGCCGTTAGCCACCACCCTGCCCTGTGGAGCCCGGACGTTCCTCGGGGAGATCCACAAGAACCTCCACGCGGCCGTCCGCCCGGCTCGTCTGCCGTGTCGACCATGCTACAGGTGCGACATCGATGACCTCAGAGGAAGTCCCCCGTCTCCAGTTCGAAGCCGAACGGCTCCGGCAGGGCGATCGGCTTTCCGAAAGGACGCGTGCAGTGCTCGCGGTAGTCGTCCTTCTCCGGATCGCTGAACAACGTGATCGAGGAGGCTTCGCGGTCCACGAGCAGGTAGAGCGGGATGCCGGCGCGGGCGTAGCAGCGGCGTTTGGCCTCGCGGTCGGCCTGGGGCTTGGTGGACGTCACCTCCAGCACCATGGCGACGCCGTCGCAGGGCATCCAGGAGTCGGCGCCCCGGTAGAGCCGTAGCTCCCTGGGAGTGAACGTGCCATCAGGGATCACGCGATCCTTTGGGCAATCCCCCCCGCTCCGCAGAATCAGTCCCTTGTTCCCGGAGAACTGCATCCTGGTCCGGGACCGCCCGTACACCTGCTCAACGACCAGCGCGATGCAGTCCTCGTGATCCCCGTCCGGCGGCGGCGTCACAACGATCTCCCCCTCGATCAGCTCGGCTCGGAAGCCCTCCGGGGTGTCCAGGGCGAGAAAGCCCTCCAGCAGGACCTCTTCCTGCGTGAGCGGCTCATGGGCCATGGCAGTCATGTCGCGCCCCTCCTTCGGCCGCTCGCCAGAGTGGGACATCGGCTGATCACCTGTCCAAGAGATCGGGAACCGTTCCCTCGATCGTGGCACACGAGCACGCGCGCAGTCAGCGCATCAGCGCACGGCTCGCTTGACCCTGCCGCAACGTCAACGTCTCTACTGAAGGCATGCGGATCGGAGAACTCGCCGCTGCCGTCGGCGTCACCACGCGGACCGTGCGGCACTACCACCACCTGGGCCTGCTGCCCGAGCCGGAGCGGCTGGCGAACGGGTATCGGGACTACACCCTGCGGCACGCCGTCGTGCTGGCGCGGATTCGGCGGCTGACGGAGTTGGGGCTGGGGCTGGCCGAGGTGCGGGACGTGCTCGCGAACGACGCGGGGCGGGAGCTGGCCGAGGTGCTGGAGGAGCTGGACGCGGACCTGGCACGGCAGGAGGCGGCGATCCAGGAGCGCCGGGCGCGGTTGCGGGCGCTGCTGGAGGCGGCGGAGCTGCCCGCCGAGGGGCCGGTCTCGCCCGAGCTGGCCGAGTTGTTCGCGGGGCTGGCGCCCGCCTCCGGCTCCCCCATGGCCGCCAAGGACCGCGAGATCTTCGCGCTGCTGGAGACCGCGGCGAGCCCCGAGGAGCGGGAGCGGCTGCTGGCCGCCGTCGGCGGGGCCCTGAGCGGCCCCGACGCAGCCGCGCGGGCCCATGAGGCGTACGCCCTGCTCGACGCGCTCGCCGACGCCGGACCGGACGACCCGCGCGTCGGCGAGGCCGCCCGCGCCCTCTCCGGGCTGATGCCCCGCGAGCTGATCCCGGCGGAACCCTTCGACGACGACCACGGCTTCCTGCGTGCCTTCTACGCCGACCTGGCCCCGGCCCAGGCGGAGGCGATCCGCCAGGCCCTGCGGCTCGCCTCGCAGGGGCGGCGATGAGGACGGCGTACCGGCTCGTACTGCACGAGCTGCGGCTCTCCGCGTGCCTGGTGCTGTGGGTGGCCCGGCGGACCCGGGGCACGCGGCAGGGGCGCGCGTTCGGGTACGCGCGCGGGCAGAGCGCGATCCTGTTCGGGTTCACGTTCGTGTGCGTGGTCGAGACCGTCGTGATGTCCGTGCTGCTGTACCGGTGGCCGACCGTGCACCACGTGGTGCTGTTCCTCGACGTGTACACCGTGTTCTTCGTGATCGGCCTGCATGCCGCGTCCGTCGTACGGCCGCACGTGCTGGAGCCGGGAGCGCTGCGGATCCGCAAGGCCGCCCACCTCGATCTGCGGATCCCGCTGGAGCGGATCGCGGCCGTCCGGCGTGAGCTGCGCATGAGCCACGAGAAGGCCGACGGCGTCCTGGACGTCGAGGTCGGCGGGCAGACGACGGTCACGCTGGAGCTCGCCGAGCCCGTCACGCACGTCACCCTCCTGGGGCGGCGGCGGGACGTGAGCCTGGTGCGCGTGTACGCCGACGAGGCCGACGCCCTCGTACAGGCCGTCACGCGGGCGCGAAGCGCACCATCGCCGCTTCCGGATCTGCCTGCCTGAGCCGGACACGGAACGGCGAGCACCCAGTCACGGCCACCCGACTCTTCACAAAATCGTCCCATTCTTCGTATGCGCGGGCCATGATGTCGGCGGCAGTCCATTCGGCCGCTCAGGGGGGCGTCATGACCGTCGAGGATCTCGGTTTCGCCATGGAGGAGCTGCTTGACGCCTACGGCTCCAGCGGGGACCCCGCGCTGCTGAAGGAGCCCGGCGCACAGCAGTTGACCGACCGCCTGTACTACGCCGTGGACTGGCTGGCGCCCTGCCTGGATGCGGTGGAGATGGCTCGGAGGATCAACTTCGCCATGCTGCTGGCGCCCTTCTACTGGCACCGCTACGAGCACGATGGTTCGAGGGAGGACGCGACTCGGGCCGTGTTCCTCTATCGGCAGGTGTGCCAGGTGGCTTCGCACTGCCTCCCCGAGGGGCTGCCGCAGATCCTGGCGGAGCAGGGGGACCGGGTCGACACGCTGTCCTCGAGTGACCTGGCGGCGTACGCGGCGGAGGCCGTCAACCGGCTCAAGGAGGCGGAGGCGACCAGCGATCCACAACTCCTCGACGACGCCGTCGCGTTGAGCCTGTTCGCCGCGCGCGCGAACCCCCGGCAGGACGTGACCCGGGCGGAAGCGCTCACCACCCTCGGAAACGTCCTCACGCGCAGATACGAGTACACGGGGAACGCCGCCGACCTGGACAGGGCCTATGTGGTCACCGTCAGAGCGGCCGAAGTGACCGCGGCGGACGACCCGCACTTCCTGAAATGCTGTTCCGGCTTCGGGCACGTGGCGATCCGGATGTATCAGCGCACCGGGGATCTCGGCACGCTCGACCTGGCGATCAACGCACTGCGTCAGGCGGCGTACAGGGCTCCCGACGACAACCCCCACCGCGCCGCCTACCTCACCAACCTCAGCTCGGCGCTGAACAGCCAGTACCGGCACATCGGCCTGGACGAGGCCCGCAACGAGGCGCTGGAAGCGTGCTACGAGGCGGTCCGGATCACTCCGCGCGGCCATCCCGACCTGCCGAGCCGGTTGATCAACCTGGCGAGCGCTGTCATCAACCACCCCGACGCCGCCGAGGGCGACGATCGGGCCGTCGATCTGTTACGGGACGCCCTGTCCCTCACCCCCGACGGCCATCCCGACCGTCCGGACTGCCTGCATCTGCTGGCCGGTGTCCTGCGCGCGCGGTTCGGGCGCAAGGGTGACGCGAAGGACCTCACCGAGGCGGTCGAGGCCGGCCGGTCCTCGGTCGGGGCCGGGGCGACCGTCTACTACCTCCGGCCGAACCGGTTGGCAGGGTTCGCCCGGTCGCTGCAGGCATACGCCGATCACTTCTCCGCACCCGAGGCCCTCACCGAGGCCGTCGAGGCCCTCGGGGAGGCCATGGCGTTGCTTCCCGAGGACCACCCGGACCGCACGGGCACCTTGATCACCCTGGGGTTCGTGCTGTGGAAACGGTTCCGGACCGGGAAGGACCCGGCAGACCGTGCACAGGCCCTTCATGCGATGCGCGAAGCCGCCTCCGTCGAGACCGCGCCCGCCCGGGACCGCGCCCGTGCGGCCGCCGTCGCCGGACACCTCGCGGCAGGCGCCCAGGACTTCGCCGACGCCACCGAGTCCTTCGCCCTCGCCCTCGACCAGCTGGAGCTGACCGCCTGGCGCGGTCTGGAGCGCGACGACCAGGAACGCCTGCTCGCCGCCTTCCCCAACCTGGTCACGGACGCGGCAGCCTGCGCCGTACGAGCCGGACAGCCGGAGCGTGCGGTGGAACTCCTCGAACAGGGCCGGGGCATCCTGCTCGCGCAGGCCCTGGAGACCCGCGCCGACCACCACGAGCTCCAGTCCCGGGCTCCAGAGCTCGCCGAGCAGCTCGGGCAGGTGCTCGGCGAGCTGGACCGGCTGGCGCACGCCCCGTCCAGTGGCGACCCGGTCGAGGTGCGGGAGCGGCGGCGTGCGAACGAGCGACGAGCTCACCTGGCCCGGCAGCGTGACGCGCTCCTCGCCGACATCCGTGCGCTGCCCAAGCTCTCCGGCTTCCTGCGCCCACCGTCCTTCGCCGCGCTGCGCGCCGCCGCCGCGCGCGGCCCGGTCGTGCTCCTCAACGCGAGCGAGTACGGCTGCTCCGCCCTGCTGCTCACCACGGCAGGAGTGCGGGTGGTGGACCTCGACCGCATCCCCCACGAAAGACTGGCCGAGCAGCTCGTCGCATTCGTGCACTCTCTACAAGTCGCCATGGCCCAAGGGCGACCGGTGAAAGCCCATGCGGCCGTCATGACGACCCTCGCCCGGCTGTGGGACGACGTCGCCGAGCCGGTGCTGAGAGAGCTGGGCCACACCCGACCGGTCGGCCCCGGCGGCACCTGGCCCCGCCTGTGGTGGTGTCCGACCGGGCTGTTCACCCTGCTGCCGCTGCACGCCGCGGGGCGGCACCGTGTTCACGGTGGCAGTGACACGGTGCTGGACCGGGTCGTCTCCTCCTACACCCCCACGCTGCGGGCCCTGCTCCACACGCGCGAACGCCCCCGCCCCTCGGCCGGGCCGCACACCCGTGGCCTCATCGTGTCCCTGCCCACCACGCCCGGCTGCTCCGACCTGCCCGCCGCGGAACACGAAGCCCGAGCGCTGCACCAGCGGCACCCGGACGCCGAGCTCGTCACCGGCGCCGCCGCCACCACGCAGACGGTGCTGAAGGCGCTGGCCGGCTGCTCCTGGGCCCACTTCGCCTGTCACGGCGCCCAGGATCTCGGCCGGCCGTCGCGCGGTGCGGTCATCCTGCACGACGGTCCGCTGACGCTGCGGGACATCGTGCGGCTCCGGCTGCCGCACGCGGAGTTCGCGTTCCTGTCCGCCTGCGAGACCGCGCGCGGCGGCGTCGTCCTGGCCGACGAGGCGATCAGCTTCGCCGCCTCCCTCCAGCTCGCCGGATTCCGGGACGTCATCGGCACCCTGTGGTCGATCGACGACACCCTCGCACCGGAGATCGCCGACCTCGTGTACGAGAATCTGTCCCGCCGGAGCACCCGCGACCCGGCGGCCGCACTGCACGCCGCGCTGCACACGGTGCGGGCCCGGCGTCCGCATGCCGTCGCGAACTGGGCGCCGTACGTCCACGCAGGTCCATGACGGGTCCGGTGGGAAACGGCGGGGAAGCGGCACGCCGTACCCTGTCGCGGAGGTCTACCGAAGGAGAATCCGTGCTGGTCCTGCTGCCGCCCTCGGAGGGCAAGGCGTCCTCCGGCCGGGGCGCACCGCTGAAGCTGGAGTCGCTCGCGCTGCCGGAGCTGAACGCCGCCCGGGAAGCCGTCCTCGGCGAACTGGTCGAGCTGTGCGCCGGCGACGAGGACAAGGCACGCGAGGTGCTGGGGCTGAGCGAGGGACTGCGCGGCGAGGTCGCCAAGAACGCCGGGCTGCGCACCGCCGGGGCACGGCCCGCCGGGGAGATCTACACGGGGGTGCTGTACGACGCCCTGGGCCTGGCCTCGCTGGACGCGGCCGCCAAGCGGCGTGCCGCGCGCTCCTTGCTGGTGTTCTCGGGGTTGTGGGGTGCGGTCCGGGTGACGGACCGGATCCCGTCGTACCGCTGCTCGATGGGTGTGCGGCTGCCGGGTCTTGGTGCGCTGGGCGCGCACTGGCGTACGGCGATGGCCGCCGCGTTGCCCGAGGCCGCCGGGGGCGGGCTGGTGCTGGACCTGCGGTCGTCGGCGTACGCGGCGGCGTGGAGGCCGAAGGGCGAGGTCGCGGGGCGGACGGCGACGGTACGGGTGCTGCACGCGCCGACGCGGAAGGTGGTCAGCCACTTCAACAAGGCGACGAAGGGGCGGATCGTGCGCAGCCTGCTCACGGCGGGAGCGGCGCCGAAGGGACCCGCGGAGCTGGTACAGGTGCTGCGGGAACTCGGGTACGTGGTGGAGGCCGAGGCGCCCGCGGGGGCGGGGCGGGCCTGGTCGCTGGATGTGCTGGTGGACGAGATCCACTGAGGCCGAGACCGAGACCGAACGGGCGTGCATTGCAGCATATGCAACACCCTTTGCGGGTGCTGCACTGCCCGGGCACGATCAGGCGCATGACCGACTCCGTGCTCGATCTCGCTCCCGTCGTCCCCGTGGTCGTCGTCCCGGACGCCGCCGACGCCGTACCGCTCGCGCGGGCGCTGGTCGCCGGGGGGCTGCCCGCGATCGAGGTGACGTTGCGGACGCCGGGCGCGCTCGACGCGGTCCGGGCGATCAGTGGGGCGGTGCCGGACGCGGTGGTCGGGGCCGGGACGGTGATCACGCCGGGGCAGGTCGAGGATGCCGTGGCGGCGGGGGCGCGTTTTCTGGTGAGCCCGGGCTGGACGGACGTACTGCTGGAGGCGATGCGGCGGTCCGGGGTGCCGTGTCTGCCGGGCGTGTCGACGACGTCCGAGGTGGTGGCGTTGCTGGAGCGCGGGGTGCGGGAGATGAAGTTCTTTCCGGCGGCCGCCGCCGGGGGTACGGCGTATCTCAAGTCGCTCGCCGGGCCGTTGCCGCAGGCGCGGTTCTGCCCGACGGGCGGGATCGGGCTCGCGTCGGCTCCCGAGTATCTGGCGTTGCCCAACGTCGGGTGTGTGGGCGGCAGTTGGATGGTCCCGGCGGACGCGGTGGCGGCGCGGGACTGGGGGCGGATCGAGGGGCTGGCCCGGGAGGCGGCCGCGCTCAGCGCAGGTGAGAGGTGTCGTTGAGGAGGCGGACGCTGGGGTTGCCGTCGGCGTAGTACGCCACGACCGACAGGGAGGCCGCCGCGAGTTCCATGCGGAACAGGGACTCGGGCGGGGCACCCAGGGCGAGGCGTACCAGGGTCTTGATCGGGGTGACGTGCGTGACGAGCAGGACCGTGCGGCCGGTGTGCGCCGCGATCAGCTTGTCGCGGGTGGCGGCGATCCGGGTGGCGGTCGCCGCGAAGCTCTCGCCGCCGCCGGTGGGTTCGGCGTCCGGCGAGGTCAGCCAGGCGCTGAGGTCGTCGGGGTGGCGTTCGTGCACCTCGGCGAAGGTGAGGCCCTCCCAGGCGCCGAAGTCCGTCTCGCGCAGCCCGTCGTCGATGCCGACCTCCAGCCCGAGGCGCGCGGCGACGACACCGGCGGTCTCGCGGGCCCGGGCGAGCGGTGAGGCGACGACGGCCTGAATCGTCCCGCGCCTCGCCAGCGCCACGGCCACCCGCTCGGCCTGCTCCCGGCCGACGTCGGAGAGGGAGGGGTCGCTGCCGCCGCTGCCCGAGAAACGCTTCTCCGGCGTGAGGGGTGTTTCGCCGTGCCTGAGCAGCACGAAGGTCGCGGGCGCGCCGAGGTCCGGGGCGCCCCATCCGACGCGGGGGGTGGCGACGTTGCGGGCGGCGTTCACGTCGGCGGGGGAAGCGACAGGGGCGGAAGCAGAGGGTTCCGGAGAGGAAGATGTACCCACCGGCGACCGCCCCGCCGGCGCCGCGCGGGCCGCCGGGGACGGCGTCCACGTCTCCCCCCGCGCCCCCGCGTCCATCGCCTCGTTGGCCAGGCCGTCCGCCCGTCGGTTCTCCTCGCGTGGGATCCACTCGTACGTCACCCGGCCCACCGGGAACACCCGCCCCGCCTCCATGGCCAGCGGCTTCATGTCGGGGTGCTTGATCTTCCAGCGGCCGGACATCTGTTCCACGACCAGCTTGGAGTCCATCCGGACGCGCACGGTCGCGGCGGGATCGAGGGCGTGGGCCGCGCGCAGGCCGGCCAGGAGTCCCCGGTACTCGGCGACGTTGTTCGTGGCGACGCCCAGGTACTCCGCCGTCTGCGCCAGCGTCTCGCCGGTCGCCGCGTCGATCACCACGGCCCCGTAGCCCGCGGGCCCGGGGTTGCCCCGGGAACCGCCGTCGGCCTCGACGATGAACTCCCGCACCGCAGCGGCCCCCTACAGGCCCGACTCGGCGGTGCGCACCAGGATGCGGCGGCAGTTCTCGCACCGCACCACCGTGTCCGGCGCCGCCGCGCGGATCTCGCTCAGCTCGGTGATGGCCAGCTCCTGGCGGCAGCCCTGGCAGGTCCGCTGGTAGAGCTTGGCCGCGCCGATGCCGCCCTGCTGCTCGCGCAGCTTCTCGTAGAGCTTCAGCAGATCCGCCGGGACCGAGCCCGCGACGACCTCGCGCTCCTTCGTCACCGACGCCGCCTCACCGTCGATCTCCTCGAACGCGGCGTCCCGGCGCGCGGTGGCGTCGTCGATCTTCCCCTGGACGGAGCCGACCCGCTCGGTCAGCTCGGCGACCCGCTGCTGCGCGGACTCCCGGCGCTCCATGACCTCCAGCACGATGTCCTCCAGGTCGCCCTGCCGCTTGGCGAGGGAGGCGATCTCCCGCTGGAGGTTCTCCAGGTCCTTCGGGGAGGTGACGGCCCCGGAGTCGAGGCGCTGCTGGTCGCGGGCGGCGCGCTGGCGCACCTGGTCGACGTCCTGCTCCGCCTTCGTCTGCTCGCGGGCGCAGTCGCTCTCCTCGGTCTGCGCGGCCACCAGCAGGTCGCGCAGCTGCGTGAGGTCCTTGGTCAGCGACTCGATCTCGGCGTGCTCGGGCAGCGACCTCCGCCGGTGCGCCAGTTGCTGGAGGCGGACGTCGAGGGCCTGGACGTCGAGGAGTCGGATCTGGTCGGCGGGCGCGGCGTTCAGTTGGGGGCTCCAGGAGTTCGTGTCGGGTTGGACGCCGCGTGGGCGGTCCAGGGGTCGGTGACCGTCTTCGAGACATGGACGCGCAGGTCCCAGCCGTGACGGTCGGAGATCTCGTCGAGCTGGGCGGCGGCCAGCTCGCACCAGGGCCATTCGGTGGCCCAGTGCGCCGCGTCGAGCAGCGCGAGGGGACTGTGGGCGGCGCGCGCCTCTGAGGCCGGGTGGTGGCGCAGGTCCGCGGTGAGGAAGGCGTCGACCCCGGCCGCCCGTACGGCGTCGAAGAGGCTGTCGCCGGAGCCGCCGCTCACGGCGACCGTGCGGACCGGGGCCTCGGGGTCGCCGGCCACCCGGATGCCCTGCGCGGTGGCGGGCAGCCGCTCGGCGGCGAGGGCGGCGAGCTCGCGGACGGTCAGCGGATGGTCCAGCTCGCAGATACGGCCGAGGCCGCGGCGCCCGTCGGGGTCGCTCACGTCGGGCACCAGGGGCCGTACGACCCGCAGGTCCAGCGCCCCGGCGAGCGCGTCGCTGACGCCGGGGTCGGCGGTGTCGGCGTTGGTGTGGGCGACGTGCAGCGCGATGTCGTTCTTGATCAGGGTGTGGACGACTCGGCCCTTGAAGTGGGTCGCCGCCACCGTCGTCGTACCGCGCAGGTAGAGCGGGTGGTGGGTGACCAGCAGGTCGGCGCCCAGCTTCACCGCCTCGTCGACGATGTCCTGCACCGGGTCGACGGCGAACAGCACCCGGGTGACGTCCTGGCCGGGGTCGCCCACGACCGTGCCGACCGCGTCCCAGGACTCGGCCCGCTCGGCGGGCCACAGGTTCTCCAGCGCGGCGATGACTTCAGACAGACGGGGCACGGAAGAAAGGCTACCTGGCCCCTCTCTGCGCCTGAACCGGCGCCGCTCTCGCGGACGTGGTTGCTCGCCGCCGTGGTTCCTCAATCGATGGTTGCGGCGATCTTCGCGAGAAGTTTCGCAGCTGTCGGCCGATGCCCCTCCCAGCACACCCACCCCTGTTTCCTCACTGGAACCGCCGGACCGCCACCCTTACGTGTGAAGCAGCCGTCGGCCGGTTCCCCGCCTGTGCGTACGAAAACTAGCTTCGTCGCTGGAGGTGACCGAACGATGACTGCCTGTGTTGTCGAGCCCGCGGCGGGGAACGAGGACGCGCCCTCCCCGCCGCCGGGCTGCGTGATCACGGTGGACGGCGCGTACGCCGCACGCCTCGCCCGCAGCGGCGACTCCTGGTTCCCGGAGCGCTGGACGCTGGACGGTCCCGAGCCCTACGCCGTGCCGCTGCCCGGCAACCAGCCGGAGGAACCCGGCACCGAGGTGCAGCCGATGGGCGACGGCCGGGTGCTCATCCACCGCCTCGCCGCCGGGCGCCACGCCTTCTCGCTGCTCTACCCGACCGGCCCCGGCACCGGCGAACTGCCGCTCGGCGCGGTCGAGTGTGCCGACCCCGGCACCCGGCTGCGGCTGCTGCCGCCCGCGCCGGGCGGCGACAAGTCCTACGCCCTCGCCGTCGACCGGCACTCCAGCACGGTGTGGCTGGTGGCGGGCGGCGCCTTCGGGCCGGAGCACGTCGCGCAGATCCCCGGGCACTGCTCGGGCGGGGTGTGGCTGGACCGGGCGGGGCGGATGCTGGCCCTGGACCGGGAGTCCGGCGGCCGCACCAAGACGGTCGTGGTGGACCTCGGGCGCGGCGGCGAGGTGTCGCCGCTGCTGCAGATCGCCGCCGACAGCGACGACCGGCTGCTGCTCGCCGACCCCGACAGCGGACTGCTCCTGATCCGCTCCGACGCGCCCTGCCCCGGTGCCGAGGGCCGGCTGGGCTGGGGGGTGCTGGGCAGCACGCTGCCGGTGCGGTTCCCGGAGTGTCTGCGGGCGGCCGGGGACTGCGCGGTGACGCCGTTCGCGATCCAGCCGGGGCAGGTGCTGACGCCGGAGAGCTGCGGGGTGGCGCTGCGCATCGACGGCCCGGTCGGCAGTTGGGTGGGCGTGTGGCGGCCGAGCGAGCGTCAGGTACGGCATTTTCCGGCGCCGCAGGGGTGGTTGGCGGGCGCCGGGCTCTGGACGAGGGACGGTGTGCTGCGGCTGCCGTACGCCACGGAGCGGGTGCCGTGCGGGGTGGCGGAGTGGGCGGTGCCCCGGGAGGAGCCGTGCGCGAGCGCCGGGGGCACACAGGCGGGGGGCAGGGGGGACACGAGCCCGGGGGATCCGGTTCCGGACGGCGCGGCTTCGACGGCTCGGGCAGCCGCGGAGCTGTCGGAACCGGGTCCTCCGGCGCCTGCCGCACCGCGTCCGGTGCCGTTGCAGCAGGCGCCGTTGGGCGGTCGTATGGCAAGTAGGTAACGAAGTAGTGGCGGTTGGCGGGTGCGCCTGGATTCGGCCCGAGGTGTCCTGGTTAAACTCGCCCGGCTGTGAGCAACAGATCATCTTGACGGGGTGAATTTCTTCCGATGAGCGACGCCATCACGTCCCAGCCGCTGCCCGACGTCCAGGACACCGCCGGTCACGGCCGGCACCGGGGTCCGGTCTCGACACAGGACACCGAGTCGGCTCCTCGCGGCCGGCACCGCAAGCCGGTCGAGCAGCAGACCGAGTCGGCGGCCTGACGGTACGTCAGTCGGCTGGACAGGAGGCCCCGTTCACCGATGGGTGAGCGGGGCCTCGCGGCTTGACGGCTACGCGCGCCGCAGCCCCAGCACCTCCACCGCCGCGAACGTCTCCCCCGGCCCTCGCCCGGCGAAGTGCGCGGTGAGCAGCGTGTCCAGCTCGTCGTGGGTGAACGTGTCCTGCTTGCTGTCGAACTTCGCGCCCACCCGCGGCCGTTCCACGACCGCCACCATGCCGCCGTGCACGACGAACAACTGCCCGTTGATCCGCCCGGCGGCCGGTGCGGCCAGACAGCCGACGAGCGGGGCGACATGCTCGGGGGCGAGGGGGTCGAGGCCGGTGGCGGGTACGTCGGTGAACACGTCCTCCGTCATCCGGGTCCGGGCGCGCGGGCAGATGGCGTTGGCCGTGACGCCGTACTTGGCGAGGGCGTGGGCGGTGGACGTGGTCAGGCCGACGATGCCGCCCTTGGCCGCCGCGTAGTTGGGCTGCCCGGCGGAGCCCGCGAGGAACGCCTCCGAGGAGGTGTTCACGATCCGCCCGTACACCGGCCCTCCCGCCGCCTTGCTCCGCTCCCGCCAGTGCGCGGCGGCGAAGCGGGTGGTGTTGAAGTGGCCCTTGAGGTGGACCCGTATCACCGAGTCCCACTCGTCCTCCGTCATGGAGAAGACCATGCGGTCGCGCAGGATGCCCGCGTTGTTGACCAGGATGTCCAGCTTGCCGAACTTGCTGACGGCCAACTCGACCAGTGCACCCGCCTGTTGGAAGTCGGCCACGTCGCCGGTGTGGGCGACGGCCGTGCCGCCCGCCGCGCGGATCTCGGCGACCGTCTCCTCGGCGGGGCCGGCCGAGGCCTCGCCCGTGCCGTCCCGGCCGGGCTGCCCGTAGTCGTTGACGACGACGGCCGCGCCGAGCCGGGCCAGCTGAAGTGCCTCGGCCCGGCCGAGACCGCGCCCGGCGCCGGTGACGATCGCGGACAGCCCCTCAAGTGGCAGTGACATACGGCCCCTTCGGCTCAGATCTCGATGCAGGTGCGCAGCGCGGTGCCGGTGCGCATCTGGTCGAGGGCCTCGTTGATCCCGGCGAGCGGCACCCGGTGGGTGATCAGGCCCGCGAGGTCGATCCGGCCCGCGCGCCACAGCGCGATCGTCCGCTCGTACGAACGCAGCACGTCGCCGCCGCCGTACATCGACGGCAGGATCCGCTTCTCGTCGAAGAACAGCTCGAACATGTTGAGCTGGAGGAAGTCGTCCATGGCGCCCGCGCCGACGACGACCAGGGTGCCGCCGCGCCGGGTGGTCTCGTAGGCCGTGCGGGCCGTGGCCGACCTGCCGACGACCTCGAAGACGTAGTCGAAGCCCTCGCCGCCGGTGATCTGCTGCTTGGCGTCGGCCAGTTCGTCCGGCGACACGGCCCTGGTGGCCCCGAACCTCAGCGCCGCCTCCCGGCGTCCGGCGACCGGGTCGACGGCGACGATCTCGGCGGCGCCCTTCAGCCGCGCGCCCTGGATCGCGGAGATGCCGACGCCCCCGCAGCCGATGACGGCGACCGAGGCACCGGCCTCCACGTCGGCGGTGTTGAGCGCGGCGCCGAGCCCGGTGGTGACCCCGCAGCCGATGAGGGCGGCGATGTCGAAGGGCACGTCGTCCGGGACGGGCACCGCGCAGCGGGCGTCGACGACGACCTCCTCGGCGAAGGTGCCGGTGCCGGCGAAGCCGAAGAGGTCTCCGGCGGTGCGCCGGTAGTTGGGGGTGCCCGCGTTCATGAAACCGGCCAGGCACAGCTGGGTCTGGCCGCGTGTGCAGGCGGGGCAGGCGCCGCAGGCGGGCAGCCAGCAGATGACGACCCGGTCGCCCGGGTTCAGGCCGGTGACGCCTTCCCCGACCTCGACGATCTCGCCCGCCCCCTCGTGCCCCGGCACGAAGGGCGCCGGCTGCGGCAGCACCCCGCTCATCGCGGACAGGTCCGAGTGGCACAGCCCCGTGGCGCGCACCCGGATCCTCACCTTGCCGGGGCCGAAACCCGTCGCCTCGACGTCGTCGAGGATCTCCAGTTTCTCCTGGCCGATCTCGTGCAGTACGGCTGCGCGCATGGTGCGGCTCCCCTCAAGAGTCCGTCCTTACGTGTGCTGAACGACCGTGTCGGCGAGGACCGGCGCGTCGTCCCGGTCGACCGCGCTCACGGCGACCCGCGCCGCCCGCTCCTGCGGCCACATGCGGATGCGCAGGGTCTCGCCCGGGTACACCACCCCCGCGAACCGCGTGGCGTAGGAGCGCACCCGGGCGACATCCCCGCCGAGCAGCGTGTCCACGACCGCCTTCAGGGCCATGCCGTAGGTGCACAGCCCGTGCAGGATGGGCCGCTCGAACCCGGCGACCTTGGCGAACTCGGGGTCGGCGTGCAGCGGGTTCCAGTCCCCGGAGAGGCGGTAGAGCAGGGCCTGGTCCTCCCGGACGGCCCGCTCCACCGTCCGGTCGGGCGGCCCGGCCGGTTCTCCGAGGCGCGCGGACGGCCCGCGCTCGCCGCCCCAGCCGCCTTCTCCCCGTACGAAGATCTGCGCGTCGTTGGTCCACAACGGGCCCTCGGCGTCGGCGACCTCGGTGCGCAGGACGAGGACGGCGGCCTTGCCCTTGTCGTACACGGCGGCGATGCGTGAGGTGGCGGTCGCGGTGCCCGTCGCCGGGATCGGCCGGTGCACGTGGAGTGCCTGGCCGCCGTGCAGGACGCGGGCGAGGTCGACCTCGACCCCCGGCATGGACAGTCCGCTGATCACGCCGGGCGAGCCCGCGCCGGCGACGGTGGCGAAGCTGGGCAGGACGTGCAGGCGGGACTCCAGGGTGTAGCGCAGCTCGTCGGGGTCGGTGGCCGGGCGGCCGGCGCCGATGCCGAGGTGGTAGAGCAGGACGTCCTTGGGGGCCCAGGAGATCTCGCCGGTCCGGGGTTCGGCGGCGAGCGCCTTGGCTGCGTCGATGGGCATGCGGCTCCTGAATGCTCGCGGGGCTGGGAACCTCGGTGCGACCGTCCGCACCGTCGGCCGCACCGAGGTCGTCACGAGGCCGTGAAACCCGCCCGTTCTAGAACGCGTTCCAGTACGGCGAACTCTGTATAGCCGAGCCCGTCGCACTTGGGAAGACTCCTGACGGTACGTCAGCTGGGCCCCTCGCACCGTCCGCGCGAGCGGCACACCGACGCGACTCCCCGGCAGCCACGGCGCCACGCCGAGCAGGAGGACGCCCCGACCGGCACGTTGATCAGCAGCACCCGCCGCCACGGCATCCCGTCCACCAGCAGCCCGCCGACCAGCCCACCCGCGGCCCCGCCACCGCGCCGCCGCCCAGGTCGCGATGGCCCCCGCCCGCGCCGCCCCCTCCGGCGCCGCCGCCGTGAGCATCGGTGTCGGCACGCCCTCCCTCCCGCCGTATGACCTAGGCGTTTGCCTAAAAGCTTTAGTAGGCACAATCATATTCGGCAAACGGAAGGAAGCTCATGGCACGCGCGGGACTGACCACCGAACGCCTCACCCAGGCCGGCGCCGAACTCGCCGACGAGGTCGGGTTCGACCAGGTCACCGTCTCCGCGCTCGCCCGCCGCTTCGACGTCAAGGTCGCGAGCCTCTACTCCCACGTGAGGAACTCCCAGGACCTCAGGACCAAGATCGCCCTGCTCGCCCTGGAGGAGATGGCCGACCGCGCCGCCGACGCCCTGGCCGGACGGGCCGGCAAGGACGCGCTGACCGCCTTCGCCGACGTCTACCGCGACTACGCCCGCGAGCACCCCGGCCGCTACGCCGCCGCCCAGCTCAGACTCGACCCCGAGACGGCCGCCGCCGGCGCGGGGGTCCGGCACGCCGCGATGACCCGGGCCATCCTGCGCGGCTACGACCTCACCGAACCCGACCAGACCCACGCGGTCCGCATGCTGGGCAGCGTCTTCCACGGTTACGTCAGCCTGGAGCTGGCCGGCGGCTTCAGCCACAGCGCCCCCGACGCACAGGACTCCTGGTCCCGGATCCTCGACGCCCTCGACGCCCTCCTGCGCAACTGGCCCACGGCCTGACCCGCCCGCGGACACACACCCCGAAACAACAGGCAGAGGCCATACACCCATGCACCCCAGGAACCCCATGCACCCCATCAACCCCCAAATCATCACCACCCTCACCCCCGCCCTCCTGCGCGGCGCCCTCGACGTCGAGCGCACCGCGCACGGCCTGCTCCCGCACCGGCTGCCCGCCGCCGCCCGCGCCCAGAACACCGACGCGCAGCTCGCCATGGCCGAGGCCCAGCCCTCCGGCGTACGCCTGGTCTTCCGCACCCGCGCCACCGCCGTCGAACTGGACACCCTCCCCACCAAGCGGGTCTACGCCGGCGCCCCACCACGCCCGGACGGCGTGTACGACCTGCTCGTCGACGGCCGCCTGACCGACCAGGCCACCGCGACCGGCGGCAACACCGTCACCATCGACATGACCACCGGCACCGCCGAGCACCGCCCCGGCCCGCCCGGCACCGTCCGCTTCGGCGGCCTGCCCGACCGCGCCAAGACGGTCGAGATCTGGCTGCCGCACAACGAGACCACCGAACTCGTCGCCCTGCGCACGGACGCCCCCGTCGAACCCGCCCCGGACAACGGCCGCAAGGTCTGGCTGCACCACGGCAGCTCCATCAGCCACGGCTCGGACGCCGCGAGCCCCACCACCACCTGGCCCGCCCTGGCCGCAGCGCTCGGCGGTGTCGAGTTGATCAACCTGGGCCTGGGCGGCAGCGCCCTGCTCGACCCGTTCACCGCGCGCGCGATCCGCGACACGCCCGCCGACCTGATCAGCGTCAAGATCGGGATCAACCTGGTCAACGCCGACCTGATGCGCCTGCGTGCCTTCACCCCCGCCGTCCACGGCTTCCTGGACACCGTCCGCGAGGGCCACCCCGCCACGCCGCTGCTGGTGGTCTCCCCCATCCTGTGCCCGATCCACGAGGACACCCCCGGCCCGTGCGCCTTCGACTTCAGCGCCCTCGGCGCCGGTCGACTCCGCTTCCGGGCGGCGGGCGACCCGGCGGAGACGGCCGCCGGGAAGCTCACACTGAACGTCATCCGCACCGAACTGTCCCGGATTGTCCAGCAGCGCGCGGCCGACGACCCTCACCTTCACTACCTCGACGGCCGTGACCTCTACGGCGAGGCCGACTTCGCCGAGTTGCCGCTGCCCGACCAGCTCCACCCGGACGCGGCCGCCCACCGCCGCATCGGCGAACGCTTCGCCGCACTCGCCTTCACCACCGGCGGGCCCCTCGCCCCAAGAGAGGTCAGGGGACTGACAGGGAACTGATGACGCCTCAGTTACCCATGTCACGCGGGCGCGACCGTCTACGCCGAGGACGGCAGCTGCACGCTCACGGTCCCGGCCGAGGGCTCCTACCTCCTCGCCGCCCGGGCCACCGGCCACGGCCGCAGCGCACGACGCCCACCCGATCGACCTGGACCGCTCCCTCTCCCTCCCCGGCGAGCCAGTCGCGGCCTGATCACGCCCGAGCCCCCTCCACCCTCGCCCGATCACGGCATCGACCGAGGGCGGGGCGAGCATGGGCCAGGCGATCACGACCCGAGCCAGCCCCAGCCCCCTCTCCACCGCCCGGTCACGGCACCGACCGCAGGCAACGCAACATGCCCCATCTGATCACACCCCGAGTCAGCCCCAGCCCCCTCTCCGCCCACCCCGGCCACCGCACCGACCGCAGGCACCGCAACATGACTCGTCCGATCACACTCCGAGCCAGCCCGAGCCCCCTCTCCCACCCCCGCTCACCCCACCAACCGGGCGTGCGGCAGCATGGGCCGCCGAACAGCGAAACATACGTACGACCGGAAAGGGCCCTGCGATGACCGCGGCACCCAAGCCCGAGATCCTGGCCGCGTTCGAGGCGGCGAAGGGGTTCATGCCCACGGGTGAGGGACTGGCCCTGTACGCGGCAGCCGTGGAGGCGGCCCGGCTCGGGCTGCCCCTCCTTGAGGTCGGCACGTACTGCGGGCGCTCCACGATCCTGCTCGCCGACGCGGCCCGCGCCGCCGGTGTCACCGCGGTCACCGTCGACCACCACCGGGGCAGCGAGGAGCAGCAGCCGGGCTGGGACTACCACGACCCGGAGACGGTCGACCCCGAGGTCGGCCTGATGGACACCCTGCCCACCTTCCGCCGCACCCTGCACCGGGCGGGACTGGAGGAGCACGTGGTGGCGTTGGTCGGCCGGTCCCCTCAGGTGGCGAAGATCTGGCGGACCCCCCTCGGCCTGGTCTTCGTCGACGGCGGCCACACCGACGAACACGCCACCGCCGACTACGAGGGCTGGGCGCCCCATGTCGCGGACGGCGGCCTGCTCGTCATCCACGACGTCTTCCCCGACCCGGCCGACGAGTTCACCGGTCAGGCCCCGTACCGCGTCTACCTCCGCGCCCTCGCCTCGGGCGCCTTCACGGAGGTCTCGGCGACGGACTCGCTGCGGGTGCTGCGGCGCACCGGCGCCGGGATCCGACCCGGCGCCACCCATTGAGACGTACAGAGAACCAGGTGTCGCCGTCCCGGCCGCTAGGGTGGCTGTCGTGTCGTACACAGGTCCGGAGTTCGATTCGCCCGCGCCCCGCCGCCCCCGCCGCGGGGCGATGACCGTCGCCGTCGCGGCCCTGGTGCCCGGCGCGCTGCTCGGCTGGCTGGTGTACGAGGCGGTGGGTGACACCGGCGGACCGGGGTCGGCGCGTGCGGACGCCAAGACGCCCTCGACTGCCCAGGCGTCCCCGTCGCCCTCGTCCCCGTCGAGCGCGAACCCCACCGCCTCCTCCACCTCCACCTCGACCTCCACCGGCAACGAGCCCGCGCCCGCGCCCTCCGCCGCAGGCCCGCTCACGGGCAAGGTCGTCGTCATCGACCCCGGCCACAATCCGCACAACTTCCAGCACACGGCCGAGATCAACCGCAAGGTGGACATCGGGACGAACTGGAAGGAGTGCGACACGACCGGCACGGCGACCAACGCGGGCTACACGGAAGCCGAGTTCACCCTCGACGTCGCCCGCCGACTGCGCGCCATCCTGCAAGAGCAGGGCGCCACGGTGAAGCTGACGCAGAACGGCGACCGGACGTACGGGCCGTGCATCGACGAGCGGGCGCGGATCGGCAACGAGGCGCAGGCCGACGCGGCCGTCTCCATCCACGCGGACGGGTCCGGGCCCGGGAACCGCGGGTTCCACGTCATCCTCCCGGCGTCCGTGCACGCGGGCGCCGCCGACACCCGGCCGATCGTCGCGCCGTCGCGCGACCTCGGCGAGCGGATCGCGGGGAGCTTCGTCCGCGTCACCGGCAGCGCGCCCGCCGACTATGTCGGCGGCGGCACCGGTCTCGTCACGCGTCAGGACCTGGGCGGTCTCAATCTGTCAACGGTTCCGAAGGTCTTCATCGAGTGCGGCAACATGCGCGACAGCAAGGACGCGGCCCTGCTGATCAGCGGAGCCTGGCGGCAGAAGGCGGCCCAGGGCATCTCGGACGGCATTACAAGCTTCCTGCGGCAGTAGACAACACCTGCCGAGCTTGCTCATCGGCGAACTCCCTGCTCACCATCGCCGACGCGGGTGTCGACGTAACGGAATCGTGAGTTTCCTGCGCGGTAGCGGTTCGCGGGCTGATCCGGGCGGACACCGTGGTCGGGTGGACGATAAGGTCCGTTCGTACGATGAGGGGTCACCCCCGCGCTTCACACCGGGGCCTTACGGCGACATGGTGACAGCGACGCCTCTACCGACGACGAGACGACCTACGAAGGACCTGAAGTGAATATCCGCTCCCTCACTCGAGGCGACGGCGTGGTGATCGGAGCAGCGGTGTTGCTGTTCATCGCGTCGTTCCTCGACTTCTACTCGTCCGACGGCGCGCCGGAGGGCCTGGACATGCCCAGCCTGTGGGGCAGCGGTCCGGTACTGATGGGCGTCGTGCTGGCGGGCGTCATCGGCGCCGCACTCGTCATCGTCGGCCGTGGGCTGCCGCAGGCCCCGAAGGTCGCGGGGCTCGACCTCGGTCAGTTCGGCGTCGCCTTCACGGTGTTCGCCGCGTGGAGCGCGCTCGGCAACGTCTTCGACCCGGCGAGCGCCGCCAACAACTTCGGCACCGGCTCCTCCGACGGCCCCGACGCCGGCATCGGCCTGATCCTCGCCCTGGTCGCCACCCTCGTCATGGCCGCCGCCGCGATCGCCACCCCGCTGGTCCCCGCCCTCAAGGGCGCCCTCATCCCGGCCCCCCGTCCCGCCGCCCCCCAGCCCTACGGCGGCCAGCCGCAGGGCGGTTACGGCTACCCCGGCGCCCAGCAGCCCGCCGGTTACGGCCAGCCGCAGCCGGGCCAGCCCGGTCAGCCCTACGGCCAGCCGCAGCCGCCCGCCGCCGACTTCTCCCCGTTCTGGTTCGCGGTGCCGGTGCCGCGCCCGCTGTTCGCGGAGGACGGCTCCCCCACCCCGATCGCCGAGCTGGCGCCGGGCACCTGGTACCTGGCCGTCGAGCAGCGCGGCCCGGCGCTGGTCGCGCAGACGCAGGACGGCCGCCGGGGTGTCCTGCAGGACACGACCGGTATCCAGCGCGGCTGACCTGCCCGCCGTACGCACGGCCCCTCGCCCTTCCGGGCGGGGGGCCGTTGTCGTACAGTCGACGCCTCTCGGCTGACGGACCGTCAGGAGGCGTGGCATGCGGCTCGGTCTCGCGCTCGGCTACTGGGGCCGCGGCCCCTCCCCCGACCACGTGGCGCTCGCGCGGGAGGCCGAGCGGCTCGGGTACGACTCCGTGTGGACCGCCGAGTCGTGGGGCTCGGACGCCTTCACCCCGCTGACCTGGATCGCCGCCCACACGTCAACCATCGGACTCGGCACGGCCGTTGCCCAGATGGCCGCCCGGTCGCCCACGACCACCGCCATGCACGCCCTCACCCTCGACCACCTCTCCGGCGGCCGGATGATGCTGGGGCTGGGGCTGTCGGGGCCGCAGGTGGTGGAGGGCTGGTACGGGCGGCCGTTCCCGTCCTCGCCGCTGACCGCGACCCGGGAGTACGTCGATGTCGTACGGCAGGTGCTCACGCGGCAGGCCCCGGTCACGGTCGACGGGCGGTTCCACTCCCACCCGTACCGGGGCGCGGACGGCACCGGCCTCGGCAGACCGCTGAAGCCGATCACCCACCCCCTCCGCCCCGACCTGCCCATCCTCCTTGGCGCCGAGGGCCCGAAGAACATCGCGCAGACCGCCCGGATCGCCGACGGCTGGCTGCCGCTGTACTGGTCGCCGCTGCGCACCGACGTGTACGAGCCCTCCCTCACCGGCGCTCCGGAGGGTTTCCTCGTCGCCCCCATGGCCCAGGCGCGGGTCTGCCGGGACGTCGCCGAGGGGCTGCTGCCGGTCAAGGCGATGCTCGGCTTCTACATCGGCGGCATGGGGCACGCCCGGCGCAACTTCCACGCCGAGCTGATGGCGCGCATGGGGTACGAGGAGGAGGCCCGGCGGATCCAGGAGCTGTTCCTCGCCGGGCGGCGGGAGGAGGCCGTGCGGGCCGTGCCGGAGGCGTTCGCGGACGAGATCTCCCTCGTCGGGCCGCGTGAACGCATCGCGCAACGGCTGGAGTTGTGGCGCAAGGGCCCGGTGACCGACCTGCTGGTGCTGGCGCCGGACCCGCACACCCTGCGGGTGCTGGCCGAGCTGAACTCCTGACGGCTCAGCGGAAGATGGCGACCGGGTCGAGGGTCAGTTTCCTCTTCTCCTCGTCCCAGGCCAGGACCTTGCCCAGGCAGCGGGCCGTGAACTTGCCGGTGTAGTAGTGCTCCTCGTGGAAGTCGCCACGGCCCTGCGCCTCGAAGCACATGATCTCCACATGCGCGCCGCCGCCGTACGGGGCGCTGAGCCGTACGCCGTTCTCCTCCCGTTTCGCGGTGAAGCCGCCGGTGACGGAGACGTACGCCAACCCCAGTGCGCTGAGGGGGATTTCCCCGTCGGGGTATCTGTCCATCAGCCGGTCGGCGCTCTCCCGGTTGAGGACGAGGTCGCCCTCGATGAGGTCGGCGTCCACCACGCGGTCCTCCTTGCGCATGGCGTCCATGACGACGCCGATGACGTTCATGGGGTTGGCCTCGCGGAGGTAGGTGGTGACCTGCTCCCGGGTGACGCCGCGTTCCGCCCGGCCCATCCAGAAGAAGAGCCTGCCCCACAGCCCGTAGTTGTTCTGCACCTGGAGCCGGTGGGCGACCTCCTGGCTCAGGGACTGGGCGAATCCGCCGACCTCGTAGATGTCCATGACGCGCTGCTTGTGCAGGTAGAAGCACATGTCGAGGTGCGTCCCGCCCGGCCCCCGCCGACTGCGCAGCCGCCGCCACCCGTATCCGAGCACGATGCCGAAGCACACCGCCGTGGCGGCCCAGACGAGCAGCCACGGCCACCACAGGCCCCACCACTGACCATCAATGACACCCACGGATCTCCTTGAACGCGTCGGAGAGGGAGGAGAGGCCCGCGTCGACCATGCGGCCGCCGGTCGCGGCGGCGGCGCGTTTCAGGGCGTCCGCGTCGGCCTCTCCGAAATGGACGGGGAAGGTGGGCACCGCCTTCGCGTCGCTGCCGAGGGAGCGGTGGCGGCGCAGGAACTCCTCGTAGGTGATGCCCGCGTTGTTCTCGCCGTCGGTCATCAGCACGATCGCGACGGGCCGCGCGGGGTCGTCGCGTACGGCTTCGGTGGCGATGCGGTAGCCCCGGTCGAGGGCGGTCCATACGGCGGTGGCGTCGTCGTAACCGCCTTCGGCGACCAGCCGGTTGAGGGCACGAAGGTCCGCGTCGCCGCGCACGGTCACCGTGCGCTCCTGCAGGATCCGGCCGCCGAACCGGACGACGGTGAGCCGTTCGCCCCGGTAGAAGCGGGCGAACTTGCCGGTGGAGGTCTCGTCGGCGCCGCTCAGCCCGGCGAAGGCGGCGCGCAGGTCGGCCATCCGCTCGCCGCGCATCGAGGTGGAGAAGTCGAGCACGAAGACGACCTGGTCGGCGGTGCGGCTCCTGGGGTCGCCGTAGTCGGTGATCAGCTGCTCCACGATGGAGAGGCGGTCGGGGAAGGAGAGCGCGTTGCCGACGTCCGTGCGCAGCGGCTCGGACGGTTCGACGTCCTGGTTGACCGGGCGCCGGAAGGTCCGCTCCATGAGCGCGCGCTGGGTGTCGGCGCTCAGCAGCCAGTCCACCACCCTGCGGTACGCCGAGCGCTGCTCCTGGTCGAGCAGCAGCAGCGGGAAGTCGGAGAGCACCATGCCGTCGTCGGGGTGCACGATCCGCAACGGCTCGCCCCGCCGGTCGTCCGCGTTCAGCGACAGCAGCTCCGCCTCGTGCGCGATCAGCGCGTTGGCGCCGCCCGGCTTGCTCAGATAGGCGTCGATCAGGTCCCGGGAGCTGTCCGCGGTGAGGCTCTGGCCGGAGCGGAAGCCGCGCAGCCGGTCGCAGGAGACGTCCTCCTCGCGCAGCGCCCGTCCGGTGCCGGCGGCGGCGGTGGCGACGCCGACGAGCGCGGCGCGGCCGGTGTCGCTGCGCCGGGGATCGGCCATCCCGAACCGTACGGTGCCGTCGGCGGCGGCGTCCGCCACGTCCGCCCAGGAGATCCGGCCCTCGGGGGCGGCCTCGCTCAGCTTGTCGGCGACGTCGGGTTCGAGGCCGACGACGACCGGGGAGCGCATGATCGGGGTGGTCTCGGGCCGGGTCAGGCGGCCCCCGGAGTCCTGGACGCGCAGCAGGAAGGAGCGGTCCGAGGCGAGCCACGCCAGGTCGTACGCCGGGCCGCCCGGGTACTGCCCTTCGAGGTCCGCGCCCGCCTCGTACTCCATCTCCAGCTCGACCCCCGTGTCCTCCTCCAGCTCGTCCAGCAGTGGCTCGATGTCGGCGAGTTCGGGGCTGGCGAGGACGCGCAGGGTGACCGGGTCCTGGTCCTGGGTGCAGGAGGTGGTGAGGCCCGCGAGGAGGACCAGGGTGAGCGCGGCGGTCAGGGCGCGTACGAGCCGGGTCATGTGACGTCGTCCGGGTTGGGCGGCGGGCAGTCGCCGACGTAGTTGATGATGTCCTGCAGGATGTCCAGGTCGGGTTCGAGCGCCTTGGTCTGGTCCGGGTTGGGGACCGGCTTCTGTATGCCGTGGTCCTGAAGGTACTTGTCCAGTTCCTCGCTGGCGCCGCCCTCACCGGAGAAGCGGATGCGGAAGCCCAGCTCCAGTGCCCGCTGGCGGAGCTCCTCGTCCTCCTCGATCAGCTCGACCAGCCTGTCGCCGTTCGGGCTCAGGGAGATGAGCTGCGGCTCAGTGAGCGCGTAGGGCTTGGGGTAGAGCAGGACGCGGCGGGTGTCCTGCTCGCGGTGCTGGTCGTGGTGGGCGATCTGGTGGGCCAGGAACTGGTGCTCGTAGATCAGGGCGATGGAGGCTATGGATTCGCCGAGGGCGGAGAAGTAGCTGTCGGCCTGCTCGTCGGCCCACATGCCCTGCAGGCTGACGAGGGGTTTGATCTTCGCGGCGATCCGGTCCACTTCCTCCTTGAGGCGCCGGGGGTCGTTGGGGTGGCTGGAGCCCGGGGTCTTCTCGCCGTTGGCGACGAAGGCGAGCAGGCTCAGATAGGTGCCCGCGGAGTTGGACTCGCAGACGTTGGACGTCCGCACCAGGACGCTGCCGCTGTTGCTGCGCTCGCCGCCGGTGACGGCTTTGAAGCCGATGCCGTTCCAGGTGTCCGCCTCGTCTCCCTCGCCGTCGTTGGGGTTGCCCCGGTCGTCCACGCCGTCGAGCAGGGTCATGAACTTCGGCATGTCGAGGTCGTAGTAGAGGGTCGGATCCCCGCCCGTCGACGGCTGTGGCGTGGCCACGCCCGCCTTCACCAGGGTCTCCGCGTAGTCGCGGAAGGTGCCGAGGACCAGCGGGGAGACGAAGGGGCGCACCGTCTGCCCGGTGTCGTCCGGCCGGTCCAGGATCAGCTTCGCGGCGGGCTGACCGGACGGAAAGACGACGTCCAGGCCCTTCAGGGAGCGGGTGGCGATGCCCCGGGAGCCGAGGCGGCGGATGTCCACGCGGATGCCGTGCTTGAGTAACAGCCGTTTCACTTCGGGGTCTTTGAAGTAGTCGGACTTGGACGCCATCCGCGACTCGATGACCGTGATGCGTTCGAACGGCCGGAGCGCGTTGCCGGAGATCAGCAGGGACAGCAGGCCGGCGAGGGCGAGCGGCAGCGCGACGACGACGAGGCGCGGGACGCGGCGGTGCGTCGTTCTGCGGGTGGTGAGTGTGGGTTCCTCGGACAACGGCCCTCCTGCCGCTCAAGGGGGCAGGATCATCAGAGACCCCGTGGAACATCATCCCCCGGAGTGGTCGACTCCACCCGAACATGAGGCAAACGGCCGCCTGTTGTGAGAGCGCGGCTTTCGGGTTTCAGCCATGTCCGAGCGGCAACCCGTAGGGCATGTCCCCCAGATATCGCAACGGTGCGCACCAGGCCGGGACGGTCATCGCGATCGTCGCCGACATCATGGCCCTCATCCTGGGCCTGTGGATCCTGATGTACCTGCTGGACGCCAACCCCGGCAACGACTTCGTGCAGTTCGTGCACGACGCCGCGCGCTGGCTGGCGGGCTGGTCGCACGACCTGTTCACCTTCGACGAGGCCTGGGCGCGCGTCGTCGCGGGCTACGGGCTGGCGGCGGTCGTGTACCTGTTCGTGGGCCACGCGATCGCGGGCCGTATGCACCGCCCGCACTGACTCACGTACAGCAGTCCGGGTCGAGTCCCGTGGGCAGCAGCTCGCCGCCGAACACCGCGCAGGTCGCCTCATGGCCGCCCAGCGCGGCGACCGCGAGCAGCAGGGAACCCGCCGTCCAGGTGGTCAGCTCGCGTGGCCAGATCGCGTCGTCCTCGAACACGTAGCCCGTCCAGTACAGGCCGGTCGCCGGATCGCGCAGATGCTGGATCGACTGCAGGATGTCCAGCGCCCGGTCGGACTCGCCCATCGCCCACAGCGCGAGGGCGAGTTCGGCCGATTCGCCGCCGGTCACCCACGGGTTGGGGACCACGCACCGCACTCCGAGGCCGGGGACGACGAAACGGTCCCAGCCCTCCTCCACACGCTCCTTGGCCTCCGCGCCGGTCAGCGCGCCGCCCAGCACGGGGTAGTACCAGTCCATCGAGTAGCGGTCCTTGTCCAGGAACCGCTCCGGGTGCCGGCGTATCGCATGCCGCAGCATGCCCACCGCCAACTCCCAGTCGGGCTGCGGCTCTTCGCGCTGCTCGGCGATGGCGAGGGCGCAGCGCAGCGCGTGATGGATGGACGAGCACCCGGTGAGCAGCGCGTCGGTGACGGCCGTGCCGTCCTCCTCCTGCTTCCAGCCGATCTGCCCGCCGGGCTGCTGGAGCCGCAGCACGCACTCGATGGCCGCGTGGACGACCGGCCACATGCGGTCGAGGAAGGTGTCGTCGCCGGTGGAGAGGTAGTGGTGCCAGACGCCTACGGCCGTGTAGGCGACGAAGTTGGTCTCGCACCCCCGGTCGGTGATGTCGTCGTGCGCCCCGTCGGCGTAGGCCGCGTACCAGGAGCCGTCCTGGTTCTGATGGGTCGCCAGCCACAGGTACGCCCGCTCGGCGGCCTCGTGCTCGCCTGCCGCGTCCAGCGCCATCGCGGCCTCGACGTGGTCCCAGGGGTCCAGGTGGTGTCCGCGGAACCACGGTATCGCCCCGTCCTCCCGCTGCACGGCGAGGATCCCGCGGACGGTCGCGGCGGCCTGCTCGGCGGTGAGGACCCCGGGCAGGACGAGGTGTTCTGTCCGGGGAGTGGTCACTGGGCGGCCACCTCTTCGGCGACGCGCGGGAGGTGGGGTTTGGTCGCGTAGGCCACGAAGCTCTTGCCGATCAGCGGGTTGAGCGCCTGCTCGGCGACACGGGTGGCGAGGGGCTTCTTCATGATGTCCCAGACCAGCAGCTTGTGGTACGCCCGCACCGGCAGCGCCTTGTCGTTGTCGACGCCGAACGCGCACTTCAGCCACCAGTACGGGGAGTGCAGGGCGTGGGCGTGGTGGGTGCCGTACGGCTTCAGCCCCGCCTCGCGTATCTTCGCCAGCAGCTCGTCCGCCTTGTAGATGCGGATGTGGCCGCCCTCGACCTCGTGGTAGGCGTCGGAGAGGGCCCAGCAGACCTTCTCGGGCCCGTACCGCGGGACGGTGATCGCGATCCGCCCTCCCGGCTTCAGCACCCGCACCATCTCGGCGAGGACGCCCTTGTCGTCCGGGATGTGCTCCATCACCTCGGAGATGATGACGACGTCGAAGGACTCGTCGGGGAAGGGCAGCGCGAGGGCGTCGCCCTCCATGGCGGTCGCGGTGGCGCCCTCGGGGACCTCTCCCGCCTCCTTCATCGCCGCGAACCACGTGGCGACCTCGCGGATCTCCTCCCCGTTCCGGTCCAGGGCCACGACCTGCGCACCACGCCGGTAGCACTCGAAGGCGTGCCGCCCGGCACCACAGCCGAGATCCAGGACACGGTCGCCCGGGGCGAGCGGGAACCGGGAGAAGTCGACGGTCAGCACGTGCTCCTGCTTTCGCGGTAGACGCCGGTGGTACGGGTGGGGGTGGCTTCCGGGGGCGCGGTGGCATGGCTCGCGGATACGCCGGTGGGGGCTCCGCCGGTGCGGGCTCCGCCGGTGGTGGGGCTCTCCTCCAGGGATCCGCCACCGATCCCACTGCCCGCACCCGCTGGGGCGCCTCCGCCTGCTGTCCCCTCTGCAGCGACGGAGAGGCCGGGACTTGGGGCCGCGACGCGATCGGGGTCGGCCGCACCGCGATCGACACCAGGACCCGGGACCGCGGACCGGTCGGAGCCGGGGTTCGACACCGCAGCGCGCCCCAGGCCGGCCGCGGAGGGGCCGGGGCTCTGGAGCGCAGGACGCTCCACGGCCACCGCGGAAGGGACGGGGGCCTGGAGCGCAGGACCGTCCACAGCCACCGCGGAGGGGCCAGGCCCCTGAAGCGCAGGACCGTCCACAGCCACCACAGAAGAGCCAGGCCCCTGAAGCGCAGGACGCTCCACAGCCACCACAGAAGAGCCAGGGGCCTGGAGCGCGGGGCGGTCGAGGTCGGCCGCAGGGGGGCGTTGGTCCGGGCCCGTGGACGGACGTCGCTCCGGGCCCGCCTCGCGGCGTTGCCCCGGGCCCGCAGGGACGCGTCGCTCCGGGCCCACGGGGCCGCGTCGTTCCGGGCCCGCGGAGCGGGCGATCGCCTCCCGGTAGCGGGCCACCGTGCCCTCCGCGGCGCGGGCCCAGGTGAAGTGCCGTAGGACCCGCTCGCGTCCGGCCGTGCCGAGCCGTGTGCGCAGGTCCGCGTCGCCCAGGAGTCGGCCCAGCCCGGCCGCCAGCGCCCCCGCGTCGCCCGGCGGCACCGCGAGGCAGGTCTCCCCGTCCCGCCCGGCCACCTCCGGAATCGCCCCGCCGGTCGTGGCGACCAGCGGCGTGCCCGTGGCCATGGCCTCCGCCGCCGGCAGCGAGAAGCCCTCGTAGAGCGACGGCACGCACGCCACCTGCGCCGACCGCACCAGGTCGACGAGCTCGGCGTCGGAGATGCCCTTGACGAACCGGACGGCGCCTTCGAGCCCGTACCGCTGCACGGCCTGCGCGACCGGCCCCTCCGTGGGACGCTTGCCGACGACGACGAGGTGGGCGTCAGGATGCTCGGTGCGCACCTTCGCCAGCGCCTCGACGAGGAAGACCAGCCCCTTCAACGGCACGTCCGCGCTGGACGTCGTAACGATTCTCCCCGGCACCTGCGGCACCGCCGGGTCGGGCGAGAACAGGTCGGTGTCGGCGCCGATGTGCACGACGTGAATGCGGTCCGGGCGGACGCCGAGATGGTCGACGATCTCCTGGCGTGAGGTACCGGAGACGGTGAGGACGGACGGCAGGCGCCGCGCCACCCGCTTCTGCATGCGCGTGAAGCCGTACCACCGCTTCACGGACAACCGCCGCTGCCACCCCTCCGCCGCGTCCAGCTCCAACTGCCGGTCTACGGTGATGGGATGGTGGATCGTCGTCACGAGGGGAGCGCCCACGTCCCCCAACAGCCCGTACCCGAGCGTCTGGTTGTCGTGCACGACGTCGAAGGCGCCGCGCCGGGCGCGCAGATGGCGGCGGGCGCGCAGGGAGAAGGTGAGCGGCTCGGGAAAGCCGCCGGTCCACATGGTCGCGACTTCGAGTGCGTCGATCCAGTCCCGGTACTCGTCACGCCCGGGCGTGCGGAAGGGGTCGGGCTGGCGGTAGAGGTCGAGGCTGGGCAGCTCGGTGAGGCTGAGGCCGTCGTAGCCCTCGTCGAGGACGGGATAGGGCTGGGCGCCGATGACCTCGACGCGGTGGCCGAGGCGGGCGAGTTCGCGGGAGAGGTGCCGGACGTAGACGCCCTGGCCGCCGCAGAACGGGTTTCCCTTGTACGTGAGGAGCGCGATACGGAGCGGTCGCAAGCCGTCGGCCGCGGGTCCCGCCGGGGAGCCCGCCTGACTGGCCTCAGCGGTCACTCTGGGCCCCCTTCTCCCTGCACTGTCCCGCGACATTACGCCGGGACGCTAATCTAGAACAAGTTGCAGACTTGATCGTTCAAGAGGCTCCGAATCTACCGGCAGGTAGGCCCGCTGTGAGCAGTGGATCAGGTGATTCACGCCACGACCCGCCGGGGCACACGGCGGCGGCCCGGGCCTGCCATGCTGTCTGATCGCACGCCCTCACGGACTGTCACGAAACGGGACCTCATGCCAGCGGAAGCCAAGGTGGAACCCAGTAGCGCGCGCCCCGCCACCCCCGCCGCACCGCCCCTCACCGAGCGGCAGGAGGCGCGTCGGCGCCGCATCCTGCGGGCGAGCGCCCAGCTGGCCGGAAGGGGCGGTTTCGACGCGGTGCAGATGCGCGAGGTCGCGGAGTCCTCGCAGGTCGCCCTCGGCACGCTCTACCGCTACTTCCCGTCCAAGATCCATCTGCTGGTCGCCACCATGCAGGACCAGCTGGAGCACATGCACGGCACGCTGCGCAAGAAGCCCCCGACGGGCGAGACGGCGGCGGAGCGGGTCGCGGAAACGCTGATGCGCGCCTTCCGCGCCCTTCAGCGCGAGCCGCACCTGGCCGACGCGATGGTCCGCGCCCTCACCTTCGCGGACCGCAGCGTGAGCCCCGAGGTGGACCAGGTCTCCCGTCAGACCACGGCGATCATCCTGGACGCGATGGGCCTGGACGACCCCACGCCCGCCCAGCTCTCCGCCGTCCGAGTCATCGAGCACACCTGGCACTCGGCCCTGATCACCTGGCTCTCGGGCCGCGCCTCCATCGCCCAGGTCAAGATCGACATCGAGACGGTGTGCCGGTTGATCGACCTGACGGCACCCGACGCGCAGAAGTGACCCGGACACACTGAAGCGATCCGGACGCACAGAAGCGACCCGGACACACGGAAGCGACCTACGAGACGGGTTCCCTTCGCCGGCATTGCCCGGATCAGGTGGCTGGGGGTCGCCTTCCAGTCATACGACCTCTCGGTCATATGCCTTCGGGCCTCTCAGCCCGACCGTCGACGTCGGCACCAGCGGAAGCCGAAGCCTCTCGCCGGAGTCGGCTACTCCGGTCGAACTCCCTCACTCGCCTCGTAGGCCTGTTATCAGACTAGAACGCCCGCCCGCGAAGGGAACCCCCGAGCGGCAATTTTTTACCGAAATCTCCCGAGTGCACGGATATGGGCCCCCTCGGTGACACCACTTCGCGCCCTACTCCTCCGGCGGAAACACCGCCTCCCCGCTCCCCAGCAGCGTGATCGTGATCGCCTCGACGGGGCAGTTCTCGGCGGCCGCCAGGACGCGTTCGTGGGCGTCCGGCTCCGGGTCGGTGGGGTGGGACTGGCGACCCGGGTCGAGGTGGAACGCGTCCGGGGCCTGGTGGACGCACTGGGCGGAGCCGATGCACAAGGAGCGGTCGACCTCGACCTGCCAGCGGTCGCCCATGGCCGTCAGCCCTCCCACCCGGCGGGCAGGTGGATCATCTTGTGCTCCAGATACTCGCCGTACCCCTCCGGACCGAACTCCCTCCCCAGGCCCGAGTTCTTGTAGCCGCCGAACGGGCCCAGCATGTCCAGGCTGAAGGTGTTCACCGAGTACGTACCGGTACGGACCTGCCGCGCGACCTCGATGCCGTGCTCCACGTCGGCCGTCCACACGCTGCCGCTCAGCCCGTACTCGGAGTCGTTCGCGATCTTCACGGCCTCGGCCTCGTCGCCGTAGGGCAGCAGGCAGATCACCGGCCCGAAGATCTCCTCGCGGGCGATCCGCATCGAGTTGTCGACGTCGCCGAAGAGGGTCGGCTCGACGTACCAGCCGCGTTCCAGTCCCGCCGGGCACCCGCCGCCCGTGAGGATCTTCGCGCCCTCCTCCTGGCCGATGCGGATGTAGTCGAGGTTGCGCCGCTGCTGCCGCTGCGCGACCAGCGGCCCCACCTGCGTCGCCGGGTCCAGCGGGTCGCCGACCACGAGCGCGCTCGCGGCCGCCGCGAACGCCTCCGCGAACTCCGCGTAGCGCGAGCGCGGCAGCAGGATCCGGGTCTGCGCCACGCAGGCCTGCCCGTTGTTCATCCAGGCCGCCGGCACGATCCCCGCCACGGCCGTCGCCACGTCCGCGTCCGGCAGCACGACCGCCGCCGACTTGCCACCCAGCTCCAGCGTGACGCGGGTGAGGTGGCGCGCGGCGACCTCCATCACCCGCTTCCCGGCCGCCACCGACCCCGTGAACGACACCTTGTCGATCCCGGGGTGCCCGACGAGGTACTCACTCACCTCCCGGTCGGCGGGCAGGATCGACAGCACGCCGTCCGGCAGCCCGGCCTCCTTCGCGATCTCGCCGAGCAGATACGCGTCCAGCGGCGACTCCGGCGACGGCTTGAGGACGGCCGTGCAGCCGGTCAGCAGCGCGGGCGCGAGCTTGGCGGCGGCCACGAACTGCGGGACGTTCCAGGGCGCGACGGCCGCGACGACCCCGACCGGCTCGCGCCGCACGAGGATCCGCCCGAGCACGCCGTCGCGTGTCTCCTCGTAGCTGAAGTCGCGCGCGACCCTGATCGCCGCGTCCCAGACCATCATCGCGCCGAGCGCCTGCGCGAGGACGCTCCAGGAGTACGGCGAGCCGTTCTCGGACGAGATCACGCGGGCGATCTCCTCGTGCCGGGCGGCGATCCCGTCCTTGATCCGCCCGACCACCTCGATCCGCTCGTCGAGGGACATCCGCGGCCAGGGCCCCTCGTCGAACGCCCGGCGGGCGACCGCGACCGCCCTGTCCACGTCCTCCGCCGAGGCGTGCGGGACGCGCCCGATGACCTCCTCGGTGTGCGGGGAGATCACCTCGATGACGTCCTTGCCCAGGGGGTCGGTCAACTCCCCGCCGATGAACAGCTGTCCGTGTTCCACGAGCTCGGTCATGGCGACTGCCCTTCCGACCTGACGGTGTTTCAGGACTGATACCAGTTCTAGTTATAGTGGGCAATGGCCGTGGGGCCGTGGGTGGGGTCGTGGGGTGGAGGGCAGATGCGGATGACCAGCAGCCGGGCCGAGGGATCCATGACACGGGTGTACGACCACGGCGGCGGCGTACGGTCCCTCCAGGTCCCCATCCCGGACAACCCTCTCGGCCACACCCTCGTCTACGTCGTCGACACCGACGCCGGCCCGGTACTGATCGACACCGGCTGGGACGACCCGGCGTCCTGGGACACGCTCGTCGCCGGGCTCGCGGCGTGCGGCACATCGGCCGCGGAGATCCACGGCGTGGTCATCACCCACCACCATCCCGACCACCACGGCCTGTCCGGCCGGGTGCGGGAGGCGTCGGGCGCGTGGATCGCGATGCACGCGGCCGACACGGCGGTGGTACGGCGCACGCGTGAGGCCCGTCCCGAGCACTGGTACTCGTACATGGCGGACAAACTCACCGCCGCCGGAGCGCCCGAGGCCCACGTGGCCCCCCTGCGTTCCGCCCGTGGCCCCCTCCCCGGCCTCTCCCCCGCCCTCCCCGACCGTGAGATCGTCCCCGGCGAGCTCCTCGACCTCCCCGGCCGCCGTCTGCGCGCGGTCTGGACGCCGGGGCACACGCCGGGCCACGTCTGCCTGCACCTGGAGGAGGAGCACCCGTCCCGACTCCCCGGCCAGGGACGCCTGTTCTCCGGCGACCACGTCCTCCCCGAGATCACCCCGCACATCGGCCTGTACGAGGACCCGGACGACACGACCGTCACCGACCCCCTCGGCGACTACCTCGCCTCCCTGGAACGCGTCGCCCACCTCGCCCCCGCCGAGGTCCTCCCGGCCCACCAGCACCCCTTCACCGACGCCCCCGTCCGCGTACGGCAGCTGCTCGCGCACCACGAGTCCCGTCTCACCGGCCTGTCCCGCCTCCTCACCGAGCCCCTCACCCCCTGGCAGCTCGCCGAGCGCATGGACTGGAACCGCCCCTGGCCCCAGATCCCCTACGCCTCCCGCACCATCGCCGTCTCGGAGGCGGAGGCCCATCTGCGCCGCCTGGTGAAGTCGGGGCGAGCGGAGGCAGTGCCCGGGACCGATCCCGTGAGGTACGTGGCGGCGTGAAGCAGGCCCTGAGGGCAGGCGCTGCCGGGCCGGCGTCCGGTTCCCGTGCAGGCAGGAATGCGAGCAGGGATGCGAACAGGGAGCTGGTCAGGGGGACGTTCTTCCTGTAGGAATGACCCCAGTGGACAGTTTTGGTCGTTTTATGGGGATATTTTCGCGGCTTCTGGGCAGCAGAAGCCCACGAAGCGTCGCTGGTCAGGTGTTCCTCCTGCAGGTGGCGCTGGTAGTGCTGCTGGTGGCCGGCGCCGTGGGGGCGCAGGTGCTGCAGTCGCAGCATGCCGACCGCGCGGAGGCCGAGCGCCGCTCCATCGCCGTCGCCCAGACCTTCGCCCACTCCCCCGGCATCCTGTCCGCGCTGCGGGCCCCCGAGCCGTCGAAGGTGCTGCAGCCGCTCACCGAGGCGGGCCGGCAGTCGGCCGGCGTCGACTTCATCGTCGTCATGGACACCCAGGGCATCCGGTACACGCATCCCCAGCCGGACCGGATCGGCAAGCGCTTCGTGGGACGGATCGAGCCGTCGCTGGCCGGCCGGGTCTACACCGAGAGCGTGCACGGGCCGCTCGGCCACGAGGTACAGGCCACCGTCCCGGTGCGGGGCAGCGAAGGCACCGTGGTGGCGCTGGTCTCCGCCGGTCTGAAGGTCAAGACGATCACCAGCCACATGGAACGACAGCTGCCGCTCATCCTGGGCGCCGGAGCGGGCGGACTGGCGGCGGCCACGGCCGGAACGGCGCTGGTCAGCAGGCGACTGCGGCGGCAGACCCACAACCTGGGCCCCAGCGAGATGACGCGGATGTACGAGCACCACGACGCGGTCCTGCACTCCGTGCGCGAAGGTCTGCTCATCGTCGGCGCGGACGGCCGACTGCTCCTGGCGAACGACGAGGCCGTACGGCTTCTCGGCCTGCCCCCGGACGCCGAGGGCAGGCCGGTGACGGAGCTGCCCGGCCTTCCCCGGGGCATCCGGGAGCTGCTGACCTCCGGGCGCAGGGCCACCGACGAGGTGCACCTCGCCGGGGAACGCCTGCTCGCGGTCAACCAGCGGCCCACGGCACGCGGCGGCGGCTGCCCCGACGGCACCGTGGTCGCCCTGCGCGACTCCACCGAGTTGCGGGCACTCTCCGGCCGGGCGGAGATGGCCCGCGAGCGCCTGAAACTCCTCTACGACGCGGGTCTGGGCATCGGCGACAGCCTCGATGTGACGCGTACGGCCGAGGAACTGACCCAGATCGCCGTGCCCCGGTTCGCCGACTACGTGACCGTGGACCTGGTCGACGCGGTGCTTCAGGGCGAGGAGCCGACCGGCGCCGGGACGGGCATGCGCCGTACCGCCGTCAAGGGCATCCGGGAGGACCATCCCTTCTACGACGTCGGCAGCCTGATCGACTTCGTCCCCTCGACACCGCACGCCCGGGGCATGGGCACGGGTCGTTCCGAGCTGGTGCCGGATCTGGCCACCGCGACGGGACTGCATCTGCAGGACGCCGAGCAGATGAGGACGATCGAGGCACACGGCATCCACTCCATGATCTCCGTCCCGATCCAGGCCCGCGGCATCATGCTCGGGGTGGCGGCCTTCTGGCGCTGCCGCAAGCCGGAGCCCTTCGACGAAGAGGAGCTGTCCCTGGCGGAGGAACTGGTCGCCCGCGCCGCGCTCAGCATCGACAACGCCCGCCGCTTCACCCACGAGCACACCCTCGCCGTCGCCCTCCAGCGCAGTCTGCTGCCGCGCGCACTGCCCGAGCAGAGCGCGCTCGAAGTCGCCTTCCGCTATCTGCCCGCGCAGTCGGGTGTGAGCGGCGACTGGTTCGACGTCATCCCCCTGCCGGGCGGCCGGGTGGCGCTGGTGGTCGGCGACGTCGTCGGCCACGGTCTGCACGCCGCGGCCACCATGGGCCGGCTGCGCACCGCCGTGCACAACTTCTCCACCCTCGACCTGCCGCCCGACGAGCTGCTCAGCCGCCTCGACGACCTGGTCAGCCGTATCGATCAGGACGAGTCGGATGCGGACCGCGACTCCGGCGTCATCGGTGCCACCTGCCTCTACGCCGTTTACAACCCGATCGAGCGTCGCTGCACGATGGCACGGGCCGGGCACCTGGCCCCCGCCCTGGTGGGCCCGGACGGCGACGTCACGTTCGCCGACGTGCCGGCGGGCCTGCCGCTGGGCCTCGGAGGCATGCCGTACCAGGCCGTCGAACTCGACCTGGCGGAAGGCACCCGGCTCGTCCTCTACACCGACGGGCTCATCGAGGACCGCTCGCGGGATCTGGGCGTCGGCATGGACATGCTGCGCGAGGCCCTCGCCCGGCACCGCGACCGCTCGCCCGACGAACACTGCCAGGCTGTGGTGGACGAACTCCTGCCCGAGCGGCCCAAGGACGACGTGGCAGTGCTCATCGCGCGCACCCTGGCCACCCCGGCCGACCGGGTCGCCGACTGGGACGTGCCCTGTGACCCCGCCGCCGTCGCCGGCATGCGCGCCGCTGCGGCGCGGAAGCTGGACGAGTGGGGCCTGTCCGACCTCTCCTTCGGAATGGAACTCGTGCTCAGCGAGCTGATCACCAACGCCATCCGCCACGGCTCGCCCCCGATCCACGTACGGCTCCTGCGTGACCGTACCTTGATCTGCGAGGTGTCCGACGGCACCAGCACCTCGCCGCACCTGCGATACGCCACCACGACCGAGGAGGGCGGCCGCGGACTGTTCCTGGTCTCCCAGGTGGCGGACCACTGGGGTACTCGGTACACCCCGCAGGGCAAGGTCATCTGGGCCGAACAGGCCGTGCCGACGCATGCCGCACCACCGGCACACCGAGCCGGGCCGCCCACGCAGCGTCAACCGGGCCGCAGCGTGCATGAGGCGGACGTGCAGAGCGCATGGTGAGCAGCGCCCGCTCAGCCTACGGCCGTTCCCCGTGCGACCGCTCCGCCTGACGACCGTTCCCCCTGCGACCGCTCCCCCTCCGACCGCCCCACCTGACGGCCACTCCCCCTGCGACCGCCCCGCCTCCAGCCGCCCCACCCCCGACCGCCCCACCTCCGACCGCTCCCCCTGCGACCGCCCCACCTCCGACCGCTCCCCCTGCGACCGCCCCACCCCCGACCGCCCCACCTGCGGTCGGCCAGGAGCGGTCGGTGCGCTGGGTCAGGCCAGTTCCACGAGGAGGTCGCCGCCCTCGACCTGCTGGATGCGGTTGATGGCCAGCCGGGCCACCGTGCCGGACTTCGGAGCGGTGATCGCGGCTTCCATCTTCATCGCCTCGATGGTGGCCACCGTGGCACCGGCCGCCACCTCGTCGCCCTCCGAGACCGCGAGCGTCACCACGCCGCCGAACGGCGCCGCGACATGGCCGGGATCGGCCCGGTCCGCCTTCTCGGTGACCGGAACGTCGGAGGCCGCTGCCCTGTCGCGGATCTGGATCGGCCGCAGCTGACCGTTCAGGGACGACATCACCGTGCGCATGCCGCGTTCGTCGGCGTCGCCGATGGCTTGCAGCTCGATGAGCAGCCGCACTCCGGGGTCGAGGTCGACGCCGTACTCCTTGCCGGGGCGCAGCCCGTAGAAGAAGGCCTTGCTGTCCAGCACACTGGTGTCGCCGAACGTCTGGCGGTGCGTCTCGAACTCGCGCGTCGGCCCGGGGAACAGCAGCCGGTTGAGCGTCGCCCGCCGGTCCTTCGCGAGCCCCGCACGGTCGTCGGCGGTCAGTTCCGGTACGGGCTTGGGCTCGGCGCGGCCCCGCAGCGCCCTGCTGCGGAACGGCTCGGGCCAGCCGCCGGGCGGGGTGCCCAGCTCGCCGCGCAGGAAGCCGATGACGGAGTCGGGGATGTCGAACCGGTCCGGTGCCGCCTCGAAGTCCCCCGGGGACACGCCGGCGCCCACCAGGTGCAGCGCCAGGTCGCCGACCACCTTCGACGAGGGCGTCACCTTCACCAGGCGGCCCAGCATCCGGTCCGCCGCGGCGTACATCGCCTCGATCTCCTCGAAGCGGTCGCCGAGGCCCAGGGCGATCGCCTGGGTGCGCAGGTTGGACAGCTGCCCGCCGGGGATCTCGTGGTGGTAGACGCGGCCGGTCGGCGAGGCCAGTCCCGCCTCGAAGGGTGCGTAGACCTTGCGGACGCTCTCCCAGTACGGCTCCAGGTCGCCGACGGCCTTCAGGTCCAGGCCGGTGGGCCGGTCGGAGTGGTCGGTCGCGGCCACGACCGCCGACAGGGACGGCTGCGAGGTGGTGCCCGCCATGGACGCCACCGCTCCGTCCACGGCGTCCGCGCCCGCCTGGATCGCGGCCAGGTAGGTGGCGAGCTGACCACCGGCGGTGTCATGCGTGTGGAGGTGGACCGGCAGGTCGAACTCCCGGCGCAGGGCCGATACGAGTTTCGCCGCGGCCGGTGCCCGCAGCAGGCCCGCCATGTCCTTGACGGCCAGGACGTGGGCGCCCGCGGCCACGATCTGTTCGGCCAGGCGCAGGTAGTAGTCCAGGGTGTAGAGCCGCTCGGACGGATCGGACAGGTCGGAGGTGTAGCACAGCGCCACCTCCGCCACAGCCGTTCCGGTCTGTCGTACGGCGTCGATGGCCGGCCGCATCTGCTCGACGTCGTTCAGGGCGTCGAAGATGCGGAAGATGTCGATGCCGGTGGCTGCCGCCTCCTGGACGAAGGCGTCGGTCACCTCGGTGGGATACGGCGTGTAGCCGACGGTGTTGCGCCCGCGCAGCAGCATCTGCAGGCAGATGTTCGGCACGGCTTCCCGCAGGGCGGCCAGGCGCTCCCAGGGGTCCTCCGCGAGGAAGCGCAGGGCGACGTCGTAGGTGGCACCGCCCCAGCACTCCAGCGACAGCAGCTCCGGCAGGGTACGCGCCACCACCGGAGCGACGGCGAGCATGTCCTTGGTGCGGACCCGGGTGGCGAGCAGCGACTGGTGGGCGTCGCGGAAGGTGGTGTCGGTGACGCCGATGGTCGGTGACGTGCGCAGCCCGCGGGCGAAGCCCTCCGGGCCGAGTTCGGCGAGCCGCTGCCGGGAGCCGGCCGGTGGCTCACCGTCCGGCAGCGGCGGCAGCTTGGTCAGCGGGTCGATCAGGTCGGGCCGCTCGCCGTACGGCCTGTTCACGGTGACGTCGGCGAGGTAGGTCAGGAGCTTGGTGCCGCGGTCGGCGGAGTGGCGTGCGGTGAGCAGGTGCGGGCGCTGCTCGATGAACGACGTGGTGACCCGGCCGGCCTGGAAGTCCGGGTCGTCCAGCACCGCTTGCAGGAACGGGATGTTCGTGGCCACGCCGCGGATGCGGAACTCGGCCACGGCACGCCGGGCGCGGCCCACGGCGGTGGTGAAGTCGCGGCCGCGGCAGGTGAGTTTGACCAGCATGGAGTCGAAGTGCGCGCTGATCTCCGTACCGGCGTGGGTGGTTCCGCCGTCGAGGCGGATGCCCGAGCCGCCGGGCGAGCGGTAGGCGCTGATCCTGCCGGTGTCCGGGCGGAAGCCGTTGGCCGGGTCCTCGGTGGTGATACGGCATTGCAGGGCCGCGCCCCGCAACGTGACGGTCTCCTGGGCGAGTCGCAGGTCGGCGAGCGTCTCGCCGGCGGCGATGCGCAGCTGCGCCTGCACGAGGTCGACGTCGGTGACCTCTTCGGTGACCGTGTGCTCGACCTGGATGCGCGGGTTCATCTCGATGAAGACGTGGTGTCCGTCGCGGTCGAGGAGGAACTCCACGGTGCCGGCGTTGCGGTAGCCGATCTGCCGGGCGAACCGCACGGCGTCGGCGCAGATCCGCTCGCGCAGGGCCGGGTCGAGGTTCGGCGCGGGCGCGAGTTCGATCACCTTCTGGTGGCGGCGCTGCACCGAGCAGTCGCGCTCGAACAGGTGGATGACGTCGCCGTGCCCGTCGGCGAGGATCTGCACCTCGATGTGGCGGGGTTCGACGACGGCCTTCTCCAGGAAGACCGTGGGGTCACCGAACGCGGACGCCGCCTCCCGGGACGCGGCCTCGATGGCCTCCCGCAGCTGGGCCAGATCCTCGACACGGCGCATTCCGCGCCCGCCACCGCCCGCGACCGCCTTGACGAACACGGGAAACCCGATGTCCCCGGCAGCGCGGAGCAGCTCGTCCACGTCCGTCGACGGCGCCGAGGAAGCCAGCACCGGCACGCCGGCCGAGCGTGCCGCGGCCACCGCACGCGCCTTGTTCCCGGTCAGTTCGAGGATGTCCGCGCTCGGCCCGACGAACGTGATGCCCGCCTCCTCGCACGCCCGGGCCAGATCGGGGTTCTCCGACAGGAACCCGTAACCGGGGTAGACGGCGTCCGCTCCGGCGCGGCGCGCGGCACGGATGATCTCCTCCACCGAGAGATAGGCCCGCACCGGATGCCCCGGCTCGCCGATCTCATAGGCCTCGTCGGCCTTCAACCGGTGCAGCGAGTTGCGGTCCTCGTGAGGGAAGACGGCGACGGTGCGCGCGCCCAGTTCAAAACCCGCGCGGAACGCGCGGATCGCGATCTCGCCGCGGTTGGCGACCAGCACCTTGCGGAACATTCTCGATCCCTTCAGCCCGTCGGCAACGAGCACCATGGTGTCGGGGACGGACCTGTCACGCCATGTGAGCCGGGCCACTCGCGGTCGGGGGCCTCCGCGGGGCGGGGCGCCAACTCATGGAGACGCATGAAGACTGACCGGCCCCTCGGGGGGTTCCGCTACGGCCGGGTAAAGTGGCCGCGTCGTCATCACACCCGTACGGGGGGAAGCCGGTGCAAATCCGGCGCTGACCCGCAACCGTGAGCAGCCGAAGCTGTGCGCAGCCCGAGCTGTGAGCCGGAATGCCCCGCACGGACGTGACCGGCTCACGCGCACCGGCAACCGGCCGGTGTGCGGGCACCGTCGAGGTATACGGAGCCGAGCCGCCCGGGGGTGCCCCGTGCTGCCCGGCTCCCCGCAGGGAGAGGCACCCGCCGATCATGAACGTCGTACGCCGCAGCGCCGCGGCCCTGGCCGCAGCCGTCGTGCTCGGCGCCGCCGCGACCCCGGTCGCGCAGGCCGCCGACCCGTCCCCGTCGCCGTCGGTGGCCCTGCCCTCCGGCCTGTACGGCACGTCCGACCCGACCTACGACGGCGTCTGGCGGCAGTCGCTCGCCCTGCTCGCCCAGCACACCGTGGGCGTCAAGCCCGCCGGGAAGGCCACGGACTGGCTGGCCGGGCAGCAGTGCGACAACGGCGGTTTCGCCGCCTTCCGGGCCGAGCCCGCCAAGGACTGCGACGCCAAGACCATGGCCGACACCAACAGCACGGCCGCCGCCGTCCAGGCCCTCGCCGCGCTCGGCGGCCACGACGCCGCCACCGGCAAGGCGGTCGACTGGCTGAAGTCCGTGCAGAACAAGGACGGCGGCTGGGGCTACACCCCCGGCGGCCCCAGCGACGCCAACTCCACCGCCGTCGTCATCGGTGCCCTCGCCGCGGCGGGCGAGCAGCCGGACGCCGTCGTCAAGGACGGCAAGTCCCCCTACGACGCCCTGCTGAAGCTGGCCATCCCGTGCGGCGAGAAGGACGGCGGCGCCTTCGCCTACCAGCCCGACGAGAAGGGCACGTTGGCCGCCAACGCGGACGCGACCGCGGCGGCCGTCCTGGGCACGCTGGGCAAGGGCCTCGCGGCCGAGGCGGGCAGGAAGGCGGAGCCCACCTGCGCCGACGCCGAGACCCCCGAGCAGGCCGCCGCCAACGGCGCCGCCTACCTCACCAAGGCCCTCGCCGAGGACGGCCACCTCACCTCCGCCCTCCCCGGCGCCGAGGACCAGCCCGACTACGGCAACACCGCCGACGCCGTGGTCGCGCTGGCCGCGCAGGGCGGCGCCGCCCAGGCCGCCAAGCCCCTCCAGTGGCTGGAGCAGAACGCCACCACCTGGGCCGAGCAGAGCGGCCCCGCCGCCTACGCCCAGCTGATCCTCGCCGCCCACGCGGCCGGCGCCGACCCGAAGGACTTCGGCGGCACGAACCTGGTCGACCGGCTCAACGCGACGGGCCCGGCGCCGCAGGCCGTGCTCCAGGACCGGGCCGTGGCACAGAAGGACGCAGGGGACGAGGGCCCGAGCTTCGGCGTGTGGTGGTACGTCGGTGTCTTCCTCGTCGTCGGCATCGGCATCGGCTTCCTGCTCAGCGGCCGCAACAAGAGGAAGTAGCCGTGAGGTTCCGCCGTATCGCCGCCCTGCTCCTCGCCGCGCTGTTCCTGCTGCTGACCACCGGCCAGGCGCAGGCCACCGGCTACCGCTACTGGTCGTTCTGGGAGCGCGACGGCGACGCGTGGACGTACGCCATCCAGGGCCCCGCCACCGCCCGCCCCGCCGACGGCGACGTCCAGGGCTTCCGCTTCGCGATCAGCGAGGACTCGGGCGACGCGTCCCAGCCGCGCGGCACGGCCGACTTCGCGACGATCTGCGCCAGCACCCCGGCGCGGGACGGCAGGAAGCGGGTGGCCCTGGTCATCGACTTCGGTACGACGTCGGACGCCCCCTCCGGCGAAACCCCGCCGCCCGCCCGCACGGCCTGCGCCCAGCTCTCCCCCGACGCGACAACGGCCGAGGCCCTGGCGGCAGTGGCCGAGCCTCTGCGTTACGACACGAACGCCCTGCTGTGCGCGATCGCGGGGTATCCGGAGAGGGGGTGCGGGGAGCAGGTGGCGACGGACGAGAACCCGTCAAAGGACAGGGACGCCAGGACCGACAGCGGCCCGTCCCTCGGCATCCTCGCCGGAATCGCCGCGGTGGCGGCCATGGGCGCGGTAGTGGGCTGGCAGGTCCGACGGCACAGGCATGACTGACACCACCCGCCGCAGCTGCGAGCAGCCGTGCCGCCCGGGTGCCCCGGACACGCGCGGCCCCCTTCCCCGCCGTAGCTGCGGGCAGTCGTGCCGCTCGGGCGGCACGGGTGGGCGCAGCGGCACCCTGCACGCGCCGGTAAGCGCGCCCACCCCCCACCGACACCGGGCACCCATCCACCCCGGCGCCTGGTGGCTCTGGTCCCTCGCCCTCGGCACCGCAGCCACCCGCACCACCAACCCCCTCCTCCTCACGCTCCTCCTCACGGTCTCGGCCTACGTCGTCATCACCCGCCGCCCCCACACCCCCTGGTCCCGCTCCTACGGCGCCTTCGTCAAACTCGCCCTCGCCGTCCTCCTCATCCGCCTCCTCTTCGCCATCACCCTGGGCTCCCCGCTCCCCGGCACCCACACCGTCCTCACCCTCCCCGAAGTCCCCCTCCCCGACTGGGCCCAGGGCATCCGCCTGGGCGGCGAGGTCACCGCCGAGACCCTCGTCTTCGCCCTCTACGACGGCCTGAAACTGGCCACGCTGCTGATCTGCGTCGGCGCCGCCAACGCCCTCGCCAGCCCCACCCGCCTCCTCAAGTCCCTCCCCGGCGCCCTCTACGAGACCGGCGTGGCCGTGGTCGTGGCCCTCACCTTCGCCCCGCACCTCATCGCCGACGCCCAGCGCCTCCGCGCCGCCCGCCGCCTGCGCGGCCGCCCGGACAGAGGCATTCGAGGCCTGTTCCACGTAGGCCTCCCCGTCCTCGAAGGCGCCCTCGAACGCTCCGTCGCCCTCGCCGCCGCCATGGACGCCCGCGGCTACGGCCGTACCGCGCAGGTCCCGCCCGCGATCCGCCGTACGACCGCCGCGCTCACGCTCACCGGCCTGCTCGGCGTCTGTGCCGGAACGTACGGCCTGCTCACCGCCGAGGGCGGCGCCTACGGCCTCCCCGTCCTGCTCACCGCCGAGGGCGGCGCCTACGGCCTCCCCGTCCTGCTCACCGGCCTCGCCGCCGCCCTCGCGGGCCTCTGGCTGGGCGGCCGCCGCACCCCCCGCACCCGCTACCGCCCCGACACCTGGAACCCCCGTTCCTGTCTGATCGCCGCGTCCGGCGCCGCGGTCGCCGCGCTCCTGACTCTCGCCGCCGCCACCGACCCCACCGCCCTGCACCCCGGCGTGATCCCCCTGGTCGCCCCCACGCTCCCCCTCTGGCCCGCGGCAGCCGTACTCCTCGGCCTGCTCCCGGCGTTCCTCACCGCACCACCCAAGGAACCGTCATGATCCGCTTCGAGGACGTCTCCGTGACCTACGACGGGGCCGCCGAACCCACCATCCGGGGCGTCGACTTCGAGGTCCCGGAAGGTGAACTCGTCCTCCTCGTCGGCCCGTCCGGCGTCGGCAAGTCCACCCTGCTCGGCGCGGTCAGCGGCCTGGTCCCGCACTTCACCGGCGGCACTCTGCGCGGCCGGGTCACGGTCGCCGGCCGTGACACCCGCACCCACAAGCCGCGCGAACTCGCCGACGTCGTGGGCACGGTCGGCCAGGACCCCCTCTCCCACTTCGTGACGGACACCGTCGAGGACGAACTGGCCTACGGCATGGAGTCCTTGGGCCTCGCCCCGGACGTGATGCGCCGCCGCGTCGAGGAGACCCTGGACCTGCTCGGCCTCGCCGACCTGCGCGACCGCCCGATCGCCACCCTCTCCGGCGGCCAGCAGCAGCGCGTCGCGATCGGCTCGGTCCTCACCCCGCACCCGAGCGTGCTCGTCCTCGACGAACCGACCTCCGCGCTCGACCCTGCCGCCGCCGAGGAGGTCCTCGCCGTCCTCCAGCGCCTCGTCCACGACCTCGGTACGACGGTCCTGATGGCCGAACACCGCCTGGAACGGGTCGTCCAGTACGCCGACCAGGTCGCCCTCCTCCCGGCCCCTGGCGCGCCCCCGATCCTCGGCGCCCCGGCGGAGGTGATGGCCGTGTCCCCCGTGTACCCCCCGGTCGTGGCCCTGGGCCGCCTGGCGGCCTGGACCCCCCTGCCACTGACGGTCCGGGACGCGCGACGACGGGCGGCGACCCTGCGGGAACGACTTGAGAAGCGGGACGTCAACGCCCTCCAGGGGCGCGGGGAACTGCGCGACCAGCCACGACGAACCCGCAGCCGCCAACCATCAACACCCCCCGAGCCATTGGGCGCCACCACCCACCGCTGGTTCCGACGCAAACGCACGAATGCCACCCCAGCTTCCCCCCACACGGCCGAAATACAAGCCCTCACCGTCACCCGCGGCGACATCCAAGCCCTCCACCACATCGACCTCACCGTCTCCCCCGGCGAGACCATCGCCCTCATGGGCCGCAACGGCGCCGGAAAGTCCACGCTGCTCTCCGCGCTCGTCGGCCTCGTCCGGCCGTCCTCGGGAAGCGTCCGCGTGGGCGACGCGACCCCACACCGCACGCCGCCCCCCGACCTCGTACGCCGCGTAGGCCTCGTCCCCCAGGAACCGCGCGACCTCCTCTACGCCGACACGGTCGCCGCCGAGTGCACGGCCGCCGACGCCGACGCGGGCGCCGCCCCCGGCACGTGCCGGGCGCTGGTCTCCGAGCTGCTCCCCGGTATCACCGACGACACGCACCCCCGCGACCTCTCCGAGGGCCAGCGCCTCACGCTCGCGCTGGCGGTCGTCCTCACCGCACGCCCGCCGCTCCTCCTCCTCGACGAACCGACCCGGGGCCTGGACTACGCGGCGAAGTCCCGCCTGGTCACGCTCCTGCGCGAGCTGGCCGCCGAGGGCCACGCGATCGTCCTCGCCACCCACGACGTGGAACTGGCCGCCGAGCTGGCCCACCGCGTGATCCTGCTGGCGGAGGGCGAGGTGATGGCCGACGGCCCGACGGCGGACGTGGTGGTCTCGTCCCCGTCCTTCGCCCCGCAGGTCACGAAGATCCTCGCCCCGCAGCAGTGGCTCACGGTGGCCCAGGTCCGGGAGGCCCTGTCGTGAAGGGTCCTGTCATGAAGGGTCCCGTCCGCCTGGGCCCCCGCTCCCTCGCCGCCCTCACCTTCACCACCGCGGTCGGCGTGGCGGCGTTCTTCTGGCCCTTCCTCGCCCCGCCCACCTCCCAGGTCGCGGCCCATGCCCAGGACGCCCCGTGGCTGTTCGCGGGCCTGCTGGTCCTCCTCATGGCCGTGGTGGCGGCGACGATCTCCGAGTCGGGTCTCGGCCCGAAGGCCGTGGCCATGCTCGGCGTGCTGGCCGCGACGGGCGCGGCGCTGCGGCCGATCGGCGCCGGGACAGCGGGCATCGAGCCGATGTTCTTCCTGATGGTGCTGAGCGGACGCGTCCTCGGCCCGGGTTTCGGCTTCGTGCTCGGCGCGATCACGATGTTCGCGTCGGCGCTGCTCACAGGCGGGGTGGGCCCGTGGATGCCGTTCCAGATGCTGGCGATGGGCTGGTTCACGATGGCGGCGGGCCTGCTCCCGGCGCCGGACCGCCTCCGCGGTCGCGCGGAGCTGCTCCTCCTGGGGGCGTACGGCTTCCTCGCGGCCTTCGCCTACGGCACGATCATGAACCTCGCGGGCTGGCCCTTCATGAGCGCGCTGGCCTCGAACATCGCCTTCGACCCGGACGCGCCGGTCCCCGCCAACCTGGCCCGTTTCCTGGCGTACTGCCTGGCCACCTCCCTCGGCTGGGACCTGGGCCGCGCGATCGTCACGGTCGTCCTCACCGTCACCCTCGGCCCGGCGGTCCTCAAGGCTCTGCGCCGAGCCACTCGCCGCGCCGCCTTCGAGACGCCGGTCACATTCGACCCGCCCACTCCGTCACCGACGGGTGAGAGCTCGCGCGCGGACAGTCACCCAGACCGTGAAGCACCCCACATGACGCACGTCACCAACGATCCTCCGTCGTAGATCCGCTCGCATGTCATGCACGCGGCATTGTCCGCCCTGACCTGCACATTGAGAGCCAGATCACACAGGGGCCCATCACCCCGTATGCGACCACAACTAGTAAAGGGGGTCATTGCGGACACTTCGCCCGGCTGCTTCTCTGGATGACGTCGCACGGCGCCGACGAGCCCACAGGGCCGCGGCGCCCACGCATGCCCCCGCCACGCACCACGTGGTTCCGGCCTGCCGCGATCCCCCGTCCCCGACGAAAAGGTTCGCTCGTGTCCGTCTCCATCCTCCGCCGCATCGCCACCCCGAAGAAGGCCCTCACCGGCATCGCCGTCGCCGCCGCCACCGCCGGTATGGCGCTGTCCGCCGCCCCGGCCCACGCCGCGTCGGGCGCCTCCCCCGCCCAGGCCAAGGCGATCGCCAAGAAGATGATCCCGGACGCCGCCCAGTTCAACGCCTTCAGCAAGATCGTCCAGCACGAGAGCAACTGGGACGTCGACGCCACCAACCCGTCCTCCGGCGCCTACGGCCTGGTCCAGGCCCTGCCGGGCAACAAGATGGCCGCCGCCGGTTCCGACTGGAAGACCAACGCCCAGACCCAGATCAAGTGGGGCCTGGACTACATGAAGTCCCGCTACGGCAGCCCGGTCGGCGCCTGGAACTTCTGGCAGGCCAACGGCTGGTACTGAGAGCCGACACCTCCGGCCTCTCGTGGCCCCCACAGCCTCGGCCGGTGCTGAGAAACCAGCCCCCCACGACGGCGGCGGCCCCCGATCCCCGGGGCCGCCGTCTTCTGCCTACGTACTCACCCCGCCCTGACCCGCAACTCCTTCACCCCGTTGATCCAAGCCGACCGCAGCCGACGCGGATCCCCCTCCAGCCGAAGGTCCGGCATCGCGTCCGCGATCGCGTTGAAGATGAGGTCGATCTCCAGGACCGCCAGAGACTTGCCCAGGCAGAAATGAGGGCCGCCTCCGCCGAAACCGAGGTGGGGGTTGGGGTCACGGGTGATGTCGAAGGCGTCCGGGGTGTCGAACACCTCGGGGTCGTGGTTCGCCGAGGCGTAGAAGATGCCGACCCGGTCGCCCTTGCGTATCTGCTTGCCGCCCAGCTCGGTGTCCTGGGTGGCCGTCCGCTGGAAGGACACCACCGGCGTCGCCCAGCGCACGATCTCCTCGGCCGCCGTCGACGGCCGCTCCCGCTTGTAGAGGTCCCACTGCTCGGGATGTGTGAGGAAGGCGTGCATGCCGTGCGTGATGGCGTTGCGGGTCGTCTCGTTGCCCGCCACCGCCAGCATCAGCACGAAGAACCCGAACTCGTCCGACCCGAGATTGCCCTCGCCCTCCGCCGCCACCAGCGTGCTGACGATGTCCCGCGCCGGGCACTGCTTGCGGTCGGCGGCCATGTTCATGGCGTACGCGATCAGCTCGGTGGCCGACTCCTTGCCGACCTCCTCCGTGATGGCGTACTCGGGGTCGTCGTACGCGATCATCTTGTTCGACCAGTCGAAGATTTTCGCCCGGTCGTCCTGCGGTATGCCGATCAGCTCGGCGATCGCCTGGAGCGGCAGCTCGCACGCGACCTCCGTGACGAAGTCGAACGGACCGGAGTGCGCGCGGGCGCCCTCGACTATGGCGTGCGCCCGGGCCCGCAGCCGTTCCTCCAGCGCCCGGATCGCCCGGGGCGTGAACCCGCGCTGCACGATCTGCCGCACCCGCGTGTGCTCCGGCGGGTCCATGTTGAGCAGGATCAGCCGCTGCGCGTCGATCGCGTCCCGCTCGATGTGCTCGTTGAAGCGGATGATCGCGGTGTTGAGGGACGAGGAGTACAGCTCGGGATGCGTGGAGACGTACTTGACGTCGGCGTGCCGCGTGACGGCCCAGTAGCCCTCGTCCTGGAAACCGGCCAGGCCCGCGGGCTGGGCGATCCAGGTGACCGGTTCGACGCGGCGCAGTTCGGCGAACTCCGGCAGGGGCACACGGTGGTGCAGCAGATCGGGGTCGGTGAAGTCGAACCCGTCGGGAAGCGCTGGACAGGGCATGGCGGCTCCAGCCATCTGACGGTCCATCAGGAAGTGCCGTGAACGTAACGGCGGGCCCCGAAGACTGCAAGACCCTTGCGGTGACGGACGTCACGTCAGCAGACTGCACACAGAACTAGAACACGTACCAGTTGCCGCAGCTCCCGCAGTTCCCCAGTTCCGCTAGCTCCGCTGGTTCCCGCCGGTCCTGACTCTGGACGAGAGGACTGCCTCATGGCCGCCGAACCCGTCATCGTCGAAGCCGTCCGCACCCCCATCGGCAAGCGCGGCGGCGCGCTCGCCAATCTGCACCCCGCCTATCTGCTGGGCGAGACGTACCGCGAACTGCTCGGCCGTACCGGCATCCCCGCCGACTGCGTCGAGCAGATCGTCGGCGGCACGGTCACGCACGCCGGCGAGCAGTCCATGAATCCCGCGCGCACGGCCTGGCTGACCATGGGCCTGCCCTACGAGACGGCGGCGACGACGGTCGACTGCCAGTGCGGCTCCTCGCAGCAGGCCTCCCACATGACCGCCAACCTCATCGCGGCGGGCGTCATCGACGTCGGCATCTCCTGCGGCGTCGAGTCCATGTCACGCGTACCGCTCGGGTCGGGCTCGAAGCACGGGCCCGGGAAGCCGTTCCCCGACGAGTGGAACGTCGACCTCCCGAACCAGTTCGAGGCGGCGGAACGCATCGCCCGCCACCGCGGCCTGACCCGCGAGAACGTCGACACCCTCGGCCTGCTCTCCCAGCAGCGCGCCGCCAACGCCTGGTCGGAGGAGCGCTTCAAGCGCGAGACGTTCGCCGTGCAGGTCCCGACGACCGAGGAGGAGCAGCACGCCGGGCAGGGCATGTGGCGGCTCGTCGACCGTGACGAGGGCCTGCGGGACACGTCGATGGAGGCACTGGCGGGCCTGAAGCCGATCATGCCGACGGCCGTGCATACGGCGGGCAACTCGTCGCAGATCTCGGACGGCGCGGCGGCGATCATGTGGGCGTCGAAGCGGATGGCGCGCGCCCTGAAGCTGAAGCCGAGGGCGCGGATCGTCGCCCAGGCGCTGGTCGGCGCCGACCCGCACTTCCACCTCGACGGTCCGATCGACGCGACCCGCGCTGTGCTGGGCAAGGCGGGGATGTCGTTGAAGGACATCGACATCGTCGAGATCAACGAGGCGTTCGCATCGGTGGTGTTGAGCTGGGCGCAGGTCTTCGAACAGGACCTGGAGAAGGTCAACGTCAACGGCGGTGGGATCGCGCTCGGGCACCCGGTCGGAGCGACGGGTGCCCGGCTCATCACGACGGCGCTGCATGAGCTGGAGCGCGCGGACAAGGAGTTCGCGCTGGTGACGATGTGCGCGGGCGGCGGACTCGCCACCGGCACGATCATTCAGCGGTTGTAGCCGCCGACCAGGAGACGAAGGTGGTGAAGGCGGCGGGGGCGACGGTGAGCAGGGGGCCGGTGGGGGTCTTTGAGTCGCGGATGGCGATGGTGGCGCAGGGGGCTTCGGCGATCTCGATGCACTCGCCGCCCTGGTCACCGCTGTACGTCGACTTGCGCCACGTCAGACCGATCGGTGCGCACTCGACGCACTGGCCGCCCTGGTCGCTGCTGTAGCTGGACTTACGCCACTGGGCCACCGTCGGAACCGCGTTGCTCGCCATAGCGTTCCTCCATTACGCGCCGGATCAACTCCGCCGAGTCCCTGAGGGAGAGAGCGGCGGCCTGGAGATGATCGTAACGGAGCGAGCAGTCTTTGACAGTGTCCGGATTGGCGGTCGGATGCCCGCTGCCGTACCCCTCGATGTAGACGATGGTCGGGTCGCTCGGAAAGCGGTAGAGGTCGAACGAGCCGGTGAGTCCCGCGTGCGCGCCAACTGAGAACGGCAGGATCTGGATGTTGATCCGGGGGTTGTTCTCGAAGGACAACAGGTGGGCGAGTTGTTCCCGCATCGTCTCCGGGCCGCCGATTGCCTGATACAGCGCAGCTTCCCCGAGAACGGCCCAGAAGACCGGCGGATCCTTCTTCTCGAAGATGCGCTGGCGGGCCAGCCTTACGGTGGTGCGGTCGTCGAGGTTGGTCTGATCCAGCACGCCGAGCACCGCACGCGCGTAGGCCTTGGTCTGGAGAAGGCCCAGGACCATATGGTCTTGGTAGGAGCAGATCTCGATGGCCCGCGACTCAAGTTCCGCGACTTGCTGAAACCAGGCCGGAAGTTGGCTACGCAGCACCAGCTCCGTCAGTCGGGACAGCAGACCGCCCGTCCCCAGCGCCGCGTCCACCCGTTCGCTGAATGTGGGCGTCGGAAGCTTGCGCGCCGTCTCGATCTGCCCGATCAGCGACCCGGTGTAGTTGACGATGTCCCCGAGCTGCCGCTGTGTCAGTCCCGCCGCTTCCCGCGCTCGCCGCAGCTCGTAGCCGTAGTAGTCCAGCGGCGAGGCACCGGGGTCGAGGACGTTGATGTGGGTCACGCACGGTCCCCTCTCACGCAACTCCGCCCACAATGGGACGGGTTGTATCCGTTCCATTGCCCAGAGTAGTTGCGGCTGGCCAGCCTCGTAGCGTGAACGAATACATTCCCCCGGCCTACTTGGCCCCGCGACCCGTCCAGTACCGCATGAACCTGGCCGTGGGCGAGCACTCGGCGCGGCACATCCGCCGTATCGTACGCTCGCTCCTGGCGGAGTGGGAGATGCCGGACCTGACCGACGCGGTGGAGCTCGGCGTGACGGAGCTGGTCGCCAATGTCGTACGCCACGTCCCGGACCGCCGCTGCACGCTGCTGGTGATGCGGCTGCCGACGGGCGCCCGCCTGGAGGTTGCGGACGGCTCGGATCAGCTTCCCTCCGTGCCGTTTGGCTTGTCACCGGAGTCGGAGAGCGGACGCGGGCTGTTGCTTCTCGACGCGGTGACCGACAAGTGGGGCGTGGACATGAGAGCCGACGGCGGGAAGACCGTCTGGTTCGAGTGCCGGGAACGATGAGCCCGCCCACCGTAGGCAATGAGGCGGTCGGCTTCGGGCGTCCGCTGGTAGTAGACCTTGCTGCCTTCGCGCGTCCGGCTCAGCAACCCCACCCGGTGTAGACGGATCAGGTGGTAGGACACGGCGGATGCGCTGATGTGGTGGCGCTCCGCGAGTTCCGTCGTGGTCCGAGAGCTGCCCAGGTCCGTGAGCAGAAGAAGCCGAGCCTGTCCGATGACCAGGCCGAGGGAGTCCATCCCCGCGGAGTGCTCCGTCAACGGATCGCTTTCGAGGCCAGGCCGCACCGGATAGGCGAGGTGGGTGCCGTGTTCGGCCGACGGATCGTCGCGGAGCAGCCAGGCCGTCATCAGCGGAGAGGGGTGCAGCACGATCTTCTTGGGTTCGATCACGCCGTACACGTGGACACCCTGGATGCGGAGCACGCCGGAGTCGTACGAGAGGTCCGGGTGAAGGGAGCTGAGGGTGGCGCCGAGTCCGCGCCGGGCCATGGAAACGGCGCGGCGCCGGATGTCGTTTTCCATCAGGACGTGCATGGCGTTCCACCTGGCCGACATGCACGCCGACCAGAAGGCGCTCAACTCGCGGGCAATCCGCTCTGCAAACGCGCGCTCTCCGGCCTCCAGGGCCTCCGCGATCTTCTGTGTCTCCGCGGATGGCAACCGCCGATCGGTCAGTGCGGCTTCCACGAAGTCACCCATTTGGCGCGCGACGATCCGGCTCGGCGTCGACGCGACCAGGTGCAGCTCCGCATCCAACGAGCCGTGGCCGTCGGCCCCCGCAAACATGAATCCGGGTACGTAGTTCTTCTTTTCGCGTCGCAGCGCCATGAGCAAGCCCAAGTCGCGGTGACCGAGCGCCTCCTCGGCCACTCCGTCCATCCAGTGCCTGTCTCCAACGGCCGTCAGTCCGAACCCAAGAAGAGATCCGATCTGGGCCAGCGGGGATACCACGAATCTGGCGTCCATGAGAGCGTCAGACGTAAGCCGAACTGAAATCACTCATCCCCCCAGTGCTGATACGGGCGCCCCGCCGACCCTGGTCAGTGGTCGGCGGTCTCCACGCGTGCAGGCAGGAGAGCCCCTTCGTGCGAGATCTTCACACGGCTCCGTGATCGCGACCAGATCATTTTCAGGCGCTTCATAAGGGACGTTCTATGCCGCTCGAAGGTCACGGCGAGCAGTGTCCACTCCGGGAGTAGACGAGAACCTGTGCGCCGTGCACCTCAGTCCTGTCGCAGATCTCGAAGTGCTCTTTCAGGGTCTGCCGTTTGGCCTCCTCCTGCGGGAAGGGATCGAGCGGCTGCCCTGCGGGATCGGTCAGCGCGATGATGCGGTCCGTGGCCAGCATGTGCCGCCTGATGGTTTCAGGCGGCAATTCGGTACCTTGCAGAGTGCGCGAGACCGATGGGGACTCCGCGAGGGCCAAGTCGTCCAGACGCCCGAGCACAGTGGGATACGACAGCAGCCACTCACGGCGTCTGGCAGGCATGAAGAGCACCCCGTCACCCTCGTCCGCCGACCTCGCGACTGCTTCGGCCACGGCAACCGCATCGTCCTTGCGGCTTTCAGGCGTGCGGACAAAGAGCGACCACGGCAGCAGTACGGCGATCGTCGCAACGGCTACCAGACACCCCGTCAGAACCCGGGCCACGGGGACAAGGCGGTGACGCTGCTCCACAGCCCACGCAAGGGCTGCCCCAGCGGGCAGTGCCAGTCCCGTCATGCCATACAGCACATAGCGCTCGACGTACCAGGGCTTGACCAGGGAGACAGCCATGAGCAAGCCCGCCGGCGCGACGAGCATGGGGAGGGCCATAGCGGCCAGGTCGCGCCGACCGGTGCGGCGCACGAGGAACCGGCACAGCAGCCAGCCCACGATCGAGATCCCGGCGAACTGCAGCCAGGAAGTCAGCCCCGGACGTCCCAACCAACCCAGTTGCTCGTCCGCCTGCCCCGCGCTCACCGCCGCCAGCGGCAGAAGACAGAGCGACACGCCGACTGCCGAGATGCCCCAGCACCGCCACAGCCGCTGAGACACACGTAACCGCCACAGCGTGAGCCCATGGGCGACGATCGCCAGGGCGGCGAACTCATGCAGCCAGCACGCGAGCCCGAGAACGACGCCGTACAGCGTCCACCACCGGGCGCGGGGGTCTCGACAACCGCGCAGGAACATGTAAGTCGCCCACGTGACCCCGGCGGTGACCAGGGCGTACGAGCGTCCCTCCTGCGCATAGTGCTGCGTCACCGGCAACAGCGCGAAGACCAGCCCCGCGATTACCCCCGTCGGCCTGCCGGCCAGCCGCGCGCCGATCGCCCCAACCCCGGCCGCTGCCATGGCAGTCGCCAGCACCGACGGCAGTCGCAGGGCGACAAGGCCGCCGTCCCACAAGACGAACACGCCATGCATGAGGAGGTAGTACAGGCCGTGCACGGCGTCGATGTGGCACAGGAGGCCGAACAGCTCCCCCAGTGACCGGTGGGCCACCTGATAGGTGACAGACTCATCACGCCACATGCTGTCCTGCCTGTCGATTCGCCACAGGCCGAGGGCCAGCGCGACCATGGCCGGTACGAGAATTGACGCTGTCGACCTTTTCCTGCCATGTGGGGTCGGCTGGGCCACTGTGCGGGGACAGTCGTCGGTCGGCAGTGTCCTTGCGGCATCCAAGTTCTGAGTGATGGTCTCCTCCTGCGAAATGGGCCATGCTCCTGCTGAGACTGAGTGACGCGCTCGCGTCAACAGTGGCCGCCGCGCACGTAGACGTCGATGTGTGCCGTGTCGACGGCTGTATGGGCGCATCGTGTGAAGTACGCGCGCAGGGTCGCCTTCTTCGCCTCCTCCCGTGCGTTCATCTCGTGGCGCTCACGTGTCGGCTCACGCACCACGACAACCCGTGAGACGTCCAAGATGCGTCTCCGGATGTCTGCGGGCGGCAACTCGGTGCCGTAGAGCGTGCGGGAGGCGGTCGGTGAGGCGGACAGCGCCAGGTCCTGCCCGCCGTACGAAGACGGCTCCTGCTGGAGGCTCCACACGCGGCGGCTGCCCGGTAGGAAGAGCACGCCGTCCCCGGGCGCCGTCGTCTGCCGTACCGCGCGCCCTATCGCCGCGACGTCATCGCTCCGGCTCTCCGAGCTACGCAGATGCGTCCCTACGGGTACCAGGGCGATCAGCGCGGCAGCCGAGGTCGCGAGCAGCAAGACCGCGCGCGCCCGCAAGGACATCCAGAGCGCGTCGAATGCGGCGCCCGCGAGGAGCGCCAGGCCGGCCTGGGCGTACAGCACGTACCGGTCGACGTAGAGAGGTTTGAAAGCCGAGGCCAGCAGCAGTAACGCGGGCGGCATCACAAGCAGCGGCAGGGCCAACGTGCCGAGTCCCGCGCCCGGGCAGGCAGCGGACGCCGGCCGTCGGACTGCCAGACAGGCCAGCCCGACGACGGTGTTCAGCACGAACCCCAGTACGTCTCCGCTCACGGACACGTCGATCCACGCCACCTGCCGGGACTGTCGCAGGCTCAGCAGCACCAGCGGCGTCACCGTCACCACCGCGCAGCAGCAGGACGCCGCCCATGCCACGACGAGCGCCCGCGGCAGGCGGGCGGCGAGCAGGGCCACACCGTGCGCGACGAGTGCCAGCAGGGCGAACTCGTGCAACAGACCGGACACTGCGGCCAGCGCGGCATAACCGGCCCACCACCCGCGACGCCGATGCCGGCCCTGGTCAGTGCATGCTCTGAGCAGGATCCACGTCTCGCCCACGACCAGCGCAGTCACCAAGGCATAGGAACGACCCTCCTGCGTGTAGCGCTGGACGGTCGGCAGCAGCGTGAACACCACGCCCGCCGCAAGTCCGGCCCGTGGCCCGGCGAGCCTCCGCCCGACGGCAGCAACCCCCATCGCCGCACAGGCCATGGCCAGGACAGAGGGGAGGCGCAGTGTGAGGAGACCGCCGTCCCAGAGGTGGAATACGCCGTGCATGAACAGGTAGTACAAGCCGTGGACCGCATCGGTATCGCCCAGCGTGCCCCACAGGTCGGGCAAGGTGCGGTGGGCCATGTCGTAGGTCACGGCTTCGTCCTGCCACAGGCTTCCCCCGCGGCGTATGCCCCACAGTCCGGTCACGAGGGCCAGGAACGGGGGCAGGACCACAGATGCGGTGTGTGCCGGGCCGGTGGCCGGCGCCGCGAGACGGACGGTCGCATGGTGGCCGCGGCGACGGGCTGCGGGCTCGTGCAGTTGTGAAGTGGCGATGGCGAACTCGGCTTTCGTCGCAGGCGTATCGGCTCGTGACCTCAGCCCACCAGCGCAGGAGTTGATAGGCAGCCCCCCAGCGGATCACCCATCAATCCAGTGAACGGCTAGCGTGACGTGTGGATTTCGTCCCTGGATGCCACCCGAAGGGAATAGCCGGATCCCGGTCGGAGTCGCTTCGGGCTCGCTCCAGGCCCGCCTAGACGAAGGGAAGCACCGTGGGTCGCCGCGAGAACGAGTTGGACCCCGACGAGGGGCCGGTGCAGCGCCTCGCGCACGAGTTGCGCCTGCTCCGCGAGAAGGCGGGCAGTCCGTCGTACCGCGAACTCGCCCGGCGCGCTGGCTATTCTGGACCGACACTCTCCGAGGCGGCGGCCGGCCGACGGCTGCCCTCCCTGTCGGTGACCCTGGCGTACGTCAGTGCCTGCGGCGGGGACCAAGCCGAGTGGACGCAACGCTGGCGAGCCGCGTCGAATGATGCAGTGCGGGCGGCGGCGACCGACGACGCCCCGGCACCGTACCGAGGCCTGGCGCGATACGGAACTGACGACCGCCACTTGTTCTTCGGCCGAGCGCCCGAGGTCGACAGGCTGCTCCGGATGATGGCCGAGCACCGGTTCGCTGCCTTGGTTGGCGCTTCGGGCAGCGGAAAGTCGTCACTGCTACGCGCAGGCGTCGTGCCGGTCCTTCGGGACGGCGGCGCGGTCGACTTCCAACCCAGTGCCGTGCGCATCTGCACGCCGGGGGCCGATCCCGTACGCGACTGTGGTGCCCTGCTGGCTCCCGCCCAGGGCACCGTGGGAGACACGGTCGTCGTGGTCGACCAGTTCGAGGAGCTCTTCACGCTGTGCCCGGATCCGGCGCAGCGGCGCGCGTTCATCGAGATGCTGCTGACGGCGCGCGAGGCAGACAGCCGAATGCGCACCCTGATCGCCGTACGGGCCGACTTTTTCGGGCACTGCGCGGAGCACCAAGGGCTCGTCCGAGCCATCGACGAGGCGCATCTGTTGGTCTCCGCCATGTCCGTCGAACGGCTGCGTGAGGCGATCGTGCGGCCTGCCGGAGCGGTCGGCCTGATAGTGGAGCGGGCCGTGACGGACCGCATCCTCGCCGAGGTGGCGGACGAGCCCGGCGGGCTACCGCTGATGTCCCACACGCTCCTGGAGCTGTGGCGGCGCCGCAAGGGCAAGCGACTGGCTCTGTCGGCGTACGACGCAATCGGCGGCGTCCGGGGCGCCGTCGCGCACACGGCGAACGACGTTTTCAATCGGTTCGGCCCGGCGGAGGCGGATGCGGCCCGCGCCATGCTGCTGCGACTCATCTCCCCCGGCGAGGGCGGGCCGGACACCCGGCGGCCCGTCCCGCTGTCCGAGCTGCGGGCCAGGGGCGTCGGCGCCGAGGTGCTGGAGCGGATGGTCGCAGCGCGGCTGCTGACTGTCGACGGGGACAGCGTGGAACTCGCCCACGAGGCCCTGATCACCGCTTGGCCCCGGCTGCGCGGATGGGTCGAGGACGAGCGCGAACGGCTGCGGCTGCATCGGCGGTTGACCGAGGCGACCCGCGTCTGGGAGGGGCTGGCACGCGACCCGGGGGCTCTGTACCGGGGGGCTCTGCTGCGCGCGGCACGGGAGGCGTTCACCACGGCCGACGGAGAGCCGGTGGCAGAGCTCAACGAGTCGGAGGGCGCGTTCCTCGCCGCTAGCGTGGCGGAGGACGAGCGGGCCCTGCGCGAGGCTGTGCGCTCGGCCCGACGCGTCCAGGTGCTCGCAACACTGCTCGTTGTGGTCGTCGCCAGCGCATTGACGGCGTGGGTGATGTGGTTCCTCACCCGGGAGCACCCCTGAGAGGCGGTGGTGCATTCCGGCCAACCGTGAAGCGGAATATCCTTATCCGCCCTTCGATGTCACTGTAAACACTCAGGTAACGATCTCTCTCCCGACGGCACGGTTGAAATCCAGGCCCTTTGAAATCTGGCCAACTCACCAATCATTCGTTGACGAGGCCATGCCCACCCCGTTGGAATTACAGGCGACAGGAGGCGGCCGGAATATCGGGGGAAGTGATTCGACTCGGGTTGCCCGGCCGCAGCCACCCCCACCGAGAACGGAGAGAGAAAATGCGTCGTAGGATTGCCGCTGCCATCGGCTCCGCCGCACTCGTCGGTGCGACCGCGTTCGGTTTCGCCCAGTCGGCCACCGCCGCCGAGGCGGGGCCCCAGGCCACGCACTTCTGGCTCTTCCAGCACGACAACTACGGTGGTAGCAGCAAGAACTTCTCGGGCGACGATCGCGACCTGAGCGACACGTTCTGGAACGGCACGACGAGCAGGGTCGACAACGGGGCCAGCTCGATGAAGAACCAGACGAGCCGCGACGTGGTGCTGTACCAGAACGTCGGCTGCTCCGGCGACAACTACTTCGCCCGCGCCAACTCCGTCGACGGCGATTTCAGCAACAACGGGTTCGACAACAGGGCCAGCTGCGTAGACTTCCGCTGAGCGAAACAGGGCGGTGCCGGCACATCTGCGGCACCGCCCTTCCCCTGCCCGAACAGGGCCGACAGCACAGGTCGGACGACGGAGATTCCCGTGACACACCACCGTGCCGCATTTCTCGTGGCGTTAGCTCTGCTGATCACTGGCTGCTCGGCGAACGCCGCCACCCGCGGAGAGGGCGATAAGGCGTACGACGCCCCGAAACCCACCGCCGAGGTCGTCGGCCTCGTACTGCCCTTCGATGCGTATGAGCTGTCCCACGGAGAATCCTTCACCATTGCCAAAGCCCAGGATCTGCTGATCCGGGCATGCATGCACAAACGCGGCCATGAATGGCAAGTTCTCAATTACCCCGAGCACGTCGATGATTTGAAGAACCGTCGGCGATACGGCGTCATCGAGATCCAGGTGGCCCGAAAATTCGGTTACCACGCCACCTCTGACATTCTGTCCGGTGCAACCGATATCACGGACCAACGCAGGAAACGCGACGAACACCTCGGGACCGACGGCGTACGCGCGGCGTACGACGAGAAGACCGGCTGCGGCTACAAGGCAAACGCCTATCTCCTGCGCGACGGGGCGAAAGTCGACTACAGCAGATTCAATCGGTTGAGCTCCGAGCTGCTGGCGAAGGCCAAGCGGGAGCCAACGGCCATCAGGACACTGAAGCGCTGGGAAGCATGCATGCGGAACAAGGGATTCGACTACCGCACGCCCGACGAGTCCATCGCCGACCCCCGGTGGTGGTCGGAGGAGTCCGGCCATGAGATGTCCGACGGTGCCTCACGCCAAGAGATCGCCACAGCCGTGGCGGATGTCCAGTGCAAACAGCGGACACGCCTGGTCAAGGTGCTGTATACAGAGGAGTCCCGCCTCCAGCGACGGGCTGTGGCTCTACATCGCTCCTACTTCGGGCAACTTGCCTCGGCGAAGACCAAAAACCTGAAACATGCGCGCGAGGTCATCAACCGACAGTGACGGCCTTAGTATCGCCGGTGCCGTCTGAGTCCGCAGTGCACGCGAGGCCACCTGGAGCAGCGGAAGCCAGAGCGTCGCCAGTTGCGGCCCGCGGCCCCTGGAACACATACGCCAGCCCGAAGCCCGCGCCCACCACCAGGGCGCCGCCGACCGCGTCGAGGACCCAGTGGTTGCCGGTGACGACGATCGCGGTCACCGTGAGGGTGGGATGCAGCAGGCCCAGTGCCTTCATCCATCCCCTGGGCGCGACGATCGCGATCACGACGCCGCACCACAGGGACCAGCCGAAGTGCAGTGAGGGCATCGCCGCGTACTGGTTGGTGAGGGCGGTCAGGGTGCCGTAGTCGGGCTGGGAGAAGTCCTGGACGCCGTGGACCGTGTCGATGATGCCGAGGTCCGGCATCAGGCGGGGCGGGGCGAGGGGGTAGAGCCAGAAGCCGATCAGGGCCAGGAGGGTGGTCAGGCCGAGCGTGGAGCGGGCCCAGCGGTAGTCGACCGGGCGGCGCCAGTACAGGACGGCGAGGACGGTCAGCGGGACGGTGAAGTGGAACGACGTGTAGTAGAAGTCGAAGAACTGGCGGAGCCAGTCGACCTTCACTATGGCGTGGTTGAGCGTGTGCTCGATGTCGAGGTGGAGCATCCGCTCCAGGGAGAGGATCTGCTCGCCGTGCTCCTCGGCCCGCTCCCGGCCGCCGGTGGCCGCCAGCCGGACCTTGGAGTAGGCGGCGTACGTCACACGGATGAGGAGCAGCTCCAGGAGGAGGTTCGGGCGGCAGAGGACCCGGCGCAGGAACGGCAGGAGCGGTATGTGCTTCCAGCGGGCCGGGACCGGTGGGGCGTACTCGGTGGGGATCGGGGCGCGGTAGTAGGGGGAGGTGCGCGACAGGAACGGTACGGCCGTGGCGGCGGCGATCGCGGCGAGGAGGATCACGTTGTCGCGCAGGGGGTGCAGCGCGGCCATGTTCGGCAGGAGCATCTTCGCCGGGAGGGTCATCACCAGGACGACGGCCACGGGCCACACCAGGCGGTCGGAGGCGCGTCTGCCGACCCGGCCGACCACCGCGAGCAGCACCCACAGCAGCTGGTGCTGCCAGGCCGTCGGCGCGACGACGATCGCGGCGCAGCCGGTGAGGGCGACGGCGAGCAGGAGCTGGCCGTCGCGGGCGTAGCGGACGGCCCGGCGCAGGCCCAGGGTGGCGACCGCCGCGCCCAGGGTCAGGAAGAGGGCGATCTCCAGCGGGCCGGACAGGCCCAGCCGGAGCAGCGCGCCGTGCAGGGACTGGTTGGCGAGGTCGTCGGCCCGGCCGCCGAGGCCGACGCCGGCCATGTGGTGCACCCAGTAGGTGTACGAGTCGTGCGGCATCACCAGCCACGCCAGCGCCGTACATCCGGCGAAGGTCGCGCCCAGGGACGCGGCGGCCTTCTTGCGTCCCGTGAACCACAGCAGCGGGGCGAAGAGCAGCACCGTCGGCTGGAAGGCGGCGGCGACGCCGATCAGCGCGCCGCCGACCCGCTCGCCGCGCACGGCGAAGCAGCCGAGGAGGACCAGCAGGACCGGGATGATGCTGGTCTGGCCGAGCCAGAACGCGTTGCGCACCGGCAGCGACAGCATCAGCAGGGAGATCGCGACGGGCGCGGCGACGAGGGACGTACGGCGGCTTATGGGGGGCGGGAGAGCGCGGGCGGCGACCAGGCCGAGGACGACGACCAGCAGCAGCGTGCCGAAGGTCCAGCCCCAGCCGAGCGCCTGTTCGGCGGCGCGGGTGAGGGGCTTGAGGACCAGGCCGCCGAAGGGGGTGCCGGTGAAGCGGGTGGAGTCGTAGAGCGAGCCCTCGACGTGCAGGACGCCGCCCGGGCCGACCCAGGTCTCCAGGTCGGTCAGCCGCTCACCCCGTGGGGTGCTGAGGACGACGGCGATCTGCCGTACGCCGAGGATCGCGGCCACCAGCCACAGGGCCAGGCGCGCGGCGCGCAGGCGTACGCCGACCGTCGCTCCGAGGACTCCCACCGGTCTCCCGCTGTGCTCCGCATTCGCCACGCCGCGTCGGCCTCCCGCCCCGTTCGTCCCACGTGCCGTGCACGTGGGGAAGACGCAGGCAACCCCCGATTCACCTGACGTCCCCCCTCCTTTTGTCCGGGAGACGATAGTCGGCGGGGGGTCGGGTTGCCTCGGCCGGGCGCGAGATGGATCACAGGGTGATCCCGGAAGAGGCGTTCAGGCGCCCACCGACAGGCCTGGACAGGGCGTATTGAGATGAGGCGTCGGCTCAGTTGGCCTTTGCGTGTTGGAGGTGGCGGGACTTGGTGCGGCGCCATGGGGTGGAGGGGTCGGCGACCGTGCCGGCGGTTTGGGTTCGGGATGTGGTGGGGCGGCTGGTGCCCAGGCGGGCCGTGGTCCGGGACAGCGTTCTGTCTCCGGGGCGGGCGGCGATGTGGAAGTGCGAGAGCTTCACCGGCGTGAGGTCGCCGCCCCAGACGACGGTGCCGTCGCAGTCCGCGAGGATGTCCCGCACGATCGCCTCCTGGTGCGGCCAGAGGCCCTCGCTCCCGTTCAGGGGGTAGGCGGTGGGGTGGAGGGCGATGGCGGTGCCGGAGAGGTGGTTCGACTCGAAGTCGGCGCCGACCGTACGGCGGGTGGTGTGGGCCATGACGCCGCCGCCTTCGCCGGTGTCCAGCGCGGCGATCTCGTAGTGCCAGCGCCACGCGACGTGCAGGAGCACCGCGGCGGCGTCACCGCGCCGCAGGGCGAGCGAGCACACTGGGATCATGCGGGACGCCAACCTGATCATCAGCCTGCGGGTGACGAACACCGTGTGGCACACCCTGTCCCCTCTCGGCCAGGCTCTGCTCGAAGGGCGCCGGCCGGACGAGGAGCCGCACACCCCGGGCCGCGTTCTGACGCGAACACCCACGGCTCGGGTCGGCGCGCGGTCGGCGTGACCTCCCCACTCCGACCTCGTCGACGGCGCCCACCGACTCCGCCGCGCGCCAACGGACACCACCTTCCGCACTCATCACCCGCCGTCGCTCCACTGGCCCCACCGGCATCACGGGAGGAAAACCTGACGCACCCCCACTCGTTAGAATATCTACTTAGGGCTCCTAACCAGTCCGTACGTTCAACCAGCCGGCGCTTCCAACGAGACCGAGACCGACGAGAGGCAGAGCGCATGAGTGAGTCGCAGATCTGGGACGTCGTCGACGAGTACTTCTCCACCCATCTCTCGCGCGACGACGAGGTCCTCCGGGCAGCCCTGCGCGACAGCGAGGCGGCCGAGCTGCCGCGGGTCAACGTCACGGCGACCCAGGGCAAGTTCCTCCAGCTCCTCGCCCAGGTGCAGGGCGCCCGGAACATCCTGGAGATCGGCACGCTCGGCGGATACAGCACCATCTGGCTGGGCCGCGCCCTCCCGGCCGACGGCCGGCTGATCTCGTTGGAGTACAGCCCGAAGCACGCCGAGGTGGCCACCCGCAACATCGCCCGCGCGGGCCTCGACAAGGTCGTCGAGGTGCGCGTCGGCCCGGCCCTGGAGTCGCTGCCGCAGCTCGCCGACGAGAACCCGCCGCCCTTCGACCTGGTCTTCATCGACGCCGACAAGGCCAACAACGCGCACTACGTGGAGTGGGCGCTGAAGCTCACGCGCGCGGGCAGCCTGATCGTCGTCGACAACGTCGTCCGCGGCGGCCGCGTCGCCGAGGCGGACAGCCCCGCCCCCGACGTCCAGGGCACGCGCGCCGCCATCGAACTCATCGGCTCCCACCCCAGGCTCACCGGCACCGCGATCCAGACGGTGGGCAGCAAGGGCTACGACGGCTTCGCGCTGGCGCGCGTCCTCGGGTGAGGCCGCTCAGGCCTCGTGGTAGTAGCCCACGTTCACGCTGCGCGGCCCGGTGCGGTCCTGGATGACGATCTCGCCGTTGCCGCCCCTGGGCAGCGGCAGCGTACCGCCGTACGCGAGCGGCTGGGCGTACTCGCCGGACATCAGCCGGACCTCGGAGGACGGGTCCGGCTGCGAGCCGCGCAGCCAGGTCACCTGCCAGCCGCCGTCCGGCCCGCACAGGAACTCCAGGTGCACCCGCGAGACGAACAGCCAGTCCTCGGGCGTCACGAGCCGGCACACGGTCCTGTCCCGGCCCACCCGCAGCACCGTTCCCGGCTCGCTGGGCGCGTCGGCCATGAGCATGCCGGCCGTGGCGCCCGCATCCGTCCCGGAGACGGAGGCCATGGTCAGTTCGAGCACGTGCGCTCCCTTGCAACGTCCTGATCGGGCAGCCCGGTTGGCCTGCCGCCGCCGCATGATAAATCGCCCGGCGGGGCGGCGTCCGGCACAATGGCCTCATGACCGAGCGAAAGCCACCGGGCGTCAGCTTCGAGTCCTGGACCGACAAGCAGATCCGTGACGCGCAGGCGCGCGGCGACTTCGCCCATCTGCCGGGCGCGGGTAAGCCACTGCCGAAGGACGTCGAGGACACCTACGACGAACAGTGGTGGATCAAGCGGAAGTTGGCCCGCGAGGGCATCTCGGTCCTGCCGCCCACCCTCGCCCTGCGCAAGGAGGCCGAGGACGCGCTGCTCGCCGCGATGCGGGCGCCGTCGGAGCGGCTCGTGCGGAAGATCGTCGAGGACGTCAACGTCAAGATCCGCGACGTCATGTTCAAGCCGCCGCCCGGCCCCCCGCTGGGTCTGAAGCCGTACGACGTCGAGGATGTCGTACGGCGGTGGCAGCAGGGCCGTGCGGCGGCCGGATAGCCTCCCTCAGTGGCGCAGGAGCCGGTCGGCCAGCTCGCGGTAGTCCCGCAGGGCGAGACGGAGTTGTTCGGTGTCGCTGGTCGCGGGGGTGGCCTCGTCGGTCGCCTCCCAGGACCGGCGCAGGGTACGACGCCGCTGGGTCACGGCGTCCGTGAACCGGGCCGCGATCTCCTCCAGCACATGGTCCGCCTCCTCGATGGCGGCCCGGGGGCCGTCCACGAAGGAGGACACCGCCTGCTGCAATCGCAGCTCGAACTTGTCGGTCTCCTCACGCGGCAGGAGCGGGGCCATGCGGGAGGTGGGGGCGGAGAAGTCGGCCGGGGGCCGCTCCGAGGTCGGCGCCACAGGGGCCCCTTCAGCCTCGGAAGTCCCATGAGCCGCATCGGTCGGCGGCACTTCGCGCGCCGTACCTTCGGTCTCCGCCGTCTCCCGAGCCGTCCCCGGCTCTGTCTCACGCCCGATGAGGTCCTCGCGCCGCTCGCTGCGGTCGGGCTCGGGCGGCTCACCGCCCGTGGGCCGTGTCACGTCGGTCATGTGCCTCAACTCCCCTTCGCGTGGCGCCCGAACGTCCACGGCATGTGCAGGCGGCCGGGGCCCGCGTGGGCCAGTGTCTTGGTCCGTTCGGTGGGCGGACGCCCCTGGTCGTCGTCGCGCGTCGGACGCAGCAGGTCCTCGAACAGGGCGCGGGCCTCGACCATGGCCTCGCGCATCTCCTCGGTGGCGGTGCGCTCGTCCGGTGCGCCGCTCCCCCGCTCGCGGGCGAGGCGGTGGACGCGCCGGTAGCCGTGCACGTGGTCCGCGTGGTGCACGGACAGCGCGGCGAGCTGTTCCTCGTACTGCCCGCCGTCCGGGAAGCCCCGAGCCCCGGCCAGCTCGGCCAGCAGCTGGTCGACCTCGGTCACGGCCTCCTGCGGGGATTCGACGAACCGCTCCTGGGCGGCCGTCCAGCGGGCCTCGAACCGCTCGCGCTGCGCCGGTTCGAGCGGCCGCTCGCGCAGCTCGCCGTGCCGCTCCACGCGCTCGGCGAGTTCACGTTCGGCGGCCCTCGCATTCCCGTCGTGCCGGGACACGGCCCGGTCGTACTCGGGTCCGAAGCGCCGCTTCAGCTTCCGTCCGCCGCCCGCGCCACGGCCGAGCAGGGTCAGGGCGGCCACGACGAGGGCGACCGCCGCCACAATCACGATCAGAGCAATGATCCAGCCAGTGGACATGAATGCCTTCCGGGTTCTCGACCCGACCGACCCATCACCGAGCCGGTCCACTGACCGGGTTGCCCACACGCCCCCACCCAAACGACGCGCGCCCGCCATGCCCGACAATGCCGCCCATGCCCTGGACGATCACCCCGGAACCCACCGACTCCCCCGCCGCCGTCGCGCTCTGGCGGGCGTACTACACGGAGGTCAGTGACCGCTGGTACCTACGCCACCAGGGCCGCACAACCGACCCGGCCGAACTGGAACGGGAGATCGCCGCCGACACGGGCAAGGACCTCACCCTGCTGCTCGTCGCACGGTACGACACCACACCGGCCGGCACGGCGGGCATACGCCTGACCCCCGACCCGACCACCGCCGAACTCACCCGCGTCTTCCTCCTGCCGCACCTGCGCGGCAAGGGCGGAGCCACACGGCTCGTCACCGCCGCAGAGCAGGCCGCCCGCGACCTCGGCGCCACCCGAATGATCCTCGACACCAGAAGCGACCTGGTGGAGGCCCGGACCCTCTACGCACGCCTCGGCTACGAGGAGACGGGGCCGCACAACACAGACCCGTACGCCGAGCACTGGTTCAGCAAGCGGCTCACCTGATGAGGCACCCCCACGCACCCGCAGTCGCGCACGGCGGGCATCCCGACCCGCGCAGCACCTCTCCGTCACGGTGCATCTGGTGCGGGAGTTGAACGACCCGCAGCCGGTCCTCCTTCAGGAACCACGCCAGGACACCTCCTCCCGGTCGACGACACCCGAACGCCTGCGCCGTTCCGGCGCGATTACGGGGGCTTCGCGAACACGACGCACACGGGATCCGCGTAATCTCTGGGACCACGGGGCGGCCCCGAGGGGAGGGAGGACGCGTGGCGGAGCCGAAGAAACACCGGTGCCCGGAGTGCGGGGCGCCCAGGGGGGCGGACAACACCCCGTCCTGCGCGTGCGGCGAACGCGCCGCCGAGGCCCTGCGGGACGCGCGCACGGCGGAACAGGCGGCGGCGGAGGACTTCGACCCGCTGCGCATACGCCCCTACGTGGCCCTGGACGCGACCGCACCGGACGCGCCGACCGAGGCAGTGCCCCCGGCGGAGCCGACCCTGCCGCTCCCCGCGCCGACCTCGCCGCCCGCCCCGGCCATCACGCGGGCCACGGAATCCGAGCCACGCCCCCGCACCGCCCGCCCCCGCCCCGCCCGCCGCCGCACGGCACTGCTGGCGGCCTCCGGCGCGGTGGTCACGGTGGCCGCGGCGGCAGGCTTCGCGAGCGGCCTGTTCTCGTACGAGCCCCCGACCCGGGACAGCGCGGCCCCGGAGTCGGTGCGGGAGGCAGTACCGGAGGCCCGCACGACGCGCCCGAGCCCGACCCCGACGGCAACGACACCGTCGGCGACGACCCCCACGCCGCCATCCCCGTCCCCGACGCCCCCACCGACCCCCACGCCGACCCAGGCGCGCACCACGCCCCCGGCGTCGCCACCCCCGTCACCCACCCCGGCCCAGCCGTCGCCACCCCCGGTTCGCGCAACGGGCTCCCTGGCCCCCTCCGACCGCGACGAGCCCGCCCCGACCCTGCGCCGAGGCGACTCCGGCCCCGAGGTGACGGAACTCCAACTCCGCCTGCGCCAGCTGTACCTGTACAACGACGACCCGCACGGCCACTACACGCAAGAGGTGGAGAACGCCGTACGCAACTACCAGTGGGCCCGCGGCGTACAGACCGACGAACTGGGCGTCTACGGCGAGGAGACCAGACAGAAGCTGGAGTCGGAAACGTCGGAGCCTTGATCCGACGGGAAGCCGACCTCCCCTCACCCGACAGGAAGCCGGCCACCCCTCACCCGACAGGAAGCCGACACTTCGTCGGCCTACCCGAGAGAAACCCGGATCTCCCCACCCTCGGCCGCCTCGACCCGCACCCCGGTCAGATCCGCCACCAGCACGTCCGGCCGGTGCACCGAGGCCCGCGGCCCCACCCCCACGACCCGCATCCCCGCAGCACGCCCCGCCGCGATCCCCGCCCCGGAGTCCTCGAAGACCAGGCAGTCCGCGGGAGCCACGCCCAGTTCGGCGGCCCCCTTGAGGAACCCCTCGGGGTCGGGCTTGCTCGCGCCCACGGATTCGGCGGTCACCCGGACGTCCGGCAGCGCCAGCCCCGCCGCGGCCATCCGCGCCGTGGACAGCGGCACATCCGCCGAGGTCACCAGCGCGTGCGGCAGCCCGCGCAGGGACGCCAGGAAGTCCGCCGCACCGGGGATCGCGACGACGCCCTCCATGTCGGCGGTCTCCTCCGCGAGCATGCGCGCGTTGTCCGCCAGGTTCCGCTCCATCGGCCGGTCCGGCAGCAGCACGGCCATCGACGCATATCCCTGCCGCCCGTGCACGACCTTCATGACCTCGTCCGGGTCCAGCCCGTGCCGCTCGGCCCACCGTCGCCAGATGCGCTCCACGACGGCGTCGGAGTTGACGAGGGTGCCGTCCATGTCGAGCAGGAGGGCGCGGGCGGTGAGCACGGTGGGCACGGTGGTGGCCGTCATCGGCAGCTCCAGGACGCGGGGAGGGGCGGCGCAGGCGGCGGGCCCCGACGAAACAAGGCGGCCCCGCCCGCCGGTCAGGGAAAACGGGCGGGAGCCACTTTGTTCCCCCACGGTACAAAACAAGTCGCGCCGCCGCCACCACCGTGGCCAACCCTTCACCTGCCGTTCAGCTCACCCGGTCACGGCCTCTCACCCGGTCACGGCCTCCCAAAGGCTCCACACCCCGAGGCCCAGCATCAGCAGTGCCGCGACCTTCGTGATCAGCCCCAGCGGCACGCGCCTCATCAGCGCCCTGCCCCCGACGATGCCCAGCCCGGCCACCGCCCACAGCGCCAGCACCGCACCCAGCCCGACGGACAGCGGATCGTCGTACCGCGCCGCGAGATTCGCGGTCATGATCTGCGTGAGATCGCCGAACTCGGCGACCAGGATGAGCATGAACCCGGCCCCGGAGACCTTCCAGAAGGACTGGTCCTGCGGGCTGCGGATCTCCTCCTCGCCGTCGTCCTTCTTCATCAGCAGCATCGCCGCGCCACCCAGGAAGAGCACACCGGTCAGCGCGTGCACCAGTTGCCGCGGGAGCAGCGTGAGCACACTGCCCGCCGCGACGGCGAGCGCGACATGCAGCGCGAAGGCGGCGGCCACCCCGGCGAAGACGTACGAGGCGCGGTAACGGGTGCCGAGGACGAGCCCGGCGAGTGCGGTCTTGTCGGGCAGTTCGGCGAGGAAGACGACGCCGAAGACGAGCGCCGTGACGGTGAGGCTGATCAAGGTTCCTCAATCGGTCGGGGCCACCGGCCGAGAGTCGCAGGCGAACATCGGACCTCGGCACGGCAGCACACGCGGCACCCGTGCCGTACGGCACGGGCGTGTACTGCTTGCCGAAGGTCTCGCCGGCCGGCCTCGTGATCGAGGCCCGCCTCCGGGCGCCGGCCCAGGTCCCTCACGGGCTGAGCAGTATGTCGACGGTCCGGCGAAAGGGCTACTCCCCTTCTGCGCCGTCCATGGTACGCGACGGCCCCGAAGCCGAAAGTTCGGTCTTGAACCTTGTCGTGTCATGCACGCGTCACTAGCTTGCCATCGAACGCACACGCGCTCGCAACACGGCACCGACAGCATTCCCTCGCCCGCACCCCGACACCCCCACACCCCAAGGGAGTTCGCATGCCCAGGTTCTACGCGCGTCGACGACGGAGCACAGTCGCGGCGATCAGCGCCTTCGTCGCCTCCGTCGCCCTGTTCAACGCCCCCACCGCCTCCGCCGCCCTCCCCACCCCGGTCAGCGGCGCCACCGCCCGCTCCTACCTCGCCCAGCTCACCGTGGCGAACGAGGACCGCACCGGCTACGACCGGGACCTCTTCAACCACTGGATCACCATCAGCGGCTCCTGCAACACCCGTGAGACCGTCCTCAAGCGCGACGGCTCGAACGTCGTCACCAACTCCTCCTGCGCCGCCACCAGCGGCAGCTGGTACTCCCCGTACGACGGCGCCACCTGGTACGCCGCCTCCGACGTCGACATCGACCACCTCGTCCCGCTCGCCGAGGCCTGGGACTCCGGCGCCGACAACTGGTCCTCCTCCCGCCGCCAGGCCTTCGCCAACGACCTGACCCGCCCGCAGCTCCTCGCGGTCACCGACAACGTCAACCAGGCCAAGGGCGACCAGGACCCGGCCACCTGGATGCCGTCCCGCACCGCCTACCGCTGCATCTACGTGCGCGCCTGGGTCCAGGTGAAGTACTACTACGACCTCTCGGTCGACTCCGCCGAGAAGAACGCGCTCACCAACTACCTGGCCTCCTGCTAGGCGCATTGATCACCCGAGCGTTGCCGACCGAGCGTTGCTGACAGCCGCCCGGCATTCTGGCGCGGAACCTACCCGCCGGCCTCCGTCGTTCCGTACCGTACGGGGCGACGGAGGAGGCGAGCCGAAGGGGCGCGCCGGCCAGAGAAGAGGCGGGCGATCACGTGGCGGGACTGCGCCTGGGACCACTGCTGCGATACGTCGACGACTCCACCGCGACCGTCTGGATCGAGGCGAGCCGCCCGTGCACCGCCGAGGTGCGCTGCGCCGACGGCGCCCACGGCACGGCCCGCACCTTCCAGGTCGCCGGCCACCACTACGCGCTCGTGCCGGTGACCGGCCTGACGGCCGGGACGACGACGTCGTACGAGGTGCTGCTCGACGGCACGCGCGTGTGGCCGCTGCCCGACTCCTCGTTCCCGCCCTCCGTGATCCGCGCCGGGTTCGTCGGCGACACCGTCCGCGTCGCCTTCGGCTCCTGCCGCTGGGCCGCGCCCCCGGCCGACGGGAAGGACCGGGTCGGACTCGACGCCCTGGACACCCTGGCCGCCCGCTTCGCGGCCGACCCCACGGCCGAACGACCGGACGTCCTGCTGCTCCTGGGCGACCAGATCTACGCCGACGAGACCTCCGTGGCCACCCGGCGCCTGCTGGCCGCCCGCCGCGACCTGCGGGAGCCGCCGGGCGGCGGAGTGGCGGACTACGAGGAGTACACGCAGCTCTACTACGAGTCCTGGCTCGACTCCCAGGTGCGCTGGCTGCTGTCCACCGTGCCGACCTGCATGATCTTCGACGACCACGACGTCATCGACGACTGGAACACCTCCGCCTCCTGGCTCGCCGACCTGCGCGCCACCGACTGGTGGCAGGAGCGGATCCTGAGCGGCCTGATGTCGTACTGGGTCCACCAGCACCTGGGGAACCTGTCCCCGGCCGAACTGGCCGCCGACCCGCTCTACGCGGCCGTACGGGACACCCCGGACGCCACCGACCTGCTGCGCGCCTTCGCCCACGAGGCCGACGCCGACCCGACGGCCGCGCGGTGGAGCTACCGGCGCGACTTCGGGCGCGTCCGGCTGCTGATGGTGGACACGCGCGCGGCCCGCGTCCTGGCGGAGGGCGAGCGCGCGATGCTCGACCCCGGCGAGGAGCAGTGGCTGCGCACCGAGGCGCTGGACGAGCCGGGATCGTACGACCATCTCCTCATCGGCACCTCCCTGCCCTGGCTGCTGCCGCACCTGGCGCACGACGCCGAGGGGTGGAACGCCGCGCTGTGCCGGGGCGAGAAGGGCGAGCGCTGGGCGCGCTGGGGCGAGAAGATGCGGCGGGCGGCGGACCTGGAGCACTGGTCGGCCTTTCCGGAGTCCTTCGACGCGCTGGCTGCGCTGATCGCCGAGGTGGGCTCGGGGGACGCGGCACCGGCGACGGTGTGCGTGCTGTCGGGAGACGTGCATCACGCGTACGTGGCCGAACCGACGTGGCCGTCCGGCGGGCCGCACGCGCGCGTGCTCCAGCTCACCTGCTCGCCGGTCCACAACTCCATCCCGCTGGTGCTCAAGTGGGGCTTCCGCTTCGGCTGGAGCGGCGTCGCGCGTTTCCTGGGCCGCCGGATCGCGGGCCATGGCAAGGTGCCGCAGCCGTCGATCGACTGGCGGTGCACGGGCGGGCCCTGGTTCGGCAACCAGCTCATGACGCTGACGATGAACGGGCGTTCGGCGCGGCTGCGGCTGGAGCACGCCCAGGGGGACGGGCGGGGCGGAGCACGGCTGGCGACCGTGGAGGAGTCGGTTCTCACCACCGCATGAGGTACATCCGGGACCTGTGGGGCGCGCGTTGGCTTCTGGTGTCCCCGACGGCATGATGAGGCGGACCGTCCGCTTCCCGCGGGCGGTTCGCCGCACTGTGCCGCACCTGCTCGGGAGTCACCGCTTTGTCTGCACCGACCGCGGAATCCATATCGGAGTCCTCCCTACCGGAGTCCTCCCTACCGAGGACTTCCTCATCGAGGACTTCCTCGCAGGGGGCGGTGGTGCCGGTGCCGGCCTCCGCGCCGCCGTCGGCGATCGCCCTGGTCGGTGCCGGGCCGCGCGGCACCAGCGTGCTGGAGCGGCTGTGCGCCTCCGCCGCCGAACTCCTCCCGCCCGGTACGCCGCTGACGGTCCACGTGATCGACCCGGCACCACCCGGCCCCGGACGCGTGTGGCGCACCGCGCAGTCGGCCGAGCTGCTGATGAACACGGTCGCCTCGCAGGTGACGTTGTTCACGGACGAGAGCGTGGACTGCTCGGGGCCGATCCGCCCCGGCCCGAGCCTGTACGAGTGGGCGGGCGGTGAACTCGGGCCGGACGACTACCCGACGCGGGCGCAGTACGGCCGCTATCTGGAGTGGGTGTTCGCGCGGGTGGTGCGGGACGCGCCGCCCGGGGTGCGCGTCCAGACCCACGCGGCCCGCGCGGTCCGGCTCGACGACGGTCCCGACGGCCGTCAGGTCCTCGCCCTGGACGACGGCCGGGTGCTGACCGGGCTCGCGGCCGTCGTCCTCGCGCAGGGCCATCTGCCGACGGCACCGGACGCGCACCAGCGGCAGCAGACGTCGTACGCCGCCCGGCACGGCCTGCGCTACATCCCGCCCGCCAACCCGGCGGACGTCGACCTCACCCCGCTGTCCCCCGGCGAACCGGTGCTGCTGCGCGGCCTGGGCCTGAACTTCTTCGACCACATGGCCCTGCTGACCACCGGCCGCGGCGGCCGCTTCGTCCGCACCGGGGACGGGCTGCGCTATGTCCCCTCCGGCCGCGAGCCACGCCTGTACGCCGGTTCCCGGCGCGGCGTCCCGTACCAGGCGCGCGGCGACAACGCCAAGGGCCCGTACGGCCGTCACGAGCCTCTCGTCCTCACACCGGAGGTGATCGCGGGCTTCCGCAAGCGCGCGGACTCCGGGGACGCGCCGGACTTCCTGACGGAGATATGGCCGTTGGTGGCGAAGGAGGTCGAGACGGTGTATTACGCGGCGCTGCTGGGCGGGAATGCGACGGCGCCGGGCAGATGTGCCGACGCCGCGGTGGCGGGCGGGGGCGCGATGGCGCCGGGCGGAGGCGCCGACGCCATGGTGGCGGGCGGGAAATCCACGCCGCCGGACGGCAACGCCACGCCGCCAAACGGGAACGCGACAGCGCCGGACGGGGACGCCATGCTGCCGAGCCGGAACTGCACGCCGCCAGACGGGAACGCCACGCCGCTGGACGGGAAATCCACACCGCCGGACGGGGACGCCACGGTGCTGGGTGGGTCGCGGGAGTTCGTCGAGCGCTATCTCGCCGTCTCTCATGGCGATCCTCAAGAGGCGCGTCTGCTGGACGAGTTCGGGGTTCCGGCCGCCGACCGTTGGTCGTGGGAGCGGATCTCCCGCCCGTACGCGGGACGTGCGTTCGACGGGCCCGGGGACTGGCGGGACTGGCTGCTGGCGTATCTGCGGGAGGACGCCGCGCAGGCCGCCCTGGGCAATGTGCGCGGCCCGCTGAAGGCCGCCCTCGACGTGCTGCGCGACCTGCGCAACGAGATCCGGCTGATCGTCGACCACGCGGGACTGACCGGCGTGTCCCGCCGGGACCACCTGGACCTCTGGTACACCCCGCTCAACGCGTTCCTCTCCATCGGCCCGCCCCGGCGCCGAATCGAGGAACTGACCGCGCTGATGGAGGCCGGGGTGGTGGAGGTGCTCGGGCCACGGCTGGAGGTGCGGTGCGCGGAGGGGGCGTGGGTGGCGCAGTCGCCGGAGGTGCCGGGGTCGGCGGCGCGGGTGACGACCCTCATAGAGGCCCGGCTCCCGGAACCCGACGTGCGCCGCACCGCCGACGAGCTGCTGGCCCGGCTCCTGCGGACCGGGCAGTGCCGCCCGCACACGGCCGACGGATACGAGACGGGTGGGCTGGACGTGACCCGGCGGCCGTATCTCCTGATGGATCGTCAAGGGCAGCCGCACGAAAGGCGGTTCGCGTTCGGGGTGCCCACGGAGGGGGTGCACTGGGTGACGGCGGCGGGGGCGCGCCCCGGGGTGGACTCGGTGACGCTGTCGGACGCGGACGCGGTGGCTCGGGCGGTGCTGCGGGTGGCGGCGGGGACGGGGGCAGGGGCGGAGTCGGGGCCGGAGTCGGGTGAAGAGAGGCCGCTGAGCAGGCCCAACGGGGAGAATGTTGAACTTGCAAGCATTGATTAGGTGTGCCTAACGTGGGTGGGCCACTCGGTTCTGTCCCCGACGGGTCTGCCCGGACCCGCCCACCGAAGGAGCCCCCCACATGACCGAACGCCTCAACACCGCCCAGCCCTATGCGATCGGCCTGTTTCGCATAGTGACCGGCCTGCTCTTCCTCTGCCACGGCGCCGCGTCCCTGTTCGGCGTACTCGGCGGCGCCGCGGGCACCGACGGCGGCACGATCTCCGCCGGCACCTGGCCGGGCTGGTACGCCGCCGTGATTCAGCTGATCGGGGGAGGCCTGGTGATGCTGGGCCTCGGGACGCGGGGGGCCGCGCTCGTCGCGTCGGGCTCCATGGCGTACGCGTACTTCTCCGTGCACCAGCCCGTCGGCCTGTGGCCGATGATGAACGGCGGCGAGGCCGCGGCCATGTTCTGCTGGGCCCTCTTCCTGCTGGTCTTCACCGGCTCGGGCGCCCTCGGCCTGGACGCGCTGTTCGCCCGGCGTGGTGAGGCCGAGCGGAGGCCGGAGGCGTCGGCGGAGAGGCAGGAGTCGCCGGTCGCGGCATGACCGATGCCTGACCGGACGCTGAACCGGAGCGGCGTCTGCCCCATGGGACCCAGAGGGCAGACGCCGTTTCTCTGCTGTCCTGGCGCCCCCGATGAACCTTCTGTCACACCCAGGCGTACGCTGTGTGGCTCACGGGGGATGACGGGGAGTCGCAGTGCTGGAGAGTGTGGGGTCACTGACGGGCAGCCCATGGATCTACGCGATGGTGGCCGCGTCGATCCTGCTCGACGTGTTCGTTCCGGTACTGCCGAGCGGGGTGCTGGTCATCATGGCGGCGACGGCGGCGGCCGCGGGCTGCGGCGCGGCGACCGGCCAGGTCCCGACCGACGTCCCCGACATCCTGCTCCTCACGCTCTGCGCCACCACCGCGTCCGTGCTGGGCGACCTGGTGGCCTACCGCCTCGCCTGGCGCGGCGGCCCCCGCCTGGACCGCGCGCTGGCCCGCTCACGCCGCCTGAGCACCGCGCAGGAACGTCTCGGCACGGCCCTGGCCCGAGGCGGCGGCGCCCTGGTCGTCCTGGCCCGCTTCGCCCCCGCGGGCCGCTCGGTCGTCTCCCTCACCGCCGGCGCCGCCCGCCGCCGCCCCCGCGACTTCGTCCCCTGGTCGGCCCTGGCCGGCCTCACCTGGGCCACGTACAGCGTCGCCCTCGGCTACTTCGGCGCCCACTGGCTGGGCACGACATGGCTGACAACGGGCGTCTCGGCCCTGGCCCTCTTCGCCGCGGGCGCCGCAGCGACGTACTTCATGCGCCGCCCGCGGATGTCGGAGGCGGATCCGTCGTAGCAGGGGGCGGGCGTGGAACCGGGCTCCGGCGCGCGAGCTGCCGCGGCGACCGCACAACTCTGCCGCAACGACCACCAGCCGCACGGGAGTTGCCACGGCGACCACCAGCCACACCAGAACGCCCCAACAACCACCAACCGCGCGCACTGCCGCAGCGACCAGCAGGATGGTGTCCCGCCGAGTGGTGCAGGAATCCTGGCCTTGCTCCCCCGATGGCGCGTGTGGGGCCGAGGCGCCCGAGCGCCGTGCAGACCCGCACAGCCACAGGCACGCAAGCCCCCGCAGCCGCGCACACGCAAACCCGCGCAGCCGCAGCCCGGCACCAACCCGCGTAGCAGCCGCAGCCCGGCACCAACCCGCGTAGCAGAGGCGGCCCGCCCCACCCGCGTAGCTGCGGGCAGTCGTGCCGCTGGGGCGGCACGGGTGGGCGCAGCGGCGCCCGCCAGCGCGGGTGAGCGACCCCGCCCCCGCCCAGCGCCAGCACCTGCACCGGCCCGCCCCGCGACCAACGCTCACCGACCCCAGCCGGCACCGCCCACGCTCACCGACCCCAGCCGGCACCGCCCCCTACCCCGTCTTACGAGCCACCCCCGACCCCCGCACCTCCAACCCGCCCAGCAACTCCGCCGTAGCCTCGGTGATCACATCAACGGCCCGATCGAAAACCTCCCGATTGTGCGCGGCAGGCACCCGAAAACCGGAAACCTTCCGCACATACTGCAGAGCGGCAGCCCTGATCTCGGCCTCACTGGCCTCCTCGGGCAGCACAGGCGGACGTAGCGTCTTGATACTGCGGCACATACCCCCAGTCTCCCGCCCACCCCGACTCCCGCCCACCCCCGTAGAACCGCAGCCCTCAATTCCCGGAACCCCTCTGGCCCCCTCCCACTCCCCCTGCAATGATCCACTCCGAGGCGGCCACCTCCCCGGGGCCGACCGACGAGAGGAACCACACATGGCGCACGACAAGCTCACCGTGGCCGTCCTGGGCCCCGGCGGCGTGGGCGGACTGCTCGCCGCCCTCCTGGCCCGCGCCGGCCACCGCGTGATCTGCCTGGCCAGTGACACCACGGCCTACACCCTCCGCACCACCGGCATCCACGTCCGCAGCCCCCGCTACGGCGACTTCACCGCCCCCGTGGAAGCAAGCACGGAACTCCGCGAACCGGTCGACGCCTGCCTGATCACCGTCAAGCACACCACCCTCGACGCCGCACTCCCCCGCATCCCCGCCGCCACCCTCGGAGACGCCCTGCTCGTCCCGTTCCTCAACGGCGTCGAGCACCCCACCCACCTGCGCTCCCGCTACCGCCCCCACCAGGTGGCCCCCGCCGTCATCCGCGTCGAGTCCACCCGCGTCTCCCCGGGCGAGATCGAACACACCAGCCCCTTCGCCGAGATCGACCTGACCGGCGACCCCGTCCCCCGGCACCGCCTCGACACACTGGCCGCCGCCTTCACCACGGCCGACCTCACCACCCGCGTCCTGGACGACGAGGCGGCCACCCTCTGGGCGAAGATGTCGTTCCTCGCCCCCTTCGCCCTGCTCACCACCCGTTACGCCCTCCCCCTCGGCGACATCCGCACCTACCACCGCGACGAACTCACCGCCCTCGTCGCGGAAACGGCCGCCGTCAGCCGCGCCTGCGGCGGCCCCGCCGACCCGGCCGAGGCACTCGCCCGCTTCGACGCCTTCCCACCGGCCACCAAGTCGTCCATGCAACGCGACGCCGAGGCAGGCCGCCCCCTGGAACTGGACGCCATCGGCGGCGCGTTGCTCCGCGCGGCCGAACAGCACGACGTACCCACTCCCGTGGCGGCAAAGCTGGTACGGGAGTTGAGGGAAGCAGGCCTCTAGGGCGCATCGGTGGCGGACCCGGACCGGGACTCCGTGGCGGCGAGTGGCTGTGACCAGCACTCGTCCGAAACCGGCCAGGATGGACACGGAAGCGTCAGAAAGTCATGGCGGCCCGGTCGGACTCGCTGCGCAGAACGCAGAACTCGTTGCCTTCGGGATCAGCAAGGACCGCCCAGCCAGAGCCATCGGGATTCCGGAGATCGGCGACGAGGGTGGCGCCAAGGCCCAGCAGCCGTTCCACCTCCTGTTCACGCGAGGTCTCTGGGCGCAAACACAGATGGATCCGGTTCTTGATCGTCTTAGCCTCGGGCACCTGGTTGAAGTAGAGCACTGGGCCCTCCGCCAACAACACCTGGGTCTCCGGATCACCCGGTTTGTCTTCGGGATGCAGCGGACGGCCGGTCACCCTGCTCCAGAACCGGGCCAGCTCGTAGGCATCCGCACAGTCAATCGCCACGTTCTGCAATACCGAGACCATGCGCGCGAGACTTGCTGATTTTCGCTCCAGACGCCACCGAGTTGCGCTCGCTCCTCGCGCGTACAGCTCGGGCACCTGGCAGCTCCTTCGATACACGCCCTGGCGGTGACCCCCGCTCAGCAGACCTGCAAGCTCGACCACCGGCACCTCTCCCTGGCCCTGGAGGAGTCCGGCGCGGGCACCAGCCCCTACCGGACCCAGCACTACGACTGGTGGCACGCCACACTGCGCGACACCCTGGACCGACTCCCCGGCTTCACCGGCACCGACTTCACCGCCCACTCCTGAGCGGAGCAAGCACCCACAGTCCGTAGCCCAGGGGCCCCGCAGGCACACCCGTTCGCATGAACCGCCGTAAGAAACTCGCCACTCCAAATCGAACAGGCGTAGCATTACGGCCGTGGCTACGACCTACGACTTTCCTAGCGACCTCCGCGCCGGTCAGGAGGAGCTGCATCAGGTCCGGGCCGAACTGTCGGCCCTGCTGAAGCGGCTCCCCTGGTCGGTCGAGCCCCTGGACGGCTTCAGCGACGCAGGCGGCTGGCGCAAGATCGAACGCCCCGCCTCCCCCGGCTGGACGGCCGACGAGCAGGCCGAGGTCGAGAAGCTCCGCCGCCGCGAACGCGAACTCGCGATCTTCGTCAGCACCCACCGCTACTGGTCCGAACTCACCGGCCCCGACCGCGTGGACGCCCGAGCCAAACTGAAACACGCCGAGGAGACACCGCCGGTCCCGGAGCGGGATGCGTGACACAGACGGGGCACCTGAAGGTGTCTGAAACCGAACAAGGCCCAGATCTCCGGGTTCCCCCCGGTGACCTGGGCCTTGCTGTGTCCTGCGACGGGTGGGCGCGGACGGTTTCGAACCGCCGACATCCGCCTTGTAAGGGCGGCGCTCTACCGCTGAGCTACGCGCCCAGGACGAGTCGACAGCCTACCTTGCCCGGGGCAGTGCCCCGCAAACCCGTATCGCCGGGGGCGGTGTGTGGTGGGGCGGGGGTTAACCCCACCCCGGTTCCGGGAGTGGTCCGGATCCTCTGGTGGAGGCCGGGGCCGTACGGTCGAGGAGTCGCCTTCCCCGCCGGTTCCGGCCCCTACGGGAGGCGTCTCGCAGCCTGTCTCAGGGGGAGATCCGTCATGGCCCGTACCGCTTCCGCTTCCGTGCCCGCCCGCTTCGCCGTCGTCGCCGGTGCCGTCGTGGTCCTCGTCGCGGGTGTCACCGGCTGCGGTGCGGCCGCCGGGGACGACCGGGAGCCCGAGCGGCGGTCCTTCCCGCTGCAGGGCTCCACCCTCACCGTCGACTCCGACGACTCCGCCCTGGAACTCGTCGCCACGGACGCGGTCCCCGAAGGCCGTATCGACGTCACCCGCTGGTTCGAGGGCTCGGTCGTCGTGGGTGAGGACCCCAAGGTCACCTGGGCCATGGACGGCGACCGGCTGGTGCTGCGGCTGAAGTGCTCCGGCTTCGTCGCCGACTGCTCCGCCAAGCACCGCATCGAGGTACCGCGCGGCGTCGCCGTCGAGGTCAAGGACGGCGACGGCAGCGTGCGCGCCCGTGGCTTCCAGGAGGCGCTGAACATCCGCACCGGCGACGGCTCCGTCCGCGTCGACGACGCCACCGGCCCGCTGGACCTGCGCACCCAGGACGGTTCCATCCGCGCCGACGTCACCTCACGCCACGTCCGCACCCACACCGCCGACGGCTCCACCCGCCTCGAACTCGGCGCCGTACCCGACCTGGTGGACTCCCGCAGCGGCGACGGCTCCGTCACCGTCTCGGTGCCCCGGGCCTCCTACCGCGTGTCCGCCGACACCGGCGACGGCGCGGTCGACGTGTCCGTGCCCCGCGACGACTCCAGTCGGCACGTCGTCTCCGCCCGCACCGGCGACGGCAAAGTCACGGTCCGGACAGCGAACTAACCGCCCCGTGTGTTCGTCCTTAACCGGTGGGAGAATGACACCGGGCAGGGCGGATGACGGCACGGGAGAGGGATGTGACGGCGACACCACCTCAGCGGGACTCGCCGTCGATGCCGCGTGCGCACCGCTCACCCCGGGTGTCCACCGCGATACGTGACACCCTCACCCTGCTCTCTCTGCCGCTGGTGGCGGCCCTGGTACTGCCCGCCGCGTTCGCCGGCGGCGGCACCCGGCGCTGGTTCGGCGGCCGTGCCGAGAGCCAGCGTGCCGAGGCACAGGCCGCGAAGGACGCAGCCGCGGCCGCGTTCTACGAACTCGACACCGCCCAGCGCGATCTGCGCATCTCGATCGAGACGATCGCGGCCGTCGACGACTCCCCCGCCGCCCGCCGCGCCGCCGCCGACTTCGAGGCGCTCAGCCACCGCATCGACGAGGCCAGCCACCGGTACATCAACGCCGTCGACGCCCACGACCTCGACCGCGACGACCTGGAAGCCTCGGCCGCCGCCCGCGCCCGCACCGAGCTCACCCAGGCCAAGGACGAGCTCGGCCGGGTCAAGCAGGACCTGGACCGCTTCGCCGACGGTCTCGGCCCGCTGCTCGGCAAGGCCGAGACCCAGCTCGCCCGCCTGGCCCCCGCCGTCGAACGCGCCCGCCAGTCCCTGCTCGCCGCCTCGAACGCCCTGGACGCCGTACGAGGATCAGGGCTGAAGGCGGACGACCTCGCCGCCCGTCTCGCCGCCCTCGCCCCCGAGCTGACCAAGCTGAACCAGGGCGCCGGCCAGCACGGCGTCCCGCAGACCCTGGAACGGGCCGAGCGCGTCGCCCGGGAGGCCGAGGCCATCCGCGCGGAGGCCGAACGGCTTCCCGAACGAGCCGCCGAGATCGACCGCCGCCTGGTCTCCCTGCGCACCCGCGCCCAGGCCCTGACCACCCGCGCCGACCAGGTCGAACCGGTGCTCAGCGAGCTGCGACGACGGTTCACGGTGGCCTGCTGGGAGGACCTGCAACGCGTCCCCGAACAGGCCGCGGAGAGCGTCCGCCAGGCCGAGCTGAAGCTCACCGAGGCCCAGACGGCGCGCCAGGCCCAGCGCTGGCCCGACGCGACCGCCCTGCTGTCCACGGCCCGGGCCCTGCTGAACTCCACCGACGAGGCCGTCTCCGCCGCCGGGGACCGCCTCCGGCGGCTGAACGCCGTCCAGAAGGACCCCCAGCAGGAAATCGAACGGACCCGGTTCGCCATCCGCGACGCCCAGCGGCTCGCCATGGCCGGCCGCAACACCCCCGATCCCCGACACGCCCGCCCCCTGGACGACTCCGTCGGCCGACTGGAGCGCGCGATCGCCATCCTGGACGGCCGCCACCCGGACTACTGGCACTTCCTGACCGAGACGGAGGCGGTCCGGCAGACCGTGGCCCGAGTCGTCGCGCAGATCCGGGAAGAGCGCGGCGCCACCGCCCACTGACCCACCCGCCTCCTTGTCCGCGCTGAGCTGGGCCGGAGCCCGGATGTCGCCTCGCTGTGTTGCCCACCGGGCAGGGCGGGCAGATATTGAAGGGAAAGGGAAGCACGGCCTCCGCTATCGCCCCGAGGGAGGCGACATGGCCGCACACGCAGCGCACAGGGGAGAACGACGACGGATCCAGTTCGACAAGCACCTCCCCGTCGACCACCGGCTGAACCAGGTCTACCGCTTCGGCGCCGGACTGATGGGTCTGGTGCTGATCGCCTTCGGCATCCTCGGTCTGATCGGCAAGGTCGGCTTCTTCGACACCCGCGGTGACCAGGTCGTGGGCCTCAACACCAACGGCGCCCTGAGCGTCCTGTCGATCTGCGTGGGACTGCTGCTCTTCGTGGGCATGGTGATCGGCGGCAACTTCGCCTCGACGGTCAACATGCTGGTCGGCATCGCCTTCATCCTCAGTGGCTTCGTGAACCTGGGGCTTCTGGACACGGAGTACAACTTCCTGGCCTTCCGCATCCAGAACGTGCTGTTCAGCTTCGTCGTCGGAGTGGTCCTGATGTTCTTCGGGATGTACGGGAGGGTCGGCTCGGCCCTGCCCCACGACAACCCCTACTGGCGGGCCCGCCACCCCGACCTGGTCGAACCCGAGCCCCGCGAACTGGGCCGTGGGCGGGCGGTGGCGCTCGACGAGTCCCGGCGTCCGCCGGAGGACGCCCGTTAACCTGTGGGCATGCCTCGCTACGAGTACCGCTGCCGGACCTGCGGCGACACCTTCGAACTGAGCCGCCCCATGGCCGAGTCCTCCGCCCCTGCCACCTGCCCCACGGGCCACGACGACACGGTGAAACTCCTGTCGACCGTCGCGGTGGGCGGCTCGGCCTCGGCGCCGACGCCGCGTGCGGGCGGCGGGGGTGGCGGTGGCGGCGGTGGGTGCTGCGGCGGGGGTTGCTGCGGCTGACGCCGTCCGAGCCCGATCCCGGTCGTGGCCCGCTCCAGCTCCGCTCCTCAGGGTTTCTTCAGGTTCGGTTCTCTAGCGTGATCGTCATGACAGCCATCGCAGCGCAGACGGCACCACAATGGATCAACGAACTCATGGACACCCTCGGCGCACCGGGCGCCGGGCTCGCGGTAGCACTGGAGAATCTGTTCCCGCCGCTGCCCAGCGAGGTGATCCTGCCGCTGGCCGGGTTCGCTTCCAGCACGGGACGTATGAATCTGTACGCCGCGCTGATCTGGACGACGGCCGGCTCGGTGATCGGCGCGCTCGCGCTGTACGGCGTGGGGGCGATGCTCGGCCGTGACCGCACGCTGGCGATGGCGGCGCGGCTGCCGCTGGTGAAGGTCGCGGACATAGAGAGGACAGAGGCCTGGTTCGCCCGGCACGGGACCAAGGCCGTGTTCTTCGGACGGATGATCCCCATCTTCCGCAGCCTGATATCGGTCCCGGCCGGGGTTGAGCGCATGCGCCTGCCGGTGTTCCTGGGCCTGACGGCACTGGGCAGCGCGATCTGGAACACCGCGTTCGTCCTCGCGGGCTACGCCCTGGGCGAGAAGTGGACCGAGGTGACGGCCGTGGTCTCCACGTACTCGAAGGCCGTCCTCGCCGCGTCCGCGGTGGCGGTCGTGGCCTTCATCGGCATACGGCTCCTGCGCCCGGGCGGCGGCACGAGGAGGCGGGGGCGCGGCGGTGGGTCGGCGGCTGCATCGGCGGTAGGTGCGACTGTGGATGGGGGCATCGGCGGGAGAGCGGGTGCGGAGCGGAACTCGACGGGTACAGCAGGATCGGACATGAGTGCAGGCGGGGGCGCGATTCGTAGGTAGTGGCGTCGTCGTCAGCCCGGATGCGGGCGTTGACCGCGGGCGGGGACAGATGAGCCGCATGGAACGATCACCGCTGCCCTCGGACGACCCCGCACCGAGCGCGCCGACGCGGCCCGCAACCAGGCGGCGCGGGCGGAGACGCACGCCGGGGGGCTTGACCCCAGGCACGCACCCGAACGCGGAAGCGGCCTCACGGCCGGGCGTGCGGTGAACGGGCAGCGCAACTGCGGGCACGAGCGGGGTGGGGGCGCAAGCACGGGTGCCGACACAAGCGCGGGTGCGACGCATGCACGGATGCCGACGCAAGCACGGTGTCCACGCAAGCATGGGGTGCGACGCAAGCACGGTGTCCACACAAGCATGGGCGCGACGCAAGCACGGGTGCCGACGCAAGCATGGGCGCAACGCAAGCACGGGTGCCGACGCAAGCACGGGCGCGACGCAAGCACGGGTGGGGTCGCGAGGCAGCCGGGGCAGCGACCGCTTGGACGGCCGCCAAGGCAGGCAGGAGGGCGAGCGCAGGCACGAAGGCGAGCGCAGCGCGAGGGAGGCGAGCGCAGGCACCAGGGCGAGCGCAGCGTGCCGCGTATGCGCTGGTGCGGTCGCGAGCGTCGGCATGGCGCCGCCACACGGACGGACCCGAGCGCAAGCCCCGCACCACCACGCAGACCGACCCAAAGCCCAAGCCCCGCACCACCACACAGACCGACCCAAAGCCCAAGCCCCGCACCACCACACAGACCGACCCAAAGCCCAAGCCCCGCACCACCACACAGACCGACCCAAAGCCCAAGCCCCGCACCACCACACAGACCGACCGGGCCCAAGCCCGCGCAGCCCCCAGCGGCGCGGCGCGGGCGCAGCCCCGCCCACGTCGGCGCAGGCCGGGCCGTGCGCGGGGATGTAAGCGCGGTCCACGCCGCCTCCGCGCCGACGGCGCCCCGTCGCCAGCGGCGCGTCGACGGGCGAAGGGAAAGTGCGGGTTCCGTCGCTACGCGCGGTCCCCCGACGCTCGTAGGAACTCGCGCAGGATGCGTTCGCCCGCCAGGACGCCCCGCTCCGGAAGAGACGTGATGTCGGGGGCGGTCCAGCCGCTGTCGGCCAGTTCGCCGTGGCTCGGGCGCCAGCCCTTGTCCGCGGCGAGGAGGAGGTCGGCGTCGAGGAGGGAGTCGCCCGCGGCGAGGGTGAGGTCGGCGCCGGTGCGGCGGGCGACCTCGTGCACGGCGGCGCTCTTGGTGAGCGGCTTCGGCACGGCGTAGATCTTGCGGCCCTGGAGGGAGACCGTCCAGCCGCGGTTCTCCGCCCACACGGCCAGCTCCTTCACCCAGTCCTCGGGGAGCAGTTCGCGCTCGACGACGAGGTAGGCGAAGAGGTCGTCGGCGACCCGGTGCTTGCGCACCCACACCGGGTCAGCGGCCCTCAGCAGGTGTTCCTGCACCTCGGCCAGCGACGCGCACTCGTCGGCCAGCCGTGCCGTGACGCTCGCGTGCCAGCCGGGGTCGGGGACACCGTCCACGAGCAGATGCCCGCCGTTGGCGCAGATCGCGTACTTCGGCATGGGGCCAGGGAGGTTGATGCGGAGGTACTGCTTGCGGGTACGGGTCGTGGTCGGCACGAAGACCGCGGCGTCGGCGAGCTCGGTGAGCAGCCCCGCCGCCGTCTCGGTCATGTACGACAGCGGCTTGCTCTCGTGCACCTCGACGCACAGCAGCCTGGGCGCTCGCGCGTCCGGCATGGTCAGCGACAACGCGGCGGAGGAGTAGATGAGCGTACGGTCGAGGTCACTCGCCACCAGCACCGGCATCAGACAGCCACCGCCTTTCCGTCGGCGCCCGTCGCGCCTCGTGTGTACTTGGGATGGATCAACCCCACGCAGGTGTACGGGAGTTCGTCGACCTCCTCGACCGGCACGCCGCGCTGCTCGGCCAGCAGCCGGACGTGGTCGAGGTCGGGTCCCGCCCCGGCCCGGGCCAGGATCTTCCAGGGCACGCGGCGCAGCAGCACGCGGGTGGTCTCGCCGACGCCGGGCTTGACGAGGTTCACGTCGTGGATGCCGTACTCCTCGCTGATGCGCTCGACGGCGGCCCAGCCCTCCCAGGTGGGGGTGCGGTCGGCGGACAGCAGTTCCTTGGTGGCAGCGTCCACCGCGTCGGTGACCTCGTCGAAGCGGGTGGAGATGGCGTCGAGGAAGGCGGTGGAGACGTCGGCGCCGGCGAGTTCGCGGTAGAACTTCGCGCCGTGGTAGTCGTGCGGGCCGACCAGGTCGGCGCGCAGGACGGTGCGGGATATCAGGCCGGACACCGTGGAGTTGAGGCAGGCGGAGGGGATGAGGAAGTCCTCGCGGGTGCCGTAGGTGCGGACGCATGAGCCGGGGTCGGCGAGGACGGCGATCTCGGGGTCGAAGCCGGTGGTGCTTTCGGCGTCCTCGAACTCGCGCAGGGCGGTGGCGAGTTCGCGGGTGATGGCGCCCTTGCCGGTCCAGCCGTCGACGAAGACCACGTCGCGCGGGTCGTGCCGGTCGGCCAGCCAGCGCAGCGCGTTGGCGTCGATGCCGCGGCCGCGGACGATGGACACGGCGTAGTGCGCCAGGTCGAGGCCGTGCCGGTGCTGCGCCCAGCGGCGCATCAGGACGCCGACGGGGGTGCCGGCGCGGGCGAGGGAGACGAGGACGGGGCGGGGGGAGCGTTCAGCGAGGACGGTCTCGGTCACGACGCCGACGGCGTGGGCGATGCGGGTGGCGGACGTCTCCAGGGCCGCGTGGAACAGCGCCTGGTACTGCTCGCTGGGCTGGTACTCGACCGGCAGCGACTCGGCGTAGTGCGCGCCGCCGCTCTGGATCGCCTCCTCGCGCTCCTCGGTCGGCGCCTCCAGGGTCACGTCCGACAGGTCCTGGAGCAGCCAGCCGACCTCGTCGGGCGCGTAGCTGGAGAAGGCGGGGCCGCGAAGGGGCTCGGGCAGCATGGCGGGCCTTTCGGGGGCGGGCGGGGCCGCGGGGACGTACGACGGGACGACAGCGAGGAGGACGTGCGGGGTGTGCTGCGCGAGCTGGGCGAGGAGGCCGTCGGGGGCGTGCAGGGCGGGGGTGTCGGCGGTGGAGTCGACGACGGTGATCACGGCGTCGAAGGCGCCGCCGGCGACGTTGTAGGCGTAGCGCTCGCCGGGGCCGTCGGCGGGGTTGTCGTGGGCCGGGAAGACGAGGCGGGTGCGGATGGCATAGCCGGGGTCGTCGACGGCGAGGACGGGAGAACGGGTGGTCGTGGAGAAGCGGATGTCCGCAGCAGGGACGAGCTGCTCCAGCTCGCGGGCGAGGCGCAGCGGGGCGTACATCAGCTCCTCGAAGCCGAGGACCAGGACACGCCGGGCCTCGGGCGGCACCGCCTCGGCGAGACGGGCGCCCATGGCGGGCAGGGCGTTCTCCAGGCGTCTGCGATGAGCGGCGGTGAAGCCGTGCCGACCGCCGTCGGGCACCCCGGCGGGCCAGCGCAGATCGACCCGGGCGACTCGCCCGCGCTCGGCCACGACCGGCCCGGCCCGACCTGCGTCGGCCACGCCGACACCGGCCGACTCGGCCCCGGCCGCCACAGCACCGGGCTCCGCCACAACGGACGCGCCCTGCCAAGGCTCGGCGCCCCCGGCCGGGGCCTGCCCGGTCTGGGCCACCCCGGCCGCGGCCTGCCCAACCCCAGACACCTGTCCCACACCCTGCTCATACTCCGCGACCAGCGCCTGCCCCTTCTCCAGCACCCCGTCCGGCAGCCGTACCCTCCCCCGTGCCGCCGTGACCAGGTCGATGCGGGTGCCGATCTCGGTGGCGAAGTCGGTCAGGCGGTTCTGGTCGGCGGTGGAGCGCATGTCGACCAGGGCGACCACGGCGTACCGGTCGCGGGGGTAGCGCTCGTGGAGGGCGCGGATGGTGTTGAGGATGGTGTTGCCGGTGGAGAACTCGTCGTCGACCAGGACCAGCGGGCCGTCCCCGGCGAGGAGTTTCGGGTCCTCGGGGAGGAGGAGGTGGGACGTGGCGTGCGAGTGGGACTCCTCGAAGCCGCCGGCCCGGGCGACGCCGGGTACGGGACGGCGGGTGGAGTGGAGGTAGGGGGCGTGGCCGAGGCCGTCGGCGACGGCGTGGCCGAGGCCGGTGGCCGTCTCGGCGTAGCCGACGACGACGGCGGAACGCGCCCGGGCGGTACCCAGCAGCTCCCGCACCCTGCGCCCGAGGGCGAAGCCGGAGCCGTACACGACGGACGGGGACTGCGGGACGTGCTTGCCGAGCACGTTCGACACGAGGAGGTGGGCGCGCTTGGGGTTGCGCCGCAGGGCGAGCCCGAGCAGGTCGGTGAGGGTGTCGTCGCCCACGAGTTCGACCCCGAGCCGCTCGGCGACCCAGCTCCCGGACCAGACGCCGCGGCTCTGCTCGACCCGGTTGGCTCCGTCGTTCACTGCCTTGTCCATGCGTTCCTTGTGTTCAGCCGTGCTCAGCGGTCTTCACGTTCGTGCTCAGCGGTCTCGGGCTCGTGCTCAGCGGTCTCGGGCTCGTGCTCAGCGTTCTTCAGAAGGGCTTCAGAAGGTCTTCAGCGATCTTGGAGCGTTCGAAGCCTCGGCAAGACCCATACGGCGTTCAGCCGGGAATCCCCGCGGCGAGCAGTTCCACGAAGCCGATCTCCTCGTTGGCGACGCCGAAGACCTCGGCGCGCAGCAGGGTCCGCTCGGCCCAGGCGCGGTGTGGCTTCACCTCGTTCATCTTGTTCGTGTACGCCGACCTCAGCACTCCGCCACCCAGCCGTTCCGGCCGCAGGATGTCCTGCGCGTCGCTGAACTCCTCGTGACTGACGACCGACAGCGCGTGCACCGGCAGGACGTGCGAGGGGTGGATGCAGGTCTTGCCGAGCAGACCGTTGGCCTGGTCCAGCGTAATCTCCCGCAGCAGCCCGTCCATGGCGTGCTCGATCAGGGCCTCGCGAAGCTCCTCGGCCTGACCCTCAAGGAAGGGGCTGCGCCGCAGCTGGGGCTTGAACATACGTTCCTGCACCCGGAAGTACTCCCACACCGGCCCGGTCACCGTGAAACCGGTGCCGTCGGCCCGCCCCAGCATGTTCACCACGTCGGCGATCACGGAGGCGACGATCTGGACGTCGTACGCGGTCATGTCGGGGGCTCTGCGCAGCCCGTACGACGAACAGAAGTCCGTGACGCCCAGCCGCAGCGCCAGCACCCGGTCCCGGTACTTGTCGACGGCCCGGAAGATGCCCTCCAGGGTCTCCACCCGGGACTCCCGGTACAGCAGCTCGGGGGACTCCAGGACCGGCATGGCGAACAGTCGCCGTCCGCCGGCCGTCTCGGCGGTGGTGAGGGCCTCCAGGAAGGGGATGCCGCGCTCCTCGGTGAACTTCGGCAGTACGAAGCCGGACAGCAGCCGGACGGCGGGGCCGAGGCGGCGGACCAGGTCGGGGATCTGCTCGGGCGTGCGGACGCGGATGAACAGCAGGGGGAGCTCGGCGCCGGAGGTGCGCTCGGCGAGCTCGGCGAACTGGCGTACGAGGTTCTCCTCGCCGACCAGGACGTCCCCGTCGCCGATCGAGTCCTCCAGGCACAGCACCATCGAGACCACGCCACGGTCGGTCTGCTTGACGATGTCCTCGGCCAGCCGCGGCCGGGTGGCCGGGCTGTACAGCGTGGCACCCAGGGCCGCGGAGAGCAGCCGGGCCGGGGAGTCGGCGGTGAACCGGCACGGCTCCCGGTAGAACAGGCGCTGCCGCACCTCAGGGGCGATGTGCCCGAAATGACGCATATGACTCCCCCGTGGTGCTTGAGTGGCCTGGGTACCGGCCGAAGGTGGCCGGTAATAGTACGTAGAAGTCCATGTCATGGGTTCCCGCGGGGCATGAATTTCAAGTAACGCAGGGACGGGCAACGCTGTTTCGGCAGCGCTGCGGGGCGGCCCGGGACCTGTCGACCCCGCGTTGTCGTGAGCAGGACGGAGAGGGCAGGATGACCGCATGACGCACGCGATGTTGAAGGGGTCGAACGTCCCGCTCGAAGCCACGACGGTGCGCGCCGTGCTGCGCTGGACGCCCGGGCAGGGGGTCCCGGATGTCGACGCCTCGGCGCTGCTCCTCGGCCCCGACGGTCGTGTGCGCTCCGACGAGGACTTCGTCTTCTACAACCAGCCCCGGCACCCCTCCGGGAAGGTGTGGCGGCTCGGCAAGAAACGGGGTGCCGAGGGCCTGACCGACACGATCCAGACAGATCTGTCCGGTGTCGAGTCCGACGTCAGCCAGATTCTTCTGGTCGCTTCGGCGGACGGGGTGACCTTCGATCGCGTACGGTCACTGCGCATCGTGCTGTACGACGCGGCGGCGCCCGAGGCGGAGCCGCTGGCGTACTTCGACGTCAAGCCGGAGACCGGGCAGGAGACCGCGCTGATCTGCGGGGAGCTGTACCGGCGTGGGGAGCGCTGGAAGTTCCGGGCGCTCGGTGAGGGGTATTCGAACGGGCTGAAGGGGCTGGCGACCGACTTCGGGATCTCCGTGGACGAGTCGGAGGCCGCGGAGGAGGGGGCGGCGACCGGCGGGGAGGGTACGTCCGCCGCCGCTCAGGCGGGGCCCGAGATGTCGCGGCCGCTGCCGCCGGAGCAGCCGACGGCGGTGGTGCCGCAGCAGACCACGCAGCCGGCGTACGGCTATCCACAGCAGCAGCAACAGCCGGCGGCGACGCAACCGGCGTACGGCTACCCGCATCCGACCAGCCGGCCCGCCTACGGCTACCCGCAGCCCTCACCGGCGACCGCCCAGTCCGGGTACGGCTATCCGCCGCCGGTCCCGGTGCCCGCGGCCCCGGACCCCGACTTCCGGCTGCCGCCGCAGGGCCCCCAGTTCATCGGCCGCTGAGCGCTCCGCCGTGAGTGCCGCGATGTGCCGTCCATCGTCTGCGGCGCCGTCGTGGCGGGTCACGCCCGCGCGGCGGAGCCGCACATCGATACCGCCCCGCGCCCCTTCACGGGCCGGGCCGAGTCCGCTGCAGTGCGTGCCCTCCTCAGCGCTGCGACTTGATCTTGTGCCCCCTCCCCCACTGCAGCCCCCACCCGTACAACCGGTCCAGCTCCGCCTGGAAGCCGTAGACGAACTTCACCTCGCGCCGCACCCACACCTCGTTCTTCACGTTCTCGATCATCACGACCGCGCAGGAGCGGGCCTGGGGGTGGCGTTCGTCGAGGCCGATCTCGATGCGGGGGCCGTTGCTGGGGTAGAGCGTGACGATCGCGTGGGTGCGGTCGAACGCGGGGGTCTGGTCGTAGATGTAGACGAACACCAGTAGGCGCTTTATCGCCTCGTGGTGGTCGAGATTGACGTAGATCGTCTCACCGGACGCCGAGCCGAACCGGTCGTCGCCGCTGAGTTTGACGTACGGCGGTGCGTTGACGTCGCCGAGGTAGCCGCCGAGGGGCTGTACGACGCCCTTGGTGCCGTCCTGGAGCTCGTACAGGCAGCCGAGGTCGAGGTCGACGTTGACCATGCTCTGGCTGTGGCCCATGACCTCCGGCGGCTTCAGGGCCTTGAAGGGGTGCCGCAGCAGGCTCTCCCGCTGGGGCCCGCCGATGTCGGAGCTGCGCATCCGCCAGGTCAGGTTGATGCGCAGATGCCCGGTTGCCGCCCCCTGTCTGGTGAGCGACACCTGGCTGTGCCGCTTGGTCAGCTCGATCGCGTTGCTGGCCGCGCTGCCCGAGTCGAACTCGGCCGTGCGCCCGCGCCAGAGCCCGTCAAACAAGCCCATTCCGCCCCCCACATTCCCCAGTCACCGTGCCGTGCCCGACAAGAACCGACGGGGCGGCCGTCGAGGACATCTCGTCGTCCTCGACGGCCGCCCCGCACAGAGCGTTCCTCACCCGGACGGGCGTCACACCCCGGACGCGACCTCAGTCTTGTCGTCCGAACCGGCCTTTCCCTCGGCGGCCGCCATCGCGCGGTTGCGGCGGATGGAGGACCAGAAGGAGGCGGCGATCAGGACGACGCCGATCAGGCCGGTGATGATCTCGGAGATCTCGTACCGGATGGTGACGAGCAGGATCACCGCGAGCGCGCCGATGGCGTAGTGGGCGCCGTGTTCCAGGTAGACGTACTCGTCGAGGGTGCCCTGGCGGACCAGGTAGACGGTCAGCGACCGGACGTACATGGCGCCGATGCCGAGGCCGAGGGCCATCATCACGATGTCGTTGGTGATGGCGAAGGCGCCGATCACGCCGTCGAAGGAGAAGGACGCGTCCAGGACCTCCAGGTACAGGAACATGAAGAACGCGGCCTTGCCGGCCAGCAGCATGACGGGCTTGCCGGTGCGCTTGGCCTCTTCCTCCTGCTCGTGCTCGCGCTCCTCCTCTTCCTCCAGCTTGTTCTCGAAGAAGCCGGAGAGACCACCGACGATCATGTACGTGATGAGGCCGGCGACACCGGAGAGCAGAACCGTCTCCGCCTTGTTCGCGGGCCCGGCGTGCAGGTGGGCGTGGGTCGCGAAGGTCATCGCGGTGATCAGCAGGATGATCAGGGCGATGCAGACCGACAGCATGTCGATCCTGCCGAGCTTGGCCAGCGGGCGCTCCAGCCAGCCCAGCCACTTGATGTCCCGCTCCTCGAAGATGAAGTCCAGGAAGATCATCAGCAGGAACATGCCACCGAAGGCCGCGATCGCCGGGTGGGCGTCGGTGACGTACTCCTGGTAACGGTCCTTGTCGGTCAGGGCGAGGTCGACGGCCTCGATCGGACCGAGCTGCGCACTGACGGCGACGATGACGACGGGGAAGACCAGCCGCATGCCGAAGACGGCGATCAGGATGCCGATGGTGAGGAAGATGCGCTGCCAGAAGGCGTTCATCTTCTTCAGGATTCCGGCGTTGACCACTGCGTTGTCGAAGGACAGCGAGATCTCGAGGATGGAGAGGATCGCCACGATGCCGAAGGCGGTCCACCCCCCGTAGAAGATCGCCGCGACCAGGCCGAGCGCGGTGACCGCGAACGACCAGCCGAAGGTTTTCAGAACCACTGGCTACCCAATCCTCTGTGGACGGGGCTTCCCCGCGCCACGCTCGGCTTTACGAAACTTTTGAAGCCGAAGTCTAGTCGGCCGCCCCCGGCGCCCCACCCGGCCCTGGTTTTTGCTCATATCGCGTGCTCGTACGCGCTAGGAGACGTTGACGCCGAAGTCCAGGGCGATGCCCCGCAGACCCGAGGCGTACCCCTGTCCCACCGCTCGGAACTTCCATTCCCCCTGGTAGCGATAGACCTCACCGAAGATCATGGCGGTCTCCGTGGAGGCGTCCTCGCTGAGGTCGTAGCGTGCGAGTTCCTGGCCGTCGGCCTGGTTCACCACGCGGATGAAGGCGTTGCTGACCTGGCCGAAGGTCTGGCCGCGCTCGTCGGCCAGGTGGATCGAGACCGGGAAGACGATCTTGTCGCACTGGGCGGGCACCTTGGAGAGGTCGATCAGGATCGACTCGTCGTCGCCGTCGCCCTCGCCGGTGAGGTTGTCACCGGTGTGCTCCACCGAGCCGTCCGGGCTCTTGAGCTGGTTGTAGAAGATGAACCACTCGTCGCCCAGCACCCGTCCGCTGCCGCACACCAGGGCGCTGGCGTCGAGGTCGAACGGGGCTCCGGTGGTGGAGCGCGCGTCCCAGCCGAGCCCGACCACCACCTGTGTGAGGTTCGGCGCGGCCTTGGACAGGGAGACGTTGCCCCCCTTGGCGAGCGTGACGCCCATGATGCTGGTCCTCCCCTGGGTGCTGCCTGATGTGGTTGTCCTGCGCGTCCGGCGCCGCACGCAAACGTGCGGCGCCGGACGGGCGGAGCGAAAGGGACGGCTCAGACGTTGACGCCGAAGTCCTGCGCGATGCCGCGCAGTCCGGAGGCGTACCCCTGGCCGATGGCGCGGAACTTCCACTCCGCGCCGTGCCGGTACAGCTCGCCGAAGACCATCGCGGTCTCGGTGGAGGCGTCCTCGGAGAGGTCGTAGCGCGCGATCTCGGCGCCGCCGGCCTGGTTGACGACGCGGATGAACGCGTTGCGGACCTGGCCGAAGGACTGCTGGCGGTTCTCGGCGTCGTAGATGGACACCGGGAAGACGATCTTCTCGATGTCGGCGGGGACGCCGGCCAGGTTGACCTTGATCTGCTCGTCGTCGCCCTCGCCCTCACCGGTGAGGTTGTCGCCGGTGTGCTCGACCGAGCCGTCCGGGCTCTTGAGGTTGTTGAAGAAGATGAAGTGCTGGTCGCTGACGACCTTGCCGGAGTTGTTCAGCAGCAGCGCGCTCGCGTCGAGGTCGAAGTCCGTGCCGGTCGTGGTGCGCACGTCCCACCCCAGACCGACGATGACCGCGGTCAGGCCGGGGGCCTCCTTGGTCAGCGATACGTTGCCGCCCTTGCTGAGGCTGACTCCCACGAGTCCTCCATTGGTGTCCAGGGGCGGGGTGCCCCGTCGTGCGTTGTTGTCGGATGAAACGAGTCGATCCTAGTGACGGGTTCCCGGCCGTCGTAGGCCCTGGGACCGACCAATCACAGGGTGTCGAGGGCCTTGACGTACTCGTTCAGATCACGGGCGTCCGGCAGGCCGTTGACAACGGTCCAGCGGACCACGCCCTCCTTGTCGATGACGAAGGTGCCGCGCACCGCGCAGCCCTTGTCCTCGTCGAAGACGCCGTACGCGCGGCTGACCTCGCCGTGCGGCCAGAAGTCGCTGAGCAGCGGGTATTCGAAGCCCTCCTGCTCGGCGAAGACGCGCAGGGTGTGGATGGAGTCGTTGGAGACGGCGAGCACCTGGGTGTCGCGGCCCTCGAACTTCGGCAGGTTGTCCCGGACCTCGCACAGCTCGCCGGTGCACACGCCGGTGAAGGCGAAGGGGTAGAAGAGCAGCACGACGTTCTTCTCGCCGCGGAAGTCCGCGAGCCGGACGGCCCGGCCGTGATTGTCCTTCAGCTCGAAGTCGGGGGCCTTGTCGCCGACCTGGATCGCCATCGTCGTCCCTTCGGTGGGGCTGTTCGGGTGGACACCACCCTACGCAGCGGGCACCGGCGGACGGCGGACGGGCTGACCTCGGTCAGCCCGTCCCACGTTCAACGAACGGTCACCGCTTGGACTTCGCGGCCTTCGGCGTCGCCAGACGGCTGCCGCTCCAGTCCTTGCCGACGCTGACGCTCTTGGACGCGGTCAGCCCGGCCGTGGTCGCGGCTTCCGAGATGTCGCTCGGCTCGACGTACCCCGACCGGCCGGTCTTGGGCGTGAGGAGCAGGATCGCGCCGCCTTCCTCGATGTACGTGGTGGCATCCACCAGCGCATCCGTCAGGTCGCCGTCGTCGTCACGGAACCACAGCACAACGGCGTCGGCCACGTCGTCGTAGTCCTCGTCCATCAGGTCGCCCTCGATGGCTTCCTCAATGGCCTCGCGGAGCTCCTGGTCGACGTCGTCGTCGTAGCCGATCTCCTGGACCACCTGCCCGGGCTGGAACCCCAGCCTGGCGGCAGGGTTCGTCCGCTCCTCCGCGTGGTCCGCGGTCGCGCTCACGGGTTGCCTCCTGATCATGTCTTGGGATTGGGGTATCCCCTGCTCACTCGGAGCTTTGGGGAAATCTCAGCCACGCGCGTGCGCGAAGCATTGGCCGTAGTCCACACGGGCGGGGCGGATCGCGCAAGTACCCGGCGATTCAGACCGCCGAAACGGTGACGATCCGGGCCGTGTCGCCGCAACTCCAGGCATGCCCGTCGAGATCGATGGTGACGTACACCACACCTATCTGCCCCGTATGTACGTTTGGGAACCATCCGTGGGTACGAGATTCGAATGCCTCTACGCCATGAGCGGACCAAGGACCTTCGTTACCTCTCGGTAGAGGTGACGTTTGGGGCCCCGAGGTAGACGATGGGGAACGGTGCAGGCATACCGAAAACCCTCGATAATCGGCCCTCTGACAGGTAAGGAACAGCGTGGCTTCCGGATCCGATCGCAATCCGATCATCATTGGCGGCCTTCCGAGTCAGGTTCCTGACTTCGATCCCGAGGAGACCCAGGAGTGGCTGGACTCCCTCGACGCCGCCATCGACGAGCGCGGCCGTGAGCGGGCCCGCTATCTGATGCTGCGCCTGATCGAGCGGGCCCGCGAGAAGCGCGTGGCCGTGCCCGAGATGCGCAGCACGGACTACGTCAACACCATCCCCACCAAGAACGAGCCGTTCTTCCCGGGCAACGAGGAGATCGAGCGCACGATCCTCAACGCGACCCGCTGGAACGCGGCCGTGATGGTCTCCCGGGCCCAGCGCCCCGGCATCGGCGTCGGTGGCCACATCGCCACGTTCGCCTCCTCGGCCTCCCTCTACGACGTCGGCTTCAACCACTTCTTCCGCGGCAAGGACGAGGGCGACGGCGGCGATCAGGTCTTCTTCCAGGGGCACGCCTCACCCGGCATCTACGCGCGCGCGTACCTGCTCGACCGCCTCTCCGAGCAGCACCTGGACGGCTTCCGGCAGGAGAAGTCCAAGGCGCCGTACGGCCTGTCCAGCTACCCCCACCCGCGGCTGATGCCCGAGTTCTGGGAGTTCCCGACGGTGTCGATGGGCCTCGGCCCGATCGGCGCGATCTACCAGGCGCGGATGAACCGCTACATGCACGCGCGCGGTATCGCGGACACCTCGAAGTCCCACGTGTGGGCGTTCCTCGGCGACGGCGAGATGGACGAGCCGGAGTCGCTCGGCCAGCTGACCATCGCCGCCCGCGAAGGCCTGGACAACCTCACCTTCGTGGTCAACTGCAACCTGCAGCGCCTCGACGGCCCGGTGCGCGGCAACGGCAAGATCATCCAGGAGCTGGAGTCGGTCTTCCGGGGTGCCGGCTGGAACGTGATCAAGCTCATCTGGGACCGCACCTGGGACCCGCTGCTCGCGCAGGACCGGGACGGCGTGCTGGTCAACAAGATGAACACCACGCCGGACGGCCAGTTCCAGACGTACGCGACCGAGACCGGCGCCTACATCCGCGAGCACTTCTTCGGCGACGACCACCGGCTGCGCGCGATGGTCGAGAACATGACAGACCACCAGATCCTGATGCTGGGCCGCGGCGGTCACGACCACCGGAAGATCTACGCGGCGTACAAGGCGGCCGTCGAGCACAAGGGCCAGCCGACGGTGATCCTGGCCAAGACGATCAAGGGCTGGACGCTCGGCCCGAACTTCGAGGGCCGCAACGCCACGCACCAGATGAAGAAGCTGACGGTCGACGACCTCAAGCGCTTCCGGGACCGCCTGCACCTGCCGATCTCCGACCGCGACCTGGAGTCCGGCCCGCCGCCGTACTACCACCCGGGCCGGGACTCGGAGGAGATCCAGTACATGCACGACCGCCGCAAGTCGCTCGGCGGTTACGTCCCCACGCGCGTCGTGCGCTCCGAGCCGCTCGCACTGCCGGACGACAAGACGTACGCGACCGTAAAGAAGGGCACGGGCCAGCAGTCCATCGCGACGACCATGGCCTTTGTCCGTCTCCTGAAGGACCTCATGCGGGACAAGGAGATCGGCAAGCGGTTCGTGCTGATCGCGCCGGACGAGTACCGCACGTTCGGTATGGACTCCTTCTTCCCGAGCGCGAAGATCTACAACCCGCTGGGCCAGCAGTACGAGGCGGTCGACCGGGACCTGCTGCTCGCGTACAAGGAGTCGCCGACCGGGCAGATGCTGCACGACGGCATCTCCGAGGCCGGCTGCACGGCGTCGCTGATCGCGGCGGGCTCGGCGTACGCCACGCACGGCGAGCCGCTGATCCCGGTGTACGTCTTCTACTCGATGTTCGGTTTCCAGCGCACCGGCGACCAGTTCTGGCAGATGGCCGACCAGCTGGCGCGGGGGTTCGTGCTGGGTGCGACCGCGGGGCGTACGACGCTGACCGGCGAGGGCCTGCAGCACGCGGACGGGCACTCGCAGCTGCTCGCCTCGACGAACCCGGGCTGTGTGGCGTACGACCCGGCGTTCGGTTACGAGATCGCGCACATCGTGCAGGACGGGCTGCGCCGGATGTACGGCGGGACGCCGGAGCACCCGCACGGCGAGGACGTCTTCTACTACCTCACCGTCTACAACGAGCCGATCCAGCACCCGGCCGAGCCGGAGAACGTGGACGTCGAGGGCATCCTCAAGGGCGTCTACCGGTTCAGCGAGGGCACGGCGGGGTCGATTCCGGCGCAGATCATGGCGTCGGGTGTGGCGGTGCCGTGGGCGGTCGAGGCGCAGCGCATCCTCGCCGAGGAGTGGAACGTACGGGCCGATGTGTGGTCGGCGACCTCCTGGAACGAGCTGCGGCGGGAGGCCGTGGCGTGCGAGGAGCACAACCTGCTGCATCCGGAGGAGGAGCAGCGGGTGCCGTACGTCACCCGGAAGCTGAATGGCGCGGAGGGCCCGTTCCTGGCCGTATCCGACTGGATGCGGTCGGTTCCGGACCAGATCGCGCGGTGGGTGCCGGGGACGTACCAGTCGCTCGGGGCGGACGGGTTCGGCTTCGCGGACACCCGTGGGGCGGCTCGTCGCTTCTTCCACATCGACGCGCAGTCGATCGTGGTCGCGGTGCTGGCCGAGTTGGCGAAGGAGGGGAAGGTGGATCGGTCGGTACTGAAGCAGGCGATCGACCGGTACCAGCTCCTTGATGTCTCGGCGGCGGATCCGGGGGCCGCGGGCGGCGACGCGTAGCCGTACGCCGGTGGACGCGAGGGCGGTGGGGCCTGGGCCTCGCCGCCCTCGCGCGTTCCTTACGATGCGGGCATGAAGGAGCAATCGGCGCAGGTGAGGTGGGAGCGGCGTACCCAACGGCCGCTGCTGGTGCTGGCCGTGGTGTTCGCCGTCGCCTACGCGGTGCCGATAGTGGACAGTTCGGCGGGGCGGAATCTGACGGCGGCCTGTGTGGTCGTGGAGTGGGTGGTGTGGGGGGCGTTCGCGGCCGACTATGCGGTGCGGCTGTGGTTGGCGCCGGATCGGCGGTATTTCGTACGGCGGAACTGGGTGGACCTGTGTGCGGTGGCGCTGCCGTTGCTGCGGCCGCTGCGGTTGCTGCGGCTGGTGTCGACCCTGCTGTTGGTCGGGCGACGGGCCCGGATGGCTTCGCAGATACGGCTGACGACGTATGTGGCCGGTGCGGTGGTGGGGCTGCTGATGTTCGGGTCGCTGGCCGTGCTGTCGGTGGAGCGGGACGCGCCCGGCGGGAACATTCGGACGCTGGGTGACGCGGTGTGGTGGTCGTTCACGACGATGACGACCGTGGGGTACGGGGATCATGCGCCGACGACCGGGGTGGGGCGGTTGCTGGCGGTGGGCTTGATGCTGTCGGGGATCGCTTTGCTGGGTGTGGTGACCGCGAATATCGCCGCGTGGTTCATAGCGCGGTTCGAGATGGACGACGCGGAGGAGCGGCGACAGACGGAGGCCATCGCGGCGCTGACGGAGGAGGTGCGGGCGTTGCGGGCGCAGGTGGCCGCGTTGTCGGGGGCGGGGGCGGGGATGGTGCCGGGGCCGGGTGAGGAGCAGCGCGGGTAAAGCGGTTGACGGCGTCGCGCTGTAAGTCAGTTGCGCAACCGGCGCCGAAGGGTGACCGGCGTTGCGCCGTGGAGGTCGGGGCGCTCGCCCGCGCCGGCGGGGTGCCGCTGCGCCCACCCGTGCCGCCCCAGCGGCACGACTGCCCGCAGCTGCGCGGCCTTTACGGCCGCTGCCGGGCGGGCTACCGGCACCACGCGCCGCAGCCCCGCGGGTTTCACCGCCACCACTACCCGGCGGGCTGCCCCCACCGCAGCACCACGCGTCGCAGCCACGCGGTATACGACCACCACTGCCCACGTCAGCTGCCCCGAGCCACCTGAAGGGGCCCCCGGCGTGGTGTCGGAGGCCCCTCTCTCACTCCCCCCGGTTCAGAACGACCCGTAGCCCGGGGAAGACGCCCCCGTCAGCCGGATGAGGGTCAGGGCTGTCAGGGCCATGGGCCGAGGATGATGCCCAGGACGGAAACCGGCGATCGCACGGATGGCGCCGATGGTCCCGAGTTGCGCGCGATCCGGCCCGGTCCGTGACCACGTCCGGCCACGTGAGCGGGGGTACCCGCGCGTTCCTTGTCCGAAGCCCGCCATCAGCTCGTCAACTCCCTGAACCCCTCGGTTGGTTCGGGTCGATGTGACGGGTACCCCCGCTGCTCGTTCCATGCCCGACGGCCTGTCGGCGCGCCGCCCCCCTCCGGCAGCGCGCCGCGGCCCCGGCCGCCCTCGTCGTCGTACGAACTTGCCACAGGTACATGCGGAGGGCTTGACCCACTGTGACCTGCGGCGCGTGCCGGATGTGGGGGATCTTGGGGGCTGTCACCCTGATAGGTGAGTTCCCGTCAGGTGTACGCCGTTGGATGTACGTCACTAGAGGTACGTCGCTAGATGTGCGCCGCCCCCGCGCCCGCCTCCGCGTTCTCGCCGCGCTTGGTCAGGAAGGCGACCAGCACCGCCACCGCCGCGACCCCGGCCGCGACCAGCGATGCCAGGCTCATGCCGGAGATGAAGGTGTCGTGGGCGACATCCGTGATCTTCGCGGCGATGGCGTCCGGCGTGCCCTGCGGCACCGGAGCGACGCCCTGCTGCACCGCCTCGGCGGCCTGCGCCTCCTGCTCCGGGGTCAGCGGCGGAAGACCCGCGTCCGCCCAGTTGCCCGCCAGGTCGCCGTCCACCTTGGAGGCCATCACGGCGCCCAGCACGGCCGTACCGAGGCTGCCGCCGATCTGCATGGCGGCCTGCTGCAGGCCACCGGCCACACCGGACAGCTCCATGGGCGCGTTGCCGACGATGACCTCGGTGGCGCCGACCATGACCGGCGCGAGGCCGAGGCCGAGCAGGGCGAACCAGAGCGACATGATGCCGCTGCCGGTGCCTTTCTCCAGCGTGGACATGCCGTACATGGCGAGCGCGGTGCACCCCATGCCGAGGGCCAGCGGCAGCCGCGGGCCGAACTTGGTGATCATCGCGCCCGCGAGCGGCGAGCCGACGATCATCATGCCGGTGAGGGGCAGGAGATGCAGGCCCGCGTCGATGGGGCTCATGCCGTGCACGTTCTGCAAGTAGAACGTCACGAAGAACAGGCCGCCCATGAACGCGATGGCCATGAGGACCATGAGGACGACACCGGCCGAGAGCGGGATCGAGCGGAACAGGGCCAGCGGGATCAGCGGCTCGCGGACCCGCTTCTCCCAGAGCGCGAAGAGCACGAAGCCCACGACCGACGCGGCTATGAAGGTCCACGTCCGGCCGTCGCCCCAGCCCCACTCGGGCGCCTTGATGAGCGCCCAGACCAGGCAGAACATCGCGGCCGACAGCAGGGCGATGCCGAGGATGTCGAAGGAGCGCGGGGCGTTCTCCGCGCGGTGGTCGGTGAGGATCAGCCCGCCCAGGACGAGGGCGAGGACGCCGACCGGCACGTTGATGAAGAACACCGACTGCCAGTTGACGTGCTCGACCAGCACACCGCCGAGGATCGGGCCACCGGCGGTGGAGGCACCGATGACCATGCCCCAGATGCCGATGGCCATGTTGAGCTTCTCGGCCGGGAAGGTGGCCCGCAGCAGGCCCAGCGCGGCCGGCATCAGCAGGGCGCCGAACAGGCCCTGGAAGACCCGGAACACGATGACCGAGGCGATCGAGTCGGACAGGCCGATCGCCCCGGACGCGGCGGCGAAGCCGACCACGCCGATCAGGAAGGTCTGCCGGTGGCCGAAGCGGTCACCGAGCTTGCCCGCGGTGATCAGGCAGACCGCGAGGGCGAGGAAGTAGGCGTTGGTGATCCACTGGACCTCGGCCCAGCTGGCCTTCAGGTCGGTGGCGATGGCCGGGTTGGCGATGGCCACGATGGTGCCGTCGAGGGCCACCATCATGACGCCCACGGCGACGGTGATGAGGGTGAGCCAGGGATGGCCGCGCAGGCCCTTGACCGGCGTCGGGTCCGACGGGGCGGCTGGTGCCTTGTCCCCCGGCCCCGTCGCGTCGATGGTGGTCTGACTAGTCATGCGTTCGAGGCTAATGACAGCGTCTGACAGTTGACAAACCAATTCACAAGTCGGTAACTGTCACGACACTCGCATATAGCCTGAGCAGGTAGAACAGTTCGCAGGAGAGGCCCCCCATGGAAACGGTCGGCACCACACGGACAGGGCCGCGGCCGGGGCTGCGCGAACGCAAGAAGCAGCGCACCCGGGACGCACTGCTGCGTGCGGCGGTGGAGCTGTTCACCACCCGCGGCTACGACCACACGACCGTCGACGAGATCGCCGCGGCCGTCGATGTCTCGCAGCGCACCTTCTTCCGCTACTTCTCCGGCAAGGAGGAGGCCGCCCTCGCCCTGCAGGCGATGACGGTGGCGCGCTTCGTGGCGGCGGTGCGGGCCCGCCCCGCGCACGAGCCGCCGATGGAGGCACTGCGCCGGGCGGTGCTGGACGGCTGGGACCGGATCAGCGAGGTCATCGAGGCGGTCGTCCCGGTCGAGCTGTATCTGCGGATGTACCGGGTGATCGAGTCGACGCCCGTCCTGCTCGCCGCACATCTGCGCCGGTCGGCGGAGACGGAGGAGGAGCTGGCGCGGCTGATCGCCGAGCGGGAGGGCCTGGACGTGGACGCCGATCCGCGGCCGCGGGTGGCGGTGGCGGTCTTCGGCGGGGTCATCCGGGTCACCGAACGGCTGTGGAGCACGGGGCCGGATGTCAGCGCGGAGGCGATGCGCACGTTGACGGCCGCGTACCTCGATCAGGTGGGCCCGGTCCTGGCGGGCGACTGGCGCAGGCACTGAGCCGGGCACCGGCGGCGAGCGGCACGGGCCGCGACAAAGGGGGGCGGGGGCGGTCACCCCGCGTGGCGATCAGGTGACTTTCCTCAAACGTGATCCGCGACACACGGTTCACGCGAGACCCTCCCGTTCTCCTAGTGTGTCCTCCCAGTGACTTCCTTCGACACCTCTCCCTCACTCAACGTCTGGCGCGCCCTGCTCGCGCTGGCCGTGGTGTTCGTGATGCTGGCGACCACCGGCTGGACCGCGCTGCGCAACCACCGGTCGGACACACCGCTGCAGGCCTCCCTCTCCGCCTGGGAGCACGGCCGCCTGGACGGACACCGGCTGCCGGACCCGGACACCGCACCCGCCCGGCTCGCCGCCTTCTTCGCCTCGCTCACCGAGGGGCAGCGCGACCACCTGGCCCGCCGCTATCCGCTCGCGGTCGGCAACATGAACGGCGCCCCCGTCCAGCTGCGCTACCGGGCCAACCGCATCGCCCTCGACCAGGCCCGCAAGGTCGAACTCGAACGCATGCGCGACAGTCGACTCAACCCCACCGGGCAGCAGGAGGCGGGCCGCCGAATGCACCGCTTCGAGTCGCTGATGCGCGCGGACCGGCACATCCTCGCCTTCGACCCCGACGGCGCGGGCCGGGTCGCCGAGGTGTTCGGCGACCTCGACCGGGCCGAGCGGGTCTCCGTCGTCGTCCCCGGCGTCGACACCGACGTGCTCACCTTCCAGCGCACCCACCGCAGATACACCGCCCCGGTCGGCATGGCGAAGTCCCTCTACGCCGCCGAGCGCACCGCCCGCCCCTCGACGCGCACGGCCGTGATCGCCTGGGCCGACTACACCGCGCCCAACGGCCTCGGCATGGAGTCGGCCACCGCGATGCGCGCCGAGGACGGGGCCGTGCGGCTGAACGCGCTGGTGCGCGCGCTGCCCGGAGACGCGCCGGTCTCACTCTTCTGCCACAGCTACGGCTCCGTCGTCTGCGGGGTCGCCGCGCACACGCTGCCCGGCCGGGTGGCCGACATAGCGGTCGCCGGCAGTCCCGGGATGCGGGTCACCAAGGCCGCCCACCTGCGCACCTCCGCGCGCGTGTGGGCGATGCGGGACGCCGACGACTGGATCCAGGACGTGCCGTACATGGAGTTCGGCGGGCTCGGGCACGGCGCGGATCCCGTGTCCGCGGCGTTCGGGGCGCGCGTACTGTCGGCGCGCGGCGCACGGGGACACGCCGGGTACTTCGAACCGGGCACGGAGAGCCTCGCCAACTTCGCCGAGATCGGGGTTGGCGCGTACCGCGCGGTGGACTGCGCCGACGATGCGGGCATGTGCCGGGCGGGTTTGTCCGGCACGACGACGGCCGGACGCGCGTAGAGCCGCAGAAACCGCGGTCTGCGCAGGGAGGGGACGAAAGAGCGCGTGCCGCATACGATGAGCCGCATGGGTGACGTACTGGCCGGATTTCATGCCGCCTGGGAGTTCGAGTCCGACTCCGTGCTCATCCGCTACGAACGGGGGATTCGAACACCTAAGCTCTTCCAGGCGCTCGGTGAGCGGCGGGTGCCGCTGGCGGCGTTGCAGGGGGTGACGCTCTCCCCCGGGCGGCGCGGGACCGTCGTCCTGCGTGCGGAGCCGCGGCCGGGGGCGGATCCGTTGATCGAGGCGGCGGCCGGGCAGCTGAAGGAGAGCAGCGATCCTTATCGGCTGGTGCTGCCCGCCGAGCGGGACGCTCTCGCGGAGTACTACGCCGACGAACTGCGGGCGCACCTGACGGAGTCCGGCCCGGCGGAGCGGTTTCTGGTGAACGCCCCGGAGACACCGTTGGCGTTCAAGGCGTACGACGGGAAGGCGTCCTTCGACGGTACGTCCGTGTCCTTCCGGTGGTTCTGGACGGGGGCGTCGTCGGCGAAGTGGAAGGCCGGGGACCAGAAGTTCGCCGTGGCGGATCTGAACGGGGTGGAGTGGCGGTCGCCGGAGGTGTTCGAGGGGCATCTGCGGCTGCTGCGGCGGGATGCCGGGGAGCAGCCGGCGCAGGCCGATCAGGATCCGGCGGCGGTGGTGTTCGGGCTGGGGTACGGGCCCGTGCATGAGTCGTTGCCGTTCGCGGCGGCCGTGTTGGCGGCGGTGCGCTCCGCGGGTTCGGCGGGGGCTGTCGTTGCCGCCGCTCCGCGAAGGGATCCTGCGGACATCGCGGAGCGGATTCGGCATCTCGGGGAGCTGCATCAGGCCGGGTTGGTCACTGATGAGGAGTTCTCTGTGAAGAAGGCCGAGTTGTTGGCCGAGCTTTGATGTCGGGTGCCGGTCGTGGGGGCTGGTCGCGCCCACGCGGCGGAGCCGCACATCGATACAGCCCCGCGCCCCTGGGGACGTCTACTCCCGGCCCGCGGAAGTGAACGTCATGTCTGCGTAGCGGTTGCCTGCCACCTTCGCGGCCACAGGGTCCAGCAGGGCGAGTTCCTCCCGCGTCAACGTGATCCGGCTCGCCGCCGTGTTCTCCTCGATCCTCGCGGGCTTGCGCGTTCCCGGGATCGGGACGACCGGCAGGTTGTGTACGGTCGCCTGCTGCTGGACCCAGGCCAGGGCGATCTGGCCGAGTGAGGCGCCGTGGGTTTCGGCCACCGCCCGGATCGGCTCCAGGAGCGCCGCGTTCGCCGTGGCGTTGGCGCCGGTGAAGCGGGGCTGATGGCGGCGGAAGTCGTCGGCGGTGAGGTCCTGTTCGGCGTTCACGAAGGAACCGGTGAGGAAGCCGCGGCCGAGCGGGGAGTACGGGACCAGGGCGACGCCCAGTTCGCGGGCGGCCGGTACGACCTTCGCCTCGATGTCCCGGCTGAACAGGGACCACTCCGACTGCACGGCCGCGATGGGGTGTACGGCGTGCGCGGCGCGCAGTTCGTCGGCGGTGACCTCGCTCAGGCCCAGGTACTTGACCTTGCCCTCGCGGACCAGCTCGGACATCACGCCGACCGTCTCCTCGATCGGCACGTTCACGTCCCGGCGGTGCATGTAGTAGAGGTCGATCACGTCGACGTCGAGGCGCCTCAGGCTCGCCTCGACGGCCTGGCGGATGTAGGGCGGGTCGTTGCGGATGACCCGCCGGGTCGGGTCGTCCGGCGGGATCGACAGGGCGAACTTGGTGGCGATCACGACGTCGTCGCGGTGCGCCGTGAAGAACGGCGACAGGAACCGCTCGTTCTCACCGGCGCCGTACGCGTCCGCCGTGTCGTACAGGGTGACGCCCAGCTCCAGCGCCCGCTCCAGCGTCGCCCGGGACTCGTCGGCGTCGGAGGGGCCGTAGGCGAAGCTCATGCCCATGCAGCCGAGGCCCTGCACACCGACCTCGGGTCCGCCGTCGCCGAGCCGTACCGTCGGTATCGTGCTGTCCTTCATCGGGTCCTCTCCCCTTCGTACGATCCCTCGCGCGATCCCTCGTGCGATCCCTCGCGCGATTTCTTGTGCGAGGCGTGCGCGTGGCCGGCGTCGGCGTAGAAACTGATCTTGCGGTCGAGCACGGCGAGCGTGTCCCGGAGTTCGGCGATCCGCTCCAGGACGTCCTGGCGGGTCGTCTCCAGCAGCTCGCGGCGCTCCGCGAAGGTGCCGTCGCCCGCGCGCACCAGCTCCGCGTACCGCACCATGTCGGCGACCGGCATACCGGTCAGCCGGAGCTTGCCGACGAGGTCGAGCCAGTCCAGGTCGCGGTTGGTGTAGCGGCGCTGGCCGGTGTGCGAGCGGTCGATGTGGGACATCAGGCCGATCCGCTCGTACCAGCGCAGGGTGTGCGCCGACAGGCCGGTGAAGGCGACGACTTCACTGATCGTGTAGCGGTCCTGCCCGTCGGGGCGCGGGTGCCGACGGGGCGGGGCGGAGCAGATGTCGGTGCGGTTGGGGGCCTCTGCGTGGACCTCCTCAGGGGACTCCTCGGTGGCTGCTGCCGTGGTCTGCATCACCGTCATGCGCTCCACGCTATGACCTTGGAGTGCACTCCAGGCAAGCACGGCCCGAAAGGACCGGAAGGAGACGGTAAGAAATCGGCAGGACGAGCCGGGTGTGCCGTGGCTGGCGTGCGCGTGCGGTCGGGCAGGTCGACCTGACCGCGTCTGATGCTCTGAACGGGACTAGGCTCGGGGGCATGTCGTTGCAGAGCTTGGCGTTGATCGACAACTGGCCGGTGCCCACCGCCGCGGCGGGGGTCGTACGGGCCGACGGTGCCGTGCTGGGGGTGCGGGGGCCGGTCGGGCAGCGTTTTCCGCTGGCCTCGGTGACCAAGCCGCTGGCCGCGTACGCCGTGCTGGTCGCGTACGAGGAGGGCGCGATCGAGTTCGAGGAACCGGCCGGGCCGCCCGGGTCGACGGTGCGTCATCTGCTGGCGCACACCTCGGGGCTGGCCTTCGACGAGCACCGGGTGACGGCACCGCCCGGGGAGCGACGGCTGTACTCCAACGCCGGGTTCGAGCAGCTCGGGGACCATGTCGCCAAGGCGACGGACATCCCGTTCGCGGAGTATCTGCGGCAGGCGGTGCTGGAGCCGCTGGGGATGACGTCGACCAGCCTTGAGGGTTCCCCGGCGAAGGACGGGGTCTCCACGGTCGAGGACCTGCTGCGGTTCGCCGCCGAGGTGCAGGCGCCGCGGCTGCTCGACCCGCGTACGGTCGCCGAGGCGATGAGCGTGCAGTATCCGGGGACGAAGGGTGTGCTTCCCGGGTACGGGCACCAGAACCCCAACGACTGGGGGCTCGGCTTCGAGATCCGCGACTCCAAGTCGCCGCACTGGACGGGCGGTTCGTCGTCACCGCGCACGTTCGGGCATTTCGGGCAGTCCGGTACGTTCCTGTGGATCGACCCGGACGCGGGGCTGGCCTGCGTCGCCCTGTCGGACCGGGCGTTCGGCCCCTGGGCGATCGAGGCGTGGCCGGCGTTCACGGACGCGGTGCTGGCGGAGGCGCGCACGGCCTGACGGCGCCTGCGTCGTCTCCCGCATCACGTCGTCTCCCGCATCACGTCATCTCCCACATCAGCAGCTCGGCCGACGTCACCCCCACCGCCTCCACGTCCTTCGCGTCCGTGATGCGGGCCGCATCACCGGGGCCCAGGTGCTCGGCGTCCACGGTGACTTCGCCGTGGACCACGTGGACGTAGACGTGCGGGGCGTCGGGGACCGCCGTGCGTTCACCCGGGGCCAGGCGGCGCACGTGGAGCATCGCGCCGGCCTCCGGGACCGCGTACGGCGTCGCGTCCGCGATGCCGTGGACGATCTCGTACGACGGGTCGCCGCCCGGCGTGAGCGGGGCCAGCCACATCTGCACGAAGGTCAACGGGCGCTCGCCGTCGTTGCGTTCGGCGTGCCGCACGCCGGACGCGGCGCTCAGGCGCTGTACGTCACCGGCGCGGACGACCGTCTCGTGCCCGGTGGAGTCACGGTGCGTCAGCTGGCCCTCGGCGACCCACGTGACGATCTCGGTGTGGCTGTGCGGGTGCTCCGCGAAACCGGCGCCGGGGGCCAGGCGTTCCTCGTTGCAGGCGATCAGGGCGCCGAAGCGCAGGTTGTCGGGGTCGTAGTGGGGGCCGAAGGAAAAGGCGTGACGGGACTCGATCCCGGCCTCGGGGTCCCCTCCGGGGTAGCGCTCACCGGCGCGCCGTACGTCCATCACGGACACCACCGTAGCCCCGCCCCGCGACCGCACCGGTGCTGTCGAACACCTCCCCGCGCCCCTGCACGGCGCTGCACCGCACACCCCGCACCGCACACCGCACCCGCAAACCCCCGAAGCCCCCGCCCCTCACCTCACCCCCACCCGGCGACACGTGTCCACGTCCGGATAAGGCAGTCTTGTCCCGTGCCCGAACCCGAAACCAGCAACGCCCGTACCGCCTCCCACGGCGTGCATCCGCACTCCGCGACCCTGAAGCGGCTGGAGAAGTCCTCCGGCAGTCTCGCCGCCCAGGCCATCGCGCGGATGGACGAGACGCTGCCGTGGTACCGGGCCATGCCCCCGGAGAACCGTTCCTGGATCGGGCTGGTCGCGCAGGCCGGTATCGCCGCGTTCACCGAGTGGTTCCGGCACCCGGACGCCCCGCAGGCGATCTCCACCGACGTGTTCGGAACCGCCCCGCGCGAGCTGACCAGGGCGATCACGCTGCGGCAGACCGTGGAGATGGTGCGCACCACCATCGAGGTCATGGAGAGCGCGATCGACGAGGTCGCCGCCCCCGGCGACGAGAACATCCTGCGCGAGGCGCTCCTGGTGTATGCACGGGAGATCGCCTTCGCCACCGCCCAGGTGTACGCCCAGGCCGCCGAGGCACGGGGTGCCTGGGACGCGCGGCTGGAGTCGCTGGTGGTGAACGCCGTGCTGAGCGGGGAGGCCGACGAGGGCGCGGTGTCGCGGGCGGCGGCGCTGGGCTGGAACGCGCCGGAGCATGTGTGCGTGGTGCTGGGGACGGCACCCGACGGTGACTCCGAGCTGACCGTGGAGGCCATCCGGCGCGCGGCACGGCATGCCAAGCTCCAGGTGCTGACCGGGGTGCTGGGCGATCGGCTCGTCGTCATCGCGGGCGGCAGCGACAATCCGCTCGCCGTCGCCAAGTCGCTGATCGGGCCCTTCGCCGCGGGTCCCGTCGTCGCCGGGCCGATCGTGCCCGATCTGCTGGCCGCGACCCGGTCCGCGCAGGCCGCCGCCGCGGGGCTGAAGGCGTGTTTCGCCTGGCAGGACGCGCCGCGGCCGGTGCTGGCGGACGACTTGCTGCCGGAGCGCGCGATCGCCGGAGACCCAAGCGCGCGCGAGCAGTTGGTGGAGGAGATCTACAGACCGCTGGAGGAAGCCGGCTCCGCGCTCCTGGAGACGCTCAGCGTCTATCTCGAACAGGCGAGCAGTCTGGAAGGCGCCGCACGAATGCTGTTCGTCCATCCCAACACCGTGCGCTACCGGCTTCGACGTGTGACTGACGTCACCGGTTGGTCGCCGTCCGATGTACGTTCCGCGTTCACGTTGCGCATCGCGCTGATCCTGGGGCGTCTGGCAGATGGCGATCCTCACCTCTAGTCTTTTGTCGGGGACCCACAAAACCCCCTCCGGTTCTTCGTCCTTGTCCTCACGGGCGGCCGTGCCCGTAACCAAGAGAGAGTGTGAGAGTGCTCGTACTCGTCGCTCCCGGCCAGGGCGCCCAGACGCCCGGCTTCCTGACTCCCTGGCTCGAACTGCCCGGTGCCGCCGACCGCGTCGCCGCCTGGTCGGACGCCATCGGACTGGACCTTGCCCACTACGGCACGAAGGCCGACGCGGACGAGATCCGCGACACGGCCGTGGCGCAGCCGCTGCTCGTCGCCGCCGGAATCCTCTCGGCCGCGGCACTCGGTGACATGACACCGGGTGCCGTCGCGGGCCACAGCGTCGGCGAGATCACCGCCGCCGCCTTCGCCGGCGTCCTGGGCGACACGGCCGCGCTGAGCCTCGTACGCAAGCGGGGCCTGGCCATGGCCGAGGCCGCCGCGATCACCGAGACCGGGATGTCGGCGCTGCTCGGCGGCGACCCCGAGGTGACCGTGCCGCACCTGCAGAAGCTGGGCCTGACCCCGGCGAACGTCAACGGGGCCGGGCAGATCGTGGCCGCGGGGACGCTGGAGCAGCTGGCCGCGTTGAACGAGGACAAGCCGGAGGGCGTGCGCAAGGTCGTCGCGCTGAAGGTGGCCGGCGCCTTCCACACCCACCACATGGCCCCCGCGGTCGACAAGCTGGCCGCGGCGGCCCAGGAGCTGACGCCCGCCGACCCGAACGTCACCTACGTCTCGAACAGGGACGGTCAGGCGGTCACCGGCGGCGCCGAGATCGTCGAGCGGCTGGTCGGCCAGGTCGCCAACCCGGTCCGCTGGGACTTGTGCATGCAGACCTTCCAGGAGCTCGGCGTCACCGCGCTGCTGGAGGTGTGCCCCGGCGGCACCCTGACCGGCCTCGCCAAGCGCGCCCTGCCCGGCGTGCAGACGCTGGCCCTGAAGACCCCCGACGACCTCGACGCGGCCCGCGAGCTCATCGCCGAGCACGCCTGACGCGCTGCCGACGCCCTAAGGAGCCGACTGCAACATGTCGAAGATCAAGCCCAGCAAGGGCGCCCCGTACGCGCGGATCCTCGGCGTGGGCGGTTACCGGCCCACCCGGGTCGTGCCGAACGAGGTGATCCTCGAAAAGATCGACTCGTCCGACGAGTGGATCCGTTCGCGCTCCGGTATCGAGACCCGGCACTGGGCGAGCGACGAGGAGACGGTCGCCGCGATGTCGATCGAGGCGTCCGGCAAGGCGATCGCCGACGCCGGGATCTCCGCCCAGCAGATCGGCGCGGTGATCGTCTCGACCGTCACGCACTTCAAGCAGACCCCGGCCGTCGCCACCGAGATCGCCGACAAGCTGGGCACGGCCAGGGCCGCCGCCTTCGACATCTCGGCCGGCTGCGCGGGCTTCGGCTACGGCCTCACTCTCGCCAAGGGCCTGATCGTCGAGGGCAGCGCCGAGTACGTCCTGGTCATCGGCGTCGAGCGGCTGAGCGACCTGACCGACCTGGAGGACCGGGCGACGGCCTTCCTGTTCGGTGACGGGGCCGGCGCGGTCGTCGTCGGCCCGTCGAAGGAGCCCGCGATCGGCCCCACGGTGTGGGGCTCCGAGGGCGACAAGTCCGAGACCATCAAGCAGACCGTGCCGTGGACGGACTACCGGTCCGGCGAGGTCGAGCGGTTCCCCGCCATCACGCAGGAGGGCCAGGCGGTGTTCCGCTGGGCCGTGTTCGAGATGGCGAAGGTCGCCAAGGAGGCGCTGGACGCCGCCGGACTTGATCCCGCCGACCTGGACGTCTTCATTCCGCACCAGGCCAACGAGCGGATCATCGACTCGATGGTGAAGACACTCAAGCTGCCGGAGTCCGTCACGGTCGCCCGTGACATTCGCACCACCGGCAACACCTCGGCCGCCTCGATTCCGCTCGCTATGGAGCGGCTCCTGGCGACCGGCGAGGCGAAGAGCGGAGACACCGCGCTCGTCATCGGATTCGGGGCGGGTCTCGTGTACGCAGCGACGGTCGTTACTCTCCCCTAGGCACTCCGTGCCGGATCATGCGGTCCGGTGCGGGAAGCAGCACCGCCACACCCTCTGGAACACTACGAAGGAGCGCCTGACATGGCCGCCACTCAGGAAGAGATCGTCGCCGGTCTCGCGGAGATCGTGAACGAGATCGCCGGGATCCCCACCGAGGACGTCCAGCTGGACAAGTCCTTCACCGACGACCTGGACGTCGACTCGCTGTCCATGGTCGAGGTCGTCGTCGCCGCCGAAGAGCGCTTCGACGTGAAGATCCCGGACGACGACGTCAAGAACCTCAAGACCGTGGGCGACGCGACCGAGTACATCCTCAAGCACCAGGCCTAAGGGCTCCCTGGGCCGGGTCCCTCCGGCCCCGCCACCCGGCGGTGGCGCCGCTGAATCCTCGTATCCGTTGGAGAAAGAATTCCCGTGAGCCCGACCAATCGCACCGTGGTCGTCACCGGTATCGGCGCAACCACACCGCTGGGTGGCGACGCAGCCTCTACCTGGGAGGGCCTGGTCGCCGGACGTTCCGGCGTCAAGCCCCTGGAGCAGGAGTGGGCCGCCGAGCAGGCGGTCCGGATCGCCGCGCCGGTCGCGGTGGAGCCCACCGAGACCATTCCGCGGCCGCAGGCCCGCCGCCTCGACCGCTCGGCGCAGTTCGCGCTGATCGCCGCGCAGGAGGCGTGGGCCGACGCCGGTTTCACCGCCAAGGCCGGTGACGGCACCGAGGTCGACCCGGACCGGCTCGGCGCGGTCATCGCCTCCGGCATCGGCGGTGTGACGACCCTGCTCGACCAGTACGACGTGCTGAAGGAGAAGGGCGTACGCCGCGTCTCCCCGCACACCGTCCCCATGCTGATGCCGAACAGCCCCTCCGCGAACGTGGGTCTGGCCGTGGGCGCCCGGGCGGGCGTGCACACCCCGGTCTCCGCGTGCGCGTCGGGCGCCGAGGCCATCGGCTACGCCATCGAGATGATCCGCACCGGCCGCGCCGACGTCGTCGTCGCCGGTGGTACGGAGGCGGCGATCCACCCGCTGCCGATCGCCGCGTTCGGCAACATGATGGCGATGTCCAAGAACAACGACGACCCGCAGGGCGCGTCCCGTCCCTACGACCTGGCCCGCGACGGCTTCGTCCTCGGCGAGGGCGCCGGTGTCGTCGTCCTGGAGTCCGCCGAGCACGCCGCGAAGCGCGGGGCGCGGGTGTACGCCGAGGCGGTCGGGCAGGGCATCTCCGCCGACAGCCACGACATCGTGCAGCCGGAGCCGGAAGGACGGGGCATCAGCCACGCCCTGCAGAACCTGCTGGAGCGGACGGATCTGGATCCGGCGGAGATCGTGCACGTCAACGCGCACGCCACGTCTACGCCGGCCGGTGACATCGCCGAACTGAAGGCGCTGCGGAAGGTGTTCGGTGACCACGCCGACCACATCGCGGTGTCCGCGACGAAGTCGATGACCGGGCATCTGCTGGGTGGTGCGGGCGGTGTCGAGACGGTGGCGACCGTGCTCGCGCTGTACCACCGGGTGGCTCCGCCGACCATCAACGTCGAGAACATCGACCCCGAGGCCGAGGCGAACGCCGATGTGGTGCGGGGTGAGGCGCGGAAGCTGCCCGTCGAGGGCCGGATCGCCGCGTTGAACGACTCGTTCGGGTTCGGTGGGCACAACGTGGTGCTGGCGTTCCGGACGGTCTGAGAAGGCCGCCTTCCACTCGTACGACGTGAAGGGCCCCCACCAGCTGGTGGGGGCCCTTCGTGCAGCTTGAGCGGCAAGCAGCGAGCCGAAATCACACCACCTGGTGCAGCCAGCGGACCGGTGCTCCCTCACCCGCGTACCGGAACGGCTCCAGCTCGTCGTCCCACGGCTTGCCCAGGAGTTTGGCGATCTCGGCCTCCAGGTCCGTCTCGCCGCTCCGGCTGCGCAGCAGCGCCGCGCGGAGGCGGTCCTCGGGGATGAGGATGTCGCCGTGGATGCCGGTGACGGCGTGGAAGATGCCGAGGTCGGGGGTGCAGCTGTAGCGCTCGCCCTCGGCGGTGGGGCAGGGTTCGGCGGTGACCTCGAAGCGCAACAGGTGCCAGCCGCGCAGCGCGGAGGCCAGCTTGGACGCCGTACCGGGCTCGCCCTGCCAGGAGAACTCCGAGCGCCAGGTGCCGGGCGCGGCCGGCTGCCGGATCCAGTCGAGGTTGACGCGCGTGCCGAGCACCCCGGCGACGGCCCACTCGACGTGCGGGCACAGCGCGCGCGGCGCGGAGTGCACGTACAGGACTCCACGTGTCGTCACCGGGACCTCCGGGCTGAGCGGGCGTGTTGCGGCTGGCTGGGCGGTGGTGGCCGGTCGGCCACGCTGATGGCGAGGCTACCGTGCGGCGGCGCGAGGAGTGTGACGTACCGTCGGTCCCAGGGCCCGGAAACTCCCGCCATTCACCCAGGGGGACGCTTGTACGGGCGTGACCCGTTGCACGCCGCGCGCCGGGAACCCTCGCGCGTTGTCATGGAGGGGGCCGAGGAGAGCGAGGGGTTGGCGGACGATGCGGATGACCGGACAGCGGGGGCGGGCCGCGGTCGCCGTGTGCGTGGCGGCCGTGCTGGGTGTTGCGGGGTGCGATGCGGTGGGGGGCGACGCGTCGGCCCCGTCCACGACCGAGGCGCAGCGGGCGAAGCCGAGTCCGGCGCCGGTGTGGGACCCCGGCCCGGAGTCGATCGCCGCCGTCGGTGACTCCATCACGCGGGGGTTCGACGCCTGCGAGGTGCTGTCGGACTGTCCGCAGGTGTCGTGGGCGACCGGCAGCAGTCCTGAGGTGGACAGTCTCGCCGTACGGCTGCTGGGCAGTGCGCGGGCCGCCTCGCACAGTTGGAACTACGCCGTGACCGGAGCGTCGATGGCGGATCTCCCGGCGCAGATGGCGCGTGCGGCGGCGCGCGAGCCGGAGCTTGTGACGGTGATGGTGGGGACGAACGACGCCTGCCGGGCCTCGGCGTCGGCGATGACTCCGGTGGCCGATTTCCGCGCCGACTTCGAGGACGCGCTGCACACGCTGCGCAGTGCTCTGCCCAAGGCTCAGGTGTATGTGGCGAGCATCCCCAATCTGATGCGGCTGTGGTCCGAGGGCCGTACGCATCCGCTCGGCAAGCTGGTGTGGAAGCTGGGCGTCTGCCCGTCGATGCTGGGCGACGCGGACGCCCTGGACGCGGCGGCCGACCAGCGGCGCGAGACCGTTCAGCAGCGGGTGATGGACTACAACGGCGTGCTGGAGGAGGTCTGCGGGGCGGACGAGCGGTGCCGGTACGACGGTGGGGCGGTGTTCGAGTACCGGTTCGGCACGGCGCAGTTGAGCGACTGGGACTTGTTCCACCCGAGCAAGGACGGTCAGGCGCGGCTGGCGGAGATCGCCTATCGGAAGGTCACCGCGGAGAAGCCTTAGGGTTTCGCTCATGAGCGAACATTTCGGCACACTTTCCGACGGCACGGCCGTGCACCGCTGGACTCTGGAGCGCGCGGGCGTACGGGTGCGGGTTCTGTCCTACGGCGGGATCGTGCAGTCCGTGGAGGTGCCGGACCGGGACGGGCGGACCGCGGACGTGGTGCTGGGGTTCGGCGAGCTGGACGGCTATCTGGAGTATCCCGGGCCCTACTTCGGCGCCCTGGTCGGGCGGTACGCCAACCGGATCGCGGGCGGCCGCTTCCCGCTGGACGGGCGGACGTACGCGCTCGCGCGGAACAACGGGCCGAACTCGCTGCACGGCGGTGAGCGCGGCTTCGACAAGCGGGGGTGGGACATGACGCCGGTCGAGCACGGCGTCCGGCTCAGCCGGGTGAGCCCGCACGGCGAGGAGGGCTTCCCGGGGCGGCTGGAGGTCTCGGCGACCTACCGCCTCGATCCCACGGGCGCGCTGCGGATCGCGTACGAGGCGGTCACCGACGCGCCGACCGTGGTGAACCTGACGAACCACTCGTACTGGAACCTCAGCGGCTGCGGCACCGCGGCCGGGCATGAGCTGCGGATCGCCGCCGGGCGGTACACGCCGGTGGACGACGACCTGATCCCGACCGGGATCGCCCCGGTCGAGGGGACCCGCTTCGACTTCCGGACGGCCCGGAAGACCGGCTCCGGGTACGACCACAACCTTGTCCTCGACAAGGGCGTGACCGAGACGCCGGTCGAGGTCGCGGAGCTGTCCGACCCGGCGTCCGGGCGGGTGCTGACGGTGGCGACGACCGAGCCGGGGCTCCAGCTGTACACGGCGGACCATCTGAGCGGGCCGTTCGCGCCCGGGGACGGCATCGCGCTGGAGACGCAGCACTTCCCCGACTCGCCGAACCGTCCTCAGTTCCCGGGCACGGTACTGCGGCCGGGTGAGGTGTTCCGCTCCGAGACGGTGTACGGCTTCACCGCACGGTGATCCGGTGAGCCCCGGCCCGGAGGTCAGGTCCCGGACCGGGGCTGCTCGGTGGGACGAATCGCCCCGGATCAGACGGTAGTCGTCAGCGTGATCCTGCGGTTCCGCGATCGAGCGGCCCGCCGGGATCTCGTACGAACCCTTCACGAACGACCACGAGTTGGTCATCTCGTCCCAGATCCCGAACGCCCGGTGCGGGAGTGCGACGACGGCCTCGACGCTCTCCCCCGGCCCCGCCTCGACCCCCGCGAAGCCGGCCAGCCACCGCGCCGGGCGCTCGTGGTCGGGCTCGGTCGGCGCGACGTACAGCTGGACGACCTCGCGGCCGGGGCGCTCGCCGGTGTTGCGGACGCGCACCTTCACCGTCGTACCGTCCCGCTCGATGGACTCGTACGACCAGCCGGTGCAGCCGAGGCCGTGGCCGAAGGGGTACGTCGGTGTCCTGCCCTCCTTCCGGGACTTCCTGGCACTGCTGGGCGAGAACTGACTCCGGTCTGAGTACGGGCACTCGTGCGACCGCGTGTGCTGCGGGCGACGATGCCCGTATGAGGTGGAGGAACACCCTCGCGGTGCTCGGGCTGCTGCCCCTCAACGCCCTGGCGGTCGGCTACGGATGGCTGGCGGCCGGCATGACGGGCTGGGCGGCGAGCTTCGGCCCGGAACCGTACCGGCCGCCGATGACGGAACTGGGCGTGGCCTGCGGCGGGGTGGCGCTGATCGGCGCCGCGCTGTGGCCGGCCGGACTGCGGCGGGCCGCGGCGTTCCAGCTGGTGCCGCTGCTCGCGCTGGCCGTGTTGATGACCGGTTGAGACGCGAAGCGCGGGCATCCCCTGCGTCACAGACCATGGCATGGACCCTTCCGTCACGGGATACTGCGGCCGTTCTCGGAGCGCGCCCCACTGCGACGGAAGGACCCGAACCCCTTGAACTCCATACGAGTTGGCATCAGCGCAGTCGGATTCGTCCTGGTGGCCGGGCTCGCCGCCCCCGCCACCGCCACCGCCTCGCCGGAACCGGCGTTCACCGTCGAGGAACAGCGGCTTGAGCGGGCCGTGCCGCAGGAGATTCTCCGGCGGTCCGGATTCGACGCGGTGGCGCCGGAGTTCGCCGAGGCGCTGGGCGGGGCCCGCTCGTACGCGCAGGCCCACCGGATCGTCGTACGGGAAGGGTCGGCGCTGTGGCGGCGGGCGGTGGACCGGGCACAGGGGCGGGGGCCGGTCGAGGGGGATCTCAGCCGGGACGACGACCGGCCCTTGTACTGGGCGCGGTTGGGGATGACCCGGGAAGTGCGGGGCTGGGAGCCGGAGTTCGGGCTCGGTGAGCGGGGGCGGGCGGCGCTGCTGGACGCGTTGGAGCGGTCCTCGCGCGGGCAGAGCGACCTCCTCCCCCACTCTCGGCTCCGTTCGGGCGGGGGGACCCCCGTCCCGCGCCACGGCAAGGGCATGAAGCGGATCCTGGTCACCGGGTTCGACCCGTTCACCCTGGACCGGGACGTGCGGATCTCCAATCCGTCCGGTGCCGCCGCGCTCGCGCTCGACGGCACGGTGATCCGGACGGCGGACGGCCCGGCGCGGGTGGAGACGGCCGTGTTCCCGGTGCGCTGGCAGGACTTCGCGGACGGCACGGTGGAGCGGACGCTACGGCCGTATCTGCCGGGGGTCGATCTCTTCGCGACCGTCAGTCAGGGCCGCGTGGGGCGGTTCGACATCGAGCGGACCAACGGGGCCTGGCGGGGCGGCTTCCCGGACAACGACAACGTCAGCCGGACGGAGACCATTCCGGTCACCGACCCGGCCTCGCAGCCGCAGTGGACGTCGACGACACTGCCGTACGAGGAGATCGTGGCCGCCGGCACCGGGCGTTTCCCGGTGTACGACAACACCGGCGTGACCGAGATCCCGGCGGGCGGCACGGAGGCCGTCGTACGGCCGGACGGGCCGACGCCCGGGTCGACGGCACGCGCCGGGGGCGGCGGGAACTACCTCTCCAACGAGATCGCCTACCGGGCGACGCTGCTGCGGGACCGGCTGGGGCTGCACGACACCCTGCCGGGCGGTCATGTCCACACGCCCGTCCTGCAGTTCGGCGCGGGCAACGCCACCGAGGTCACGGACCCGGAGTTGGTCCGCAACCGGCTGGACATCATCGCGCAGGTGCGCGCGATCGTGAGCGTCGCGGCAGGGGCGTAGCTCACACGCCGGACGCGCTGATTGGGTCCTCGGCACCCAAGGCGATCTCCTCGCCCCGCAGTTCCCGGGCCAGCAGCGTCGCGCCCGCGACCGCGCCCGGCATCAGGAAGACGGCGACGAAGGGGACGAGGAAGGCAAGGGCGAGGGGGGTGCCGAAGCCCCAGATCAGGGTCTTGCGGGAGCGCAGGAGGGCGAGCCGGTCACGGAGTTCGACACCCCGGCGCTGGAGGGCGACGGAGGTGAGTTCCTCGGTGAGGAAGAAGCCGGTGACGAAGAGGCCGATCAGGGGTACGACCGTCTGTCCGGCCACCGGGATGAAGCCGAGGGCGAAGAGCAGCGCGCCCCACAGGGCGGCACGGGCCAGCACCCGGAGGCTGTCGCGGGCCGAGATCCACAGCTCCTTGTACAGGGGCAGGTCGGAGACGGGCGCCGTGCCGTCCGGGGAGACGTCCCGGTCGACCGACTCGGACAGGGCCTCGTAGAAGGGCTGGCCGACCAGCAGCGTGACCGCCGTGAAGGTGAGGACGGCCAGCAGCAGGGCGAGGGCGAAGAGGACGGCCGTGAGGAAGCCGCGGAACAGGCCGAGCCAGGGACTGGACCAGTCGTCGGCGAAGGGGGTCGCCCAGGCGACGAAGTCCTCGCCCCACAGCGCCAGTACCACCAGGGCCCCGGCGTAGAGGACGAGGGTGATCAGGCCCGGGAGCAGCCCGAAGCCGTACTGCTTGCCGTGCCGGGCCACCCAGCGCTGGCCCTTCAGGAGATAGCTGAAACCCGCCCCAAGATCGCGCATGGGGGAACCTTATCGGGGTGACCCCCGCAGGCGGTCACGCCGACGTAACGGCCACCGCGCCCCCCGAGTCCCGCCGTGGGCCATCCGGGGCAACGGCCGGCGTCGGCGACACCAAGACCCTCTTGTTGCGGTTGAGTCGAACAGGTACACCTCGCCGTACCGATCTCAGGAACCCGGAGGAGGTACGCGTGCGCATCACGAGAACGACCTCTGCGAGACCCGTCCTGATGGCCACCCTCACCCTCACCACGGCAGGTTCACTCCTGCTGGCCGCCCCCGTCCCGGCCGACGCGGACACCGAGCCCGTCACCCGGCAGGAGGCGGAGGGCCCCGCTCTCGACCTCCGCCCCGCCAAGTCCCCGGCGAGCACGGCCCGTCAGGCGTTCACCGCGCCCGTTCCCGACCTCTCGGACGCGTCACGTGGTTACCCGCGTGAGCAGCAGCTCCCCGCGGACCCCGTGAACCCGGCCGACGCGTCCCTGAAGCTGGGCCTCACCCCGTACCACGCCATCGCGCCGAAGCTGAACGCCCTGCAACGCCTCGGCGAGAGGGTGAGCGTGGAGGTCGCGGGCCGTTCGGCCGGCGGCCACCGGCTCTATCTCGTCACCGTCACCGCCCCGGAGACGGCCCGTCAGACACGGGAGCAGACCCGGATGCGCGAGCTCATCGAGAACGCGCCGGCGGTGGCCGCGAAGGACCCGCGCATCCAGGCCGCGTACAAGACCCCGGTGTTCGTCAACAGCAACATCCACGGCAACGAGTGGGAGGGCACCGACGCCTCCCTCAAGCTCATCGAGCGGCTCGCGACCGCGAACGACGCGCGGACCAGGGACCTGCTCGCGCACAGCCGCCTGTACTTCAACATCTCCGCCAACCCGGACGGCCGTATCGCCGGAACCCGCGCGAACGCGAACGGATTCGACCTCAACCGGGACTTCGTCACCGCCTCCCAGCCCGAGGCGCGGGCGATGCGGCAGATCATGGTCGACAAGCAGCCGGCCGTCCTGCTCGACCTGCACGGCTACGTCAACGGCACCCTCATCGAGCCCACCACCCCGCCGCACGGCGAGAACTACGAGTACGACCTCTTCCTGAAGCACACCTACGCCAACGCCCTCGGCATGGAGGCCGCCGTCAACGGCCTCGGCTACACCCCCGGGAAGGACGGCGTGGCGCCCGCGCAGATCCCGTTCCGGGACCAGGAGGAGGGCTGGGACGACTGGCCGCCCATCTTCACCCCGCAGTACGCGGCCTTCCACGGCGCGGTCGCCGCGCACACGATCGAGATCCCGCTCCGCGTGAACAACGACGCCTACGACACCCTGCCGCAGCGTGAGTTGCGCCGCCGGGCCGCGATCAACGTCGCCGTCGCGGGGGCCACGCTCGACGCGACCCTGGACTACGTCCGGGACAAGCGCCGTTCACTGGTCGCCGACCAGATCGAGGTCTTCCGGCGCGGTGCCGCGGGGGCCGCGCAGGTGCCGGTGTCCGAGGAGACCGTCCCCGGCGTCCCCGGCATCGGCCCGGAGGACGTCTACACCACCACCTTTCCCCGCGCCTACGTCATCCCGGCAGGCGCCGCCCAGCGTTCCCCCACCGCCGCCGCGCGCCTGGTCGGCCACCTGCTCGCCAACGACGTCCGCGTGAGCCGGGCGGTGCATTCCTTCCGGCTCTCCGGCCGCTGGTACGCCAAGGGCTCGTACGTCGTCGACATGCGCCAGCCCAAGCGCGGGCTGGCGAACGTGCTGCTGGCCGACGGCCGGGACATCAGCGACAAGGTGTCGGTGATGTACGACATCTCCGGCTGGAGCCTGGGCCGACTGTGGGGCGCCACGGTCGAGCCGGTGCAGGGCCTGTCCCGCGTCCTGCTGCACCCGGTGCGCGAGGCCGCGGGCGTGGGGTACGTCGCCCCGCGCGGCGACCTCCGGCTGCGCCTTCACGATCCGCGCGAGGTGGCGGCCCTCAACTCCCTGCTCGCCCAAGGCGTCCGGGTGCGGCAGGCGTCCGACGGCAGTGCGCTCGTGCCGGGCTCGGCACGGCGGCAGGCGGCGGCCGCGGCACGGACGTACGACGTCGCCTTCGACGCCACGCGGCTGACCGGCGGCACCCCGCTGACCCGCGTGCGGGTGGCCGCGGCCGTCACGTCGGGCGAGCTGTTCGCGCTGCGGGAGATGGGCTTCGAGGTGACGCCGGTGTCGGCCGGGGTGCTGAACGCCGGGTTCGACTGGTCGGCGGTGGATGTGCTGTTCGTGTCGGCGGGGCTGGCGTACGACGACCTGAACCCGGCGGCGCGGAAGGCTCTCGGCCGCTTCCTCGACGGTCACGGTCTGGTCGGGCGCGGGGCGGCCGGAGCGGCGCTCAACGCCGACGCCGGGCTGCTGCCGGTCAAGCCCGTCGAGGGCAACGGGGACGCCAACGGGGTGGTGCGGGTGGTGAATTCCGGCGGCCGGATCACCGGCGGCGCGCCGGGGCACTCTTTCGTCTACGCGCCGGTGTGGTTCACGGACCTCGGACGCGGGGTGCGGGTGGAACAGTCGTACGCGACGGGAAATCCGCTGGTGTCCGGGCACTGGCGGGCGCTGCCGGACGGCACCGGCGGGCCCGCCGCCGCGGCGGGGCGCGCGTCGGTGGTCAGCGGCGCGCACGCGGTGCTCTTCGGCACCGAACCACTCTTCCGTGATCACCCCAAGGGGGAGTTCGCTCAGGTCGGGCGGGCATTGTTCACCTTGGCGACCAGGTAAACCACGGCACACACGCGAGCAGCGGACGGCCGAGGAGGCAAAAGGAGATCGGATGACGCAGGAGATCCACGGCACCGTCGCCGACGGCTACGAGGAGGTGCGCGCGGAGTTCGCCGCGTTCGTGGCGCAGGAGCGGCCGGACTACGAGGGGCAGTTGTGCGCCTACGTGCGCGGGCGGCGGGTCGTCGACCTGTGGGCGGGGCCGGACGGTGTCTCCGCCGAGTCGCTGTACGGTGTCTTCTCGTCCACCAAGGGCGCCGCCCACCTCGTCGTCGCGCTCCTCGTCCAGGACGGCACGCTGGAACTGGACCGCAAGGTGACGTACTACTGGCCGGAGTTCGCCGCCGAGGGCAAGGGCGGGCTGACCCTGCGCGAGCTGCTCACGCACCGGGCGGGGCTGATCGGGCTCGACTCCGGGTTCACCGAGGAGGAGCTGGCGGACGACCGGGTGATCTCCGAGCGGCTCGCGGACCAGCGGCCGTTCTGGCGGCCCGGCACGGCGTTCGGCTATCACGCGCTGGTGCTCGGCGCGCTCGCCGGTGAGGTGGTACGGCGGGCCACGGGCCGCACCCTGCAGGAGGTGTACGAGGAGCGGGTACGCGCCCCGTACGGGCTGGACTTCTACCTCGGGCTGCCCGCCGCCGAGGAGGTCCGCTTCCGGCCCGTGCAGCCGATGCTGCCGACGCCCGAGCAGCAGGCGGTGCTGGACGCCCAGCCGACCGGGCCGCACACCCTCACCTCGATCGCGTTCAACGCGCACGTGGCTCGGCCGGGTGAGCTGGTGGACCACGCCAACTCCCGCCTGGTGCGCGCCAAGGGCCCGGCGTCGGCGGGCGGTGTGGCGGCCGCGCGCGGGCTGGCGGGGATGTACGCGGCGGCGATCAGCGAGGTGGCGGGGCGGCCGCCGCTGCTGAAGCCGGACACGGTCGCCGAGGTCGGGCAGATCCACTCCGTCGGCTACGACCTGGTGGCCCGGGCCCACAAGGCGTACGGGCTCGGCTTCCAGGCGACGGCCGACAACTGGTACCCCTTCCTGGGCGCGGGTGCCTTCGGGCACAGCGGGGCGGGCGGCTCGCAGGCCTTCGCCGATCCGCGCAGCGGGCTGGCGTACGGGTACACGCGGCGGCGCTGTGCGTTTCCGGGTGGGGCCGCGCCGGAGAACGAGCGGTTCGTGCGGGCGGCGCACCGGGCCGCTGTGCGGTGACGCGGGGGCGAAGCTCGGTGCCGCAGGGCGAAGGCCGCACCCCACGTCCAAGGGTGCGGCCTTCGTCGTACGCAACGAGTGCCGTCAGAGGTGCGTCACGGCTCAGACGAGTGTCACGGTGATGTTGCCGCGGGTCGCCTTCGAGTACGGGCAGACCTGGTGGGCCTTCTCGACCAGCGCCTTCGCGGTGGTCTCGTCGACGCCCGGGATGTCCGCCGAGATCTCGACGATGATCCCGAAGCCGTCGTCGTTCTTGCCGATGCCGACCTTCGCGGTGACGGTGGAGCCGGAGATGTCGGCGTTCTCCTGCCGGGCGACGACGCCGAGGGCGCCCTGGAAGCAGGCGCTGTAACCGGCGGCGAACAGCTGCTCCGGGTTGGTGCCGGAGCCGCTGCCGCCCATCTCCTTCGGCGGGTTCACGACGACGTCGAGCTTGCCGTCGTCGGTGGCGACCCGGCCGTCGCGGCCGTTCTCGGCGGTCGCCACTGCCGTGTACAGGACGTCTGACTGCTGGATGGGCATGCGGTGCTCTTCCTCCTCGGTCCGCCCGGGACTCGCGCCCACGATCCCGGACGATTTCGGAAAGAAGTTACCGCATACCGGAAAGCCAAGGAAGGCCGCCACCCCTCGGCTCAGAGCTTGACGATCATCTTGCCGGTGTTGTCGCCGCGCAGGACGCCGAGGAAGGCCTCCAGGTTGTTCTCGATGCCCTCGACGACGGTCTCCCGGTACTTGAGGGCGCCCGAGGCGACCCAGGGGCCGACCTCCTGCACGAACTGCGGCTGGAGGTCGTAGTGGTCGCCGACCAGGAAGCCCTCGATGCGGCCGCGGGTCTGGATGAGGCGGGCGAGGTTCCTCGGGCCGGGGGCGGGCTCGGTGTTGTTGTAGACGGAGATCATGCCGCAGACGGCGATCCGGCCGCCCCGGTTGAGGGAGCCGACGGCCGCTTCCAGGTGATCGCCGCCGACGTTGTCGAAGTAGACGTCGATCCCGTCCGGCGCGGCGGCCCGCAGCTGCTCGCCCACCGGCCCGTTCTTGTAGTTGAAGGCGGCGTCGAAGCCGTACTCCTCAAGGAGCAGCTCCACCTTCTCGTCGGACCCGGCGGACCCGATGACCCGGGAGGCGCCCTTCAGCTTCGCGATCTGCCCCACCTGGCTGCCGACCGCACCGGCGGCCCCGGACACGAACACCGCGTCGCCCTCCCTGAAGGCGGCGGTGCGCAGCAGACCGGCGTACGCGGTGAGCCCGGTCATGCCGAGGACGCCGAGGTACGTCGACAGGGGCGCGGCCTGCGGGTCGACCTTGACGGCGTTCTTCGCGTCGACGGCGGCGTACTCCCGCCAGCCGAAGAAGTGCAGGACGTGGTCGCCGGCGGAGAGGCCCTCGGCATGGGAGACGACGACCTCGCCGACGGCGCCGCCCTGCATGACCTTGCCCAGCTCGAAGGGGGCGACGTAGGACTTGGCGGCGCTCATGCGGCCGCGCATGTAGGGGTCGACGGAGACGTACAGGTTCCGCACCAGCACCTGGCCCTCACCGGGTGTCGGCATCGGGGACTCGACCAGGGCGAAGTCCTCGGGCTTGGGCCAGCCGACGGGGCGGCTGAGCAGGTGCCATTCGCGGTTGACGGCGGGGAGGGCGGGGATGTCGGTCATGGGGTGCGCTTTCCTCGTACTTCGGGAGACGTTGCTGACGTTTCAGCGAGTGATACTTCAGAACCTGAAACAACCATGCTCTTGAACATTTCAGGCTGTCAAGTAACCGGGTACCCTGGAGACCATGGCCACACCTCACCCCGCCCGCCCTGACGCACTGACCATGGAAGTCGTCGACCTGATCGGCTCGGTCGTGGCCCGCTACCACGAGGAGTACGAGGAGGCGGCCGCCGAGCACGCGCTGACCGGCGCCCAGGCGAAGCTGCTCAGCCTGCTCTGCCTGGAACCCCTTCCGATGCGCAAGCTGGCGCACAAGCTCAGGTGCGAGCCCTCGAACGTCACGGGCATCGTCGACCGCCTCGAATCCCGGGGCCTGGTCGAGCGCCGCCCGGACCCGGCCGACCGCCGGGTGAAGCTGGCGGCGGCGACGGACGAGGGCCGCCGGGTGGCCCGCAGCCTGCGCGAGTCCCTGCGCTTCGCCCGGGAGCCGCTGGCGGGGCTGAGCGAGCAGGAGCGGCTGACGCTGCGGGATCTGTTGCAGCGGATGGTGGGGGTGGAGGGCTGAGGACGTTTCCCGCGGGTCCGGTCCGGTGCCGTCACGCCTTCCGGGTGGCGGCGGTCGCGAACCGCCGAACGGCTCCTGGGCCGCGGGTGCGGCACGTCCTTAGCCTCGGCACATGGCGACCCTGTGGGACCTCATGCGCGACTGCATCCCCGACGACCACGCCCGCCAGGTCACGTCCCGCTACTACCTCGACGAGGTCATGACCTCGCCGGACGCGCCGGACCGGGTGGTCGACCTCGGGTGCGGGCGGGGCACCTCCGTCGCGCTGTTCCGCGGACACGATCCGAAAGTGCGGTGGGTCGGAGTCGACATCCGGGACTCTCCGGAGGCCCGGCAGCACCGGCCCGACGGTGCTCAGCTGGTCCACTTCGACGGTGTCCGCCTGCCGTTCCGCTCGGAGTCCGTGCCGCTGATCTACTCGCACCAGGTCTTCGAGCACGTCTCGCGCCCGCGTGAGCTGCTGGCGGAGGTCGGCCGGGTGCTGCGGCCGGGCGGGCTGCTCATCGGCAGTACGTCCCAGTTCGAGCCGTACCACTCCTTCAGCCTGTGGAACTACACGCCGTACGGATTCCGGGTGCTGGTCGAGGAGGCCGGGCTGGCTCTGCAGGAGATCCGGCCGTCCCTGGACGGGGTGACGCTGATCATGCGGTCCTACGACGGCGGGCGGAACACGGGGTACGGGCGCCACTGGGACCAGGAGTCCCCGCTCAACGCCGAGATCGACAGCTGGGCGAAGGACACCGGGCGGCGGGCGGCGCTGGTGAACCTGCGCAAGCTCACGTACTGCGGCCAGTTCGCGTTCCGGGTCGTGAAACCCGAACCCCAGCCCTGAAAATCAGCCGGACACCAGCAGCTCCGTCCAGTCCCGGGCCACCCGGTGCAGCGAGAACTGTTCCCGCACCTGGGTGCGGGCCAGCCGCCCGGTGTCCCGCCAGCCCTCCTCGTCCAGTTCGGCGACCGCGTTCGCCATCGTCTCGGGGTCCTGGTGGATCCAGCGCCGGTCGTAGATCTCGTCCGCCCCGGGCCACGGCAGCAGCGCGGGGACGGCGGCGGAGGCCATGCCCTCGGCCGGGGCGAGGTGGAAGCTCTCGTCGTCGCTGGTGGACAGGACATGTCCGACGCGCCGCAGCCAGCTCGCCACGTCCGCGCCGAACTCGTCGAAGACGACGGCACCTTCGAGCAGCGGCGAGGTCTGCATGCGGCGCAGTACGGCGTCGTAGTGCGCGCGCTCCTCGGGCTTGTTCCAGATCCACCAGTACTCCCAGGGCGGCTTGGACTTCACCGAGAGATGCCAGCGGCGGTCCCGGGCGCGCAGCGCCTCCAGCACGTCCAGGCCCAGGTCGAGGCGTTTGCGGCTGGGCGCGATGCCGATCATCCCGAGGCGGAAGCGGGCGCCGGGCGCCTTGGGGCGGTCGAGCTGGTCGGTGTCCACCCAGTTCGGGATGACGGTGACCTTGGACTCCGGCCAGCCGGTGTGCTCCAGGGTGCGGCGGGCGTAGTACGAGCTGACGCAGATCACCTGGTCGACGGCGTCGATGTCGACCTGCCGGGGCCACTCGGCGTCCAGTTCGAAGCGGTGCAGCCGGATGATCAGCCGGCTGCCCTGCCGCTTGTGGCGGCTGTACCAGACGGCGGCCGGGCCGCACCACTCGACGACCACGACATCGGCCCAGTCGGCGAGTTCCCGGCTCGCGGCCGGATCGTGGCGGGCGAGCGCCTGCCAGGCGTCGACGCGTACGTCGAGACCGGGCAGCGTACGGAAGTGGTCGAGGAGCCGGGAGAGGAACTTCAGGTCGTGGCCCGCGACACCGACCCGCAGCGGCCGCGGCCGGGCGGCGACGGCGGCCGGTGCTTCGGGGAAGGCCTTCTCGAGCTGGGCGCGCCAGCGGTCGGCCGCCGCCTGGAGGGTGTAGCGGGCGGCGGCGGCACGGCAGCGGTCGGCGGCGAGCCGCCGGGCCTCGGGCTCGCGCACGGCACGGGTGACCGCCTCGACGGCGTCGTCCAGTCCGGCGCGTCCGGGCACGTACAGCGGGTAGTCGGCGCCGAGCAGCGCCTCGTGGGCGGGGGTGCGGTTGAGGACGACGGGCAGTCCGAGGGCGCCGAACTCCAGGACCTTGGTGGACAGTTCGAGGCTGGCGTCGAGGGCGGGCTCACGCCAGCCGAGGCCGAGGTCGCAGTCGGCGGCGATGCGCATGGCCTCCTCGCGGGGCTGCCCGCCGTGGTGCTCGACGCCCGGGGTGACGGCCAGCGCCCGGGCCATGGCGGGCTGGAAGTCCGGACGCGAGGGGTCGTGGTGGATCTTGTCGCCGACGGCGTGCAGTTCCGCCCGGACGCCCCGTCCGGCGAGCAGGGCCGGCAGACGGGTCATGGGCAGGGTGTTCCACAGGGGGGCGAACTTGCCGGTGTAGACGAGCCGGAAGGGATCGTGGGGGCGCTCGTGCTCCGGCACCGGGACGTCCGGTTCGGGGACGGCGGGCGGGCTGAGCACGCACTTGCCGCAGGCCTCGGGCACCCAGGTCTCCAACAGGCAGCGCAGTTCCTCCGTCTGGCACAGCAGCCGCTGGGAGGCCTCGGCGATGCGGGTGAGTTCCGCGCGGGCCCCCTCGGTCATCTCGGCCGCCGACTGCGGGATGTCGGTGAGGTAGGCCCAGATCCGCCCCTCGAAGCCGCCGTCGGCGACGACCCGCCCGACCAGTCGCCGTCCGCGCAGCACCAGCAGGTCGCAGGGCTCGTCCTCGTCGAGCCCTGCGAGCACCTGCGAGGCCTGCACGGGCGACAGCGGCCGGTCGGCCTGTCCGGGCAGCAGCCGTTCCTCGTAGGGGCGCACGACCGTGACCCCGGGCAGTCCGGCCAGCGGCTCGATCAGCCGCTCGGTGCGCACGGGGGCCTTGAGGACGAGCCGGGTCCGGCAGCCGGCCCGCGACAGTGCCTGCACCGTGGACTGGGCCCAGACCGCGGAGCCGTCGATGAGATTGAGGTCAACGTCGCCGTAGACGAGCGCGTTCAGTGTCCGGCTCATGTCGGCTCCTTCCCGCACCAGGCGAACAGGCGGTGCCCGTGCCGCGCCCAGGTCTCGGGCGGCGCGCCGGACGCCAGCAGCGAACGGCGCACCAGGAGGGGGCGCAGTTCGGGGACGAAGGTGTAGTCGTCGGCGGCGGGCGTGCTGCCCACCGCGTCGGCGCCGGAGTACTCCTGCGCGCACATCAGGTCGAGCAGCAGGGTGTCCGGGCGGTCCTCGGTGAGGTCGGTCCAGTCGGCGACCCAGGGGGCGAGGGGGTCGCCGGTGCGTACGGTCAAGCCGGCGGCGGTGAGTTCGTCGAGTCCGGTGGGGTCGGGTACGACGACCTCGGCGGGCCGGTGTCTCTGGCCCAGCACCTGGGCGGTGAGCCGGGCGATGTCGGCCCGGTCCTGTGGGGCGGCCAGCACGCAGACCCGGCGTTCGTCCAGCGGGTCGGGGGCGCCGACGCGGCGGGCCAGCTGCGACAGGCGGACCCGGGTGCTGTCCGCGCGGAACACCTCGCGCAGGCGCTCTCTGCCGTCCGCCGCCGGGTCCAGGCTCGCCAGCCGCACACCGGCGTCCGCGTCGAGGACGGCGTCCCAGGCGAGCCGGGTGAGCCCGGGGGCCGCCGAGGCCGGGCCGTCCCGCCACAGCAGGCAGGAGCGGCCCGCCGCCCGGGTCTCGGTGATCAGTTCGGCCAGCCTCCGGTCGAGGTCGGGGGCGAGTCCGGTGCCCGTGAGCGACCAGGGGCCGTCGCCCGTGCAGGCGCTCAGCTGGACGACCAGGGCGTCCGGGTCGGTGCGCTGCACGACCAGCCGGCCGTCGTGCGGCAGCGCCCGGTTGACCACGGCGTCCGCCGCGAGGTCCGCGGCGGTGGCCTCGGTGAGCACGCCGGTGATCACCAGCCGGTCGCGGGGCAGGGAGGCGAACGCGCGGTGGGCGAGGTGCATCCGCCCGTCCGGCACGGCCTCCCGCACGGCCGTCTCCGGCGCGGTGCGCCGCGATGGCGTACGCGACGACGTGGAACGCGACGTCACCCGCCACTCCGGCGCCGTACGCGACGACGCGGAACGCGACGTCACCCGCCCGCGCCACCGCCCGTACAGCTCCCGCACTCCCGCCCCCGCGCTCGCCGACGCGGACCCCGGCTTCGCCCGCGCCCGCCACAGCCCGTACAGCTCGCGGGGCAGCCGTGGTGCCGCGTGCCGGGGCGAGCGGGCCGCCGACACCAGGGCCCGCCCCACCCGCAGCGAGGTGGAGCCCTCCAGCATGGCCACGCGTGCCTCCAGCAGACCGACCCGGTCCCGGGCCCTGTGCAGGGCGGCCGCCAGCCGGTCCTTCTCCCGTACGGCGGCGGCGAGACGCTCGGCGAGGCCGTCCTCGTGGACGGGCCCCCGGGCGCGTTCCGCCTCCTCGGCGTCGCGTTCCAGGTCCAGCAGCCGGGCCCGCAGCGACCGCGAGACGAGGTCGGCGAGGACGTACTCGTCGGCGATCCGCAGCGCGGTGGCGAAGCCCTCCGCCGGGACGGGGCGGCCGGACCAGTCGTGGGGCGGCAGGAGTTCGTCGGTGCGGACGAACACCGCGCCCGCGTGCAGGTGCTCGTAGTCGAGCGGGGCGGCGCGCAGCACCTGGCAGTGGTGGGTCACCAGGGCGTCGATGAGCCGGTGGTAGGGAAGTTCGGGCCCGGGGTGGCCGAAGAGGACCAGGCCGCGGCCGCCGGGGCGCATCCGGTGCAGCACGGCGAGACAGTCGGTCTCGGTGCCGTGCAGCGCCGGATCGGGGCCGTACGAGACGAGCACCAACTCGTTCTCGCCGATGTCCCGTTCGCCGTGGTGCAGGGCGATGTCGCCGGGGAGGTGCAGATAGGGCTCCAGGTCGAGCCCGCCGTCGGTGGCGTCGACGACGGTGGTGACGCCGTCGAGGTGGGGGTGGAGCAGATCGGTCAGGCGCATCAGCGGGTCCTCGTGAAGACGTGGAAGCCGACCTCGTTCTCGCGGAAGCCGTACGGGGTGAACAGGGTGTGCCGCAGGCCGAGGGGTTCGAGCAGCGCGGTGTACTCGGCGGTGGGGCGGTGCAGGATGTAGTCGCCGCGCGGCCGGCGGGTGCCGATGTCCTCGTCGGTGAGGATCAGCCGTCCGGTGATCCGCACGAGTGAGGCGAGGTTCCGCAGGCCGGTCGCCCACTCCTCGTCGTCGAGGACGTGGAAGAGGACGTCGACGCAGAGCACGACGTCGTACAGCCAGGGGCTGCGCCACTCGTCGAGGGCGGCGACGTCGTAGCGCGGGCGGCCGCCCCGGGCGCGGGCGTGCGCGACGGCCTCCTCGCTCGCGTCGAAGGCGTCGACGCGGTGGCCGCAGCGGGCCAGGGCGCGGGCGAAGTGCCCCTTGCCGCAGCCCGCGTCGAGCACGAACAGCGGGGCCGACTCGTCGGCCAGGTCGCCGATCAGCGGGAGCAGGGTGCCGAGCCGCAGCGCGTAGAAGATCTCGTTGCCCGCGCGGTCCAGGCCGATGTGGCCGCCGGACGCGAGGTCGTCGTGCACGCGGTGGCGGGTGTCCCAGTAGGCGCGGGTGAGTTCAGACATGGTGGTCCAGCCAGCGGGTGACCTCGGCGGCGATCCGGGCCCCGGCCCGTCCGTCCCACAGCGGCGGGCCCTCGTCGGGCGGTGGCTGTCCGCCGTCCAGCACCTTGCGCAGCGCGGGGACGAGTTCGGCGTGCCCGACGAGCCGGTTGGTGCCGTGGGTGACGGTGACCGGGCGTTCGGTGGTGGTGCGCAGGGTCAGGCAGGGAACGCCCAGGACGGTGGTCTCCTCCTGGACGCCGCCCGAGTCGGTGATGACGGCCGCGGCGCCGCGCACCAGGCTCATGAACTCGACGTAGCCCAGCGGGTCGAGGATGTGGACGCCCGGCGCGCCGTCCAGGCCCGCGGCGCCGAGCGCCGCCCGGCCGCGCGGGTGCAGGGGTACGGCGAGGTCGAGGAGCCGGGCCGCCTCGGTGAGGGCGCGGGCGGCCGCCTCGGCCGCCTCGGGGTCGTCGACGTTGGCGGGGCGGTGCAGGGTGACCACGCCGTAGCGCTCGGGCAGCCCGTACGCGGCGCGGGCGGCGGCCGGGTCGAAGTGGTCCAGGTGGGTGAGCAGGGTGTCGATCATGGGGTTGCCGACCAGATGCACCCGAGCGGGGTCGGCCCCCTCCCGGGCGAGATGGCCGACCGCCTCGGGGCTGGTGGCGAACAGCAGCTCGGCCAGCTGGTCGACCAGGCGCCGGTTGACCTCCTCCGGCATCGCCATGTCGAAGCTGCGCAGGCCCGCCTCCACATGGGCGAGCGGCATGCCCAGCTTGGCGGCGACCAGGGCGGCCGCCAGCGTCGAGTTGACGTCCCCGTAGACCATCACGAGGGCGGGGTCGCGGGCGGACAGCTCACCCTCCAGGGCGACGAGGAGGTCCGCCGTCTGCCGGGCGTGGCTGCCGGAGCCGACGCCCAGATCGGTGTCCGGCTCGGGCAGGCCCAGTTGCCGGAAGAAGATGTCCGACATCCGTTCGTCGTAGTGCTGACCGGTGTGCACCAGGACCTGGTCGCAGCCCGCCGTGCGCAGCGCGGCCACGACCGGGGCGGCCTTGACGAAGTTCGGTCGGGTGCCGACGACGTGGAGTACACGGCCGTTCATGTCGTACCTTCTCCGCTCTCGCCGCCTAACGTGACGGCATGTCGCGTCATATCCCCCGTGCGCTCAGTCTGGCCGCATCCGTGGCGTGGGGCGAACTGCGCCATGACCCCCTCCGGGCGGCCCTGCTGGGGGTACGGCTGCTGCCGCCGCCCGTGCGGCGCCGGGTCAGGCCGCTGGAACGGCGGCTCGCCGACCGGGCCCCAACGGCAGGGCCGACCGCTGCTCCGTCCGGGGTACGGGTGCCCCCGCCGCCCGCCCGGCGGGTCCGCCCGGTGCCGGGCCGGGTGCTGCATCTGGTCACCAACGGACTGCCGTTCAAGCACGCCGGCTACACCGTGCGCACCCAGCAGATCGCCGAGGCGCAACGCGCCGCCGGGCTCGATCCGCACGTGGTGACCCGGATCGGGTTCCCGGTGGCGCAGGGGGTGCTGGACGCCCGCCCGGTGCAGACGGTGGGCGGGGTGCCGCAGCACCGGCTGCTGCCGCGGTGGCTGCCGTACGGGCAGGCGGCGGTGCTGGCCCGCAACGCCGAGCTGGCCGGCCTGCTGGTTCAGCGGCTGCGGCCCGCCGTGCTGCACCCGGCCACCGACCACGGCAACGGGCGGGTGGCGCTGGCCCTGCGCGCCGCCCACGGGCTGCCGGTGGTCTACGAGGTGCGCGGCTTCCTGGAGGACACCTGGCTGACCCAGGCCCCGGGGCGGACCTGCGCCGACCCGACGTACCGGGCGCGGCGCGAGCTGGAGACGCACTGCATGCGCGAGGCGGACCTGGTGCTGACGCTGGGCGCGGCGATGAAGGCGGAGATCGTGGCGCGCGGGGTGCCCGAGGAGCGGGTGCTGATCGTGCCGAACGCGGTGGGCGAGGAGTTCCTCGCCCCGCTGCCGGACGGGGCGCCGCTGCGGGCCCGGCTCGGTATCGCGCCGGACGATTTCGTCGTCGGCACGGTCAGCAGCCTTACTCCACACGAGGGAATCGGCACATTGCTCCATGCGGGTGCCGAGCTGAGGCGTCGCGGGGTGCCGTTGCGGCTGCTGATCGTGGGGGACGGCCCCGAGCGGGCGGCACTGCTGCGGCTGGCCGGCGGGCTCGGACTGGCCGACGGGGCGGCCGTGTTCACCGGCCGGGTGCCGTACGCCCAAGTGCGGGACTTCCACGCGGTGTTGGACGTGTTCGCGGTGCCGCGCACCGACGAGCGGGTGTGCCGCCTGGTGACGCCGCTGAAGCCGGTCGAGGCGATGGCGAGCGGGCTGCCGGTGGCCGCCAGTGACGTACCCGCGCTGCGGGAGCTTGTCCAGCCGGGAGTGACCGGACTTCTCATCCCGCCCTCATCGCCACAAGTTTGGGCAGATGCGATCGAATCTCTGCTTTACAGTAGAAACGGTCGGGCCGAATGGGGAGCGGCCGCCCGCGAGTTCGTGGCACGTGACCGCACCTGGAAGCGTGTCGCCGCGACCACCCGCGAGGCGTACCGCGCCCTCGGCTGCGCTTGAGATGCGGGCCCGGCAGGTCCCGCGACGAGGCAGGGGTGAAGCCCTATGCAGGTCCAGCAGACTGAACCACTCGGGGGATCAGCGATATCCGACACCGTCGAACTGGCGGTGATCGGGCTCGGCTACGTCGGGCTGCCGCTCGTCCGGGAGGCGGCGACGGTCGGCCTGAGAGTCGTGGGTCTCGACCGGGACCCACGGGTCGTCGACGGCCTCAACTCCGGCCACTCCCACGTCGACGACGTGTCCGACGAGGACGTCCGCCGGATGCTGGCGGCCGGCTTCATGGCGTCCACCGACGACGACTGCCTCGCCCGCGCGCAGACCGTGGTGATCTGCGTGCCGACCCCGCTCAACGGCGACGGCGGGCCCGATCTGAGCGCGGTCACCGCCGCCGTGCACGCGGTGGCGGGCCGGCTGCGGCGCGGACAGCTCGTCGTCCTGGAGTCCACCACCTATCCGGGCACCACCGAAGAGGTGGTACGACCTCTGCTGGAGCTGGAATCCGGGCTGCGGGCCGGGGAGGACTTCGCCCTCGCCTTCTCACCGGAGCGCATCGACCCCGGCAACACCGGGCACGGGCTGCGCGACACCCCCAAGGTCGTCGGCGGCTGCACCCCCACGTGCGCCGCCCGGGCGGTCGCCTTCTACGGCAAGCTCGTCGACACGGTCGTCCAGGCGAAGGGCACCCGCGAGGCCGAGATGGCCAAGCTGCTGGAGAACACCTACCGGCACGTCAACATCGCCCTCGTCAACGAACTCGCCGTCATCAGCCACGAGCTGGGCGTCGACCTGTGGGACGCGATCCGCTGCGCGAGCACCAAGCCGTTCGGCTTCCAGGCGTTCCGGCCGGGCGCCGGAGTCGGCGGCCACTGCATACCCATCGACCCCAACTACCTGTCGTACAAGGTGCGTTCCTCGCTCGGCTACGAGTTCCGGTTCGTCGAGCTGGCCCAGGAGATCAACCGGCGGATGCCGGAGTACGTCGTACGCCGCGCCCAGGACCTGCTCAACACCGCGGGCCGGCCGCTGCACGGCTCCCGGGTGCTGCTGCTCGGAGTCACCTACAAGCCCGATGTCGCCGACCAGCGGGAGTCCCCGGCCGTGCCGGTGGCCCGGCTGCTGCGGCAGCGCGAGGCCGAGGTCTCCTTCCACGACCCGCATGTCTCCGAGTGGTGCGTCGACGACGTGCCGGTCCCCCGCGTCGACGACCCGACGGACGCGGTCCGCGACCACGACCTGACGATCCTGCTCCAGGACCACTCCTCCTACGACCTGCCCGCCCTCGCCGACGCGGCCCGCCTGCTGTTCGACACCCGGGGGCGGATCTTCCGGCCCGGGGTCGAGGTGCTGTGACGGCCCCCCTTCGGGGACGGAGCCGAAAGGTGCTGCTCTGATGCGGATACTCGTGGTCACCGTCGTCCACCATCCCGAGGACGCGCGCATACTGCACCGGGAGATCGCCGCCCTGACGGAGCGCGGCCACCGGGTCGTGTACGCCGCTCCGTTCAGCGCGCGCGGAGTGACACCGCGCCCCGGTGTGGAGGGCGTGGACCTTCCCCGGGCCGCGGGCCGCGACCGCCGGGCGGCGCTGCGCGCGGCGCGCGCCCTGCTCGCCGAGCGGGGACCGGAGGCGGACGTGGTCCTGCTGCACGACCCGGAGCTGCTGCTCGCCCTGCCCGGCACCCTGCGCCGGTGGCGGCGCGCGGGCCGGGCGCCGGTGACCGTGTGGGACGTGCACGAGGACACGGCGGCGGCGCTGACGATGAAACGCTGGGTGCCGACGGCGCTGCGGCCGCCGCTGAGGCTGGCGGTACGGGCGGCGGAACGGCTGGCGGAGCGGCATGTGCGGCTGCTGCTCGCCGAGGACGCCTACCGGGCGCGTTTCCGCCGACCCCATCCCGTCGTACCGAACCTGCCGACCGTACCGCCCGGGTCACCGGAGCCGCCCGGCACGGACCGGGTCGTCTATCTGGGCCACCTGTCCCGGGCGCGCGGGGCGCTCGACCTCATCGAGACGGCCCGGCTGCTCGGGCCGGACGTACGGGTCGAGGCGATCGGCGCGGCCGACCCGGAGGTACGCGGCGCGCTCACCGAGGCCGACCGCGACGGCGTCCTGCACTGGCACGGCTACCTCCCCAACGACCGCGCGCTCGCCCTCCTCTCCGGCGCCCTGGCCGGCCTCTCCCTCCTGCACGACCAGCCCAACTACCGCCACTCACGGCCCACCAAGGTCGTCGAGTACATGGCCCACGGCGTCCCCGTCGTCACCACACCGAACCCCCTGGCGGCCGACCTGGTGACACACCACCGCTGCGGCCTCGTCGTCCCCTACGGCAACCCGGCGGCGGCCGCGGACGCGGTACGACGCCTGCGCACCGACACGAACCTGCGCCTGACCACCGCCGAACGCGGCCGGGCCGCGGCGCTGGCGGAACTCGACTGGGCGGAACGGGCAGCCGAGTTCACGGACCGACTGGAGACGTGGGCGAAGGAGGGGGCGGGCGACCGGGGGGCACACCGTTCGACCGTGGGGGTGGACAGCTGAGCGAGTAGTTCCGAGGCCGCGGTCAAGTGGGTCTCCTGCCGCAAGTCGGCTGGAGGCCACGCGAGGCTCATGCGCGGCCTTCGGGCTGCCCGGCGGAGCGCCGAAGCCGCAAGTTGATGACCGTATCCGCGATCAGAACGATGAGGACAGCCACTGCTACGAGGCGGGCCACGCTCCACGTCGTACTGGCCACTGCGCCTTGTAGTGGGGCTTCGAAGCGGAGCCGCTGCGATGTCTCCACGATAACCACCAGTGGAATCAGCACTCGAAAGGGGAGGCCGCGAAGTCCCCGATTCCGCGCCAGGTTCCCGGCCAATCCCAAAATCAACCCCAGAACACATGCCGCCGCACACCAGAAAATCGTCTTGGACAAGAATCCGGCCCAGTAGACGTGCGTGGCCTTGGAAGGGTCATCCAAGTCCGCCGCCAGGAACTGGCCTTGCTCCAGCTTCGTCACGTAGTAAACGATCACCCCTGCGATCAGGGACGCCGGGGCCAGGACGGCGGACTCAATCCTGGATTTGCGTGCGAGGCCCACACAGAAAGCCAAGGCTCCCCAGGACCAGCCAGCAGCCAAGACAAGATGCGCCACATGGGCTGCCAAGACGTCAGGCGTCTGAAGAAGAGGGGCGAGGACTCCGATTGCCGTACCGGCTGTCAGCGCGGCCACGAGTGCCAAGATGAAGGAGCGTGAAGAAAACACGGCGTTCGGGAGAGTCCTTTTCCTTTATCCGGCTTCCGAGGCCCGCCTGCGCCGAGTGTACGGCGCCTGTCGTCGCGGGGGCACGGCCGCTGCCAGCTCATGGGATCGCTGGGCTGATGTGAGGAGCTGAGTGACTTGCTGATGTGGTCTGGGGTGTCCGCAAAGTCGCCTTGTCCGCCGCGCTGCGAGGCTCGCAGCGAGAGCAGGAACCCGCGAGCCGGGCGTGACTTCACGGACCACCTCTCCAACGACCGAGGAGCTTTATTCGAGATTGCTCCAGTACGCGTAGCACGTGTACGCCGCGCCAGCCGTTGCGCTGGCCCTAGCCGTTCTCCCGCCTGGTTCGGCAGCGTTTCTCTCGGCATTGGCTATTCTTGCGGTCGCCTTGTGCAACTTCGAACCATGGAAGTAGTACGAATAGCAGCGCTTCCCACCGCTCACCAGTTCGGTGCCATAAGTCCATGTACCACCGCCCACGTCCTTGGTCGTCGCCGGAGTGACTGACCTCGAGGACGGATCGACCTTGATGGCAACCATGCCCCATTCCTGCGGCTGGGGCGTTGCCGCACTTGCCGACGCGCCAGGAGCGAGGACTCCAGCAGCCAGGGCCGCAGCGGCGCTGGCGAAAGTGAATGACCTACCAAAGGTTTTCATGACGTGTATCCCCCTTTCCCGATTCTCTGCTGATTCGACAAGCAAGATCTTCGACGGTCCAAGCTTTCGTTGTAAAGCGCCACGGTAACGATGACCGAAAGGCTTAATGCCCCGCTTGTTGCACTAGATTGCATTACGCCCGGTTGGCCCCCACCTCACGGCCGGTCAGCACCAAGACTTCCCATTCGCCGTCTGAGCTGGTCAGATCCAGACGGAATCGGCTCACGGCGCGGTGAAGTTACTCGACCGCGAAGCCGAGGCAGAGGTGGATTGATTGGCGAGAAGTTGCCGGAACGAGATTGCACCTCAAGATGGAAACAGTGGTAGGACGGGGGTCTCGCAGACGGGCCGGGAACCGCGAGGTGCTGGCAGCGATCGCCTTTTGTGGCTACTTCGGGCTGCACCTTGCGCCGGGCGGCAAGTGCCACCTGTGTTCGGCCCGACCTGGCAGGCGGTCTATCGGCCGTCGCGCGTGGAAGAGAGGGGCCGTAGGCGACCGACGAGCACTGAGGTCGCCACAAGGCAGTCACTCGGGCACGAACTCGTACTCCAATTCGTAGAGCCCGCCTTCACCATGACCGTTGCCTCGATGGGGCGCTCCTGGTCGCTCTGGACGACGCGGAGAGTTCGAAGTACCGGCATGCTGCTGGTGAGCTGTAGCACCCGGTACTGCTCCTGAGTGGGGATCCTGGCGGAGATCTGGTCCACGCACAGGCGGGTCGGGTATCCGAGTTCGGCCAGAAGGGCGGGAGTCCCGCCCTTGATCCTGCGGCGGTCCATCAGGGCTGTGCCGCGAGCGATGTCCAACGGGTAGTTGGACCTCACGAGTTCGGCAGGCTCGTCATCGACCAGGAGGACCTGACTCCGGAGCAGGGCCGTGCCGTTCTCTGGAAGCCCGAAGGCCGCGCGAACGTCAGCGGGTGGGATGCTCTCCGCCACATCAACAATCTTGCTGCTGGCGTACGTGCCATGTTTGGCCGCTTCGCTGAGCCACCGGTAGGGCTCTCCGGGGTCGGCCGGAGCCATGAGGGCAGCAGGACGCACGGTACGCATGCGATGCTCGCGGACCGTGACCGCCGCGCCCGCACGACCGACCACCAGCCGTTCGTCCTTCAGGACCTGCAAGGCCTTCTGCAGGCCTTCACCGTGGCGTTCGAGGCGTCGAAGCGGGCCGTGAGCTGCGCGGTGGAGGGCAGGTTGGCTCCCGGTGGCAGTTCTCCGCTCATGATGTCGTCACGGAGATCGGCCGCGATCCTCTCGTGCAGCGAGCGGCGGCCAGAGGCGTCCTTTTCGGCCTTGGGCACGGTTATCCGATCCTGATCTGGTAGCGCAGTGTCTGCATAGGGCGGATATCACCATACGGTCGACCTGGATCGGCCGGTCATCGTGGTCCAGCGTGAGCCTCGTCAGTCGCAGCACCGGCTCTTCCGGGGCGGTCCGCAGAGTCTTCTGCTCCGCCACGTCGGGCATCCCGGCCGTCACGTCCTCACGGACGAGAACACCGACATGCCCCAGTCGAGCGAGCAGCGTGACGGCTCCACCAGGGATCTTGGCCGTTTCAGCAAGCCCGGCGCCTCGGGCGATGCTTGTGGGGTAATAGGTGTCGGTCAGCTCGTGCGGCTGGTCATCCAGAAGAATCAGCCGCCGCCGTACGACGACTGATTCCCCCTCCGAAATGCCGAGCAGCCGCCACGTCGATCGGCGCCGGCACCTCTCCGGCATGGACAATCCGCTGGGTTCCGCGTCGCCCCTGGGCTGCCGCCTCACTGGCCCAGACATCGCCCTGCCCATGCTCACGCGGTGTCAGGTACGGCAACGACGTACTGACCCCGCTACTCGTGCTCACGGCGTCCTCCTGTACGACCGACGACCCTCCCGGCCTTGCAGGTCTACACCGTAACTCCCTGGCAGAGAGGCCCCCAGAGGTCAGCATTACTACTTTTCGCGAATAGCGTTGAGGTCCAGGGTTTGTCGGACCCATCAGAACAAGGCGGTAGTCCACTGTGGCCCTGTCACGGCAACGTCGTTTCCCCCGATCACGCACCTCCGTGCGCGCGACTTCGCCCTTGAGACCCTCACGAGCTGGGGATGCACAGACCGGCTGGACGTTCATACGGCTCTGCGTTTCGGAGCTCGCCACGAACGCCTTGCTCCACGGAGTACCGCCCGGCAGGGAGTACTGCGTGACCCTCTCCCTCGACGATGCAGTGATCTTTCTGGCGGTCCGAGACAGCGGAGATCGGAGCCTTCCCCCGTGGGAGCTCGCCTCCCGCAACGCAGAGGGCGACGACTGCTCAGGACGAGGCCTGCTGCTCGTCCGGGCGTTGGCTGACGACATCGGTGCCACGGGACACGTTGTCGGTAAAACCGTGTGGGCGATCTTCAAGGTTGCCTGTCAGCCGAGGCAGATCACCGAGGCCCAGCGGTGACCCAGCAGGGGGATGCCTCGCCGGAGTGCCTCTACGCAGAGCACCAGTTGTGCCACGGCAACCGCGAGGTCAGACGCCGGGGCGCCGCTGACTGGATAGCACCCGCTCTTGGTCCTTCGATGCGACTGCCACTGCCACCGCAGCGGGGAGCAGGAGGCCTCAGCTCGCGCCGGCAACTGATTGTGGCCCTAACCTCGGGCTTTCACTTGCGGTCCGTCCGGATCAT
>NZ_JAHUXH010000153.1 GCF_019219825.1 Streptomyces sp. TRM70350 | reverse complement strand
AGGGCTTGCAGGGAATCAAGGTGTTGCCTCCCGTCCTGAGGCTCGTTGGTGTGGTATGCGCATCCCGGATGAGACTCGTGACCAACTCGCCGTGAAGTTCGCGGTGTTGCTCCCGCATCTGGATGAGCGGCAGCGACGGCTGTTGATGGCCGTGGAAGCCCGGGTGCTGGGGCATGGCGGTGTCCGGGCCGTGGCACAGGCTGCTGCGGTGAGT
>NZ_JAHUXH010000152.1 GCF_019219825.1 Streptomyces sp. TRM70350 | reverse complement strand
CCGCCGACCTCGACGACGACCGTCTCGCGGCCGGGCTCCTCCTCCGCCGCCACATCGGCGGGGGCGGTGAAGGGCTTGATCTCGTTGACGAACTCGGTCTCGATCCAGCGGGTGTGGACCGTGAACGGGTCCGTCGAGCCGGTGAGTTCGGGCGCGAAGGCCGGGTCCTTGACGACCGCGCGGTGGAACGGGATGGCCGTGGCCATGCCCTCGACC
>NZ_JAHUXH010000151.1 GCF_019219825.1 Streptomyces sp. TRM70350 | reverse complement strand
TTCGCGACGACGAAGCCGGTGAAGGACCGCGCGGACGCGTTCGCGGACGACTTGGAGAAGGTGTCGTCGGCGCTGTCGTCGTATGCGACGGAGATCCGTCCCCTGGTCGACAGGTTGAAGGAGCTGAAGACCAAGGCGCAGACCTTCGTCGACTCGGTCAAGGACGACGACGAGTGGGAGTACGACGAGGACAAGGTCGGCGAGCACAACCAGCTGCGTGATGACATCACC
>NZ_JAHUXH010000150.1 GCF_019219825.1 Streptomyces sp. TRM70350 | reverse complement strand
TAAGAACCCCGCCCGCGCGGCCGGTGCGGTCACCTTCAACGTGCTCACCACCGTGTTCACGGGTGGTGCGGGTGCCGGTGTGGCGGGCGCGGGCAAGGCCGGTGCCGTGGCCCGGGTCTTGGGTACGACGGCGAGGGCCATCGACCCGATGACGTACATCGCCAAGGGCGCGGGCGCGGGCCTGTCGAAGATCGGGGACATCAGCGCGGCGCTGAAGGGCGTCGGCACCATCGACATCCCCACCCTCCC
>NZ_JAHUXH010000015.1 GCF_019219825.1 Streptomyces sp. TRM70350 | reverse complement strand
TGGCCATGGGCTGCCCGATGGTGACGGGGGTGCCGGGGTGTACGGGTGTGGCGGTGGACCAGATGGTGGTCTCGGTGGGCCCGTACAGGTTGGTCACCTCGGCCGCGGCTGCGGTCAGGTGCGCCGCGAGGTCCTCGGGCAGGGGTTCGCCGCCGGTCAGGACGCGCAGGCCGGCCAGGGCCTCGGCGTGGTCGGGGACGAGGGTGCGCCACAGGGTCGGGGTGGCCTGCATGACGGTGGCGCCGCAGGCGGTGACGGCCTCGGCGAGAGCCTGTGGGTCCAGGACGGTGTCCCGGTCCGCGAGGACGACCGTGGCGCCGGTGATCAGCGGCAGGTACAGCTCCAGGGCGGCGATGTCGAACGACACGGTGGTGACGGCGAGCATGCGGTCGCCCGGCCCGAGCGGCACCCGTTCCGTCAGGTCGGTGAGGAAGTTGGTGAGGGCCCGGTGGGGGACGACGACGCCCTTGGGGCGTCCGGTGGAGCCGGAGGTGTGCAGAACGTAGGCCGTGTGGTCGGGGGCGGGCGCGACCGGGTCCGCCTCGGGGGCGTCGGACGCGGGCTCGTCCAGGCGCAGTACGGGGATGTCCCGGGGCAGTTCGGTGGCCAGGTCCGCCGTGGTGAGCAGGCACACCGGCCGGACGTCGTCGAGGACCTGGCCGATCCGCTCGGCGGGGTGGTCCGGGTCCAGGGGCACGTAGCCCGCCCCGCTGCGCAGGACGGCCAGGAGCGCGGCCGGCAGGTCGTGGGTGCGCGGCAGCAGCAGCGCGACGTGCGTCTCGGGCCCGGCGCCGAGCGCGCTGAGCCGCCGGGCCAGCCGGGCGGAGCGCCGGTCGAGTTCGGCGTACGTCAGGGTCTCGCCGGCGGCCACCACGGCGGGGGCGTCCGGGGAGCGGCGGGCCTGGGCGGCGAACAGCTCGGGCAGGCAGGTCTCGGGCAGTGGCCGGGCGGTGTCGTTGCGGGCCACCAGCAGGTCCCACCGTTCGGCGGCGGGCAGCGGATCGACGCTGGCAGGGGTGCGGTCGAGTCCCTGGGCGAGGAGTTCGAGCAGGCCGGTCAGGCGCGCGGCGAGCGCGGCGACGGTGTCGCGGTCGTACAGGTCGGTGCGGTAGCTCAGGCGCAGCCGGAACGGGCTGCCGGGCACCACCATCAGGCACAGCGGGTAGTGGGTGGCGGCGTGTTCGCCGACCTCGGTGAGCCGGATGTCTCCCGCGGTGACCTGGAGGGTGTCGGGGTCGAGCGGGTAGTTCTCGAAGATGACCATCGTGTCGAACAGTTCGGCCGGTTCCGCCAGGCTCTGGACGGCGGCCAGCCCCAGGTGCTGATGCGGCATCAGCTCGGCGTGCTGGTCCTGCAGCCGGTGCAGCGCCGCGGACAGCGGCTCGCCGGGCGCGGTGCGCAGCCGCACCGGCAGGGCGTTGGCGAACATGCCGACCATGCGCTCGGCACCCGGCAGGTCGGCGGGCCGCCCGGAGACGATCGCCCCGAAGGTGACGTCGTCCCGGCCGGTCAGATGGCCCACGAGCAGGCCCCAGGCGCCCTGCACGAGGGTGTTGAGGGTCAGGCCGTCGGCGCGGGAGCGGGCGAGGAGCGCGGCGACCAGGTCCTCGGGCAGGTCGGTGACGAGTTCGTCAGGGGTGCCGGTCGCCCGGCCCCGGATCGGCCCGGCGACCAGGGTGCCCTCGTCGAGGCCGTCCAGGGCGGCGCGCCAGGCCGTGCGGGCGGTGTCGCCGTCCTGCCGGGCCAGCCAGGCCAGGTAGTCGCGGTAGGGCGTGGTGCCGGGCAGGGCGGAGGCGTTTGCGCCGCTGCCGTACAGCGCGAACAGTTCCTTGATCAGCAGGCCCATGGACCAGCCGTCCAGGAGCAGGTGGTGGTGGGTGAAGACCAGGCGGTGGGCGGCGGGGCCGAGCCGGAGCAGGGTGAACCGCATCAGCGGCGGGGCGGCCGGGTCGAAGCGGTCGGCGCGGTCCGCGGCGAGCAGCCGCTCGGTCTCGGCGGCGCGTTCCGCCTCGGGCAGCGCGGACAGGTCCACGTTCCGCCACGGCAGCTGTACGGCACGGGGTACGACCTGGACGGGCCGCCCCTCGCGGCGCTGGTGCCGGAAGCCGGCCCGCAGGTTGGGGTGGCGGGCCAGCAGGGCCTCGGCCGCGGCGCGCATGCGGTCGGCGTCCAGGGGGCCGGCGATGTCGAACCGGAACTGCACCACGTAGACGTCGTCGCCGACCGGGTCGTCGTACCGGGAGAGGAAGAGCAGGCCCTCCTGCAGCGGCGACAGCGGGAGCACATCCTCGATACGGGACACGGTCACAGGGTTGCCTCGCCTTCCTGGCCCAGTTCGCTTTCGAAGTCGTCGATGTCCGCCTGGCTGAGGTTCACCATCGGCAGGTCGGAGGGTGAGCGCCCGCCCGCGCCCCCGGTGGCGGTGTGCGTGACCAGGGCGCGCAGCACGGCGAACCACTCCTCGGCCAGCTCCGTGATGTCCCGTTCGGTCCACAGCGCGCCGGGCCAGGACCACAGGGCGACCAGGCGGGGTCCGTCGGGACCGTCCTGGGTGTACGCGTTCAGCTGGAGCGGCCTGCCGAACGGCAGGGCTCCGTCGACCGAGCCGCCCAGCGGCGGCGACTCGGGCGCGGGCGCCCAGTCGGCGCTGTCGGGCGGGGCGAACCGGCCGAGGTAGTTGAAGCAGATCTGGGGCCGGGCGCCTTCCGCCAGCTGCGGCGCGGTGGTGTCGTCGAGGTGACGCAGCAGACCGTGGCCGATGCCGTGCCGCGGCAGCGCGCGCAGCTGCTCCTTGACCCGTTTGACGGCCCGGCCGAGGGCCGCTCCCTGGGCTCGAAGGCCGGCGGGGCGGACCCGGCCGATGTCGAGCCGGACCGGGTGCAGGCTGGTGAACCACCCGACGGTACGGGAGAGGTCCCCGCCGGTGACGTTCTCGTCGCGGCCGTGGCTCTCGACGTCGACGACGAGGGCGGTGGACCGCGACCCGCGTGCGCGGCGCCAGGCGGTGACGGCCGCGGCCAGCGCAGTGAGCAGGATGTCGTCGATGTCCGCGTGGAAGGCGGCGGGGACCGCCGTGAGCAGCGGGCGGGTCGTCTCGGCCGGCAGCTCCAGGGTGACCAGGCGGCCGGTGGCGGCCGTGTCGCGCGCCGGGTCCGGCGGGACGGCGGTGGGCAGCGGCTCGGCCGGGCGGACGACGGAGCGCCACAGCGGGAGTTCCTCGTGCACGGCCGGGGTGCGGGCCAGTTCCGCGAGGCGGTGCGCCCAGTGCCGGAAGGACACGGGCACCGGGTCGAGCCGGACGGTGCGCCCGGCGGACAGCGCCTGCCACGCGGTCGCCAGGTCGGCCGTCAGGACGCGCCAGGAGACGCCGTCCACGGCGAGGTGGTGCGCGGTCAGCACCAGCCGGCCCGGCCGGCCGGTGCCCGCGTCGCACCACACGGCGCGCAGCACGTCACCGAGGGCGGGCCGCAGCAGCCGGTCGGCGGCCAGGCTCTCGCGGGCCACGACCTCGGCGAGCGCCGCGGGGTCCAGTCCGCCGGTGTCGACGCGGCGGATCCGGTCGGCGGCGCGGACCGAGCCGGGCGGCGGGATCTCGGGCCGCCAGCTCCCGTCCGGCCCGGTGGTCAGGCGCAGCCGGAGCATGTCGTGGTGGTCGAGGAGGCTCTGCAGGAGGGCGGTGAGCCGCGGCTCGTCCAGGTCCGCGGGGGTGCGCAGCACCACCGACTGGCTGAAGCCGTCCACGGGGCCGCCCAGTTCGCGCAGCCAGTGCATGATCGGGGTGGCCGGGAAGGGCCCGGTGCCGTCCAGGCCGGTGGGTGGGCCGTCCCCGTCCGGGACGTCCCCGGCGACGGCGGCCAGCCGGGCCACCGTGCGCTGTTCGAACACGTCCCGCGGGGAGAGCAGGAGCCCCGCCTTGCGGGCCCGGCCCGCCAGTTGCATCGACATGATGCTGTCGCCGCCCAGGGCGAAGAAGCTGTCGTCGACCCCGACGCCGGTGGCGCCGACGACCTCCTCGAAGAGCCGGACGAGCAGTTGCTCCCGCTCGTTGCGGGCCGCGCGGCCGTTGCCGCCTCCGGTGACGACGGGCGCGGGCAGGGCCTCCCGGTCGACCTTGCCGTTGGCGTTGCGCGGCAGCGTGTCGAGCACCACGCACGCGGCGGGCACCAGCGGGGCCGGCAGCCGCCCCGCCAGGTGGTCGCGGAGTGCGGCCGGGTCGGGGCGGCGGCCCGCGACGGGCACGGCGTACGCCACGAGGCGGGGTGCGCCGGGGGTGTCCTCACGGGCCGTCACGTACGCCTGCGCGACGTCGGGGTGTTCCTCCAGCACCGCCCGGGTCTCGCCGGGTTCCACCCGCTGCCCGCCGATCTTGATCTGGTCGTCGGCGCGTCCGAGGAAGTCCAGGGCACCGTCGGGGCGCAGCCGTACCAGGTCGCCGGTGCGGTACAGGCGGCCGCCGGGCGGGCCGAAGGGGTCGGCGACGAAGCGGCCCGCGGTCAGGCCGGGCCGGCGCAGGTAGCCCCGGGCCGGCATGACGCCGCCGACGTAGAGCTCGCCGGTCACGCCCGGCGGAACCGGGCGCAGCCAGGCGTCCAGCACGTACACACGGGTGTGGGGCAGCGCGGTGCCGATGGGCGCGGAGCGGGGCCAGAGGGCGGGGTCGGGGTCGAGGGTGGCGGCGGTCACCACGTGGGTCTCGGTGGGTCCGTAGAGGTTGTGCAGACGTCGGCCGGGGCACCGGCGGAAGAGGCGTTTGACGGCGTCCGTCGGTGTCAGGGCCTCACCGGCCTGGACGATGTGACGCAGGGCGGGCAGGTCGCGGTCCTGGGCGGCGGCCGCCTCGGCGAGTGCCTCCAGGACGGTGTTGGTCGTGTACAGGTGCCGGGCTTCGTCGCGTTCCAGCCAGTCCAGGAGTTCGTGCGGGTCGTGCCGGGCGGCGTCGGTGGCGACGGTGAGGACCTGGCCCTGGGTGAGGGCCGAGAGCATCTCCAGCGGAGCCGGGTCGAAGGCGATCGTGGAGAACTGCGAGACGGCCTGCCCGGCGGGGGCGGGCACCGCGTCCGCGTACCAGGCCATCAGGTTGAGCAGCGGCTCGGCGTGCATCTCGACGCCTTTGGGGCGGCCGGTGGAGCCGGAGGTGTAGAGGACGTACACGAGGTGGTCGGGGGTCAGAGGGGCGTTGCGGTCGGCGTCGGTGAGGTCGGTGTCGCAGTGGGCGGCCAGTTCCTCGGCGCACGCCGGGTCGTCGAGGACGACGGCCTCGGTGCCCTCCGGCAGTCGTTTCTCCTCGGCGGCGGTGGTGACGACGGCGACCGGGGCGGCGTCCTTCAGCAGGAAGGCGATGCGTTCGGGCGGGTAGGTGGTGTCGACGGGGACGTAGGCGGCGCCGGCCTTCAGGACCGCGAGGAAGGCGACGACCTGGTCGGCGGAGCGGGGCAGGGCGAGCGCCACCAGGGTCTCGGGGCCGACGCCGCGCGCGACGAGCAGCCGGGCCAGCCGGTTGGCGCGGGCGGCCACCTCGCGGTAGGTCAGGCGGGTGTCCGCGCAGACGACGGCGGTGGCGTCCGGGGTGCGGGCGGCCTGGCGCTCCAGCAGGACGGGCAGCGCCAGGCGCGGGTACGGTGGCGCGCTGTCGGGGATCTGTGTCACGGCCGCGCGCTCGTCGGCCGTGAGCAGGTCGAGGGCGGCGGCGGGCCGGTCCAGGTCGTCCGCCAGGGCGTGCAGCACCCGCAGCAGCCGGTCCGCGATGCCGCGTACCACCTCCGGGCGGCACCGGCCCGGCCGGTGCTCGACGCGCAGCCGCAGCCGTTCGCCGGGGATCACCACCAGGCTCAGGGGGTAGTGGGTGGCGTCGCGCACCTCCAGGCCGGCCAGGGTCACGCCGTCGGCGTGCAGGTCGAGGGCGCCGGGGTCGAGGGGGTAGTTCTCGAAGACGACGAGGGTGTCGAAGAGTTCTCCGAGTCCGGCCGCGCGTTGCACGGCGGTCAGACCCGCGTACTGATGTTCCGTCAGGCTGCCCTGCCTGTCCTGGAGTTCGCGCAGGGTCGCAGCGAGGGACCGGTCCGGGTGGGTGCGCAGCCGCACCGGCACGGTGTTGATGAACAGGCCGACCATGGAGTCGGAGCCGGGTACCTCGGGCGGCCGTCCGGAGACGACCGCGCCGAACGTGACGTCGGCGGAGTTCGTCAGGGCGCCCAGCAGCAGTCCCCAGGCGCCCTGGACGAGCGTGTTGAGGGTGAGTCCGTGGGCGCGGCCCCGGGCGGTGAGCGCGGCCGTGGTGCGCTCGTCGAGTTCCACGTACTCCTGCCGGGCGGGCTCGCCGGTGTCCTCGGTTCCGGGCGCGGCGACGGTGGTCGGCCGTTCCAGTCCTGCCAGCTCCCGGCTCCACGCCCGGGCGTCGGCGTCGGTGTCGCGGGCGGCGAGCCAGGCGAGGTGGTCGCGGAAGGAGGGCGAAGCGGGGAGGGACGCCGCGTCGCCGTCCGCGGCGTACAGGGCGAACAGGTCGGCCAGCAGCAGGGGCATGGACCAGCCGTCGAACAGCAGGTGGTGGTGGCTGAGGACCAGCCGGTGCTCCTCGGGGCCGAGGGTCACCAGGGCGCAGCGCAGCAGGGGCGGCCGAGCGGGGTCGAAGCGGCGGGTCCGGTCCGCGGCCAGCAGCCGCTCCAGCGCCTGCTTCCGGTCGGGTGGCGCGGTGCCCGTCAGGTCGTGTTCGCTCCACGGCACCTCGGCATGCCGGGGTATCACCTGCACCGCCCGCTTCATGCCGTCCTGCCAGAAGCCCGCCCGCAGGTTGGGGTGGCGGCGCAGCAGGGCGTCGACAGCGGTGTGCAGCCGCGCGGGATCCGGCCGGCCGCGCAGGTCGAGGACGAACTGGACGACGTAGACGTCGGCGGCGCGCTCGTCGTACACGGCGTGGAAGAGCAGCCCGTCCTGAAGGGGCGTCAACGGCAGCACGTCCGTCAGTCCCGTCCGCGTCACAGCGTCTCCTCGCTCGGGTTCCGTCCGGCGCGCGCCGGGCCCTGGGGAATGGATCAGCAGCATCGTCACAAATGGCCCTGACTGTGCACTGACGGACGCCTGACAAGATGGCCACCGCATGAGGAGGGTGCCTGCGAATTCCTCTTCTTCCCCGATTTCCCTCCTTTCGTGCCGACCGGCTTCTGCTAGGCTCCCGACGCATCGGCCCACCTGCCGGCATGCTCCCGTGAGCGTGTTAGAAAGCGGCTTCGACGGACCACCTCCCGGCATCCCATCAGGAATTCCAGAACTCCGTGCGGGCCGCGCCGGGAACCGGACACGATGGGTGACGACGATGCTCAGTCCAGCGCAGATCACCGACTACCGCTCCACCGGATTCCTGCTCACCGACAGCGGGATCGGCTCCAGGGACCTGGAACGCGTACGCGAGGAGGTCGCCCGCCTCGAGGGGGTGGAACACCCCGGGCGCGTGCTGGAGAAGGACGGCACGACCGTGCGCGGCCTCCACGGCTGTCACCAGGTGAGCGAGTTGTTCGGCCGGCTCGTGCGGCTGCCGCGGATCCTCGATGCGGCACGGCAGCTCGTCGGCGGGGACGTGTACGTCCACCAGGTGAAGGTCAACGCCAAGCGGGCTCTGCACGGCGATGTGTGGCCCTGGCACCAGGACTACGTCTTCTGGCAGCACAAGGACGGGATGCGGCGGCCGCTGGCGGTCAACGCGGCGATTTTTCTGGACGAGATCACCGAATTCAACGGGCCGCTTCTCCTCATACCCGGATCGCACCGGAAACGGGTTCCGCAGAACCTGCCGGGAAACGGCGGAGAAACGGCCGCGGACAATCCGGGAACGGCCTCCGGGAACACCGACCGAGAACACCGCTCGGGCGCCTCCGGAAAACAGGACTGGCTGTCCAACCTGTCGGCCGACCTGGATTTCCGGCTGCGCGCCGAACAATTGACATCGCTGGTGGCGGAAAGCCATATCACGTCCGCCACGGGGCCGGCCGGGGCCCTGCTCTTCTTCGACCCGCGCATCGTGCACGGCTCGGGCACCAACATGTCGCCCTTCGACCGCAGGGTCGCGCTGTTCACCTACAACAGCGTCACCAACCCGCTCTCCGATGTCGCCTCGCCCCGGCCGGAGTTCCTCGCGGCCCGGGACTACCGGCCGCTGAGTCCGCTGTCCGGGGCGCTGTGATGGGGGCGGGCACCGCCGCGGCCACGGCTTCCACCGCCGTCTGGCGGCCCGGTGCCGACGGCCCGCTGCACGATCCGGCCCCGCTGCTGCCCGACCCTGCGCCGGTGCGGGTCCTCGGCACGTCGGCGGCCGGCACGGCCGATCCCGAGTGGGCCCGCGCCCTGTACGAACAACTCGTCGTCGGACGGCGGTTCAACGAACAGGGCACGGCGCTCGCCCGGCAGGGGCGCCTCGCCGTCTATCCCTCCTCCACCGGTCAGGAGGCCTGCCAGGTCGCCGCCGTGGCCGCCCTGCGGGAAACGGACTGGCTGTTCCCCACCTACCGGGACACGCTCGCGGTGTTCCTGCGCGGGCACGGGGCGGGCGAGACGCTGGCGCTGCTGCACGGCGCCGCGCACAGCGGCTACGACCCGCGCGCCCGGCGGACGGCGCCGCTGTGCACCCCGCTGGCCACCCACCTGCCGCACGCCGTCGGGCTCGCGCACGCGGCCCGGCTGCGCGGCGACGACGTCGTCGCGCTCGCCCTCGCCGGCGACGGCGCGACCAGCGAGGGCGACTTCCACGAGGCCCTCACCTTCGCCGGGGTGCTGCGGGCGCCGGTGGTGTTCCTCGTGCAGAACAACGGCTTCGCCATCTCCGTACCGCTGGCCCGGCAGAACGCTGCACCCACCCTGGCGCACAAGGCGGTGGGCTATGGGCTGCAGGGGCGGCTGGTCGAGGGCAACGACGTCCTGGCGACGCACCAGGTGGTCGCGGAGGCCGTCGCCCGGGCGCGGTCGGGCCGGGGACCGGTGCTCGTGGAGGCCATCACCTACCGGATCGACCCGCACACCAACGCCGACGACCCACGCCGCTACCGCACGGACGAGGAGGTGGCCGTCTGGAAGGAGCACGATCCGGTGACCCTGATGGAGGACCACCTCAAGGCCGAGGGGCTCCTCGACGACACCACGGTGCACGAGGCCACGGCCGCAGCCGACCGCGTGGCCGCGGAGCAGCGCGCCGCCTTCGCCGACCCGCCCCCGCCATCCCCGCGCCACCTCTTCACGCACGTCTACGCGCGACCCACCCCACACCTGCGCGAACAGGCCGCCACACAGGCGGCATGGCGGCGTTCGACCGCCGCCACGGGATCGGAGGAGGCCACGTGACGGCACTCGACGAGACGACAGCCACGGCCGGCACCGGCACGACCGGGACGACGGCCGCGCCGGTGGACGGCGGGGCGGCGGCCGGGGCGACGATGGTGCAGGCGCTCAACCAGGCGCTGAGGGACGCGATGCGCGAGGACGACACCGTGTACGTCCTCGGCGAGGACGTCGGCTCCCTCGGCGGGGTCTTCCGCGTCACGGACGGCCTGGCCGCCGAGTTCGGGCCGGACCGCTGCGCGGACACCCCGCTGGCCGAGGCGGGCATCCTCGGCACGGCCGTGGGCATGGCGATGTACGGCCTGCGCCCCGTCGTGGAGATGCAGTTCGACGCCTTCGCGCACCCCGCGTTCGAGCAACTGGTCGGCCACGTCGCCAAGATGCGCAACCGCACCTCCGGACGGCTCCCGCTGCCCCTGGTGGTGCGGATCCCGTACGGCGGAGGGGTGGGCGGCGTCGAGCACCACAGCGACTCCTCGGAGGCCTACTATGCCCACACACCCGGACTGCACGTGGCCACTCCCGCCACGGTGGCCGACGCCTACGGTCTGCTGCGCGCCGCCATCGCCGGTGACGACCCCGTGGTGCTGCTGGAGCCCAAACGGCTGTACTGGGCCCGGGAACCGTGGTCCCCGGACGAGCCTGCCACGGTCCCCCCGCCGGGCCGCGCGGTGCTGCGACGCCCCGGCCGTTCCGCCGTGCTGATCACTTACGGGCCGTGCGTTCCGGTGTGCCTGGAGGCGGCGCGGGCGGCGGCGGACCGGGGCCTCGACCTCGCCGTGCTGGACCTGCGGACGCTGGTGCCGCTGGACGACGACGCCCTGTGCGACGCGGTGCGCGCGACCGGGCGGGCGGTGGTGGTGCACGAGTCGAGCGGTTTCGCCGGCGTCGGCGCGGAGCTCGCCGCCCGGCTCACCGAGCGATGCTTCTACCACCTGGAGGCGCCGGTGCTGCGGGTCACGGGACTGGACGTCCCGTACCCACCGCCGCTGTTGGAGCACCATCACCTGCCGGACGTCGACCGGATCCTGGACGCGGTCGAACAGCTCCACTGGGAGGACTGAGCGGGGTTCGCGGAACGGGCGGGCCGGGGTACTGGGCGCGCGGTCCAACCGCGACATACGGACGCGCGAGCCCCCGTCCACGTACGGGAGAACCCGGCGGGCCCCGGCGCGACAACCCGCCGTCGTCAGGCGCGGCTTGGGTCTCTCGCGGCGGCACTCGCCGCCCGCTCCCCACACCCGCCTGCCCCTTTGCCGCCGCGTCAGCCCGGCCGCTACACTCGTGTGCATGATCTTCTGACCGGGCAGGCGAGTTCCCCAGCACACACAGCCAATCGCCCCTTCCCGCATGCCGTCGCCGTCGGACCGTGCGACCGCGGGTTCCGGGACGCCTTCGACGCGTCCCGTCTGGAGATCTCCGTATGCCTTCTCAGCTCACTCTTTCCGGCGTGTCCAAGGGTTACGCCGACCACCCCGTCCTGGAGAACGTCTCGTTCAGCGTCCGCCCCGGCGACATCGTCGGCGTCGTGGGCGAGAACGGCGCGGGCAAGAGCACCCTGCTGCGGCTGATGGCGGGCGTGGAGCAGCCCGACGAGGGGGAGGTCGTCGTCGACGCCGAGGCGGGCGTGGGTCTGCTCGGCCAGACCGTCGGCCTGCCCCCGCACTACACCGTGCAGGACGCCGTGGACCGGACCCTGTCGGACCTGCGGGAACTGGAGCGGGCCATCCGCGACGCCGAGTCCCGGATGGCCACCGCGACCCCCGCGGAACTGGACGCCTACGGCGAGCTCGTGACCCGTTTCGAGTCCCGCGGCGGATACCAGGCCGACGCCCGTGTCCGGGCCATGCTGGACGAACTCGGCCTCGGTCACATCCCGTTCGACCGGCCCATCGGCGCCCTGTCGGGCGGGGAGCAGAGCCGGCTGGTCCTCGCCTGCCTGCTTGCCACCGAACCGGGACTGCTGCTGCTCGACGAACCCAGCAACCACCTCGACGAACCGGCCATGAACTGGCTGGAGAACAAGCTGCGGACGTTCCCCGGCACCGTCGTCGCCGTCTCCCACGACCGGGTCTTCCTGAACAACGTCACCGACATCATCCTGGAAGTGGACGGCGACCGGCGGACGGTCAACCGCTACGGCAACGGCTACGCCGGCTTCCTCGCCGAGAAGGCGGCGGCACGCAGGCGCTGGGAGGAGGAGTACCGGACCTGGCTGGACGACATGGAGTTCCAGCGGGTCCGCAGCGTCACCACCGCCCACCGGGTGGGATACGCCAACCGCTTCCACTCCAACAAGCTCCAGTACTTCAACCACGGCCTGCGCGCGGAACGGCAGGTCGGCAGCCGGGTCCGCAACGCCCTGGAGCGGCTGCGACGGCTGGAGGCCAACCCGGTGCCCCGGCCGCCGGACCCGCTGCGGTTCGCCGCGGGCCTGTCCCACACCGGCACGGAGGTCGACGGTCCGCCGGCCGAACTGACGGACGTGGTGGTGGAGGGTCGGCTGCGGGTCGAGCAGCTGACGGTCGGCAGCGGCCGCCGGCTGCTGGTGCAGGGGCCCAACGGCGCCGGCAAGACCACTCTGCTGAACGTCATCGCGGGTGTGCGGCCACCGGACTCCGGCACGGTCGTACGCCGCGGACGCATCGGCTACCTGCCGCAGGAGGTCACCGTGCGCAGGCCCGAGCAGCCGCTGCTGGCCGCGTTCACCGAGGGCCGGGTGGGCACCGAGGACGAGCACCGGGAGCGGCTGGCGTCGCTCGGGCTGTTCCAGCCGGAGACCTTCCACGTCCCGGTGGGCCGGCTGTCGGTGGGACAGCAGCGGCGGCTGGCCCTGGCCCGGCTGGTGGTGGAACCGGCGGACCTGCTGCTGCTCGACGAGCCCACCAACCACCTGGCGCTCACCCTGGTCGAGGAACTGGAGCAGGCCCTGGCGCTCTACCCCGGCGCCGTCGTGATCGTCTCGCACGACCGGCGGCTGCGGTCCCGCTTCGCCGGCGAGCGCGTCGAGGTACGTGACGGCAGGCTGCTCACCGAGGCGTCGACACCCTCGGGGTGACCGGGCTCCTCTTGTAGCGGTGCGCCGCCCCGGCCCCTCCCCCGCGTGTGGGCGGGAGGGCCGGGCGGGCGTCGCCGTCGTGCCCCGCGTGACGCGGGCTACCAAGTCACGGGGATCTCCGAGAACCCGCTGAGCATGGAGCCGGGGCTCGACCAGCGCAGTTCTCCGACGTCGGCGGCCAGCTCGAGCCGGGGGAAGCGGCGCAGCAACGCACCGATGGCGACCTGGAGTTCCAGCCGGGCGAGGGCGGCCCCGAGACAGAAGTGGATGCCGTGGCCCAGCGCGGTGTGCTGGTTGTCCGGGCGGTCCAGCAGCAGGCCCTTGGGATCCTCGAAGCGCCGTGGATCCCAGTTCGCGGCCTGTGTCGACGCCAGGACGGCACTGTGCGCCGGAATGCGGGTGTCGCCGATCGTCACCTCCTCCAGGGTGACGCGGAACAGGGCGCCGTCCCCGGCCGGGGCGTAGCGCATGAGCTCCTCCACCCCGGAGGGCAGCAGCTCGGGCCGCTCCCGCAGCTGCGCCAGCCGGCCGGGGAAGCGCAGCAGCGTCAGCACGCTGGAACCGAGCTGGTTGGACGCCGGTTCGTACCCGGCGAGCAGCAGGATGAGGGAGAGCGAGCGTACGTCCCTGTCGGTCAGGTCGTCCTCCCGGTCGGCGGTGGCGACCAGGGCGCTGAGCAGGTCGGCGCCGGGTTCCTTCCGTTTGGCGACGATGAGGCCGTCGAGATAGTCCTGGAGGGCATCGCGGGCGGCCGACCAGTCCTCCATCGAGTAGCCGGTGAGCGACACCATGGTGTCGGCCCAGCCACGGAAGCGGGTCACGTCGTCCATCGGCACGCCGAGCAGCTCGCAGATGACGGTGATCGGGAACGGCACCGCCAGGGACTCCACGATGTCGGCCGGCGGCCCCTCGTCCTCCATGGCCTGCAGCAGTTCGTCGACGATCTCCTCCAGCCGGGGACGCATCCGCTCGACGCGGCGCGAGGTGAAGTCCCGTGAGACCAGCCGCCGCAGCCGGGTGTGCACGGGCGGGTCCGTCGTCATCACGCTCTCGAAGGTCATCTCGGTCAGGCGCGGGGCTCCCGGCAGGTTCTGCCGGACGCTGAAGCGGGGGTCCGAGAGGACGAAGCGGACGTCCTCGTACCGGGTGACCAGGTATCCCGGGTCCCCCGTCGCCATGGTGATCTTTGCGACCCGTTCCGTCTCACGCAGTTCCTCGTACAGGGGCGGGATCTCGGTCGGGGCCGTGCGGTCGAAGGGGTAGGGGTGACGCGTCTCGCTGGCGACCATGTCTCTCCATGTCCGTGCGGGATGGCTTCCGGTTCGGCTGTCGGTCGGCCGGGGAACCGCCTCGCGGCTCGTCGTCCGTCCCGTGAGTCTCCTCGCCTCCCGTGACGCAGCGAGAGGGGCCGCCCACGGTCCGTCAGGCGGGCATCAGGCCGCCGTCAGACGGCCTGCCCATAGTGGCGGGCGGGACATCCACGACCGGTCGGTCGGACGACGGGAGCAGGAGGTCGGATGGAGGCCAGCACGAGCGGCGACGTTCCGCGTGCCAACCGGATCACGACGCTGTGCCTGCCGAAACTGGCGGAGGACGTGACCGGGGCACGTCTGCTGCAGAGGTATCGCGGACCGGGCGAGCGCTTCGCGGCCGGGGAGCCCCTGTACGAGTGCGAGACCGACAAGGTCACCGTGGACGTCGACGCCCCCGTGAGCGGCGAGCTGGAGTGCTGGCTGGTCGCCGAGGGCGCCACCGTCGCGGAGGGCGAGCCGGTGGCGCGCATACGTGTCGCGGCAGAGGGTGGCGAGGGGACGCCCGGGGGCGGGGAGTCAGATGACGGAGCGTCCTGCGACGGGGCGGCGCCCGCCTGCCGGGCTTCGGGTGACGAGGAGCCCGGCGTCTCCCCGCTCCCGGCCGCCGGGCCGCCCGTCCGCATGTCCCCCCTGGCCCGTAAGCACGCCCGGCTGCGCGGGCTGTCGATGGAGGACCTCGCGTCGATACCGCGCCGGGGCTCGATGCTCACCCCGGCCGACATCGACCGTCACCTGGACGGAGCCGAGGCGGGGCAGGAGCCCGCCGCGGCGCGGGAGTCGGCCCCTCCGCACCTGGAGGACGGGGCGGCCGAAGCCCCGGCGGACTTCGACGACGTCCCCCTGACGGAGGCTCAGCAACGGCTGAACCGGGCGCTCGACCGGTCGCGCGCCGAGGTGACGGCCTCGTCCGTCAGCGTCTCCCTCGACGCCGCGACGCTACGGCGGGCCGCCGCGCGGCTGCGCGCGGAGTCCGGTACGGGTTTCGTCAGCGACTTCCAGGCCCTGGTGCGGCTGGCCGCGCTCGCCGCCCGCGACCATCCACGCCTCCGGGCGCGCCGGATCGGAGCCGGTGGTCTGCGGATCTTCCGCCGGGTCAACGCAGGCGTCGCCGTCGCGACGGCCGAGGCGGACCTGGTCGTCGCGGGTCTGCCGGGCGCCGACGAGGGCAGCTTCGCGGACTTCTCGGCCCGCTGGGCGACCGCCCTGGAGTCCGCCCTGTCCGGCCACACCACGGTCGACGGCAATACGACCGTGCTGGTCTCCTCACTGGACGACGAGGGAGCGCTGCACGCCACGCCCGTCGTGGTGCCGCCCGCCGTGGCCACCCTGTTCCTCGGTGCCGCGTCGCCGGGACCGGACGGGACCCGGCTGCTGACGCTCGCCTACGACCACGGCGTCCTCAACGGCCGCGAGGCCACCCGCTACCTGGCGGACGTCCGCCGACACGTACTGCGTACGGCCGATGCCGGCACCGGCCCCCGCGCCGGCTCCCCCACCGAGGCGGAGCCGGCCCCTCCTACGACGGACCCGGCGACGGTGCACCGGCTGGCGGAGCTCGTACGGGACGTCACCGGCCGCCCGGTGGACGTGGACCGACCGTTCGGCGAACTGGATCTGACCTCGTCCGCCGCCGTACGTCTGGCTGCCGCCGTCCACGACCGGCTGGGGGTACGGCTTCCGGCAACGGCCGTGTGGCACCATCCGACACCCCGCGCCCTCGCGGCGGCGGTGGACGCGGCCCGCCCCGCACCGGCAGACACGCCCGCCGTCGAAGACGTCTCGGACGGCGCCACTCCCTCCAGGGCCGTCCGGGACAGCGCCGCCCCGAACGATGTCGCCCCGCCGGGTGACCGGGCCGTGATCGTCGGGATGGCGTGTGCGTTCCCCGGTGCCGAAGGGCCGGATGCCTTCTGGGAGTTGCTGGTACGCCGCGAGTGCACGGTGCGGGAGGTCCCGGCGGGCCGGCTCGCGGGCTTCGTCCCGGACGTCCCGGAGGGGGGCGACCGTGCCGCGCCGCCGCGCCTCCCCCGCGCGGGACTGCTCGACGCGCCGGGCGACTTCGACGCTGAGTTCTTCGGCATTCCGCCCCGCCAGGCGCGGTCGATGGATCCGCAGCAGCGGCTGCTGCTCGAACTGAGCCGGCACGCTTTGGAAGACGCCGGGCTGGTTCCGGAGTGGCTGGCCGGGACTCGTACGGGAGTCTTCGTCGGCACCTCCAGCTACGACTTCCGGGAGCGCACGGTCCGGGAGGGACACGCGGACGGCTACGCGACCCTCGGCACCTTCCCGGCCTTCCTCGCCAACCGGATCTCCTACCACTACGACATGACCGGCCCGAGCATCACCGTCGACACCGCCTGCTCCGCCTCCCTGACCGCGCTGGCGCTGGCCGTGTCGGCGATCGAGCGCGGCGAGTGCGAGACCGCCCTGGTCGGCGGGGTCAACCTGCTCGGCAACGGGTTCAACCAGGCCGCGTTCCAGCGGGCGGGCATGCTGTCGCCGGAGGGACTGAGCCGGGCCTTCGACGCGGCGGCCGACGGGTACGTGCGGGGCGAGGGCGCGGGCTGGCTGGTGCTGCGGTCCCTGCGGCGGGCCGAGGCCGATGGTGATCCGCTGCTGGCGGTGGTGCTCGGCGCCGCCGCCAACCACGGCGGGCGGGCAGCCGGTCCCACCGCGCCCAATCCGCGGGCGCAGACCGAGCTGATCCGCGACGCCCTCGCCCGGGCCCGCCTGCGCGGATTGGACCTCGGTTACGTCGAGGCCCACGGCACCGGCACCCCGCTGGGCGACCCCATCGAACTGGAGGCGCTCCGCGCGGCGCTGGAAGCCGACGGCACGCCGCCCGGGGAGGCCGGGTCCGGAGCGGCGGGGCCCGGCGGCCGGGTCGCGGTGGGCTCCGTGAAGGCCAACATCGGCCATCTGGAGGGCGCGGCCGGTCTCGCCGGGGTGGTGAAGACGCTGCTGGCGATGCGGCACGCGGCGGTGCCGGGCATGCCGCACTTCACGCGGCTCAACCCCGCTGTCGACCTGTCCGGCAGCGTGCTCCGGGTCGCCGACCGCACCCTGCCCTGGCCGGCGGGTGACGCGCCTCGGCGGGCGGCCGTCAGCTCCTTCGGCATCGGGGGCTCCAACGCGCATGTCGTCCTGGAGCAGGTCGACGTGCCCGCCGCCGCGGACGGCCCGGGCCCTTACGTCCTGCCCCTGTCCGTGGCCACGCCCGGGGCCCTGCCGGTCCTGGCCCGCCGGCTGACCGACCGTCTGGAGCGCGACAGCGAGCACAGCGGCGGGGTGTCCCTGGCCGCCTGGGCCTGGACGTTGCAGACGGGGCGTGAGGCCCTGCCCGTACGGTGCGCGCTGACCGTCCGCGACGCGCGGGAGGCACGGGACGCCCTGCTCGCGCTGGCCGAGGGGAGGCCGCACCCCGCGGTCGCCGGCCCGTCCGGCACCCCGGACGGCGGGAGGCCGGAGCCCGATTCCCTCGTACGGCGATGGCTGGCGGGCGAGCCGGTGGACTGGGCGGCGTGCTGGAGCGGCCCTGACCGGCCCAGGCGGGTGTCACTGCCGGGTCACCCCTTCGACCGCCGCCCGCTGCCGCCGCCCTGGGAGGACGACACCCCGGCCGCCGCCCCGGCGCCCACCGACCGCCTCGTACCCCCGGCTACCGCACCGGCGCCCCCGGCAGGCGTCGTGTCCCCGGCCCCCGCACCGGCGCCCACAGCCCCCCTGTCCCCGACCGCGCCCCGGCCCCTGGTCCCACGATGGGTGCCCGCCCCTGTGCCGGACGGCGGTCACGGCGTCGAGGCGTCCCCGGGGAGCGTCGTCCTGGTGCACGATGCGTCGACCGATGCGCTCGCCCGGTCCTGGGCGCGGCAATGGCCCTCCGGCGGTGGGCCCGGTCCGCAGCCGGCGGCGGTGGCCTACGGCGGTGGACTGCCGGACGGTCTGCCCGCGGGCTCCCTCCGGGTCGTGCTGCTCGTGGGCGGCGCGGGCTGGGCGGCGGACCCGGCCGGTCACCGGGAGGTGCGCCGCTGGTTGCGGACGCTGGTGCGGCTCGCGCGGGCGCTGGACACGCGCGGGCAGCCGTCGACGGTCACCCTCGTCACGACGGGGCTGGCGGCTCCCGGCGGCCGGCCCTCCCACGGTGCGGCGCTCCAGGGGGTGTTGCTCGGCGCGCTGCGATCCCTGCCGCACGAGTCCGCGTTGCTGACCGCCGCAGCCGTGGATCTCCCCGGCCTGTCGCCGGCGGACGACGAGGTGTCCGCGGCGAGCGTGGCGGCCGAGCCGGGTGGCACCTGGGTTCCGCTGGTCTCCCATGGCCACGGCTCGCGGCTGGTGGAGCGTCTCGCCCCCCTGACGTCGGCGGATCCGGGGCTGTCCGACGGCGGTACGCTGTGGCCGGCCGTGTCGCCCGCGCTGCTGGTGTTCGGCGGCGCCGGCGGGGTCGGCGGGGCCGTGGCCGCCGACCTGGCCGCACGTCGCCGCGCCCGGCTGCTGCTCGTGGGCCGTTCGGCGCCTGGCGAGCGGGTGGACGCCGTGCTGCGTGCGGTGCGGGACGCGGGCGGCGACGCGGACTACCTGGTGGGTGACCTGCGCGACGAGGCCGACGTCGACGCCGCCTTCGCGCGGTGCGCGGAACGCTTCGGGCGCGTCGACGGCGTTCTCCACGCAGCCGGTGCGGCGGAGAACGCCCTGCTGCACGACCTCACCGAGGACACGCTCGGCCGCCTCCTGGACGTCAAGGTGGACGCGATCGCGGCCCTGCACCGGGCCCGGTCCCGCTTCCCCGGGACTCCCCTGGTGTTCCTCTCGTCGTTCCTGGGCACCTTCGGCAGCCAGGGCGGCCTCGGGTACGCCGCGGCCAACGCCTGCCTCGACCGGGTGGCGGCCGCCCTGGACGGGCCGGACAGCCCCACCCGCACGGTGAGTTGGGGGCTGTGGCGCGGCACCGGGCTGGCCCGGCACCACAGCGAACGCATCCTCACCGCCTTCCCCGGCCTGGAGCCGCTCGACACGGCCGAGGCCACCCGGGTCCTCGAACAGTGCGTGGCCGGACCGCACCCGCATGTCGTGGTGACGGGCGGTCGCCCTCGGGCGCTGGAGGCGTTTACACACGTGACGGGACACCCTGCGGAACACGCGGAGGAACACGCGGTGGAGAACGTACGGGAGGACCACGTACGAGAGGACCACGCAAGGGATGACCACGTACGGCAGGAGCCCGTACCGCGGGAGCCCGTACCGCGGGAGCTGAAGGAGCGCATACGGGGGGTGGTGCGCGGCGTACTGGGTGCCCGCCGCCCCCTGCCGTCGGCGCTGCCGTGGCGGGAGCTGGGCGTGGACTCGCTGCTGCACGTGGAGCTGACCTCCCGACTGGGCGAGGTCTTCGGCCCGTTGCCGGGCACGACCCTGCACGAGTACGGCACGATCGAGGAACTCGCCCGGCACCTCGCGGAGCGCAACGGCACTCCCGAGACGGCGGACACCGCGGTCGCCGCGCCCACCGCGAGGGACGACGCTGACGAGCCCCTCGAACCGGCGCGTCACCGCCGTACGCCGGACCGGCTCGCCTTCGCCACGACCGGCCGCGCCGGTGGCACGCAGCCGCCGGTGGCCGTGATCGGCCTGGCGGGGCGGTACCCGGGTGCACCCGACCCGGACAGCCTGTGGCGGCTGCTGTCGGAGGGGCGGAGCCCGGTGCGCGAGGTACCCGCGGACCGCTGGGACTGGCGGGTCGCGCACGTCCTCGACCCCGGCACGACCCGTTGGGGCTGCTTCCTGGAGGACTGGGACCGGTTCGACGCCGAACGGTTCCGCATCCCACCTCGGGACGCGGCCGTGCTGGACCCGCAGGAGCGCCAGTTCCTGGAGACGGCCTGGGAGGCCTTCGAGTCGGCCGGGTACGCGCCGTCGTCGCTGTCCGGGCCCGGTGCCCCGCAGCGGGTGGGTGTCTACGTGGGCGTCACCTCCCCCAGCAACCTGCTCGCGCAGCGCGACGCGCGGCTGGTCGGCGCGGACAACGCCGAATACGGCATCACCGCCTTCTCCTCCGTCGCCAACCGGGTGTCGTACGCCTTCGGCCTGACCGGGCCGAGCATGGCGGTCGACACCATGTGCTCCGCCTCCCTGACCGCGGTCCACCTGGCCTGTCAGGCGCTCGCCACAGGTGACGCCGACATGGCGCTCGCGGGGGGCGTGCACCTGTTCCTGCACCCGGACCGGTTCGCCGCCCTGGGCTCGGTCGGCATGACCTCGCCGGGCCCGCGGACGCGGGCGTTCGGCGCGGGCGGGGACGGTTTCGTGCCCGGGGAGGGCGTCGGCGCGGTCCTGCTCAAGCCGCTGGAGCAGGCCGAGGCGGACGGCGACACCGTGTACGCGGTGATCACCGGCAGTGCGGTCAACCACGGCGGCCGGGGCAGCGGTTACACGGTGCCCAGCCCCACCGCCCAGGCCGATCTGGTGCTGCGGGCGCTGGAGCGGGCCGGGACCGCTGCGCACACCGTCGGATACGTCGAGGCGCACGGCACCGGGACCGAGTTGGGCGACCCCATCGAACTGCGCGCCCTCACGCGGGCGTTCACGACGGACGAGCGGGTGCGCCCTCGCTCGGTGCGGATCGGCTCGGTCAAGGCGAACATCGGGCACGGCGAGGCCGTCGCGGGCGTGGCCGGGCTGACCAAGGCGATCCTGCAGCTGCGTCACCGCCGTCTGGTGCCGAGCCCGCACGCCCGTCCCGAGAACCCACGGCTGGAGCTGGCCGGCAGCCCCTTCCGGATCCAGCACACGACCGAGGCCTGGCGGGCGGGCCCCGACGCGCCGGACGCGCCCACCACGCGGCGCGCCGCGGTCAGCTCCTTCGGGGCCGGCGGCGCCAACGCGCACGTGGTCCTGGAGGAGTACCGGCCCGACGTGGCCGGGCGGGGGGCGTACGGGTCCGGGGAACGCGGGACGTACCAGCCCGGCACGGCGGATCCGGGCGCGGACGCGGAGCCGTACGCGGTGCCCCTGGCCGCGCCGGACGGCGCGCGTCTCGCGGAGTTCGCGCGCAGGCTGGCGGCCGTGCTCTCCGCGCCGGCCGAGACGCTGACCGGCCCCGCCTCGCTGCGGGACGTGGCCGCGACGCTGGCCCACCGCTGTGCCGACGGGCCGTGCCGGGCGGCGGTCGTGTGCGCCGACCGCGGCACGCTCGTGGCGGCACTGGAGGCACTGGCGAACGGCTCAGGACACCCCGCCCAGATCACCGCGCACGCGGACCATGCCGCTTCGGCGGACCAGGTGACCGAACCGGGAGAAGCGGGTGAGCGGGGCCCGGCTGACGAGGTGTGGGCCGACGCATGGCGGCTCGCGCGGCAGTGGGTGCGGTCGGGTGCGGCCGCGTGGCCCGCCGTACCCGGCTCGTACCGGAGGGTGGCCCTGCCGTGCACGCCGTTCGGCGGCGAACGCCACCGGGTGCCCGCGCCGGTGACGGGCGCGGTCGAGGCGGCTGTGCTGCCGCTGCGCCGGGGCCGCGCCCTTCCACTGGTGGCACCGGGCGGCCCGGTCGCGGGCGCGGTGCCGGTCGCTCTGCCCGCCGGGCATCCCTGGGTGACGGACCACGTGGTGGACGGCAGCCCGCTGGTTCCCGGCGCACTGGCGGTGGAGGCCGTACTGGAGGCGCTGCTCGCCCTGGGCATCAACCCGTACGGAACGGCGTTGGAGGATGTCACGTTCCTGACGCCGTGGCACGGGCGGATCACCGACGCCGAGGTGGCGCTCGGAGCCGGTCCGGACGGCACGCGGAACGGTTCGGGCACCGGCGGCGGGCGCCGGCCGTTCACCGTCCGGGGCGGGGACACCGAGCTGGTGCGCGGCAGTGTCGCGGCCACCGCGCCGGAGCCCCCGTTGGCCGGGCTGACGCGGTACGTGCCGGACCGGCTGGCCGCCACGCTGTCCTCGGACCGGGCGGAGGGCTCCGCGGACGACCTGTACGCGGTGCTCGCGGCGCACGGCTTCGCCTACGGGCCGGGCTACCGCACGGTGCGCGGCGCGGTCCGTTCGGGCGGGGAGGTCGTGGCCGCGCTCTCCTGCGACGGCCCCGCGGCACCCGCCGGGCGGCCCGCGCTGCATCCCGCGGTGCTCGATGGGGCGTTCCAGGCGGCCGGTTACGGGGCGATGGCGCGCGGCGGGCACCAGCCCACCGCGCGGTTCCGGCCGTTCTCGGTGGACCGGATCGTGGTGCACCAACCCGCAGTCGGCCCGGTGTACGCGCACGTGCGGCCGGTGCGGCTGGACGACGTGCGTGGCGTCCATGTCTTCGACCTCCGTCTCGTCGACGACACGGGCGTCGCGGTGGCCGACGTGGACGGTTTCCTGCTGCGTTCCGAGCCGCTGACGGACGCGCCGGCCGCCGTGACGCCGACGGCCGCCGGAGCCGGGCGGCACACGGCGGCCTACGCGCTGGAGTGGCAGCCCGCCGAAGGGGAGACGGCGGCGCCCGTCCCCTCGGACCTGCTGGTGATCGGCGGCGACGGCCCGCTGTCCCGGGCGCTGCGCGCCAGGGCCGACGCATCGCTGCCGTGGGAGGCGTTCCCGCCCGGGGATCCAGAGGCGGCGCGGGGGCGTGTGGACCGGGCGTTGGAGGGCCTGGCTCGGGACGCGGGTGTTCTGGTCGTCCTCGACGAGCTGGGCGGCGCGGACGGGTTCCCCGAGTTCGAGGACGGCCTTCAGCAGGCACGGGACGCCTACGAGCGGTTCGCCTCCCGGACGGTCCAGCCGGTGTTCGCCGCGCTGCGCGCCCTGGTGTCCGGCCGCCGCCTCGCCTCCGGGCAGGTGCGGGTCGTGGCCTGCTGTCCGCCGTCCGGCACCGAGGCGGCCCAGCACGCGCTGCACGGACTGGTGCGCACGGTGGCCGGTGAGACGGGCCGCTTCGGCATCGGCCTGGTCACGGTGGACCGGGCATGGTGCGCTACGGCCCCGGACGAGGCGGCCACCGCGGTGCAGGGCGAACTCGGGCGGTCCGCGACCCCGTCCTGGACGCGGCCGGCCGCCGACGGCACACGCCACCGCGCCGAACTCACGGAGCTGCCGCGCGCCGCCGGGCCCCTCCCGCTCCGCCCCGACGGCTGCTACCTGATCGCCAGCGGCACCGGCGGGCTGGGACGCGCCGTCGCCGACTCCGTGCTGCGCCGGGTCCCCGGCGCCCGGGTCGTCGTCACGGGGCGGGGTGCGGAGCACGGCCGCGCCGCGGGGGCGGGGCAGGTGACGTACCTGCCGTGCGACGTGACCGATCCCGAGGCGGTGGCCCGGCTGGCCGGTGAGCTGGACCGCCGGGGGCTGCGGGTCAACGGGGTGGTGTTCACCGCGGGCGTGCTGCGGGACGGCTTCCTGCGGACGAAGACGCCCGACGCCCTCGACGCCGTGGTCCGGGTCAAGGCGCTGGGTGCCACGCTGCTCGACACGGTGCTGGCCCGGCACCCGCTGGACTTCTTCGCCCTCGCCTCGTCCGTCGCGGTGCACGTGGGCAACCAGGGCCAGTCCGACTACGCGTTCGCCAACGGCTTCCTGGACGGCTTCGCCGAGGACCGTGCCCGCCTGTGCGCCGCTGGGTTGCGGCCCGGGCGCACGCTCGCGGTCGGCTGGCCGGTCCTGGACGGCGGTGGCATGCGCCCCTCGGAGTCGGCCCTCGGCTTCCTGCGCGAGACCTACGGCCTCACCCCGCTGCCGGTGGCCGAGGCGGCCGACGAGCTGTGGCGCCTCCTGGCCTCCGCACCGCCCGCCGACGGACCCGCCCACGCGGTCGTGGCCCACGGGGACCTCGACCGCTGGACCGAGGCCACCGGCGCCCACCCGGCTGTCGGAGAGCCCTGGACAGCGCAGGCCGCACCGCCGACCACCGAAGGTGCACAGCGCGGATCCGGGCCCGCCGAACCAGCGCCCGCCCCCGCACACCCGACACCGGAACCGGCCGACGCGCACGCCGCGGCCGTACGGTGGCTGACCGCCGAGGTGGCGGCCGTCACGGGGCTGCCCGAGGACTCGCTGGCGCCGGACGCGCCCCTGGAGTCCCGAGGGGTGGACTCCATCTCGCTGATGCGGCTGGCCCGGCGGCTGGAGACCTCGCTCGGCAGGCTGCCGCGCAGCACCCTGTACGACCACGACACCATCGCCGACCTCGCCCGTGCGCTGGCGACCACGCACGGCACGGCCCTGGCGGCGGCCGCCACACCCCGGGGCGGGACCGCCACCCCCTCGGCCGAGCCACCGCAGGCCGCCCCGCCCCAGACCTCCGCGCCGCAGACCGCACCACCCGAGCCCGCGCTCCGCTCCGACACGGCACCGTGGCCGCTGGCGGAACGTCATGTGCCGCTGTGGACGGCCGAGCAGGTCGCCACGCCCGAGGCCCCCTACAACCTCTCCGTGGCCTGGCGTCTGGCCCCGGGACAGGACCGACGGACCGTGGCCGCGGCCGTGACCCGGCTGCTCTCGCTCCACCCCGTCCTGGGCAGGCACATCGGCACGCACGCGGGATCGCTCTGCTTCCTGGCGCCCGGCCAGGAGGGCACGAAGGAACTCCTCACCGTCCGCGAGACGGCCCCCGCCCGGCTCCACGACGCCCTGCGGGAGGAGGCCGCCCGGCGACTGCCGCTGGGCTCCGGGCCGGCGCTGCGGACGGTGCTGTGGGACGACGGCACGGATCGGGAGGTCCTCCAGGTGACCGTCCACCATTTGATGGCGGACGGCCGGTCGGTGGAGCTGCTCGGCGAGGACCTTGGCACGCTGTGCCGGGATCCGGAGCACCGGGGCGCGTCGGGAGAGCTCTTCGGCCGGTTCCTGGCGCAGGAGGAGGGCGAGGTCGCCGCCACCCGTGAGGAGGGGCTGCGGGCCTGGGCCGACCGGCTCCGCGACGCGCCGCCCGCGCCGAGATTCCCCGGCGGCTCGCCGGGTGCCGGTGCCTGGGCGGCCGGACACGCGGAGTACCGGATGCCGGAGCGCCTGCGCGACCGGCTGCGCTCGGTGGCCGACCGGCTCGGGGTGAGCGCGTTCACCGTCCACCTCGCGGCGTACGCCCTCGCGGTCTGCGCCGTCACGGGCCGCGGATCGCTGCTGGTCGCGGTGCCCACCTACGGCCGTCCGGAACGCGAGTACGACAGGACGGCCGGACACTTCGTGAACTCCGTGCCGGTGCTGGTGCGTCCCGCGCCCGACCTGCCGCAGCGGCGCTGGCTGGCCGACCTGCAGGAGGAGGTCCGCTCGGCGCTGGCCCTCGCAGCCGTGCCCTACCCGTCGGTGGCGGAACTGTGCCGTCGCCGGGGCGGCGAGGAGGCCGTGCCGACGCTGACCTTCGCCTACCAGAACTGGCCCCGCCCGGCGGGCGCGCCGGAACCTCCCGGCGAGCGGGTGTTCATCCGGGGGCAGGGCGGCCACTGGGACCTGGGGCTCGAACTCACCGAGACGCCCGACGGCGTCGAAATCCTGGCCAACCATCGCCTGGCCGCGCTGACGGGCCGGGAGCTCGACTCCTTCGTCGACACGTGGTTCACACTGGCGGGCGCGCTGGTCGCGGACCCGGACGCGCCCACCGGCGACCTGCTGGGCCCCGACGCGCTGACGCTGCACGGCCGGTTCCGCCGCCAGGCCGCCAGGCGGCCGGAGATCGAGGCCGTGCGCGATGCCTCGGAATCGCTCGACTACGCCGAGGTCGACCGACGTTCGGCCGCGGTGGCACGGGCGGTGCGCGCCGCCGGGGCCCGGCCGGGGGACCCGGTCGCCGTCCTCGTCGGCCGGGGCGCGCGACTGCCGGTGGCGCTGCTCGGCGTGCTCAGGGCCGGATGCGCGTACGTGCCGCTCGATGCCTCCCATCCGCCCGAGCGGCTGCGGCTGATCCTGAGCGACGCCGGCTGCGCCGTGGCCGTGACCGAGCGGTCCTCGGCCGGGCAGGTGGAGGGTGGCGGTGCGCTGGACGGCGGTGCACCGCTGCGGACCGTACTGCTGGACGATCTTCCCGAGGCACCGCAGGACGAAGACCCTTCCCTGCCCGACGCGGCGGACGCGGAAGGCGGTCAAGGGCCGCTGGCCTACCTGATGTTCACCTCGGGCAGCACCGGGCGGCCCAAGGGGGTGGCCGTGGGGCACCGCAGCGTCCTGCACACCCTGGACGCCTTCCGGGACCTGATCGGCTGGACCGGCCGCGACCGGCTGCTGGCCGTGACGACGGCGAGCTTCGACATCTCGGTCCTCGAACTGTTCCTGCCGCTCGTGACCGGCGGCACCGTGGTGGTGGCCGACCGCGAGACCGTACGGGACGCCTCGCGGCTCGGACGGCTGCTGGACGAGGAGGACATCACCGTCCTCCAGGCCACGCCCAGCGGCTGGCGGCTGCTGCTGGACAGCGGCTGGCGCGGGCGCCCGGGCCTGACCGCCCTGTGCGGCGGGGAACCGCTGCCGCCGTCACTCGCCCGGGACCTCGCCCCCAGGGTCGGCGCCCTGTGGAACGTGTACGGCCCCACCGAGGCCACGATCTGGTCGACGGCCGCCCGGTTGGCGCCCGGCGCTCCGGTGGTGCTGGGCGAGCCGATCGGCGCCACCGACCTGGTGCTGGTCGCCCGGGACGCGGACGGCACGCCGTCGGCCGCGGCGGACGGAGAGACCGGCGAACTGTTCATCGGCGGTCCGGGCGTCGCCGCGGGCTACTGGCGGCGGCCGGAGACGACGGCCGAGCGCTTCACCGGGCATCCGCTGCTGCCCGGCCGTGCGGGGCGCTGGTTCCGTACGGGCGACCTGGTACGGCGTACCCCGGGCGGGGGACTGCACTTCGTGGGCCGGGCCGACGGCCAGGTGAAGCTGCGCGGTCACCGGCTGGAACTGGGGGAGGTCGAGGCGGTGCTCGCCGACCACCCTCGGGTCGCTCAGGCCGTCGCCGTCACGGTCGGCGAGGGGCCTGCCACCCGGCTCATGGCGACGGTCACGCCCGCGCCCGGCGGTACGGCCCCGCCCACGGAGGAGCTGAGCGCGTTCGCGGCGCGACGGCTGCCGGAGTGGATGCTCCCCCAGGGGATCCTCGTGCGGGACTCCCTCCCGCTCACCCCCAACGGGAAGACCGACCGCGCGGCCCTGACCCGGCTGGCCGCGAACGGCGACTCGGGGCCACCGCCCGATGAGCCCGGGGACGGTAGGGCACGACGGCCCCGGGAGGACGACATATCCCGTCGGCTGACCGAGGAATGGGGGCGGCTGCTCGGGGTGGAGCGGGTGCCGTCGGACCGGGCGTTCTTCGCGCTCGGCGGCAACTCGGTGCTGATCGGCAGCCTGTTCGCCCGACTGTCCGAACGGTTTCCCGGCGCGCGGCTGGAGCTCGGCGACCTGTTCGCACACCCCACGCTGGCCGGGCAGGTGCGGCTGCTCGCCGACCGCTTGGCCGGCGGCGCTCCCGCTCCCACCCTCGTCGCTCCTGCGCCGACCGGGAACGGAGCGGCCCCCGCCGACGACCGGAACGTGCCCTTCTCCGCGCAGCACCTGCGGCGGGAGCGCCGCCGTAGCGCGCGCCGCACAGCCACGGAAGCAGGATGACCATGAACCTCGCTCCTCCCGCCCAGCAGCCGACGACGGCCGTGGACGACCCGACGGCGGTCGCGGTGGTCGGCGTGTCCTGCCGGTTCGGCCCGGTGTCCGCACCGGACGCGTACTGGGACCTGCTGCTCCGCGGCGACACCGCGATCCGCAGCTTCGGCCGGGACGAGCTCCTGGCACTCGGCCACCGCGCGGCGGACGTGGACGTCCCCGGCTTCGTCGCCGCGGGATGCCCGCTGCCCGACGTCGACCGGTTCGATGCGGCCCTGTTCGGGTTCAACCCCCGGCAGGCCGAATGGCTCGACCCGCAGCAGCGCATCCTGCTGGAGCTGGCGTGGGCCGCCCTGGAGGACGCCGCCGTCGCCCCCGACCGCGTGCCGGGCCGCACGGCGGTGTTCACCTCCTCCGCCCGCCCCACCCTGCCCCCGGTGGGCATCACCGGGCTGGACGCGGCGGGCATGGCCCGCTTCTCCTCCGCGGACCGTGACTTCACCGCCACCCGCATCGCCCACCGGCTGGGCCTTTCGGGTCCCGCCCTGAGCGTCCAGACGGCCTGCTCCAGCTCACTGGTCGCCGTGCACCTGGCGGTGGAGAGCCTGCTGGGCGAGGAGTGCGACACCGCCGTCGTGGGCGCCGTGTCGCTGCATCTGCCGCAGGCCGGCTATCCCGCGCACCCGGAGATGATCCTCTCCCCCAGCGGCGTGTGCCGTCCGTTCGACGAGCGGGCCGACGGAACCGTGTTCGGCAACGGCGGCGGCGCGGTGGTGCTGCGCCGCCTGACCGACGCGCTGCGCGACGGCGACCCCGTGCGGGCCGTCGTCCGCGGATCGGCCGTCAACAACGACGGGGCCGGCCGGCAGGACTACCAGGCGCCCTCCCCCGAGGGGCAGGCCGACGTGCTCCGGGAGGCCGTTGCCGTGGGCGGTGTGGCGCCGTCCGGCGTGGGCTACGTCGAGGCGCACGGCACCGGCACGCCGCTCGGCGACCCGGTGGAGTTCTCCGCCGTACGACGGGTCTACGGGGAGGGGGACGAGCCGTGCGCGCTGGGGTCGGCCAAGGCGGCGGTGGGGCACCTCAACACGGCGGCGGGGCTGGCCGGGCTCGTGAAGGCGGTGCTGGTGCTGGAGCACGGGCTGGTGCCGCCGCAGCACGGATTCGAGCGGCCCAACCCGCTGCTGGAGCTCGCGGACAGCCGGTTCTTCGTCCCGCGCGCGCCCGTCGCGTGGCCGGTGCCGCACGGGCCACGGCGTGCGGCGGTGAGCTCGTTCGGCATCGGCGGCACCAATGCGCACGTCGTCCTGGAGCAGGCCCCCCAGCCCGTCGCCTCCGGCGCGGATCAGCGGCGGGTTCCGGTGCCGCTCGCGCTGTCCGCCCGCACCCGGGAGGCGCTGCGGGAGACGGCGCTGCGCCTCGCCGGTCACCTGGAGGGCCCGGGCCGCTCCCTGCCCCTCCCGGCGGTCGCCCGGACGCTGCGTGAGGGGCGCAGCCGCCTGCCCGAGCGGATGGCCGTGGTGGCCCGGAACACGGCGGAGGCGGTACGCCTCCTGCGCGCCCGCGCGGCCGCAGGCCCCGGCGCCCCCTCCCCCGTGGCCGGCACGGACGGCGCCACCGAGGACTCGCGCGGGCCGACGCCCGACGGGCTGGACCCGGCACCGTGGCGGGCCGCCGAGGCGTGGGAGACGGACCCGGACGCCGACTTCCCCGCACTGCCCGGCGAGACGGGGACGGAGCCGGTCACGCGGGTCCGTCTGCCGGTCTACCCCTTCGACCGGACCCGCAGCTGGCCGGTGTCCGCCCCGCAGGAGCAGGGGGCGGGGACAGCCCGGGACGGCGCGGACCCGGGCGGGTTCCGCGACATGGTCGACCGCAACACCTCCACGCTCGACGGCGTCTCCTTCGAGCGCGACGTGACGCCCGACGAGCCCCTGGTCCGGGACCACGTGGTGGCCGGCCGTCCCCTGATGCCCGCCGCCGCCTTCATGGAACTGCTGCGGGCCGTGGCGGCCCGGGCGACGGGAGCGGAGCCCGGGTGCCTGGAGGACATCACCTTCCAGCAGGCCGCCGAGGCGGACCGGCCGCTCGTACTGCGCGCGGAGGTCGCACGCCGGGACGGCGCGGTGGACATCACCGTCACATCGGCCGCGCCCGGCACCGGCGAGGTCCACCACCACGTGACCGCCCGCGTGCCCCGGCAGGGCGCAGCGACGGGCCGGAGTGAGGCACGGCCGTCCGCGCCCGCCCCGGAGGAGATCCGTGCGCGATGTACGGGCACCCTCGCGCCGCGGGACCTCTACGCGTCCTTCGAGCGGCACTCGGTGCGCTACGGGCCCGCCTACCGCGTGCTCACCGAACTCGCCCACGGGGAGGACGACGTCCTCGCCCGGCTGCGGGAGGCCGACGGGAGCGCGGGACCGCCCGCCGTCGCCCTGCTGGACGGCGCGCTGCAGGCGGTGATGGGGTTCCTGGCGAGGGGTGGCGCGGCCCACGAGCGGTATCTGCCGTTCGCGGTGGAGCGCCTGGAGCTGTACGGCGCGCTGCCGCCGGGCGGCCTCGTCCACGTACGGCCCCGCCGGCCGGCCGGTGGCGGGGCGCGGGTGCGCAAGTTCGACGTCACGGTGCTGGCCGCGGACGGCACGGTGCGGACGCGGCTGACCGGGCTCGCCCTCCGCCCGACGGCGACGGCCGGCGCCGATGCGGACACGGCGTCCAGGGCCGAGGCCCCCGTCCGTGATCCCGAGGTCCACGTCCTGACCCCCGTGCACCTGCCCCTCCCCGCTCCTTCTCCGGCCGGTGCGGCGGCGGGCCGTCCCGTGGTGATCGGCGGCGACACCGACGTACACCGGGCGCTGGCACGGCAGTTGGGGCAGTTCACCCACGAACCCGGGCTCGCGGACGGGGGGCCGGAGGAGACCGTGCGCCGGATCGCGGAGCGCCTCCTCGGCGCGGGGGGCGGAACGGGCGAGCGGCCGGTCGTGCTGTGGCTGGGGGCGCATGTGCCGTCGGCCGGCACGGGGCACGCCGGGGACGGTCCCGGCTCGGTGACCGTCGGCCCCGGCACGGTGGCCTGGGCGGAGGCGGCGGTGGCGTTGCTGCGCGCCCTGCTGCGCCCGCTTGCCCGCACGGGCGCGGTCATCCGGGTGCCCTACCTGGCGTCCGACCCCGTCCAAGGGGCGGTAGGCGCCGGTCTCGCGGCGTTCGGCCGCTCGCTCGCCCGGGAGAACCCGCGGTTCGATCTGTGCGCGGTGGGTCTGCCCGCCCCGCTCGGCGAGGAGGGCACGGCGGCGCTGCTGGCGCGCGAGCTCGGGCCGGGACCGGTCTTCCGGCACGTCCTGGTGGACGCGGACGGCCGCCGTGTTACGCCCGGTTACCGTCTGGCGTTCCCCGCCCCCGACGCCCGTCCGGCCTTCCGTAGGCGGGGCAGGTACTGGATCCACGGGTTCGGCGGGCTCGCGGCCCGGCTGGCCGAGCATCTGCTGACGGCCCACCAGGCCGACGTGGTCGTCACCGGCCGTCGGGAGCGCGGCGCGGACGACCCCGAGTGGGGTGCGCTGCGCGCGCTGGCGCGGCGCACCGGCGGCTCGGTCGAGTACCGGGTCGCGGACGGCACCGACGCGGCGGCGCTGGAGGCCGTCGCCACGGATCTGGTCGCGCGCGGGCGCGCTCCGCACGGGGTGTTCCACTGCGCGGGTGTCCAGCGCGACGGCTTCCTGGTGAACCGGACGCCGGACGCGGCGGCGGCCGTCGTCGCGCCGAAGGTGCTGGGCGCGGCCGCGCTCGACGCGGCGACCAGGGAGCTGGACCTGGACTTCTTCGTGGTCTTCTCGTCGCTGTCCGGCGCCCTGGGCAGCGAGGGCCAGGCCGACTACGCCTACGCCAACGCCGTCGCCGACCGCTTCGCCGCCGACCGGGCCACCGCGGTCCGCGCCGGGCTGCGCACGGGCCGCACCCTGTGCGTGGCCTGGCCCTACTGGGCCGACGGCGGCATGGGCCTGCCCGGCGACCCGGCCGACGTCCTCGGGCCACTGGGCGCCGCGCCCCTGCCGACCGCGGCCGGACTGGAGACACTGGAGACCCTGCTGACGACCCCGGACGAACCGGTGTGCCCGCTGGTGCTGTACGGGGAGCGCACCCGGTTGGCGGCCACGCTGCTGCCGGCGCTGTCGGCCACCGACGCGGCCGCTGACGCCGCCGACGCTCCGGGCACCTGGGCCGTGGAACCGGCGCCCGCTGCGGACCGGGCCACGGCCACCGGACAGCAGCCGTCCGCGGACGACGGGGGCGACGCGGGCGGCGGGGGCGACGAACACGAGGGGGTGGGCCAGGACGCCGGACTGCTCGACGTCGTGCGGGACGTGCTGGCCGAGGTGACCGGGCACGAGCCGGGCCTAGTGGGGCCCGACACGCTCTTCGACGATCTCGGCATCGACTCGCTGTTGGCGATCCGCACGGTGGACCGCCTCTGCGAACGGTTCGGGCGACTGCCCCGCACTCTGCTCTTCGAGTGCCGCACCCCGGCGGAACTCGCCGCCCACCTGCGCGAGCGGAACCCCGTCGGGGAGCCGGCGCCCCCGACCGCGCCCACCTCACCCGACTCCGCTCCCGGGAACACCCCCACGCCCGTCGTCCCCACGGCGGCCGACGAGGCCGCCGCCGACGCCGGCCCCTCCCCGGACGACGACGACCGGGCCGTCGCCGTCATCGGATTCGCCGGGCGCTTCCCGCAGGCCGACGACATGGACGCGTTCTGGCACAACCTGCTGCGGGGCCGGGACAGCGTCACGGAGATCCCGCCCGACCGGTGGCCGCTGGAGGGCTTCTACCGCCCCGGCCGCGACCGGCCGAACACCTCGTACGCGAAGTGGGGCGGCTTCCTCGAAGGCATCGACCGTTTCGACGCGCCGCTGTTCAACATCTCGGCCCGGGAAGCGGGCACCATCGACCCGCAGGCCCGGCTGTTCCTGGAGAGCTGCTGGGCGGCCATCGAGGACTCCGGGTACACGCCCGCGGACCTGGCGCCGGACGGCGATCCGCACCGGCCGAGGGACGTCGGGGTCTACGTGGGCGCGATGTACAGCGAGTACCAGCTCCACGAGGCGGAGGAACGGCTGCTGGGCAACCCCGTGCACGCCAACAGCGCCTTCTGGTGCATCGCCAACCGGGTGTCGTACTTCTTCGGCTTCGAGGGCCCCAGCATCGCTTTGGACACGGCCTGTTCGTCCGGTCTCAGCTCGATCCACCTGGCCTGCGAGGCGCTGCGCGCGGGCTCGTGCGCGGTGGCCGTAGCCGGTGCGGTCAACGTGTCGGTGCACCCGGACAAGTACCTGATGCTCAGTCAGGGACAGTTCCTGTCCAGCGACGGCAGGTGCCGCAGCTTCGGCGCCGGGGGCGACGGCTACGTGCCCGGTGAGGGCGTCGCGGCGGCCGTCCTCAAGCCCCTGCGCGACGCCCTGCGCGACGGCGACCGGATCCAGGCGGTGATCCGGGGCAGCGCGGTCAACCACGGCGGCCGGACCAACGGCTACACGGTGCCCAACCCGAAGGCGCAGGCCAACCTGATCGGCAAGGCGCTCGCGGACGCCGGAGTGAGCGCGCACGACCTCCACTACGTCGAGGCCCACGGCACGGGCACCTCGCTCGGCGACCCCATCGAGATGCGCGGACTGGTGGAGGCGTTCGCGCGGGACGGCCGTACCGGCTCCGGCGACTGCCCGATCGGCTCGGTGAAGTCGAACATCGGGCACCTGGAGTCGGCGGCGGGCATGGCGGCGTTCGCGAAGGTGCTCCTGCAACTGCGGCACCGCGTCCTGGTGCCGTCCCTGCACGCCGACCCGCCCAACGCCGAGATCGACTTCGCGGCAACGCCGTTCACCGTGCAGCGGCACGCCGGGCCCTGGAACCCGGTCGGCCCGGACGGCGCGCCTGCCCTGCTCCGGGCTGGGATCAGCTCGTTCGGCGCGGGCGGCGCCAACGCCCACGTCGTCGTCGAGGAGGCCCCGCCCCGCCCCGCGGCCCCGCCGGACGACGGGCGGCCGCTGACGCTGTTCCTGTCGGCGCGCACCCCGGCCGCGCTGGCGGAGAGCGCGGGGCGGCTGCACCGGTACCTGCGGGATCTCTGGGCGGCGGGGAACGGCCCGTCGCCGGCCGACGTGGCGTTCACCCTGGCCGTGGGCCGGGTGCAGTTGGCACATCGTGCGGCGGTGCGGGGGTCCACCCGCGAGGAGTTGCTGGAGGGGCTGTCCCGCGTCGCGGCCGGTGCGTCGCCCGGCGAGCACGACGAGGCGCCGGTGGCGCGGTGGGCGGAGGGCGGACGGGCCGACCTGCGGGCCGCCTGCGGCGCCGGGGACCGAGGGCAGCGGGTCTCCCTGCCGCACTACCCGTTCGAACGCATCCGCTGCTGGTACGACAACCAGCTCGACCGGCACGGCGGGACCGATGCCGAGTCCGGCTCGGCTGATGCGCGCCGTGCGGTGCGCGGGCACCTGCGGGACTTCGGGCTGGCACCGGCGCCGCACCCGGAGGGCGCGTCCGATCGGACGGCGGGTACGACCGCCGGTACGCCCGACGGGACCGGCGAGGAGCCACCGGCGCCGCCCACCCCTGCCACCGGCGCCCAGCTGGACGTGGACCACGTGCGCACCACCCTGCTGGAGGTCCTGAGCGACGTGCTGTACGAGGACGCGGCTGCGATCGGTGCCGACCGGCCGTTCGAGGAGATGGGCCTGGACTCCCTGCTGTCCGAGGAGCTCGTCGTGGCCGCGCGCGACCGGCTGGGCGTGACGCTCGACGTACGGGCCCTGTTCGAGCACCCGACGGTGAACCGGCTCGCCCGCCACCTCTGCGACAGCCACACCGAGGGCGGCCCGTCCGAAGACGACGTGTCCGACCGGCCGTCCGCACCGCCCCTGACGTCGGATCGTGACGATCCGGACGCCGTGCTCTCCGCGTTGCAGAGCGGCGCGATCGGGCTGGAGGAGGCGGCCGTCCTGCTGGAGGGCGCGCAGGGCCGCCGATGACCGGCCGCCATGGCCCGCACCGCACCCGGGCCGCCGTACACGCCGTAGCCGAGGAAGGGATCTGGACGGCATGGACACCCGCGACGTTCTGAGCCGGTTCACCGCCGGTGACCTGTCGAAGGACGAGGCGCTGGCCCTGCTGCGCGACCGCGGCCCGGGCGCGCAGGGCACCGCCGTGCGCAACGGCGCGCCCCCGCTACCGGCTCCGCGGCCCACCGCTCCGGAGGCCACGGGGCAGTCCACCCCTCGGCCCGCCGCTGCCGATCCCGGCCCGTCGGGGCGGGTCCTCGATCGAGAGCCGGTCGCCGTCATCGGATGCTCCGCCAGGTTTCCGGGCGCGGACGACCTCGACGCGTTCCGGAAGCTGGTGCGGGACGGCGCGGACGTGGTGGCCGAGGTGCCCCGGGACCGGTGGCCGGTCGACCGGTGGTACGACCCCGACCCCACGGCGCCCGGCAGGTCGCTGTCGCGTTGGGGCGGCATGATCCCGGACGCGGCGGCCTTCGACGCCGAGCTGTTCCGGATGACACGGCGCGAGGCGGAACTGACGGATCCTCAGGCCCGGTTGTTCCTCCAGGAGTGCCGGCGCGCGGTGGAGAACGCCGGGTACGCGCCGTCCTCCCTGGCCGGATACCGGTGCGGGGTCTACGCGGGCGTGATGCTCAACGACTACGCGCTGCGCGTCGAGCGGTCCAGCCGGCACCACCGGATGCCGCAGGTCATGCAGGGCAACTCGCAGTCGATCCTGGCCGCCCGGGTGGCCTACCTGCTGGACCTGGCCGGGCCGGTCGCCTCCGTCGACACCGCCTGCTCCAGCTCGCTGGTGGCGCTGCACCTGGCATGCCAGGCGCTGTGGCTGGGCGAGGCGGACCTGATGCTCGCCGGCGGCGTGACCCTCTACACGACCGAGATTCCCTACGTGTACATGAGCAAGGCGGGGATGCTCTCCCCCACGGGCCGATGTCGTCCGTTCGACGCGGCGGCCGACGGGTTCGTGCCCGCCGAGGGCAGCGCGGTGGTGCTGCTGAAACCACTGCGCCGGGCGCTGGCCGACGGCGACCCGGTCCAGGCCGTGATCCGCGCCTCGGGCATCAACCACGACGGTGCGACGAACGGTCTGACCGCTCCGTCGCGTCACGCGCAGTCGGCGCTGATCGAGGACACCTACCGCCGGTTCGGCGTCGACCCGGCCACCATCGACTACGTCGAGTGCCACGGCACCGGGACGCCGCTCGGCGATCCCATCGAACTCGCCGCGCTCAACGCGGTGTTCGCGCCTGCCGGGCTCCCGGCCCGCAGTGTCCCGGTCGGCTCGGTGAAGGCCAACGTGGGGCACACGTCGGCGGCGGCGGGACTGGCCGGCGTGTTCAAGGGGATGGAGGTGCTGGCCACCGGACGGGTGCCGGCCACGCCGCACTTCAGGGAGGCCAACCCGCGCATCCCCTTCGACCAGGGTCCCTTCCGGGTCGCCGACGGGCCGGTCGACCTGGTCCGGGACGGCTCCCGGCCGTGGCGGGTCGCGGTCAGCTCGTTCGGGCTGAGCGGCACCAACGCCCACGTGGTCCTGGAGGAGCCGCCCGCGACGCCCGCCCCGGCTCCCGTCCCCGGCCCCGCCCTGGTCGTCCTGTCGGCACACCGGCACACCCTCCTCACCGCCCAGGCCCGCGCCCTGACGGCGTGGCTCCAAGGGCCCGGCGCCGACGCCGCGCTGACCGACGTGGCCCGCACCCTCGCGGTCGGCCGCGACCACCAGGACCACCGGCTCGCCGTCGTCGCCGAGGATGCCGAGGAACTGCGCGCCTCGCTCACCGCGTTCACGGAGGGACGGCCCTCGCAGCGCTGGGTCGTCTCTCCTCCCGAAGGCCCCGACAGCGCGGACGGCGGCGACAGCGTACGACGGGCCCAGGAACCCATGCTGGGTCGGCTGTACGACCGCTTCGCCCCCACGGCCCGGGCATCGGCGGACGACCTGCTGGCCCTGGGACGGCTCTACGTCCAGGGGCATGCGGTGCGCTGGTCCGAGGTGTTCCCGCCTGGGCGGGGGCGGGTGGTGCCGATGCCCGGGTCCGTCCTGGCCACCGACCGCTACTGGATCGAGGAGGAGGCACCGGTGTCCGGACCGGCACCCCAGCCCCTGGCCCCCACCGCCCCGGCCCCTGCCCCCGCCTCTGCCCCCGCCCCAGAGCTGCCCGGCATCACCCTGTATGCGCCGCAGTGGGTGCCGGCTCCGGCCGCATCCGCTGGCACCGTGGCCGGGCCGCTGCTGGTGGTCGGCCCGGAGGAGCTGGCCGCCGCGCTGGAGGCACGGTGGTCCGGTTCCGTCCGCCGGGTCGCGCCGGACGGGGCACCGCCCGAGACTGCCGCCTCCGCGGCGGAGCCGGGAACGGGCGAGCGGGTGACCGTCGTGGTGGCTCTGGAGCCGGGCGACTCGGCGACTTGGTGGGCGCCGCTGTTCGGGCCGGTCCGGCAGGTGCTGACGGAGCTGTGGAGGCGGCCGGTCCACGTGGTGGCGGTCGCGGCGGACCCGGCGACGGCCCTGGCAGCGGGCGGCTTCGTCCAGACCCTCGCCCACGAGAACCCGCGGCTGACGGGCCGGGCGCTGCTGCTGGACGGCGTGGGTGCCGCCGAGGCGGCCACGATCGCGCAGGAGGCCGCCGATCCGGAGCCCGGCTCGGGCCGGATCGTCGACCGGCGGACAGGACGCCGTCTGAGCCGGCTGCTCGCCCCTGTCGAGCCGCCCGCCGCCGCACCACCCGGCACCGGCGCGCCGCTACGGCCGGGAGCGGTGTACCTGGTCACCGGGGGGCTCGGCGGCCTCGGAATGCTGACGACCCGTCATCTGCTCGGACGCGGGTCCCGGGTCGTGCTGTGCGGACGGCGCTCGCCGGAGGCGCTGGCGAAGGCCGACCGCGAGGCACTGGCGGCACTGGGCGCCGACGTCCGCTACGTGCCGGCGGACGTCACCGACGAGGATGCCGTACGTGCGCTGGTCGACGACGTCCTGCGGACGGAGGGCCGGCTGGACGGCGTGTTCCACGCGGCCGGCACGCTGCGGGACGCCTACCTGGTGCGCAAGCGCCCCGAGGACGCCGACGCGGTGATCGGACCGAAGGCGCTCGGCGTACGGGCCCTGGACGCGGCGACGGCGGGGCTGCCGCTCGACCTGTTCGTCCTTTACTCCTCACTGTCGGGTGCCGTGGGCAACCTCGGCCAGTCGGACTACGCGACGGGCAACGGCTTCCTGGACGGCTTCGCCGCACAACGGTGCGCTGCCGTGGCGCGCGGAGAGCGCTCGGGTCGGACGCTGTCGGTGGCCTGGCCGCTGTGGCGCGACGGGGGCATGACGGTCCCGGACGCGGTGCTCGCCGCGATGCGTGAACGCACCGGCGCCGAGCCGCTGCCCGCCGGGACGGGCCTGGCCGCCCTGGAGGCGCTGCTGCGGCTGCCGGAGGACGCCGGCGTGGTGGCGGTGTTCCACGGGGAGCGGTCCCGGTGGGAGGCGACGTTGCGTGCGTTCTCGGTGCTCGGGGAGGCACGGGAGACGACCGGGAAAGCGCGGGTGCCGGACACCGGCTCCGGCCCGCGGGCCCGGCACGTGACCGACCTGGTGCGCCGCGCCGTGGCCGAGGTGACGGGAACCCCTGAGGGCGCCGTACGGATGGACGCGCCGCTGGAGACGCTGGGGTTCGACTCGGTGACGATCCGGAGCCTGGCCGCGGCGCTGAGCCGGACCGTCGGCCGTGTGGAGGGCGCCGAGGTGTTCGCCGCCACCTCCCTTTCGGCCCTGGCCACCCTCCTGGCGGACCGTACGGACGACGCCACCACGCCCGCGCGCCCACCGGGGCCGCCGGAACCACCGGCCCAGGCCCCCCCGCAGCCCCCCACACCCCCCGCCCGGCCGGCACCGCGACCGACGCCGTCGGCGGGCGGGTCCGAGGACGACGCGGCGCTGGCGGTGGTGGGGATGAGCGGGCGCTATCCCGGCTCGGCCGACCTCGCGGCGTTCCTGCGCCACCTCCGGGAGGGCAGGGACTGTTCCGGACCGTTGCCCTCGGACCGCTGGGCCGCGCAGGGCACCGGCACGGAAGGCATCCGGGGCCACTTCCTGACGGATGTGGACCGGTTCGACCCGGAGTTCTTCGGGCTCTCCGCCCACGAGTCGGCCCTGGTGGACCCGCAGGAACGGCTGTTCCTGGAGACGGCATGGGAGGCTCTGGAGGACGCGGGGGCGCTCGGGGAGCGCCTGGACGACCTGCGCGACGCCACGGGCGAGCCGCGCAGCGTCGGCGTCTTCGTCGGCGTCACGTCCAGCGACTACCAGAAGGTCGGCGTCGAGGCGTGGAGCGGCGGCAACCGCGCCGTCCCCGCCGGTCACTACTGGAGCCTGGCCAACCGGGTCTCGTACCTGCTGGACCTGCGCGGCCCCAGCCAGCCCGTGGACACCGCCTGTTCGTCGTCGCTGGTGGCGCTGCACCTGGCCGCGGAGGCGATCGCGCGGGGCGAGTGCGCGGCCGCGGTGGTGGGTGGGGTCAACCTCTATCTGCATCCGTCGCGCATGCTGCTGCTGAAGGAGTTCGGGTTCCTCTCCCCCGACGGACGCTGCCGTTCCTTCGGCGCCGGCGGCACCGGCTTCGGCCCCGGGGAAGGCGTCGGAGCGGTCGTGGTCAAGCCACTGCACCGGGCGCTGGCCGACGGGGACCAGGTGTACGCCGTCGTCAGGGGCACGGCGGTGGCGCACGCCGGCCGCGGACACGGGTACACGGCGCCGAGCCCACGCGCCCAGGCCCGGGTGATCCGCCGGGCGCTGGACCGGGCCGGTGTCGACCCCGCCACCGTCGGGCTGGTCGAGGCGCACGGCACCGGTACGGAACTCGGCGACCCGGTGGAACTGGCGGCCCTCACCGAGGTGTTCGGCGGCCGTCCCGCGGACTGCCGGCCCATCGCGCTCGGCTCGGTCAAGTCCCAGATCGGGCACGGCGAATCGGTGGCGGGGCTGGCCGCGCTGACCAAGACGGTCCTGTCCCTGCGGCACGGCGAGCTGCTGCCGACACTGCACGCCGACCCCGCCAACCCGGCGCTCGGCCTGGATCCCGCCCTGTTCACCCTGACGACGGAGGGCGGTCCGTGGCCGGACGGCACTGTGTCCGTGCCGCGCCGCGCGGGCGTCAGCTCGTTCGGCGCGGGCGGCGTGAACGCGCACGCCGTACTGGAGGAGTACGTGCCGCAGGACGGCGCCCGGCGGCCGCGGGTGCCCTCCGAGGGCCTGGGTGACGAGGAACTGGTGCTGCTGCGCGCTCCGACGCCGGAGCACCTGACCGCCCTCGCCAGCCGGCTCGCCGCCTGGCTGGAGGACACCGACGGGCCCGGACCCGGCGTCGACCTGCACGACCTGGCGTACACGCTGCGGTGCGGGCGGGCGGAGCAGCCGTGCCGGCTGGCGGTCACCGCGCGCACCGTGCCGGAACTGGCCCGCACCCTCGCGGGGGTGGCCGCCTCGGGGGCGCGGGGTGAGGCACTGCCGGCGGGGGCGCATCTCAACGACGTACGCGTGGCGGCCGCGGACCCGGAGTCGTTCCGGGACGACGCGCCGCTGCGTGCGTTCGTGGCCTCGCTGTGGGCGGCGGGTGCCGTCGGCCGGGTCGGCCGGATGTGGACGCAGGGCGTCCCCGTGCGCTGGGCGGACCTCACCGCGCCCGGACGGATCGTCTCCCTCCCGCCGACGGTGTTCCTGCGCCGCCGCATCTGGGTGACCACGACGGGCCCGGACCACCCCGCCCCGACCGCTTCCACGCCTGAGCCGACGGCGCCACCCGAGCCGTCCGAGCCGACTGCACCGCCCGTGCCGCGCGAGCCGGCGACGCCGCCCTTACCGGCCGAACCGTCCGCGTCGGCCGCGCCCGGCGAGGTGTCCCGGCCGGTGCCGGCGGACCGGGACGGCGACGGTTCCCCGGGGCGCGGCAGTCCCGGGGACGGCCGGTACCAGGACGTGCTCAGGCGGCTGGAGGACCTGGTGGTGCCGCGCGTTCCGGGGCGGCGGGACCACGTGGACGCCGGGCGGTCCCTGGTGGAGGCGGGGATGGACTCGGTCAACCTGATGAGTCTGCGGTTCGCCGCCGAGGAGGAGTTCGGAGTCGAGCTCCCGCTGGACCTGCTCGGCGGTGACGCCCCGCTCGCCGCGATCGCCCGGCGGATCGCCGGCAACGGTCTGCCGCCCTCGCTCCACCGTCCCGAGTCCTGAGGAGCCGTAGTGCAGCCCATCCGACACGACACCGGGCCCCGCACCGCCGGGCCGGTACCCTCCCCCGCCGCCGAGGCGCCGGGGGCGTGGGAGGACGTCTTCCCCCTGACGGACGTTCAGGAGGCATACTACGTGGGGCGCTTCCTGGAACCGGAGTCGGCCGCCGCGATCTACCTGGAGTTCGAGGCGGACGGCCTCGACCCGTCCGCGGCCGAGGACGCCTGGAACGACCTGGTCGCCGAGACCGGAATGCTTCGCGCCGAGGTGCTGCCGGACGGCCGCCAGGGGATCCGGCGGTCGGTGCCGCGCTATCGCATCGCGGTGACGGACCTGCGGGAGGCCGACGAGCCGACTCGGGCGGCGGAGCTGGAGAAGCTGCGTGAGCAGGGCCGTACCGCCCCCTTCGACGTCCACCGCTGGCCCCTGTTCTCGGTGACGCTGGCGTTGCTGCCGGGCGGCCGCAGCCGGGTGCACCTCGCGGTGGACGAGATGACGGTCGACGGCCCGAGCGTGTCCCTGCTGCTGCGGCGCTGGTACGCGCTCTACCGCGGCCGACGGGAGCCCCGTCCGCCTACGTTCGGCTTCGGCGACTACGTCAGGGCACTGCGCTCCCGTGAGGACGGGGACCGGACCCGGGCGGCCCGGGCCTACTGGCGGCACAAGCTGTCCGCGCTCGGCCCCCGGCGCCCCGAGCGCGCACCGGCGGACGACGCCGGAGCACCGGAAGACGGCCGTACGGCCCCTCGTCCGCCGTGTTCCGCGACGCGACGGCGGCTCACCCTGCGCCTGCCGGCCGATGCCTGGCACGGCGTCACCGCGCACGCCTCGGCGCTGCACGTCACCCCGTCCGCGCTGCTGCTGACGCTGTACGGCGGACTGCTGCACCGGACCGGTGCGGCGCGCCACTGCGGCCAGGTGGCCGACGGCGGTCCCGTACCGGTCGTGGTCACCACCTACAACCGGCTGCCGCTCCACCCCGACGTCGCCCAGATGGTGGGCCCCTTCGTGTCCACGTCGGTGTTCCTGGCACCCGAGCCCGCCGGGCCGCCGGCCCGCCTGGCCGGCGCCGTGCGCGACCAGCTGTGGGCGGACCTGGAGCACGGCGCGGTCAGCGGGGTGCGCGCGTTGCGGGAGCAGGCGCGGCAGGGGGCGGCACTGGAGCCGCCGCCCTTCGTCTTCACCAGCATGCTGGGCACCCTCGCTGCCGACCACGGGTCCGGATCCGGGTCGCAGGAGGCCGGTTGGGCCGGGGCCGCCGGGACCGGGACAGGCCGCACCCGTACGCCCGGAGTGTGGCTGGAGTGCCTGCTCCACGAGGTGCGGGACGAACTGCACGTGAGTTTCGACTGCGACGACGAACGCCTCGGTCCGGGCGTCGCCGACGACCTCTTCGCGCGTATGGCGGGCGCCCTGGAGACGCTGGCCCGCGTGTCCCCCGAGGAGATCGCCTCGCTCGGCGACATGACGGTGCTGCTGGGCACGGGCGGAAGGACGGGCGGAAGGACGGACACGGAGGGCGGCGACGCGGCCGAGGGGCTTCCCCTCACCCCCTTGCAGACCGCGTACCTCGTCGGGCGCACCACCGTGCGGGGGGCCGCCGGGGAGACCCGGGTGCACCAGGAGTTCCGCCTGGAGCGGCCCGACCTGGACCGGCTCGGGGAGGCGTGGCGGCTGCTGGTGCGGCACCACCCGGCGCTGCGGAGCCGGGTGCGGGCGGACGGAACGCTGGCGGTGGAGCCCGCCCCGGCCGATCCCGCGCTGCCGCGCGTCCCGCACCACGACCTGTCCGGCGCCACACCCCCGGAGGCGGAACGGGCGCTGGCCGACCAGCGGGCCCGGCTTGCCGCCACGCCGATGCCGCTGGACGACGGTCCGCTGTGGCGTCTTGCGACCACCGCCCTGCCGGACGGCTCGGTGGTCCTGCACGTTCTGCTGGACGCGCTGGTGGCCGACGCCCGTTCGGTCGCCCTGCTGTTCGAGCAGTTGTTCCGGCTGCACTCCGGGGAGCCGCCCGCGGCGGTGCTGTCCGGGCCCCGCGCGTCCTTCGCCGCGTTCCTGCGCGACCGGGACGGCGCGTCGCGTGGGCCGGCGGCCGGCACCGCCCGCGCCGAATGGGACGCCCTGCTGCGGACCGCGCCCCCCGGTCCGTCGCCGGTCCGCCGCGACGCCGCCCCGCCGGATGCGGCCGGGGCGCACGGCGCCCACCGGCGGCTCGACCTGCCTCACTGGCGGGCCCTGCGGCGCCTCGCGGACCGGTGGGGCGTGCCGCTGGACGTCCTGCTGCTCACCGTCTACTGCGACGTCTGGCGCCGCGCCTGCCCCCGCGACGAGGCGTTCACCGTGGTCGTCGTCTCCTGGGACCGGCCCTCCGGGCCGCCCGGCGTCGACGGTCTCCTCGCCGACTTCACGCGGCTGAGCTGGCTCGTCGTGGACGACACCCTGCCGGAGGACCTCGCCGACCGGGCCCGCGCGGTGGCGGAGCGGCTGCGCGGCCAACTGGCGCGCGCGGAACGGGCCGACGGCCTGATCGCGGCCCGCGAACGCGCCCGGCGCGAGCCGGGCGGAGTGTCACCGTTCCCGGTGGTGTTCACCCGGCTCCCGTCCGAGCGGCCCGCACGCGGCCGGCAGGGCGTGGAGCTGCGGTACAGCCAGTCGCAGACCTCCGGGGTGGCCGTCGACCAGGTGCCGATGTTCGTCGGCGACACCCTGGTGTGCCAGTGGGACGTACGCGCCGGTGCCCTGCCCGACGGCCTCCTGGACACCCTCTTCGCGGACTACGCACGCACCCTGCGCAACCTCTGCGAGCGGGAGCCGACGCAGGACACCGGCGAGCCGCCGCCGCAGAAGCCCCTCATCGGCCGGGCCCGTGACTTCGCCCCCGGCCGCACGCTGGCCGACCGGCTGGAGCAGGCGCTGGCCGAGCACGCGGGGCGGGTCGCGCTGCGGGCCGGGGCGGAGGAGCTGACGTACCGGGAGCTGGGCGCCCGCAGCGCCCGGCTCGCCCGCTACCTGCGGGCGGCCGGCGTGGGGGTGGCCGACCGCGTGGCCGTGCACCTGGAGCGGTCCGTGGACCTCGTGGTGGCGCTGTTGGCGGTGGTGAGGGCGGGCGCCGCCTACGTCCCGCTCGATCCGGCCAACCCTCGCTCCCGTACCCGCCTGCTGGCGGAGGACTGCGAGGCCCGGCTGGTGATCACCGACTCCGTACTCCGTACGGTCTTCGACGGGCTGCCGGTCCGGGTGGTGGACGTGACGGCGGACCGCGCGCGGATCGACGCGGAGGACGCCGGGGAGCTGGTGGCGGGCGCGGGCCCGGAGGATCCGGCGTACATGATCTATACCTCGGGGACCACCGGCCGTCCGAAGGGCTGCCCCAACGCCCACCGGGGCGTCGGCAACCGGCTGCACTGGGCGCAGGAGCGGTTCCGGCTCGGGCCGGGGGACCGTGTCGCGCAGAAGACGCCGTGCGGCTTCGACGTGTCCGTGTGGGAGTTCTTCTGGCCGCTGCTCGCGGGCGCCTGCGTGGTGCTGGCCCGGCACGGGGCGCATCGTTCCCCGGCCGCCATGGCCCGCTGGTTCGCTGAAGCCGGCATCACCGTCAGCCATTTCGTGCCGTCGATGCTGTCGCTCTTCCTCGACGAGCCGGGCGCGGCGAAGGCGACGTCGCTGCGGCTCGTGCTGGCCAGCGGGGAGGCCCTGCCGGCGGACACCGTGCGCCGCTTCCAGGACGTGCTGCCCGGCACGGAGCTGCACAACCTGTACGGGCCGACGGAGGCCGCCATCGACGTCACCCACTGGGCCTGCCCGCCGGGATGGTCCGGCTCGGACGTGCCGCTGGGCGGCCCGATCGACAACACGACCATCCATCTGCTCGACGCCGGCCTGCGCCCGGTCGCGGCCGGCGCCGTCGGCGAGATCTGCGTCGGCGGCCCCGCGGTGGGGCTCGGCTACCACCGTCGGCCCGAGGCGGAGGCCGAGCGCTTCGTGCCGTCCCCGTTCCCGGAGGACGCGGGCGGCCGGCTGTACCGCACGGGCGATCTGGGCCGGGTCGACGAGCACGGTCTGCTGCGTTTCCTCGGCCGCCGGGACGACCAGTTCAAGATCCGGGGGCTGCGGGTGGAGGCGCAGGAGGTCGAGACGGCGCTGCGGGCCGTCGCGGGCGTGGACGACGCCCGGGTGCTGCCGCGGACCGGCCCGGGCGGCGACCAGGAGCTGGCCGCGCTGTGCCGGAGCGCACCGGACCGGCGGCCGGCGGCGGCCGCGGTCCGCGAGGAACTCTCCCGTGTGCTGCCCGCGGCACTGGTCCCGTCCCGTCTCGTCTTCGCCGCGGACCTCCCGCTGACCACCAACGGCAAGCTCGACCGCGCCGCCGCGCGCCGCCTGCTCGACGCCGGCCCCGAGGAGGACACGGCGCCCGGCCCCGGGGAACCGGCAGCCGGCGCGGACCTCACGGGGACGCCCGATTCCCTCCCACCGGACCGGGTGGCCATGGCCGCCGCCCGTCTCCTCGGCATGGAGCACGTCGCCGAGGACGCGGACCTCTTCCGGCTCGGCGCCACGTCGTTCACCATGATCCGGCCGGCCCAGGACATCCAGCGCCGGTACGGCATCGACGTGCCCCTGGAAGCCCTGGTGCAGCGCCCGACACCGGCAGGCATCGCCGCCGCAGCCGACGCCGCCATGCCGGCCATCGCGGTCGGCCGCGCCGATGCCGAGCCCGGACCACGGCCGAGCCCCGAGGACGTCGCCACGCTCGCCGCCCAGCTGCTGGAGCGGCGATCGGTGGACCCGGACGAGGACCTCTTCGCGCTCGGCGCCACGTCGTTCACCATGATCCGGCTGGCCCAGGACATCCAGCGCCGGTACGGCGCGGACGTCCCGGTCGATGTGCTGGTGAGTCGGCCGACCGCCCGCGGCGTGGCCGAGGCAGTGGCCCCTCCGGCCGTGAGCTCGGCAGGGACGGCACCCGACGGGCGCGGCACCCCGGACGCCGCCGGCGCCCCCGACGTCCGCATCGCCTTCGACGCCGCGGCCAAGGCGGCCTTCAAGGCCGAACGCCGCTCGCTGCGCCGCTTCGGCCCGGACCGTCGCCGCGTGGGTCTCGATCTGCCGCCGGACCGGACGCCGCCCGCCCGGCCGGTGCGCAGCGTGCGGGAGTTCGCCGAGGGGCCGGTGGACCTTGGCTCGCTGTCCCGGCTGGCGCTGGCCTTCACCGAACTGGGTCCGGACAGCGGCGGCAGGCGCCCCTACCCGTCGGCCGGCGGCCTGTACCCGGTCCAGGTGTACGTGTACGTCAAGCCTGGGCGGGTGACGGGCGCCGCCGCGGGCGTGTACTACCTCGACCCCGTCGCCCGCTCCCTCGTGCTGCTGGCCGAGGGCGACGTGATCGACGCGGAGTGCCATGTGCGCTACAACCGGCTGGTGTTCGACGGGGCGGCCTTCGGCCTGTTCCTGGTGTCCACGCCCGCGGCGATCGCACCCGCGTATGGAAAGGTCCTGGCCGCCCGGTACACCGCGATCGAGGCCGGCCACATGGCCCAGGCGGCCATGGAACGCGCGGGCGGGCTGCGTCTGGGGCTGTGCCCGGTCGGCGACATGGACTTCGCGTCGGTGCGGAGCCACTTCGCCCTCGACGACGGTCAGGAGCTGCTGGTGTCCCTGTGGGGCGGCGCTCTGCCCGACGCGGACGACGTCCCGCCGGACGCGGTGGCCGTTGTCGGCTTCGCCGCCCGGCTGCCCGGCACGGACCCGGCCGACAGTGTGGCCGGGCTGGCCCGGCTGCTCACCGAGGGCCGCACGGCGATCGGCCCGCCGCCCGCCGCACGCGCCCCGCACCGGCCTGTGCGCACCGACCGGGGCGGCGCGTCGGTCGGCGCCTACCTGGACGACGTGGGGGACGACGAGCCCGGCGAGTCGGGGATCCCGGACGACACCGCACCGGCCGTCGACCCGCAGGAGCGGCTGCTGCTGGCGACGGTGCGCGCCTGCTTGGAGAACGCGGCCGTGCGCGCGGACCGGCTCGCCGCAGCCGGCCCGGTGGGCGTGTTCACCGGAGCGATGTGGCACGACCACGCAAGGGGACGCGGCAACGACGGCACGGCCGCGGTGCCCACCGGTACGGGACTGGCCCACCGGGTGTCGCACGTCTTCGACTTCAGCGGCCCCAGCCTGGTGATGGACTCCGGCTGCGCCTCGGGCCTCGCCGCGGTCGAGGCCGCCGTACGGTCGCTGCGTACCGGGCAGTGCACGGCCGCGGTGGCGGCCGGGGCGAACCTCGTCCTGGACCCCTCACACCTGGAGTTCCTCGCGCAGGCCGGGCTGCTCGCCGAGTCCGCCGACTCCCGCCCCTTCTCCGACCGCTCGGACGGCTGGATCCCGGGCGAGGGCATCGGCGCGGTCCTCCTCAAACCCCTGGCCCGCGCCCTGGCCGACGGCGACCCGGTGCACGCGGTGGTGCGGGGCGGTGCGTGCCGCCACGCGGGGCGCACCCGCGACTACGGCATGCCCGGTCCGGAACGCCTGGAGGAGACGGTACGGGCGGCACTGGCCGACGCCGGACTGAGCGCCGACGCCATCGGGTACGTCGAGACGTCGGCGACCGGCGCAGCCCTGAACGACGCCCTCGAACTCGACGTACTGGGCAGGGTGTTCGGCGACCGGCCCCGACCGCTCCCGGTGGGCTCGGTGAAGGGCGTCCTCGGGCACATGGAGGCCGCCTCCGGGTTCGGCCAGCTGGCCCGGGTGCTCGCCCAGTTCCGGCGCGGCAGGCTCCTGCCGACGCCCGTGCCGGACACCGGCGGCGACGGAACGCTCGCGGGCGGGGGCGGCCGGGTACGCCTGGTGCGCGCGGAGGAGGACGCGCACCCGCCCCGGTGGGTCCTCGTCAACAGCTTCGCCGGCACGGGCGGTTACGTCAGCCTCGTCGTCGAGGCCCCACCGCCGCGCACCGCCGCGCCCGCACCGGACGGCCCGGTGACCCTGCCGCTGAGCGCCGACACGCCCACCGAGTTGACCCGGTACGCGCTGCGGCTGGCGGCCTTCGTGGAGGAGGCGCGGCCACCCCTGCCGGCCGTCGTCACGGCCCTGTGCCGGGGCCGCCGCCCCCGGGCATGCCGGGCGGCGGTGGTGGCCACCGCCGACAGCGTCGTGCCCGCGCTGCGCGAACTGGCCGCGCGGGTGCCCGCCGAGGACGGCGCAGTGGTCGTACGCGCCGCCGGGAACACCCCACCGGACGTGCCGGACGGCTGGCTGACCGGCGCCGACTCCCCCTGGCCCCTCACGACGGACCCGGCCGCGGCACTGCCCCCGACGCCGGTCCCCGTCCGCCGGCGCCCCGGGGACACCAGCCGCGCCACGCCGGTCCCCGTGACGGAACCGGAGGAGCAACGCCCCGGCCAGTCGCCCCCGGCCGCGGACCGCACGCCCGTCACCCGTTCCCCCGGCACCGGCCACGAGGGCGCCCTGCACCGCACGGCGGAGGTCGTGGCCCGCGTGACCGGCCTCCCCGCCGGCCGGCTGGACGCCTCCACGGACCTGCTCTCCCTGGGCGTGGACAGCCTGCGCCTGGTCCGTATCGCCCGCGCCATCGCCGGCGAGGGCGGACGGGCGCCGACATTGACCGCCCTGTACGAGCAGCCCCTGCTGGGCGCGATCGCCGAGGCCGCGTTCGGCCGTTCCACGGGCGCTCGGGCGCCGGACGCGCCCGGCGGGCCCGGCCCTCGCGACGAGCCCGAGGTACTGGGCGCGCCCGCCGCGCACCTCCCGCACGACGAGCCCGCCCTCGCGGCCGATCTGGACATCGACGCCCTGGACGAGGCCGAGCTGGACGTACTACTGGCGCGCCACGCCGGATCCCGCCCCCTGCCCACCGCCGCCCCCACCCCCGTCGAGGAGACATGAGCGCGCCCGCACACCTCCCCACGACCGACCTGCCCGCCACGACCGTCGAGGCCAAGCGCGCGCGGCTGCGAGCCCTGCTGCACGGCGCCTCGGGCGACACGGCGGTGACGCTCACACCGGAGCAGCGTGGGCTGCTGTTCCTGCACCGCCTCGACCCGGACGCGGGGTCGTACGACATCCCGCTCGCGGTCGAGCTGCGCGGCCCGCTCGAACCCGACCGGCTCGTGAGCGCCTTCGGCGACCTGATGTCCCGTCACCCCGTACTGGCAGCCCGCGTCGAGGACCGGCCGGGCGGACCGGTGCTGGCGCCCGCCACGCCGGCACCGCGCCTGGAGCGCCGGGATCCGCGTGCCGAGGGCGCGGCACCGGACGACCCGCTCGCACCGGTACGGGAGGAGGCGGCCCGGCCGCTCGACCCGGACCGCGCCGTGCTCCGTGCGGTCCTCTTCCGCCACGCCGCCGACCACCACCATCTGCTGCTGGTCGCCCACCACGTGGTGTTCGACGGCGACTCCGCGGTCATCGTGCTTCAGGACCTGTGGGCGCTGTACCGGGCGGGGGCGGACGGCACGCGGCTGCCGCCCGCCGGGGCGCCGTTCGCCGCGTACGCCCGCGCGCGTGCGGCGCGTTCCCCGGAGCGGGAGCGGACGCTGACCGACTTCTGGCGGAAGCGGACCGACGGGGTGACGGGCGCGCCCACGCTGCCGTTCGACCGGCCCGGGACCACCGTGCGCACCCGCGTCTCCGACCGTGTGCCGGTCCGTCTCGACCCGTCCGCCACGCAGGCCGTGCGGGCCTTCGCCGCCGAACACCGCACCAGCGTGTTCGCTGTACTCCTCGCCGCCTACCTGCTGGTGCTCGGACGCCACGACCCGGCCCGGCGGCTGGCCGTGGGCACGCCAGCGGCGATCCGGCACGACCCGCGCTTCGACCGTACCGTCGGCTGCCTGATCAACATGATCCCGGTCCGTGCTCCGCTCCCGGTCGACGCGGCCGGGCCGTCCGGGCCGACGGCTGCCGGGTACGTCCGCGCCGTCCGGACGGAACTGGCGCAGTGCCTCGACCACGCGGACCTGCCCTTCCCCCGGATCGCGGAGCTGCTGGACGGCCTCGACCCCGAGGACGGCTCCCCGTTCACCTGCCCGTTCGCCTTCCAGCGGTGGCGGGGCGACACGGCGGGCGAGGTGGCGCCCGGGGTGCGCGCGGAGATCGTCGAGGAGGTGCACCAGCCGGGTGTGGGGCATGTGAACCTCACGCTCGTGGAGCACGACGACGAGATCCGGGGCCAACTCAAGTACGACACGGAACGGTTCGAGAGGGCCTCGGCGGCCCGGTTCGCCGCGGAGGTGACGTCGGTGGCGACCGCGCTCGCCGCGCGCCCCGAGGCCCCGGTCGAGCGGGTGCTGCGGGAGGCGGTGACCGACCCGACGGAACGGACCGGGCACGCGCCCGCCGCACCGACACCCGCCGCCCCGGCCCCCTCGGCGTCGGCTCACTCGGCACCGAACTCCGCGGCACCGAACTCCGCGGCACCGAAGTCCGAGGCCCCCGCCGTCTCCGAGGACCGAGCCCTCGCCGCCGCCCGCGAGGCGTGGCGGGAGTTGCTGGAAGCGGCGCCCGAGGACGACCTGGACGAGGCCAACTTCTTCGCGGCGGGCGGTGATTCGGTCCTCGCCGTACAGCTGGTCGCGCGGCTGCGCCAGGCCGGCTTCGACCTGACCGTCCGCCGGATCTACCGCCACCCGACACCCGCCGACCTGGCCCGCTCCCTCGCCGGGTCCCCGGCGCCGGCCCCCGCGGTGACGGAGTCCCCGGCCGCGGACACCCCGTCACGGGGCCCCACGGCAACGGCGCCCGACACCGGCTCGCCGCCCTCCGCCCCGGTCCCGGACCTCTCCCCCGTCCAATCCTGGTTCTTCGAGAAGGTCTGCCAGGACCGGGCGCACTGGAACCAGTCCGTCGCGGTGCGTCTGCGCAAGCCCGTGGATCCTCTGCTGTTGCGTCTGGCCCTCCAGGTCGTCGTGACCGCGCACCCCGCGCTGACCGCGCGCATCGAGCCCGGTGGACCGGCGGGGCATCGTGTACGGCCGGCCGGTCCGCCCACGGGCCAGGGCGTGCGCGATCTGCTCACGGTGGCCGACGGGGCCGGTGCCGACGAGGCCGAGCGGCTGTGGCGGGAGGCCCAGCGGAGCCTGGATCCCACCGTCGGCCGCACCGTCCGGGCGCTGCTGCTGCGTGGCGGGCCCGACGGCGACGAACTGCGGATCACGGCACACCACCTGGTGGTCGACGCCGTCTCGTGGGGCATCGCGCTGGCCGACCTGGACGCGGCGCTCACCGCGCTGGAGAACGGTGAGCTGCCGCGGCTCCCTGCCGAGGACACGACGGAACGGCAGTGGACCGCCCGGCTCGCCCTCGCCGCCCGTGAGGCGGACGGCGCGGAGTACTGGCGGGCGGTGTCCCGTGCGCGGCAGGAGTGCGACGGGCTGCTCGCGTCCGTACCCCCGGGCCCGGAGGCGGACAGGCGGCACGACGGCTTCTCGCTGGACCGGGACGCGACCTCGCGGCTCCTCACCGAGGTGCCCCGGCGCCTGGGACAGCCGGTGCACGCGGTGCTGACCGGCGCCGTGGCGCTGGCGCTGGCCCGCTGGCGGGGCTGCCGCATCGTGACGTTCGACGTCGAGACCACGGGCCGGCCCGCCGGGGAGCCGATGCGGGGCACCGACGGGCCCGGCCCGGCGGATCTGTCGAGGACGGTGGGGTGGCTGACGTCGGTCGACCCGGTGGTGCTGAGCGGCCCCCGGGAGGGCGGTGCCGAGACCTACTTGCGCGAGGTCGGCGCCGCGCTGGCCGCACGGCCGGACTGCGCAAGCTTCCTGACGTACCGTCATCTGTCGCCGGACCCGGAGCTGCGTGAGGAACTGGCCGCCATGCCCGCCGCGCTGGTCTCCGTGAACCACCTGGGTCAGGTCGACCGGCTCGTCGTCTCCTCCCGGATGTCCCCCGCCCCGCCCCCGCCGGAGGACCGGTCCGCGCGGGCCGAGCGGCTGTACGCGGCCGAGGTGTACTCCGTCGTACGGGAGGGGCGGCTGCGGGTCGGTGTGGCCTGGGCGCCGTCACCGAGCGACGGCCTGGACGCTGACAGCGTACGGGCCCTGTCCGGCCACTTGCGCGCGGTCCTCGACGAACTCGCCGTCCGTGACACGTCCGTTGGCACGGGCCCTGCCGCCGGCCTGACAGGTTCCGTCGCCCCCGCCACCGAATCCGGCCCCGGCGGTGCCCCACCGTGTGCCTGGCCGTTGACCCCGCAGCAGTACGGCGCGGTCGTGGAGGCGCTTGCCGCACCGTCCCCGGGGCGGCACGTGGAGCAGTTCCACTGGTGGTGGCGCGGCGCCTTCGACCGGGGACGCTTCGAGCGGGCCTGGCGCGTGCTGTTCCGCCGCCACGCCGTCTTACGCGCCCGTGTGACGGACGGGGCCGCTCCCCTGCTGTCCGCCGCGCCGGACGTCGAACCGGCACTGAGCTGGTCCCGGGCCACCGCCACGCCGGGCAGCCCGGTGCCGTCCTGGCAGGAGGTGGTGCGCGCCGAACGGGACCGGGGCTTCGCGCCCGGTGAGGCGCCGCTGCTGCGGGTCACGGTCCGCGAGGAGCCGGAGGGGCACCGCATCCTGCTGACGCTGCACCACGCCCTGCTGGACGGCTGGAGCATCGCGCTGCTGCTGGAGGAGTTGTACGAGGCGTACCTGGACGGCACCGACCCGGCGTCGGTCGTCGAGCGGCGCCCCGACCTGCGCGACCACGCGCGGTGGCTGGCGGAGCGGGACACCGACGGTGCGCGCGCCCTCTGGGCCCGTCGGCTCGGCGGGCCCGGTGCGGCGGACGCGGCGGTGCTGCCCGGTCTGCCGGGACCGTCCCGCGATCCGGGCGGGGAGCCGGAGCCGGTCCGCGTCGAGGTGGACGCGGAGACCATGGACCGGTTACGGGTGTGGGCGGCGCAGCACGCGGCGACGGAGTCCAACGTGCTGCAGGCGCTGTGGGCCGCGCTGCTGTGGCGCTGCGCCGGGGGCGGCGGCCGGGCGCGGACCCGGCTGGGGGTGACGCTGTCCGGCCGGGCCGACGGTCCCGAGGGGGTGCGGCGGATGCCGGGCATGCTCAGCACCACGCTCCCGCTCGACCTGGACGTCGGCCCGGACGATTCCGTCGCCGACCTCGTCGAGCGGGCCCGCGAGGCGGCGCTGGGCCTGCAGGACCAGGAGTGGGTGAGCACCGGTCAGGTGCACGAGTGGGCCGGGCTGCCCGGCAGCCGCCCGCTGTTCGACAGCCTGCTGGTGGTGGAGAACTATCCGGCCGCGCTGCGGGAGGTCGGGGAGCGGCTGGCGGCGTCCGGCGCCGATGTCGGCGTCCCCACCGCCGTGGGGGCCCGTACCGCGTACGCGGTGACCGCGCTCGCGCACCGTGAGAAGTCGGCGCTGGTGACGGAGTTCGTGCGCGATCCGTGGCGGCTCCAGGGCGCGGACACCGCCCGGATCGCCGCGCTGTGGGAGACGTGCCTGCGCCGCCTCGCCGAGGATCCGCAGGGCCTGACGGTGGCGGATCTGGTGGGTGGGGTCACCGACGCCGCACTGCCCCGGGTCGGCCCCCGCACGGGGTCCACGCGCCGCCGTACGGTGTCCTGGCCGGACTCGGCGTGGGCGTGCCGGGCCGTGCGGGACGCCTTCCGTGCGGTGCTGGGCGTGGCCGGCGTCGAGGCGGACGCCGACTTCTACGCCCTGGGCGGCCACTCACTGCTGTCCGTACGGCTGTTGCGGGCGCTGGAGGAGGCCGGCGCGCCCGGTCTGACGCTCGCCGATCTGTTGCGGCACCCCACCGCCGGGGAACTGGCGGAGCTGCTGGAACGGCGCCGTGACGACGGGGACGGCGGCGAGTCGCGGTCCGTGCTGGTGCCGCTGCGGGAGACGGACGGCGACGCCGACCCGGTGACGGTGTACCTGCTGCCCCCGCCGGGTGGTCAGGTCGCCTGCTACGGCGAACTCGCCGCGCGTTTCCCGGGGTCGGCGCGGCTGGTCGGCGTGCAGGATCCACGCATCGCGCTGCCGGGGCCGCCGCCGCACCGCACGGTGGAGGAGCTGGCGCGGACGTACGCCGACGCGCTGCCCCCGGCCGCCGCCGGCGAGCGGCTGGTCCTGGCGGGGTTCTCCGGGGGCGGGGTCATCGCCTACGAACTGGCCCGCCTGCTGCGGTCCCGGGGACGCGCCCCGGACCTGGTGGTGCTGCTCGACGCGGCGGCCCCGACCGGGTCGCGCACCGACACCACGGCCGACGGCAGTTTCCTGGAGCAGGTGGCGGCCTACGACCGTGAGCGCCGCGCCGCCGGCGGCGGCCGGGAGGGTGCCGGCCGTGAGCGTGGCGCGCCCTCGGATCCGAAGGCGGCTCCGGTCGCCGCGCCGCGGGAGTACCTGGACGAACTCGCGCAGGTCGCCGACTGGATGGGCAACAGCGGACCTGATCCCTTCGCGCTGCTGCGGGAGACACTGGGCGCGGTCGAGGACTATCGCCCGGGCCCGTACGCCGGGCGACTGCTGGTGCTGCGGGCCGAGGACACCGACTTCGGCCGGGGCAGCTCCTTCGACGCCTCCGGCACGTATTACGCGCGCCCCGCCCTGGGCTGGGAGGACCACTGTCCGGACGTGACGGTGGAGGAGGTTCCCGGCAACCACATCAGCCTGCTGTCCGGTGCCCACGCCGCGGCGCTGGGCGCCCTGCTGGCCGCCCGGTGCGGCGGCACCCCCGACCCCGACGCCGAGGCGGAGACACCATGACCACCGTCCACATGTTCGCCGGGCAGGGCGTGCAGCGGCCCGGCATGGGCAAGGACCTCTTCGACCGCTATCCGGACCTGACCGGGGAAGCCGACGCCGTGCTCGGCTACTCGGTGCGCGAGCTCTGCCTGACTGGGGGGCGGGACGGTCAGCTCGACGACACCCGGTACACCCAGCCCGCCGTGTACGTCGTCAACGCGCTGTCCTACCGTGCGGAGGTGGAGCGGGACGGCCCGCCGGACCTGGCGCTCGGCCACAGCCTGGGCGAGTACAACGCCCTGGAGGCGGCAGGGGTGCTGGGGTTCGCGCAGGGTCTGGAGCTGGTCGCGGCCCGCGCGGCCGGCATGGCCCGGATCACCGGTGGCGGCATGAGCGTGGTGATCGGGCTGCGCGAGACCGCGCTGCGCTTCCTGCTGCACCGCTCCGGGTTCGGCTCCGTGCACCTGGCCAACCTCAACGCACCGGACCAGCTGGTGCTGGCCGGTCCGCGCGAGGACCTGGAGATGATGGAGCTGATCCTCCAGGACGCCGGCGCCCGCCTGGCCCGCCGGCTGCCGGTCAGCGGCCCGTTCCACTCCCCGCACATGAGCCCGGCCGCCCGGGAACTCTCCGCCCTGCTGCGCCGTACGGCGTTCCGCCCGCCGCGGTTCCCCGTCGTCTCCAACCGGACGGCCCGGCCGCACCGGTACGAGGACCTGGCGGACACCCTGGCCGAGCAGGTCGACCACCCGGTGCGCTGGGCGGAGTCCGTGGAGTGGGTGCGCAGCCACGGGCCGGGCGGTGAGCGGCGCGACGGGCCGCCGCCGCGGTTCGTGGAGGTCGGCGGGGGCACCGTGCTGACCGGAATGGTCCGGCGGATCTGCGAGGCGTGGGCGCGGTCGTCCGGCGGCCGTGGCGCGCCGGTTGCCGCCGCGGCGGGAGGTGAGCGGCCGTGAGCGCGACGAGCACCGTCTTCCAGGGCCGCCCGGTGGCCGATCCGCGGCTGCGGCTGTTCGTCTTCCACCACGCGGGCGGCTCCCACGTGCCGTACCGGGCGCTTGCCCGGGAACTCCCGGAGGACTGGGAGGTGTGTCTCGTCGACGCGCCGGGGCGCGGCCGGCTGACGCACGAGGAGCCGCTGGTGGAACCGCGGTCGCTGGTCGACCGTGTCCATGATGACCTGCTGGTGTGGCTGGACCGGCCGTTCGCGTTCTTCGGTCACAGCATGGGCGGTCTGCTCTGCCACGACCTGACGCTCCGGCTCGACCGCGACGGTCTCCGGCTGCCGCGCTGGCTCGGGCTGTCCGCGCGCGGCGCCCCGGCGCCGGACGGCGGCACCGGTGAGGAGCCGCGCCATCTGCTGCCCTCGGCCGAACTGCGCGCGGTCATCGCCCGGCTGGGCGGCACGCCGAAGGCGGTGCTGCGCGACGACGAGCTGTGGTCGCTGGTGGAGCCGGTGCTCAGGGCCGACCTGCGGATCGTCGAGACCTGGCGGTTCGACGCGGCCGACCGGCTGCCGCCGGTTCCGCTCGCCGTCTTCGGCGGCACGCACGATCCGATGGTGACCCCCGCCCGGCTGGCGGGCTGGGCGGACCGCACCTCCGCCTTCCAGGGCCTGCGCCTGTTCCCCGGCCACCACTTCTACTTCACCGCCCAGCTTCCGCAGACCGCCGCGCGGATCGCCGCGGACGTCCACGCGGCACTGGACACGGCGTGGCAACCACGCCGGTGACCGGAAGCCCCGCCCAGCAGCCATCCCATTACCAGGCCGGCTCCCGTCCGCACCCACGCCCCGCTCCGCCCCCGAGGAGACCCGCATGACCACCACCCCGCAGGCCCCGGTCACGGCCGAGCAACTGGCCGGCCATGTCGCCGCCGTCCTCGGCGTGCCGCGGCGGAGCGTCGACCCCGACCAGCCGCTGACCGCCCTCGGCCTGGAGGCCCGCTCCGCGCTGCGGCTGCAGCACCACCTGCGCACGCTCGGCGCGGGCGGGCTGTCGTTGCGCCGGCTGCTCGACGGCGGTTCGGCCCGCTCGATCGCGGCTCTGCTCGCCCGCGACGCCGACGCCCCTGCCCGGTCCGGCGCGGCTCCTGTCCCGGACGCGTCCCCGCCGCGTCGGCTCGTGCCGCTCGGTGCCGACCTGGCGGGTCGGCTGTCGGCGTGCGGCGAGGAGTGGGGACTGACGCGGGAGACGGTGCTGTACGCCGCTGCCCTGCTGACCGTGGCCCGCTGGACCTGCGGCACCGGGCGGCTGGAGGTGCGGCTCGAGGCGGACGGGCGGCCGACGCGGACCCTGCGGGCGCCGGCTCCCGACCCGCTGCGCTGGTCCGGGCTCGGCGCCTATGCCCGTGAGCTGAGCCGTGTGGCCCACGCCCCGGCCGAGGCGCTGCACCCCTCGGCGGGCGCGGCCCGGGTGGTGTTCGCGGTGGCCCCCGCAGAGCAGACCGGCACTCCGCCCCTCGCCTCCCCGGTCCTCGCGCACCGGCTCGACCACTCCGGTCCGGCACTCGTCGCCGTGTGGGAACTGCGCGAATCGGACGGTGCCGACGCCGCGTTCCTGACCGGTCTCGGCGAGGCGTACGGCACACTGCTCGCCGTTCTCGCGGAGGATCCCCTCGTCTGGCGGCGCGTCGACCTGGGCTGGGCGCCGACGTTCACCTTCCAGGAGCCGCTCCTCGCCCGTCCCTTCCCGGACGCCGGGCCCCTGCTGGACGACCCCTTGCACGCTGCGGCCCGGCGGTCCCCGGGCGCGCCGGCGCTGCTCGGCTCCTCGGGTGCCCTCACCCACGGCGGACTGGCCGCGCGCGCCGCGGTCCTCGCAGGGCGGCTGGCCGCAGCGGGTGTGCGGCCGGGCGACCCGGTGGCCGTTGCCCTGCCCAAGTGCTTCGACCAGATCGTGGCCGTCGCCGCGGCGGCCCGGTGCGGTGCCGTGTACGTGCCGGTGGATCCCGACTGGCCCGCCTCCCGCATCGCCGCGGTCTGCCGCCGTTCCGGCCTGGCGCACGCCCTCGTCGCGGCGGACACGCCGACCGGGGCCGAGGCGCGGGCCGAGCTGCCGGCCGGCGTGACCCGCGTCCCGGTGGACACCGGGGACACCGCCGCCGCGGGTCCCCTCTTCGGCGACGCCGGGCATGGCCCCGGATCCGGCGAGCCCGCACCGCGGACGGCGCCGGACTCACCGGCGTACATCATCTTCACGTCCGGCTCGACGGGCGAGCCGAAGGGTGTCGTCGTCGACCATGCGGCGGCCCGCGTCACGGTGGACGACATCACCGACCGGCTCGGCGTGGGGCCGTCGGACCGGGTGCTCGGTCTGTCGGCGCTCGGCTTCGACCTGTCCGTCTACGACATCTTCGGAGTGCTCGGCGCGGGCGGCGCACTCGTCCTGCCGGACCCGGACGGTGAGCGCGACCCGCAGCACTGGATGGACCTCGTCGAGCGGCATCGCGTCACCCTGTGGAACACCGCTCCCGCCCTGATGCAGATGGTGCTGGACCTGGCCGAGGCCGACCCCGGGTCCGCGGCCCGGCAACTGGCCCCGCTGCGCCGGGTGCTGCTGTCGGGCGACTGGATCCCCGTGACGCTGCCCGACCGGCTGCGCGCCCTGGTGCCGGACGTCGAGGTGATCTCGGCGGGCGGCGCCACCGAGGCGGCGATCTGGTCGATCTGCCACCCGGTCGGCGAGGTACCGCCGGAGTGGCGCAGCATCCCCTACGGGCGTCCGCTGCGCGAGCAGTTCTTCCACGTCCTCGACGACGAGGGCCGCCCGCAGCCGGTGGGGCGGGCGGGCGAACTGCACATCGCCGGCCGGGGCCTGGCCCGCGGCTACGCCGGCGACGACGAGCAGACGGCCGCCCGGTTCCCCGTCCACCCCGTCCTGCGTGAACGGGTCTACCGCACCGGCGACTTGGGCATGTGGCGCACGGACGGCACCATCGAGTTCCTGGGGCGCCGGGACCGGCAGGTGAAGATCAGGGGGCACCGGATCGAGCTGGGCGAGATCGAGTCGGTCCTCGACCGGCTCCCGGACGTCCGCCGCGCGGTCGCCTCGATCACCCGGGGACCCGACGGCCGGCCGCAGCTGCTGGCGCACGCGGCCCTGACCCCGCAGGCGCTGCTGCGCGACGCGGACACCGTACGGGAGGAGCTGAAAGGCGCGCTCGAGCGGTCCCTGCCCGCCTACATGGTGCCGCACCACATCGCCCTCACCGATGCCCTGCCCGTCACCGCCAACGGCAAGATCGACCACGCCCGCCTGGCGCGGACCCCGGCCGACCCGCACGACCCCGACGGGTCGGCCGATCGTTCCGCGTGTCCGATTCCCTCCCCCGCCGCCGAAATCGACTGGGCCTGTCAGGAAGCGCTGTGAAACACTGTCATCGCTCGTCGCCCAGGCGCCAGCGCGCGCCATCGCGGCGACCACCGTGCAGTCGACCCCCAGCGAAGCGAGCGCCCGCACTCATGCCCGTTCCGTCAGCCGCGCGCCAGGCCTGTGCCGCCGCCGGACGGAGCGGAGTCCGGGCTCCGGGCGGGGGTGGGCGCCCCCGCATCCCTGTTCCCCCACCGCCGGTGTCCGTGGCCCCGTGCCCCACGCGACGGGTGCCTCTTTCCGCGCCGGGGTCCTTCGGGGGGACGACCGCGCGCAGATCAGCGTGACCGCCCTGTCGCGGTTCACCCTCCGCGCCTGACGCGGTGCGCCGTCGACTTCGTACCCGAGAGGACCCCACCCACCGATGCAGAGCGCGCCCTCGACAGCGCAGGACACGGGCACCTCGCACCCGCAGGCCGTCCTGGCCATCCTGTGTGTGACCCAGCTCTTACTCACCATGGACGACAACGTCGTCAACATCGCCCTGCCGACCATCCAGCGGGAACTGGACTTCTCCCCCTCGTCCATCGTCTGGGTCATCAACGTCTACATGCTGACCTTCGGCGGCTTCCTGATCCTGGGCGGGCGGCTCGGCGACCGCTACAGCCTGGTGCGGACCTTCTCCGTCGGCACCTCGATCTTCGCCCTGGCCTCGCTGGCCTGCGGTCTGGCCGTGGAGCCCTGGCAGCTGATCGGCGCCCGCGCGCTGCAGGGCCTCGGCGCCGCGCTGGTCGCCCCCGCCGTACTCGGTCTGATGACCCTGGTGTTCACCGAACCAGCTGCGCGGGCCCGGGCGTTCGCGCTGTGGGGGGCGACCGCGATCGTGGGAGCCCTGGCCGGTCTGATCCTCTCCGGCGTCATCACCGGCTACGCCTCCTGGCGCTGGGTGTTCTTCATCAACCTGCCGATCGCCGCTGTGGCCCTGCTCCTGCTGCCCCGGCTGGTCCGCGGCGTCCATCCGGGCGGCGCCGACCAGCCGCTGAACTGGCGCGGCGCCACACTGCTCACCGGCGGCCTGTCCCTCCTCGTCTACGCCCTGCTGTCGGTGGAGGGCGAGGAGAACCCGGCGGCGACGGCGATCGCCGCGGTGCTGGCGCTGCTGTTGCTGGCCGGTTTCGTCGTCGACCAGCGCCGCTCCGCCGACCCCCTCGTCGCCAAGGGGGTGTTCGCCGGGCCGGTCCGGTCCCGGGCGCTGCTGGCGGCGGTGCTGCTGTGCGCCGCGATGTTCCAGGGCTTCCTGGTGCTGACGCTGTACCTGCAGAACGGCCTGGGGTACGAGCCGCTGACCGCGGGCCTGGCCTACGTGCCGTTCGCGCTCGGCTCGCTGACCGGCGTCAAACTCGGCGAGAGGGCCACCGTGCGGTACAGCGCGGGCCGGGTGCTGACGGGCGCCTGCGTCAGCACCGCGGCGGGCGCGCTGATGCTCGCCTGGGCCCAGGCCGGCGACCTCGGTTACGTGGGGCTGCTGCCCGGCATCCTGCTGTTCGCCACGGGCATCGGCGCGGGGCTGCCCTCTTCCGCCACCGCCGCCACTCACGGCGCGGACGAGCGGACCTCCGGTGTGATCGCCTCGCTGGTCAACTCCAGCCAGCAGCTCGGCGGCGCCGTCGGACTGGCGCTGGTGGGCATCGCCCTCGGCGAGACGGGCAGGCGCTTCGGAACCGCCATGACCACCGCCACCGTTCTGGCCGTACTGTCCTGCGTCGCCGCGTTCCTGGTGGTGCGGCACGAGCCGCGCACCGCCGGCGCCGCCGAATCCGATCCCCGGTCCGCGTGAGACCGGCCGGCGGAGCCGCGCGCCCGTCCCCGACCGTCGCTTGCTGCCCCCGATCAGGAACGAGAAGGTCCCTTTCCATGCCAACTGTGCGCTTACACGCCGGTGACCTCGTCAAGTACTACGCGGACCACCGGGTGCTGAACGGGCTGTCGCTGTCGGTCTCCCCCGGTCAGCGTGTGGGCCTGGTCGGAGAGAACGGTGTCGGGAAATCGACGCTGCTGCGGCTGCTCGCGGGTGTCGAGGAACCGGACGCCGGAACGATCGAACGGCCCCAGGACTGCGGATTCCTCCGGCAGGAGCTGCCGTTCGCTGCGGACACCACCGTGCAGGACGTGGTCGACGACGCCCTGTTCGACATCCGCGCCGCCGCGGCCCGGCTGGAGAGACTGTCGGCCCTCCTGGAGCAGCGTCCGGACGACGGGGACGTCCTCGCTGACTACGGCGACACGCTGGAGTGGGCCCAGCATCACGACCTGTGGGACGCCGACCGGCGTGCCCAGCTGGTGCTCGCCGGTCTGGGCCTGGGCTCCGTGGAGCCGACGCGAGCGCTCGGCACGCTGTCCGGTGGGCAGCGCTCCCGCCTGGCGCTGGCGGCCCTGCTCATCCGTCAGCCGGAGGCCATGCTGCTCGACGAGCCGACCAACCACCTGGACGACGACGCGGTCGGCTTCCTGGAGCAACGGCTGAACGAGATGCCCGGCGCGGTGGTGCTGGCCTCCCACGACCGGATGTTCCTGGACGCGGTGTGCACCGACATCCTCGACCTCGACCCCTCCCGCGGCGGCGTGACGCACTACGGCGGCTCGTACTCGTACTACCTTGAGGCCAAGCGGCTGGAACGGCTGCGCTGGGAGCAGCAGTACGAGGCCGAGCAGGAGGAACTCGCCCAGCTGCGCACCTCGGTGGACGTGACCGCCCGGGCCGTCAACCACGCGCGGGCCATGAAGGACAACAACAAGATGGCCTACGACCGGGCCGGCGGGCGCGTGCAGCGGCAGATCTCGCGGCGGATCCGCAACGCGCAGCACCGGCTGGAGGAGCTGGAACGCGCTCAGGTGCGCAAGCCGCCGCCTCCGCTGCGGTTCGCCGCCACGCTCACCGGGAGGGCGGCTCAGGAGGACGAGCCCGCGGTGTCGCTGCGCGCCGTGGAGCTGGCCGGGCGGCTGCGCGTCGAGCGTCTCGATGTCGGCCCCGTGGAGCGGCTGCTGGTCACGGGCCCCAACGGGGCGGGCAAGTCGACCCTGCTGAACGTGGTCGCCGGCCGCCTCGCACCGGACTGCGGGACGGTGGAGCGGGCGCCCGGAGTGCGCGTCGGCCTCCTGGAGCAGGACGTCGACTTCGCCGACGGCCGCCGCAGCGCGAGCCAGTTGTACGAGCGGGCCGCACGGGAGGACTCCCCGCCGCTGTCGCAGCTGGGGCTGCTGCCGGCCCGGGACCTCGGCAGGCCGGTGGGGCAGCTGTCCATCGGCCAGCGCCGCCGGGTCGCGCTCGCCCTGCTGATCGCCCGGCCGCCGGACGTCCTGCTGCTGGACGAGCCGACCAACCATCTCTCCCTCAGCCTCGCCGAGGAGCTGGAGGAGGCGCTGAAGACGGCGCCCGGTGCCGTCGTCGTGGCCTCCCACGACCGCTGGCTGCGCCGTTCCTGGGAGGGTCCTGAACTCATCCTGAAGAACGGCGAGACAACCGGCGTCGCGACCGCACGGTCAGGTCACTGACACCGATGTGCGCCGCTCCGGCGGCCCCGGGCTCGGGGGCACGGCCGGGGCGGCCCCGCGGGTGCGCGGTCCGGTCGTGGACCGCGCACCCCTTGCTGGTTCAGACGGTCGGATGCGCCTTCAGCTCAGACGCGAGAGCTGGTTCCACCCGGGCCCTGAGCAGCGTGCCCTGCGCCGTGTGCTCGACGGAGAGGACCTCGCCCTCACGGTGGGCGCGGGAGATGAGGCCGCCCGCCGAGTAGGGCAGCATGACCTCGACCTCCTCGGTCGGCCTCGGCAGCCGCTCGTCGATGAGGGCGCGCAGTTCGTCGACGCCCTGCCCGGTCCGCGCGGAGACGACGATCGCGTCCGGTTCGTCGTCCAGCAGGCGGGCCAGTACGTCGGGGTCGGCCGCGTCGGCCTTGTTGACGACCAGGACCTCCGCGCTCGCGGCGGCGCCGACGTCCCGCAGCGCCTCCCGCACGGAGCCGAGTTGCGCCCACGGGTCGGGATGTGACCCGTCGACCACATGCAGGACGAGATGCGCGTCGGCCACCTCCTCGATCGTGGAGCGGAACGCCTCGACGAGGTGATGGGGCAGATGGCGTACGAAACCGACGGTGTCGGTGAGGGTGTACGTGCGCCCGCTGGGGGTCTCGGCCCGCCGCACGGTGGTGTCCAGGGTGGCGAACAGGGCGTTCTGCACCAGGACACCCGCTCCGGTGAGCCGGTTCAGCAGCGAAGACTTGCCGGCGTTGGTGTAGCCGGCGAGGGCCACGGACGGCACGTTGTTGCGCCGCCGCTCCTCCCGCTTGATGTCCCTGCCCGTCTTCAAGGACGCGATGTCCCGGCGCAGTTGGGACATCTTCTTCTGGATCTGCCGACGGTCCGTCTCGATCTTCGTCTCGCCGGGACCACGGGTGGCCATACCGCCGCCCCCGCCGCCGCCCATCTGCCGGGACAGCGACTGCCCCCAGCCGCGCAGCCTGGGCAGCATGTACTGCATCTGCGCCAGCGCCACCTGGGCCTTGCCCTCACGGGTCTTCGCGTGCTGCGCGAAGATGTCCAGGATCAGAGCCGTACGGTCGACGACCTTGACGCGGACGACCTCCTCCAGCCGCACCAGCTGGGCAGGGCTGAGCTCACCGTCACAGATCACGGTGTCGGCTCCGGCATCGTCCACGATGTCCCGCAGTTCCGAGGCCTTGCCGGACCCGATGTACGTGGCCGGGTCGGGCTTCTGGCGTCGTTGGATGACCCCGTCCAGCACCAGGGCGCCGGCCGTCTCGGCCAGGGCGGCGAGTTCGGCGAGGGAGCGCTCGGCCTCGTCCACCGTGCCCGAGGTCCAGATACCGACCAGGACGACCCGTTCCAGGCGGAGTTGCCGGTACTCGACCGAGGTGACGTCGCTGAGTTCGGTGGACAGGCCGGCGACACGGCGCAGTGCGGCCCGCTCCTCCCGTTCGAACTGCTCGCCGTCGAAGTCGTCAGCGCCGGGCACGGCGAGCCGGTCGTCCATGAGCGCATCGGCGCGCTGATGGCGGGAGGCGGAGTTCTCGGGGCGTGTCATAGAAGTCCTTCCGTTTCACGGGCGGTTCTGAACTGGGTCGTACAGAAGTACGCTGGTCCGGACTCGACAGGACAGCCGACAGGCGGTGACAAAAGGAAGCGAAAGGCCGCAGCTCAGCGGCACCGGAACCAGGCATCAGGGCACACCAGTGAGCGGCACCGCGGGAGAGCCCGAGGCCTTACGGCGGGCTCGGCGGACGGGGCCGCTACGGGGCGGCGCTCTCGACGCGCCGCGTCACAGAATCAGATGCCGTTCCTCATAAAGATCCACCCTACGGGTCCATCAGGGCGGGCGCAGCCCCATTTCTGACGAAGGAACCCCGACCGAGTGATCTCGGCCTGGTTGGATCGGCGACCGGAGCACGCGTTGCGGGGCCTCGGTGGCGGGCTCCGGGCGACGGGTCTAGCCTCGGGTCATGCGCTCGACGAGTGGCGGACCGGCGGCAGGGACGGCCGGCCTCTCGGCCGGGACGGTCGCCGACAGCGACGAGAACGGCGCCTCCCGCACGGGCAAGGCTGAAAGTGCCGCATCTTCATGTGGTCGCACTCCCCCGGCAGCCACTGGATGACCATCCGTGAGGCAAGCACGGCCGACGTCGCGGTGAACGGCTAGAAGTACGGCACGTTCGGTCTCCGGCACGTCATGGACAAGCGCGTCGGAAAGGCGGAGCGATCCGCCTGTAGGTCCAGCGCCGCCTTGCAAAGCGACCTCAAGAAGGCGCTCGCCTCGGGCAAGTGGCCGAACATGTGGGACGGTGTCCACGGCGGCAAGCGGGACACAGCGTACTCGTACTGGACCGGCTGCGGATGCCGTAAGAAGAAGTACACGGTCTACGGGTACTACCGCACCACCGCGGCCCCCGACAGGAAGCGGCTGTGTGTGACCACCGCCTGTTCCAACCGACCGGCTGACTTTTAGAGGGAGCATGCCTCAGAAGATGAACATACCCGACTCGCCCGAGGTGCTCATCCGTGCGGCCGCCGAGAGCATCACGGGCCGGCTGACGGGAGAGAAGGGCCCCATAGCAGCACTGCGGTCGATCGTCCACATGGTCGACAACGACGAGGCCGAACTGGCCGTGGACGACCTCGTGCGAGTGATCAAGTGCTACCGCATCCGCATTCTGCGGAGGGAACACGACCAGATCGCCGCGGCGGCCGCACAGCTCGATGCGCTGGACTCACTCACCGAAGTGAGAGTCGATCGCTTCATCGGCGAGTGAAACGTCCGGCTGTCCGTTGATCCGGGCACACCTTGACGCCTTGAATGCACACCCGCGGCCACCGGGGCCGCCGCCGAAGGACTGCTGCGCGCCCAGGGCGTGCCGGGCGGTGCCCTGCGGGCCGTCCTGAGGGGGGCGGCCGCGTTCACGTGCATGGTCAGCCCTGCGCCGTCGTCGAGCTGCAGCTGCACCACGGAGTCGGTCCCGGCCGGCCCTTGCCCCCGTGCAGCACCTCCGCTATGTGCATCGCTTCCGCTGCGACAGCCCACGGCACGAGCCGCCGCGTCCTGGCCGTGGGAGATACAGGACACGGAAGCCGGTCGCAGCCCCGCCCGCCCCTCCGCCAACGACGCGGCCGCAACGTCGGCCCTGTCCTTCGTCACCTCTGAGGCAGCGCACGGCAGGCTGCGCGGACCGCACACCCACCGGGACCAACACCGGACGCCGCCACCATCCGGCGGCCGCGCCACATACCCGGCATCACGAGCCACCCACCACATCCTCCGCCTCGGACGGAAACTCCGCACCGGAATAGGCGGCCACGAACACGACTTCATCGGGTGTGTCCCGACGGCGATGGCCACCTCGGGAGAGATGCCGTCCACCTCGTAGACGGTCTCTGTCGTCCCCGCCTCCGCGACTTCCTCCCCGACGGTGAACTCCACGTTGGCAACGTCCCGATACGTTCGGTACCGATACCGGGCCTGGTAGAACAGGACGCCGCTTCCTCGCCGTCGCCGCTGCTGCCCGCCGCGCACGCGGCGGCTGATGCCACCATGGCCGCGGCCACCAGCAAGCCCGCAGATTGCCCGGCGTAAACCATCGACGTCCTCCCTGGGCAGATGCCCGGCGAAGCCGAAAGGGGCTGTCCGAGTGGCAGGGCTGGGCCGAGTGAGTGATGGTGGGGGTGGGGGTGCTTTCGTGCAGGCGGTGCGGCTGACCGGCCACGATCCTGGCGCGGACGCCCAGTTGGTACTTCGCTCGGCCTGGCACAGTTGCGGCTTCGCTCATGCCGTAGCCGCCCATGGGCGCGGAAGGAGGGCTTCAGGATGCAATCGTTGAAAAGAGCGGTAAGGGCCGGTCCGGCGGTCGTCGCAGTCCTGGCAGTCTCGGCCCTGACTGCGCTCACCGCGAGCGCTGACGCGGCGCCCGGCCGGTACTGCGGGTCGGACAGTGTCCACGGACTCGCCGTGTTCGGGAGCGGCAGCACGTCGTGTGCCACCGCTCTTCAGGTCGCCAATGCCTACCAAGCACGCAGCTCAAACGGCTCCCCCGTGACCGTCCTCGTCGGTGGGACCGCTTGGCGCTGCCAGGAGCAGCAGGGCGATTCCAATCCCTTCGACCGGTGTGTAGCCACCGCCGACTCCAGCCGGTGGGTTGAGCTTACGTCGTAGTGTCAGCGCCTTTTTCGTTCGGAGGTTTTCCATGGTGTCTCTACGCCTGCTCATCGGCGTGGCCTCGGCCGTCCTTGCCTTCGCTCTGCCCTCAGCAGCTCACGCAGCGTCCGTCGTCGTGCCGGACGACTGCGCCAAGGCCATGGCGGTCGCTGAGATGGCGGAGAAGGACTACGAAGACACGGTGAAGTGGTACCAGGACCTCATCGCTCAAGGCGGGCACCCGGGCATCGTCGGGGAGCAAGCAGTGGCCGACGCCAAGGCCGACCTCGACAGGACGGCATCCCAAGCACAGCGCATCTGCGGCACGTGACCCACACGCCCTTCCCCTTGGTTGGAAGGAGACCGGTACGGGGAAGACGGGCCGCGACCAGGCCTACGGCGAGATCGACGCCTCCCGCAGGCGGCGACGGAGGCATCGAGTGGAGGGCCGTCATGACCGTGCCGGGCACACTGGTCCTGCTGCGGCACGGGCAGAGCACGGCCAACGCCGCCGGCCGCTTCACCGGCTGGCTGGACGTCCCGCTCACCAAGAACGGCGAACGGGAGGCGGCGACGGCCGGCGAACTGCTGGCCCGGCACGGACTGCTGCCGGACACCGTCCACACGTCGGTCATGGCCCGCTCGATCCGCAGCGCCGACCTCCTCCTCGACACGCTGGACCGATCGTGGGTCCCCGTGCAGCGCACCTGGCGGCTCAACGAGCGCCAGTACGGCGCCCTGACCGGCCGCCGCAAGAAGGAGGTCCGCGCGGAAGCGGGCCCCACCCTCTACCACCACTGGCGCCGCTCGCTGCACGGCAAGCCCGATCCCCTGTCCGCTGAGCAGCTGACGCGGCTACGCGCAGATCCCCGCTACGCTGCCCTGCGCCCCGACGCCGTGCCCGCCGTAGAGAGCCTGGCCGACATGACCGCCCGCGTCGCCCCGTACTGGGCGGACGTGCTCGCCGCTCAACTCCTCACCGGCGCCACGGTGCTGGTGGTCGCCCACGGCAACTCCGTGCGCGCCCTGGCCACAGTCCTGGACCACCTGTCCGAAGACGAGGTCCACCGGCTCAACATCCCCACCGGCCAACCCCTGCGGTACGACTTCGACGCCGCGTTGCATCCCCGGGTGCGCGGCGGGACGTACCTCGACCCGGACAGCGCCCTGGCCAAAGCGGGGTCGGTCGCCGCCGAGGGCGACACCTGATCGTCCACGCCCCCACCCAAGTTAGGGAAGCCCCTGGCTGTGCAGATCACGAACCTCCACGCCCCGCTGCGCTGCTGGGCGAGAAGCCCTGCCGGAGTCGCGCCGAGCGCCCGCGCGGACGACGGGATGCTGGACGATTGAGGGGTACGCCGCGGCGCCATCGGCTGCTTTTGCGGCATGTGGTCTTCCGGAGGTCACGGAAGATCTCGACTGCGTCGGTGACGATCCGGGCATGCCAGAAGAAGTCCATCCACTCCGGAGTGTCCGGTGCGCCATGCCCTTTGCCGCAGAAATCCTCGGCGGTGGCCAGGGCACGGCACGCCGACGGCTCGTCGCCGAGGCGGGCGTGGGCGCGCGCCTCGATCAGGACCTGCGGCTCCGCCCGCCCGGGCCGCACCCGGACCGCGTTGTCAGAGGCCTGTTCTAGAGTTCCCCGTCACTTGATCACTGCGGGTGCGGGAGGCACGCATGGGGTGGGTGTCGGCCGGCGGCTACGAAGTCGCCCTCGACGACGGCAAGGTGGTGTGCCGCAACGCGGCGGGACGGCGACTGAAGTCCGTACCGCCCAAGATCGCCGACGATCCGGCGGTGGTGGGGCTGCGTCAGCTCGTCGAGTGGCTGGAGCGGCACGAACGGCAGTGCCTGGCCGACGTCGAGCGGTGGATGGTGCGTTCGCTGCCGGTGCCGTTCGCTGTCCTCGCGCGCGTGTGGCCGGACCCGGCCTGGCAGGCCGCCCTGCGCGACCTGGTGGTCACCGGCGCGGACGGCGTGGTGGCCGGGTTCCTGCGGGACGCCGACCCCGAGCGCGGCCTCGGCCTGGTCGACCTCGACGGCGACACCGTGCGTCTCACCCCTGGCCTGGTCCGCCTGCCGCACCCCGTGCTGCTCGACGACCTGGAGGAGCTGCGGGAGTTCGCCGTCGAACTCGGCGTCGAGCAGCACGCCCAGCAGCTCTTCCGCGAGGTGTGGCATCGGCCCGCCGCACTCGATGCCGAGGCCGCCTCCGTCGAGGACTACGCGGGCGGTGCCTTCAAGGAACTGCGGTTCCTGCACGGCCGGGCGACTCAGCTCGGCTACCGCGTGCGTGGCGGCCACGCCGTGTGCTCCGTGCTGGAGGACGGCCGCGGCGTGGAGGCCCGGGTGTGGGTCGGCGACTACGACGGCTACGAGGAGACGGAGACCGGCCCCCTCGTCTTCACCGACCCGGCGGGACGGGTGCTGAAGCTCGGTGAGGTCGGGCCGGTGGCCTGGTCGGAGGGCATGCGCATGGCGGCGGCACTGTATGCCGGGCGCGACATCGAGGACGAGGAGCGTGCGGCATGACGGCCTACGACGGAACCATGTACGACGGCTTCACGTACGACGAGACCACTGCCGCCGCGCTGCTCGACGCCGGCGCCGTCCTGCCGCCGAGCGCCACGGACCGGGAGGACGCCGACGTCCTCACCGTCCGCACGTACACGCATCCCGCGCTGGACGAGCGCAAGGTCGTGCGACTCGTGCCGGGCACGCTCGGCGAGGCGGAGGACCTCGCCCTGGACTTCCTCGGACTGGTCCGGGAGCCGGAGATCCGCGAGGTGGGGCAGGTGCGCCGGGAGACCCTCGGCTTTCCCGCGTGGGCGCTGGTCAACGACCCGGCGAACGGGCACCACGCGCTGGCGTTGGTCAAGGACGTCGAGCGGCTCGCCCGGCAGGCCAAGTCCCGTCCCGGCGCGGCGAAAGAGGGCTTCGAGGCGCTGGGCGAGCGGCTCGGCCGGGCCGTGCCGCACTTCCTGCCCACCTTCTACGAGCAGGCCGCCCGTATCTTCCTCCAGCACGACAACACCACCTACGCGGCGGCCTTCTTCGGCAAGGCCCGCGAGGCGGAGCGGGTGCACGCGCTGACCGTGGACGAGGAGCGGCAGCGGGCGGTCTTCCTGGAGTTCGCCTTCGCCGGGGCGCTGACAGTGAAGGCGCTCAAGGAGCACGTGAAGGCCCTCGCGGCGCGGCTCACCCCGGCCGAGGCCTGGGCGCAGTTCCGGCAGTTGACCGTGGAGCGCTGCGCGGCGGGCATGCCGCCGTACGCGTCACTGCCTCAGGACGCGCGCGCCCTGATCAAGGCCGCGGGCCTGAACCGGGTCGCCGAGGAGTGTGCCCTGGTCGCGGACCTGCTCGCCTCCCCGGCGGCGGTGCGGGCCCCCGCGTCGTTCTGGAACTTCTACCGGGCGACGCTCGTCGTGCTGGCCGAGGAGCAACCCGCCGTACGGGTGCGGCTGCTGGAGATCATGCCGGCCGGGCTGGGCCGGTCCACGGAGGACGACGAGTTCTGGCTGGCGCTGCTCGCGGAGACCGGCACGGAGCGGCTGCTGACGGGCGAGACCGAGGCGGCGGACGGGGTCGACGCGGCGGACTGGCTCAGTCGTTGGGCACTGCACCGCAAGCACGGCAGCTCGGTCGGCGGCCGGTCACCGGCCACCCTCGCGCTGGTCGAGCGCATGGCCCCCCGCCTGCGTGCCCTGGGCCGCCCGGTGGACCTCTTCACGGGCCGCTGGCACGCCGGCGCCGACCTCGACCTGCTGGACCTGTGCGCGGCGGAGGGCGTACCGCTGGCCCTGCCCGGGGCCGACGAGAACGTCTTCCTGCCCCTCAACCAGTGGCTGAAGGAGACCCGGCCCGGCCGACGGGACCTGACGGCCGTCGCGGCGGACCCGCGCCACCGGCGCCTGCTCTACGCGGCGGTCGGGAACCTGAGCGGCCACCGCCCCGATGCCGGGCTGCTGGAGGACCTGGCCGGGCACCCCGTGCTCGCCGACGTGCTGCGCGAGTGGCTGGACGACGCCGCCGAGGAACTGAACGACGCGGCCGGACTGCCCGCCGCTCGCACGGCGCTGGAACGACTGCGTCCGTTCCGTGCGGTCGCCGCCCGGATCAGCCCGCAGGCCGTCGCCCGGGTCGCCGCGCTCGACGTCGCGCCGCTGCTCGGCCGTGCCCTGCGTGCCGGTATCCCGGACGAACTGGGCTGGCCCGCCCTCGACGAGGCGCTGCGGCGGCTGGACGCGGAGACCCGGCGCGACCGCGACGACACCCTCGCCGTCCATGAGGCCTGGCCGGCGCTGATCCTCGCGCGCAGGCACAAGGCGATCGTCGTGGGCCCCCAGGACGTCCTGCTGGAGCACGATCTGCGGCTGCCGGTGGGGCTGGACCGCTGGCAGCGTCCGTCGTTCCGCTACACGGACGGCGAGCTGCTGGTGATGTGGCAGCACGACGGCAAGCAGTACGGCTACTGGTCGGCCCGCCCGTCCGAGGTGTTCACGCTCGGCGGCGAGAGCCTCCCACGCTGGTACGGCAGCGGCGACGCGGGCGAGACGTCGATCCCGCTGCCGGGCGGCGGGCGCGCCACCGGTGGGCGCGCCCTGCACGCCGGTGACACGGTCCTGCCGCCCGGCCGCCGCATCCTCGGGGACGGCACCTCGTACTGGCGCCAGGGCCGGCAGGGACGGCAGCAGGTGTGGCTGGAGTACGACCCGGCCACCGGCACGCACGGGCGCGCCTCGCTGCCCGCCTTCCTGCGGTCCGGCATCCGCGAGGGGTCCACCCTGCTCCAGCAGCACTGCACGGTGCTGCCCCTGCAACCCGGCCTGGAGCACAGCCCGTTCGGCACGGACGGCACGGTCCTCGGACGCTGGGTACGCACCGAGGGCGAGGGTGACGAGGCCCGCACCACCGTCGGCACACCGGACGGCCGGACCGTCTCGCTGCCGACGGCACACCACCGGCTTCCGGGTGTGCCGCTCGGTGCGCTGCGGCTGCCCGGGGGCGTCGAGCCCGTCGTCGTCGCGCAGTACCGTCAGATCGCCCTGTACACGGGTGACGACGGCACCGGTGTGCGGGAGTTGGGCCGGGTGACGCCGTTGGAGCGGGGCGGCGAGTTCGCCGCCGGAACGCGACTCGTTCCGCCCGTCGACTTCTGGCATGCGCTGCGGCCGCGCGACGAGGGCGCGTCGGCGGCCCTGCGGGCGCTCGGCGACGAGCAGGCGGGCGGGTTGCTGCGCGCCGGGGCTCAGGCGCTGGCGGATCGGCAGGCGAAGATCGCCGCGGCAGGCGGCCAGACGCACGCTGCGGCAACCCGCCAGACGCCCACCGCGGTCGGCGGCCGGGGGGCGAGCGGAACAGCCGCCGCCGGGACCCCCACGGGAGCCACTCCCGACAAGCCCACTGTTCCGGCCGCCGACGAGGTCCTGCGGCAGGTCGTCGCCCGTTGTCTGCCGGATCTCACCGAGCCCCATGTGCTCACCGGTGTCACGGCCCTCGTGCGCGCGGTGCTGCGGCTGGCCGAGTCGATCGCCACGTTCGTGACGCCCCCCGTGGAACGGCCGAAGGCGGAACGCAAGCGCACCGAGGGCATGTTCGGCGACTACAGTCCCGACAACGGCGACGACCAGACGCTGCGGGAGGCGGTCGCCGGTCTCGCCGACCTGCACGGCTGGTGGGGCGGCGGGCAGCGCTGGAGCGCGCTGCGTCAGATACGCGCCGTGAACCACGTGCTGTCCGGGAAACCGGCCGACGGCAAGCCGCTGCCCGAGTCCTCCCGGCTCACCGGGGCCGCCGACGGATGGCGCAGCGACGAGTTCACCGTTCCGGGCATCGGGGTGGTGTGGCCGTCCGTGCTGGACGTGCTGCGCCCGCTCGCCTACCGCGCCGCCTCACCGACCGTGACCGAGGCCCACCGCCAAGCCCTGTTGCTGCTGTTCGAGGCGGTCATGGAGGGGCCGCTGGCCACGTCCGGGGGCGCGTTGCGCGAGGTCGTGCTGAGCGAGCCGCACGAGGGGCAGGAGCGCGTCGGCCAGGTGCTGCGCCGCGAGGGCCGCACCGTCGTGGTCCTCGGCTGCCAGGGCGTCGACCGCCGGCACGGGCTCGTGCACTGGCTGGCCCTGGACCACGACCCGGCCGGTGTGTTCGGCGCGGTCGCGCACTTCACGCTGGAGCGGGAGACCGCGCACCCGCCGGTGTTCCCGGCCGACGCGCTGGCCGCGATGACCGGGCTGATCCGGGAGAAGGGTCCCGCGCCTTGGCAGCCGGGAGCGCCCGCCGCCCTGGCCGCCGCCACGCGGGACGGGCTGGGGCCCGTGCAGGCGGCCCTGCTGCTGGCCGGGCGGCCGTCGCAGCTCACCGACGAGGTGATCGCCGCGACCGACCTGAAGCCGCGCCAGAAGCAGCTCGGGGACACGCTGCTGGCCTCGCTGGAGCCCGGCGACCGGGCGGCCCTCGTCGGCGCGTTGCTGCCCGAGAACCCTGGTGACCTGTGGACGGCCGGACCGGACACCGATGCGGCGGGCCGGGTGTGGGCCGAGCGGCTCGACGGGGTGGTCCGCCTGCCCGAGGACCTCGCCGGGGAGCTCTCCCTGGCGGGGCTGCCCACCGGTTCCGCCGAGGAGGTGCTCAACCCGGGGCGCACCCCCTGGATCAGCCGCACCACGGTGCAGCGGCCCGGCAAGGACGGCGACCTGGTGCCGGACGACCCCGGGGCACTGCCCGGGCGGCACGACCTCACGCGTGCCGTGGCCGCCCTGGCCGGGCTCGCCTACTCCCTGCCGTACGGGCACCCGCTGCGCGTCGTCCTGCCGGACGGGCTGGCCGCCCTGCGCCGCCGCGTCTCCGACCCCGGCCTGCTGCTCGACCTCGACCTGGCGTGGACGGAGAAGGGCTCGTCGGCGGCCGTGGAGCTGCGCAAGGCGTACGGGCTGCCCGCCACCGGGGGTGCCGACGCGCACGGTCTCACCGCCGTGGGTGAGGCGCTGGTGCTGCGCCCCTGGTACGGCGACCAGGAGACCGTTCTGGTCCGCGCGGGTGCCCTCGCGGGAGCGGACGACCCGGTGTTCGGACTGGTCGAGGGACTCGTCGGGGCCGGGCGGAGCGAGGGCATGCGGGCGGTGCGGACGATCCTGGGCGACGAACTCGCCCGCGCGCTCGAGGCAGGAACCGATCCGGACGGAGTGAGCGGCTACGCCCAGGATCCGGCCCTCAGCGTCCCCGACCTGGTCACCGAGGTCGCGCAGGCCCACGGTCTGGGCGCGGACGCGGCGGCGCTCTACCTGCAGTTGCTGGCCCTGCCCGACCCGACGGACCGCAACTGCGCCCGCTGGACGGGCTGGAAGCCCGCCCGTATGAAGAAGGCCCGCGCGGAACTGGCGGCGACCGGCCTGGTCGTCGAGGCGAAGCGGGCGCGCGCCGGGCGCACCCTCTTCCTGCCGTGCGGCTGGCTCGACCTGAAGTCGCCCGCGCTGCCGGTGGAGATCTGGAAGCAGGGCCTCTACCCGGTCCTCGGGCACTCCCGCGCGGTGCCACTGCTGCCGGTGCCCGAGCTGTTCACCCGCGCGTGGGACCGCGTCCGCGCCGGTGACGCCCCGGCCTACGAGGAACTCACCACCCGCGCCACCCGCAAGGGCCGCCGCCGATGACCACCACCGACCACCCGCACATGGAAGCACCCGCACCGATGCCCACCACTCTCTCCCCCGCCCCGGCCCGCCAGATCGTCCCGCCCGAGGACCGGTACGCGACCGAACTGACCTTCCTCGCCGCGTACGACGACGGGCCGCGCCCGCCCGCGTGGCGGCTCACCCCGCGCGCGGTCGTCACGTTCGTCATGGGCAGCGACGGCCGGGCCCTGAAGCTGCCCGACGGCGCCGACGTGCCGGTCGGGGTGCCGCGCCGCCTGGTGATCGAGGGCAAGTTCGTCGGCGACCGGGCGCTGGTCGAGCGGTGCGTGGTGACCCTCGCCGGGGAGCGCGGTCTGCTCCTCGTCGGCGAGCCCGGCACCGCCAAGTCGATGCTGTCGGAGCTGCTCGCCGCCGCCGTGTGCGGCACCAGCGGCCTGGTCGTGCAGGGCACGGCCGGCACCACCGAGGACCAGCTCAAGTACGGCTGGAACTACGCGCTGCTGCTGGCGCAGGGCCCCACCCGGCGGGCGCTCGTGCCCTCCCCCGTCCTGACCGCCATGTCCCGGGGCGCCATCGCCCGCGTCGAGGAGGTCACCCGCTGTCTGCCCGAAGTGCAGGACTCGCTGGTGTCGTTGCTCTCCGAGCGGCGGATCGCCGTACCCGAACTGGCGGGCACCGACGACGCCCTGGCCCACGCGGCGCCCGGCTTCAACCTCATCGCCACCGCCAACCTGCGCGACAAGGGCGTCTCCGAGATGTCCGCGGCCCTCAAGCGCCGCTTCAACTTCGAGACCGTCGGCCCCATCGGTGACATCGACGCGGAGACCGCGCTGGTGCGCAGCCAGGCGCGGGCGTCCGTGGAGCGGGCCGGGGCGCCGTTCCAGGTCGACGACGCCGTGCTGGAGGCGCTGGTCACCGCCTTCCGGGACCTGCGCGAGGGCCGGTCGGCCGAGGGCTGGGAGGTGGAGCGGCCGTCCACGGTGATGAGCACCGCGGAGGCCGTGTCCGTCGCCGGTGCGCTCGCCCTCGCGGCGGCGTACTTCCCGGGCGACCGCGATGTGCTCGGCCTGCTGCCGGGGCACCTGCTGGGCGTGGTCCGCAAGGACGACCCCGCCGACGCGGCCCGGCTGCGCGGCTACTGGGACGGTCCCGTCCGGCGCCGCGCCGAGCAGGGTTCCGCCACCTGGCGCACCCTGTGGGACCTGCGTACGGTCCTGGAGGGCTGACGGCCGTGTCCCTCACCCACGGAGCCGTTCCGGACCCGGGCGGCTCCCGGGCGTCCACCGGCTCGCCGGACGAGGCTCTCGCCACCCTCACCGGCCCGTCCGCGCCCTTCCTCGTCGGCGTGCGGCACCACGCGCCGTCCCTGGCCGCCGCCGTGCCCGCGCTGCTGGACGAGGCGAGGCCCGACGTGCTGCTCGTCGAACTGCCCGCCGAGATGCAGCAATGGCTGCCGTGGCTGGGGCACGAGGAGACGCGGGCCCCGGTCGCGCTCGCCGCCGCCCCCGCCGACGGGAGCGGCGGCCCGGGTCCGGCGTTCTACCCGTTCGCCGACTTCTCGCCCGAACTGGCCGCCGTGCGCTGGGCCGCCCGGCGCGGCGTGCCGGTGCTCGCCTGCGACCTGCCGCTCGCCGACCGCGGGTGGGGCGAGGGACGGCAGTCCGGTGGGCAGCGGCCCGGCGGTCCCGGCCTCGCCACCGCCCTGCGGGCGCGCCTGACGGGGCGTCCCGGGGACGACCTCTGGGACCGGCTCGTCGAGGCGGCCGCCCCGGGTTCCCCGCCCGAGGCCCTGCGCCGGGCGGCCCTGCTCACCGGGTGGGCGCTGCGCGAGGACGCGGCCGCCTCGGGCGGCGTGCCGGAGCTGGACCTGCGCCGCGAGCGCTGGATGCGGGCCCGGCTGGCCGAGGCCACCGCGCAAGGTGAGCGGGCGGCCGTGGTGGTCGGCGCGTTCCACGCCCCGGCGCTCGTACGCCCGGAGGCCGGTACGGCCGTCGAGGCCGACGCGTACCAAGTCCGGCCGCTCGTACGGCAGGACACCGGCAGGGCGGCTGGGACGGCGGCCGACGCGCAGCGGCCCGGCTGGACGACCTCGCTGATCCCGTACACGTACGCCCTCCTCGACGAGCGGTCCGGTTACCCGGCGGGCATCCGGGATCCGGAGTGGCAGGACATGGTCCTGCGGGCGGCGGGCGATCCGGCGGCGCTCCAGGAGGCACTGACACGGGCGGCCGTTGGCATCTGCGCCGAACTGCGCGGCCTCGGTCACCCCTCGGGACCCGCCGACGCACGGGAGGTCGACCGGCTCGCCTCGGACCTCGCCCGGCTGCGCGGCCTGCCCGCGGCGGGCCGCGGTGAACTCGTCGAGGCCGTGCAGACGGTGCTCGCGCAAGGAGAGCCGTATGGGCGCGGGCGGGCCGTGGCGCGCGCGATGGAGCGGGTGCTCGTCGGCACGCGCAGCGGACGCCCCGCCCCGCAGGCGCCGCGCAGCGGCCTCGCCCCCGCGGTCGAGGCCGAGGTGGCGCGGCTCGGCCTGCCCGGTCCCGAGTCGGGCGGTACGGCGCGGGACCTGCGGTTGGACCCGCTGCGGTCCGACCTCGACCGGCGCCGTGAGTTGCTGCTGCGTCGGCTGAGGGTGTGCGGGGTTCCGTACGGGGAGGTCAGGGAGGTCGTCGGCGCGGCCGGTGCGGAGGCCCTCACCTCGCGCTGGGAGGTGCGCTGGACACCGGCCACGGCGGCCATGCTGACCGCGGCGGGCGTGCGCGGGGTCACGCCCGCGCAGGCTGCCGAAGGTGTACTGCGCGAACGGCGGCGCGGGGAGCGGGACGAGGGCGGCCCGACCGCCGCGCAGGCCCTGGAAGGGCTCGAACGGGCGGCGGAGTGCGGCCTGACCGTGCTCGCGGAGGAACGGCTCGACGATGTCGCCGACGTCCTGCCCCGGGCCGGTGCGCTGCCGGAACTCCTCGCCGGTCTGTCCCTGCTGGACCGGCTGCGGGCCGGTCACGTCCCGGGGCTCGGGCCCGAGGCGGACCGTGAGGCCCGGGCGGCCGCCGTGACGGAGCTGCTGACGGCCGCGGCGGTGCGGCAGGTGGACGGGCTGAGCGGCTCCGAGGACCCTGCCGATGCCCGCGCCCTGCTGGAACTCGCCCACCGCGCCGACCAGTTGGGCGGCATCCGGCTCGCCGACGCCCTGAACCGCCTGTCCGCCGACGGATCCCCGCTGATGCGCGGCGCCGCCGGGGCCGTGCGGGTCCTGCTCGGGCAGGGGGACGCGCGGGTCTTCGGCGACCGCGTGGCCTCCTGGGTCGACGGAGCCACCGGCCCCGATACGCGCGCCGCGCTCACCGCCCGGCTGGGCGGCCTGCTGACCGCCGCGGGTCCGCTGCTGGAGGCGGCGGCGCCCGCGCTGGAACCGCTGCTCACCCGGGTGTCCGAGCTGCCCGACCGGGAGTTCCTGGACCGGCTTCCCGCGCTGCGCGGCGGCTTCGGCACCCTCAGTCCTGCGGCCCGTGACCGTCTCCTGGCCACCGTCGAGGAGCGCCTCGGCACCGCGCGCGTCGGCGACACGGACGGCGCCGACCCGGCGGCGCTCGCCACCTGGACCCGGGCGGACTACGCGGCCCGCGAGACGCTGCGGTCGTTGGGGCTGCTGCCCGTGTCCGAGGGCGTCACCGAAAAGCCCGGGGCGGCCGCCGAGCCCGCCCTGAGCGTCCCTGCTCCGCCGGGGCTTTCGGCGAAGGACGCGGCACCGGAAGCCGCCCTGCCCCGGCCGGAGGACCACCAGCTCGCCCCCGCCGACCGCTGGCGTCTCCTCCTCGGCCGCCGCACGGACCGGCTGCCGCCCTCCGCCGGACCGCTGGCGACCGCGCTGGACGAGCTGTACGGCAGCGGACGCGGCGAAGGCAGCCGGGGGGACCTGACGGGCGCCGGAACCGGGGGTGGACGCCAGGCGCCGTACCCCGGGGTGCGGGAGTGGTCCGAGGAACTGGCCGCGCTGTTCGGGCCGGGTGTCCGGGAGGAAGTGCTGGCGGCCGCCGCCGCGTCGGGCCGCACGGACGTCCTCGCCGAACTGGACGCCGACAGTGTGCGGCCCTCCGTGGACCTGCTGCGCACCGTGCTGCGGCACGCGGGCGGGCTGCCCGAGGCGCGACTGGCCGCGCTGCGCCCGCTGGTGCGGCGACTGGTCGACGCGCTGACCCGGCAACTGGCCACGCGCCTGCGCCCCGCCCTGCACGGCACGGCCCTGCCGCGGCCCAGCAGGCGCCCCGGCGGCGGCCTGGACCTGCCCCGCACACTGCGGGCCAACCTGGCGACCGCGCGCCGCGGCCCGGACGGAACGGTACGAGTGATCCCCGAGCGGCCGGTCTTCCGTACGCGGGCGCGCCGGGCCGCCGACTGGCGGCTGATCCTCGTCACGGACGTGTCGGGGTCCATGGAGGCGTCCACGGTGTGGGCCGCGCTCACCGCCTCCGTGCTGGCGGGCGTACCGACGCTCTCCACCCATTTCCTGGCGTTCTCCACGGAGGTCATCGACCTCACCGGGCACGTGGACGACCCGCTGTCGCTGCTGCTGGAGGTCAGCGTGGGCGGCGGCACCCATATCGCGGCCGGTCTGCGGCACGCGCGCGAGCTCGTCACCGTGCCGTCGCGCACCCTCGTCGTGGTCGTCAGCGACTTCGAGGAGGGATATCCGCTCGGCGGCCTGCTCGCCGAGGTCCGCGCGCTGGTCGGGGCGGGATGCCACGTCCTGGGCTGCGCCGGCCTCGACGACACGGGCCGGCCCCGCTACTCCACGGGAGTCGCCGGTCAGCTCGTCGCCGCGGGCATGCCCGTCGCCGCCCTCAGTCCGCTCGAACTCGCCCGCTGGGTAGGGGAGAAGATCGCATGAGCCCGGAGCTGCCTCCGGTCGTCCCGTCCGTCACCGCCGAACTCGTCGGGGCGCTCTCGCCGAGGCTCCGCAAGCGGCTGGACGCGGGCGTCGCCAAGCTCGTGGCGCGTCCGGCCGTCCGTGACGGCGACACCGTGCGGATCGCCGTGGACGACGAGACCGACGTCGTGCTGCACGCGCCCGGCGGGACGGTGACCAGCGCGGACGCGATCCGCTGCGGATGCCTGCTGGCCCCCGACTGCCTGCACCGCGCGGCGGCGGCCTCGGCCGCGCCGATCGCCGACGACACCTCGGGCGCGGACCCGGCCGAGGCTGCGCGGGCACAGGAAGAGACGGGGACGACGAAGGAGACAGGCCCCATACGGCGGGCAGGCCGGCCGCGTGCAACGAAGCGGGCGGGCACGGATCAGGCAGGTCAGGCGGATGTCTCAGGGCAGGCGGACCAGGCGGAGCCCGACACCGTCACCGCCGACCAGCGCACCGCCGCCCGAGCGGTGTACGACGCGGCCGCCGCCGTCCTGGAAGCCGGTACGGACGGTGCCGGCGCCGTGCTCCAGGCGGAACTCCTGCGCGCCGCGCACTCGGCCCGCCTCTCCGGTCTGCCGCGGGCCTCCGCCGCGGCGGTCTCGGTGGTGACCGGGGTGCGCGCGGCCCGCTCCGCGGACGCCGGGTACCGCCTCGCCGACCTCGCCGGCGCGCTGGCCGGCGTGCTGGGCGTCGCCCACCGCCTCCCGCGCGCCACTGGCCCGGAGCTGACCGAACTGCGCGGCACGGTCCGGCAGCCGTACCGCCCGGACGGCTCCCTGCGTCTGTACGGGCTCTTCTCCGAGGCAGTCCTCACGGCGACCGGCTACGCGGGCGCGGTCACCTGGACCGCCGACGCCGACGGACGTCTGTACACGGTGTCGGACGTGGCGCCGGGCGGACCTGCCCGGGCCACCGGTGCCGCCGACCGGGCCGTACGGATCGGCGACACAGCCCTGACCCACCGTGAACTGTCGCGCGCGGGACTGGCCGTGTCCGGTGCCACCGTCTCCCCCACGGGCCGCCTGGGCGCGGGGGCAGCCGTACGGGCGGTCCGCGCGTCCGGCGCCGCCTGGCGCAGCGAGCCGCTGGACCGGCTGTGGGCCGTGCCCGTCGCCGAGCAGGTGGCCCGGGCCCTGAACGGCGGGCAGGACCTGCTGTTCCTGGAGGTGACCCTCACGGGCACGGTCCGGGAGACGACGGGTGACCGTCTGCTGGCCGACTGTGCGGGCGTGCCCCTACGGCTGGCGACGGCCCACGACGATCCCTCGCTCCCCTACCGCGACAACCTGCGCCTGCTCGCCGCCGCCCGGGGCAGCAGGCTGCGGATCGTCGCGCGTCTGGTGCCAGGGCCGCTGCCCCGGGCCGTGCTGCTCGCCACCGAGCATCCCACCGACCCCGCCACCCGGGTGGACCTGGGCCTGGACCGCCTTCAGCACGTGGACCTGCCCACGGGGACGGTTCCGCCACCGGCAGCGGTCGTCTCCTCCGGGGACGAGGCTCCGCTGTACCTGCTGCGCCGTCGCGTGCACCAGGCGGTGTCCGGGGGCCGCCGTGTCCTGGCCTTCTCCCGGAGCGTGTCCGGCGACGGTGCCCGCCTGCGTCGCCACGGCCTCGCTACCGCAGGCGATCTTCTCGACGACCTGCACTCCGCCGCCGCGGACCGCGCCCGCGACGCCTTCGGCCGCCTGCTCCCGGCCGACACGGACGGCTTCGCCCGTGCCTGGCTCGCCGCCGCCGTCTACACCGGCGCGGTGGAACGGGCGCTGTGCGCGGACGCGTGGGGAGCCGCCGCGGTCGAGGTGTCCACTCCGGGCCCGGCCCTGCGCCTTTAGGACAGGATCCGGCCTATACGGCTCCTAGCGTGGTGCTCGTCCACGGAACACCACCGACGGAAGCAGGAGACGATGACCCCGACGAACCACGCCACCGCCCCGACCACGCTCTCGCCCGAGGCCACCGGCGAGCACGCCGACCTGCTGAAGGCACTGGCTCACCATCGCCGGTTCCTGCGCCTGACCACCCGTGACCTGACCGACGAGCAGGCGGGGCGGCGGACCACCGTCAGCGAGCTCTGCCTGGGCGGCCTCATCAAGCACGTCGCCTCGGTCGAGCGATCCTGGGTGGACTTCATCGAGCACGGCCCGGAGGTGCTGGGCGACTGGAGCAACATGTCCGAGGCCGACTGGGCCCGGTGGTCCGACGGGTTCCGGATGCTGCCCGGCGAGACGCTGGCCGGGGTGCTGGAGGAGTACGCCGAGGTGGCCCGCCGGACGGACGGACTGGTTGCCGCGCTGCCCGGCCTGGACCGGTCCCAGCCGCTGCCGCCGGCCCCCTGGCACGAGCCGGGCACGCACTGGTCCGTCCGTCAGGTCCTGCTGCACATCATCGGCGAGACGGCCCAGCACGCCGGTCACGCCGACATCATCCGCGAGTCCCTGGACGGCGCCAGGAGCATGGGGTGATCCGGCCCTTGCCGTACGACACGATCCGGCACCCTCACCCGAGGCGGGGTTGGTGGGGGTGCCCGGGGCGTTCCGTGCCTGACGCGACCTCGTGGGCTGCCCGAGTTCGGCGAGCCACATTGCCGTAGCTTCGGGAGCGGAGGGCCGTAGCGCGGTGCGGCCGACGGCGGCGGGAGCGACAGGAAGGGCTGAGGATGGCGGACATGGATGACATGGACGCGTTCACAGGTCGGCTCGATCCCGACATGTGCGTGGTGACGGCCGCGGCGGCCGGGGAACGGGCCGGGTGCCTGGTCGGGTTCGCCTCGCAGTGCTCCCTGCGGCCGGTGCGGTTCGTGGTGTGGCTGTCCGAGGTCAACCACACCTTCCGGGTGGCGCGGTCCGCACAGTTCCTGGCCGTCCATCTGCTGGCCAGGGAACAAGTGGGGCTGGCCGAGATCTTCGGGGGGCGGACCGGCGACGACGGGGTCGACAAGTTCCGGGACGTCCGCTGGCGGCAGGGGCACGGCGGCGCCGTCGTCCTTCAGGACGCCGAAGCGTGGTTCGTCGGCCGGGTCGTGGGGCATGCCGGCGGCGGCGACCACATCGGTTTCGTCCTCGCCCCGGTCGAGTGGGGCGCGCGGGAGGGTTCCGGTGGACCGCTGCTGCGGCTCAGCGACGCCCGCGGCATCGAGCCCGGCCATCCCGTGGACTGACGGTGAGCGGCGGTTCCGGGGCTCCGGGAGCCCTGGGGTGCACGCTGCCGCACGGTGACCCGTCTCCCGCAGAGATGGCCGGACGTACATTCGGACGTATGGACGAGATGCCCCAGCGCATCGACCCGGCCACCGACCGGACAGCCGCCGCTCGCCTGCTGGGCTGTGCTCCTGACGAGGTCGGATACTGCCCGCGCTGCCAGGGGCTCACCCACCGCTACGGACGCAACGCCCAGAGCATCTGCCCCGCGTGCCGTTCGGCGGACGCGCTGCTCGGCGCACCGCCTCCCACCAGGACGTCAACACCGCCCGCGAACCCCCCGAGCCGATGAGGGCCGAGGCGGGTTGCACCCCATGACCCGCGGGCGTTACCTGGAAGTACCGGCGGTGAGGCGAGCCCATGGGCCACAGCGCACACGATGGCCGCGCCTTTGTGTACGTCCCCGGCAGCAGCCCATCCTCGCTGCCGCCTTCCAGCACTCGACGGGAGGTGACAGAGGTGAAAGCCGTTGTCTACGAGAGGCCCTTCAGTGTCACGGTGAAGGACGTCGACGATCCGCAGATCCAGCACCCCAACGACGTGCTCGTCCGGGTCACGTCCTCCGCGATCTGCGGATCGGACCTGCACATGTACGAGGGCCGCACGGCTGCCGAGTCGGGCATCGTCTTCGGACACGAGAACCTCGGCATCATCGAGGAGGTCGGCTCCGGCGTGACCTCCCTGGCCGAGGGTGATCGCGTCGTGATGCCCTTCAACGTGGCCTGCGGATTCTGCAAGAACTGCCTCGCTCTGAGGACCGGGTTCTGTCTCACGGTCAATCCGGGCTTCGCCGGTGGGGCCTACGGATACGTGGCGATGGGCCCGTTCATCGGTGGCCAGGCGGAACGGTTGCGCGTACCGTACGCCGACTTCAACTGTCTGAAGCTGCCGCCGGGCGACGAGTTCGAGACTGATTTCATCCTGCTCGCCGACATCTTCCCGACCGGTTACCACGGATGCGAACTCGCCCAGGTCTCCCCCGGCGAGAGCGTGGCTGTCTACGGGGCCGGTCCGGTGGGGCTGATGGCTGCCTACTCCGCGCTGCTGCGCGGTGCGTCGAAGGTGTTCTCCGTCGACCGGGTGCCCGAGCGGCTCGCCAAGGCGGAGGAGATCGGAGCCGTTCCCATCGACTTCACCAAGGGAGACCCGGCCGAGCAGATCAAGGAACAGACGGGAGGAGAGGGAACCGACAAGGGCGTGGACGCCGTCGGGTACCAGGCCCAGGCGCACGACGCCAGCCACGAGGAACCCGCCATCGTCCTCAACGCGCTCGTCGAGACGGTACGGCCGACCGGCCTGCTCGGCGTACCGGGCCTGTACGTGCCCTCCGACCCGGGCGGCCCCGACGAGCACGCCAAGCACGGCCAGCTGCTGGTCTCCATCGGCAGGATGTTCGAGAAGGGTCAGCAGATGGGCACCGGTCAGTGCAACGTCAAGCGGTACAACCGCCAGCTGCGCGACCTGATCATCGCCGGGCGCGCCAAGCCCAGTTTCGTGGTCTCCCACGAGCTGCCGCTGGAGCAGGCGCCGCAGGCGTACGAGAAGTTCGACAAGCGCATCGAGGGCTACACCAAAGTGGTTCTGCATCCCGGCCACGCCCTCGCCGCGTAAGCCACAGGGGTCCGGGCACGCACTGGTGCCCGGACCTGTCGCAGCTACTTCGAGCCCGGGGCGGAGTAGTCCCGGGTCCGCTGCAGGACTGCGTTCCCCGACGACAAGTGCAGAGGTCGTTCACCTCTTCCGGCACCGACGAGGCGGTCAGCCGGGGCCGCCTCAGGCCGCTGCCCGCACTGCTCGGCGACGGTCTCGGCGAACGCGCGCGCCAGCGGGGAGAGGGTGTCCCAGCGGCGGACCGCCCACCCCGCGGTCAGGGCGGGCAGCGCGGGTATGGGGACGAGGCGCAGGTCCGGGTGTCCGGGGCCCCGCCAGTCCGGTAGGGCGGGGACGACGGCGTGTCCGAGTCCCAGTTCGGCCAGCAGGATCGCGGTGTCCCAGTCCGCGACGCTGGTGTCGAAGACAGGTCGGACACCCGATTCCGCCAGCCAGGAGTCGAGCTGGGAACGGGAAATCGAGTTCTCCGGCAGCCCGATGAGCCGGGCGTCCTGCAAGTCGGCGGGTGCGATGAAGGGCCTGGCCGCAAAGGGGTCACCGGCTGCGACGGCGAGCGCCCAGGGCAGTTCGGCGACCGTGCGCCGTTCGATGCCGTGGACCGGCGGTCCGAGGGTGATCCAGGCGAGGTCGACGCGGCCTGCGGCGAGCGCGTCGAAGCAGCTGCGACTGGAGGTCTCGGTCTGGAATTCGAGACTGGCCCGAGGGAAGCGTCGGCGGAAGTCGACGACAGCGGCGGACATGAAGTGCCGGACGCTGGTGGCGCCGGTGGTGATCCGTACGGAGCCGCTTTCTCCGCGGGCGAGTTCCTCGATTCTGCGCACGGCGTGGTCGATCCCGCCCAGGCCGTCGGTGACCGCCGCCCGGAGGAGGTGCCCGGCTCGCGTGGGGATCACTCCTCGTGAGTGCCGCTCGATCAGGCTGATGCCCAGCTCCCGTTCAAGCCGCTTCACGTGCTGGCTGACCGCGGACTGCGTGCAGGACAGGTCGCGGGCAACGGCGCTCAGAGAGCCCGCGGTGCACACCGCAGCGAAGATGCGGAGATCGTCGAGAGTCACAACTCCAAGGTAGTGCTTGGAGGTTCCCCAGCAAACCGGTGGATTGACTTGGGTCTGGGGAGGGTTGACCATCCTTGCAGGGCCCAGGGCGGCAACCCGCCCGCTGCCTTCGCTGCGATCCGGACGCACAGGCAAAGGCATGGCGGGTGCCGACCCGGAACGGACCGAGAGGAAAAGTCACTTGGCCGCCCCGACAAGCGCCACCGTCCGGGCCGTCTCGCTGCTGCGTCGGCACGGCGCGGCGGACATCGGCCATCCCGGGGGCACCCTCCTCGCCCACCTGGAACGCGTCCAGCAGCAGCTCGCCACGTGGGGAGCCCGCCCCGCGCTCCAGCTTCGCGGAAGGTGGGGTCGAGGCGGGCGATGTCGAGTTCGGTGGCGGCGGACAGTTCGGCGAAGTCGCGCCGCAGGGCAGGACCCGGGGTGAACGTGCGGCCGGTGAACCGATCGTGAAACGGCCAGTTCCGCTCGGCGGGCGAGAGGCAGCAGGGCGGTGGGGAATCCGTCGGTTCCGTAGCAGGCGTGGCGCGGCCCGGCGAGGTGGGGCACCGGACTCCTCGCCCTGTTCACCCGTCTGCGACCACTGCTGAGCCCACCCGCCTGGGCCGCCTGTCAGGCCGTACTCGCCGCCTCACCCAGGTCCGGGGATGCCGCTGCCGCCCGCCTGGAGCACGCCCGCCGAGCCGACCCGCGTCGTCGCCACTACCGTGCCTTGTAGGACCCTGGGTCAGCCGAGGACGGGGAAGCAGACCATGGCCACTGACGACCGGCACGACGGCACCCGCTCCGTCGCCCCGCCCGGCCGGCTCCCGGACGATCACGTCATCGTCCTCTGCGGGGCGACCGGCGACCTGGCGCGGCGCAAGCTGCTGCCCGGTCTGTTCCATCTGGCCAGGGCGGGCCTGCTGCCCTCCCGGTACCGCATCGTCGGCTCGGCGCCCGCCGCCGACGCCCTCGGCGACGAGGAGTTCCGCGAGCATGCCCGGCAGGCGGTCGACCGGTTCGGCCGGGCGGCACCCGAAGGGCCCCCGTGGCAGGCCTTCGAGGAGGCACTGTCGTTCGGGGCCGCCGATCCCGGCGACCCGGCCCCGCTCCTGGCCGCCGTACAGGAGGCCGAGCGCGCCCTCGGCGGCAGCCCTCGGCGGCTGTTCCATCTGGCCGTACCGCCGGTCGCGTTCGGCTCCGTCGTCACGATGCTCGGCGCGACCGGGCTGGCCGAGGGCGCCCGGGTGATCGTGGAGAAGCCGTTCGGTACGGACCTCGCCTCGGCCCGCGCCCTCAACGACACCCTCCATGCCGTCTTCGACGAGTCCCGCGTGTTCCGCATCGACCACTTCCTCGGCAAGGAGTCCGTGGACAACATCCTCGCGCTGCGCTTCGCCAACGGACTGTTCGAGCCGGTGTGGAACCGCGAGCACATCAGCCAGGTGCAGATCGATGTCCCCGAGAGCATCGACATCCAGGGGCGGTCCCGGTTCTTCGAGGGCACCGGCACCTTCCGGGACATGGTCGTCACGCATCTCTTCCAGCTGCTCGGCCTCGTGGCGATGGAGCCTCCCTCAGCCCTCGACGCGCGATCCCTGCGCGAGGAGAAGGACAAGGTCTTCCGCAGTCTGCGGCCCCTGGACCCGGCACATGTGGTGCGTGGCCAGTACGAGGGCTACCGCGACGAGCCGGGTGTCGCCCCCGGCTCCGACACCGAGACGTTCGCCGCGCTGCGGGTCGAGATCGACAACTGGCGCTGGGCCAAGGTGCCCTTCTGCCTCCGCTCCGGCAAGGCGCTGGCCGAGGGACGGCACATGGTCACCCTCACCTTCCGGCAGCCGCCCCTGCGCATGTTCCCGGAGGCCGCCCACGACCGCGCGGCGGCCTTCTCCGACACGCTCGCCATCGACTTCGACGACCCCGGCCGGATCACCGCGCGCTTCCTGGCGAAGGAACCCGGCCCCGAGATGCGGCTGGGCCCGGCCGAGATGGTCTTCGACTACGCCGGCTCCTTCGCCCAGGACCACGCCCTGGAGGCCTACGAGCATCTCCTTCTGGAGGCCATGCTGGGCGATCAGTCCCTGTTCACCAGCGCCGACGGCATCGATCGCCTGTGGGAGGTCTCCGAGCCCCTGCTGAAGGACCCGCCGCCGGTCGAGCCGTACACCCCGGGGTCCTGGGGGCCGCAGGGCATCCAGCGGCTCGTACGGCCCCACCACTGGTATCTGCCGGACGGACGGTGAGCCGTGCTGGGCCTTCCCGATCACATCCGTGCCTGCCTGTTCGACCTCGACGGCGTGCTGACGCAGACCGCGAAGGTCCACGCCGCCGCCTGGAAGGAGACGTTCGACGCGTATCTGCGGCAACGCGCCGAACGGGAGGGCGGCACGTTCGTGCCCTTCGACGCCGTCAAGGACTACGACGACTACGTGGACGGACGGCCCCGCGAGGACGGCGTACGCACCTTTCTCGCGTCGCGCGGCATCGAACTGCCCGACGGCTCACCCGACGACGGGCCGGACCGGGAGACCGTGCACGGTGTGGGCAACCGCAAGAACGAGCGGGTGCTCCGCGTGATCCGCGAGCAGGGCGTGGAGGCGTACGAGGGCTCGGTGGCCTTCGTACGGGCGGCCCGGGACGCCGGTCTGCGGCGCGCGGTCGTCTCCTCCAGCGCCAACTGCCGTGACGTGCTGGTCGCGGCCGGTATCGAGGACCTGTTCGAAGGACGCGTGGACGGCGTCACCACGCGTGAGCAGGGGCTGCGCGGCAAGCCCGCGCCCGACACCTATCTCGCCGGTGCCCGCCTGCTCGGCGTCGATCCCGGTGCGGCGGCGGTGTTCGAGGATGCCCTGGCCGGTGTGGAGGCGGGGCGGGCCGGACGCTTCGGTGTCGTCGTGGGCGTCGACCGGGTCGGGCAGGCGGCGGAGCTGCGCCGGCACGGGGCGGACCTCGTCGTGACCGACCTCGCCCAGTTGCTGGAGGGATCGCGGTGATCACCCACCCGTCCTTCGCCTGTGAGCCGTGGTGCCTGCGCGAGACCGAGCTGAGCCTCGACGTCCTCGCCCAGAGCGAGTCCGTGTTCGCCCTGGCCAACGGGCACATCGGCTGGCGCGGCAACCTCGACGAGGGGGAACCGCACGGACTGCCCGGGGCGTACCTGAACGGGGTCCACGAGGTGCACCCGATGCCGTACGGCGAGGCGGGCTATGGCTACCCGGAGTCCGGCGAGACGGCCATCAACGTCACCGACGGCAAGATCATCCGGCTGCTGGTCGACGACGAGCCGTTCGACCTGCGCTACGGCGAACTCGCCGCCCACGAGCGGGTGCTGGACTTCCGCACCGGTGTGCTCGGCAGGACCGTGGACTGGATCAGCCCGGCCGGGACCGGGGTCCGCGTCGTCTCCCGCCGCCTGGTGTCCTTCACCCAGCGGGCGATCGCCGCCGTGGAGTACCTGGTGGAGCCGCTCCACACGCCGGTCACCGTGGCCGTCCAGTCGGAGCTGGTCGCCAACGAACAGCTGCCCCGCACCTCCGGCGACCCCCGGGTCTCCGCCGTGATCGACGCACCGCTGCGGGCGGAGGAGGACTTCGCACAGGGCACCCGGCTGCGCCTGCTGCACTGCACCGGCCACAGCGGCCAGCGGGTGGGTGCCGCGGCGGACCACCTCGTGGAGGGGCCCGACGGCACGTCCTGGTCGGCCGAGAGCGAACCCGACGTCAGCCGTCTCACCGTCACCGCCACCCTGGCCCCGGGGCAGCGGCTGAGGCTGGTCAAGTTCGTCGGGTACGGCTGGTCGGCCCAGCGGTCGCTGCCCGCCGTCCGGGACCAGGTGGAGGGCGCGGTCGCGGCCGCCCGCAGTTCCGGGTGGGAGGGCCTGCTCGCCGAACAGCGGGCCCACCTCGACGACTTCTGGTCCCGGGCGGACGTCGAGGTGGACGGTGACGAGCAGATCCAGCAGGCCGTCCGCTTCGCCCTGTTCCACGTGCTGCAGGCGGCCGCTCGCGCCGAGCGCCGCGCCGTACCGGCCAAGGGCCTGACGGGCACCGGCTATGACGGGCACGCGTTCTGGGACTCGGAGTCGTTCGTGCTGCCCGTGCTCACCTTCACGGCTCCGCACGCCGTCGCCCCGGCCCTGCGCTGGCGGCACGAGACGCTGCCCGCGGCGCTGGAGCGGGCCCGCCAGCTCGGTCTGGCCGGAGCGGCCTTCCCCTGGCGGACCATCAGCGGCGCTGAGTGCTCCGCCTACTGGCCGGCCGGCACGGCCGCCTTCCACGTCAACGCGGACATCGCCGATGCGGTGGTGCGGTATGTGGCCGCCACGGGTGACGAACAGTTCGAGCGAGGGCCGGGCCTGGAGCTGCTGGTGCACACCGCCCGGCTGTGGCACTCGCTGGGCTGCCGGGACGAGGAGGGCGTCTTCCACATCGACGGGATCACGGGGCCGGACGAGTACAGCGCCATCGCCCGCGACAACCTCTACACCAACGTGATGGCACGCCGGAACCTGGAGGCGGCCGCGGCCTGCGTGCTGCGGTACCCCGACGAGGCCTCGGACCTGGGTGCGTCGGCCGGGGAGGCGTCCGCCTGGCGGGACGCCGCGGCCCGCATGGCCGTGCCGTACAACGACAGGCTGGGCGTGCACGAGCAGTCGGCGGGCTTCACCACCCTTGAGCGGTGGGACTTCGAGGCGACGGCACCGGAGCAGTACCCCCTGCTGCTGCACTTCCCGTACTTCGACCTCTATCGCAAGCAGGTCGTCAAACAGGCCGATCTCGTCCTGGCCATGCTGACCTGCCCCGACGCCTTCACCGACGAGGAGAAGGCCCGGAACTTCGCCTACTACGAGGCCCTCACCGTCCGGGACTCCTCCCTTTCCGCCTGTTGTCAGGCCGTCCTCGCCGCCGAGACGGGACACCTGCACCTCGCGTGGGACTACCTGGGCGAGGCCGCTTTGATGGATCTGCACGACCTGGAGAACAACACCCGCGACGGGCTGCACATCGCCTCCCTCGCGGGCACGTGGATCGCCCTGGTAGTGGGCCTGGGAGGCATGCGCCAGCACGGCGGCGCCGGTGACGGCGAGCCGCTGGTGGGGTTCGCGCCCCGCCTCCCCGGGCAGCTGGCCCGTCTCGCGTTCACCGTGCTGGTCCGGGGCCGCAGGCTGCGGGTCGAGATCCGCACCGACCGGGCACGCTACGTCCTTCTGGAGGGCGAGCCTCTGGGCCTGCTCCACCACGGCGAAGCCTTCACCGTGACATCCGGCGAACCGGCCGAGCATGCCATCCCGCCCGCACCCTCCCGGCCGGAGCCGCGGCAGCCACGGGGGCGTGAACCCGTGCGACGCGAGCCGACCGGGTCGCACGGCGTCGGCCAGCCGTAAGCAGCCTTGGAAATGGCACAAGTAAGGGCGGGCCGGTCGCGCCGCCTCCTGTGCTCGCGCCCGGCGTGACGCGGGCCGCCGGGGCGATCCGGGTCGCCGGTGAACATGTGCTCGGCGGCGGTTCCTGGCCGAGGCGGAAGGCTGGATGATCGGCGCCGCGTACACCGGCGCCGAGGCCGATCCCCGCACCAGGGCGTTCGCCGCCTACCGCGCCGCTACGGCGACCGCCCCGCGCCGTGGGCGGCCGAGGCCTGCGACGCCGTCAGGTTCGCCGCGTACGGCCTGACCGCCGCCGGCGCCGAGGGCCGCTCCGCTGCCCCGCCCGGAACGCTGCGCCGCCCCTGGCGGGGCAGCACCCGCAGAGTCGGCTTCGAGGCCGCCGAGGTCGGCGGTGCGTTCCTGTATCGGGTGGCGGACGGGCGGCGCGGTTCGTTGCGCGTGCGGACGACAGCGGCAGGACGACGTGGCGGCGGACCGGGTTGTCGTGAAGACCCGTCGGCTGGAAGGGGAGTTCGTCTCGTGGACCGACCGGATCGAACGCCTGTTGCAAGAGCCACCGTTCCGGCTTGCCCATCGATGTGCTGACCGTGCTCGCCATCGTCGGGGGCGCGGTCGCGGCGGGGATGATCGGCGCGGTGGTGACCGTACCGCTGGTTGCCGTGGTGGGGTCGGGGTACCAGGCGCTGCGGGGGCGCACGGGTGGCCCGGAGGGGGCGAGGCGGGGCGCGCGGCCCCTAGGAGCCGCACAGCGGCAACTGCCACGGGCCGGGCACCGGCCGCTCGCGCCGCCTGTCCGTCGCGTCACTGCGGGATGGGCAGCCGCAGGTCCGGCGGCGGAGGTGTGCCCTCGGCGAGATAGGCCGTCAGCGCTGTGCCCGTCTCCCTGGTGAGCGGGCCGCTGCGGCCCATGCCCAGTTGCTGGGCGAGATCACGGCAGTGCAGCCGGGTCGCGGCCTCGACCAGTGTGGCGTACGCGTCGGTCGCGGCGCGGAAGCGCACCCAGCCCGTGGCCGCCACCGCGAGCGGGATGAGCGCGCCCGGCCACCACACGGCGGCGACGCAGACGTACAGCAGGCCCCACCCGGTCAGTGTGGCGGCCCGGGCCATCGCTTCCCGGGCGGCGGTGACCTCGGCCCGGGTGGTGTCGGGGACGTGCAGCCACAGATGCGGCCAGACGACGGTGACGTCGACGCCGAGGTCCTCGCGCAGCCGGGACTCCACGCCGCGCAGCCGGTCGCCGGTCCAGGTGGGGCGGTCGGGCCGGTCGTCGGCGACCCGGTGGAGCCGGTGGCGGGCGACGGCCACCCGGAGTGCGGCCGCGTCGGGATCGGCGCCGTCCAGGTGCTGTGCGGCCCTGGCTCGTCCCACCCGGTCGCGCCAGCGGTCGTAGCGGCCGCGGCGGCGCGCGATCCGTCGTCGTACGAGCCGGTGTGTGGGCGTGGGCCAGCCCGGCCAGTCGGCGGCCGGCCAGAGGCGTTCCAGCAGGGAGCCCAGCGCCTGGGCGACCACGCCGCAGGCCGCGGAGGCGAGGAGGAAGGCCAGCAGCAGGACGAGCAGGTTCGCGGTGGAGCCGGTCAGGGCGGCGGTTCGGCGGTCGAGTCGGCCGGGCAGTGCGGCGAGGTGGTACCAGTCGCCGTGCCCGAGGCGCGCTCCGGCGAACAGCACGGCCAGGAACAGGGCGCCGGGCAGCACCAGCAGGGACAACCAGCGTTCGGCGAGCCGCTTGCCCAGTTCGGCCAGGAGTCCGTTCACCGGACGTCACACGCTCTTCAGCAGCAGAGGGGTGCCGTCGAGGTCGCAGGTGGGCGGTCCGTCCGGTGCCGCATCGGGCCAGTCGTAGCGGGTGCAGCGGCGATGGGGACAGAGATAGACCTTCATGGGCCGGTCGGCGGTGCTGAATCCCGCGAGCCGGGCGCCCGTGCCGCGCGTGCGCCCGTACAGGCCGCGCGGGTCGCCGTCGGCCTGGATGTGCTCGTGCAGCAGGCGCACCGCGTCGTCGACGTCCCCGTCGTCCCGTACGGCCGCCAGCAGCCGGTCCACGGGACCGTCGTCGCGGCTCGCCCCTCGGCGCAACTCCTCGCGGATGTCCTCCAGGTGGGTGAAGAAGTGGGCCAGGGCCTCGGCCGTGCGCCTGGCCTGCCAGGCGGGTCGGTCGGTCATGCGTCTCTCCGGTGGCGGTGCGACCTGCTCGTGCGGTGCGATGCGTGATGGTCGGCGGAAACCGCACAGTGGCGAGATCGGGGACGGTCTGTCAACTCCGGTTCAATCGCAGCCTTTTGGACTACTGTCGGCGAGCGATGGACAGCGAACCGCAGCCGCCCGCCCGTGACCGGCTTCTGGCCGCCGTACGAGTGCGATTGCGGCAGGTGAGGTCAGGCGGTGACGCCGCCCTCGTGCGGTCGGCGCAGGCGCACGCCGAAGCGGGGGCACTGCGAGCGCTCCTTGCCGAGAACCCGGCGGACGTCGAGGCCGCGTACCGGCTGGGCTGGCTGGCGTTCCTGCAGGTGATGGCGCAGCCATGGGACGACGACCGCACCCCTTCCGCGCTCGCCGAAGTGGTGGACCTGCTCGCCCCGTGCCTTGTCGCGGGCATCGGCGACCTGCCGCGGGACCTGCTGCGGCACATCGGCAACGCCGCCGAGGACCTCGTCATTCCCCGGCTGAAGCGGATGCTCGTCTCCTCCGACCCGGTCCTCCTCGACACGGTCATCGAGCAGTGCGAGTACGTTCTCGAGGCGACGCCCGCCGGTCATCCCGGTCTGGCGCAGCGGCTCGCCAACCTGGGGACCGCGCTGGACACGCGCTTCGAACGCCGGGCGACGCACGAGGACCTGGCCGCCGCGATCGACGCCCACCGCGCGGCCGTCGAGGCGACCGGTCCGGACGACTCCGATCTGGTGCTCCGGCTGAACGGTCTGGCGGGTGCCCTGCGCGCCCGGTACGAGCAGTACGGCGACCTCGCGGATCTGGACGAGTCGATCGCGGCCATGCGCAGGGCCGTGCGCTGCGTTCGCCCGGGCGATCCCCGTCGCCCCATGGTGCTGTCCAACCTGGGGTTGGCGCTGAGGTACCGGTTCCAGCGGGGCGCGGATCCCGCCGATCTGGACGACGCGATCGCGGTGGGCCGGCAGGCGGTGGAGGCCAGCGCCGCGGACGACCCCCGGCGGATGTACCGCCTGAACAATCTCGCCGACACGCTCCTGGGACGGTTCATCCGGTTCCGGGGCATGTCGGATCTGGACACGGCCCTCACGGCGCTGCGCGAAGCGCTCGACGCGATGGGCCAGGACCATCCCGAACGCTGGTCGGTGCAGACGGCCCTGGGGCACGCCCTGACCCTCCGGGCGCACCGGACCAGGGACCTGCGCGACAGCGACGCGGCGGTCACCGCGCAGCGGGCCGCCGCCCGGCTCGTCCCGGCCGGTCATGCCCACCGCTGGCGCGTGCTGCTCCAGCTCGGCATCGCGCTGCACGTCCGTCTCCTGTACGGCGTACTGTCCGGCGAGGCGGCCCCGGACTGGGACCCGGTGATCTCCGCCTTCCGCGCTGCGGTCGACGCCGTTCCGGCCGGCCACATCGAGCGGACGACCTGTCTGTCCCACCTGGCGGGGGCCCTCGCCAACCGGGCCCGCACCGCGGGCGCCGCACCGGCGGACCTGGAGGAGGCCGTCGCCGTGGCCCGCGCGTCGGTGGCGGCCACCTCCCCCGGGCACTCGCAATCGGGGCACCGGCTTCTCACCCTGGGCGAGGCACTGCGGACCAGGTTCCGGCAGACCGGAGACCCATCGGACCGGCAGGAGGCGATCGCCGCGTTCGGGCGGGCCGCAGCCGAGGAGACAGCGCCGCCCTCCACTCGTGTGACGGCCGCCCGGCACGGCTCCCGGCTGCTGGCCGAAGCCGTGGACGTACGGGCCGCGGATCTGCTCCGGACCGCCGTCGAGCTGCTGCCCTCGGTCGCCCCGCGCCACCTGGAGCGCCACGACCAGCAGTACACGCTCGGTGAGTTCGCCGGGCTGGCCGCGGACGCCGCCGCGTGGACCCTCGCCCGCCGCGGCGACCCGAACCGGGCGCTGCGCGCGCTCCAGCTGCTGGAGACGGGCCGCGGGGTGCTGCTCGGCCAGGCCCTCGACACGCGCAGCGACCTCACCGAACTCCGCGCGAGGCACCCCGGACTGGCAGCTCGTTTCGTCGCGTTGCGCGAGGCACTCGACGTACCGTCGCAGGATTCCGCGCTCCTCCCGCTCGCCGGGGACACGGCCGCTGTGGACGGGCCCGGCCACCGGCCGCGCGACACGACGGCACGTGACTTCGCGGCCGTGCTCGACGAGATCCGCTCCCTCGGCGACGGATTCGAGTCCTTCGGGCTGCCGCCCTCCGCCCCGGAACTGCTGCGCGGAGCGGAGCACGGGCCGGTCGTCGTGGTCAACGTCAGCGGCTACGGCTGCAGCGCGCTGCTGCTCACCACGGACGGGGTGAGCGCCATGGCACTCCCCCGGCTGCGGTACGACGATCTCCACTGGGCCGTGGGCACCTTCCAGCAGGCGCTCAGGGAGGCCACCACGGACCCGGACGGCGACCGGCGCCAGGAGGCGCAGAAGAAGCTGGGCGGACTCCTCGCATGGCTGTGGGACGTGGTCGCGGAACCCGTGCTGCTGCGGCTGGGACACGACCGGGAGCCCCCGGCCGGAGCGGACTGGCCCCGGGTGTGGTGGGTGCCGGGCGGGCTGCTGAGCCTGCTCCCGCTGCACGCGGCCGGATACCACGGCACCCGCACGGAGCCCGACCCGCTGCGGCGGGCCGTCATCGACCGGGTCGTCTCCTCGTACGCGCCGACGGTACGGGCCCTGCGCCACGCCCAGCAGCGCGACGACGCCCCGACCGTCCCGCCGCAGGGCGAACGCGCCCTGATCGTCGCGATGCCGTTCACGCCCGGACTCCCGGACCGGGACCTCGCCCACGTGGAGATGGAGCGAGAGATGCTCCTCGACCGGCTGCCCCGGCACGTCCTGCTGGAACCCGGCGGCCCCGGTGGCCTCACGCCCACCCGCGACCACGTCCTGGCCCACCTGCCCGGCTGCCACGTCGCCCACTTCGCATGCCACGGGGAGACCGATCCGGCGGACCCCTCCAGGAGCCGACTCCTGCTTGCCGACCACGCCACCGCACCGCTCACCGTCGCCAGCCTCACGCCGCTGAGTCTGGACGAGGTCCGGCTCGCCTTCCTGTCCGCGTGCCGCACGGCCGCCGTCGACGCCGAGGAGCTGGTGGACGAGGCGATCCATCTCGGCTCCGCGTTCCAGCTCGCGGGTTTCCCGCATGTCGTCGGCACGTTGTGGGAGACCGCGGACGACACGTCCGTCGAGATCGCCGACGCCTTCTACGCCGGTCTGCGCACCGAACAGGGCACGCTCGCCTTCGGACACTGCGCGCACGCCCTGCACACGGCGGTACGCACCCTGCGGGAGCGGACCCGCCTCTCGCCCTCGCTGTGGGCGGCCCATCTGCACGTGGGCGCGTGAGCGCGGCCCACAGGGCCGAGCCTCACCGTGGTCACCGCCTTTCGCCTCGGGCTCAGGTCATTGAGGCGGGTACCGGTGCCGTGGGCGTTGACGTGGCCGATGTCGTGACCGAGCCAGGTCCGCGTCGGCGAGTGCGGCGCGGAGCGCGGCGGCAGCGCCCCGGCCGTCGGGCTGTGGGGCGGCGACGTGGCGGGCGTCGCAGCCGGTGGCGTGGCCGGACGGCAGGGGCCGTGGCCGCACCCCGCGTGCCGGCTGACGTACCGCCAGGGTGACGCCTCACTCCCCACGTGGTCGACCTTCTCCATCGGGCGTGCTCCACACGTCGGCGCTCGTCGTCGAGGGCGAGTGCAGCTTCGGCGTGAACGTGGCCGTCGTCACTGCCGACCACCTGCTCGTCGTCACCCGGCGAGCCGACAACGTGCGCTCGGGTCCGGGGCTGTGGGGCTCCTCGGTGAACGAGGGGCTGTCCCGGCTCATCGACTCGGCGGGCCGCAACGCGCCCGACCTGCACGACGTCGCGCGGCGCGGCATGCGCGAGGAACTCTCCCTGGAACCGCCCGAGTACACGCTCACCATGCCGGCCTTCGTCCTGGGCATGGACAGAACAACTAGATGACGGCAACTCTGGGGTAGCGGTGGATCAGCTCCGCTGCCCTGTGCCTGACGTCGAGACCCATGGTCATGGCCAGGTGCCCTCGGGTTTCGTGCAGGCTCCAGTCCTCGTCGTCGTCCTGGTAGAACGCGTAGGCGGCACGGAACTGCTCCGGTGTGCCGATGACTATGTCGGCCAGGTACTCCGTCCTGCGCTGCTCGACCGTCGGCTCGGCGGCCAGCCTGGTCACAGTGTTGCCGGTGAGTTCGGCCACGGCCGCGATCATCTCGAAGCACTCGGCTGCTCCGGTCGCGTCGGCTGCCATCACGTGCACGCCACCGCCGTGTGCCGGCCGGTTGGACGCCGTCCGTGACGTGGTCGCGTAGAGCATGGCGACCGGGAGCGCCGACGCCAGTTTGTCGCGGCCCCTGAGCCGCATGATCATCGCGCTGTTCCCGGTGCTGCACGCCAGCGCGGCCACCAGCAGGTCGTCGTCGTACTCGATCCCCAGCCTTCTCCTGATCATCTCGCTGCTCAGGGCGATCATCTCCAGGCGCACCTTCTTGGCGAAGTCCGTGTCGCTCAGCAGCTGCGCCTGCTCGGTGTAGGTGGTGCGCGCCGCGCCGAGCCGCACCTGCCGTGCGTTGATCAACGTCGGCAGGGGGTTGCCCGACAGTCGCCGGCCCAGATCCAGAGACGTGGTCAGGCCGACCGTGAGCCATTCCTTTGCGTCCACCGCGTCCCGAAGCTTCGGTGACAGCGGCGAGAGGTCCCAACGGTGAGCGACCGTCCCGTTGTCCGTGATCTGCGCGGATATCCGATCCTCGGCGACCACGACCGACAGCGACGGCTGCGCGATCACCCCGTCGAACAGGTCCGTGCCCATCCCGTAGGCGGCGAACGGGTCCAGCGTGGCCGGACGCCATCGGCCGTCGTCCCTGCGCAGCATTGCGAGTTCGTAGTACGGGTTGACCAGGAAGACCGGCGTGTTGCCCGTCGGGAGCAGGATGAGCTTCGCCCGCCATGTGACGTGCGGGAAGGTGGTCAACTCTCGTTCCTCGCCGGTCGAGTACTCGCGCCATCGCGGTGACCGGCAGCCGCGGTGATGCAGCGAGGCGTCGGCTGTGTCGGCCACCGCCTGCACGGTCAGCGCCGGTTTCTCCCACCGCCCGAACCGTCGGCCGCACGTCTGACAGTCCACCGCCCAGAGGCCGGCGCGGAGTTCGGCCAGGACGTCGGGGCCGAGCCTGGCTTCTGTGGTCGGGTCGGTCAGCAGCCTGGACACCGTCATCCGGTACCCCCGTCTCTCTCCGCGCGTGATCGGCGATCCGTCGGCGAGGAACCGTCGCACGGGGTCGGCGTGACCCCTCCCGCTCCGCCTCGGGCACTTACCGCACTCGTGTCCCGCACCAGCGGGCACGCCGTGCCCGGGTGCCGCCGCGGCCGCGACCGTCCGGGCTTCGTGCAGCGCGCAGGCGAGGCCGGAGGCGCGTCACTCCCCCAGCGTGCGCAGGTCCGACTTGGTGATCGTCGTGGTGACCAGGAGGTCGGTGATGAGGTTGTGGTTGAGCGCGTTGCCGACGGGCTGCGGTACCTCTTCCTCCACCAGCCCGGGGACGCGGTGCTCCTTGCTGAGCCGCTTGCGTACGTTCGCGACGATGTGGGCGGCCCGCTTCGCGCTCCACCGCTCCCCCGGCCGCAGCTCGCCCAGCTCGAAGGCGACCTGCGCCCAGGTCAGGGGCTGCGGCTGGGGGTCGTTGCGGAGATAGCGCTGAGCGAGGCAGACGAGCACCAGCCTCTCCTCCGGGCCGAGGTCCCTGCGCCCCTGTTCGTACGTCTCGTCCGCGCACGCCTCGATACCGTTCCCCGGGCCGGACGACGGCGCCGGCGCGGCGATCCGGACCTCCAGGAGGTGCTCCTGCCGCGGTGAGACGACGAACAACGGGGTGTATCCGCTGGGCAGTTGGGCTTGATCGCCGCGAAGCACGAGGCGTGACCCGGGAAAGCGGATGGGCAGCTTGCCGGTGTTGCGCAGCACCCAGCGCGAGGAGTCGCGGGTGATCAGTCCCTGGCGTCGGCTGACACAGGTGTCGTCCGCTCCGACACAGACGTGCACGTCGGGCTCGTTGCGCCCGAACAGCAGCGGGAAGTCCGCGTCCGGCGCCACGCTCATACCGCCGTTCGCGCCCAGCACGAAGAGCGTGCCCGGCAGGGCGGGGGGAACGGTGCGGCTGAGGCTGCCGATGTCCTTCGGCAGGAGGCTGACCTTGCTCACGCGACTCGCCATGGTGTCCGCCCTCTTCAACAGTCCTTGGTGGTGAGGTTAGACGTCGGCGCCGGGGAGGGGTCCCGAAACGGCACTGGCGCCGCCCATGTCCACGTCGTACGGGTACAGGTCGGGGAAGCCGAGCACGGAGTCGATCGGGTGGCGGGAGTCGGTGGTCTGGGAGCCGTCCCGGTACACGCGGACCCTGACCCTGCCCGACGGGAAGGTGAAGCGCAGCCGCCACTCGACGCTGCCCGGCACGCGCGGCACCTCCACGGTCCGCCGCCAGGTCAGCGGGACGCTGTTCAACGTGGTGGGGCGGCCGTTGACCCAGTAGGTGAGCGCGGTGAGCGGGCCGTCGCCGGTAATGACGAACTCCAGCTTGATGGGCTTCGGCGGGGGCGAGGGAGAGTTGGCCGACGGGGAGGCCGCGGGCGCCGCGTTCGAAAACTTCCCGGGGCTCTTCTCGTCGTCCGTGGTGCCGCTTTCGCCACCGGCGAGTACGGCCGCCGCCCCGCCTCCGGCCGCGGCCAGCACGGTGGCGCCCCCGATCAGCAGCGAGCGCCGGCTCGGCGGCGTGGACGCGGGAGCCGGGGGGTTGGCGGCGGCGCTCGCCTGCCGGTCGATCGCCGCCGTCACCGTTGTCGGCAGCCAGGCGGTGTCCGTCGCCTCCGGATGCGCCGTCATCGAGGCGAGGAGCGCGGTCAGTTCGGCGGCGGTCGGGCGGGCGGCGGGCTCGGGGCGCCGGCAGTCGGCGAGGAGCGCGGTCAGGGCGTCGTCGGCGGCGGCATGGCCTGCGCCCTGCTCGCCCCAGGCGTAGGCGAGCGTGGCGCCCAGTGAGTAGACGTCGCTGGGCGGGCCGGCGGAACCGGCCATCTGTTCCGGGGACATGAAGCCGCGGGAACCGGAGGGGGCGGTGGAGCGGGTACGGGCGGCGATACCGAAGTCGATCAGGCGTGGGCCGTCGGCGGTCAGCAGCACGTTCGCCGGTTTGACGTCCAGGTGGACGATCCCGGTGCGGTGGATCGCGGCGAGTGCCTCGGCGAGACCGGCGGCCAGCCGCCGAACGGAGGGGGCGGGCAGCGGGCCGTACCGCTCCACCGCGTCGCGCAGGGTCACGGAGGGCAGGAACTCGGTCGCCATCCAGGGGCGCTCGGCGTCGGGGTCGGCGTCGAGGACGGGCGGGCTGTACACGCCGCCGACCGCCGTGGCGGCCTCCACCTCGCTCCGGAACCGGGCCCGGAACTCCGGCTCGCGGGCGAAGTCGGCGCGCAGCACCTTGACCGCGACCGCCCGGCCGCCCCCGGACCGGCCCAGGTACACGGTGGCCATGCCGCCCGTGCCGATGCGCGCCAGGATCCGGTAGCGCCCGATTCCGCGGGGGTCGTCCCGGTCAAGCCGTTCCACGTGCGTCTCCCTTCGTCGGGCCGGGTGGGCTCAAGGCCTCGACGTGTCCGCCCTCGGTGCCGAGGAGTACGAGCCCGGCGGCGGCGAGCGCTCCGGCGCCGTGGCCGGTGGCCGAGCCGATGGTCGCCAGGGCACCGTACGTCCACAGGGTGCGGCCGTCGGTCGTGTCGAGGGCGTACACCGTCTGGCCGGGGCCCTGGACCCAGAGCGTGCCGTCGGACACGCCGAGGGTCTGCGACTCGCCGTACGACGCCTCGTCCCGTCCTGGCCGACGTGCCCACGCCTGCTTGCCCGTCCGTGCCTGGAAGGCGCGGATCCGGCCGTCGGGCTCACTCACGTAGACCATGCCGCTCCCCGCGTGACGCGCCGAACTGCGGTAGTCGAACGTTCTCTTCCAGGCGGCCTTCCCGTCGTCCGCGTGGACCGCGTACAGGGTCCCGAGGGTGTCACTGGTGAAGACCATGCCGTCACTGACGAGCGTGGACAACGGGGACTCCGGCATCTCGTACGTCCACCGGATCCGGCCGTTGTCCGCGTCCAGGCCGGTCATGACGCGCTCGCCCGACGCCACCGCGAGTCCGGCGCGGGCCGTGAGGGACATGCCGGTGGCCCGAGCCGTCCAGCGCGGCCGGCCGTCCTTGGCGTCCAGGGCTCTCACCTCGTCGTACACGGCGACGCAGAGGACCGATGCGGTGGCCGCCGTCCCCCAGGGGAAGAAGGGCACCCGGGACGTCCACCGGACCGCGCCGGAGGCCGCGTGGATGGCGCGCAGTACGAAGTCCTCCGTGCTGTCCCCGTCGCGGGCGTCGAACAGGTACACCGCGTCCGGGCCGGTCGCGATGTGGTCGGCGGGGCCGGATGTGGTGGCGGCGCGGTGCCAGAGGATCCGGCCGGTCCGTGCATCGAGGGCGTGGACGTCGCTCTGCCCGCTGTTCGCGGCGAGGACGACGTCACCGGCCGGGTAGAGGTCCGGGTAGCTGGTGTCGTCGAGGACCTTCGTCCGCCACCGGCGGGTGGCCACCAAGGGCCGGGCGGTGGCCGAGCGGGACGGTGACGCCTGGTCCGAGGGACGCGGCGGCGGCCTTTCTTCCTCCGGCAGGAGCTGGTCCGCCAGCGCCACGGCGGCCCCGGCTGCCACGGGCACGGCGGCCGCGGCGGCCACGGCGAAGAGAAGCTTGCGGCGGTCCGGGGGACGGGAGGGCGTGGTCGCGGGGGCGTCGGGGGCGTCCGCCGTGACGGCGTCCGGATCGGCGGTCGTCTCACCGTGCGGCGCCTCCCGCAGCGACGCGGCCACCGGGGTGGCGCCGCGCGGCTCGGGCTGGGAGCGTGCCACGCGCCGGTCGATCGCCTCCGCCAGCGGTGCCGGAAGCCATCCGGTGCCGTACACGGAGTCGGCGGGTTCGCCCAGCCGGTGCAGCAGGGCGGCGGCGGATGGGCGGCGCTCCGGTTCGCGGCGCAGACAGGCCGCGACGAGGGCGCGCAGACGGCGATCCTCGATGCCGTCGAGATCCGCGCGGGCGAGCCGGACGCGTTCGAGTGTGGCCGCCCTGTCGACGGCGTCGAAGGGCGGGCGGCCCGTCGCCGCGTACGCCAGGACCGCGCCGAGCGAGAAGACGTCACCGGCCGGCCCGGCGAGGCCGCCTGACGCCTGTTCGGGGGACATGAAGCCGGGGGTGCCGAGGAAGGTTCCGGGGAGGGTGATCTCGGTGGCGTCCAGCGGCCGGGCGATGCCGAAGTCGATGAGGCGGGGGCCGCTCGCGGTCAGCATGATGTTGCCGGGCTTCAGGTCCCGGTGGGCGAGGCCCGCGCGATGGATGCCGGCGAGCGCCTCGGCGAGGGCGGCGGCCAGCAGGCGCAGCGCGCGTGGGGGCAGTGCGCCGAAGGTGTCGACGGCCTCGCGCAGGGACAGCCCCGGCAGGTACTCCATGACCAGCCACGGCACTGTGGCGTCCGGGTCGGCGTCCAGCACCGGGGCGGTGAAGGTGCCCGTCACCGTGCGGGCGGCGGCCACCTCGCGTCGGAAGCGCGCGCGGTAGTGGGTGTCGGCGCCGAAGTGCTCGCGCACCAGTTTGACCGCGACGAGCCGTCCGCCCGGCGTACGCCCGAGGTAGACGACGCCCATGCCGCCCGCGCCGAGCCGGGCCTGCAGCCGATGGCCGCCCACTGTCTCCGGATCATCTGGGGTCAGCGGCTGCACCGCAGCATTTTCCAGCACGGAGGGCGGGCCGATCACCGTATCTCATGAGGATGGTGTGAAGGGTCGGCCGCGTCAGGGGCCGCAACCGCCGCGCGGCCCGCCGCCGGGCCGTGTCGAACGGCGCGGGGCGGGTACACAGGGCTAACCAGGGCCTGCCGTTTGGATCAGGTCGGCCGAGAGAGACTGCGCCTCTCAGCCGACGCCGGCATGGTCCAAACGACAGGCCCTGGCGCGGAGGGAGTGGTCGGCATGGTGCAGAACGGCGAGGACACGACACTCGCCCCACGTGCCCAGGGTCCCGGGCTCCGGTTGGCGGCGCAACCGGCCGAGGACCGGCCCGAGCCGGAGGCGGCGCGTGAGCTGCCCCGTGATCGCAACCAGGCGATCCTGGAGGCGGCCAAGCAGGTCGGCACCCTGCTGAAGCGGGGCGGGCACGACTTCGCGCTGGCGGGCAGTGTGGCCGCCTACGCGCACGGGGCCAGCGAGAACCTCCAGCACGACGCCGATTTCTGCATCAGGCCCGAGGACGCCGACGCGGTCGCGGCCACGCTGCGCGACGCCGGGCTGCCGGTGCGCACGCCTCCGGAGGACTGGCTGCTGAAGTCGACGTGCTTCGGACAGGACATCGACATCATCTTCGAGCTGGCGCACCGGCCCGTCTCGACGGGCATGCTGGACCGGGCGGAGGAGATCCCGGTGGATTCGGTGCGGATGCCGGTGCTGGCGCCGACCGACCTGCTGTCCAGCCTGATCGCCGCGTTCTCCGAGCACCACTGCGACTTCGGCGCGGTGCTGCCGATCGCCCGCGCGCTGCGCGAGAAGGTCGACTGGGAGCGGATCCGGCGGGACATCGGGGACCAGCCCATGGCCGCCGCCTTCTTGTTCCTGCTCGAACGCCTGAACGTGATCACTCCACCGGAGGAGCAGCCATGACCGGTCCCGACGCACAGCGCTCCCCCGGCGCCGCGGCCCCCGAGCACCTGGAGTACCGCGTCGCCCACCTCCGCGACCGGCTCGCCGCCGGGGACCTCGGGGAGCTGGGTGTGCGGATCGAGGTGCGCGGCGAGGCGGTGCTGCTCACCGGCACCGTGCCCTCGGCCCGCTGCCGTGACGACGTACGCCGCCTGGCCGAGGAGGCGCTGCCCGGGCTGCCGGTGCACGACGACCTCTTGGTCACCGACTCGTCCTCGCCCGATCACGCGGAGGAACTCGCATGATCCGGATCGCCGCCGTCGGGGACATCCACATGGGCCCCGACAGCCAGGGTGTGCTGCGCCCGGCGTTCGAGACGCTGCCCGGCTGTGCCGACGTCCTGCTGCTGGCCGGGGACCTCACCCGGCACGGCACCCCGGAGGAGGCCCGGGTGGTGGCCCGGGAGATCGCGGGCCTCGGCGTGCCCGTCGTCGCGGTGCTGGGCAACCACGACCATCATGACAACCGCCCGCAGGAGGTCACGGCCATCCTCCAGGACGCCGGCGCCCAGGTGCTGGAGGGGCAGGCCACGGTCGTGACCGCCGACGGGAGCCGCATCGGGGTGGCCGGCACCAAGGGGTTCGGGGGCGGCTTCGTGGGGCGCAACGCCGGTGAGTTCGGCGAGCCGCTGATGAAGGAGTTCGTGCGGTACTCACGCCGGTGCGCCGACGGGCTGCGTACGGGGCTGGAGCAGTTGGCCGGTGAGGACTGCGACGTGCGGGTCGCGCTGACGCACTTCTCGCCCGTGCCGGAGACGCTGGCCGGTGAGCCGCTGGAGATCTATCCGTTCCTCGGCAGCTATCTGCTGGCCGAGGCGATCGACACGGCGGGCGCCGACCTCGCGGTGCACGGGCACGCGCACGCCGGCACGGAGCACGGCATGACGAGCGGCGGCGTTCGCGTGCGCAATGTGGCGCAGCCGGTGATCGGCCGGGCGTTCCACGTCTACCACATGCCGGTGGGTGCGCGGCTGCCGTGACCCCGGACGTCGTGGGTGCCGCACCGCGTACTGCACTTGGCGCCCCTCCGCATCACCAAAGCGCGAAACACCTGCGCGATTGACATTCTGTGGTCCCTTCCAGGCAAGCCCTAGGGCCTTGGGACGGTTTCTCCCCGTACCCGACTGGAAGGAGACCTTTCGCATGGTGCACAGACATGCCGCGATCGGGCGCCGCACGGCCCTGATCGCGGTCGGCACGCTGTTGCTGAGCGGAATCTGTTCGACCGCGGCCGCCGAGCCGCCGCCCGCGGCGGGGCCGCTGCCCTCGGCGGCGCAGACGCTCGGGGCCGACAAGCCGTCGGCGGAGGTGCTGCGCGCGATGGAGCGCGACCTCGGCCTGACCGAGCAGCAGGCGGCGACGCGGCTGGTGAACGAGGCGGAGGCGGGCACCCGTGCCGGTCGCCTCCGCCTCGCGCTGGGCAAACGGTTCGCCGGGGCCTGGCTGAGCGGTGTCACCTCGGGCACGCTCACCGTCGCGACCACCAGCGAGGCGGACGTGACCACCATCCAGGGGCAGGGCGCGAAGGCAGCGGTCGTCAAGGCGTCCCTGGCCGATCTCACGGCCGTCAAGGGCAAGCTGGACAAGGCCGCGTCACGTGTCAGCACGCGGAACGCGCCGCTGTGGTACGTCGACGTGCCGAAGAACCGGGTCGTGGTCGAGGCCATGAGCAGGCAGGCCGGGGCCGCCTTCGTCGAGGCCGCCGGTCTCGACGCACAGCAGGTGGCCGTACGGCTGTCGGTGAACCGGCCGCAGCTGATGGAGAACATCACCGGTGGCGACGCCTACTACGTCAACGGCGGCGCCCGCTGCTCGGTCGGCTTCTCGGTCACCAAGGGCCTGACGGAGGGCTTCGCCACCGCCGGGCACTGCGGTGACCGGGGCGACCGGACCACCGGCTACAACCGGGCCGACCAGGGCACCTTCCAGTCCTCCACGTTCCCCGGCGAGGACATGGCGTGGGTCGCCGTGAACGCGAACTGGACCGCCACCGCCGACGTCCACGGCGCGGCTGGCCGGACCGTGCAGATCGGCGGCTCGGTCGAGGCGCCGGTCGGGGCGTCGGTGTGCCGTTCCGGCTCCACCTCGGGCTGGCAGTGCGGCACGATCCAGCAGCACGGCACGAGCGTCAGCTACTCCGAGGGTGTCGTGGCGGGGCTGACCCGGACGACGGTGTGCGCCGAGCCGGGCGACTCCGGGGGGCCGTTCGTCTCGGGCGCCCAGGGACAGGGCATGACCTCCGGCGGCTCCGGTGACTGCACGAGCGGTGGTACGACGTTCTACCAGCCGCTCAACCCGGTCCTCAGCGACTTCGGGCTCACCCTGAAGACGGCGTCCACCGGGGCCGGGGCACCGGACCAGCAGGACGGCGACGCACCCGACGGCTGGACCGCCGGACGTGTCTACCCCGTCGGTGCGACGGTGACCTACGGCGGCGTCCGGTACCAGTGCCTGCAGTCCCACCAGGCGCAGGGCGTGTGGACCCCGGCCGCCACGCCGGCGCTGTGGCAGCGCATGTGACGGTCCTGCGGTCCTGCGGGAGGCGATGGCATCGGACGGGGCCCTGCGCCGTCTCCGCCAGCAGTGCGTAGGCCGCCGCCACGAACGGATCCCCGGCACGGAATCGGCGGGTGCGCAGCGCCGCGACGGCCGTGCCGGTGTCCGGCCGGAAGCCCGGGAGGGCCTGCCGGCCGAGGGTCGCGCCGCTGTGGAAGCGCCGGCCTTGGTGTGCCCGACGGCGTCCAGGTGCGGGCCGTTCGGCCGCAGGGCGGTGGTGTGCAGGCGCAGGGGGTCGCAGGACGTGCTCGGTGAGCAGTCCTCCCACGAGGCGCCCCCGGCCGTTCGGTGGGTCATCAGGTGGGCCGGCGTCACCGGGGCGCTGCCGGGGTCCCGGCGGGGGTCGAGGAGGGGGACGGCGGGCTCGCGAGCGCGACGCCGCGGTCCGCGTCGTCCGTCACCGCGCCCTCCGGCAGGGCGGAAGTGCCTGACTGCTCCATATCGCTGCTCCCGTCGACCCGGTCAGCGCTTCTTCGGCCGCGGGGTCGGCGGCGACAGCAGCAGCGGACGGCAGGTGACAGGGCGTCACTCCCCGGGCCGTGCGTCCCGGGGCAACTGTTCGGCCAGGCGGCTCGCCTGCGCCAGCAGCGCGCCGTGGATGGCCAGCGCCTCGGCGTCGTACGGAACCGATCCGGGCAGCAGCTGCCGCAGGGCGTTCAGGGCCCGGTCGAGTTTCCCTACGGCCTCCCGCAGCTCGTCCTCGGATCCGTCGCCGAAGCGGGTCCGGGCGTACAGATGGATCGCCTTCGCGGCACGCTGCAGGAAGTCGGCGTACGGGCCCGCGATCCGCGGATCGGGCCGGGCCGCGCCGCGATGCTTCTCGGCGGCCTCCATGACGGTGCGGGTCACGCCCGCGGTGTGGACGGCCACGTAGTCGAGGACGGCGACGGCGTCGTCGTACGCCTGGCCGGGCGAGGGCCCGGAGCGCCGGCGGAGCGGGTTGACGCGCAGGCTCTCCCGGCTCCAGCCCAGGGAGGAGCGGGCCTGGTCCACCAACCGGCTCAGCCGCAGCGCCCGTTCGTGCCACCCCTCGGCCCGGTGGCCGTCCCACGCGTCCTGCCGGAGCCCTTCGGCGACGGCCGACAGGATGTCGTGGGCCTCGCCCGCCGCGTCTTCGAGGGCGGCCCGCGTGTTGCGCAGATACACCGGCGGGCGGATCAGCGCGTTGACCGCGATGCCCACCAGCGCGCCGAAGACGGCCTCGGCGATCCGGGCCCCCGAGCGGATGACCGTGACGTTCGGGTCGGTGAGCACGAACAGTGCTCCGGTGGCGGCGTAGATGCCCTGGCTGCCCAGGTGCCGCCAGCTGCCCAGCAGCACCGCCACCGGCAGGACCAGGGCCATCGCGGCCATGGCGTTGTCCAGGGACAGCACGCCCACGGTGGCCGCCGCCGTGCCGAACGCGATGGCCGCCAGTTGCTGCAGTCCGTGCGCCACCGACCGGTACACCGTCGACTCCACCAGGACGACCGCCACCCAGGGCGCCACGAACGCCATGGGCGCCCGGAGCCACCACCCCACCACCGCCCAGGCCACCCACGCGGCCAGCGCCGCCTTCACCACCTGCACCGCCAGGTCCCGCTCCCGGCCGGGGGCGGCGCACGCCCGCCGTACCGCCTCCACGGCGGCGCCGTGGCGGCGCCGGACCGTGCGCACCGTCGCTCGTATCCCTCGCATACGTCCTCAGGTGCACGCGGGCGGGGTCCTTCAACCAGCCGAAATGCGGGCGGTTCGGTCCGGGGGCTTCGGGTACTCAGGTCAGACGTCGATCTTCCTTCTCCTGGGAGTGCAATGAGCGACAAGAACCCCATCAAAGCCGTGGCCGACAAAGCCGCTGCCGCCCTGGGCGACGACGGGCCCGCGGAGGGCGTCCCGGGCCGGCCCGGAGCCGAGTCGCCGCCCGTGCACGAACCCACCGACGTCCGGGACCCGCTGCCGCCCAAGCCCGACCAGGCCGCTCCCGCGACGGTGAGCCCCACCGGCATCCCGACCGGGGCCGACCCGACGACGCAGGGGCAGGGCGACCCGTATCTGACCACCGCCCAGGGCAACCGGCTCCACGACACCGATCACTCCCTCAAGGCCGGCGCCCGCGGGCCGGTCCTGCTGCAGGACCACCACCTGCGGGAGAAGATCACCCACTTCGACCACGAGCGCATCCCCGAGCGGGTCGTGCACGCGCGCGGCGCCGCCGCCCACGGCGTCTTCCAGGGCTACGGCAGCGCGGCGAGCGTCACCAAGGCCGCCTTCCTGCAGAAGGACGCCGAGACGCCGGTGTTCGTGCGGTTCTCCACCGTGCTGGGCTCGCGCGGCTCGGCCGACACGGTCCGCGACACCCGGGGATTCGCGACGAAGTTCTACACCGGTGAGGGCGTCTTCGACCTGGTCGGCAACAACATCCCGGTGTTCTTCATCCAGGACGCGATCAAGTTCCCCGACATCATCCACGCCGGGAAGCCGCATCCGGACCGGGAGATCCCGCAGGCGCAGAGCGCGCACGACACGTTCTGGGACTTCGTCACCCTGCACACCGAGGCCACCCACCACACGCTGTGGAACATGTCCGACCGGGGCATCCCCAGGTCGTTCCGCATGATGGAGGGCTTCGGGGTGCACACCTTCCGGCTGGTGAACGCCGAGGGCGCGACCACGCTGGTGAAGTTCCACTGGAAGCCGAAGCTGGGCGTGCACTCCCTGGTGTGGGAGGAGGCCCAGATCGCGGGCGGCGTCGACCCCGACTTCCACCGGCGTGATCTCGCCGACGCCATCGAGGCGGGGGCGTACCCGCAGTGGGAGCTGGGCATCCAGACGTTCCCGGACACGCCCGAGCAGACGTTCGAGGGCATCGATCTGCTGGACCCGACGAACATCGTCCCCGAGGAGCTGGCGCCGGTGCAGCCGGTCGGGCTGCTGACGCTGAACGCCAATCCGACCAACTTCTTCGCCGAGACGGAGCAGGTGGCCTTCCACCCCGGCCATCTCGTGCCCGGCATCGACATCACCGACGACCCGCTGCTGGCGGGGCGGCTGTTCTCCTATCTGGACACGCAGATCACCCGCCTGGGCGGGCCGAACTTCGCGCAGATCCCGGTCAACCGCCCGCACGCGCCGATCAACGACATGCTGCGCGACGGCATGCACCAGACGGCCGTGCACAGCGGGGCGGCACCCTACCGGCCGAACTCGCTGGACGGCGGCTGCCCGTTCCTGGCGGGTGCGGACACCCACGCCTACATCGAGGCGCCGGTGACGGTGCCGCGGGCGCAGAAGGTCCGGGAGGCACCGGCGTCGTTCGCGGACCACTTCAGCCAGCCCCGGCGGTTCTGGCGGAGCATGAGCCCGGTGGAGCGGGAGCACATCGTCGCCGCGTACACCTTCGAGCTGGGCAAGTGCTACGAGCAGGCCATCAAGGAGCGGGGGCTGCAGGTGCTGGCCAATATCGACCCCGAGCTGTGCCAGCCCGTCGCCGCCGGTCTGGGGCTGCCGGCGCCCGAGCCGACGGTGCCGATCGAGGCCGTCGAGCCGTCTCCGGCACTGTCCCAGGTCGGCCGCGCCTGGCCGCTGGACGGCCGGATCGTCGGGATCGTCACCGACGGGGCGGGCGACCTGGACGGGGTGCGCGTGGTGCGCGAGATCGTGCTGAGGGGCGGGATGGTGCCCCTGGTGATCGCTCCCTCCGGCGGCAAGCTCGACCCCGAGGGGGAGCCGATCACCGTGCAGCGGACGTTCGCCACGGCCCGCTCGATCGAGTTCGACGCCCTGCTGCTGGCGGGCGTGCCGGGGCCGGGCGGCGACGCCTACGGCTCCCGGGACGCCAAGGCGGGCAACGGCGAGCCGAACGGCGCGCGGCCCACGGACCCGCGGGTACTGCTGATGCTGGGCGAGGCGTTCCGGCACGGCAAGGCGATCGGCGGCTGGGCGGGCGCGCGGTCCGCGCTGGAGGCGGCGGGCGTCCCCGCCGACGCGCCCGGCGTGGTGACCGGTGAGACCGGCACCGGAGTGCTGGAGGAGGTCACGGGGCTGATGAAGAGCCACCGGGTGTGGGAGCGGTTCGCCGCACGTGTGTGAACGGGCGCGAGACCCGGTGTGGCGCGGATCACACGGAAAGGCCGCAACGCGCCACATCGGGCCTCGCTGCGATTACCGAATATCGGACACCGGGAAGTCGACTTTGGAAGTCCGACACAACCCCTATCACTAGCCTTTCAATCGAAGGATTGATTCGCGTTACGCCATCGAATGATCGAGTTTTGAGCCGCCAGCCGGGCTGACGTCACGTCGAGTGGGCACGGAAACCGCAGGATTTAACGTCCTGTTCATGACTCAGCTGGACGTACGGCCCCGGGCCGGAGACATGGGTGCGCCCCCCGCCGGGGGGATGCGCGCCAAGGGCCTGAGCGGGAACTCCGTCGGCCTGCTGGGCAGCGCGGTCATCGGAGTGTCCACCGTGGCCCCGGTGTACTGCCTCACCTCGACGCTCGGCTCCACGGCGGGCGAGGTGGGCGTGCAGATGCCCGCCGTGTTCCTCGCGGGCTTTCTGCCGATGCTGCTGGTGGCCTTCGCGTACCGCGAGCTGAACAAGGCGATGCCGGACTGCGGCACCTCGTTCACCTGGACGGTGAAGGCGTTCGGGCCGCGCGTGGGCTGGATGTGCGGCTGGGGGCTGGTGATCGCCACGATCATCGTGCTGTCCAACCTGGCCGGTGTGGCCACCTCGTACTTCTGGCTGCTCGCGGGCGAGATCACGGGCAGTGAGTCCGTCGCCGCGCTGGACGGGAACAAGGCCGTCCACATCGTGACCTGTCTGGCTCTGATCGCGGTGGCGACGGTGATCAGCTACCGGGGCATGACCGCGACCAAGGGTGTGCAGTACGCGCTGGTGGCGTTGCAGCTGCTGGTGCTGGCGGTCTTCGTGGCGATGGCCTTCGGGAAGGCGGGGAGCGCCGAGTTCCCGACCTCGGCGGACTTCTCGTGGTCGTGGCTGAATCCGTTCGCCGTGCAGTCCTTCGCCGCGTTCACCGCCGGTCTGTCGCTGTCGATCTTCATGTACTGGGGCTGGGACGCCTGCCTGACCGCCAACGAGGAGACCAGCGGCAGCAGCCGCACCCCCGGCCGCGCGGCGCTGGTCGCCATGGTGGTGCTGGTGGGCTCGTACCTGGCCACCGGTGTGGCGGCGCAGATGGTCGTCGGCTCCGGCGACCAGGGGCTCGGCCTCGCCAACCCGGAGACCTCCGGCAACGTCTTCGCCGCGCTGGCGGGCCCCGTGATGGGCCCCGCGCTCGGCGTCCTCCTCTTCGTCGCGGTGCTCGCCTCGGCCGCGGCCAGCCTGCAGACCACGTTCATCCCGGTGGCGCGTACGGTGCTGGCGATGTCGACGTACGAGGCGCTGCCGGCCTCGTACGCCCGGGTGCACCGGCGCTTCAGGACGCCCGGGCGGGCCACGGTGACCGCGGGTGTCGCGACCGGCGTGTTCTACACGGTGATGACGCTGGTCAGCGAGCACGTGCTGGTGGACACCATCTACGCGCTCGGCCTGATGATCTGCTTCTACTACGCCCTGACGGCCTTCGCCTGCGCCTGGTACTTCCGTGCGGAGCTGCTGCGCTCCGGCCGCGACCTGGTGTTCAAGGGGCTGTTCCCGGTGGTCGGCGGGGTGCTGCTGGCGGCGGTGTTCGGCAAGACGCTGGTCGACATGCGGGACCCGGCGTACGGCAGCGGCTCGTCCGTGCTGGGTGTGGGGTCGGTGTTCGTGATCGGCGTGGGGCTGCTGGCCCTCGGCCTGGTGATCATGTCGGTGATGCGGTACCGCAGCCCGGCGTTCTTCCGCGGTGAGGTGCTGACGCCGTCGACACCGGCGCTGGTCGCCGAGGACTGACGAGCGGGGCGTCCCCGTCCCAGGGACGGCGGGACGGGGACGACGCCGTGCTACCAGGCCACCGGCAGCCGCTCGGGGATGCGCTTCATGAAGCCCGTACGCCACACGAGCTGCTCCACCGGCACGGCGAGACTCAGGTCCGGCAGCCGCCGCTGGAGCACCTCCAGTGCGATCCGGGCGTGGGCGCGGCCCAGGGCGGTCGCCGGGCAGTAGTGGGAGCCGCCGCCGAAGGAGAGGTGGTCGGCGGCGTTCTCGCGGTGCACGTCGAAGCGGTGCGGGTTGGGGAACTTCTCCGGGTCGAGGTTGGCGCCCTCGACCAGGACCAGGACGAGCTCGCCCCGCCTCACCTCCACGTCGCCCAGCCGGATGTCGGCGAGTGCCAGGCGGGGCAGGGCGTCACCGATGGAGAGGTTGACCCGCAGCAGCTCCTCCACCCCTCGGTCGAGCAGTTCCGGGTGGTCGCGCAGCACGTCCCAGGTGGCGCGGTGGACGAGCAGGTGGACCAGCGCCATGGCGAGGAAGCCGGAGGTGGAGATGACGCCCGCGCCGAACATGGTGACGCCGACGGTGGCCAGCATCTCGTCCGTCAGGTGCGCGTAGTCGGGGTCGTCGCGCAGGGTGGCGAGCTCGCCCATCAGGCCCTGGGTCGCGGGATCGTTCAGCAGCGCGGTCATGCTGCAGATGTCCCGGTCCCAGTTGATCTTCGCGCCGGTGACGGGGCACGGCGAGTTCATGAACGCGATGTCGAGGCTGCGCAGGAACCGCGGCGACTCGCTCTGCGGGATGCCGAGGATCCGGCAGTGCATCCCGGCCGAGTACGGATCGCAGAACGCGGCCCGCAGATCCGCGGTGGGCCCGGCCTCGACGAGGCCGTCGACGAGGCGCTCGGCCTCGGCGCGCATCCAGTCGGTCAGGCCCGGCGCCTTGGGGTTGAGCGCCTTCATCACCGCCCGGCGCAGGCCGGCGCCGGTGATGTTGCCCATGTTGTTCACGACCTCGGGCGGGATCGTCAGGGCGTACTGGCGCGGGACGCCGGGGGCGGAGGTGTCCTTCAGGGAGAACCGGTCGTCCTCCAGGACCTTTCGGCACAGGCTGTGCGAGGACACCAGCCAGGCCTCGTCGCCGGCGATGGTCCGGACCCGCCGCACCGGGGTCGTGGCGCGCAGTTCCTCCACCGCGGCGGGCACCCGCGTCCCGTCCCACGAGAACGGGAAGTCGAGGATGTCCGTGGCGCGGGCGGCGTCAAGGGCGGTGGTCATGCGGCGGCTCCTTCGGGGGCGGCGGGGGTGACGACGGCGTGGCCCTGGTTGCGGGAGGCGCGCAGCCCGGCGCCGCGCGAGTAGAGCAGTTCCGCCATCGGCAGGAGCTGGTGGTAACAGTTGAGCGAGGACGGCACGCCGAGGATCGCGGGGGTGTCGAGGAACAGCGGGGCCTCGGCGCACACGTACTCCAGGCAGACCGCTCGCTGCCGCTCACTCGCCGCTTCCCCGCGGGCGGTCAGGAACCGGCTCACGAGGGTCTCGCACACGGCGCGGAAGTCGTCGTCGGTGACCAGCCGGCGCTGCAGATGCCGGTGGATCTCCTGGTACGACGGATTGGTCCGGAAGTCGGACATGGGCCGCCAGCGCAGCCGCGCCCCCTCCGGGTCGGCGGCGGTGACCGCGTCGCGGACTTTCGCGCGGACGCCCCTGAGGTTCTTCACCGCCTTTCTGCGGGCGTCGTCGGGGGCGTAGCCGGACGCCTCGTACATCTCGGCCAGGTACAGGTCGGTGTAGACGAAGTCGGCCTTCTCGAAGTGGTCCAGCCCCCAGCGGGCGAGGTCGTGCAGACGCCGGGCGGAAAAGTAACTGTTGCCCGGCGACACGCCGATGACGGCGTGTGCGCCCTCGGCGTAGATCACCTCGCAGTGGGACGTGTAGGGCTGAACCTGGAAGACGTCGGCCATCAGCACGGATGCTGTGGTCAAGGGGGTAATCCTCCGCCGCGCGCAAGTCCCTGCGGGGCCCTGTGCCCCCGGTGTGGCGACGCGGCGGGCTCACGCTATCCGCACGGGACGTGCCCGCCTAGTCACGCTGTGAGTTTGGCTGAAAACGTTCGTATCAAAGGTCGAGCGCCGGGATCGTCGGAAAGAGGGCGGAACCGTTCGCGCGCGTTCCTCGTTCCGATCAGCGACCAATGTTCCTGATCAGTAGTCAACTTCCACGGGGGAAAACGAGTTGAGCAAGAAGACAGGACCCCAGCGGTTCCCGGGCGCGAGCCGGGCCAACTGGTACCAGGACGACTTCGGCGGGACGGCGATGGAGGTCAACGTCGTCGTGCTGCACACCACCGAGGGCCGTTCCCTGCCCGGCTACGGCGGGGGTTCCTCGGCGCCCAACCTGACGGCGGTGCCGGACCTGGCGGCGAAGAAGCTGAAGTGGTACCAGCACTTCGACATCGAGACCTCCTCCAGGGCCCTGCAGAACCTGAGGGGCGGCGTCGAGACCAACACCCTCAACGTGTGCCAGGTCGAGCTGGTCGGCACCTGCGACCCCAAGACGCACGCGAAGTGGCAGAGCGCCGGGCAGAGCCACCTCTACTGGCCGGACGCGCCGGACTGGGCGCTGCGCGGCGTCGCCCGGTTCCTGGCATGGATGCACGAGGAGCACGGCCTGCCGCTGTCGGGGCCGAAGCAGTGGCCGGCGTATCCGTCGTCGTACGCCAACGGCGCCGGGCAGCGGATGTCGGGGGCCAGGTGGTCGGACTTCAGGGGCGTGTGCGGGCACATGCACGTGCCGGAGAACTCGCACGGCGACCCGGGTGCGATCGACTTCGCCCGGATCCTCAAGTACGCCAGGGCCGACCTCGACGTGGGGGACGACGACACCGGGGACACCAAGCCGCCGACGCCGAGCAAGCCGAGGATTCCCGCGTTCCCGGGCCGCAAGCACTTCCGGGACGGGGCGTCGAACGCGTACGTCCTCCAGCTCGGCAGGCAGTTGGTGAAGCGGGGCTTCGGTGACCACTACCGGGTCGGTCCCAGCCGGACGTGGGGCGAGGCGGACCGGCTGAACGTGCGCGACTTCCAGAAGTCCCGCACGGAGCTGCGCGGTGACGCGGACGGTTACCCCGGCCCGCTGACCTGGCGGCTGCTGTTCTCCTGACCTGCCGGGTGCGCCGTGGTGAAGAGCGCGGCACGGGGCGGTGACCGTCCGGGCAACGCGCGGTCCCGCCCTTGCGCGCCCGCAGGGGCATGCCTCATCGTTGACGCGCGTCACACACCCCTGCACGCTCGGCAACACCCACGTCTCCCCCGCATGGAGATCACATGTTCGGACGGACCGTTCGACTTCTCGTCGCTTTTGTCATGGTCATGGCTGGCGCCTGGGCGGGCACCCTCGCCACCGCAGGCACCGCACACGCGGACGGCTGCTACACCTGGAACCGCACCCTCTCCCGCGGCTCCTCGGGAGCCGACGTCACCCAGCTGCAGATCCGCCTCGGCGGCTACCCCGGCTACGGCGCCGTACTGGCCGTCGACGGCGCCTTCGGACCGGCCACCGAGGCCGCCCTCAAGCGCTTCCAGTCGGCGTACGGCCTGACCGCCGACGGCGTCGCCGGACCGAACACCTTCAACAAGCTCTACGCCCTGCAGGACGACGACTGCACACCGATCCACTTCTCGTACAGCGAGCTGAACGACTGCAACACCACCTGGTCCGGCGGTGCGGTCAGCGCCTCGACGGCCAAGGCGAACGCGCTGCGCACCATGTGGAAGCTGGAAGCCATGCGGCACGCGCTCGGCGACCGGCCCATCACGGTGACCAGCGGATTCCGCTCCTACGCCTGCAACAACGCGGTGGGCGGCGCCAGTAACAGCCGCCACCTGTACGGGGACGCCGCCGACCTCGGGGCCGGCCCGCACTCCCTGTGCACGCTGGCCAAGCAGGCCCGCTACCACGGTTTCCGGGGCATCCTCGGCCCGGGCTACCCCGGTCACAACGACCACACGCACCTCGACCACCGCGACAGCCGGTTCTGGTCCGCGTCCTCCTGCGGGATCTGAGCCGCCGCACGGACAGAGGGCGAGCGGGTTTCCCGCACCCACGGGAACCCGCTCGTCGTACTGCACCGTCAGTGCTTGCCGCACCGGTCAGTGTTTGAACGTGTCCTTGGTCTTCTCCTTCGCCTGGCGGGCGTCGCCCTTGGACTGTTCCATCTTGCCCTCGGCGGACATCCGCTCGTTGCCGACCGCGCGGCCGGCCGCCTCCTTGGCCTTGCCCTTGGCCTGGTCCATCTTGGCCTTGGCCTTCTTCTCTCGCGCCACGATCGTTCACTCCAGCCATCGGGGGCGTTCGCTGTCACTCTCCGTGTGGCCCGATACGCGCGTCCCAAACGCCGGTCGCTCACGCCCGGTGGACCACGTGCCCGCCGGTCACCGTGAGGCACACCGGCGCCTGAGCCAGTTCGTCGGCCGGGGCCGCGACCGGGTCCACGGCGAGGGCCGTGAGGTCGGCGCGGAAGCCGGGGGTGATCCGGCCCGCCGTGCCGGACTCACCGGCGGCGTACGCCGCGTGGGTCGTGCAGCCCTCCAGAGCCTCCAGGCCGGTGAGGCCCGCGCGGTGCGAGGCCACGCCCTTGGGGTTGCGGGCCGTGGCCAGCACGGCCCGGGCGTCGTAGTGGGCGATCGGCCAGTCCGAGCCGAGGGCGACCGTCGCGCCCGCGTCCCGCAGGTCACGCAACCGCCAGGCCTGCGCGGCACGGTCGGCGCCCAGGCGGCGGGACCACTCGTCGGTGCCGTCGGGGCGGGTGTAGGCGGTGTGGGGCGGTTGCATGGACGCCGTCACGCCCAGTGCGGCGAAGCGCGGCAGCAGGTCGTCCGGTGCCGTCTCGATGTGCTCGACGCGGTGTGCCCCGCGGGCGCCGGGCCCCAGGGCGGCCACCACGTCGAGGACGTGGCGCACCGCCGCGTCGCCGATGGCGTGCGTGGCGGTGCGGACACCGGCCGCGTGCAGATGCCGTACGGCGGCGGCGTACGCCTCGGGGTCCGGCCAGAACGCCTCCGTGCCCCGGCCGTGGCAGTCCGGGTGCTCCAGCCAGGCGGTGCCGCCCTCGACGGTGCCGTCCATGAAGAACTTCACCCCGCCGACCAGCCAGTGCCGCCCGCCCCGCCCCTGTACGTCGATCAGCTCGTCCAGGTCCTCCTTGGCCGCGCCGGGCATGCACCAGGGCGCGAACCGCAGCCGCACCGGCAGGACGGTCTCGCGGGCCACCGATTCGACGAGGTCCAGGTCCCCGCCGTCCATCACATGGGCGCCGGTCAGGCCGGTCGCCGCCATCGCCGAGAGCAGCTCCACCAGGCGGGCGCGGCGCTCGGCGTACGTCGGGCGGGGCATCACCGACGTCACCAGGTCCATCGCCGCGTGCTCGACGAGATGCCCGGTCGGGCGGCCGGTGGCGTCGCAGACGACCTCCGAGCGCTGCGCGAAGGCGCGCGGGCCCCTCACGCCCGCCGCGCCGAGCGCCGCGCCGCTGGCCAGGGCGGAGTGGCCGTCGTACAGCCGCAGGAAGGCCGGGGCTCCGCCGAGGGCGTCCTCGATCAGGGCGCGGTCGACGGTCCGGCCCTCGAAGGCGTTGTGATCCAGGCCGAAACCGATCACCCAGCCGTCGACGCGGGCCGCCGAGGCGAGCGCGGCGCGCAGGCCGGACAGGTCGCGCACGGCGGACAGATCCGTACCGGTCGCCATGTCCAGGCCCCACACCGGGTGGCTGTGGGCGTCCACCAGGCCGGGCACGAGGTGGGCACCGTCGAGCGGTACGACCTCCGTGCCCGGACCGCGCCAGTCGGGTACGTCGCTCTCGTCGCCGACCGCCGTGACGACCCCGTCGCGCACGGCGACGGCGGTGGCCGTGGGGCGGGCGGGGTCGAGGGTGCGGACCCGGGCGCCGGTGAGGACGAGGTCGGCGGTGGGCATGCGGGAACTCCCTTGTCGCGGAGGGCTATGCGGAGGGCTGTGCGGAGGGCTGTGCGGAGGGCTGTGCGGAGGGTTCTTCGGCGGGCGTGGACGCTGTGGCTCCTTGGCGGGTCGGGTGCCGTCGGCGGCTTCCTCCGGCTCGGCGGCGAACGCCTCGTACACCTCGGGGCGCCTGCGGCGCAGCCACCACGCGAGCGGGAGGCCGGCGGCGAAGGCGGCGGGGGCCACGGCGACCAGGAGGGTGTTCACGGTCGGGGACGCGCCCGTGAAGTGGTCGATGTGGGTCACGACCAGGACGATCGCCGTGGCCAGCAGGACGGTGGCGAGGACGGGGGCCACGAGGGTGCGCAGGGCGCCCTCCTGGTGGCGGACGCGGCGGAAGTAGCAGGGGATGGCGATCGCGGCGAGCAGTTGCAGCACCATCAGGCCGATCATGCCGGGCGTGTTGACCCACAGCAGCAGCTGACCGTACGGGTCGGCGTCCGCCGCCCAGAAGGCGAGGACGACGAGCGCGCCGAGGACGGTCTGGGCGATGCCCGCCACGTACGGGGAGCCGTGGCGGGGGTGGACGCGGGCCAACGCGCGCGGCAGGACGCCTTCTTCGGCGAGGGCGAGGGCGTAGCGGTTGATGGCGTTGTGGAAGGCGAGGAGGGAGGCGAGGACGCTGGTGACGATGAAGAGGTGCATCAGGTCCGCCGCCCAGCCGCCGACGTAGGTGGTGATGGCGGTGAAGAACAGCGCGCCCGGGTCCTCGCCCGCCGCCCGCAGGACCTGCTCGTCGCCGAAGGCCTGGATGACGATCCAGACGGTGAACGCGTAGAAGACGCCGAGGAAGCCGACGGCGAGGTAGGTGGCGCGCGGGACCGTGCGGTCGGGGTGGCGTGCCTCGCGGCGGTAGATGACGGTCGACTCGAAGCCGGTGAACGCCGCGAAGGCGAAGGCGAGCACGGCGGCGGTGCCGGGGACGAGGACGTTGCCGGGGGCGAGGGACGCGGCGGACAGACCGTGGGCGCCGCCCTGGAGCAGGACGCCGGCGGCGAGCAGGACGAGGATGCCGGTCTCGGCGATCAGCAGGACGCCGAGGACCTTGGCGCCGAAGTGGATGGAGCGGTAGCCGCCGTAGCCGATGAGCAGCAGGCCCGCCAGGGAGACCGGCAGCCAGGGGAGGTCGGCGCCGAAGAGGGCGTGGGCGGTGTCCTGGGTGGCGGTGCCGAGGAGGCCGTAGACGCCGATCTCCATGCCGTTGTAGCCGACCAGGGCGAGCAGGGCGGCGCCGATGCCGACGCGGCGGCCGAGGCCGCGGGTGATGAAGGCGTAGAAGGCGCCGCCGCCGCGGACGTGCCGGCTCATGGTGGTGAAGCCGACGGCGAAGACGGCGAGGGTGACGCCGGCGAGGAGGTAGCCGACGGGGGCGCCTGTGCCGCCGAGCAGGATCGCCAGCGGGGCGACACCTGCCATCACGGTGAGCGGGGCGGCGGCCGAGACCACGAAGAAGGCGATGTCGGAGGTGCCGAGGGAACCGGAGCGGAGGGTGGCCGTGGGGGCCGGTGCTCTCTCGGCGGGGGCGTCGGGGGTGGTCGGGGTCGTCATGCGTGTCTGGCCCTTCGAGCGGCGGGTCTTCGGGCGGCGGCACGGGTGGGTGCGGGTGGCCGGGAGGGGGCGCGGGAGGGTGTTCCGGCGCACCATGGGCGACGTGTTCCGGACGGACGACGGGCCCGTGCCGGACGACGGGCCGTGCCGGACGACGGGCCCGTGCCGGACGACGTGTGCTCCGGAGCGACGTAAACCTAAAGGGTTTCGGTTTCCGCAATGTAACCTGCCGTTGGGCATCCGGGAAGACCTCAGGGAGAACACCGACCATGGGACGGCCGCGCACACCGCTGCTCGATCGTGAGCGCATCACCACGACCGCGCTCCAACTGATCGACGAGCAGGGCGACTTCAGCGTGCCGCAGATCGCCCGGCGGCTGGGGGCGCAGACCGGGTCGGTGTACCACCATGTGGACGGCCGGGACGGCATCGTGGAGCTGCTGCGCGAGCGGGTCACGTCGGCGATCGACCCGGGGACCCTGGATCTCACGCCCTGGGACGAGGCGCTCCAGGCCTGGGCGCGGTCCTACCGTGCCGCCTTCGCCGCGCACCCGAGGGCCATCCCGCTGCTGATGACGTCACCGGTGCGGGCGCCTCGGGTGCTGGAGCAGTACGAGCGGGCGGTGGGCCTGCTGCTGGACGCCGGTTTCGCCGACGCCGAGGTGATGCCGCTGCTGATCGCGCTGGAGAACCTGGTGCTGGGTTCGGCGCTCGACCTCGCGGCGCCGGAGACGATGTGGGAACTGACGGACCGGGCCCGCACGCCCCGCCTCGCCCGGGTGCTCGCGGCGGTGGGCGAGGGCCGCGCGGACCGGGCGTTCGAGGTGGGGCTGGCGGCGTTCATGAGGCTTGTGCGGGATGTGAGGGAGGGCCGGTAGGAGGACGTCCGTGCACCGCTCGGCGGGCCCCGCCGAGCGGGCCGGAGGCCGTCGTGTCAGATGTCCCGCTGTTCCAGTGGTCGTACCGCCGGACCTTGCAGCACCTGGCCGTCGGGGGCGAAGCGGGAGCCGTGGCAGGGGCACTCCCAGGCCTGTTCGGCGCGGTTGAACGCCACGATGCAGCCCAGATGGGTGCAGCGGGCGGACACGGCGTGCAGCCGTCCGTCGTCGTCGCGGTGGACCGCGCAGCGACGGCCGCCGATGTGCACCACGGCGCCGTCGCCGGGGGCGAGGTCGTCCAGGCCCGGCCGGGTCAGGGCCGGGAGCCGGTCGCCGATGAAGTGGCGGGCGACGTTGGCCTGGTGGCGGATGAACTGGCCGCCCTCGCGCAGCACGGGGGCGATGCGGCGCGGGTCGTACAGCTCGCTCCACGGCGCCGCCTCACGCCCGGTGATCTGGTCGCAGAGCAACCGACCCGCCATGATCCCGCCGGTCATGCCCCAGCCGCCGAAGCCGGTGGCGACGTGGACGTGACGGCTCGCCGGGTGCAGCAGGCCCACCAGCGGGACGTGGTCGGTGGAGTCGTTGTCCTGGGTGGCCCACCGGTGGCTGAGGTGCAGCGTGCCGAAGTGGCGTTCGGCCCAGCTGGTGAGGGTCGCGAACCGCTCCTCGGAGTCCCGGCCGCTGCCCGGGGTGAAGTGCTCGCCGGTCACGATGAGCAGCCGTTTGCCGTCGGCGTACGGCGCCGTGCGCACCGAGCGGGTGTGGTGCTCGGGCGTGATGTACATGCCCACGGGGGCCTTGGCCGCGTCGACGGGGGCCGCCACGACGACCTCCCGGCGGGGTGCGAGGCGGGTGAAGAGCAGGGCGCGGTCGAAGACCGGGTAGTGCGTGGCGACCACGACCGCCCGGGCGGTCACCCGGGTGCCCTCCTGAGTGGTCAGCTCGCACGGCTCCCCCTCGGTGAGCCCGAGGACGCGTGTCCCCTCGTACAGCTGCCCTCCCCCGCCGCGGATGGCGTCGGCCAGCGCCAGCAGGTACTTGCGCGGATGGAACTGGGCCTGGTCCGCGACCCGCACCGCCCCCGCGACCGGGAACGGCAGGTCCGTCTCCGTGACGAACTCGGCGGTTAGACCCGCCTCCTTGGCCGCCTCCGCCTCGGCCCGCAGCTCGGGGATGCGGCGGCGGCCGTGGGCGAAGGTGTAGGCGGCGGTGTCCTCCCAGTCGCACTCGATGCCCAGTTCGTGGACGATCTCGGCGGCGTGGTGGATGGCCTCCGTCTGCGAGCGCGCGTACAGGCGTGCCCCGTCGGTGCCGCGGGTGCGGCGGAGCCGGTCGTAGATCAGGGTGTGCTGGGCGCTGAGCTTGGCGGTGGTGTGCCCGGTGACGCCGGCGGCGATCCGGTCGGCCTCCAGTACGGCGACCCCGTGGCCGCGCCGGGTCAGTTCCCAGGCCGTGCTCAGCCCGGCCATGCCGCCGCCGATGACGGCGACGTCCACCTGGAAGTCGCCGACGGGCGGGGGCGCCGGGTCGCCGGGCGGGAGGGTGTCGAGCCAGTACGACGCGTGGAGTGCTGCCTGCTCGGTCATGGCCGCCGAGTTCCCGGGGCGGGTGCCGGTCACACGGAGCCGTCCGTGTGAGGTGCCGGTGCCTCCACGAACGCAGGTTGTCAAACGCGCCGGACGCGCCACACGTTGTCGTCGCGGACGCCCTCCTCCCCATCGGGTGAGACGCTCGTCCGCCGTACCGTCTCCGCCGTCTCGATGCTCCAGTCCGCGTCGGGCAGCGCCAGTTCGGCCAGGACGCTCTCCAGCGTGGGGAAGACGGCCTCGAACGGCGGTTCCGTCTGCCAGGACGGCCAGCCGGCGTGCATCACGATCAGGAGCGTGCCGTGCGCGGCGACGGCCTCGGCGGCGCGTCGCAGCACCCCCTGCTGGTCGAAGGCCACCGGCGACTGCAGATACTGGGCGTTGACCAGGTCGTAGGCGCCCTCGGGGAAGGTGCGGCCGAGTTCGTGCCGTTCCCAGGCGGTGCGGTCGCCGACCCCGGCGTCGGCGGCGTGCAGGGCGGCGCGTTCCAGGGCGGTGGCCGAGATGTCGACGCCGGTGACCTGCCAGCCGCGGGAGGCCAGCCACACCGCGTCGGCGCCCTCGCCGCAGCCCAGGTCGAGGGCGGTGCCGGGGTGCAGGTCGGCGACCTCGCTGACGAGCAGGGCGTTGGGGCGGCCGCTCCAGACGCGGTCGGTGTCGCGGTAGCGGGCCTCCCAGAAGGCGGCGGGCTCGATGGGTGCGGGGAGTTCGGTCATGGCGTCTCCTCGGGGGTTTCGATGCCGGGTCGGCGTCCTCGGACCGAGCCTCGCCCGGCCGTGGCTGCGGGACAAACGCCTTTGCCGATACCGCAAATGGCCGGTCCCGCCCTGTCGTACGGTGGGGGCCGTGCAGAGCAGCGACCAGGAGCCCGGGGCCGCGGCGGCCCGGTTCACCGGGCGGGCGGTGACCGGCGTGCGACCGGTGTCCGGCACGCTCGCCGAGGTCACCCTCGACGACGGGCGGGTGGTGATGGCGAAACGCCAGGACGCGCCGGGCGGAGTGGGGGCCGAGGCGGCGGGACTGCGGTGGCTCGGCGCGGCGGGCTCGGTGCGGGTCCCGGCCGTGCACGGTCATGACGGGCGGTGGCTGGTGACCGACCGGGTGCCGGACGGGCGGCCCAGCGGGCGGGCGGCGGTGCGCTTCGGGCGTGACCTGGCCGCGCTGCACGCCTCCGGCGCGGAGGCGTTCGGGGCTCCGCCGCCGGGCGGCCCGAGGGACGCGTCGATCGGGCTCGCCCCGATGCGCAACGTCCCCGGCACCGACTGGCCCACCTGGTACGCCGAGCACCGCGTGCTGCCGTATCTGCGGCGTGCCGTGGACGACGGGATCGTGCGCGCCGCCGAGGCGAGCATCGTCGAGCGGGTCTGCGAGCGGCTCCCTGAACTCGCGGGACCCGCCGAGCCGCCCGCCCGGCTGCACGGCGACCTCTGGAACGGCAATGTGCTGTGGGGCGCCGACGGGCACGCCTGGCTCATCGACCCGGCCGCGCACGGCGGGCACCGCGAGACCGACCTCGCCATGCTCCGTCTCTTCGGCTGCCCCCACCTCGACGAGGTGCTCGACGGCTACCAGGAGGCCGCCCCGCCGGCCGACGGCTGGCGGGACCGCGTCGCGCTGCACCAGCTCTTTCCGCTCCTCGTGCACGCCGTGCTGTTCGGCCGGTCCTACGCCGTGCAGGCGCTGGAGGCGGCCCGGGCCACGCTGGCCCGCTGAGCCACGGGGCCCCCGTGCGCTGCCCGGGGGGCGCCGGGATACAGTGCCCGCCTCAACCGAGAGGAGACACCGCGGTGCAGGTCGGGGCGGGGAACGCGTGGCGGGGGCTGGTCCACGTGGCGTTGGTGGCGGGTCTGTTGACGGGCTGTGGGGAAGCGGCGGAGGACGCTGCCCAGGCGACCGCGAGCGCCTCGGCAGCGGGCGGGGCGGACAAGGCGACCACGGCGGAATCGGCCGCCAAGGGCGTCGAGAGCGGTGGCGCCATCGGGGCGGCGGGGTCGGCCTGCGAGCTGCCCGTCACCTTCGACATCGCCGCGAAGTGGGAGGCGGAGTCCGTCGCCGGCGCCTCGGAGGACATGCCGGAGGAGGTCGCCGACATGGTGTGGCGGCAGGGGCCGTTGACCGCCGCGTGCGAGGTGGACGCCAAGCCCGCCGGTCACATCGGCTTCCTGCGGGTCTGGACCGGCGAGCCGGGCAACACCGACGCGCGTGCCGTCCTGGAAGAGTTCCTGGCCGCCGAGAAGGGCGTCAGCGGGGAGAAGTACCGGCCGTTCGAGGCGGGCGACCTCGCCGGTGCGGAGGTGGGGTACCTGTACGAGAGCGAGCTGACGGACGAGCCCAAGGCGGAGCGCGCCCTCGCCGTCACCACTCCGGACGGCCCGGTCGTCCTGCACCTCGGCGGGCTGGACACCGCGGAGCACGAGGCGATGCTCCCGGCGTACGAGCTCGCCAAGCGGACGTTGCGGGCATCCTGAGCCCGCGCGGGGCACGGGGCGAGCCCTGCCCCCAGCTCCTCGAAAGCACCGGTCGGCCCCTACTCGGCCCACCCGCCGAGCCGGGGCCGCCCCTCGCAGCCACCACTCGGCCCTACTCGGCCCACCCCACAAACACGGCCACACCTCGACACCCACTGGTCCCCGCTCGGCCCACCCGCCGAGCCGGTGCCACCCCCGGCAGCCACCACTCGGCCCTACTCGGCCACCCACAAACACGGCCACACCTCGACACCCGCCAGACCCCGCTCGGGCCATCCCACAACCCGGCCCACCCCCTCGACGCCATGCTCGGCCCACCTCTCAAGGCGGGCCGCTGTCGACGCCCCCGCTCGGCCCGTCCGGCCGCCGCTTCGGCAGAAGGGGCTGTCGGGACAGGTCCCCTCCGCCTGCCCATGGCGTACGCTCCGGATTCGCGCCCGCCCAGGTGCGGGCAAGGGCCGTCGTGGCGCATTCTTGCTGTGTCGCCTGCGCAACGGCGCGCATGGACGAGGTAGGGCCGATGACTGCGAGCGCCGAGGGCCGGAAAGGAACGCCCGGCGGGCTGGCCACGCTGCTGGCCGACGCCGCGGCCGAGGCGGTCCGCGCCACCAAGGGCCGCGCCGCGGGCGTCTACATGCCGTCCGGCACACCCGGCGTCCTGCGGCTCGCCGTCCTGGTGGGGCTGCCGGGGCGGCTGTACCGGCCCTGGTGGCGGCTGCACGTGGACCGCCGGTTCCCGGTCGCCGACGCCTACCGGCTCGGCGTGAACGTCGTCCTGCCGAACACCACCGAGAGCATGCGCCGCTATCCGCAGTTCGCGGCCGGACTGCCGTTCCCGGTGGGCACGATCAACGTGCCCGTCATGGGGTCGTCGGGACCCTTCGGCGTCCTGACCGTGCTGCTGCCGCCCGCCTCCGACATCACCGAGGTGCTGGCCGAGCGGGATCGGGTGGCCGAGATCGCCGAGGAGCTGGGGGCCGCCGTGCGGCGGCTGGAGGCGGCGGGGGTGCCGCTCGTCTGGGAGGAGGAGCCGCTGTGCGTCCGACCGCCCGGAACGCGCCCGCCGTCGGGCCGGGTGGGGTGTTTCACCTGGCAGCCCACGACCGACCTGCTCACGGCGGACGACAACGCGCGGCTGCTGCTGCGGCTGGCCGCCGAGGACCGGCCCTGGGGCGCGGACGCGCTGGTCCGGGCCGTGGCCGCGGAGGACACGAACCGGCTCGTGGACCTGCTGCGGGAGGCGGCCGCCGGTAAGCAGCCGTCCGGGCCGCTGCAGGTGCGGACCGCCGAGGGCGCGCCCCGGCTGGTGGAGCTGTGGAGCCCGGATGCCACCGTCCACGGCCCGGACCAGCCGATCAGCGGGATCGTGCTCGACGCGGCCTCGGTGGCCGACGCGGCCGCCGACCAGCTGCCCCAAGGGGTGTTCTGCCTGGACCGGCTGGGGCTGATCGTGTACGCCAATCCGCGCGCCGCCGAGTTGCTGGGCGAGCCGCGGGCACGCTTCCTGGGGCGTGCGCTGTGGGAGGGCGTGCCCTGGCTGAGCCAGCCGGCCTGCGAGGACCATCTGCGGGCGGCGCTGCTGTCCCCGCAGCCGGTGCACTTCCACATCAGACGGCCGCCGCCCGGCGGGCGGGAGAGCGGCACCCAGCAGTTCGAGCCGTACGGCGGGGACTGGCTGTCCGTCTCCGTCCATCCCGGCCCGGACTTTCTGACCTGTACCATCGGCCCCGCCCATCGCGGCTCGCAGGCTCCGGTCGCGCCCGAGGCCACCGACGAGGCCGCCGGCACCGGCGTGGCGGCGACCTCGCCGGTGCACCGGCCGATCGTCCTCGCCATCGCGCTGACCGAGGCGACCACCGCGCGGCAGGTCTCCGCCGTCGTCATGCAGGAGCTGCTGCCCGCGTTCGGCGGCCGCCGTCTCGCCATCTACCTGCTCCAGGACCGGCACCTGTACCTGGCCTGGGAGACCGGCTTCCCGCCCGGGTTCCTCGCGCCCTTCGAGGGCGTGGGCCTCGACGCCCGGCTGCCCGGCGTGGAGACGCTGACGACCGGCCAGCCCCTGTTCTTCGACTCGATGCAGCAGCTGGCGGACGCCTACCCCGGCATCCCGCTGGACGCCACCGAGGGGGCCCGCGCGTTTCTGCCGCTGATCGCGTCGGGGCGGCCGGTCGGCTCCTGCATCCTCGGCTTCGACCGGCCCCGCAGCTTCAGCACCGAGGAGAGGACGGTCCTCACCGCGCTCGCCGGGCTGATCGCGCACGCCATGGAGAAGGCACAGCGCTACGAGACCGAGGCGGCGCTCGCTCGCGGACTGCAGCGTGCCCTGCTCCCCCGGCGGCTGCCGGTCCATCCCCGGGTGGAGACGGCGGGCCGGTATCTGCCGGGCACGCAGGGCATGGACGTGGGCGGCGACTGGTACGACGTGGTCGAGGCCGGGGACGGGCTCGCCCTGGTGATCGGCGACGTGCAGGGGCACGGGGCGCAGGCGGCGGCGACCATGGGGCAGCTGCGCAGCGCGGTGCGCGCGTTCGCGCTGGACGACCGGCCGCCGGACGAGGTGTTGAGCGGCACCAACCATCTGCTCATCGACCTCGACCCCGGCCAGTTCGCGACCTGCTGCTACGTCCGGCTCGACCCCGTCACCGGCCGCGCCATGGTGGCTCGCGCGGGGCACCTGCCGCCGCTGCTGCGCCGCCCGGGCGGCCGTACGCTCGTGCTGGACATTCCCGGCGGTGTGGTGCTCGGGGTGGACCCGCTCGCCCAGTACCCGGTGACCGAGCTGGTGATGGACCCCGGTGCCGTGCTCGCGCTGTACACGGACGGGCTCGTCGAGCGGCCGGGCGGCGACATCGACGACGGGATCAGCGCCCTGCGGGTGGCGCTGGCCAGGGCCGGTGCCTCGGTGGGCCGGCCGGGCGGCCGTTCCCTGGTCACCGTCGCCGACCGGCTCACGGCCACCGCCCGGCACGCCGCGGACCGGCCCGACGACATCGCGCTGCTGCTCGCCGCCCGCCGCTCCGGGACGGAGGGCGGAGCACTGTACCGCGAACTCCGTCACCCGACACACACACCTCACCGCACTGCGTGACTTCCCTCGCCTCCTCGGGCTCGGGAGTGTAGACAGGGCACATGGTCCGGCAATTGGGCCGATCCCGGACTCGGCCCACGCGTCCCCCCGCAACAGCGCGCGCCGCCCGCACGCCTGCCTCCGAGGTGAGCGAGCGGCGGGCGCGGTCCGCCGCGGACGGCGGGCCGGACGGGCGGCGGCACGGCCACCGGTCACGGTGGAGTCCCGCCACGACCATACGGTCGGCGCTCAGCGGACGCAGTGTGGCCGGCCAGGTGTTCGTCTTCCAGGTCGTGATCGTGCTGCTGCTGGTCGTGGTGGCCGTGGTGGCGCTGGTGGTGCAGAGCCGCAGCGACAGCACCATGGAGGCCCGTAACCGGTCCCTGGCGGTCGCCGAGACCTTCGCCAACGCACCGGGCACCCGCGAGGCGCTGACCAGCCCCGACCCCACGGCCATCCTGCAGCCACGGGCCGAGGCGGCCCGCGAGGCGGCGAAGGTCGACTTCATCGTGGTGATGAACACCGACGGCATTCGCTACACGCATCCCGTCCCGGACCGGATCGGCCATCGGTTCGTCGGCACCATTCAGCCCGCGCTGGCCGGTGGGACCGTCGTCGAGCACATCACCGGGACGATAGGTCCGCTGGTGCAGGCCGTGGTGCCGGTCAAGGCGCCCGACGGCAGGGTGGTCGGCCTGGTGTCGGCCGGCATCACCACCGAGCACGTGGGCGGCGCGGCCAACCGGCAGCTGCCGATGGTGCTGTTCACCGCGGCCGGCGCACTGGTGATGGCCACGGCGGGCACGGCGCTGGTGAGCCGCCGGCTGCTGCGCCAGACGCGGGGCCTCGGGCCACGTGAGATGACCCGGATGTACGAGCACCACGACGCGGTGCTGCACGCCGTACGGGAGGGGGTGATCATCGTCGACGGCGACGGCGCCCTGCTGCTCGCCAACGACGAGGCACGCCGGCTGCTCGGTCTGCCCGACGACGCCGAGGGCCGCCGGGTCCTGGACCTGGGGCTGCCTGCGGACACCGCCGAGCTGCTGGCGTCGGGGCGGGTCGCCACGGACGAGGTGCGGCTGGTCAAGGACCGGCTGCTGGCGATCAACCAGCGGCCCACCCATCTGCGCGGCGGCCCGCACGGCAGCGTCGCGACCCTGCGCGACTCGACCGAACTGCGGGCCCTGTCGGGCCGGGCCGAGGTGGCGCGGGAGCGTCTCGACATGCTGTACGCGGCCGGTGTGGGCATCGGCACCAGCCTGGACGTCACCCGGACCGCCGAGGAGCTGGCCGATCTGGCCGTGCCGCGGTTCGCGGACTTCGTGACCGTGGACCTGTTCGACGCCGTGCTGAGCGGTGAGCAGCCGGAGGTCGGGACCCAGCTGCGCCGGACGGCCCTGGCGGGCGTGGGCAAGGATCCGCCGCTGTATCCGGTGGGCGAGCGGATCCGGTTCGTCCCGTCCTCGCCGCAGGCCCGCAGTCTGCGCGCCGGGCGGGCGACCCTGGAGCCCCGTCTGCGGGAGGCCCCCGGCTGGCAGGCGCAGGATTTCGAACTCACCTCGCAGGCCCTGGAATACGGCATCCACTCACTGATCACGGCGCCCCTGCGGGCGGGCTCCCTGATCCTCGGGATGGTCACCTTCTGGCGTGCGGACAACCCCGAGCCCTTCGACGCGGAGGACCTGGCCCTCGCCGAGGAGCTGGTCGCCCGGGCCGCCGTGTCCATCGACAACGCCCGCCGCTACACGCGCGAGCACACCATGGCGGTGACGCTGCAGCGCAGTCTGCTGCCGCGCACGCTGCCCGAGCAGAGCGCCCTGGAGATCGCCTACCGCTATCTGCCGGCCCAGGCCGGGGTCGGCGGCGACTGGTTCGACGTACTGCCGCTGTCCGGGGCCCGGGTCGCCCTGGTCGTCGGAGACGTGGTGGGGCACGGGCTGCACGCCGCCGCGACGATGGGCCGGCTGCGCACGGCGGTGCACAACTTCTCCTCCCTGGACCTCGCACCCGACGAGCTGCTCGGGCTGCTCGACGAACTGGTCGCCCGGATCGACCAGGACGAGGCGGCGGAGGGCGGCAGCGCCCCCATCACCGGCGCGACCTGCCTGTACGCGATCTACGACCCGGTGGTGCGGCGCTGCGCGATCGCCCGCGCCGGGCATCCGCCGCCGGCGCTGGTCCGCCCGGACGGCAGCGTGGAGTTCCCCGACGTGTCCGCCGGTCCCCCGCTGGGGCTGGGCGGTCTGCCGTTCGAGACGGCGGAGGTGGAGGTGGCGGAGGGCACCCGGCTGGTCCTGTACACCGACGGGCTGGTGGAGGACCGGGAGCGGGACATCGACGTCGGCCTCGACCTGCTGCGCGCCGCCCTGGAGCAGGCGGGGCCGTCGCCGGAGGACACCTGCCGGGCGGTGCTGGACTCGCGGCTGGCGGCCCGGCCGAGCGACGACATCGCCCTGCTCGTCGCCCGTACCCAGGCCCTGGGGCCCGACCGGGTGTCCGCCTGGGACGTGCCGTCCGATCCGGCGGCCGTCGCCGAGGTACGTGCCTCGGTCACCCGGCGGCTGACGGAGTGGGGCCTTCAGGACCTGGGGTTCACCACGGAGCTGATCCTCAGCGAGCTGGTCACCAACGCGATCCGCTACGGCGGGGTGCCGATCCGGGTGCGGGTGCTGCGCGACCGGAGCCTGATCTGCGAGGTGTTCGACAGCAGCAACACGGCCCCGCATCTGCGGTACGCGGCGATGACGGACGAGGGCGGGCGCGGTCTGTTCCTGGTCGCGCAGCTCGCCGAACGCTGGGGCACCCGTTATCTGCCCGGCGGCAAGGTGATCTGGGCCGAACAGCCGTTGCCGTAAGGCGGCCATACCGTCGGCGACGGCCGCGGCTGCACCGCCCTCGGGTTCTGCTCCGCCTCGACCCCCTGACGGCGCCCCGCACGCGCGAGGGCCCGGACACCGGCGTGCGCGTCGGTGTCCGGGCCCGGCCGTCCGGCAGGCCTGGATCAGCCGCCGTCGAGCCGGGAGCGCAGGAGGGCCTTGCCCAGTTCGGCGCCCTTGCGGCTGTCCGCCTGGGCCTTGCGGAACAGGTCCGCGAGCTCCGTGTCCTTGTCGCGCTCCGCGTCCTGGATGTACGTCTCCAGGCGCAGCGCGTTGTTCAGACACGCCTCCACGTACCAGATCAGGTTGTAGTCCTTGTCCGGCGTGCCGGTCACGCCGCCGGTCTCCGTGCCACTGGTCATCCGGGCCTCCTCCTTCGCCGGTTCACCGGGGTCCTTCGGGCTCGGACCCCTCAGCGCGGCACGGGTACCCCGCCGGCCGCCGGGCACACCGGCAGGTCACCACGTCGTACGTCGAACGCGGCGACGACTTTCGAACGCAACCGCCGCAAACGCCAGCCCGCGCCACCCCTTCCGCCGGATAGAAATATCTACCAGCATGCATATGCCGGATCGGCCTCCACCGGGGCCGAGCGGACATCCCCCGGAGCGGAACATGAGCGATTTCGTCTGGACGCGCGGAGTGGAATGGCTGGCCGCGGCCGCGCCCGATCCCAGGGTGTGCAAGCGGGACTGGGACCGGGGTGAGGGCGTCGTCCTGCTGGAGGCAGGACGCTTCTGGGACGTGCTGAGCGTTCCCGACCAGCTGGGCCTGCTCACGCTGGACCTGCTGTGGCGGCCCGCGCTGCCGGTGCCGGGGCCGACGCTGGTGGACACCGCCGCCCACCGGGTCGGCTTCTTCCTGCCGCCGGACCCCGACAGCAAGTGGATCGGCGCCGGTCTGCGGCACGCGGGCCGGGGGTCCTGGGTGGCGGTGCCGCCGCCGTACCGGTCCACCCGGTGCCTGGAGTGGCTCATCCCGCCCGACGGCACGGGCACGCTGCACTCGCCGACCACCCTGGAACTGGCACTGCGGCAGGCGAACAGCAGCCTGTCGGTGCTGGCGCCGCTCTGCGGCACGTAACGGACTCACCAGGGGCATCAACTCGCTTGCCACACACGGCAATTCAGACAGTTGCCACAGAAGCGAACAGAGAGCGGGCCGATTCGAAGCCAAGTCTCAGCTCATCGTGCGAGATCGGTCGCTGTCGGTTGTACTGTGCTGCGAGTGCCTCGCCACCGGGGCTTCGGATTCCGTCCTGCCCGCCCTCTCCTGGAACCGTTTCGATGATCGAATTACCGGACCTGGTTGCCGGCGCGCTCGCCGCCGCCACACTGTCCGCGCTCGCCCTCGGTGCCGGGCTGATGCGGTCCCGCCGCCTACAGGCCCGGCAACAGGCCGAGATCGCCGCGCTGCGCCGCCAACTCGACGGCACCCTGCACGCGTTCACCGCGGAGATCGGGCACCTCGCCGCACAGCGCATGCCGGCCGCCGCCCGGCAGCTGACGCACCCGCACGTCACGGTGCCCGGCCCACGGCAGCCGCATCTCACCGGCACCCCACTGGGCGGAGCGATGGAGGACGTCCTGGCCGCGCTGCGCGTGGAGCTGACCGCGCAGCGCACCCGCATCGACGCGGCCGCGCAGGCCGGGATGCGCGGCGCCACCCGGGAGATCCAGGCGGCCCTGTACCGCTTGCAGGACGCCCTGCGGGCGCTGCAACAGCGCTATGACGACCCCGAATTGGCGCAGACCCTGTTCGAACTCGACCACGAGAACGAGCAGTCGCTGCGCCGGGCACAGGTCGCCGCGGTGGTGTGCGGGGCGTGGGTGGGACTGGCCCGCGAGGACTCCCACCTGGTGGACGCGGTGACGGGTGGTCAGGCCCGGCTCGCGGGCTACCACCGGGTCCGGGTGCACAACCATCTTCGGCCGGGCACCGCACTGGTCTCGCACGCCGTCGAACCGGTCGCGATCATCGTCGCCGAGCTGCTGGACAACGCGCTGCGGCACTCCGCTCCGGACACTGACGTGACGGTCAACCTGGAGCACGTCCACCACGGCGTGTGCGTGACCGTCGATGACGCCGGGCTCGGCATGACCCAGGACGAACGGGCCCGCGCCCAGCGGCTGGTGGCCGGTTCCGAGCCGATCCTGCTGACCGACCTCGGCGATCCGCCGCGCATGGGGCTCGCCGCGATCGGCCAGCTCACCCGGCAGTTCGACCTGAGCGTGGATCTGTCCTCGCCCTCTCCGTACGGCGGGGTGCGCGCGGTGCTGCTGGTCGACAGCCACCTGCTGAGCCGGATCGACCCCGAGGAGCGGCCGCCCGCCGCCAGCGCCCCGCGCTCGACCCGCCGGGCCGAGCAGGACGCGCCCGCCCCGGCCCACGCGTACGGCGCCGAACCGGACGACGCCGCCTCCGGTGCCGTATCCCGGCACGACGGACCGCGGGACTCCGGAGGGCTGCCGCAGCGGCGGCGCCGGAACCGGGCCACCGCCGACAGCGAGCCCGCGACCCGCGGACCGGCGCGGCGACCCGAGGAGGCCGCGGCCGCTCTGGGCGCGCTGCAGTCCGGTACGGCGGCGGCGCGGGCCGTCGCCCGGGACGGCGGGCCCGAACGGTCCGGCGAGGCGACCAGCGACACCGAACAGACCGACTACGAAGGGGGAGCGGCTCGATGACCAGCCGCGATGCGGGCGACACGGCGTGGGTGCTGGAACCGATCCTGCAGGTACCGCACGTCGTGGCCGCCGTCCTGCTCACCCGGGACGGCCTCGTCACCGGGTACACCGACGCGCTGTCGCAGCCGTCGGCCGAGCGGGTGGCCGCCATCACCAGCACCGTGCAGGGCGCGTGCCGGACGGCCGCGGCGGCGTTCGCCGACCGGGAGCGGGCCGAGGTACGCCAGGTCGTCATCGAGTCCGACCACGGTTACGTCCTGATCGTGCCGACCGACCACGGCACCGTCGTCGCCGCGTACGGGGATGCCGAGGTGCGCCTGGACCTGCTGGCGCACCGGGTGCACTCGCAGGTGGCGCGGCTCGGTGAGAAGGCGATGGCCGCGGCGCCCCGAGGAGCCGACGGCGCCCCGTCGGCATGACCGGCCGCCCAGGCGGCCGCCCCCTGGTTCCCGCGTATCTGTCGACGGGCGGCGTGGCCCGGCCGAGCCGTCCCCGGCTGGAGCGGCTCTCGGTGCTCACCGGCACCGGCGAGGTCGCGCCCGCCGAGCTGCCGACCGCGCAACGGGCCCTGCTGGACGAACTGGCCGACGGCGCGCTGACGGTGGTGGAGGCCGCGGCGCTGCTGCGGCTGCCGGTCTCCGCGGTGCGGGTGCTGGCGGCCGCTCTCGTCGACCGGAACCTGGTGCTCGCCCGCGCGCCGATCCCGCCCGCCGAACGGTTCGACCCCGACCTGCTGAAGAGAGTGGCCGATGGCCTGCGCGCCCTCAAGCACGACTAGGACCTGTCCGGCGGATCATGCCGCGGACGCGAGGTCTGGCACGCCCTCCCCCAGAGGGGGGACCCCCAGCGGCGTTGTCGTCGGTTGCCGACTCCCCCACTCTCGACTTCGCTCGAGCGGGGGGACCCCCAGCGCGTCGCCGCCCTCCTCCGCCTTGCAGCTGGACGCACCAGACCCCGCTCACCTGCGCTCAAAGGAGCCGCCGATTTCCTGCGACGTGATCCGCCGGACAGGCCCTAGCGGCATCCACCTCCCCGACACCGCCCGCGAGCTGGTGAAGATCCTGGTCGCGGGCCCGTTCGGGGTGGGCAAGACGACTCTGATCGACTCCGTGTCCGAGATCCGGCCGCTGCACACGGAGGAGCACCTCACCGAGGCGTCCGCGACGGTGGACGACCTCGCCGGGGTGCGGGAGAAGTCGACGACCACCGTCGCCATCGACTTCGGCCGGATCAGCCTGCCCGGCGGGATCGTCCTGTATCTGTTCGGCACGCCCGGACAGGAGCGGTTCCGCTCGCTGTGGGACGACATCGCGTACGGGGCGCTCGGCGCGCTCGTGCTGGTGGACAGCCGCCGGATCGACGCCTCGTTCGACGTGCTCGGGCTGGTGGAGGAGAGCGGGCTGCCGTACGCGGTCGCCTTCAACGCCTTCCCGGACGCGCCCCGCCACCACACCGAGGAGCAGCTGCGCACCGCCCTGGACCTGGACGCGGGCACGCCGATGGTGACGTGCGACGCCCGGGAGCGGGACTCGTCCATCGACGCGCTGCTCGCCCTGGTCCAGCATCTGATCGACCGCCACCCCCCGGAGCCCCGGTGACCACCTACCCCCCTGCCCAGCAGGCCTTCTCCCGCTCGGTGCCCGTGCGGCTGTGGGAGGACGGCTTCGCGCTGGATCCGTACCGCTACTACGCCGACCTGCGCGCCCAGGGCCCGATCGGCTGGGCCGAACTGGCGCCGGGCGTACCGGCGTACGTCGTCGTCGACCGGCGGGCCGCGCTGGAGCTGCTGCACGACACGGAGACGTTCTCGCACGACCCGCGGCCGTGGGAGGCGACCGTCGCCGACGACTCGCCGGTCCTCGGCATGATGCGCTGGCGGCCCAACACCCTGTTCGCCGACGGCGCCGACCACGTGCGCTACCGCACCACGCTGATCGACACCTTCGACCTGGTCGAGCCGCACGATCTGCGGGCCCGGGTGCACCGGGCGGTGCATGTGCTGGTGAGCCGGTTCGGGCCGCGCGGCGAGGCCGATCTGGTGGGCGACTTCGCCCGTCCGCTGATGGCGCTGGTGTTCAACAGCCTGTTCGGGCTGCCGGACAGCCAGAGCGAACGGCTCAACGCCGCCCTCGGCACGATGATGGAGGGCGGCGCCGGGGCCGCCGAGGGCGAGGCGGAGTACGGCGGGTACGTCCTCGAACTGATCGCGGCCAAGGCCGAGCAGCGCGGCGACGACCTGCCGAGCCGGCTCCTGGACCACCCGGCGGGACTCACCCCGGAAGAGGTCACCTGGCAGGTGTTCCTCACCCTCGGCGCCGGACACGAACCCACCGCGAACCTGGTGTCGAACGCGCTGTCGCGGATCCTCGGCAACCCGGACTACTACTCCACGCTCACCAGTGGCGCCCGGCCCGTGATGGACGCGGTGGTGGAGGTGCTGCACCACGAGACGCCGCTCGCCAACTACGGCATCCACTACGCCCGCAGGCCCGTCTCCTTCCACGGCGTGTGGATCCGGGCGGCGGTACCGGTGGTCGTCTCCTACGGCGCGCTGGCGTACTTCGCCGAGCAGGAGCACGGCGACGAACGGCACCCCGGGGACGCCTCGCACCTGTCCTGGTCGGCGGGCCCGCACGCCTGCCCGGTCAAACAGCACACCCTGCTGATCGCCACGGAGGCGATCGAGCGGCTCACCCAGTGGCTGCCCGACCTCGAACCCGTCCTGCCCCGGGACCGCCTGACCTGGCGGCCGGGCCCCTTCCACCGGTCGCTGACCGCGCTGCCCGTGCGTTTCACCCCTCGCTCCCCCGACCAGCCAGGAGACCGCCCATGACCGCGACCGACCGCTTCGACCGCTTCGTCATCGATCCGTTCGGCGCCGACATCCCCGCCGAGAGCGCCCGCTTACGCGCCCTCGGCCCCGTGGTGCCCGTGGAGCTGCCCGGCGGCATACCCGCCTGGGCGCCCACCCGCTACGACGTGCTCAAGGAACTGATCCTCGACCCGCAGGTCAGCAAGGACCCGCGGCTGCACTGGCGGTTGTGGCCCCAGATCGGCGAACACCCGTCCTGGGGCTGGATCCTCGGCTGGGTCGGCGTGGTCAACATGCTCTCCACGTACGGCGCCGACCACGCCCGGCTGCGCAAACTGGTCTCGCCGAGCTTCACGCACCGGCGCACCGAGGCGATGCGCCCGCGCGTCGAGGCGGTCACCGCCGAGCTGCTCGACGCGCTGGCGGCGGCCGGGGCCGGTGGTGACGTGGTGGACGTGAAGGCCGGATTCGCCCATCCGCTGCCGATGCGGATCATCTGCGATCTGTTCGGGGTGCCGGACGGGATGCGGGACGGCACCGCGCGGCTGATCGCGGCGATCATGGACACGTCCGACCCCAGTCCGGAGCACGCGGCGTTCGTGCAGCAGCAGATCGGTACGGTGCTGCCCGCGCTGATCGCCCACCGCAGTGAGCACCCCGGTGACGATCTGACCACCGAGCTGATCCGGGTGCGCGACGAGGACGGCGACCGGCTCAGCGACGAGGAGCTGCTGTACACGCTGCTGCTGGTGATCGGCGCCGGGTTCGAGACGACCGTCAATCTGATCGGGAACGCGGTGGTCGCCCTGCTGCGGCGTCCCGAGCAGCTCGCGGCGGTGCGGGCCGGGGAGATCGGCTGGGACGCGGTCGTGGACGAGACGCTGCGGGTGCACCCGTCCATCGCCTCACTGCCGCTGCGGTTCGCGGTGACCGACATCAAGGTCGGGGACGTGACCATTCCGGCCGGGGACGCCATCATCACGACGTACGCCGCCGCCGGTGTCGATCCCGCGCGCTACGGGCCGGACGCGGACGTCTTCGACGCCACGCGCGGCGCGGAGGACCATCTGGCGTTCGGGATCGGTGTGCACCGGTGCATCGGCGCGCCGCTGGCCCGGATGGAGGCGCTGACCGCGCTGCCCGCGCTGTTCGACCGCTTCCCGCAGATCCGGCTGGCCGAGGGCGAGTTGCGGCAGGTGCCGTCGTTCATCGCGTTCGGCTGGCAGCAGGTGCCGGTACGGCTGCGGGGGTGAGGTGGGGTGCCGCTGGGGGCGCGACCGGTCCCCCGTTCCGGTCGTGCCCCTGCGGCTGGCGACGAACCTACGTGCCGGGTCGGCTCATTGGGAACCGCATCCATGCCCGTTCGGGTGCCCGGAGGACTCAACCGTGCACAGGTGCGTCCGGATGGCCCGGATTCGCCCCGGGCAGGGCGGGCAGGTCGAGGTCGCCGAGCGCCAGATGGGCGAGCACCACCTCGTAGAGGTCGCTGCCCCCGGCGAGAAGCTGGCGTTCGAGGACGGGCTCGGCCCCGCGCACGTGCTCGCGCACGGTCTGGGCATGGACGCCCAGGAGGTGCGCGGCTCGTTCGGCGTTGCCGCCGGCCGCGATCCAGGTGCGCAGGGTGCGGCGCGGGTTCCGGCTGTCGCTGTCCAGGCGGCTCAGCAACTGGTGGGCCCAGGTGTGCAGGGCGGGCCCGGCCAGCAGATCGGCCAGCCGGGTGTCCGCGCCGCCGTGGCCGCCGGGCTGCTGGTCGAGGCCGGCCTGGGTGTTCAGGGCCAGGTGGACCGCGGCCCGGACGGTGAGGTCGGACAGGTCGGTGCCGAGCAGGCCCTCGACGCGTTCCATGCGGGCGCGGACGGTGTTGCGGCTGACGCCGAGCACCGCGGCCGCGTTGACGGCGGTGAACTCCAGGCCGAGGCGGGTGGTGGCGAGGAGTTCGGCGCGGGTGTGGTGCGGCAGCGCGTCCAGGGGGCGCAGGACACGGGCCGCCCAGTCGCGGAGGGCGGCCGGGTCCATGAGGCGTTCGGGGTGCGTGCGTTCGGCGTACACCGCCGCCTTGTCCGGGCGGAAGTGCGCGACGGCGAGGGCGCTGATGGCCTGGCCGTACGCGGTCGCGGTCCGGGCGAGGCTCTGCCGGGCGCTGCCGCCGAGGAAGGTGCCGGGGCGGCCGCCGACCAGCGCGCGCAGTTCGGCGGCGGCGGCCTCGCCGGGCGTCACGACGATCACATGCGAGTCGACGGCCGGGCAGCGCACGACGAGGGCCTGCTCCGACGTGGCGGCGAGGCACTCCTCGGCGAGCCGGTCGCGGTCCTCGGGGCGGCTCTCGGCGACGTAGACGCAGGCCGTGTCCGTGTCGAGGAGACCGGGCCAGAGACCGGCGGCGACCCGGCGGGCGGAGACGGTGTCCTCGACCATGAGCAGTTGCAGGATCGCCAGCCGCAGATCCGACGTGGCGCGGCGCAGGCGGTGTCCGGCCGCGGCGCTCTCCCGGGCGCGCAGCAGGAGTTCGAGGACGCCTGCGGTGTGGGTGACGATGTCGGCGGTGCGCCGGTCGAAGGGGGCGGGGCGGGAGACCGCCAGGACGCCCGCCGTCGCGGGGTGCGGGAGCTCGACCCTGACCAGCCTCAGGTGGCGTCCGTGGTCCTGGAGCGCGGCGGAGGCGAGCCGGCCGGTGGTGATGTCGGCGACCAGGGCCTCGTCGAGGGGCGTGCGGGTACCGGCGAGGAGGGTACCGGTGTCGTCCTGGAGCGCCACGTCGGCGTGCGCGGCGTCGGCGAGCCAGGCGACGACCCGGCGGACGTCACGCCCGGACGGCCGCAGGTGGTCGAGCAACTCCTGCGCCCATGTCGCGTCCACGCCGTCCGCTCCGTCCGCGCGACGGCCCTCACCCTCTCGGCCGGCCACGTCCTCTCCCTGCCTCCTTCGCCCGCTTCACGTCGCGTCGGGCACATCGGTCGGGGACCTTACCCCACGGTGAGCCGCGGTGGGCCGGGACCTTCGCGGGGTGGTCCGGGCGGTGGGAGCGGGAAACGGGCAGGTGGGTGAGGGCGGGACCGCCACGCGGGCGGGCGGGGCGGTGGGTTCCACGGAGGTGGGGGCAGTCCCGCGCAACCCGGCGGTCCAGCGCCCGAGGCAGCGCAGGCAGGCAGGCCGCGAGTTCGCCAGGCCACGGTGTGTCGAAGTGGGGACCCCGGCATAAGCTCGGCAGATGGCGAAGTACTACGACGTGCACCCCGACAACCCCCAGCCGCGCACCATCGCCCAGGTCGCCGACAGTGTCCGGTCGGGGGCGCTCATCGCATACCCCACCGACTCCTGCTACGCGCTCGGCTGCCGTCTGGGCAGCAAGGACGGCATCGACCGGATCCGCTCCATCCGCCGACTGGACGACCGGCACCACTTCACCCTCGTGTGCCAGGACTTCGCGCAGCTCGGCCAGTTCGTGCGGGTCGACAACGACGTGTTCCGCGCGGTCAAGGCGTCCACGCCGGGCAGCTACACGTTCATCCTGCCGGCGACGAAGGAGGTGCCGCGCATGCTCCAGCACCCCAAGAAGAAGACGGTCGGCGTGCGCATCCCCGACCACGTCGTCACCCAGGCGCTGCTCGCCGAGCTCGGTGAGCCGCTGCTGTCCAGCACGCTGCTCCTACCCGACGAGGAGGAGCCGATGACGCAGGGCTGGGAGATCAAGGACCGGCTCGACCACGTCCTGGACGGGGTGGTCGACTCCGGGGACTGCGGGACGGAACCGACGACGGTGATCGACTTCTCGGAGGGCGAGGCCGAGATCGTACGGCGCGGAGCGGGTGACACGACGCGGTTCGAGTAGGTCGGGCAGGCGGCGGGCGCGGCGGCCAACAGGGCTTCTTAGGGGTCTTACCCGCGCGTGTCACGATGGCCGCCGTCGGGCCCGTCGAGTCGGCGGGCCCCTCGTCGTCGACCGCGCAGAGAGGCAGCCCAGCCATGACAGCCGTACAGGGAACGGACGTTGACATCCCCACCGAGGACGGCACCGCCGACGCCTTTCTGACCCACCCCGGCGACGGCGGCCCGCGCCCGGCGGTCCTGTTCTACATGGACGCCTTCGGGCTGCGGCCGCAGCTGAAGTCGATGGCCGACCGGCTGGCCGAGGCCGGGTACGCCGTCCTGGTGCCGAACGTCTTCTACCGTCACGGGCGCGCCCCGGTCGTGGAGCTGCCCGGGTTCATCGACAACGCCTCACGCGGCCAGCTGCTCCAGCAGATCATGCCGATGGGGCAGGCCCTGACGCCCGAGCTCGCGATGCGCGACGCCGGCGCGTATCTGCGCCGGCTGGCGGAGCGCCCCGAGGTGGCGGACGGCCCGGTCGCGGTGACCGGCTACTGCTTCGGCGCGCGGCTGTCGCTGCTCACCGCCGGGACGTATCCGGAGCGTGTCGCGGCGGCCGCTGGTTTCCACGGCGGACAGCTGGCGACCGGGGCGCCGGACAGTCCGCACCTGGTGGCCGACCGGGTCACCGCGGAACTGTACTTCGGGCACGCCGACCAGGACCCGTCCATGCCGCCCGAGCAGATCCAGCGCCTTGAGGACGCTCTCACCGCGGCGGGGGTACGGCACCGCTGCGAGGTCTATCCGGACGCGCCGCACGGGTTCACGCAGGCCGACACCGCGTCGTACCACGCGGAGGGCGACAAGCGGCACTGGGCGGCACTGCTGGACCTCCTGGAGCGCACGTTCTGACGGGATCCGGCAAGGGGCGGTGACCCTGGACGGGGGCACCGCCCTTTCGTGTGCCGCAGACATTGACATGCACGCGCCCCGGCGCAACGCTGAGAGCGCTCTCAGAAACAGGTACGGACCAACTCCCCCCACACCGTACGGAGGTGGAGAGTGCTCGCCAGCCTCACACACCGGCTCCTCACGGCGGCCGCGGCGGCCACCCTGCTCGGCGCCCTGCTCACGTTCGGCTCCTCACCGCCCGCGGACGCCGCGGTGCCCGCCACCATCCCCCTGAAGATCACCAACAACTCCGGCCGCGGCGAACCGGTGTACCTCTACACACTGGGAACCTCGCTGACCACGGGTCAGCAGGGCTGGGCCGACGCGAGCGGCACCTTCCACGCCTGGCCGCCCGGAGGCACCCCACCGACCCCGGCGCCGGACGCGTCGATCCCCGGCCCGGCCGCCGGGCAGTCCAAGACGATCCGGATCCCCAAGCTCTCCGGCCGGATCTACTTCTCGTACGGCCAGAAGCTCGACTTCCGCCTCACCACGGGCGGTCTGGTGCAGCCGGCCGTGCAGAACCCGAGCGACCCGAACCGCGACATCCTCTTCAACTGGTCCGAGTACACCCTCAACGACTCCGGTCTGTGGCTCAACAGCACACAGGTCGACATGTTCTCGGCGCCGTACGCGGTCGGGGTGCAGCGCGCCGACGGCAGCGTGAGCAGCACCGGGCGGCTCACGTCGGGCGGCTACAACGGGGTGTTCAACGCGCTGCGGGCCCAGCAGGGCGGCTGGGGCGGGCTGATCCAGACGCGGCCGGACGGCACCGTGCTGCGGGCGTTGTCACCGCTGTACGGGCTGGAGACCGGGGCCCTTCCGGCGTCGGTCATGAACGGCTACATCGACCGGGTCTGGCAGAAGTACGCCACGACGACGCTCACCGTCACGCCGTTCGCCGACCAGCCCGACACGAAGTACTACGGGCGGGTCTTGGGCGGTGTCATGAACTTCACCAACAGCTCCGGCGCGGTCGTCACCAGCTTCCGGAAGCCCGACGCGAGCAGTGTCCTCGGTTGCCACCGGCTGCTCGACGCCCCCAACGACCAGGTGCGCGGCCCGATCTCCCGCACGCTGTGCGCGGGTTTCAACCGCTCGACGCTGCTCACCAACCCGAACCAGCCGGACACCTCGTCGGCGGACTTCTACCAGGACGCGGTGACCAACCACTACGCCCGGATCATCCATGACCGGATGGCCGACGGGAAGGCGTACGCGTTCGCCTTCGACGACGTCGGCCACCACGAGTCCCTCGTCCACGACGGCGGTCCGCGGCAGGCGTATCTGACACTGGATCCGTTCGACTGACGTGCGCCAGGGGTGTCACCAGCGTCCCGGCTCGGTGCCGACGACCGGCTCCGACGGCTTGCCGTCCACGCCGACCGGGACGTCCCCGGCGAGCATCACCCGGCCAGCTGGATGGTGGCGCGGCTGTCCCAGGCTCCCGGGGCGGGAGACGTCGGTGATCTCTCGCCGGTGCGGGGCTGGTAGCCGACGCCGAGCCGGGCTCGGCCCGCAGCCCGTCCACGAACTCCCGTACCGACGCGGACAGTGCGGCGTACGCCGCCGCCGGATTCGACCAGGTGGTGTCACCGCCGTACGGGGGGACGGTCTCCGCGCGCAGGACGGTCGCGGCCTACGGGTCGACGCGGGCGCCGTGGTCGCAGCGCCGGCCACGCAGCAACGTGTGCCGACGGCGCCGCAGCCACTCCTCGTGCTCCATGCCGAAACCGCCCGCCCAGCTCCAGCCGGTCGGCGGTCGTCTCGACCTCCGGGAAGTCGGCCGGGGAGGCGCCGCCCCGCCGCCCCGCCGCCCCAGCAGCACCGGCTCACCGAACCGCCGTGCGAACGCCACCTGCGCGGCGTGGTCCAGCCGCTGCCCGCGGAATGGCGTCGTCCGGCTCACCGGCCACGTCGACACCCGTGATCTCGGCTCCGATGTGTCCGGCGACGGGTTTCACCTCGACACCCGCGGCCCGCTCCCCCGCCATGGCCCTGTCCGTCGACATGCGCGCTCCGATGGCCGCCCTGGTCGCTTCCGCCGCCCGCTCCACGAACGTTCGTGACAGCGATCCGCCGCCGTGGCGACAGCGCCCCGCCCGCACGACGTGCTGTGGGCCGACGAGCACGGGCGGATCGGCCCCACCGGCACGGCTCCGGCCTGCCCGCCGCGGGCCGTGCGCGCGGTGAACGCGTCGCCCGCGTCCACCTCGCCCCGCTTCCCGGAACGCCGGTCTCAGAGCGTGAACTCCCTGATCACCGTGTTCCGGAACACCGCCCGCCCGCCGATCGTGAACAGCGCGAGCCGGTCGTCGATGAGATACGGGAACACCTCCGACGAGTGCACGTACCGGCCGTCGTCCACGAACATCTCCACCGAGGTCCGGTCGACCAGGATCCGCAGCCGCACACCCCGCGCGGACGGGTCGAACGGGCTCTTGCTCTCCTGCCATCGGCCCGAGGCGTCCGGATTCACGGTCGTCCGGCGGTTGAGGAACGCGTAGTCGCCGTAGACACCGGCGTCGATGTGACGGACCCCGTCGGGGGACCGGCGCAGCTGGAGGCCCGCGCCGGTGAGCATCTCCCAGGTGATCTCGCAGCTGACCTCGTAGGACAGGCCCCGGTAGTCGAGGAGGCGGGTGCCGTCGACTTCCAGGTCACCCAGGTTCACCGTCCGGGAGACGTACGAGTCCAGGGCGGCGACGGGCCGTGAGGCGAGGTGGTACGTGCCTGATGCGGCCCGCTGCAGCGTGACCTCGCGGACGATCGAGTCGGTGCCGTTGAAGCCGTCGCTGTCGATCGTGGGCGTGGTGTTGGGATAGTCCCAGTTGTTCAGCCAGCCGATCGCGTACCGCGTCCCCTCGTCGAGCCGTCCGCCTCTGTCCCGCTTCTCGAAGGTCACCGCCCCGTACCAGTCCCAGCCGTGGTCCAGCCACTGCGGCTCGGGCGCGTCCGGCGTGAAGGTGGTGCCGTCGAAGGCGCCGGTCCAGTACGCGTACGTGTGGGGCAGTCCGGAGCCCTTGCCGTTGGCGCTCACCCCGAGCACCCACTTCACGGTCCCGTCGTCGGCCCTGATGCGGAACAGGTCGGGGCACTCCAGCACGCCGATGCCGTCCTTGACGAAACCGCCCACGTACGTCCAGGACCTGAGGTCGGCGGAGTGGTAGAAGCCGACCTTGTTGTTCTCGGCGAGCGCCATCACCCATCGGCCGCGTTCCTCGTCGCGGATCACCTTGGGGTCGCGGAAGTCCCGCACGCCGGGGTTGGGCAGCACCGGGTCGGTGCCGTGGTGGGTGAAGGTGCGGCCGCCGTCGGTGGAGTAGTACAGGTACTGGGCCTGGGTGTGGGCGCCCTCCACCGGCTCCATGGTGGCCAGCACGACGACCGCGCCCCTGCCGAACCCGGCCGTGCCGTCCGTGTCGACGACAGCGCAGCCCGACCAGACGTCGCCGTTCGGCGTGGTGTCCTTCGGCACGGCGATGCCCCGGTCCCGGAAGCGAACCAGGTCGGTGCTGGTGGCCAGGCGCCAGGCGGTGCCCGCGGTGGTGCCGCCGGTGAAGTAGTCCGGGTTGTACAGGTAGTAGTAGTGGTACTCGCCGTCGATCCAGACCGGGCGCTGCGGGTCGTTCTTCCACTGGTCGGGGACCGTGAAGTGGTACGCCGCCCGGTAGCGGGCGCAGGCCGCGGCCCGCGCGGCGGCGGGCGGCGCGGGCAGCAGCGTGGCCGTCGCCCCCACGGCCGTACCGGCGAACAGCGCTCTCCTGGACATTCCAGGCATCAGACATCGTTCCTCTCGCGAGAACGGCAGCTCATGTGGACCAGGACTGTAGACCTAACTCGTTAAAGGTCAAGGCTTCGCGACCCTTGACAGGGAACAAACGCGGTTTCCATCATCTGGGTCATCAACCCTGATCTAACACGAGTTAGGCCCGTCGATGACCGACTCGCACCTCACCCGCCGCGCGCTGTTGCGGTACGGCGCCTACGGCGCGGGAGCCGCCGCGCTGGCCGGTACCGCCGCGAGCTGGGACCGGCTCACCGGAGCCGACATCCCCGGCCGTGACGACGGCTCCCTCGTCGTCGCCACCCTCGGCCCCGCCTACGGCCCCGCCGCCATACGCACCCTCACCGAGGGCTTTCAGCGGCTGCACCCCGACATCAAGGTCCGGATCAACGCGGTGCAGGCCGTCGACTGGTCGGACTTCTTCGCGAAGATCCTCACCCAGATCGCGGCGGGCACCGCCCCCGACCTCGTCTATGTGGCCACGGAGGGCGTGCAGTTGTTCGCACGGCGGCTCGGCGTGCCGCTGGACCGGTGGGTGAAGCGGGACGCGGCCGAGCTGCGCGAGTACTTCGCCGACGTCCATCCGGCGCTGGTGGAGTCGATGATGTACGAGGGCAGCCTGTACCAGCTTCCGGTCGAGTTCAACGCCGCCGACATCTACCTCAACAACCAGGTGCTCGATCGGGCGGGCGCGGGCTTCCCCGCGGCCGACTGGACCCGTGACGACTTCACGGCGCTGCTGCGGGACATGAAGACATCGAGCGGGTCCCGGTTCACGCCGTACTTCTGGACCAACCGGCTGTGGGGCGGTGTGGTGCCGTGGCTGTTCGCCAACGACACCAATCTCCTCGCCGAGTCCAAGGCGCCCGGCGGCTCCTGGTTGTGGGACACCTTCTACCCGGCCGCCCAGCGGGCCGGACGCGGTGGCGGCTTCCGGTGGACCACCCCGCAGGCGAGCGAGCCCCGCGTGGAGGAGGCGTACGACTATCTCGCCTCCCTCATCCAGGAGGGCCTGTGCACCCGACCCGAGGGCGGCAACGGGCAGAACCTCATCGGCGTGTTCTCCACCGGCCGGGTCGGCGTCACCCCCGCGGGCGGCTTCTGGGCGGGCGGTCTGCATCTGGCGGGCATGCGGCCCGGCTCGTTCGACGTGCAGTTCTTCCCGCGCTGGCGCACCCAGCGCATGCAGTTCGGCGCGGCGGGCTACGCGCTGCTGCGCACGTCCAGGAGACAGGACGAGGCCTGGGAGTTCATCAAGTACGCCGCCCGCCGGGACACCCTGACCCGGTTGTTCGAGACCAACCAGACGACCCCGGCCCGCCGCTCGATGCTCACCCCCGCCCGCTACGCCGAGACCGGTCCGGCGCACTGGCGGGTCTTCTACGACACCCTCGACCGGTTCCCCGACACCGCGCCGATCCCGGCGCCGCCGCAGGTCGCCGAGGTGGAGCAGGTGCTGCTGAAGCACACCGGCACCGCACTGTCCTCGCCGCGCTCGGTGCGCCCCGCGCTGCGCCGGATGCAGGGCGACCTGGAGAAGGCCATGGAGCGTGACGTATGACGAACATCCAGATCCCCGCCGTACGACCGCGTCCCGCACCGCCGCCCATGCCCGCTCCCCGGCCCTCCGTGCGGGACCGCGGCACCCGGCTGCTGGCGGCCCTGTTCCTGGCGCCGACCGTTGTCGGCATCGTCGTGTTCACGGTCGTGCCGATCGTCGGGTCGGTGGTGCTGAGCCTGTTCCACTGGAACGTGATCGACTCCCCGCGCTTCGCCGGGGCCGCCAACTACCGTGAGCTGGCGGGGGATTCGACCGTCCTGGTGTCCTTCCGCAACACCCTGGTCTTCATGGTGGTGGCGGTCGCGCTGCAACTGCTCGTCGCCCTGGTGCTGGCGCTCGCGGTCAACGGGCGGATGCCGGTGTGGCTGCGGTCGGTGTTCCGCTCGGCGTTCTTCTTCCCGCTGGTGCTCTCCGCCGCGTCCATCTCGGTGGTGATGAAGTACCTGTTCAACCAGGACTTCGGGGTGGTGAACTGGCTGCTCGGCCTGGTCGGTGTCGCCCCGGTGCCGTGGCTGACCTCGGAGAACGGGGCGATGGCCACGGTGATCCTGGTCTATGTCTGGCAGCAGTTCGGCTTCTCGTTCCTGCTGTTCGTCGGCGGGCTGAACAACGTCCCCAAGGAGGTCCACGAGGCCGCCGCCCTCGACGGCGCCACCGGCCTGCGCAAGCACCTCCACATCACGCTGCCGCTGCTGTCGCCCACGCTGCTGGTCGCGTCGGTGGTCGGCATCATCAACGCGCTCCAGGTGTTCGAGCAGCCGTACGTCCTCACCGACGGCGGGCCCGGCGACTCCACCCGCACGGTCGTGATGGTCATCTACGAGACCGCGTTCGAACAGCTCCGTTTCGGCACGGCGTCCGCGGTGGGTGTGCTGCTGTTCGTGCTGATCATGGCGGTCACCGCCCTCCAGTTCCGGCTCAGCCGGCGTTTCGTCCACTACCAGTGAGCCGGGAAGTCCCATGAGCCAAGCGACCCTCTCCCCCAGCCGCCTGCGGTACTCCCTGGGACCGTGGGCGCGGATCACCGCCCTGGCCGTCTGTGCCCTGCTGACCCTCGGCCCGGTCATCTGGACGGTCTCCACCTCGCTGCGCACCCCCGCCGAGTCGTTCGAGCTGCCGCCGAGGATCATCCCGACGGACCCGACCGCCGAGGCGTACCGCGGGGTCTTCGACCAGATCGACGTATGGCTGCTCGCGCTGAACTCGACGCTGGTGACCGCGCTGATCGCGGTCGGCCAGATGATCACCGCGGGCCTGGCCGGGTACGCCTTCGCGCGCCTGGAGTTCCGGTTCAAGAAGCCGCTGTTCGCGCTGGTCCTGGCGACCATGATGGTGCCGTTGCAGGTCACCATCGTGCCGGTGTTCCTGGTGCTGAAGTCGATGGGCCTGACCGACACCCTGCTCGGGCTGATCATCCCGGCGTTCCCGACCGCGTTCGGCACCTTCCTGATGCGCCAGTACTTCCTGGGCATGCCCAAGGACCTGGGCGAGGCGGCGATGCTGGACGGGGCCGGGCCGTGGCGGATCTTCCGGTCCGTGTACGCCCCGCTGGCCGCGCCCGGGCTCGCGATCGTCGGCGTCCTGGCCTTCAACTACCACTGGAACGAGTTCTTCCGCCCGCTGATCCTCGAAACCTCCAGCCAGAACTACACGCTGCCGCTGGGCCTGGTCTCGCTCCAGGGCAACCTCGGCACCGGCTCCATCTCCGTGGTCCTCGCCGGTGTCGTGCTGTCCATGCTCCCCGCCGTCGCCGTGTTCGTCGTCGGCCAGCGTCCTCTCCGCGAGGGCATCACCTCCGCAGGAGTCAACCGTTGAGCCTCGCCGCTCCCGTCCAGGACCCCGACGCCCCCCGCTTCCGGGTCCGTCCGCCCGCCCACTGGATCAACGACCCCAACGGCCCGTTCCGTTGGCGGGGCCGCTACCACCTCTTCTACCAGCACAACCCCGACGCGCCCGTGCACACCAACATCCACTGGGGCCATGTCTCCAGCCCCGACCTCGTCCACTGGGAGCACCATCCGATCGCGCTCACGCCGACGCCGGGCGGCCCGGACGAGGCGGGGTGCTGGTCCGGCTGCGTGGTCGACGACGGCGGCGTGCCGACCGCCGTGTACACCGGCGTCGACCGCCACCACACCGGCCTCGGGAGCATCTGCCTGGCCAGGGCCACGGACCCCGACCTGATCGGGTGGCAACCGCTGCCCACGCCGGTGGTGCCCGGTCCGCCCGCCGGTGAGGACGTGACGATGTTCCGCGACCCGTTCGTCTTCCGGCACGTGGGCCGGCGCTGGGCGCTCGTGGGCGCGGGGCATGCGAACGGTACGCCGTCGGTGCTGCTGTACGACTGCCGGGACCTGGCCGACTGGCGGTTCGCCGGGGTCCTCGTGGACGGCGACGACCCGGTGGCGGCGGAGGCGTTCGGTGACAAGGCGGTGGGCTGGGAGTGCCCGCAGCTGTCTGTGACGCCGGGCGGGGAGTGGATGCTGGTGGTGTCGCTGTGGGACGGGGATCCCTGTTCCACGGGGTATCTGACGGGTCGCCTGCTGTCCGTCGACGACGGCCTGGCGTTCGAGGCCCGCGTCGGCGGTCGGCTGGACCACGGCCGCGACTTCTACGCTCCGGCCCTCCTCCAGGAGGCGGACCGCACGCTGATGTGGGGCTGGTCCTGGGAGGCACGCGACCCGCGTCCGGCAGGCTGGGCCGGTGTCCTCACCGCGCCGAGGGTCGTCGACGTCCGCCCCGACGGGGCCCTGCGCGTCGTACCCGCCCCCGAGCTCGAACTCCTGCGCGGGCCCGAGCCGTTCGTCACCGCACCCGGCCGGACGCCGCTGCCGCAGGCGTACGACCTGCTGGTCACGGCGGCACGGGGGCTGACGACCGTGCGGGTGTCGGGCGAGCGGCTGACGATCGGCCTGGACCCGGACGGCCGCGCGGTGACCGTGCGCTACGAGGATTCCGCGCCGGTCGTGGTGCCCCTGCAGGACAGCGAGGAGCCGACCGTCCGGGTTCTCGTCGACGGCTCGCTGTACGAGGTGTTCGTCGGCGACCGGGCCACGGTGACCCAGCGCGTGTACCGGCGTTCCGGGGACGCTCCGGAGCTGGTCGTGACGGGCGCCGGGGCGGTCGTCACCGGGTGGGAGCTGGTCCCACCGACGCGCGGCTGACGACCGGGCAGGCCAGGCGCCTGGTGGTCGCCGCCGGGGTGCGGCCGGTGCCGATGGCGTCCAGGAGCAGCCGGGCGGCGGCCTCACCCATCGCGCGGTGCGGCAGGGCGACCGAGGTGAGCGGCGGGGCGAGGAAGGCCGCCATGTGCTCCTGGTCGTCGTAGCCGACCACCGACAGGTCGCCGGGTACGGCGATGCCGAGCCGGGTCGCGGCGTGCAGGACGCCCGCCGCGACCCGGTCGTTGAAGCAGAAGATGCCGGTGGGGCGGCGGTCCGGGGCGACGCCGTCCAGCAGCCGCAGCGCACCCTGGTAACCGCCGGAGATCTCGCCCCCTACGCGTACCACCCACTCTTTGGGCACGGTGATCCCCTCGGCGCGCAGCGCGTCGCGGAAGCCGCGCAGCCGTTCGACCGACGCGATGTCGTCCATCCCGCCGATGTGCGCGACCCGGCGGTGCCCCTGGTCGAGGAGCAACCGGGCCGCCGTACGGCCGCCGGCGCGTTCGGCGGGGATGACGGCGGGCAGGGAGTCGTCCTCGGGCAGGCAGTTGGCGAGGACGGAGTGGGTGCGGTGCAGGCCTTCGGGGACGCGGACCCGGCGCAGGGACATGGCGGCGTAGATGATGCCGTCGACACGCCGGTCGAGGAGTTCGGCGACGGCGGCGTCCTCCTTGGCCGGGTCGCCGCCGGAGTCGACGGTGAGGACGAGGTGCTCGTGGTCCCAGGCGGTCTCCATGGCGCCGCGCAGCAGTCGGCCCGCGAACGGCGAGGAGGCGATCTCGTCCGTGACCAGGCCGATGACGGCGGTCCGGCGGCGGCGCAGGCCGCGGGCGACGGGGTCGGGCCGGTAGCCGAGCTGGGCGGCGGCCTGGCGGATGCGTTCCTGGGTGGCGGGCGAGAGGTTGCCCTCGGCGCGTCCGTTGAAGACGAAGGAGACGGCGGTGTGCGAGACACCGGCGAGCCGGGCGACGTCCCGTGACGTGGGACGTCCCGTCGTGTGCTGGTCCTCGGCCCTGGCCATGGCGTCCGCTGCCCTCTTCCCCCGCCGGTCCGGTTGATCACTCCTCAGCCTAGGGCCTGTCCGGCGGATCATGCCCCAGACGCGGGGTCTGGCACGCCCTCCCCCAGAGGGGGGACCCCAGCGGCGTTGTCGTCGGTTGCCGATGCTCCGCATCGGCGCCCTCCTCCGCCTTGCAGCTGGACGCCCACCGCGGCGGCGGGCATGACCGGGCCCGCCCATACTGTCGGTACGGCACAGTCGAGCGGAAGGGTGGACCGTGAGCGGCATTCCGGCGCACACGCTCAACGACGGCGCGACGCTCCCCGCCATCGGCCTGGGCACCTGGCCGATGGACGACGCACAGGCGGAGCGGGCGGTGCGCACCGCCCTGGACCTGGGCTATCGCCTGATCGACACGGCGGCGAACTACCGCAACGAGACGGGCGTGGGCCGGGCGATCGCCCGCAGCGGTGTCCCGCGCGAGGAGATCGTGGTGACGACGAAGCTCCCGGGCCGGCACCACGGCTACGAGGAGACCCTCGCCTCCTTCGAGGAGTCCCGGCGCCGGCTGGGGCTGGAGCAGGTCGACCTGTATCTGATCCACTGGCCGCTCCCCCGCGTCGGCAAGTACGTCGACTCCTGGCGGGCCATGATCAGACTTCGCGAGGAGGGCCTGGTCCGGTCGATCGGGGTCTCCAACTTCACCATCGAGCACATCGAGCGGCTGGGGAAGGAGACGGGCGCGCTGCCCGCCGTGAACCAGATCGAGCTGCACCCCTACCTCCCGCAGGAGGAGCTGCGGGCCTTCCACGCCGAGAGGAACATCGTCACCGAGAGCTGGACGCCGCTCGGCCGTGGCACCGGGCTGCTCCAGGACCCCGTCGTCGTCACCATCGCCGAGGCCCACGGGGTGACACCCGGTCAGGTCGTGCTGCGCTGGCACACCCAGCTGGGCGCGCTGCCCATCCCCAAGTCGGCCGACGCCGAGCGGCAGCGGCAGAACCTCGACCTCTTCGGGTTCACGCTGGCCCCCGCCCAGATGCTGGCCATCGCCGACCGCGTGCCCCGGCGCACCGGCGGTGACCCCGAGGTCCACGAGGAGTTCTGACCCCGGCGGCCCGGGGTACCCGGTGCGTCGGGCGCACGGAAGGAGTCGCGGGGTGGGTGACGACGACCGGCTGCGGACCTACCGCGGCAGACGCGATTTCGGGCGGACCGCCGAGCCCGAGGGGCGTGCGGGGACCTCGGGCGACGCACCCCGTTTCGTGGTGCAGATCCATGACGCGAGCACCCTGCACTTCGACTTCCGGCTGCAGGTCGGTGACGTCCTGAAGTCCTGGTCGGTCCCGAGGGGGCCGTCGGCCGACCCGAAGGACAAGCGGCTCGCCGTGCCGACGGAGGACCATCCGCTGGAGTACGAGGAGTTCGAGGGCGTGATCCCGGCGGGCGAGTACGGCGGCGGCACGGTGATCGTCTGGGATCGCGGCACGTACGAGCCGCTGAGCCATGACCGCAAGGGGCGGCCGGTCGACTTCGCGGAGTCGCTTCGGCGCGGGCACGCCACGTTCCGGCTCACCGGGGCGAAGCTGCGCGGCGAGTACGCGCTCACCCGGTTCCGTGGTGGTGAGGGCGAGGCCGAGGCGTGGCTGCTGGTGAAGGCCGGGCACCGGCGCGCGGGCCGCGGTACGCCGGATCCGCGGCGGGCCCGCTCGGTGCGCAGCGGCCGTACGCTCGCCCAGGTCGCGGCGGGCGGCCGACAGGACTGACCCCGGCCGGGTGTCAGCGCAGGCGGCGGTCGAAGAAGCCCATGGTGGTGTCCATGGAGGTCCGCCACCGGGCGTAGAACGTGTGCCCCTTCCCCGGCTGCTTCACCAGCCGGACATCTTTGCCCGCCGCCTCGAACGCGGCCGTGGTCCGCTCGGACCACTCCAGGGGGCAGGTCTCGTCGGCGGTGCCGTGCCGGATGAGGAGCGGCTCGGTCACCCGGTCGACGTAGGTGATCGGTGAGACCTCCCGCCAGAAGGCGGGGTTCTCCTCGGGGCTGCCGTGCTGGGCCTCGATCTCGGCGACGACCGGGTCGCCGTTGCGGCGCTGGAACTGGTCGATGTTCTCCTCGGGACGCGAGCTGACCGGGGCGTGGACCACGGCCGCGTCCACCAGGCCCGGCGCCACCACCAGCGTGTTGTACACGACGCCGCCGCCCATCGAGCGGCCCAGCAGGCCGATCCGGTCGCCGTCGACCTCCGGGCGGCCGGAGTCGCGCAGGGCCTTGACGGCGGCGATGACGTCCTCGGTGTAGCCGAGGCGGAGGTTCACGTCGTTGTCGGGGTCGTCGTCGGAACCGGCGTGGTCGCGGTAGTCGGTGTGCAGGACGACGTAGCCGCTCCGGGCGAGGAGGTCCTGTTCGCGGGCGAGTCCGCGGCCGGTGGTGCAGACGGCGGGGTCGATGTAGCCGTGCGCGAGGACCAGCGCCGGGAAGGGGCCCCTGCCCTCGGGCACGTTCATGAGGCCGGAGATGGTCAGGCCGTTGGCCTCGTAGGTGACCGCGTACTGGATGTAGGCGTCGGTTCGGGCGCGTACGGCGCCGAGGCGGAGGCCGGAGCCCCGGTGCTCGCGGGCGATGAGGCCAGGGAGGGACACGGGGTGGGGCGGTTTCGACGTCGGTGCGCCGGTGCTCGGGCGTTCGGTGCTGGTCGGGGCCGGGGTGGGCGGGTCGGTGCGGGCGGCGTCGCCGTCGCCGCTCGTGCAGCCGACCGCGGCCGCCAGCACCAGACAGACGGTGACGCAGGCCTTGCCTCGCAGCGGCATGGGGCCGGTATCGCGGACGCGGCTCCGTCAGTCAGTGGCTTCCGGGTCCCGGTGTGCGCGCAGCGCCGCCAGCGCCCGGTCGGCGTGAGCGCTCATGCGCAGTTCGCTGCGGACGACCTCCAGGACCGTGCGGTCCTGGGCGATGACGAAGGTGACCCGCTTGGTGGAGGCCAGCTGGAAGCCCCGCTTCACCCCGAAGCGTTCGCGGATCGCGCCGTCCACGTCGGACAGCAGCGGCATGCCGAGCGTGTGCCGTCCGACGAACTCCGCCTGCCGCTCGACCGGGTCGCCGCTGATGCCGACGGGCCGTGCGCCGACCGCGGCGAACTCGGCGGCCAGATCTCGGAAGTGGCAGGCCTCGGCGGTGCAGCCGGGGGTGAGGGCGGCGGGGTAGAAGAACAGCACGACCGGTCCGTCGGCGAGCAGTTCGGACAGGCGGCGGGGTGTTCCCGTCTCGTCCGGCAGCTCGAAGTCCTCGATCTTGTCGCCGACGATCGGCTGGGACGGGGGCACGGTTCCTCCTGGGGTCGCCTGCCGCGCGATCCTACTGGGCGGCACATCGCGGGCGGCACCCGGTGCTTCAGGAGGTGCCCGCCCGGGCGGTGGCCCGCCGGCCGGAGTCGTCGTCGACCGCCATCGCGAGGACGTCGTCGGCCATACGGTGGAACAGCGTCGCGAGCCGACCCAGCTCCTCGGGCGACCAGTCGGCCAGGGCCAGCTGCATGTCGCGGGCCCCGACGTACGTACCCGGCGCGCTGCAGATGCTGCACCGTACGCGTGACGTGGGAGGCCTCCACGCCGAGGCGGTGGGCGAGCTACCCCGGGCGCAGCGGCTCGGAGTCCGCGACCTGCCGCAGCAGCGCCACGGCGGCGCGGTCCAGCGGCACCTGACTCAAGTAGTTGCTGCGCCCGATCGACGGCAGCTTCGGCGAGCAGGGTGCGGTCGCCGTCCCGTGACACGGGCCGCCACCGCCGGTCTCTCCCGGTGCAGATCGCCCACCATGGGACCAGGCCCCCGACCGGGGATCCCGACCACCCGACGATCACCGTGAGAGGTCACCACCCGACTGCCGCCGTACACCACCTGCCAGGCAAGGGAAGAACGCACATCATGACCATCCGTGTGCTGCTCGCCGACGACCAGGCCCTGCTGCGGGCCGCCTTCCGGATCATGATCGACTCCTGTGACGACATGGAGGTGGTGGGCGAGGCCACCGACGGTGCCCGGGCGATCGAGCTCGCCCGCGCCCACCGGCCCGACCTCGTCCTGATGGACATCCGCCTGCCCGGCGGCGACGGACTGGCCGCCACGACCGCCATCTGCGCGGACCCGGAGCTGTCCGCGACCCGCGTGCTGGTCCTCGCCGCCTCCGAGATCGACGAGGACGTCGCCGAGGCGCTGCGGGCCGGGGCGAGCGGGCTCCTCGGCAAGGAGGTCACCGCCGATGTGCTGCTCGACGGCATCCGGACCGTGGCGGCCGGCGAGGCCCTGCTCTCCCCGCTCGCCACCCGCGCCCTGATCACACGGTTCCTGGTCACTCCCGCCGAGGGCTCCCGGCTCGCGGCTCCCGAGGACCTCGCCGCGCTGACCGCGCAGGAGCGCGAGGTGCTGGGCCGGGTGGCCGAGGGTCACTCCAACGAGGAGATCGCGGAGAAACTCTCCGTCGGCACGTCGGCCGTCCGCACGCACGTGTGCGAGGCGATGACGAAGCTGGGCGCCCGGGACCGGGCCCAACTGGTCGTCATCGCCTACCAGTCCGGGCTGGTGCGAGCCGCGCCGCCACCGTCCGGGGCGCTCTGACCTCACCCGCCGTTCAGGGGAAACCTGCGGGCGGGGAGCGTGGCGCCGCCCCGCCCCGTCGACACCTCAAGCCGTGACCCTGCCGCTGATCGCCCCCATGCTCGCCACGCCCGGCACCCTGCCGCCCGCCGCCCAGGACGCGCGGTGGGCGTACGAGACCAAGCAGGACGGCCAGCGTGCGGTGGTGTATCTCCCCGGCGACGGCGGCCTGGTGCTGCGCGCCAGGTCCGGTGAGGAGATCACCGCCGCCTACCCCGAACTGCGGCCCCTCGGCGGCGCCCTCGGCGGCACGCCCGCGGTGCTGGACGGGGAGGTGCTGGCCCTGGACGAACAGGGACGCGCCCACTTCCAGTTGCTCCAGTCGCGGATGGGCCTCGCCCACGCGCCGGTGCGGGCGGCGCGGCGGGCGGCCCGGGTGCCGGTGCACCTGGTGCTGTTCGACGTGATGCACCTGGCGGGGCGCTCCCTGATCGGGCAGTCCTACGCCCGTCGGCGCGCCCAGTTGGAGGAGCTGGGCCTCGCCGGGCCGTTCTGGTCCACGCCGGGCGCGCTGGTGGGCCACGGCGCCCAGGCCCTGCAGGCCACCCTCGACCACGGTCTGGAGGGCCTGGTCTGCAAGCGGCTGGACTCGGTGTACGAGCCGGGTGTGCGCTCCCGCGCCTGGATCAAGATCCGCAACATGCGCGGCGAGGACGTCGTCGTGGGCGGCTGGCAGCCCGGCAAGGGCCGGCTGACCGGCCTGCCCGGCGCGGTGCTGGTCGGCCAGCGCGACGCGGCCGGGCGGCTGCGGTACGTCGGTAGCGTCGGCACCGGCTGGAGCGAGACGGAGCGCACGGAACTCGCGGCGCTGCTGCGGGAGCACGCGAGTGACGTCTGCCCCTTCGATCCGGTGCCGTCGGCGCCGGGCGCGCGCTGGGTGCTGCCCCGGCTGGTCGGCGAGGTCCGCTACAGCACCCGCACCAGGGCGGGGCTGCTGCGTCAGCCGTCCTGGCTGCGGCTGCGGCCCGACCTCCCGCCCGAGGAGTCCACGGCCGACCTGCCGGACCACCTCGCCTGACGGCGTATCAGCGGACAAGTATTGGGCTGTCCTTCACCAACGGGACGCCTGTGACCTCTTGGCCCGGACGGGAATCCCGGGGAAGCTGAACTTCCCTTTCCCCCACGGCCGTTGGGCTGTGTCCCGGAACCATGAGGAGGACGCAGTGTCGTCGCAGAAGTCCGCCCTGCACCGCAGGAGATCGCTCACCGTCCTCGGTGGAGCCGTCGCGCTCGTCGTCGCCTTCCCCGCCACCGCCTTCGCCGCCCCGCCGCCCGCACTGCCCGCCAACGCCGACAGCCTGGAGCGGACGTACCAGCCGGCCTTCGACTACGACACGGACGGCTGCTACTCGACGCCCGCCATCAGCGCCGACGGCACCGTCAACGGCGGCCTCAAGCCGACCGGGGCGCTCAACGGCAGCTGCCGGGACGCCTCGGACCTGGACAACACCAACAGCTACTCGCGCTACAAGTGCAACAACGGCTGGTGCGCCTTCATGTACGGCCTGTACTTCGAGAAGGACCAGGCCCTGCCGGGCAGCAGCATCGGCGGGCACCGCCACGACTGGGAGCACGTCGTGGTGTGGGTGCAGAGCAGCCAGGTCAAGTACGTCTCGACCTCGAACCACGGGTCGTTCACGGTGCACAACGCCTCGGCGATCCGCTTCGACGGCACCCACGCGAAGATCGTGTACCACAAGGACGGCATCAGCACGCACTGCTTCCGTGCGGCGAACGCCAACGACGAGCCGCCGGAGAACCACAGGGGAGCGTGGCAGTACCCGCCGCTGGTCGGCTGGAACGGCTATCCGGCGGGCGTGCGGGACAAGCTGACGTCGTACAACTTCGGCAGCGCCAACTTCGGTCTGAAGGACGGCAGCTTCACCTCCCACCTGGCCTCGGCCAAGCCGTCGGGCATCGCGTTCGACCCGAACGCCTGACCGCGCTTGAGCGGCGGGGGCCGGGGGCGGTCTATCGTGTCCGCATGCCGGTCCCCGAACTGATCCGCATCGTCTCCCGTGACTCCCCCATGGCGCTCGCCCAAGTGGCGCGGGTGCAGACAGAGTTGGACGCCCGCTTCCCCGGGGTGAGAACCGAGGTCGTGCCGGTGAAGACCACCGGTGACAAGTGGCTGGGCGATCTCGCCGAGGTCGAGGGCAAGGGCGCGTTCACCAAGGAGGTCGACGCGGCGCTGCTGGCCGGTGCGGCCGATCTCGCGGTGCACTGCGTCAAGGACGTGCCCGCCGACCGGCCGCTTCCGGCGGGCACGGTGTTCGCCGCGTTCCTGAAGCGGGACGACATCCGCGACGCCCTGGTGCATCCGGGCGGGCTCACCCTGGACGCCCTTCCGGCCGGTACCAGGATCGGCACCTCCTCGGTGCGCCGGGTCGCCCAGCTGGCCGCCACCCACCCGCATCTGGAGTGCGTGCCGTTCCGCGGGAACGCCAATCGCCGACTGGCGAAGCTCGCCGCCGGTGAGGCGGACGCGCTGCTGCTGGCCGTCTCCGGTCTGGAGCGCATCGGCCGCCGGGACGTGATCAGCGAGGTCCTCTCCCCCGAGGTGATGATGCCGCCCATCGGCGCGGGCATCCTCGCCCTGCAGTGCCGCGAGGGCGACACCGACCTCATCGACGCCGTCAGCGAGCTCGGCGATCCGGACACGCATCGGGAGGCGACGGCGGAGCGGATGTTCCTGCATGTGCTGCAGGGGCACTGCAACAGCCCGATCGCCGGGTTCGCGCGGGTGGACCACGGCGAACTGTCCCTGCGGGCCTGTGTGTTCACGCCGGACGGCAAGATCCGTCTCAACGCCCACGAGTGGGCGGGCCGCCTCGATCCGGCCACGCTGGGCACGTCGGTCGCCGTGGCGCTGCTGCGGCAGGGCGCCCGCGAGATCATCGACGGCATCCCGCACTGACCCTCCGGTCAGGCGGTGCCCTCCTCGGCCTGGTCCCGCAGGAAGTTGCTCACCTGGTGGGCCAGGCTCTCCCGGCCGGCTCCGGCGGGGGCGCAGGCGGTGGCCTCGTGCAGTCCGATGCCGCCCGCCCACAGTCGGCGGTCGGTCCAGTCGTCGTCCACCCGCAGCTGGATCTGGACGTCCACCTGTCCCAGGGCGGCCTCCGGTCCGGCCGCGTACAGCACGGCGGTGGCCCGGCGCAGCGGGTAGACGTCGTAGCCCTCGATGAACTGCGAGTTGCGCCAGTCCAGGAACGCGCTCTCCCCGTCGGGGCCGATCCGTACGTCGATCTGGCCGTCCTCCAGGTGGACGCCGAAGCAGCGGTCACCGCGGTTCTCGACGGTCACCCGCAGCCGGAAGTACGTCAGCCCCTCGGCGGCGTCGTCGCGTCCGCGCGGGGGGTCGGCCCGTTCGAGACGGTGGACGCGAACGCGCAGACCGGCATGCTCCTCGTACTCCTGCCAGTCCCCGACCACGTTCGGCTCGTACACGCTCCACCTCTCGACCTCTCGAAGGTGCTTCCTATCCGTGGGCCGAGCGCACTGTCAAATGAGCGGAATGGGCTGTGGCCAGGGATTTCCCTGACGTGATCGGTGATCAAGCCGTGCGCAGGGAGAATCCGCACCGGTCGGTTTCCGGGCGTGCCGCACATCACGTCCGGGCCCGTGATCAGCGGGCCAGTCGGCCCAGCAGTGAGGAAGCGGCCGCGATGCCCAGCGCGGCGGCCACGGCCGGCACCGCGAAGTCCGTCGCGAGATGGGCGGGCGTGCCGAGCAGCAGCCCCCGCAGCGCGTCGACCGGGTAGCTGAGCGGGTTCACCTTGCTGACCGCCTGGAGCCGGCCCGGCATGACCGACAGCGGGTAGAGGGCGGTGGAGCCGAGGAACAGCGGCATGGTGATCGCCTGACCGAAGCCCATCAGCCGGTCCCGGCTGAGCACGATGCCCGCGACGAGCCGAGGACGACGGCGGCCGCGATGACGATCACGACCACGGCCTGGATCAGTGCCTTCACCCCGGACGCGAACGCCTTGCCCGTGATCAGGGCGGAGCGTGGCGTGGGGGTGACGAGCAGCTTGTTGAGGACATCGGCGTCACACTCCCAGATGATCTGGATGCCGTAGAAGATCGCAATGCCACAGTGGAACTGCTGCGCCTGGTCACCGACCGCCCCGGCATCGGCATCTCGGACGCCGCCAGAGAGCTGTACCCGGCGAGGAATCTCCGCCGTTGACCTGAAGTGTGTTTCGTACGTGTTTGTCCAGGGAATCCACATTCAAGTGCTTCGGACAGGAGGCACGCCCGTGGGTCCCGGCACGCCGACCCGCCTGGCTCCTGCGTGCGGTCCGGGCGCGCCACCCACGGTGTCTGTCCACCCGGCACCTGCTGAGGGAGGCGCGCATCATGCGTACCGCCAGCAGAGCGAAGCAACACCCCCACGACGACGCCCCCGACACGGCCGCGGACTTCGAACGTCTCCGGCAGCTCCCCGACGGCCCGCAACGCAAGGCCCTGCGTGACGAGCTGGTGCGGGCCTGGCTGCCCATGGCGGAGCGGATCGCCGTGCGCTTCCGGGGCCGCGGGGAGGCCCTGGAGGACCTCTACCAGGTGGCCGCCCTCGGCCTGGTCAAGGCCGTCGACCACTACGACCCGTCACGCGGCCGCGCCTTCGAGGCGTACGCCGTACCGACGGTCACCGGCGAGATCAAGCGCCACTTCCGTGACCACATGTGGACGCTGCACGTCCCGCGCCGCGTCCAGGACCTGCGCAACCGGGTGCGGCGCGCCGCGAAGGAACTCGCGCAGACGACACCCGGCCGGCCCCCCACCGTCGCCGAGATCGCCGAGTACGCGGAGCTCAGCGAGAGCGAGGTGCGCACCGGGATGGAGGCCCTGGAGTGCTTCACCGCGCTGTCCCTGGAGGCGGAGATGCCGGGGACCGACGGCTACGCCCTCGCGGACGCGATCGGCGGGCTCGACCCGCGCTACGACGTGGTCGTCGACCGGGTCGCCGTGGCCCCCTGCCTGCAGGCCCTGCCGGAGCGCGAGCGGACCATCCTCTACCTGCGCTTCTTCCGGGGCATGACCCAGAGCTGCATCGCGGAGCAGCTGGGCATCTCGCAGATGCACGTCTCCCGGCTCCTCAGCGCCTGCTTCGCCCGGCTGCGCGAGGAACTGCTCTCCGGGGCGGCCCGCTGAGGCCCGCCCGCATCCGGCCACGAGGAGGAGTCACTCCACAGGTGCACCGGGGATCTGCGTCGGACCGTACCGGTCGAGGGCGTCCTCCAGCTCGGCGCGGATCTCCGGGGGCATCTCCCCGTCGCGGCCCCAGATCAGAATCAGCTCCGCGATCGTGCGGAGCTTGATGTTCGTGTGCTGGGAGACCTCCTTCAGCACCGCCCACCCCTGGTCCGGCGTCACCCTGCCGAGCGCCACGATCATGCCGATGGCCTGGTCGACCACGGCATGGGAACTGATGGCCTCCTTGAGCTGGGCGACCTCGTCCTCCAGCGCGCGCAGGCGGTCCGTGTCGCCGGCGTGCTCCTGCGGTCCTCGTGCCACCCTTACATCCTCCCACCGCGACTGACGCGTGCCACCGGGGTACTCGGCAGGCGCCATGACCGGTTCCGGTTGGACACTGGTGTCGAACCGGTGGCTGCCGGTCGACGAGACCAGGACGACTGCCATGCAACGTGACACGACACCCACGACCCGTACGACGGACGTCGTCTCCACACACACCGTCTTCGGTGCGCCCTGCTGGGTGAGCCTCACCAGCCGCGATCTGCGGGCCACCGAGGAGTTCTACACGGCCGTACTGGGCTGGGAGTGGCGGAAGGCCAAGCTCGGCGACCACTTCCGGATCGCCCTGGCGAACGGCGCGCCGGTCGCCGGGATCGCCGCGGTCGCCGCCATGTGGCACATGGCCGTCGCCTGGACGCCGTACTTCGCCGTGCGCAGCGCGGACGAGGCGGTGGGCCGGGCGCAGGAGCGCGGCGGCACGGCGGCGGTCGGGCCGATCGCCCTGCCGCCCGGCCGGGCGGCACTGCTCGCCGACCGGGACGGAGCCACCTTCGGCATCTGGGAGGGCGAGCTGGTCACCGACTGGGAGACCTGGCGCCGCGCCTCGCCGGCCTTCATCCGGCTGCACACCCGGGACGCGTTCGACGCCGCGATCTTCTACGGCGAGGTCCTGGAGTGGGCGTCGGCGAGCCCCGGCTGCTGCGAGGTCACCTACGAGGGCGAGGAGGTCGTCCTGCGCAGCGGTGGCGAGGTGGTGGCCCGCATCGAGTCCGGCGCCCTGGGGGCTGCGCCCGACCCGACCATCCGGCCGCACTGGCAGATCCACTTCGCCGTCGCCGATGTGGCGGCCTGCGCCCGGGCGGCGGAGCAGCACGGCGGCAGCGTGCTGCGGCTGGACGCCGACGAGGCGGTGCTGCGGGATCCCGACGGCGCGCAGTTCACGGTGACGGCGCGCCGGAAGCGGTGAGGACACGCCTCCCCCATTCCACCGTTCGGGCTACCTGGGCGGGACGTTCCGCGACGGCCGCGACAGCACGACGAGGCTGCGTGCCTGAACCGTGAGCCCGGTCCCCGCCTTGTGCTCGGTCTCGTCCGGCGGGCCCTGCGGGTCGGCGGTGTCGATGAGGGTGGTCCAGCGCTCGCCGTACGTGCGGTCCGGCAGTCGGAAGTCCACCGGCCCCCAGTAGCTGTTGAGGAGCAGCAGGAAGGAGTCGTCGACCACGCGGCGGCCGTAGGCGTCCGGTTCGGCGATGGCGTCGCCGTTGAGGAAGACGCCGACGGAGTGCGCGTCGGAGCGCTGCCAGTCCTCGTCCGACATCTCGGTGGCGTCCGGCTGCAGCCACACCAGGTCGGGCAGCGGCTGCCCGGCGTGCGTGACCGTCTCGCCCCGGAAGAACCGCCGGCGGCGCAGCACCGGGTGGGCGGCGCGCAGCGCGATGACGTACCGCGTGAAGTCCCGCAGGTCCCGCTGCTCCTCGGTCAGCCGCCAGTCGATCCAGGAGACCTCGTTGTCCTGGCAGTAGGCGTTGTTGTTGCCGCCCTGGGTGCGCCCGATCTCGTCGCCGTGGCAGAGCATCGGGATGCCCTGGGACAGCAGCAGGGTGGCGAGGAAGTTGCGCTGCTGGCGGGCGCGCAGCTCCAGTACCGCCGGGTCGTCCGTCTCGCCCTCGGCGCCGCAGTTCCAGGACCGGTTGTCGCTCTCGCCGTCCCGGTTGCCCTCGCCGTTGGCCTCGTTGTGCTTGTCGTTGTACGACACGAGGTCGCGCAGGGTGAATCCGTCGTGCGCGGTGACGAAGTTGACGCTGGCGCGCGGCCGGCGCCGGCTGTGCTGGTACAGGTCGGAGGAGCCGGTCAGCCGGGAGGCGAACTCGCCGAGCGTGTGTTCCTCGCCGCGCCAGAAGTCCCGTACGGCGTCGCGGTACTTGCCGTTCCACTCCGACCACAGCGGCGGGAAGTTGCCCACCTGGTAGCCGCCCTCGCCGACGTCCCAGGGCTCGGCGATCAGCTTGACCCTGCTGATGACGGGATCCTGCTGGATCAGGTCGAAGAACGCCGACAGCCGGTCCACCTCGTGGAACTGCCGGGCCAGCGTGGCCGCGAGGTCGAAGCGGAAGCCGTCGACGTGCATCTCGGTGACCCAGTACCGCAGCGAGTCCATGATCAGCTGCAGGACGTAGGGGTGCCGCATGAGCAGGCTGTTGCCGGTGCCGGTGGTGTCGTAGTAGTGCCTGAAGTCGCCGTCGACCAGACGGTAGTACGAGGAGTTGTCGATGCCCCGGAAGGAGAGCGTGGGGCCCTTCTCGTTGCCCTCGGCGGTGTGGTTGTAGACCACGTCGAGGATCACTTCGAGCCCGGCCGCGTGCAGGGCCTTGACCATCGACTTGAACTCGGCGACCTGCCCGCCGCGGGTGCCGTGCGCGGCGTAGGCGTTGTGCGGCGCGAAGAAGCCGATGGTGTTGTAGCCCCAGTAGTTGGACAGACCGCGGTCCTGGAGCACGCCGTCCTGCACGAACTGGTGCACCGGCATCAGCTCGACGGCGGTCACGCCGAGCGACGTGAGGTGGTCGACGATCGCGGGGTGGGCGAGTCCGGCGTAGGTGCCGCGCAGTTCGGGCGGCACGTCGGGGTGCGTTCGGCTGAGTCCGCGGACGTGCGCCTCGTAGATCGCGGTGTCGGCGTACGGCCGCCCGATCGGGCGGTCGTCGCCCCAGTCGAACGCCGGGTCGGTGACCACGCCCAGCATGGTGTGCCCGGCGCTGTCCGCCGGGTCGGGGCCGGACGCCGAGCGCTCGTACAGCGAGGGGTGGTTGTCGATCTGCCCGTCCACGGCGGTGGCGTACGGGTCGAGCAGCAGCTTCGCGGGGTTGCAGCGCTGGCCGGCGGCCGGGTGCCAGGGGCCGTGCACCCGGTACCCGTAGCGCTGGCCGGGCCCGACGCCGGGCAGATAGCCGTGCCAGACGAATCCGTCGACCTCGGTCAGGGGGACGTTACGGTGGCTGCCGTGGTCGTCGACCAGGACGAGTTCGACGCGTTCGGCGACCTCGCTGAACAGCGCGAAGTTCGTGCCCTTGCCGTCGTAGGCGGCGCCCAAGGGGTAGGGGTGCCCGCTCCAGGCGGGCACCCCGTCCTTCCGGTTCGGCTGCTTCGTCACCGCGCGTCCTCCAAGGCGCCGTCGGCCGGTTTCGCCGGGGTGGCCAGGGCCGCGACCGGGATCTCGCGGGGCACCTGCAGCCCCTCGCGCAGGCTGGGCGCGGGCGCCTTCGGCACCAGCGGGACGCGCTGGCCGGCGCGGGCCCGCTGCGAGAACCAGATGACCTTGCTGCCGGTGTCGGTGGCGCAGCAGCCCCAGCCGTCGCTCACCGCGGCGATGTGCTCCAGGCACGCCCGCAGGTCCTGGTCGGGGCGGAGTTCCCGGTCGTTGTCCCCGACGGCGGTGATCAGGTGCTGGCCGTTCCACCACATCTCGATCGACGTGTGCTTGTCCGTCGCGTGCTCGTCGATGGCCTTCAGCAGCAGCTCGGCGCTGCGGCAGACGGGCTTGACGAGCGGTTCGAGGTCCCAGTACTTCAGGTGGGCCGCGAGGATGCGGCTGACCTGTCCGACGCGTTCCGGGCTGACTTCCACATCGAGGTGGTAGTAGCAGGGCACTGCGGTCTTCATCGTCGTGGCTCCTCACCGGCGAGGCTCTCGCTCCCTCGCCCTAGCGGGCCGACCCCCCGAACACGAAGCGTGAATACCGATCGCTTCTGAGTCACATCAACAGTGCGGGCGCTAGCCCATTCGTGCAACACGAGGCAACCGCCCGAGATGGTTGAAGCTCTAACAAGACGCTGAGTCGCAGTACGTGCACCATGAGTGAAGGCCTCGATCGCCGTAACGGATCCGTGCCCCCTCGCGGCACGGCCACCGGCCCGACCGTCGGGAACGTGCCCATCGAGCGCCCGGAAGGTGAACGGCGCCATGCTGCTACCCGCCAGAGCCGAAGTCACCCGGCAGCTGCGGCGGTACCGGGCCTGGGAGCGCGCGATGCTCGCGGCCCCCGCCGACAGCGCGGTGCGGACCGGCTTCGAGGACTCGGGCTACACCCTCTGCGTGCTGATGGGGAAGCGCTGCGCGCGCGAGGCCGCCGAGGCGGCCGAGCGCTATCTGCGCACCACGCTGGCCACCTACCTGCGGGACGAGTCCTGCCGTCCACGTTCGGGCCGCGTCCCCCGGCGGGGACCCCCGTCGGGCCGGCGTTCCCGGGCGGGACGCTAGCCCCCTTCTGGTGCAGGATCCCGAGCCGGGCCGAGGGGCCCGGCTCTGAGTACGACGGAGGTGAGACCCATGAGTACGACTGAGGCCATCGGCCGCATTCCGGTCCGGGACGTCCATCCCGCGGTGGAGTGCGGCAGGCGTCCGGCGAAGGCCGTCCCTGGAGAGACGTTCCAGGTCACGGCCACCGTGTTCCGTGAGGGCCATGACGCGGTCGCCGCCAATGTCGTGCTGAGGGATCCTCAGGGCCGCCCCGGCCCCTGGACGCCGATGCGCGAACTCGCCCCCGGCACCGACCGCTGGGGCGCCGAGGTCACGCCGGACGCCGTGGGCCTGTGGACGTACTCCGTCGAGGCGTGGAGCGACCCGATCACCACCTGGCGGCACATCGCCACCATCAAGGTGCCCGCGGGCATCGACACCGGCCTGGTCCTCGAAGAGGGCGCCGGGCTGTACGAGCGGGCCGCCGCCGACGTGCCCGACCGGGCGGCCCGCACGGTGGTGCTGGCCGCCGCGCGGACCCTCCGGGACGACTCGCTGCCGGTCGCCACCCGCCTCGCGGCGGCGTTGACGCCGGAGGTGGACGCGGTGCTGTCCCG
>NZ_JAHUXH010000149.1 GCF_019219825.1 Streptomyces sp. TRM70350 | reverse complement strand
CAGCCACCGGTTCCGTCAAATTGCCCGCGGTGCCCTGGCTGTTGTCGGCGCGCTCGGAGAGCGCGCTGGGGGCCCAGATCGAGCGGCTGCGCTCCTTCGTGACGGAGCACCCCGAAGCGCGCCCCGCCGACATCGGCCTCAGCCTGGCCACCGGCCGGGCCGCGCTGGCCCACCGTGTGACGGCGGTCGGCGAGACCACCGAGGAACTGCTCGCTGCCCTTGACACCGCCCTCCCCACCCTCGCTCGTGAGGCCCG
>NZ_JAHUXH010000148.1 GCF_019219825.1 Streptomyces sp. TRM70350 | reverse complement strand
AGTCCGTCGCGCGAGGACAGCAGCTCCGGATCCGCCAGGGCGGCCAGGAGTTCGTCGCGGTCGGTGCCGACGACGACGGCGGTGTGCTCGAAGCGCGAGCGCGCGGTGGCCAGGCTGAGGCCGATGTCGGCGGGGCGCGCTTCGGGGTGCTCCGTCACGAAGGAGCGCAGCCGCTCGATCTGGGCCCCCAGCGCGCTCTCCGAGCGGGCCGACAACAGCCAGGGCACGGCGGGCAGTTCGGCCGACTCGGTGGGCA
>NZ_JAHUXH010000147.1 GCF_019219825.1 Streptomyces sp. TRM70350 | reverse complement strand
CGAGCCAGAAGCGTTCGCGTTGGAAGGCGTAGGTGGGCAGGTCGATCCGGCGGGCTGCGCTCCCGGCGAAGAACCTGTCCCATGCCACGTCGACGCCGTGCGCGTGCAGCACGCCCAGGGCGGTCACGGCAGCGTGCGCGGCCGGCGTGCCCGCACGCTGAGCGGGCACGCACACAGCTTCACCGGCGACCTCCGCCACCGGACCCGACAACACCGCGTCCGGCGCCAACTCCACGAACACACCGACCTCCGACGCCACCACA
>NZ_JAHUXH010000146.1 GCF_019219825.1 Streptomyces sp. TRM70350 | reverse complement strand
CGGGGCCCAGTTGAGAATCACGGACACGGACGGCATGCGGATCACCTGTTTCGCCACCAATACTCCCGACCGGCCGATCGCCGAACTTGAGCTCCGTCACCGGCTGCGGGCCCGCGCCGAGGACCGGATCCGGACCGGGCGTTCGACCGGGCTTCGGAACCTGCCTCTGCACGACACCGCACAGAACCAGGTCTGGCTGGAGATCGTCCAGCTCGCGCTCGACCTGCTGGCCTGGATGCCCATGCTCGCCCTGACCGGCCAGCG
>NZ_JAHUXH010000145.1 GCF_019219825.1 Streptomyces sp. TRM70350 | reverse complement strand
GGCCTGGCCGGTCAGGGCAAGCATGGGCATCCAGGCCAGCAGGTCGAGCGCGAGCTGGACGATCTCCAGCCAGACCTGGTTCTGTGCGGTGTCGTGCAGAGGCAGGTTCCGAAGCCCGGTCGAACGCCCGGCCCGGATCCGGTCCTCGGCGCGGGCCCGCAGCCGGTGACGGAGCTCAAGTTCGGCGATCGGCCGGTCGGGAGTATCGGTGGCGAAACAGGTGATCCGCATGCCGTCCGCGTCCGTGATTCTCAACTGGGCCCCA
>NZ_JAHUXH010000144.1 GCF_019219825.1 Streptomyces sp. TRM70350 | reverse complement strand
GTGGCGGGCCGCCCTGTGCAGCTGGGTGTCGAGGTCCGTGGCATCGGTGTCGTCGACCGTCCGAACGTCCAGTACGGGGTTGGCGGCCTCGGGCGGGAGGATCCGGGCGACTGCCTCGCCGTCGGCGCCCGGGTAGACGGTGCGCAGCACCTCGTGGCGGGCGACCACGTCGTGCAGGGCCGCACGCAGCACGTCCGGGTCGACGGGGCCGTCCAGCGCGAGCGCCAGGGGGATGTTGTAGGTGGGGGCCGGGCCTTCCATCTGGTCGATGAACCACAGACGGCT
>NZ_JAHUXH010000143.1 GCF_019219825.1 Streptomyces sp. TRM70350 | reverse complement strand
GGCCGGGTGGTGTTCGTGTTCCCGGGTCAGGGGGCGCAGTGGGTGGGGATGGCGGTGGATCTGCTGGGGTCCTCGGCGGTGTTCGCGGGGCGGATGGGTGAGTGTGCGGCGGCGTTGGAGCCGTTCGTGGGCTGGTCGTTGCTGGATGTGGTGCGGGGTGTGGAGGGTGCTCCGGGGCTGGAGCGGGTGGATGTGGTCCAGCCGGTGTTGTGGGCGGTGATGGTGTCGCTGGCGGAGGTGTGGCGTTCGTACGGTGTCGTGCCGTCCGCGGTGGTGGGTCATTCCCAGGGTGAGAT
>NZ_JAHUXH010000142.1 GCF_019219825.1 Streptomyces sp. TRM70350 | reverse complement strand
CGGAACTCCTCCAGGGCCCGCGCGGCGCGCTGCAGGGCCTCCTTGCGGGTGCGGCCGGAGACGATCAGCTTGGCCAGCAGTGAGTCCCAGGCGGGGCCGATCACCGAGCCGGACTCCACACCCGCGTCCAGCCGGACGCCCGGACCCGACGGCGGCGCGAACAGCGTCACCGTCCCCGGCGCGGGCAGGAAACCCCGCCCCGGGTCCTCGCCGTTGATCCGGAACTCGAACGAATGGCCGCGCAGCGGCGGGTCGTCGTACCCCAGTTCCTCGCCGTCGGCGATCCGGAACATCTCCCGCACC
>NZ_JAHUXH010000141.1 GCF_019219825.1 Streptomyces sp. TRM70350 | reverse complement strand
TGGAACTCCTCCAGGGCCCGCGCGGCGCGCTGCAGGGCCTCCTTGCGGGTGCGGCCGGAGACGATCAGCTTGGCCAGCAGCGAGTCCCAGGCGGGGCCGATCACCGAGCCGGACTCCACACCCGCGTCCAGGCGGACACCGGGGCCGGACGGCGGGGCGAACGTGGTGACCGTGCCGGGGGCCGGGAGGAAGTTGCGGCCAGGGTCCTCGCCGTTGATCCGGAACTCGAACGAATGGCCGCGCAGCGGCGGGTCGTCGTAGCCGAGCTCCTCGCCGTCGGCGATGCGGAACATCTCGCGGACG
>NZ_JAHUXH010000140.1 GCF_019219825.1 Streptomyces sp. TRM70350 | reverse complement strand
TAGCCTCGCGCTTTCATGAAGCGTGCTGTCCGGCAGGTGATCAGGCAAGCGGAAAGTGCCTCTGACCAGCGAGAATGAGGATTGCTGAGGTCCTTGTTCCCGCCCCTGTCGAAGGCACTTTCCAGGTGAAACAGCCTATCGGGTCCTACCCCCATGTCCTTGTCCGAGATGACGGCCGGGCCGTGGTCTCGCAGGCCGGTTCGGACCTGCTGGTCGAAACGGTCCGCAAGACCGGCCTTGACCAGGCCATATCCGCAGCACTCGCCCCCTGGCGAAAACCGCGGGCCGTCCACGACCCGGGCAAGACACTCGTGGATCTTGCGTC
>NZ_JAHUXH010000014.1 GCF_019219825.1 Streptomyces sp. TRM70350 | reverse complement strand
AGCGCGCCGAAGCCGAGCTTCTGGACCTCCCGGACGGCGTTCCCGTCCTCAGTGTCCTGGTCGTGGCATGCGACGCTTCCGGGCAGGCGCTGCAAGTCTCTGACGTGCTGCTGCCTGCCGACCGGCAAGAGCTGGAAGACACTTACCGCCTGAACTGAAGCGTTTCGCGGGCAGTTGCTCTCGACTTCTCTCCGATTCTCACTTGACAAGTCAACCTGGCATCCCTAGCTTCGAACTTGCTAAGTCAACTTGTCAGGTGACAGGTTGATCGACTCAGAAGGAGAAACCTGTGCGTGTGATCCGCGTTGACGCCTCGACCGCCACGATCCTGCTCACCGAAGCCCCGGCGCCGAAGGTGCGCGACCGGCAGACCGGTGAGATCGCCAAGGACGCCGTGAGCGGTGAGGCGCTGATGACCGTCGGCGTCGTCTACATCGACGAGGGCGAGTCGTCGCTGATCCAGGTCACCATCCCCGAGAGCGGTGTGACGGACGGCCTGACCGTCGGCGCCCCGGTCTCGCTGCCCGGTCTCGTTGCCCGGCCCTGGCAGAGCGTGTTCAACGGACAGCAGCGGCACGGCATCGCCTACCGGGCCACCGCCGTTGCACCCGGCGCCTTCTCGATGGACCAGGCGGGCTGATCGCCGTGGCGGACCTGGTGACGTGGGCCGAGCTGGGCGGGTCGCTCGCTGCGATAGGCGGTGCGGCCTACGCCCGGCGCGCCCACCCGGCGGCGTACTGGTCGACGGTCGGGCTGCCGGTCTCGGTGGCTCGGCTGCTGGCCTCGTACTCCTCGACCATGGACGCGTGCGGCCTGACGGTCGAGCCGTCCCGGTGGCGGGCCCTGGCCGTCAAGGCCACCACTCGCCGTGAGATCCGGCCGGTGCCACCTCGTCGGGGCATGATCCGGCCCACCTCGACCGGTCTGCGGCTCCGGCTGCGGCTGGCCCCGGGGCAGGAACCCGCGGACGTGGCGGCCTCGGCCGAACGGCTGCGGCATGCCTGGGGCGTTCACGCCGTGTACGTCCGGGACGTCAAGCCCGGAGTCGTGGAACTGCGGCTCGTCGGCTACGACGTTCTGCGGAAGGTGCGGATGCCTCGCCGGACCGACGCCGGTCCGCTCCGCGTGCCGGTGGCCCTGCGGGAAGACGCAACCGCCTTCGTACGCGACTACCGGGCCGTACCTCACGAACTCGTGCTCGGCGCCCCGCTGTCCGGCAAGTCCATGTACCTGCGGAACCTGCTCGCGGGGCTGGCCGCTCAGCCGGTGGTGCTCGTGGGAGTCGACTGCAAGCGCGGTGTGGAGCTGGCGCCGTTCGCGCCCCGGCTCTCCGCACTGGCCACCGACCCGGAGCAGGCGGCCGAACTGCTGCCCGTGCTCGTCGAGGAAATGGAGGACCGATACGACCTGGTCAAGGCCCGTCAGGGCATCGCGCCCGGCACTCCGGCGGAGGAGATCACCTCCGATGTCTGGGGCCTGCCGGAGGACGAACGCCCGCCACCCATCGTGCTGTTCATTGACGAAGTGGCCGAACTCTTCCTCGTCGCTACGAAGAAGGAGGAGGAGCGACGGGATGAGATGGTCACCCAGCTCATCCGGCTCGCTCAGCTCGGCCGCGCGGCCGGCATCTACCTGGAGGTCTGCGGCCAGCGGTTCGGGGCCGAGTTGGGCAAGGGCGCGACGATGCTCCGGGCCCAGTTGACCGGCCGGGTCTGCCACCGAGTGAACGACGAAGCCTCCGCCAAGATGGCGCTCGGAGACATTGCCCCCGAGGCGGTTACGGCCGCCTGTGCCATCGCCCCCGAACTGCCTGGCCTCGCCGTCGTCGGTGACACGTCCGGCGGCTGGTCCCGTATCCGCACCCCGCACCTGTCCCTCGCCGACGCTGCGGCCACCTGCCGCGACATGGCACACCTCGCTCCGGATGTTCCGGCGCTTGCGCCGTTCCGGCCGTACGTCCCGCCCGGGCCGGTGAAGGAGTCCGGCTCCGTAGCCACTCCTCAGCCGGTCACCGAGTAGCCACCCACGCTCCATCGGTCGGCGCGGCCGTCCCGCGCCAAGTCCCTACCCCACCCATGCCTGGAACTGGAAGGAGTGGCCGTGCGCGCCCTGCCCGTCCGCGTGGACGCCGTACTCGTCCAAGCACTGATCGCCGCCGCGCTGTCCTTCGCTCACCTGCATGACCTGGCGCTGGCCGCCGGACAGGACGGCTGGAAGGCGTGGGCCTATCCGGTCTCCGTCGACCTGCTGATGGTGGCGGCCTGGCGGCGGCTCCGCTCCGGTGAGGCGAGGGCGGCCGGGTGGTGCTGGTTCCTCGTCGCACTGGCCGCGTCCCTCGGTGCCAACGTCGCCACCGCCGGACTGCTCGACCTGGACGACGTACCGGCCTGGCTCCGCATCCTCGTAGCGGGCTGGCCCGCCGTCGCCTTCCTCGGCGGCACCCTGCTCGCCCACGGAGCACCGAAGCCGACCAAGACTCCGACGACGGCATCCGAACCGCCCTCGACGGCCGAGGCGCCGGAACCTACCGCCGCGCCAGTCGAACCGCCCTCGGTGGCGGCCGAACTGCCTGCCGCTGAGCGGGAGTCGGCTCCGGGCTCGCCTTCTCCGGTACCACCCGCCCTCGTCGCCATGGCCCGCAGGGTCGCCGACGAACACCGCGCCCGGACTGGAACACCCATCGACACCTCAACGCTTCGCGCACGGCTCGGCGTCCCGATGCCGCTCGCCGAAGCGATCGCCGCCCAACTCACCTAACCCCGGAGGACCTTTCCCCGTGCGCCCGTCCACGCTCCGCGCGCTCAAGCGCGCTGCCGAGCTGACCCGACAGAACCGCCTCACCGAAGCCGTACTGATCGCCGAGCCGGTGATCCTCGCCGCCGACAGCTACGAGGGCGACGAGATCTTGCGCTGGCTTGCCGACCACGTCACCGACTTCACCGGCGAAACCGAAAAGGAGATGCCCTGATGCCCGCCAACCCCCGTTTCCGCCGCGTCGTCCGCATCGGTCCCGTGCAGGTCGCCACCTACTACGACGGCCGGGGCCGCGAGAAGCACACAGCCGCCTGCACCGCACCACGCTGCGGCTTCTCCACCGACTACGACAGCCGCGCTGCCGCCGAGCTGGCCGCCCGCACCCACCGCTGCCGCGTCCGCTGAGGAGATCCCGTGACTGTCTCTCTGCCGCTCGTCTTCGTCCTGGGTGTCATCGCCTGGGCCGCGATCAAGTTCCTCGGCATCCGCCTCTGGGTCGCCGTCGTGATCGCCCTGTTCGGCTTCTGGCTCTCGCACACCTTCCTCGCCCCCGCCATCGAGTCCGGCACCCGCTCCGGAGTCGACGTCGTCAACGGCACCCACGAATGACCACCCGACCGACAAGGAACCCCGCCATGTTCCGACCCAAGCTGCCCGACACCCCGCACGTCCCGAGCATCACCACCCACATCCCGCAGGACCACGCCCCGGCTCCCTCCGCCAGCCGCTCGGTCACCCCGTTCGTGGGGGTCGGAGTCGGCGCGGTCGCCGCCGTGGTCGTCGTCGGCGTCGTGCTCACCGCGCTCCTCGCGGCGGTCGCCGTCTCGGCCGTGTCGGTGGCCATCGCCGCCGTGGTCCTGCGCTCCCTCGTCACCGGCGCGAACAAGCGCTGACCGGCCGCCGGGGCGGCAACAAGCCGCCAAGCATCCCGCCGCCCCGGGGCCGTCCCTCTCAACCGTCGAAGCAGCCGAAAGGAAGTCCCATCATCACCCGGCAGACTCCGTCCCCGCTGGCGGAACTCTCCATGCTGGCCTCCCTCGGCACCATGCCCGAGCTGGCCCGCCAACTCTCCACGCTGGGCGGCTGCACCCGCCCCGTACGCCTCGATGGCCACCGCACCGAATACGCGGTCGACACCACGACCGGTGAAATCGGCAGCGTCCTGCACCACCTCGACTCCGCTGCCCTCCCCGCCGGTCAGCTCCTCGTCCGTTGCAACAACCGCCGCGCCATGTGCGGCCTGCGCCGAGACGTACCGCCGCGACACCTACCACCTGATCACCGCCGGACTGCGCGGCGGCAAGGGCACGCCCGAACAGGTCGCCGTCCACCCGCGTGTGTTCGCCACGTTCACGGCTCCGAGCTTCGGGCCGGTCCACAACCGCCCGTCCAGCGGACGGCCCTGCGGCTGCGGTATCCGGCACGACGACACAGATCAGGTCCTCGGCACGCCCCTCGACCCAGACACCTACGACTATGAGGCGGCCGTGCTCTGGAATGCCCACGCCGGTGCCCTGTGGCGGCGCTTCTCGATCTACCTCCGCCGGGAGGTCGCCAAGCCTGCCGGTCTCACTCAGCGGGCGTTCCGCGACCATGCCCGGGTCTCCTTCGCCAAGGTGGCCGAGTACCAAAAGCGCGGCGCCGTCCACTTCCACGCGGTCATCCGCCTCGACGGTCCCGAGGGCGGCGACACCTCGCCCCCGGCTTGGGCCACGGCCGAGCTGCTGAGCGACGCCATCCGTGCCGCCGCCACCGCCACGCACGTCTCCGGACCGGAGATCGACGGCCGGGCGCACAGCTTCGCCTTCGGCCGCCAGCTCGACGTCCGCCCGATCCGCTCCGCCGACTTCGACGACGGCCAGGAGCTGACCGAGCGAGCCGTCGCCGCGTACATCGCCAAGTACGCCACCAAAGGCGCCGAGACAGCGACCGGCACCCTGGACCGGCCGATCCGCTTCCTCGCCGAGCTGGCCGGGGCCCGGATCACCGACCACGCCCGGCGAATGATCCGCACCGCCTGGACCCTCGGCGCGCGCCCCGAGCTGGCAGAGCTCCGGCTGCGCGCGTGGGCCCACATGCTCGGTTTCCGCGGCCACTTCTCCACCAAGTCCCGCCGCTACTCCACCACCCTCGGCGCCCTGCGCGACGCCCGCGCCGAGTGGCGCCGCACGCAAACCGCCCCGCCCGTCCCGCAGGACGGCGAAACCACGCTCGTCCTCGCTCACTGGGTCTTCGCCGGGACGGGCCTCAGTACCGGCGAAGCCTGGCTGGCCGCATCCCTCGAACCCGCCCCCGGAACGGAAGGAGAACCAACCGCATGAACGACCGCTACCTGTCGGTGGACCAGGTCGCCGAGTTGCTCGGCACGACTCCCCGTTTCCCCCGGCGGCTCATCGAGGAGCGGCGTATCCGGTACGTGAAGGTCGGCCGATACGTCCGGATCCCGGAGAGCGCGGTTGAGGAGTACATCGCTGCTCGCACGGTCGAGCCGCTGAGGCGCCCTCGTGCCCGATACAGGAGGGCTGCCTGATGGCCAACAGCAAGGGCAGGCGGCGCCGCTTCGGCGCGATCAGAAAGCTCCCCTCCGGCCGGTACCAGGCTCGCTATCCGGGGCCTGACGGCGTGATGCGCCCGGCGCCGTTCACCTTCGAGACGACCGCGGACGCAGACGACTGGCTCGCTGAAAAGCAGACCGAGATCCGCCGTGGCGAGTGGCGCGACCCTGAGGCCGGGGCGGTCAGCTTCCAGGCCTACGCGGACAAGTGGGTGGAGGAAAGGGAACTCGCACCACTGACTCGGGATCTCTACCGGTACCTCTTGGACAAGCACCTCTTCGCCTTCGCTGAGGCGGACCTGGACGAGATCACCGCGCCGCGCGTCCGTGAGTGGCGGGCGGATCGGCTGCGCACCACGGGTGCCAAGACGATGACGGCGAAGGCGTACCGGCTCCTCAAGGCCATCCTGGAGACGGCCGTGGACGACGAGCTGATCACGCGCAATCCGTGCCGGATCAAGGGCGCTGGTAAGGAGAAGGCAGCTGAACGACGCATCGCCACAGTCGCCCAAGTCGACGCGCTCGCCAACGCCGTGGGGATGCGGTGGCGCCTGATGGTCTACCTCGGCGCGTACGGTCCGATGCGGCCGGAAGAGCTGGCCGGCCTCCGCCGTCGGGACATCGACCTCGACAACCTGCGCGTCCGTGTCCGCCTCGCCGAGCCGGAGCGGATGAACGGGCGACGCGTCCAGGGCGACACCAAGTCCGAAGCCGGAACCAGGACTGTGATTCTTCCCGCGTTCCTCCGCCGGGAGCTCCGCTGGCACCTGGAGAGCTACGCCGAGCCGGGTCCCGACGGGCTGGTCTTCGTCGGCGAGAAGGGGGCTCCATTCAGGCGCAGCAGCTTCGGGCGGAAGTGGCGGAAGGCACGTGAGATCGTCGGCATGCCCGAGGGCTTCCGGTTCTACGATCTCCGGCACACTGGACACACCCTGTCCACCCGCTCAGGCGCCACGCTCAAGGACACGATGGTCCGCGCCGGCCAGTCCTCGGAGAAGGCGGCGCTGATCTACCAGCACTCCGACGACGAGCGGCAAGAGGAGGTCGCCGCGAGCCTCGACGCCATGGTCAGGAAGGCTCGCGCCGATGCCACGAAGCCGAAGCCCGACGAGCCTTCTGGCACCAATCTGGCACGCGACGACTGATCACCACGGACAACAAAAGGGCCCAGGTCTCTGACCTGGGCCTTCTTCGTGGAGCGGGTGACGAGAATCGAACTCGCGCTCTCAGCTTGGGAAGCTGATGTTCTACCATTAAACTACACCCGCGTAAGACGCCGACCGAGATCGGTGTCGGAACGCTCGCTTACTGTACCTCATCCCAGGCCCCCGGTGCTCCCACCGCGGGGCCTGCGGTCGTTCGCGGGGTGGGATACGGCTGCGGGCGGCGGGAGTTGGGGCGTACGGTGGAGGGGTGGGAGAGGGGCCCGGTGGGGCCGGAGTGCCGCCTGGAGGGGCGTCCCATTCATCCCGTAATGTGGCCTTCCTCGTCAGGGCATCAGCCAGACGCGGCTCTTTGGGGAAGGGACTTCAGGACTTGATGGAGCGCACCGTCGTCCGTTGTGCCGATGGGCACGTGTTCACCACCGCTTCGTTCCCGATGCAGCAGGCCGAGCGCCTCGGCCCGCGTCGGCTTCTTCGCTGTCCGCGATGCGCGCGCCTGCGCAGCGTCGTGCCGGTCGGTCTTGAGAAGCGGTAGCGGGAGAGAGACAGAGAAGAGAGACACAGAGACTGATCTCGCCGTGGGCGCGTGGAGCCGTCGCGATTGTGGGGGCTCCGCGCGCCTTGCGTATCCTCGGGGCGTGCTTCTCTCAGACAAGGACATCCGGGCCGAGATCGACGCCGGGCGGGTACGGATCGATCCCTACGACGAATCCATGGTGCAGCCGTCGAGCATCGACGTGCGGCTGGATCGGTATTTCCGGGTGTTCGAGAACCACCGGTACCCGCACATCGACCCCTCCATCGAGCAGGCCGACCTGACGCGGCTGGTCGAGCCCGAGGGCGACGAGCCGTTCATCCTGCATCCCGGTGAGTTCGTGCTCGCGTCGACGTACGAGGTCATCACCCTGCCCGACGATCTCGCCTCCCGCCTGGAGGGCAAGAGCTCCCTCGGGCGGCTCGGGCTCGTCACCCACTCCACCGCCGGGTTCATCGACCCCGGGTTCTCCGGCCATGTGACCCTGGAGCTGTCCAATCTCGCGACGCTCCCCATCAAGCTCTGGCCCGGCATGAAGATCGGCCAGCTGTGCATGTTCCGGCTCAGCTCGCCCGCGGAGTTCCCGTACGGCAGTGAGCGGTACGGGTCGCGGTACCAGGGGCAGCGCGGGCCCACCGCCTCACGGTCCTTCCTCAATTTCCACCGGACCCAGGTCTGAGCCCTCGACTGACGTGAGTGACATCAGCGACATGAGTGACGTACGGGAGAACCTGACCTACGAGCAGTTCGGCGTCGCCGTCCGCGAGCTCGCTCAGGCCGTCGCCGACGACGGGTACGAGCCCGACATAGTGCTCAGCATCGCCCGCGGCGGTGTCTTCGTGGCCGGCGGGCTCGCCTACGCCCTCGACTGCAAGAACATTCATCTGGTGAATGTGGAGTTCTATACGGGCGTGGGGACCACCCTCGACATGCCCGTGATGCTCGCTCCCGTTCCCAACGTCGTCGACTTCTCCGACAAGAAGGTCCTGATCGCCGACGACGTCGCCGACACCGGCAAGACGCTCAAGCTCGTGCGCGACTTCTGCCTCGACGCCGTCGCCGAGGTGCGCTCCGCCGTGATCTATGAGAAGTCCCACTCCCTCGTGCAGTGCGAGTACGTCTGGAAGCGCACCGACGAGTGGATCAACTTCCCCTGGTCCGTCCAGCCGCCCGTCGTGCGGCGCGCCGGGCAGGTGCTCGACGCCTGAGGCGTCAGGACAGTGACGAACAGGTGAGCGACGAAAGGGCCCCGGCGGCATCGCCGGGGCCCGTTCCGTGAGTGTGGAGCAATGGGACTACACCGTGCCCAGCTTCACGATCGACAGCAGCGCGATCAGCTGGATCGCCGACGCGCCCAGCGCCTTCGGCCACGGCAGATCGTGCGACTTGGACACCATCCGGGTCAGGAGCGCGCCGCCCGCGACCCACGTGGCCCAGCCGAGGATCTGGACGAAGGGGGCGTCGCCGCCCAGGAACATCGCGACGACCAGACGGGGCGCGTCCGTTATGGACATGATCAGCATGGAGAGGCCGACCGTCGGCTGCCATGCCCCGTCGCCGCCCAGCTGGCGGGCCAGGGTGTGGGTGACCACGCCCAGGATGAACGCGCTCAGCACCATCGCGACGGCCGTCGTCAGGACGATCGGGATGGCGTTGGAGAGGGTGGCGTTGATCGCGTCCTCGCGGGCGCCGTCGAAGCCGAAGACCGCGAGCAGGCCGTAGAGGAAGGTCACGGTGAGGGCGGGGCCCCACATCGTGTAGTCGCGCATCTGCAGGAACGTCTGCTGGGGCGCGAGGACGATGCCGCGCAGCAGCTCCTTCCAGTGCAGCCGCGGCCCGACCGGGGCGGCCGGGGCCGAGCCGGCGCGGTAGGTGTCGCCCTGGCTGTACGGGTCCTCGCCGACCGCGAAGGCCTGCGTGTGGCCCGGGTTGTTCGCGGCGTACGGGTCCGGCCCGCCCTGCTGGTACGCGCCGTCGTCGCCGAAGTACTCCGGCTCGCCACCGCCACCGCCGCCGCCCGGACCGCCGTAACCGCCGTTCGTCTGCGGCCAGGGGGCGTTCCCGTAGCTCTGCTGCCCGGGGTACGGGTGCGGCTGCGGGGCCTGGGGATAGCCGTACGACGGCCCCTGCGGCGCCTGCTGTCCGTGCGGGGGGTGTTGCGGTCGCGTGTGCGGGGCGCGGTCGTTCCGGCCGCCGCGTCCGATCCTGAATCCAGCCACGTCATCGAACGTACCTGGTCTCGAAGAGCGGTGGGCCGGGCCGAGGGTTCCGGGACCGGCTTTGCGGCCGACCTGTGACATCCCTTACGGACCTTCCCCACAGATCCCTTAAGGGGACCCGCAGGGGCCTCCGGGCACATCCCCTACGGGCCCCACAGCCACCCCAAACCGGGCAGGATGGAGTCATGAGCGTAGTCAAGATCAATGTGCTGACCGTCCCGGCCGAGCAGCGGGAAGTCCTGGAGAAGCGGTTCGCCTCCCGCGCCCACGCCGTCGAGGGTTCCGACGGTTTCGAGTGGTTCGAGCTCCTGCGCCCGGTCGACGGCACCGACAACTACCTGGTCTACACCCGGTGGCGCGACGAGGAGTCCTTCCAGGCCTGGATGGAGGGGCCGATGAAGGCGGCCCACCAGGGCGCCGGTGCGGGCGAGGGCGGGGAGCGCCCCAAGCCCGCGGCCTCGGGCTCGACCCTCTGGTCCTTCGAGGTGATCCAGCAGGCGGCGCCGAAGGGCAAGTAGGTCCGCGGGGCAGGCGCGGGCGACCGCGGCAGGCTCTGGCCTGTCGCGGGCCGTTCGGCTGTCGGGGTGGTTGCCGGGGACCGGTGGTGGCGCGGCCGACGCGACGATTGCCGCGCCAGCACGATGGAGCGGTTCAGCCACCGAGAGGGCACGGTGGCACGTACCCCCGGAGAGCCCGTGACCGACCAGTCACCGACCGCCGCACCGATCACCGACACACCGCCCGCCACCGCACCGACCGCCGACACACCGCCCGCCACCGCACCGACCACCGACACACCGCCCGCGCGCTACGACGACCTGCGCGCCCTCGTCTTCAACTGCACGCTCAAGCGGTCACCGGAGCGCAGCAACACCCAGGGGCTCATCGACCGCAGCGTGCGCATCATGGCGGCGCAGGGCGTCCAGGTCGACGTCGTGCGCGCTGTCGACCACGACATCGCCACCGGAGTGTGGCCCGACATGACCGAACACGGCTGGCGCAGCGATGCCTGGCCGACGCTGTACGAGAAGGTCATGGCGGCGGACATCCTGGTGCTGGCCGGGCCGATCTGGCTCGGCGACAACAGCTCGGTCGCCAAGCAGGTGATCGAACGGCTCTACGCCTGCTCCAGCCTCCTCAACGACGCGGGGCAGTACGCCTACTACGGGCGGGTCGGCGGCTGCCTGATCACCGGGAACGAGGACGGCGTCAAGCACTGCGCCATGAACGTCCTCTACAGCCTCCAGCACCTCGGTTACACCATCCCCCCGCAGGCCGACGCCGGCTGGATCGGCGAAGCGGGCCCCGGGCCCTCCTACCTCGACCCCGGTTCCGGTGGCCCGGAGAACGACTTCACCAACCGCAACACCACGTTCATGACCTGGAACCTGCTGCACCTGGCGCGCCTGCTCAAGGACGCGGGAGGCATCCCCGCCTACGGCAACCAGCGCACCGCCTGGGACGCCGGCTGCCGCCACGACTACGAGAACCCCGAGCACCGCTGACACCGAACCTGATACCGAACCGCACTCCGTGAGGCTGCCCGGACCTCCCGGGCAATCGGAACAGCCCGCTAGGCCGTGTGCACCTCCAGCGCCGCCCGCACCCCCGACTCCAACGCCCCCTCGATCCAGGACGGCTTCACCGAGGTGTGGTCGCCGGCGAAGTGGAGCGGGCCCTCGGGGGCGCGGATGGCCGTGAGGAGTTCCGTGTGCCGGCCGGGGGGAGCAGGGTGGTGAACTCCCGCCGGGAGAACGGACGCCGAGCGCTTGTGGTGAGGGTGGTGCCGTGGTCATCCATCGCCCCTGGATACGGGGGGCGGCATACGCCCGGCAGCGCGATCGGCGCCGACCACCGGAACGTGGGAGCGCCCCGGGGCACTCCCGGCGCCCGGCGTCCGCCCGAGCGTGTGTCCCCACTCTCACGCGACCGGCGAGCACGACCACGGGTGCCCGCCGGGAGGTTTGACGGGCGCGGCCACGTTCAGCGCAGGCTCAGAGACCGAACTCCTGCGGAGACAGGCCCAGTACCGAGCAGGCCTCCCGCAGGACCTGCTCCTCCGCCGGTGCGACATAACCGTCCGCCCCGGCGATGACGAACCCGGTCTGGACGACCGCTCTGGCCTCTGCCGGCTTCTTCGCCGCCTTGGCGATCTCCTGCATGACCTGTGTCTTGCCCTGCGGGAAGTCGAACGCCAGCCGGTCGACGTGCTGGTTGAAACGCTGGCGCAGCTGCTCCGGCGGGAAGTTCTGCAGGACGTCGTTGCTCAGGATCAGCGACTCCACGTGCTGCCGCTCGGTCGGGTCGACATGCCCGTCGGCGGCAGCGACCAGGGCGCACATGGCCATGCTGGCGTCCCGGTAGGCGCCGCTCTTCAGCTCCGTCTTCAGGGAGGTGAGCTGAGACTTGAGCGTGCTCACCAGCTGGGCCCGCGAGCCGCCCGAGGACCCCGAACCCGGCCTGCCGTGCCCGCCGAAAGCGCCCTGACCACCGTGTCCGCCCTGACCACCGTGTCCACCGTGTCCGCCCTGTGCGCCGGAGCCACGCGCGCCCTGGGCCTGCTGTTGCAGGCTCTTGGCCTGGTCCTTGATCCGATCCCACATAGCCATCCGTGCCACCTCGGCTTCAGCCGTGTCGTTCCGGTCGTCGGCGTGCGTCCGCACCCGTCCTCCTGGCAACGCCTGCCCGTTCCCCGAAGTTCCATGACCACGCCCGGACGGCCCAGGACGAGCCAGTGCACTGAACGGCGTTGACAGGAGCCCTCAATGCCTTCCATCATCATTCCACTAATCAAGTAGTTAAATGGTGGTGGATGACATGAGTGACGGTCAGGGCGCCGGGGACACGGCGTTGCAGGCGTACGGCGTGGGGGTGCGCTACCGGCGGGGCTGGGCGTTGCGGAACTGCTCGTTCCGGCTGCCGGCCGGGCGGATCTGCGGGCTGGTCGGGCCCAACGGGGCGGGCAAGACCACGCTGTTGGGGATCGCGGCGAACGTACTGGAGCCGACGGAGGGCGCCCTCAGGGTGTTCGGCGCGGCCCCGGACTCGGCCGAGGCCGGTCGTCGTACGGCGTTCCTCGCCCAGGAGAAGCCGCTGTACCGCCGCTTCACGGTCGCCGAGACCCTGCGGCTGGGGCGGGAGCTGAACCCCGGCTGGGACCAGCGCGCCGCCGAGGCCGTCGTGCGCGCGGGGAACGTGCCGCTGGACGCCAAGGTCGGCACCCTCTCCGGCGGGCAGCGCACCCGCGTCGCCTTCGCGCTGGCCTTCGGCAAGCGGCCCGACCTGCTGCTGCTCGACGAGCCGATGTCCGACCTCGACCCGGTCGTACGCCACGAACTCATGGGCACCCTCATGGCCGAGGCCGCCGAGCGCGGCACCACCGTGCTGATGTCCACCCACGTCCTCGCCGAGCTGGAGAACGTGTGCGACTACCTCGTCGTGATCGCCTCCGGCACCCTGCGGCTCGCCGGTGACGTGGACGAACTGCTCGCCGTGCACCGCCTGGTCACCGGCGTCCGCGAGGGCGAGGGCCTGCCCGCCGGTCTCGCGCAGCACACCGTCGTCGAAGCCCGCGCCACCGGACGGCAGTTCACCGCCCTGGTCCGCTCCGACGGGCCGGTCACCGGCCCTTGGGAGACCGCCACACCCACCATGGAGGAACTCCTGCTCGCCCACCTGCGCTCGGCCGAGGCGCCCGCGCTGATCACGCCCACCGCCCAGGTGCACGGCTCGCGGGCGGTGGCCGCATGAGCACCCTCACCCGGACCCCGGACACCACCGCGACCGATTCCCGCCGGCGCTCTCCGCTCGGCGGGGTGACCTGGCTCGTGTGGCGCCAGCACCGGGCCGCGTTCCTGACCGTCCTCGGCGCCGGTGTGCTCCTGGTGGCGTGGATCGTCTTCCAGCGCGCCCGCATGATGGACTTCCTCGGCGGCCAGGGCGGGCCCGCGGGCGGCATCGGGAGCCTGGGCACCGAGTTCGAGCCGTACGCCGCCGCCTTCCAACCCGTCAGCAGCGCCCTGAGCGTGATCCCCGTGGTGCTCGGCGTGTTCGTCGGCGCCCCGCTGCTCGCCGGCGACCTGGAGCACGGCACCGCCAAGCTGGTCGCCGCCCAGACCGTGAGCCGCACCCGCTGGCTGGCCACCAAGCTGGGGCTGACCGCTCTGGTGGTCACGGTGAGCACGGCCGCGCTGTCGGTCGCGTTCGGCTGGTGGTGGGAGCCGGTCAAGGAGCAGAGCACGGTCATGGAGTGGACGTCCGGCGCCGCCTTCGACACCACCGGCCCGGTGCCCGTCGCGCTCACCCTCTTCACCGTCGTCGGGGGTGTGGCGATCGGACTGGTGCTCCGCCGAACGCTGGCGGCGATGGTGGTCACCTTCGGGTTCGCCGTCGTCGTCCAGCTCGTCTGGGGCGAGCTGCGGCTCGCGCTCGGCGACGTGGTCACGGTCACCACGAACAAGGGTGTCCTCGCGGACGACGCGTTCCCCACGCTGCCCGACGCCGCGTACCAGATCGACCAGTCGTACCTCACCGGCAGCGGGAGGCCGGTCGGCTGGAGCACCTGCGCCCAAGAGGAGACGGAACAGGCGCGCGAGCTGTGCCTGAAGCAGGCCGATGTGGTCGGCTGGTCGGTGGACTATCTGCCGATCTCCCAGATGCCCGGCATGCAGTGGCTCGGCGCGGCGATCCTGCTGGCGCTGACCGCCGCCGTCGCGGTGTTCCTCTTCCTGTGGGGGCGCAAGCGGCTCGTCTGACTCAAGTCCGGCCCGCAGGGCGCCTACCGGGAGGTGGCGCCCTGCCTCGGGAGGATCCGCGGTGAGGGCTCCGGGTCGCGCGGTGGTGAGGGAGACGCGACGTCCGGCGTGGCCGGGTGGAGCTCCCGGGTCGCGGAGTCGCCCGGTTCATCGGTGGCCGGGGGCGGGGTGGGCGGCCGTGAGCGGTGGCGGGGCAGCGAGCGCCGGGGCGGGCGGGTCAGGGTGATCTGCCGTACCAGCTGCTGAAAGCACGCGAGCGCCGCGAGACCGGGCAACGCCGCCGTCACGGTGTCGACGACGGTCCTCGGCGCCTGCGCGACACATAAGAGCATCGCCGCGGACGAGAAGAAGAGGATCACACACCAGGAGTGCACCGCCCGGCGCTGGTGCAGCGCGGCACGCAGCACGGACAGCGAGGCGACCAGCCACGGACCGTAGATGAGCAAAGGCCACAAGGAAACAATGCCGTTGTGTGTACCGGAAACGGAAAGGCGCAGCGGTTCGTAGACGGCCAGTCCGCCGAAGAAACTCACGCCGCACGCGATGACCGCCGCCAGCGCGGCCATGACCCGGCTGACCGCGCGAAAGACGTTCCGGCCGCCGCTTTCACGCGGCTTGCGGTGACCTTTCGGGGAATCCCTCAGCGGGGGCAGTTCCGCCGTGATCTCCTGCAGGTTTTCCAGCGGTGTGCCGGGGGCGGGAGCGGTGACCGAGGCATCCGTCGGCGGGATGTTCGAGGCTTCCTCCGCCATCGCGTCCTGGAGCATGAACGCCAGCTCCTCGGCGGGATCCCAGGCGGAGTCCGGTGGAACCAGGGGGTTCGAGAACGCTTCGGCCGGACCTCGATGGCGGCCGGTGCCATGACCCTGTGCATACATAGCGAATTCTTGTTATTTCGCCGGACGGTAACCGGACGTGCCCTGTGACCTGATCCACCGTCGGGCGAGATCGGCTTCCAGTTCGGCCATGACGTCCAGAAAATGGCGGAGAATCGGCTCGGTGGCCCGGAGTGTGACCGGTGGTCCGTCTTTGGTGAGTGTTCCGTTGACACTGGCCGAGCAGTGTGCCGGGGCGGGAATGTATGTGTAGGGACCCAGCGTCACCGCATGTCCCGCAGCCCTGCCCCCTCGCTGCTGACTCGCCAACAGGCCGAAAATACCGTCCCTGGTTGCCTTGGTCATAACCAAACTAACGGCACCCCATTGCGCCGGATGCGCAGCAAACGGGTGAAGGATCAAGGTAATGAAACGATTTCCCGCGCGGAACAAACCGATGACTCGCCTTACATTCCGCATCACCGGTGAGGACCCGGCATGGACCGGACGTCACCGCCCTGTTGCGGGACCGGGGCGGGGATGTGTCCGTGGCCCGCGTACCTTCGTACCCTGCGCCGAGTACGAACAAGGACCAGTCAGTGAGAGAACGAGGGACCGCCGCCGTGAAGGACGCACACCCACTGCCCCACCGCACGCCGGTCCCCACCGACCACCCGGACCCCGTCCTGGACGTGGTCGTCCCGGTGTTCAACGAGGAGACCGATCTGGAGCCGAGCGTCCGGCGGCTGCACGCGCATCTGCGGGAGAGCTTCCCCTACCCGTTCCGTATCACCATCGCCGACAACGCCAGCACCGACCGCACCCCGGAGATCGCCGTCCGGCTGGCGGGCGAACTGGCCGAGGTGGAGGGGCTGCGGCTCGACGAGAAGGGCCGCGGCCGGGCCCTGCGCACCGCCTGGTCCCGTTCGTCGGCCCCCGTGCTCGCGTATGTCGACGTGGATCTGTCCACAGAACTGGCCGCGCTGCTCCCGCTCGTCGCCCCGCTGATATCCGGGCACTCCGACATCGCCATAGGCACCCGCCTGGCCCGCGGCGCCCGGGTCGTGCGCGGCCCCAAACGGGAGATCACCTCCCGCTGCTACAACGCGATCCTGCGCTCCACCCTCGCCGTGGGCTTCTCCGACGCGCAGTGCGGTTTCAAGGCGGTACGGCGTGACGTGGCCGAGCGGCTGCTGCCCCTCGTCCAGGACTCGGGCTGGTTCTTCGACACCGAGATGCTGGTCATCGCCGAGCGGGCGGGCCTGCGCATCCACGAGGTGCCGGTCGACTGGGTGGACGACCCCGACAGCCGGGTCGACATCCTCGCCACGGCCCTGGCCGACCTGCGCGGCATCGCCCGGATCGGCGCGGCGCTGGCGCGCGGCACCCTGCCCCCGGCCGAACTGCGGCGCAGCGGCGAGGGGGAGCCGTCGGGCGGACTGGTCATGCAACTCGTGCGGTTCGCCGCCGTCGGAGCGGTGAGCACCCTCGCGCACCTGCTGCTGTACACGCTGTTGCGCCCGGTGGTGGGAGCCCAGGCGGCCAACGCGCTGGCGCTGCTGGTCTGCGCCATCGGCAACACCGCCGCCAACCGCCGCCTCACCTTCGGCATCCGCGGCCCCGGCGGGGTGGTGCGCCACCAGGCCAGGGGGCTTGCGGTCTTCCTGCTCGGCCTGACGCTCACCAGCGGCTCGCTCGCCCTGCTGCACCAGGCGGCGCCGTCGGCCGGGGCCCGCGTCGAACTCGCCGTCCTGATCGCCGCCAACCTGACCGCGACGCTGCTGCGGTTCCTGCTCTTCCGGGCGTGGGTGTTCGGCAGCCGACCGGGAAGACGGACAGGGTCCGCCGCTTCCTGAACACCACGACCGTCGCCCGGCACGCCCGAGACGCTCTGATCGGCACAGAGCGCCGACGAGCGCGCGGTCAGGTGAGGTCGGCCACGACCAGGCGTGTGGCCTCGGCGATCAGGCGCTCCCTGGGTGGGGTGTCGTGTCCGTGGCGGTCCGTCATCACGGCGAGGACGAGCGGGTCGGTGCGCGACGGCCAGACGATCCCGATGTCGTTGGCCCGGCCGTAGTTCCCGGTGCCTGTCTTGTCGGCCACCGTCCAGCCCTTGGGGACACCGGCGCGGATGCGGTTGTCGCCGGTGGTGTTGCGCACGAGCCAGTCCTTGAGGAGGGCGCGGCGGTCGGGGGTGAGGGCGTCGCCGAGGACGAGTGCGCGGTAGGTGGTGGCGATCGCCCGGGGGGTGGTCGTGTCGCGGGGGTCGCCCGGGCGCATGTCGTTCAGTTCGGGCTCGTAGTGGTCCAGGCGGCTGACCTTGTCGCCGAGGCCGCGCAGATACGCGGTCAGTCCCGCCGGGCCTCCCACGTCCCGCATCAGCAGGTTTCCCGCCGTGTTGTCGCTGTAACGGACGGCCGCGTCGCACAGTTCCCGGACCGTCGTCCCCGTCTCGACGTGGTCCTCGGTGATCGGCGAGTAGGACTGCACATCGGCTCGTGTGTAGGTGACCCGCCGGTTCAGGTGGCTCAGGGGGTGCTCGTGCAGGACCGCCGCGGCGGCCAGGGCCTTGAAGGTGGAGCACAACGCGAAGCGTTCGTCCGCGCGGTACGTCAGCGTCGCGCCGGTGCCGGTGGCCACGGTGCAGACGCCCAGCCGGGCCCCGTGGCGGCGTTCGAGTGCCGCGTAGCGGGAGAGGTCGGGCGTACGACTGGCGGAGGGGGGCGGTGGTGTGGCGCGGGTGCGCTCGTCAGGGGCGGCGCGGTCGCACGCCGCCGCGCCCAGCGGCATCAACGCCGCCGCCCACAGCAGTTGCCGACGGGACGGACCGGAACACCTGCTGCTCATCACTCGGGCACCGCCGTCAACAGGCTGTGGACAACCGGGCCCGCCGAGCCGCCGCCCGTCACGCCCTCCTCCACCACACACGCCACCGCCACATTGCCGCGGTACGCCACCAGCCAACCGTTGTTGTCCTGCTCCTCGGACACCTCCGCCGTGCCCGTCTTCGCCCCGACCTCGCCCGGCAGATCGGCCAGCACCCGCGCCGTACCGTCCGTCACGGTCGCCCGCATCAACTCCCGCAGCTGAGCGACCACATGCTCCGGAAGCGGCGTCGTCGAGGTCGTCGTCCCGCCCCCGTCCCCCGCCGTGATCGTCGGCTGATGGAACGCCCCGGACACCGCCGTCGCCGTGACCGACGCCATGATCAGCGGGTTGGCCTGCACCCGCCCCTGCCCGATCATCGACGCGGCCTTCTCGGTCTCGTCCCGGGGCACCGGCACCGAACCGTCGTACGACGGAATGCCGACGCGCCACTCCTGCCCGACACCGAAGTACTCGTCCGCGACCTCACCGAGCTCCGCGTCCCCGAGTTTGCCCCGCAGGCTGATGAACGCCGTGTTGCACGACTCGGTGAAGTCCTTGCGGAAGGTCGCCCCCGGGAACTCGGAGGTCTCGACGTTGTGGAACTGCTTTCCCACCGTCAGGTACTTGGGGCAGTCCACCACGTCGTCCAGCCCGACGGCCCCCTTGAGCAGCAGGGCGGTGCTGGTGACCATCTTCCAGGTGGAGCCGGGAGCGTAGGTGCCGGAGACGGCCCGGTTGAAGCCGGACGACGGCGAGTTCGCCACCGCCAGGATCTCCCCGTTGTCGATCCGCAGCGCGACCAGCGCCGCGTTCTTGCCGTCGGCCTCACCGGCGAGCGCCTGCTCGGCGGCGGACTGCCAGTCGGCGTCGAGGGTCGTGCGCACAGGCTCGTCGTCGTCCGGTCCGTCCGCCTCCTCCCCGAAGCGGGCCTCGGTACGTTCGACCTCTCCCGTCGCCCGGTCCACCAGCCGCACCGCACCCCGCGGCCCGGCACCCTCGCCGGCGAGCTGCCCCAGCACCGGGCCCAGCGAGGGGAACGCGTCGGCCGACAACGCGACCCCGTCCCGATCAGTGGCCTCGGGCGCCGACGCCTCCTCCCGCTCCAGACGGAACTTCTCCGTCTCGCTCAGCCGTGGATGGACCAGCGACAGCCGCCAGTCCACCTTCCAGCTCCCGTCCGGCTGCTCCCGCAACGGCAGCTCGGACGTGTACGTCCACGTCCCCAGGTCGGTGATGGGCATCCGGGCCGTGAACGGGACGGTGACCGTCCCGTCCTCGCCGAGCTCGGGCTTCGCCGCCGTGAGTCCCGGCTCGCTGATGTCGAGCCCGGCCGTGAAGTTGCCCAGCACCTTCTGGGCCGTACCGGGACTGGTCGTCCGTGCCGCCGCGTTCGGCAGGCGGCCGCCCGCCCAGTCGGCCAGGAACGCGCGCGCCTGCTCCAGGGCCGCCGGGTCGGGCCCGTCGCCGCCCCGGGCGAAGGGGCCGGCCCCGGCGGCGTACGCCCCACCGGCCCCGACGGCGAGCACCACACCCACGGCGGCCACCGCTCTCACCCCGCCTCGCGGGCGTCGCCGTCTCGCCGTCCAGGTCGTGGCGGCGGAGTAGTCGCTTCCCGGCATGTGTACATCGCGGTTGTCCATGCCCCGAGGAGAGCAACGCCCCACCCCACCTGTCCAAGTCCGATATCGATCTGGGATTCATCAATCCGCGATATGGTCGCTGGTCGTGGACCTGGTTCGGCACCTGGAGTGCTTCGTGGCTGTTGCAGAAGAGTCACACTTCGGCCGTGCCGCCGCCCGTCTCGGCATGGCGCAGCCGCCCCTGTCCCAGCGCATCCAGCGGCTGGAACGCGAACTGGGCGTCCGTCTGTTCGAGCGCACCAGCCGTCAGGTGCGGATCACCGAGGCCGGGGCCCTGCTGCTGACGCAGGCCCGTGAGCTGCTCGCCCGTTCCGAGGAGTTGCTGGCCACCGCGCACCGCATCCGGGACGGCGAGACCGGCCTGCTGCGGGCCGCGCTGCCGCCGGATCTCTCCGGCGAGACGGTCGCCGCCCTCCTCGCGGACTTCGACCGGCGCCACGACCGTGCCGCGCCGGAACTGGAACTGCACGAGCTGTCCACCGCCCAGCAGCTGGCCCGCTTCGCCTCCCGGGACCTGGACGTCGGCCTCATCCACCACCCCTGCGACATCACCGGCCTGGAACTCGGCCCGGTCCTGCGCCGCGAGCTCGGCGTGCTGCTGCCGCCCGGCGCCCCGGCCGCCGGCCTCACCGAGGTGCCCCTCGCCTCCCTCACCGGCCACGACCTGATCCTCTTCCCGCGCAGCGACGCCCCGGCGCTGTACGACGACCTCCTCACCACCTGCGCCCGCAACGGCTACGCCCCGCCCGCCGTACGCCACGCCCAGGGCACCAGCTTCGTGCGCGGCCTGGTGCTGTCCGCCGGGGCCGTCGCGCTCACCCCACGCGACACCGTGGCCGCCCCGGACCTCGTCTGGCGCCCGCTGGCCGGTGCCCCGCTGGCCTGGCGGCACTCCGTCGCCCGGCCCAAGGGACGCGGCGGCACGGCGGTGACCGCCTTCACGGACGCGGCCACCCACGCCCTGCGCAGCACCACCACCGCCACCCCTGACGTACCGACCCGCCCCCTCCACCTCCGCCCGGCATCGGAGTACTGGCTGTGACCGACACCCTCAGCCGCCTCCACACGGCCTTCTCCCAAGCCGGCGTCACCGGCTGGCTGCACGCCGTCGACATCGACACCGGCGCACAACTCGACGCGGGCGCTGACCAGCCGGTGTGCACGGGCAGCGTCCACAAGCTGTGTCTGCTCGTCGCCCTGCACCAGCTGGCCGCCGCGGGGCACCTGGACCTCACGGAGCGGGTCGACTGCCCGCCCGGCGGCCGCACCCCGGGCCCCACCGGCCTGGCCGCCATGCTGGACCCCGTGCGGATGTCCCTGCGCGACCTCGCCTACCTGATGACGGCCGTCAGCGACAACACCGCCGCCGACCTGCTGCTGCACCGCGTCGGCCTGGACGCCGTCAACCGCACCACCGCCCGCCTCGGCCTCGCCCGCACGCACGCCGTGCACACCTTCAGCGAACTCCTCGCCACCCTCAGGGAGGACGCCGGACCCGGCGGCGCGCGGATCCTGACCGACCCGCACGTCCTCACCCGCCTCAGGGCCCTCGACCCGGCCCGCACCAACCGCAGCACGCCCCGCGACATGACCCGCCTGCTGAGCGCCGTATGGCGGGACGAGGCCTGTGCCCCCGAACACGCCGCCGCCGTCCGCCGCCTGCTCGGCCTGCAGGTCTGGCCGCACCGCCTGGCCTCCGGCTTCCCCTTCGACGACGTCCACGTCGCCGGCAAGACCGGCACCCTGCCGACCCTGCGCAACGAGGTCGGTGTCGTCGAGTACCCCGACGGCGGCCGGTACGCCGTGGCCGTCTTCACCCGCACCGCCCACCCGGCGGCCACCCTCCCGGCGGCGGACGCGGTCATCGGTACGGCGGCCCGGCTGGCGGTCGAGGCCCTGCGCGCCGGCCAGGGCCGGACCTGAGCCGCCGGGCGAGACCCGGTGTTTCCCCTTCGCTCCCGCCGCTAGGATCCCCGTATGGTCGAACTAGCCGAAATGATCCGGGAGTTGAGGCAGGAGCTGAACTCCGCGCTGGCCGGTGGCGGCGGTGGGCCCGTGCGGTTCGAGCTGGGGCCGGTGGAGATCGAGGCGACCGTCGCCGTGGGGCGCACGGGCGGGGCCGGGGGGAAGGTGCGGTTCTGGGTGGTGGAGGCGGGCGGTGAGGCGCAGGTGGAGTCGTCGCGGACGCACCGGATCTGCCTGACCCTGCACCCGAAGCTCGTCGCCCCGGACGGCACCCACCACGACGTGCTGATCACGGGCGACGAGGCGGAGGGTGAACGCTAGGGCGCAGCACGCTCGTTTCGACCCCCTGACGTGGGGGGACGACTGGCCGTACGCTGGTCGGCACTGTCAGTGGTAACTCAGGCGGGACTGGTGGCGGGTCGGGAGGTCACGGGGGTGGAAGGGCGCAGCCCTGCACGGGTTCGCAACGAGCTGGTCGCCGATGTCGTCGACGTACTCCAGGAGTCGGCCACGCTGCGGCACACCAGCAGCGCGGACCTGCTGGTGACCATGCTGGGGCAGGAACTGGGCTCCCCGGTGGAGCCGTTACGCGGCGAGGCGTTACGACCCTGGCTGCTGCACCTGGTGGAGAAGTGCGCGGGCGTGCCCGACGGGCTGCCCTGCCTGGTGCGCTGTCTGGGGTATGTCGAGCAGCAGTCGACCTCCGTGACGGCGTTGCTGCGGCTGGTGGACGAGTGGGAGGCCGTCGACTTCTTCGACGGGGCCGATCTGCATCCGCTGCGGCCGCCGCTCCAGGAGATCCGCTCCGCGTCCACGCTGGCGGCGATGGCCCGCCGGGCGAGCCGTTCGCGCACCCAGGAGCTGCCGCCGTGGTGCGACACGGGCTGGGCGGTGTTCCTGCGGCTGGCCGGTGACAACTCGGCGGCGAAGGAACTCCCGGTGAGCATGGCGTTCCTGTCCCTGGCCGCCGACCAGCTGGTGGAGGACGGGCAGGTGGACGCGGCCGAGCGGCTGCGCCGCTGGAACCGCCGGCAGGCCCGCACCTGGGGCCTGGAGGACAAGATGGCCCAGTGGCAGCGCGACAGCGGCGTGGCCGAACCGGTGGCGTCCTCGCTGATGCCGGCGTATCTGATGATCCAGTTCGAGCCGGACGGCGTGGACCGCGACCGCTACTACCTCTCGCACTGGCGGCAGTCGGACGCGGAGGGCTGGCATCCGGTGCCCGGCGAGACCCTCCATCTGCACCGCGACGAACTCCCCTCCGAGGTCGAACAGCTCATCGAGCAGACGGAGGAACGCTGGTCGGATCTGCGCCAACCGGTGGTGCTGGAGTTCATCCTCCCGTGGGAGCTGCTCGGCGAACCCGTCGAGTGGTGGCACAAGGAGTCCGACTCCCCCGCCCCGACCCCGCTGGTGATGGACTACGCCGTCCTGGTGCGCAGCTTCGAGCGGCTCCGAAGGGCCGCCTGGCACCGGCCCTGGCACAACAAGTGGCGGCACTTCAAGGAACGCCCGGCCGACACCCACTCCTACTGGAACCGGCCCGGCCACTCCCACTTCCATCTGGAGCGGGAGCTGAAGGAGGACGAGCACGCCGTCTGCCTGGTGCTCAGCGAACCGCCGGGCACCGACTCGCCGTCCGGCCGCCACGAGTACCTCGCGGGCCTGCGGGCGGGCGTCCCGGCCATGATCTGGCACCGCGGCGACTGCTCCGACCCGGCCTTCAAGGAGGCCGTCGCCGACATCGTGCAGGACCGCGGGCTGGCCGGTCTGCTGGAGCGGACCGGAAGATGGCGCAAGGAGGCGCTGGCCCTGGGGCCCGAGGGGTGGGACAACCACGTGGGACGCCATCTGGCGATCCTGCTCGACGACCCGGACCGCAGACCCGTGCCCCCGGGACCCGCTCCTGCGCGGGGTCACCGGCCGACCGGGTCGGAGGTGCACGGAACGCCCGCCCGCGAGCCGAAGGGTGACCCGAATTGAACAAGCGTGCGCGTATCCGCCCGCCTGTGTTTCAGGTCGGCCTCACTGCTTCCGTCATGCTTTCGCATGCACCCGGCGCGAGCCCCCGTGCGTACTTGCTTCACGAACGGAACCGCTGTCAGGCTTTGCCCGTGGCTGTCACGCATGCCGGGGGTCTGCGGGACTCCGCCACCCGCTCATCGTCACTACGACGCCTTGAGGGCACGCATGCATGATGACGATGGCCAGCGACCGGAAGAGTCCGCACGGGCACGCCGTGAGGCCGCTCATGTCCTGAGCCTGCTCGGGCAGCAGCCGGGCGGGCCGCAGCCCGCGGAAGCGGTTCTGGTCATCGACACCCACCCCACCATGCGGGTGTGGTACGAGACGGTCCGCGACGACCTGGTCGAGGAACTCGAACGGACGGGCGCCTTCACCCGCGTACGGGTGGTACGGCTGCTCGGCACCGACGAGACCGACCCGGCCCGGGTCAGCCCTGAGGAGCCATTGGGCCCCGCCCCCGAGAACGCCCGCCGCGTGGTGCTGGTGCTGACCGACGGCCTCGCGGCCGGCTGGCGGCTCGGCGCCGTGCAGCCACTGCTGCGCGGCTGGGGGCGGACCTGCCCGGTCGCCGTGGTGCATCTGCTGCCGCAGCATCTGTGGTTCCGCACCGGCCTGGACGTGTACCGGGTGCGGATCCGGGCCCCGCGCGGCTGGGCCGCCAACAGCGCCTGGGACTGGGAGGAACGCGAACCCCCGGCCGGGCTGCGGGACATTGACGAGGCCGGCGCCGAGCGGGACGCCACCGCCGTCGTCGTACCCGTGCTGGCGCTGACCGAGCCGTGGGCGGTGGCGCTCACCCGGCTGGTGTCCGGGCCGGAGCCCGAATGGCTGGATCTGTCCGCCATTCAGGCCCGCGAGTGGAAGAGCCGGCCCGACGCGGCCCGCGCACTGCCCTGGGCGGAGGAACTGCCCGACCCGCTCAGCACCGTGCCCGCCGCCGAACGGGTCTCCGACTTCCGGGCCGTCGCCAGCCCCACCGGGTTCGCCCTGGCGACCCGGCTGGCCGCCGCGCCGCTGAGCCTGCCCGTCATCCGCCGGGTCGTCGCCACCACCCCGGACGCCGGGCCGGTCCATGTCTCCGAGCTGCTGATCAGCGGTCTGGTACGGCCCACCTGGGAGCACGGCGAGGGCCCGGCGGACGTGGTGTTCACCTTCGCCCCCGACATCCGCAAGGAGCTGCTGGCCCTCGGGCGGCGCAGCGCCACCGCCCGGGTGCTGCGCGAGGTGCGCGCCCTGTTCGCCGCGGACGACATCGCCCGCACCCTGCTGCCGCCCCCCACCGAGCCGCTGGACACCCTGGCGATGCCGCGTGTCGGCAGCCGCAACATCGCCTTCCTCCGAGTGGAGCTGACCGCCCTGCGCGCCCTGTCCGGCCGCTACGACCAGCGTGCCGCCATGCTGGCGCAGGTGCTGAGCTGGCACGATCGGCGTTACGCGGTCAGCCTGGAGAAACCACGACGTGCAGTGACGGAACCGGTACCGTCCGCTTCGGCCCCCGCGGCAACCGAAGCCGACCCCGGCCCCGCGCCCCGGACCGCCTCCGAAGGAGCCTCGCAGATGCCGACATCACCCCAGCGGACCGTGGAGACGGAGGACCGCGCGACACAGCCGCGCGTCTGGGGGAACCTGCCGCCGCGCAACCCGAACTTCACCGGGCGCACCGAGCTGCTGGAACTGCTCGACCAGCGGCTGCGCGAGGGCACCACCACCGTGCTGCCCGAGGCGATCCACGGCATGGGCGGCGTCGGCAAGACCCAGCTGGCCATCGAGTACGCCTACCGCCACCAGTCCGAGTACGACATCGTGTGGTGGATCCCCGCCGAGCGGCCCGGCCAGATCGGGCAGGCCCTGGTGGAACTGGCCCAGCGGCTCGGCCTGGTCACCACCACCGAGGCCAACATCGCCGGACCCGCCGTCCGCGAGGCGCTGCGCGAGGGACGGCCGTACTCCCGCTGGCTGCTGATCTTCGACAACGCCGACAACCCCGAGCAGGTCCGCCACTACTTCCCGCAGGGCGGCAACGGCACCATCCTCGTCACCTCCCGCAACCGGCGCTGGGGCCAGGTCGGCGGCTCCCTCGAAGTGGACGTGTTCACCCGCGAGGAGAGCAAGGAGCTGCTGCGCCGCTCCGGCCCGCCGCTGCGCGACGACGAGGCCGACGCGCTGGCCGAGGCGCTCGGCGACCTGCCGCTGGCCCTGGAACAGGCCGCGGCCTGGCGGGCGGAGACCGGGATGCCCGCCTCGGAGTATCTGCGGCTGTTCGAGAACAAGCGGATGGAGCTGCTGGAAGTGGCCCCGCCGCCGGACTACCAACTCCCCGTCGCCGCCGCCTGGAACGTCTCCCTGGACCACCTGGAGACCCGCAGCCCGGCCGCGCTGCGGCTGCTCCAGCTGTGCTCCTACTTCGCTCCCGACCCGATCTCCCGTTCGATCTTCTCCGGCCTCGGCAACAGCAGCATCTTCCCCGAGCTGGACGCGGCGCTGAACGACCCGATGCGGCTCGCCCGGGCGATAAGGGAGGTGAACCGCTACTCCCTCGCCCGCATCGACCACCGGACGAACTCCATCGAGATGCACCGCCTGGTGCAGCTCGTCCTCAACAACCGCATGAGTCCCGAGGAGCAGTCCCGCATGCGCCACGGCGCCCACACCCTGCTGGCCGCCGCCGACCCCAAGACGCCCACCAATCCGGCGAGTTGGCCCCGCTACGCGGAGCTCTACAGCCACGTCATCGCCTCCGACGCGATCAAGTCCGACCAGCCGTGGGTGCGCCAGCTGGTGCGGAACATCGCCGAGTACCTGTACTACTGGGGCGACCACGACGTCTCGCTCGACTTCTCCGAGCAGACCTGGGAGGCCTGGCTGACCATCTTCGGCGAGGAGGACCAGCAGACGCTGCTCATGGGGCAGTGGCTGTGCTTCATGTACTGGGTGGTGGGCCGGTTCGACGACGCGGCCCGGCTGGTGGCCCACCTCAGGGAGGTCTACGACCGCACCGCCCCGGCCGACCAGGAGGACACCCGCGAGGACGCGCTCGACGCGCTCCAGCTGGAAGCGGCCGTACGCCGCGTCGAGGGCCGCTTCGCCACCGGCGCCGAACTCGACAGAATCGCCTACGAACGGGCCCGCCGGGCCTTCGGCGAGGACGACCCGACGACGCTCAACATCACCCACAACCTCGGGGTGAGCCTGCGTCTGGTCGGCGACTTCCGCCAGGCCCTGGAGCTCGACCGGCGCACACTCGACCTGAAGCTGCGCCTGTTCGGCCGGGACGACCAGCGGGCCCTGACCACCGAGAACAACGTGGCCATCGACGTGCGCGAGACCGGCGACTACGTCGGTGCCCGCGCCCTGCAGGAATCCGTGCTGGCCGCCTACCGCGACGTCTTCGGGCAGGGCAACCCGGCCACGATCGAGGCGATGCGCCAGCTGAGCGAGGCCTGCCGCAAGGAGGGCGACCACCCGCGCTCGCTGGAGCTGGCCACCGAGGCACACGCCCAGTTCACCCGCCGCTACGGCGACACCCACCCCCGGTCGCTGGCCGCCGCACTGACCCTGTCGGTGGCGCTGCGGCAGAACGGCGACCTCCAGGCGGCCCGCACCCGGGGCCTCAAGGCGTCCGAGGGCTACCGGCAGATCTACGACCCGCACCACCCGCACGTCCTGTCCGCCGACGTCGACCTGGCCGTCACGCTGCGACTGCTCGGCGGGCCCGAGGAGGCGCGGCGCCTGGACGAGACGGCACTGGGCTCGCTGTCCGACCGGCTCGGCGCGGGGCATCCGCTCGCCCTCATCAGCGCCATCAACCTGGCCAGCGACCTGGCCGCTCTCGGGCACCACGAGGAGGCCCGGCGCCGGGGCGAGGACACTCTGGCGCTGTGCCGGACCACGTTCGGGGAAAACCACCCCACCACGCTGGCCTGCGCGGGCAACCTGTCGGTGGACCTCGTCTCCGTCGGCGAGGAGGAGCGGGGCACCGCCCTGCGCGCCGACACGCTGGCACGCATGGAGCGCGTCCTCGACGCCCCGCGGCTGCAGGTGGAGTCGGGCACCGCACACCCGGCCACCACCCAGTTCCGCGACGGCCAACGCGCCAACTGCGACATCGACCCACTGCCGCTGTGAGGGACCGCATCTAGGGCGCCGCGTCCTGCCCCAGCCACGTCGCCAGGCGTACGGGGTCGGCGCCCCGGCCGGTCGCCGCGATGAGGGCGTCCTGCACGGCCCGGGCCCGTTCCGGGAAGCCGAGGAGCAGGCGGGCGGCCGGCTCGTGGGACGGGTCGCCGGACAGGGAGCGGCCGAGGCCCGCCCAGGCGGCCACGGGTGCCCCCTTGCCGGACAGCCGGGCGGCGTAGGCGGCCCGGGCCTCCTCGCGGTGACCGCGGATCAGCAGGACGTCGGAGGCCTCGACGCCGTCGACGCTCCCGGCCACGGTGTGCCGCCAGGTCCCGTCGGGATCGCTGAGCCGGTAGCGGGCGAGGACGGCAGCGCTGTCCAGGTGGCGGGCCTCGGTGTCGGGGACGAGGGCGGGCTCGGCGGCCAGGGCGGCCGGCGGCCGGGCGGAGCCGCGTCGCCAGTCGCGTACGGCCTCCTCCACGGCGGCGGCAGGAGGCCGCAGGTGGTGCGCCCGCCAGCGGGTCAGGTGGTCGCCCGCGACCTCGTGGGCCAGCCGCAGCTGAGCCGCGGGCACCTCGTCGGTCATCCACTCGGCGCACCGCTCGCTCAGACCGTCCAGCACCCACCGCCCCAGCGGCGTCAGCTGCTCGTGTCCGCGGACCTCGTTGAGCACGGACCACACCTGCGTGCGCCACATCGCGAACTCGAAGTGGGCCAGCGGGGCGTACGAGGGGTCGGCGGTGTGCCGGTGGGCGCGCCAGAACCGGGTCACGCCGAGGAAGGCGTAGATGCCCTGGAGCAGTCCGCCCAGCGGGCGGGGGTCATCACGCCAGGGGGCGTAGTGCAGCCACGCGGGGGGCGGCGGGTCGGGGGCCTGCTCGGTCAGCGGGCCCAGGTGCATGAGGCCGCCCAGCTTGGTGTGCTGGAATTCGTGGACCAGGGTCGCGGCGAGTTGGGGTACGTCGTCGGGGCGGGAGGCCGTGAGCCCGCCGAAGGCGTCGCCGGCCGTGCTGCTGTGCGGCCGAAACCTTTCTCTCGGCGGGGTGGGAGCCACCGACATCAGCCCCTGGCGCATGGCGTCGGCGCTGACCGGATCGTCGCGCAGCAGCACCTTCCAGGCGTCGGCGAGCATCGACTCCCAGGTCGCCGCCTCCGCCGTGGACAGCAGCCGGGGTTCGCTCGGGCGGGGGAACGTCCGGTACGGGTCCAGTTCCTCCAGCACCAGCGACTTCGCGTCCGCCCCGGATCCCAGGGTCAGCCTGCGCACCGGCAGCCAACCCGGGCCGCGCCGGACCCATCCGGGCGCGACCTCGACGACCGCGCCCCGCGCCCCCGTGATGCGCAGCCGGCCCGCGCGTCCCGTCACCCGGGCGGTGGTCCACGGGTGGGGGTCCGGCAGGACGGCGCAGCCCAGGGTCGGCAGCGGAACCAGCCCGCGGCGCACCGGGACGGTGATCGAGAAGTCCAGCCCGGCCCGCGTGCCCGCGGCGGCCGCCAGCGCCGCCAGATGGCCGACGACCACCCACCGCGGGGCGTCCTCGTAGACGCGTCCGCGCACCCGGCGCACCGCGAGGGAGACCCACATGCCCGTGTTGGGGGACATCAGGATGTCCTCGAACGCCTCGGGCGCCCGCCGCTGCGCCCGTTCCAGCAGCGCCCAGGCCTGCGCGTACGACACCCGGGTGTCGTCGGCCGGGTCGTCGTCGCGGGGGAGCGCGTTGTCCAGGGCCCGCATCAGCAGCAGGCGACGGCTGCGCTCCGCGCCGAGCAGTTCCGCCACGACCGCGCCGTCGCCGTCGCCGCGGGCGAGCGCCAGGGCGCCGGCCGTCGACAGCCGGTGGAACTGCAGAAGATCCCCCGTCGTCATGGCGTCAGCGGCCACGGGTCCCCCACGGGTCGATGCCCGTCACCACGGCCGGGTCAGTCGAACCGGGACGGGTTGTACGACACCGTGATGGCCTGCGGGCCGTCGATGTGGCGCAGCAACTGCTCCAGCGACTCGGTAAAGGCCGTGCCATCCATGGAGCGCAGCGCTTCAAGAGAGACCCCCGAGAGATCGACGAGACAAGACTCGACGGCAGGCATCGTTTGCTCCACGGCTGCCAAGTCCCCTCCCGTGCCTACGAGTCCGCGCTGTCGGTCTCAACCATCATGACCCAGCGGGGCACAAGTCGAAACCCCATATCCCGGCCGCCCGGGCGAGATCACGTCAGCGGTGGCGCCCGGCCAGCCGGGCGGCGGCCCGGTCGACCCGTTCCACTTCCGGCGACGGCCCCTGAAGCAGCCGTACCGCTTCGAGGAGCTGGTCGAGGGTGCCCGGATAGCGCAGGCAGGTGCGCACGACGCCGTAGACGTCCATCCGCAGCCGGGGGTCGCGGGGGCTGTTGGCCGCGATCCGGTCGCTGATGCTGTCCAGCAGCAGGGCCATGCCGTTGCCGCTGCGGAGCAGGGGCAGGGCCGTGAGGGCGTCGACGAGGTCGACCAGCTCGCGCAGGGGCAGTTCGCCGGGCAGCCCGGTCAGGGGCGTGACCGGGCGGGGCGCCTCGGTGCCGTCGGCGGAGCCGAGTTCGGTGCGCGGGGGCAGTCCGGCGTACCGGCCGAACCGCTCCAGCGCGGCCGGGGACAGGACGTCGTACCACCGCTCCACCCGCCGGGCCGCGAGCCGCCCCAGCCCTTCGGCGCGATGGTGCGCGCTCACGACCCCGATCACCGCGCCCCCGCACCACACCGCCGCGCCGGACATCCCCTCCCACGGCGAGCGTTCCGGTTCGACGTCGGCGGGCGGGACGACGACGGCCAGTTCGAGCGTGCCCTCGCGGCGGTTGGACAGGACGGAGACGGTGCCGGAGACATGGCAGGAGTCGCGGTACCGGCTGGGCGAGCCGTCGTCCAGGGGCCGTGCGGTGTCCTTGCGGAGCTTGAAGCGGGGGAAGCCCATGGCGCTGAAGGGCAGCACCACGTCGGCGTCCGGGACGGCGGCGTAGCGGGGCGGGGGGACGGCGGGGAGGCCGGGCGGGGTGCCGGTCAGCTCCAGCAGGGCGACGTCGGCGGCCTCGTCCAGCAGGACGACGCGGGCGTCGGCGCTCCACTCACCGGGCCGGTCGGCGTCGAAGCGGACGCGCACGGAGTCGGCCGGCCCGGCCACGACATGGGCGGCCGTCAGCACGCACTCGCTCGTCACCCGATACCCGGACCCCCGCCGCCCGGGCCTCGCGGCCACGAGTATCTCGGCGACGCGCGCCACGTCCAGCCCTTGCTCCCCCGGCTCCGCCACACCGGTCCACTACCCGTGGGGTGCGGGGCGTACGCCGGAGTGGCCGGTGACGAGGGCCCCGTGGGCGACGGCGACGATGTGGTCCCGCAGGCGCTCCGTGAACAGCCGCATGTTCTTCCGCGCGATGTCGGTGTCCGGGTAGCGGCTGGCGAGTTGGAGGCCCTCGTGGAGGCGGGTCAGCCAGACGCAGACCTGGTCGCCGTACGACACCCGGATCAGTCCGTAGGCCTTCAGGTCCTGCCAGCGTTCGGAGCCGGTGGTGGCGCGGGCGTCGACGAAGGAGACGATGGAGTACAGGTCGGGGGAGGTGGGGCGGAAGTCGGCGCCGAGGAGCTTGAGGACGCGGGCGATGGGCTTGCGGGACAGGGGGCGGTTCTCGCGCAGGGTGCTGCGGACCATGCGCAGGGCGCTGTCGAAGTCGGGCGCCTCGGCGACGGGGACCACGATCGGGGCGCCGCCGACGTACCAGCCGACGGAGTCGGACCACTGGGAGCGCACGCGGGTGTGGAAGGGCACGACCGTGCGATACACCTGCCGGCCGGTGATCTCGCGGACGACGAGCGCGGTGGCGGCGAGGAGACCGACGAGACTGCCGCCGTACGGCCGGCAGTACGCCTCGAAGGCGGCGGCGGCCGCGCCGTCGACGAGCATCTCCTGCATGAACTTCTGCGTGGGCAGCGGCCCTTCGGGGTCGAGCCCCAGTTCGACGGGGAAGTTGGGCAGCCTGCCGTCGCACTGGGCGATGAACTCCCGCCAGCGGGCGACGATTTCGTGGGTGTCGTCGAGGCGGTCGGCCTCGGTGCGTTCCAGGGCGCAGAAGTCGACGTAACTGGCGACGGGGGGCGCGTCGAGGCGACGGCCGCCGAGAGCGGAGGCGTACAGCCCGTGGATCTCGGCGGGGATGCGGTGGATGGAGTGCGCGTCGACGTTGCTGTGGTCGAACGCCATGTAGACGCTGGTGTCCTCGTCGCGGACGACCGCGGTGTAGATGAAGTTGGGCCAGCTCAGCGCGTCCGCCACGGTGTCGAACCGGTCCTGCAGATACCGGGTCAGCCTGGCCGCGTCGCCGAAGGCGCCCCGGTCCTTGCGGTGCAGGACGACCACGTCCGCGTCCAGGGTGAAGCGCCGCATGTCGTCGTCGATCCAGCGGAAGCCGCTGCGCAGCGTCTCGTGCCGCAGCGTCCAGGCCCGCAGGGCCTCCTGGAGTACGTCGAGATCGACCCGGCCCGGGATGTCGAACGCCGCGCCGAGCCAGGTCGGCACGAACAGGCCGTCCTCGCGCACGGAACGCGCGGTGCGCACGTGGGACTCCTGGACGTACGCGGGCGGCCGGGCGTCCTCCGGCATGTCGGCCGCGGCCTCGACGGCCGCCGGATGCAGCGTCCACTCCACGAGCCGCCCGGGGCGGATCTCGCAGCGCTGGATGTCGGTCATTCGCACAGCATTCTCCGTTCGCCTCGCCTGCCCACGGGAGACGACCGGTTCGCGACCGTGTCTGCTGGGCATCGCTCAGTGCACAACGGAACCAACGCGCAGGTGGTGCGGAAGAAACGGTGGCTGCGCCAGCAGGGGAACGCCCCCGGCGTGGCGGCCGGGGGCGTTCGTCGGGCGGTCATGCGGCGCCGACCGCTGCGGTCACGGGGCGTCGATCAGGCCGTGCGGGGGGACCTTGACCGTGCGGGCGCCCGGTTCGCCGCCCAGGACGACCTTGCGGAGGGCGACGTTGTTGTTGAGGTTGGTCTCCTGCAGGCGCTTCTCCGGGTTGGCGATCACCTGGATGTAGTACGTGCCGTTCGGCAGGTCGGTGATGTCGAAGGACTGGCCGGGACGGTACTGGGTGTACGTGTCGCCGGAGCCGACGTCGAGCACCTCACGTACGGAGATGGAGTTCTGCTGGCCGCACGCGGTCGACAGGTCCGTGTTGTACGGGTGCCAGTTGGCGTTCTTCACCGTGTAGTCGATGGCGTCGGTGTTGGCCAGGCAGAACGCCTCCTTGCCGCTGCGCACCTCCTTGGTCTGGTCCGCGCTCAGCAGCCGGTAGCTGGCGAAGTCCGTGAAGTGCCAGTGCTCGTGCCCGATGCGCGGGTCCCACTCCATGGTGCCGGTGGGCGTGTAGCCGACCTGCTTGCCGTTCGCGTCGTAGAAGTACTGGTACGCGTCCATCAGGTCCGCGCCCGGGCTGCGGAACCCGTCCACGACGAGCGGCGCGGGCCCGGCGTTCCACACGTTCGCGCTGAACGCGAGGTAGTCCTTGCCGGGTACGTCCCCGTCCTCGCCGTCCGTGATGGCGATGTCCCACGCCGGCAGCGACCGCAGGTCGGGCTTGGGCACGCCCGCCGGGACGCCCGCGCGCCCGGTGGGCCGCTTGGCGTTGGGCGTCAGCGCGGGCGCGATCCGCGAGCCGTCGGTGTGTCCCGGCCCGTCGCCCAGGTGCGAGGCGCGCCCTCGGTCCTGAAGCGCGTGCGACAGCTGGGGCGGGGTGGGGGCGTCCGCGCCGCGGGGGCCGTAGTGGTGGGCGCCGTGTCCGCCTGCGGCGCCCGGTCCGCCCGCGGCGTGGCCGCCGTGCCCGCCGTGCCGCGCGCCCGAGCGCGAGGCGGCCGCGCCCTGGCCTTCACCACCGTCACCGACCTGCCGGACGGTCACCTTGATGGTCGGCTGGTCGTTCGGGATGCCGAACAGGTCGCGGTACTTCTTCGCCACCGCCACCTTCGCCGTGTACTCACCGGCCGGCAGATCCACCGGCTTGTCGTAGTCGACGGTGCTGGAGTTGGACGCCCAGCCCTTCTCCACGCCCCACACCGAGCCCAGCGTCCACGGGTTGGTGGGGCAGCTCTCCGGGTAGTGCGAGGTCGCCGGGGCGTCCGGGCGGATCCGGCCCGAGGCGTTGTTCGGGCAGAACGTGCCCTTGGACCGCGCGACCTCCTCGCCGGCCGCGTTCTTGACCGACACCTCCAGGAAGCCGGGCAGCCCGGAGAAGTCCTTCACCAGCCCGGCGGGCAGTTTCCTGGTCTGGACGCTGTTGCCGTGGCGCAGGATCTGCTGGGCGACCACCGGGTTCTTGTACGACTTCCGCGTCACCCTGAACTCCAGCGGCGCGTTGTCGACCGTCACATACGTCCCGAGGTCGAGATAGACCCCGGGCTCCCCCTCCCAGCGGTCCAGCGTCACGGACTTCGACGCGGCGATCAGCTTGAGCTGCGGTGTGCCGGGCGTGGTGCTCGCCGGGTCGGCCCCGGAGGCGACCGCGGCACCGCCGACGACGACGGTGAGCGCGGTGCCGGCGGCGAGCGCCGAACGCTTCACGCGATTGCGGTGTTGCTGACTGGTCATCGGTTCCTCGTCTTCGAGTGCCACCCGTGGGCGGCATCGGACCGGACAGCCCACGTCTCCCCGGCCACCGCTGTACCGGCGCACCCCACGCGCCTGGCGCCCGAGAGTCTGTGAGCATCCTGTGAGACAGGGAAAACCGGTGTGCGGGTTGCCTGTTGGGCCGACGTTCGCGCGAGTCCGGTCCTGAGGGAGCCTGGACGGCCGGCTCCCGCCCCGGCGAATCTGTGCAGGAGCGTCACATCGGCTGCACCCAGTGGCCGGAATCCGTCGTTACCGTTGCTGGCCGTTCGGGGGGCTGTCGACTCAGGAAGACCGCGCGGATGGACTACTGGCGGATGGACTACTGCTCCTCGTGCCGTCGGCATCTCAACGGCGCCCTGGTGTGCCCCGGATGCGGCGCCCACGCCCCGGACGGCGCTCCGGTCACCCGGGCCGGGGCCGAGCCGGAGCCGGTGTACGCCCCGCAGGTGCCGGAGATCGCGGAGGCGGCGCCGTTGCCGGAGGGCCGCGCGGCCCGGCGTCGGCAGCGGGTCCGCTGGAAGAAGAGCCGGCGCCGGGCCCTGGTGGCGACGGCGGTCGCCCTGGCCGGCGGCGGACTGACCCTCACCACCATGGACCGTGGCGCCTCCACCGACCGCGCCCGGGCGGCCGCCGCCCCCGACGAGCTGACTCCGGACACCACGCGGCGGCAGCCGGTGGAGCGCGTACGTCCCAGCCAGCCGGAGAGACAGCGCACCGCGACCGGGCCGAGCGCCCCGCGGTCCCCGGACTCCGACGCCACGACGAGCCGTGCGCAGCAGCGCCCCACCACCCCCGCCCCGCACCACGCGCGCCCGGAGGCGCCGGTCGCGGCCCCGGCGGCACCGCAAGCCCCGCAGCACCGGTCCGTCTCCCCCGTACCCCCGCTCGACACGGCCCCCAGCGTCGCCCCGACCACCCCCCAACCGGACCAGCCCCCGGCCGACACCGGCACCGAGCCCACGGCCCCCGGGACGACGCCGCCCCCCGGACCGACGGCGACGCCCACGTCAACCCGGCTCTGCGTACTGGTGCTCTGCCTGGGCTGACTGACCTGGCATCGGCCCCGGGCTTGCACTGGCCGCCGGACGTCGAACGGCCCGTCCCCACACGCCGAGGTTCACCTTTCCGGGGATGTGGACAAAGTACCCGTATCGTCCGGCGCAGAGCAGCCCACCCCAGGAGGAGCCCGAGTGAGCACTGCCGATCTCTCCCCCAAAAGCCCCGACTGGTGGCGCCAGGCCGTCATCTACCAGGTCTACCCCCGCAGCTTCGCCGACGCCGACGGCGACGGACTCGGCGACCTGAAGGGCATCACCCAGCGCCTCACCCACCTCGCCGCCCTCGGGGTCGACGCCCTCTGGCTCAGCCCCTTCTACCCTTCCGAACTGGCCGACGGCGGCTACGACGTGGCCGACCACCGCGATGTCGACCCCCGCCTCGGCACCCTCGACGACTTCGACGCCATGGTCGCCGAGGCGCACCGCCTGGGCCTGAAGGTGCTCGTCGACATCGTCCCCAACCACACCTCCCAGCAGCACGTCTGGTTCCAGGAGGCGCTGCGCGCCGGGCCCGGTTCCGCCGCCCGGGACCGTTATGTCTTCCGCGACGGCCGCGGCGCGCACGGCGAACTCCCGCCCACCGACTGGCAGTCCGTCTTCGGCGGCAGCGCCTGGCGCCGCGTCCCCGACGGCCAGTGGTACCTGCACCTCTTCGCCCCCCAGCAGCCCGACCTCAACTGGGAGAACGAGGAGGTCCGCGCCGACTTCCGCACCACCCTGCGCTTCTGGTCGGACCGCGGCGTCGACGGCTTCCGCGTCGACGTAGCCCACGCCCTGGCCAAGGACCTCGGTGAACCGCTCCGCGACCTCGGCGCCCCCGAGCTCAGTGACGAGGCCGCCCTCGCGACCCTGCCCCCGGGCAGCCACCCCTTCTTCGACCGCGACGAGGTCCACGAGATCTACCGCGACTGGCGCAAGATCCTCGACGCCTACTCGCCGCCCCGCATGGCGGTCGCCGAGGCCTGGGTCCCCGGCGCCCGCCGGGCGCTGTACGCCCGCCCGGACGAACTCGGCCAGGCCTTCAACTTCGAGTATCTGAAGGCCCCTTGGGACGCCGACGAACTCCGCGAGGTCATCACCGCGTCCCTCGCCACCGCGCACGCGGCCGGGGCCTCCGCCACCTGGGTGCTGTCCAACCACGACGTCATCCGGCACGCCACCCGCCTGATGCTCCCGCCCGGCACGGACGCCGACGCCTGGCTCCTGTCCGGCGGCAACGCGCCCACCGTCGACGCGGCGGCCGGTCTGCGCCGCGCCCGCGCCGCCACGCTCCTGATGCTGGCGCTGCCCGGATCGGCGTACGTCTACCAGGGCGAGGAACTCGGCCTCCCCGAGGTCGCCGACCTGCCCACCGCCGTCCTCCAGGACCCCATCTGGGAGCAGACGGGCCACGTCCGCAAGGGCCGCGACGGCTGCCGGGTGCCGCTGCCGTGGACGACGACCGGTCCGTCGTACGGCTTCGGTGCGGGCGGCGCCTGGCTGCCGCAGCCGGCGAGCTTCGCGTCGTACGCCGTCGAGGCCCAGGACGGGGTCGAGGACTCGACCCTGGAGCTGTACCGCACGGCCCTGCGGCTGCGCCGCAAGCTGCTCCAGGGCGAGTCGCTGACCTGGGCCGACGACACCCCGCCCGGCGTGCTGCACTTCGTCCGCTGCGACGGCTGGCGCTGCCTGGCCAACCTCTCCGGCCGCCCCGTGCCCCTGCCCCCCGGCGATCCGCTGCTGTCCAGCGCCCCCCTGGAGCCCGACGGACGCCTGGGCCCGGACACCACGGTCTGGCTCGGCCGCTGACCCCCTGCCCGGGCAGGCCTCCCCTTGACAAGCCGCGGCCCTCGGCTTACCCAGGGCTGGTAGGCACAGCTCGCTTGGGCGAGGAGGTGGCCGGGATGGCCGGAACCCAGCCCTCCGGCGGGAGCACCCGCGCGGAGCTGGCCGAGCGCACCGCCGACCTGCAACGCGTGAAGGCCGAGTACGACAACTACCGCAAGCGGGTACGGCGGGACCGGCTCGCCGTACGGGAGATCGCGGTGGCCAATGTGCTGCGCGGGCTGCTGCCGGTGCTGGACGCGGTGGACCGGGCGTGCGCGCACGAGCCGATGACTCCGGGGCTGCGGGAGATCACCGAGGCCCTTCAGGAGCAGACCGGCGCGCTGGGCCTGGTGGCGTTCGGGGAGGTGGGCGACCCCTTCGACCCGGCGCGCCACGAGGCGCTCGCCCACCATGTCTCCCCGGCCTGGCCCCGCCCGACCTGCACGGCGGTCCTGCGCCCCGGCTACCGGGTCGGTGACCAGCTGCTGCGTCCGGCCGGCGTGGAGGTCACCGGCCCGGAGTGACCCGTACTCCTACGCCACGACGGCCATCTCGTGCGGCGTGTCGTTCAGCCGCCGCACGCCGTCCTCCGTGCACGTCACGATGTCCTCGATCCGGACCCCGAACCGGCCCGGCAGATAGATCCCGGGTTCCACGGAGAAGCACATCCCCGGCACCAGCGGCTGCGTCTCGCCCTCGACGAGGTACGGCGGCTCGTGGGTGGTGACGCCGATGCCGTGGCCGGTGCGGTGGACGAAGTACTCGCCGTACCCGGCCTCCTCGATCACCGCCCGCGCCACCCGGTCGATCTCCTGGCACGGCACCCCCGGCCGCACCGTGCGCACCGCCGCCTCCTGCGCCACCCGCACGATGTCGTGCACTTTGCGCTCCTCGGCGCTCGGCTCGCCCACGTGCACGGTACGGGTGGTGTCGGAGCCGTACCCGTCCTTGAGCCCACCGAAGTCGAGGACGACCATGTCCCCGTCCTCGATCACCCGGTGCCCCGCCTCATGGTGCGGATTCGCGCCGTTCGGGCCCGAGCCCACGACGGTGAAATCGACCTGACCGTGCCCGTGCTCGCGCAGCAGCCGCGCCAGATCCGCGGCCACGTCCGCCTCCCGCCGCCCCGCGAACCGCACGTCCAGGATCTCCCGGTACGCCGCGTCCGCCGCCGCCCCCGCCGCGGCCAGCCGCTCCACCTCGTGCGCGTCCTTCACCGCCCGCAGCATCGGCAGTACGGCACTCAGCGCGCGGTACGTCGTCAGCGGCAGCGCCTCCTGCAGTCCGAGCAGATGCAGCGCCCAGGTCGCGTCCCCGACGCCGTACCGCCCGCCCGGCCGCAGCAGCCCGGCCGCGGCGGCGTACGGGTCCTGCCCGTCCCGCCACTCCGTCATCCGCACCGCCCCCGCCCCCGGCGCGGCCGCGGCGTCCGGCCGCTCCAGGACCGGGACGAGGAGGCGGGGCTCGGAGTCCTGGGTGAGGACGAGGAGGGTGAGCCGCTCGGTGACCGGCGGCCGGTACCCGCACAGCCACGCCAGGTCCGGGCCGGGCGTGACCAGCACCCCCGACAGCCCGGCGGCGGCCGCGTCATGGGCGGCGCGGCGCATCCGGGTGGCGTAGTCGTGCTCGGTGAAGGCGATGGGGTCGTGGTCGCCGGATGCCACCGGGTGCGCCGGGTGCGTGGGGTGCTCTCGGTGCTTGGGGTGCTCCTGGTGCATGGGGTGCTCTGCGCGGTGCTCTTGGGTGCTGGCGGTGCTGAGGGGTTGGGGGTGCTCCGGGTGCGCGGGGTGCTCCGGGTGAGCAGGGTGCGCGGGGTGCTCTTGGTGACCCCGGTGCTTTGGGTGCGCGGGGTGCTCCTGGTGATGCTGGTGCCCGGGGTGCTCCGGGTGCACCGGGTCCATCGCGCCCATCGGTCCCGCTGTCTCGCTCATCTCGATCCCGCTGTCTCGCTCATCGCCGCCGCCTCGTCGCTCGGCCGTGGCTGTCCGTCGCGGTCCCGTCCATTGGACGGGTTCGGCCGGGTCGGTGCGTGTGCGAACTGGCCCATCCGAGTGATACGGCGGCCGTCCCGCCCACCGCGTCAGTACCGCACCGCCCGCGCCACCTCCGCGCGCACCTCGCCGGACAGCTCGTGTGTGCTGCGGGCCGTGCCCTGCCGGGTCTCCCCGGCCGGCACGTCGGACACGGTCAGCACGACGGCGTCCCGGAAGTCCCCGTCCGGGTCGGTGAAGTTGACCTGTACGGCGAAGGATCTCGTGCTGTCGGCGGTGTTGCGCACACTGACCTCGACGGTCGTCCGCCCGTCCCGCCCGCTCACCGGATCACCGAGCGTGACGTCCTTCGTGACGTCGACGTCCTCCTTGATCTCGTCGATGTCGCCGAACCTGCGGTCCGCCTCCGCCGTGGCGGACGCCCACAGGTCCGCGGCCTGCGAGGCGGCCTCACTGGCCTGCGCACCCGGCCCGTCCTCACCGCCGCCCCCACATCCCACCGTCCCGGCGCCCACTGCCCCCCACCAGGACCGCTGCGACCGCCCACCGCGTCCGGTAACCGGCCATGGCCGCCTCCAGCCCGAAAGGAACTGTCCTCCCCCCAGTGAAGGCCCACCCGGACGCCCTCGCATCCGCGCAGGTCGGCCCGTGGCTACCCCTCCACGGTCGCCAGCCACAGCTTCACGTACCGCTCCTCGTCGATGTCCCACGCCACATCGACCAGCGGCTGTTCACGCGCCTCGCCGTGGATCTCGGACTCACCGGGCCGCAGCCGGAGATCGACGATCGTCTGCCCCCGGGTCGGCCCCGGCGCGAGAGACACCTCGACGGGCAGCTCACGCGTGGTGAGCCCCGCGGGATCGGCGACCGCGCAGACCGCACCGGCATCGCCGAGCCCGCCCGCCGGATCCTCCTCCGTCCCCGGACCGCGATGGGCGAGCAGCTCACCCCCGAGCCGCGCACCCGGCTCGGAGGCGGCCCGCAGCCGCCGTACGTCCGACGCCGGGACGACGACCCGCGTGAACACATCCAGCCCGTACATGGTGATCGGCACCCCGGCGGTGAGCAGAATCGCGGCCGCCTCCGGGTCGTGCCACACATTGAACTCGGCGACGGGCGTCGCGTTCCCGGCGGCCACCGCACCCCCCATGAAGACGATCCGCTCGATGTTGGCGGTCACGTCCGGGTGGGTGCGCAGCAGCAGGGCGATGTTGGTGAGCGGGGCGGTGGGGATGAGGGTGACCGGCCGCGGGGAGGCGAGGATCTCGCGGCGCAGCAGCGTCACGGCGTCCACGTCCACCGGCGTACGGGTCGGCGCGGGCAGCCCGAGGTCGCCCATCCCGTCGTGCCCGTGCACATGCCGGGCGGACCGCGGCGCCTCGACCAGCGGCCGTGCGGCACCCCGGGCGACGGGTACGTCACCGGCGCCGGCCTGCTCCAGCACGGTGAGCGTGTTCCGTACGACGCCGTCCACGTCGGTGTTCCCGGCGACGCAGGTGACGGCGCGCAGGTCGAGCGCCGGGTGCCGTACGGCGAACAGCAGGGCCAAGGCGTCGTCGACGCCGGTGTCGCAGTCGATGATCACCGGGATGGGCTGACCGTTCACGCGGGGCTCCTTCACGCGGGGCTCCTCTCACCGGGCCGGTACGGCCCCTGCCTACGCGAGCGACCCTACGCGGATTCCCACAACGCGGTGCCGCGAGCCGCCACGCGGGCGGCGATCCGGCGCAGCAGTTCCTCCACGCTCAGGCTCCCCATCCGCCGTCCGTCCCGCAGCCGCAGGGCGACCGCCTCGCCCTGGACCTCCCGCTCCCCGACGACGACCTGGTACGGCACGAAGCGCGCGGCCCGGATCCGAGCGCCCAAGGACCCCTGATCGGCCCCGGCCGCCTCGGCCCGCACCCCACAGGCCAGGGCCCGCCGCACGATTTCCTCGGCCCACTCCCGCTGCGCCTCCCCCACCGGCAGCACGACCAGCTGCACGGGCGCGAGCCACACGGGAAACGCGCCCCCGTGCACCTCGATGAGCTGCGCGACGGCCCGTTCCACACTCCCGATGACGCTGCGGTGCACCATGACGGGCCGGTGCTTCCCGCCGTCCGCGCCGACGTACCGCAGCCCGAACCGCTCGGGCTGATGGAAATCGATCTGCACGGTGGACAGGGTGGCTTCCCGCCCCGCCGCGTCCACGACCTGCACATCGATCTTGGGCCCGTAGAAGGCGGCCTCCCCCTCCACGGCCTCGTAGGCCACCCCGGCCGCGTGGAGCACGTCCCGCAACACCTCGGTGGCCCTGCGCCACAGCCGGTCGTCGTCGACGTACTTACCCCCGGCCCCCGGCAACGACAGCCGGTACCGAGCGGCGGAGATCCCGAGATCGGCATACGCCCGCCGCATCAACTCCAGCGCGGCACAGGCCTCGTCGACGGCCTGCTCACCGGTGCAGAAGACATGAGCGTCGTTGAGCTGAATCCCCCGGACGCGGGTGAGCCCACCGAGCACACCCGACAACTCGGCGCGATACATCCCACCCAACTCGGCGATCCGCAGCGGCAGCTCCCGATGACTCCGCGCCCGCGCCCGATAGATGAGCGCGTGATGCGGACAGAGGGACGGCCGCAGCACGACCTCCTCCGCGCCCACCTGCATCGGCGGGAACATGTCGTCGCGGTAGTGCTCCCAGTGCCCCGAGATCTCGTACAGCTCCCGTTTCCCGAGCACGGGCGAGTAGACGTGCCGATACCCGGCCCGCCGCTCGACGTCCCTCAGATACTCCTCCAGCACATGCCGTACGACGGCCCCGTCAGGCAGCCAGTACGGCAGCCCGGCCCCCATCAGCGGATCAGTGCCGAAGAGCTCCAGCTCCCGCCCGAGCCGCCGATGGTCGTACGCGGGCTCCATCGAGTTCACGGGTCTCCCTCTTTCCTGCGTGGGGGGCGAGAACCCGCTGCAACGACCGAAGCCCCGGGTCCCTCACCCCGGGGCTTCGACATCAACTCAGCAGTCAGCGCGCCGGGACACTCTCCGGCGTCGTCGTCACAGACGGACGGGCGCGCTTCATGAGGGGGACGGTATCGGAGGGAGGGACGTCACCGCGAAGGATTTTCGCCCCCCGTCGTCCCCCCGGTGGACCCAGCACCCACCCCGTACTGCGAGGCGAGTACCACCGATTGTCGGCAGGCGGACGACGACAGGACAAGCCGTTCCCGGACAGCCTGGGGCAGACGATCACCCCCAGATGTGGAGACCCCCTGTCGTGGCTACTTTCCTGTATCGAGTGGGCCGTCTGGCCTTCCGGCGGCGCTGGTACGTCGCCCTGGTCTGGGCGGCCGTCCTAGCCGCCGTCGGGCTGGGCGCCCTGAAGGCCCCGGGAGCCTCCGACGAGGAGTTCTCCATGCCGGGCATCGAGTCCCAGAGGGCGTTCGACCTGATGGAGGAGCGCTTCCCCGGCGCCTCGGCCGACGGCGCGACCGCGCGGGTCGTCTTCGTCGCGCCGGGCGGTGAGAGGGTGACCGCCGCCGACAACAAGAGGGCGATCGAGAAGACCGTGGCCGAGCTGGGCGACGGCACACAGGTGGCGAGCGCCGTCGATCCGTTCCAGGCGCGGACCGTCGGCGCGGACGGTACGACGGCGTACGCCACCGTCACCTACAAGGTCGCGGCGAACGACCTCACCGACGCGAGCCGGACGCAGCTGGAGCGGGCCATCGACGAGGCCCGGGAAGCCGGGCTCACCGTCGAGGCGGGCGGGACCGCGATGGCGGACGACGCCGGTGCGGGCGGGCTCGCCGAGGTGATCGGTATCGCGGTGGCCGCGGTCGTCCTGCTCATCACCTTCGGCTCCCTGGCCGCCGCCGGACTGCCGCTGCTGACCGCGGTGATCGGCGTCGGCATGAGCATGGCGACCATCCTCGCGCTGTCCAGCGCCCTCGGCCTGTCCACCACGACCGGCACCCTCGCGATGATGATCGGCCTCGCGGTCGGCATCGACTACGCCCTGTTCGTCGTCTCCCGCTACCGCGAGGAACGCGCCAAGGGCCGTACGCCCCAGGAGGCGACCGGCATGGCGGTCGGTACGGCCGGTTCGGCGGTCGTGTTCGCGGGGCTCACCGTCGTCATCGCGCTGGCCGGGCTCGCGGTGGTCGGCATCCCGATGCTCACCAAGATGTGGCTCGCCGCGGCGGGCGCGGTCGTCGTCGCCGCACTGATCGCGCTGACGCTCGTCCCGGCGTTCCTCGGCTTCTGGCCCAACGCCGTGCTCACCCGGCGCGCCCGCAGGAGTGGCCGTATGGAGGGGAGCGGCGAGACCAACGGCGGCACCCGCTGGGCGCGCTTCGTGCTGCGCCGCCCCCTGCCCGTACTGCTCCTCGGAGTCGTCGGCCTCGGCGCCCTCGCGGTGCCGGTGACCGACCTCCAGCTGGGCATGCCCGGCGACGAGGCCAAGCCGACCTCCACCACCGAGCGCCGCGCCTACGACGCGCTCGCCGAGGGCTTCGGGCCGGGCTTCAACGGCCCGTTGACGATCGTCGTCGACGCCGAGGGCGCCGCCGACCCGAAGAGCGCGGTCCGGGCGGTCTCCCAGGAGATCGGCGCCACGAAGGGCGTCGTCTCCGTCTCCCCGGCCCGCTTCAACGACGCCGGTGACACCGCGGTCTTCTCGGCCGTACCGTCCACCGCGCCGACCGACGAGCGGACCAAGGACCTGGTGAACACCATCCGGGACGAGCGTCCCGGGGTCGAGTCCGAAACCGGCGCGACCTTCGAGGTCACCGGCACCACCGCCCTGAACATCGACATCTCCGACAAGGTGCAGGCCGCGCTGGTCCCGTACCTGATCGTCGTGGTCGGCCTGGCGATCGTCCTGCTGCTGGTGGTCTTCCGCTCCCTGCTCGTCCCGCTCAAGGCGGCCCTCGGCTTCCTGCTGTCGGTGCTGGCGTCCCTCGGCGCGGTCGTGGTGGTCTTCCAGCAGGGCCACGGCGCCGAACTCCTGGGCGTGGAGCAGACCGGCCCGATCACAAGCCTGATGCCGATCTTCCTGGTGGGCATCGTCTTCGGCCTGGCCATGGACTACGAGGTCTTCCTCGTCTCGCGGATGCGGGAGGCGTACGTCCACGGCGAGCGGCCCGGCCAGGCGGTCACGTCCGGATTCCGGCACAGCTCCCGGGTGGTCGTGGCCGCCGCCCTGATCATGATCGCGGTCTTCGCCGGGTTCGTCGGCGAGAGCGACTCCGTGATCAAGATGATCGGGTTCGGACTGGCCTCCGCCGTCCTGTTCGACGCGTTCGTCGTCCGCATGGCGATCGTGCCCGCCGTACTCGCCCTGCTCGGCGCCAGGGCCTGGTGGCTGCCGGGCCGGCTCGACCGGCTGCTGCCCCGCGTCGACGTGGAGGGCGAGGCGCTCAGTCGGCGGGCGGAGGCGGATCCGGCACCGGCCGACCTTGAAGTGGCGCGCATCTGAGAGGCCTCACAGGGACCGCCCGTGACGAAGGACACGGGCGGTCCCGTCGGACGTCCGTTCCTCGAGGCGTTCACGATGGACCACGTCCACGATCTGCGCCGATCCCACCCTCTCCGCCACCCGCGTCCTGATCCTCACCACCTTCGAGACGGAGGACTACGTGGCTCAGGCACTGCGCGCGGGCGCGAGCGGCTGCCTGGGCAAGGACGTCACGGCGGGCACCCTGCTGGCCGGAATCCGCACGGTGGCCTCCGGCGAGGCACTGCTCTCCCCCACGGCGACCCGCACCCTCATCACCCGCTTCCTCACCACCCCGGCCGCCGGCACCCAACTCGCCTCCCCGGAACGCCTGTCCGACCTCACGGACCGAGAACGCGAGGTGATGGCCCTGGCGGCGGAGGGCAAGTCGAACACGGAGATCGCCGAACACCTCACGCTCAGCCCCTTGACGATCCGCACCCACATCCACAGAGCCATGACCAAACTGGCCGCCCGCGACCGCGCCCAACTGGTCGTCATCGCGTACCAGACGGGCCTGGTACGGGCTACGCCGCCGAGGTCGTGACGGGGCGACGAAGGTGATCCTCGTGGCAGGGGTCGCGAAGTGGTTCCAGGCACTGGCCGAGGAGGACTGGTTGCTCCCACGAAGATCGCCTCCGCTGCACCCGCCGCCGCCATGCTCCGCACCCGCCTCGCCGACCGTTTCAAGGCCGCCGTCCAGGCACTCGCCCAGGGGCAGACGGCCTATCTCCACGGCGGCCGGACGCCACCGCCGTAGCCGGCAGTAGGAATGCGTCGGCGCGGCCGACGGTCGCCGACCAGATGGCGGTCGGTGCTCGGCCTCCCGGCCGACCCCGCTCACCCGTACGGCCCGTCGCCTTGACCCGTACGGCCCGCCCCCCTGCCCCGTACGGCCCGGCGTGCTGGTGACTCGGCGGGCCGGGTGGTCTTGTTGATCCACCCCCTTCGGCAAGTCCCCTGGAGGCACCCCGATGACCCCGCGCCTCTCCGCCCGCTTCTTCGTCGTCTCCTTGGTGTCGGCGGCCGGGTTGATCGCCGTCGGTGCCTGTTCCGGACTCGCCTCCGATGTCGCGCGGTACGCGACCTCCCCCGGGCTCTCGTCCAGCTCGCCCGACTCCTCGCCTGCGCCCCCCAAGGCACCGCCCGCCCTCACCGACGACCAGGCCCGGGCCGCGCTCATCACCGAGGCCGATCTCGGGGACCCCTGGGCGCCCACGCAGGGCATCGCCACCTGGCGGGACGGGTTTCTCAAGGCGTCCGCGCCTCGCGGGATGCCCGACTGTCAGCGGTTGCTCGACGTGCTGTACAGCGATGAACTGCTCGGGGCGCCCGCCCGTGCCGTCGTCGGGCTCGATGACGGGTACGCCGACGCCCAGCTGCGGTACCAGGTGTCCGCCCAGCGGCCCACGGAGGTCGATCGGGCGCTGGTCTGGATGCGGACCCTGCCGCAGAGGTGCCGACAGTTCACGGCCACCACCGCGCGCGGGGTGGTGCAGGGCGTGCAGGTCGTCGACTCCCGGTTGCCGGCGTTCGGTGACGCACGGCAGGGGCTGCGCGTCACGGTCACCCGGGACGACGACGGTCAGGGCGCCGGTCAGCCCGTGACCCTCACCCTCGACGTCGCCGCCGTCCGCGTCGGCGAGGACGCCTTCACCGTCACCAACGGCGGGATCGGCGAGGTGTACCCCGAGGTCACCCAGGCCGCGGCCGAGCTGGGGGCGAAGCGGCTGGCGGAGGTGCGCAAGCAGGGGCGCGTGCAGGTGTGAATCCGGCGCACGCGGCACCCCATCAGCCCACGGCACGGCCCGGCCCGGCTGGCCCCGGCTGGCCCCGCCAGGGCCCTGTCCGGCGGATCAGGTTGCAGACGCAGGACATCGACGGCACCTCCATGAGCGCAGCTGAGTGGGGGCGACGGGGGCGTCCCGCGCGAGCTCGTGAGCGTGGCGTGCCAGATCCCGCGGCCGCGGCATGATCCGCCGGGCAGGCGTCAGCAACGCTCGTGATCAATACAGCTAGTCCCGCTCGAAGCGCTCCCTGTGCGCCACCACCTCGTGCGCGACGTCGAGCACCGTCAGGCCCCGTGCGAACGCGTGCCCCCGCAGCCGCGCCAGCGCCGCGTCCGCGCTCACGCCCAGCTGGGCCATGACCATGCCGATGGCCTGGTGGACCTCGTCGTGCCCGGTGGCCAGTTCGCTGAGCCAGACGCCGTCCGGGGGGCGGGCGCCGTTCTCCTCGCCGGTGGGCAGGGCCATCAGGGCGACCGTCATGACGCCGGCCATGAGGTACGCCGTGCGCAGTTCGCGGGGACTGAGCATGCCGGGTACGTCGCGGTAGAGGTCCAGCGTGCCCAGGCATCCCGCGTCGTCGCCGAGCGGCAGCGCGTACACCGCCCGTACCCCGAGCTCCGTCGCCTGCTGGGCGAAGACCGGCCAGCGGTCGGCGTCCCGGCCGCCCGCCAGGTCGGACGCGATCACGGGTGCGCCGGTGCGCGCGGCGTGCAGGCACGGGCCCTCACCCAGGGTGGCCTGGACCTCCATCAGGTACGCCGCCCGGTCGTCGCTGGCGCTCAGCGGTACGGGCATGCCCTCGTTGCACAGCGACACGCTCGCCCGGGCCACCGGTAGCAGCCGGACCGCGACGCGGCACAGCCTGTGGGGTATCTCACCGGGCTCGGCGCCCCGCACCCCGTCGGCGATCGCGTCGGCGGCCCGCGCCTGTTCCGGTTCGTCCCTGGGCCGCACGGCGACTCCCTCCTCCGACGACCGCTTCGGACGACGTGGGATGGCGTCGCACGCGGCGGCACCACACACCACGACCCGCCCGGAAACGAGGCCCGACTACCCGTACCCGGCCACCCGAAACCGCGTTCGCCCACCCACGGCCCGCACAGGGGAGTCCCGGACCAGTCGGCGTCCGTCCCGCGTCAGCTCGCGGCGCACCGTCCGCCGGAGCACTGGCCACCCGGATGTCGACGAGGTCAGGCCCTGCGACCCGCCGCCCGGCAGCAGCCCGAAGTGGCCCGCCCTCGGGCGGGCACGGCGCGGACGCGGGCCCCGGCGGGCCGCTGCGCGTCCCTGGCCGAGACGATGAGGGCGCACCGGCAGGTGACCGCCCCACGCCCGCGCTCACCGCCCTCGGTCACCGGCTGTCGCCCCGGCTCACCGCCCTCAGCCCCCGGCTCACCGACCTCGATCACCGACTGTGGCCCCGGCTCACCAGCCTCGGTCACCGGCTGTCGCCCCGGCTCACCGCCCTCAGCCCCCGGCTCACCGACCTCGGTCGGCGCCTGAAGCCCGCGCTCACCCAAGCTCGGCCACCACCTGCCACCCCCACTCACCCAAGCTCGGCCCCGGCCCCCAGCCCCCTCACCACCCTCACTCACCGGCTCTCGCCGCACGCCCCCTGCACAGACGTCTGCACTGGGTCCGCAGCCCGCTGCACTGCGTCCGCAGCCCGCGCAGGCCCCGCGTTCGCCGCCGTGATCAGGGCCGCGGCCGCGACGACCGCCGCGGCGAACGCTCGGGCGTAGCGGGCGGAAGGGCGTCCGTGGGGAGCGGATGTGGGTCCGTGCACGGCAACCTCGCAACGACAGTGGGGGGTTAAGCAGCCTTAATCTCGTTCCTAACCTAGGGGGTTCCGAGGTCGACCTGGAAGAGGTCCGGGGGGAGTCGGCCCATCCCGCCCGGCCCCGGGCGGCCACAGCCGACCCGCCCTCGACAGCGGCCCTTCCTCCCCCAACACCCCTCAACATAAGTCCACTTACTGGCATGATTAAGCCCATGGCGAAGCGGGACGACCCGGAGACCATCGGGCGCAGGGTGCAGCAGCTGCGGCACGAACGCGGCCTCACCCAGCGGCAGTTGGCCGAACCGGCCTACACCCCCGCCTACATCTCCACCCTGGAGGCCGGCCGCGTCCGCCCCTCCGACGAGGCGCTGCGCCACCTCGCCGACCGCCTCGGCGTCGCCTTCGACGAACTGGCCACCGGCCGCCCCGCCCGCCTCGCCACCGACCTCCGCCTCCAGCTGACCGAGGCCCAGCGCACCCTCGCCACCGGGGAGGCGGAGCAGGCCAGGGTGCGGTACGCCGCCCTGCTCGCGCAGGCCGAGACGCACGGCCTGGTGGACGAGCAGGCCACCGCGCTGCTCGGCCTCGGCGAGTGCGCGCTGGACACCGGCGACCTGACCGCCGCCCGCCGGCACTTCGAGCGCGCCGAGAAGACCCTCGACGAGGCACCCCTTCCCGCCCGCGTCCCCGCCCTGCGCGGCCGCGCCGTCGCCCACTACCTCGCCGGTGAACTCCGGTACGCCGTCTACCTCCTGGAGTCCACCCTCGACGAACTCAACCGCGGCGGACTGCACGACCCGGACGCCCTGCTCCTTCTCTACGCCGCCGCCATCGGCCCCTACATGGACATGGGCGCCCATGCCCGCGCCGCCCAGGCCGCCGAGTTCGCGCTCGCCCTCGCCCCGCAGGCCGGCGACCCCGCCCTGGTCGCCCGGATGCACCGGCAGGTCGCCCGCACCCTGGTCGCCGAGGGCCGCCTCGCCGAGGCCGACGCCTCGCTGGTCAAGGCCGCCGAGATGTACCGCCAGCTCCAGATCCGTACCGAACTCGCCAACTGCCACTGGATGCGCGGCTACGTCTACGCCCAGAACGGCGACCTGGAGCGCGCCGAGACCGAACTGCGCGCCGCCCAGGACATGCTCTCCGCCCAGCGCGCCGCCCTCTACAGCAGCCAGGTCGCCGTCGAGCTCGCCGACGTACTGCACCGGCGCGGCAAGTCCGAGGCCGCCGCCGCCCTCCTGAACGACGTGCTCGGCGACCTCTCCTCCGAACGCGGTGCCGTACATGCCGCCGCCGCGCACCGCCTCCTCGGCCGGATCGCCGAGGACGCGCGCGACACGGAGTCGGCCGAGGAGCACTACGTCCGCGCCCTCAGCCTGCTGGAACGCGCGGGCGCCGCCGGTGACCTGGCCGACCTGTGCCGACTGCTCGGCGATCTGCTGCGCCGCACCGGCCGGGTGGAGGCCGCGCTGGACGCGTACCGGACGGGACTGGGCCACCGTACGGCCCCCGGCACCACCACCCTCGGGCCCGCACCCGCACAGCCCCCTCTGTGACGACACCGGGGCGACGCACAGCGGCCCTGGCCAACCTCTGCGAGCACCGACCGGACGACCGGAAGCAAGGCGCGTGGAGGATGTGGCGCATCAGGAGAACCAACCGACACTGGCCGACGGGCTGCGGGTCGGCATCCGCGCGCTCGTCCACACCGCCGTCGGCGGCACCGCGCTGATCGCCCTCGCGACCGTCGCCTCCGTGCTCGGGCCCGTGCCCGCGCTCGACCTCTCCACCCCACCGGTCGTGGCCTGGTGAACGGTGTTCACCGTGATCACCGTGCAGGGCGTGCGTGGGCACGGACGGGGCGTGGCCGCCCGTGCTCGACGCCGGGAGCGTGCGGACAGTGCCGGAACCGGCGAATCCCTACGAGCCGCGCTAGTCGGGCAGCGCTCTCTTCAGCGCCGCGTCCAGGCTCTCCGCCAGTGCCGCGTCCCCCGGTGGGCGGTCGCCGAACAGGGCGCCCAGCTGGGCGGTGAACGTCTGGGTGAAGGCGCCGTACAGGGCGGTGCGCGGGCGGTGCACGGCGTTTCGCAGGGCCGGGAGCAGGATGCGGCGGGCGTAGGCGGGGCGGCCGGCGGTGTCGCGGGGCATGCGGTCGGCGCTCTCGCCGGACGGGGCGGGCGCAGCGGCCGGGGCGGTGCAGCGTACGGCGTCGTCGGTGTACGCGGACGCGCGTGTCGCCGCGAATCCCGCGTCCAGCAGGCAGCGTTCGCTCTCCTTGCCGGTGAGGTACCTGATCAGCTCCAGCGCCTTCGCGGGCCGCGGCGAGGCGCCGGTCACCGCGAGGTTCTGCCCGCCGAGGACGGCCCGGCCGGGCAGCGGGGCGACGCCGAGCTGTTCCTCGGTGAGGCTCTGGTGCAGGGTGCGGTAGGCGTACGGCCAGTGCCGCAGGAACGCCGTGCGGCCGTCCTCGAAGTCGCCGAGGGTCGCGGCCTCGTCGGAGTGGACGGCGTCCTGCAGGAGGTACGGCGCCTGGGTGCGCCGGCGCAGCTCCGCGACGCCCTCGGTCAGCTCGTCGACGGTGGCGCTGTAGTGGCCGTCGGCGTCGGTGAGGGCGAGATCGGGCACGGCCGACGCGAACGCCTCGACGGCGTTGACCGTGCGGCCCTCGTAGGCGGCGAGCTGGGTGGTCCAGCCCTTCTCGTAGCCGTCGGGCGGGTTCTCGTCGAGGGATTCGGCCATGGCCTCCAGCTCCCGCCAGTCCAGGCCGCCGCTGAGGTCGGTGCGCTGCACGCCGCCGTCGCGGAGGTGGTCGCGCCGGTAGTAGAGGAGCCCGACGTCGCTGTTGAACGGCACGGCGTAAACCCTGTCGTCCCAGCGGGCGGTGTCGGCGACGGACTCGATGACGTCCGGGTCGAGTACCTCGCCGGGCAGCGGGCGGACCAGACCGGCGGCGGCGAACTCCGGCACCCATGTCACGTCCACGATGACGACGTCGTAGGCGGCGCTGCCGGACTGGAGGGCGCCGAGCAGCTGGCTGCGCTGTTCGTCGGCGCTGCCGGGGAGTTCGACCAGGCGGGCCCGGTAGCCGGTGTTGTCCTGCTCCTGCTGCCGGTTCCAGGCGTCGATGAGCTGCTGCCGGATGCCGTTCTTGCCGGTGACGTCCCGTCCACCGGCGACCACGATGTCACCGGGCACATCGGCGGTGGGCCGGACCCGCGTACCGTCCCCGCCGCCCGTGCACGCCGCGACCAGCAGCAGAACCAGCAACACCGCGAGCCGTCGGACCCTCACCGCTCCCCCCTTCCGGTACCCGCACCGAGCTCACCGTCGGCGCCCGGACAACCGCCACCGCACGCCACCGCGCCCTCCGCGCACCCGACCAGCAACACAACCAGCAACACCACCCCCCGCCCCACCCTCACCCCACCCCCGCTCCGGTACCCGCACCGAGCTCACCGTCGGCGCCCGGACAACCGCCACCGCACGCCACCGCGCCCTCCGCGCACCCGACCAGCAACAGGACCAGCAGCACCGCGAGCCGCCGCACTCCCCTCACCGCTCCCCCGTTCCGGTCCGGGCGACCTCCGCGCTCAGGCCCGTGCCGAGTTCGTCATCGGCGTCCAGGCAGCGGCCGCCGCTCGCCACCGCGATCAGGGCGTCCGGCTTGCCCGCGGCGCAGCCGCCGCTCGCCAGCGACACCATGGTGATCGGCACGTTCGTCAGGCGGGCCCGGCTCAGTACGTCGTCGAGGCGGGCGCCGGTGAGGCGGCCGGCGTCCTCGTCGTCGGTGATGAGCACGATCAGCTGGGGCCGGTCGTCGTCGGCGCCGCGCTCCGCCATGTCGTCGAGCGCGGCCACCAGGGCGGCGTACGGATCGGCCTCGGCGTCCCGGACCCGGGCCCCGGCGTCGATCGCGGCCTCGGCGGACCGGCGGCTGTGCGGGCCGAAGGGCAGCAGGGTCTCGTACGAGCGGTCCCCGATGTCCGCCACCGCCCACACGCCGTACGCGTCCCGCCTGCCGAGCCCGCCCAGCGACTGCTTCAGCAGCCCGGGGCCGCCGCTCGGCCCCTGCCACAGCCCGGCCATCGAACCGGAGCTGTCGAGCAGGAACAGCACCCGCCCGGGTCCGCGCGCGTCCCGGTACTTCCGCAGGGCCGTCTCCATCGCGTCCCGCCCGGCCGACTCGATGAGCAGGGACGGCGCGGGCAGCACCCCGTCGGGGACCTCGTCCGCGTCCAGCAGGGGCCGGTCGCCGGTGGCGGCGCGGAACCCGGCCGCGCCGAACGCGGCCCCACCGCCCTCCCCGGAGAGCCACGTCCGGAAGTCCTCGGCCGCCTCGTCGCGCGCGGCCCGGTCCCGGTCGGCGCCCTCCCAGCGGACCCGGACGAAGACGGGCTCCAGGCCCGGTACGTCGCCGGGGTACTGGGCGATACGCGGGCTGCGCGTCGTACGGTCGCAGCCGACGCCGCTCTTCATCAGGAACTCCGGCACGAGCGCGGCGGTGCGGTGGTCCACGGCGTCGTCGTCGGGCAGCGCGCACAGCAGGTCGGCGGCGGTGGGGGAGGGCGGTCCCGGCGGGGCGAGCTGCTGCTCCACCCGGCCGGGGTCGGCGCCCGTGCCGTACAGGCCGATCGTGGCGAGCAGCGCGGCGTCGGCGAACTCCGGGTCGGGACGGCGTACTTCGGCGTCCTCGTGCCGCTCGCGCAGGGCGTCGAGCATGCCGGTCAGCGGGCCGCCGACCCGCTCGTCCAGGGAGGCGGCGGCGAGCTTCGCGGGCACGGCCAGCACGATCGGGGAGTACGCCAGCGCCCGGTCGTCCGGCGTCAGGCGGGCCAGCGCGTCCGTGTCCTGGTCGTCGGTGACGCGGGCGGCGTCCGCCCGCGAGGCGGGGATCCAGATGTCGGGCTGCGGGCCGATGTCGCGCTGCGGGTTGAGGTCCTCGTTACGGGGCTCGTGCCAGGCGGCCGACTCGTGGCGCAGCGCGGTGACCGCGTCGGCGGAGCCCGCGCTGTAGACGGTGATGCCGCTGCGCCGGCAGCCGTCGCCGGTGGTGTTCGCCTCCGACGTCAGATACGCGTCGGCCGCCGCGCTGACCGTCGCCTCCAGGTCGGGGTCGGTCAGGACGCGCAGTTCGAGGGGCGGGACGCAGGCGGCGGAACCGCCGACGAGGCCCGTCAGGGCGCACAGGCCGAGGCCGGTGGCGGTGAGGGAGAGAAGGGCCGTGATCCAGGTGGCGAGGAACCGGTGCGGTGACGGTGCCGGACGGGGGTTCGAGGGCTCCGGCCGCGACGGATGCGACAGATGCGACAGATGCGGCGGATGCGGCCGATGCGACGGCCGCGACTGCCGCGACGGCCGCGGCTCGGGCGGTCGTACGGCACCCGCGTCGGGCCCCGTCGGTCTCTCCTTCCGCGCCGACAACAGCACGTCCTCGTCGTGCTCCGCCCGGCTCTGCGGCGTCCACGGCTCCTTGCGCAGCGTCTCGTGACGCCCCTTCGCCATCCGCTTGCGCAGCGCGTCCGACACCTCCCGGAACCCCAGCTCGCCAGGCGCGTCGAGCAGGTGCAGCAGCTCCCCGGTGAACGGCGTCGGCGTACCGCCGTCCCCCGCGTCGGTGCGGTGGTTGGCCTGCACGCTCATCAGCAGCAGGACGCGCCGCTTGTCCCGGAAGTGCTCCCAGATCCACGCCGCGTTGCCCGCGAAACAGCAGTCCAGGATCACCACGATCCGCTCGGCCGGGCTGCTGGCCAGCCAGGTCAGCACGGTGGTGAACATCTCCGCGCCGGGGAAGACGGCGTGCCCGCCCGCGATCACGCTGGCGTTGCGCATCTGCAGGAACAGCTCGTCGCCCGCGCTGGGGATGGCGCCGTGCCCGGCGAAGTACAGCAGGAGCAGCCCCTCGGCCTCCTCGGCGGCCGTGCGCAGCGCGCGGTCGAAGTCGTCCAGCGAGGGCGAGCGTTCGACGGTGATCTCGTCCGCGCCGAAGACCCCGCCGCGGGCGAGGGCGTCCCTGAGCCGGTCCAGGTTGTGCTCGACGGCCGGGAGGTCGCCGGGCACACCGTGCGGCGGCTCGGTGAAGTCGTATGTGGAGACACCCACGATCAGTGCCCGGTTCACCCTCCCCCGCGGGTCGAAACGGGTCACCGGTTTACCCGTCGAGGTCCACTGGTTCCACGCTGCCCTCGGGCGGATCGCCGTCCTCCACCTCGCGCCGGTTGGCCCGCCAGGCCTCCACGGCCTGGCCGACCTGCACCAGCAGCTGGTTGAAGGCGACGGTCGCGGCCGCGCTGACCAGCGCGACGACGATCTCCATGCCGACGCCCATGGGAGCGCCGGTCTCGTCGGTGCGGCGCCGCTCGTGGATGCGGAGCTTCCCCGCCCGCACCAGCTCGTCCAGGCGCTGCTCCCGCTCCAGCCACTTGCGCAGCGCGCCGATGTCGCTCTCGGTCGCGGTCTCGTCCAACCGGACGCGGATGACCCGGCCCGTCACTCCGTCCCCGTCAGCCATAACTCACCATCATGGCAGCGGGGTTGTCGCCTGGGGAGGGTCCGGACGCGGCCGGTGCGTTCAGTTCTGCGTCTGCAGCTGCCGCAGCTGCCGCTGTACGTGGTCCAGGGCGCCGACCCGCCGCCCCGGCACCCGGCCGCGCACCTCGGCGAGCACCGCACCCAGTTCGCGGGCCCGCGCCGGGTCGCGGATCTCGGCCCACTGGTGGTGGGCGCGGTCGACGGCCGCCTCGACGGCGGGCGCGTCCGGCGCCTGCCCGGCGGCCAGCCGCGCCGACGCCACCGCGAGCCAGGTACGGCAGCTGCGGGCGGCGTCCCCCGCGAACATCGCCAGGTCCGCCCGCACCTCCGTCCAGTGCAGCGCCTCCTCGGAAGCGGGCCCGTGTGCCCGTACGGCGGCCTGCTCCCACCGGGCGGCCAGGGCGTCGGCGTCGGCGTGCCGCCCGGCCTGCACGGCGGCGGAGATGGCGGCGTGCGGATCGCTCACGCCGGGCGCCCGCGCGGCGAGCACGATGCCGGGGGCCTCCCCCGTGATCCGACTGAGCGCCTGCTGGTGCAGCTGCTCCACGGGCGGCCGGTGCCCGCTGCGGAGCAGGGTCGCGACGGCCTTCATGTACGACGGGTCGGCCACCGTACGCCGCTGCGGCGGCGGCGCGATCCGCCCGTACACGGCGCAGTTCCGCCCGGAGTCGAGCGGGGTGCTCCGCAGCCGCTCCCAGCTCTCCGCGTCGGCGTGCAGATCGAGGAAGACGGTCGTGGTGCCCGGGGCGCGCAGCCGCAGTTCCTCCCGGAACCAGTGCCAGGGGAAGCCCGTGTAGCGCACGGTGGCCGGTGTCGTGCGTGCCAGCGCCAGATGCGGCAGCCGCTGCCGCCGGTCCAGCAGGAGCTGCCCGGTGACGAACACCGTCAGCGGGCCCACGGTCCCGGCGGCCGCCCGCAGCCGCGTCAGCACGGCCTGCGGCTCCACCGGGTCGGCCAGCTCGACGACGTTGGCGGTGTCCGTGCCCGCCAGCACCCCGGGCGCGACGGCCGCCAGCACGGGAAGCACCGAGGCCGCGTCCACCAGCCGCCCCTTCCCCACCGGCGAAGCGGCCACCAGCAACACGGTCCCCGGCATGGTCCCTCCCTGTCGATCACGTACGTCAGCACCGTAACCGCTGCGCCGCCCGCCGGACCCGGGACGGCGGACGCCCACCCAGGCGCTGTGCCGGAAGTGCCGCGATGTGCCGTCGATCGTCTCCCTCACCCCGACCCGCTGTCGCTGTGGATCCTCCGCACCGCGAACACCGTCGTGTCGTCCTCCAGATGCCCCCGCGAGTGCCGCAGCACCCCGTCGCGTACGAAGGCCACCAGGCGCCGTGGCTTCGCGGTGCGCGGGTCGGTGGTGACGGCGCGGGTCACCTCGACGGTCAGCGGGTAGAACGTGTCGTCCGGGCCGCGGGCCTCGGTGACGCCGTCCGTGGTGAGGAGCAGGGTCTCGCCCGCCACGAAGGGGAATCTGCGCACCGGGGGCAGGGTGGGCGCACCCCGGGGGACGAGGTCGCCCAGGCCGAGGGGGAGGCCACCGCCCGCGGGCAGGGTGCGCACGCCCTGTGGGCCGGCGATGAGCGGGGGGTCGTGGCCGAAGTTGACGACGTCCACCGCGTCCGTCGCGTCCGGGGGGAAGCCGAGCAGTACGGCGGTGGCGAAGCGGTCGAAGTCCGCGCGGCCGAGGGCGGCGACGTGGTCCCGGTGCCGCCGGATGCGTGCCTCCAGGCGCTCGGCGACCGTGGCGAGGTCCGGCTCGTGGTAGCCGGCCTCGCGGAACGTGCCCAGCAGGGCCGCCGCCGCCTCCACCGCGCCGAGGCCCTTGCCCTGGACGTCGCCCACCAGGACTCGGGTGCCGTGCGGGCCCGGCTGGATGTCGTAGAAGTCGCCGCCGACCCGGGCGTCGGTGTCGGCGGCCAGGAACACCGCCGCGTGGTCGAGGCCGCCCCACCGCGCGGGCAGCGGGCGCAGGACGGTGCGGCGGATCGTCTCGGCGATGCCCCGGATGCGCAGGATGCGCTCCTCGCCGCGGATGCGGACCGCGCAGGCCGCCGTGGCGAGCAGGCCGCCCAGCGCGATCAGGATGAGGTCGGGCAGCCCGACATGGAACTCGTCGGGCCAGGCGCTGTCCACGACGAGGTACGTCAGCAGCGACAGCACCACGAAGGCGGCCGTGGCCCACACCCCGCAGATCGCGGCGGCGATACCGGGCACCAGCACGATCCAGGAGATGATCCGGAAGTCGTCGGGCGTGAAGACGTCCACCACCGCGATCCCGAGCAGGAGCAGCAGCGGCGGTACCCAGGCGACGCTGCGGCCGCGCACGCGCAGCATCTGGTGCGGCAGGGCCTCCCGGCGCCCGGCGCGGGGATACCGGTCGAGCAGGCTGTGCATCCCGCCGCCCCCGGTCACGGGCCTGGTCATGCACCACAGCGAAACACGCCCTCGTGCCGTGCGCATCCGAACCCCGGCCACCCGACTTGCCGCCCGCCCTCCCGCGGTGTGCCCTGGAAGGCGGGGGCGAGGAGAGAGGAGTGCACCCATGGCTCACGCGGCACCCGCGCCCGGCGCACGGCCGCCCGGCGCCCCCGTGCCCGCCACCGGCCCGCACGGCGCGCCCGCCACCCGGCCCGGCGCCACCCGCACACCCGACATCTTCAGCCCGCGCACGCACGCCATCGCACACTGGGCCGTACCGATCTGCGTCGGGCTGCTCTACGGCTACTGGGCCGCGGCGAACCGGCGCGGCGGCGGCCCCATCACCGGCTGGAACCTGCTGTTCGGCTTTGTCACCGCGCTCGTGTTCGTCGTGGTGTACGCCGTCGTGCGCCAGGCGGCGGCGCGGCTGCGGCGCGGGGCACACGCGCTGGCCTGGGCGGCGTTCTGGGGCGTCGCGTTCGGCTTCCTGTACAACCAGACCGGCCCCAGCGTGCTGCGCTCGGCCGCCTTGTCGGTGGTGATCGCGGGGGCCGTGTTCGTGGTGCTGTTCTACCGCTACTACACGCACGAGGACACGGGCCCTGGCGCCTAGTCGCCGTATCGCGGCAGGCCATCGCCGGGCAGGAACGCGGGTCGAGGCCCTCGTTCGCGAACTGCCTTCATAGGGAAGGGGACGGGACGGCGTCAGGCAGCCGTGGCAACTGGCGTGCGGCAGTCGCGGCAGCGGCCCGGTTCGGGGCGCGGAAGGCGCGGTCGCAGCCGTCGCAGGTCTGGCGGGGGTGACGTACGGCTTCCGGTGGTGGGGCGGGGGCGCGGAACGGGGGTGGGGGCGGCAGGTGCGCGGTGAGGCGGTGGGCCAGGAGGGCGGCGGGGCGGCGGAGGCCTTCGGGTGGGAGGTCGGTGGTCAGGGCGTGGCGTACGGCGGTGGGGGTGACGTCGCGTTCCAGCCAGGCGGCGACGCCAGGGGCGAGGTGGGCCGTGTCGCAGGCGGAGAGCAGCAGCCCGGGGTCGTGGCGGCGGAGGCCGGCGAGGAGGTCGGTGGCGGCCTGGAGGAGGGCCGGGGAGGGGGAGATCGGCTTGGGTACGGCGGGGAGGGTCCTGCGGAGGGCCGGTCGCTTCGGTTCAGCGGGTCGCGGCGGGCGGGGGCTCGGGCGGGTGCCGGGCTGGTTGCAGGAGATCGTGCGGGTGATGATGCGGCCGCCGGGGATGCGTTCGCGGACGCGGCGCAGGTAGCCGTGGGCCTCCGGTTCGCGCAGGGCGGCGGCGATGCGGGTGGCGCCTTCGTGGAAGCGGGCGGCGAGGGTCTTGATGTCGACGCGGGCACCCGTGGGCAGCGACTGGATGTGCAGGGCCAGGCCCATCGCGACCAGCGAGAGTTCGCGGTGCTGAGCGAGGTCGTTGCCGATCACCGTGCCCTCGCTCCGGGATTGCCCGTCCCGGCGAGGGCCGTCACATGTCTGCGGTTGTGTTGCGCTGAGCGTAGGGCAGGCAACCCGTCCCGAATCCAGCCCAGTTGGTGATGTTCACCCGGCTGAGTGAGTTTGCGCGGCGGGCGGGAGGGGTGGGGCTTGGTCGGGTGTGCGGCCCAGACCGTCTTGCGCGTGGACCCCGGCTTGGTGGCCGGGGTCCACGCCTTCCCTCATCCCTCCACTCACCGGACGACGGACAGCACGCCCCGGTCGTCCGACGAGGCCCGAGAAACGCTTCCCTTCCAGGAAACACCCGTTCGGCCCAGCCCTCCACCGGAGAGCGAAACCCCGGCTCCGCCACCACGACTCGGCACATACACCCGATTGCAGGCGTACCGCTCGCACCGCCCGCCCCCAGGCCGTTGTCTGAAGGGGTGTCCCCCGGACCAGCACACGCCCCCCGCCTGCGCGGCGCCCTGTCCGCCGCGCTGATCGCCCTGTGCTGCCTGCTGGTCCCGTTCGGCGCGCTGGCCGCCTGGGCGGCGTACGGCCTGACCGACACCGGCCGTTACGTCCGCACGATGGCGCCGCTGGCCGGTGACCCGGCCGTGCGGGAGGCGGTCGCCGACACCGTCGGGGACGAGGTGGCGCACCGGATCGACGGCACGCGGGGCGCGCTGGGCCCGTTCGTGCGGGACACGGCGCGTTCGTTCACCCGGACCGACGCCTTCCGGGCGGGCTGGGACGCGGCGAACCGGGCCGTGCACGACGCCGTGCTGCGCGCCCTGCGCGACGACAACCACCCGCGCGCCGCCCCCGTCACCGTCGACCTGGCCCCGGTCACCACCCGCATCAAGCACCAGCTCGCCAACGACAACGTGCCGTTGGCCCACCACATCCCGGTCCGCCACACCGAGGTCGCGGTCCTCGCGCCCGACGCTCTGGACCGGCTCCGAAAGGGATACGACGTGCTGGAAGTCGCCGCCCTCTGGCTGCCGGTCGCGGCCGTCACCTTCGCCGTCGCCGGGATCGCCGTCGCGACCTGCCGCCGCCGCGCGCTCGCCGCCACCGCCCTCGGCACGGCCCTCGGCGGCGCCCTGCTCGGCGCGGCCGTGGCCGTCGGCCGCGCGCTCACCCTGTCCGACCTGCCCGCCTCGGTCTCCCGGCCCGCCGCCGGCGCGGTCTACGACGCCCTCACCGCGACCCTGCGCACCACGTCCTGGCTGCTCGTGGGCCTGGGCCTCGCGGTGGCGCTGACCGCCTGGGTCACCGGCCGTTACGGCCGTCTCGCACGACGTCGGCCAGCACCCGTGACGCCCGCTCCAGTTCCGCCTCAGCAGCCGACGCGAGCCCAAGCCTGACGGCGTCCGGCGTGCGGTTCGCGCCCGCGGCGAAGGCGGTCCCGGGCGTGACGGCGATGCCGTGCGCGGCGGCGGCCGCCGTGAAGGTGTCCGCCCGCCACGGCGGCGGCAGCTCCCACCAGGCGTAATAGGCCCCCGGGTCGCTCCGTACGGCGAAGTCGCCCAGCCACCGCCGCACGATCCGCTGCCGCCGCGCCGCGTCCGCCCGCTTGGCCGCCACCAGCCGCTCCACGGTCCCGTCCCCGAGCCACCCCACCGCCGCCTCGAGCGCGAACCGCCCCGCACTCCACCCCCCGGACCGGATCGCCCCCGCCACCGCGTCCACCCGTCCCGGCGGTACGACGAGAAAACCGACGGTGAGTCCGGGCGCGACACGCTTGGACAGACCGTCGACGACGTGCGTGAGGTGCGGCGCGTGGACGGCGAGGGGCGGCTCGGGCCGGAGGAAGGACCAGATGCGGTCCTCGACGACGGGGATCTCCAAGTCCACTGCCACCTGGGCGACGTGGCGCTTGCGCTCCTCGCTCATCGTCACCGACGTCGGGTTGTGCAGCGTCGGCTGGACGTAGAGGGCGGACAGGGGCGCGCTGCGGTGGGCGCTCCTCACCGACTCGGGCAGGAGCCCGTCCTCGTCCATGGCCAGCGGGACCAGTGTGCTGCCGAGCCGGGCGGCGATCTCCTTCACCAGCGGATACGTCAGCTCCTCGACACCGACCCGGCCGCCCGGCCGGACCAGGGAGGCGAGGGCGGCGGCGATCGCCTGCCGGGCGTTGCCGGTGAACAGCAGCCGTCCCGGGTCGGGGCAGCCGAGGAGCCCGGCGGCGGCCTCGCGGGCGGGGGCGGTGCCGGTGGCGGCGGCCGGGCGGAGGGCCTCGGTGAGGGTGTCGGGGTCGAGGAGGGGCGCGAGGGCGGGGGCGAGGAGACGGGACTGGCCGGGCGCGGTGGGGTAGTTGAGTTCGAGGTTGACGGGGGCGGCGGTCGACGGCTCGGTGAGCGCCCGGCCCCCTGGCGCCGTCGGCGCGGCCCGCACGAAGGTGCCGCGCCCGACCTCGCCCACCACCAGTCCCCGGCGCACGAGTTCGCCGTACACCCGCCCGGCGGTCGACGCGGCGATCCCGCGCCGCCGCGCGAACCCCGCTGCGGCGGCAGCCGTTGGCCTGGCCTGAGCCGCCCGGCGGCGATGTCGGCGGCGATGCGGTCGGCCAGCGCCAGATAGTCGTCCACGTCGCCCCACCCTCGCCGGATCCGGATTGCACCGAGAGCAAAGATCCTATTGCACCGAGGAGTTGGGCCCACCTAGGGTCGACCACATGACCTCCTTCCTCGCATACGAGGACAAAGGCGCCGATACGCCGTCCCGGCCGCCCCTCGTCCTCGTCCACGGCCACCCCTTCGACCACACGATGTGGGCACCGCAGATCGAGGCGTTCGCCGCCGAGCGCCGCGTCATCGCCCCCGACCTGAGGGGCTACGGCGCGTCTCCGGTCACCCCCGGCATCACCCCGCTCTCCGTCTTCGCGCAGGACATCGGGGCCCTGCTGGAGGAGCTGAAGGTGGAGTCGTACGTCCTGGCCGGGCTGTCGATGGGCGGCCAGATCGCGATGGAGTGCTACGCCCGCTTCGGCGACCGCGTCCGGGGACTGGTCCTCGCCGACACCTTCCCGGCGGCCGAGACACCCGAGGGCAGACGCGCCCGCACCGCGACGGCGGACCGGCTGCTCCGGGAGGGCATGCGGGGGTACGCCGACGAGGTGCTGGAGAAGATGGTCGCCCCGTACGCGTCCGCCGAGGTCAAGGCCCACGTCCACGGCATGATGACCGGCACCCCGCCGGAGGGCGCCGCGGCGGCCCTGCGCGGCCGGGCCGAACGCCCCGACTACCGCGAACTGCTGACCCGCGTCACGGTCCCGGCCCTGGTGGTGGTCGGCGCGGACGACACGTACACGCCGGTGTCCGACGCCCGGGCCATGCACACGGCCCTGCCCGACTCCACCCTCCACGTGATCGACGGCGCGGCCCACATGCCGAACCTGGAACGCCCGGACGACTTCAACGCGGCGCTGAGGGAGTTCCTGGCCCGAGTGGACGCCTAGCGCCTCTCCGTCACGCTCAGCCCCGCTCTGTCCCGCTCTGTCCCGCTCAGGCGGAACCGGCCGCTCCTGACCGGACGTGATCAAACGGCCATAATGGCCCCATGGCCCGCGAGTTCCCCGTCAGTCTCACACCGCCCGACTGGCTGGTCAGGAACCTCCGGTCGCAGCCGGCGCCCGTCAACCGGCCCGCCGTCGCCCGAGCGGCCGTCTCGCTGGCGCTGCCGCTCGCGATCGGGCTCACCGTCGACCGCCCCGCCTACGGCGCCCTCGCCGCCATGGGCGCCCTGTCCGGCGTCATCAGCGACACGGCCGCCGCGTACCGGCTGCGGGTGCTGACCATCGCCGTGCCGCAGCTCTTCGGCGCCGTCGGCGTCACCCTCGGCACCCTCGTCCACGGCCACGGCTGGGTCGCCGTCGCCACCGTCACCGGCGTCGCGCTGGTCTCCGGGATGATCTCGACGATCGGCGCGATCGCCTCCGTCTCCGGGCTGCTCCTGCTGCTGAACGCCGTCATCGGGGCGGGGCTGCCGCTGCCGGGCGAGTGGTGGACGGCGCCGCTGCTGCTGTCCGGCGGCGGGCTGCTCGTGCTGCTCCTCGCGCTGCTCGCCTGGCCGCTGCGCTCCGGCGTCCCCGAACGCGCCGCCGTCGCCGGCACCTACCGGGCCGTCGCCGATCTGCTCGCCGTCTGCGGCGCCGACTCCGCGGTGGCCTACGACGACGCCCGCCACTCCGCCACCCTCGCCCTCAACGAGGCCTACGACCTGGTCCTGTCCCACCGCGCCCGCCATCACGGCCGCAGCCCCGAACTGACCCGTCTGGTCGCCCAGTTGAACGCCGTCACCCCGCTCGTCGAGGCCGCCCCCGCCTCCCACCTCAGCGGACGGCCGCTGCCGCCCGAGGTGCCCGCGGCCATCCACGCCCTCGCCGACGCGGTCGAAACCGGCCGTACCGAACCGCTCCGGCTCCGCCTGCCGACGCCCGCCACCGAAAGCGCCCGCGCGGTGGACCACGCCCTGCGGCACGCCGCCGACGTCGTCACCGCGCCGGACGTCGACCCGTACGGCATCGACGACCTCGGCGGCCCCGCCTCGCTCGGCGTCCGCACCGCCGGGGCCGCCCGCAACACCGTCCTGTCGGCCGGCTCCTGGCGCTACGGCCTGCGCCTCGCCCTGTGCATCGGCATCGCCCAGGCCCTGGTCTCCCTCGTCCCCGTCCCGCGCTCCTACTGGGTCGCCCTGACCATCACCTTCGTCCTCAAGCCCGACTTCGGCTCGGTCTTCTCCCGCGCCCTGCTGCGCGCGCTCGGCACGGTCGCCGGGCTGGTCGTCGCGGCGGCGGTGCTCTCGGAGGTGCCGCGCGGCTGGTGGGACGTACCGGTCCTGCTGCTGCTCGCCCCGCTGATCCCGGCGCTCACCCCACGCGGGTACGGCTATCAGACCGCGGCGATCACGCCGGTGATCCTGCTCCTGTCCGACATCCTCAACCAGGAGGGCACCGGCCTGCTGCTGCCCCGCCTGGTCGACTCCCTCATGGGCTGCGCGATCGCGCTGACCGCCGGGTATCTGCTGTGGCCGGAGAGCTGGCGCACCCGGGTCGGCGACCGCCTCGCCGACGCGGTGGCGGACACGGCCCGCTACGTCGAGACGGCCTTCGCCGCCACGGCGGACCCCGCGGCCCGCGCCCGGATGCGCCGCCGCCTGTACCGCGACCTGTCCGGCATCCGTACGGAGTTCCAGCGCGCCCTCACCGAACCCCCGCCCACCGGCCGCCGGGCCGCCGCGTGGTGGCCGCTGGTGATCGCCGTGGAACGCATCGTGGACGCGACGACGGCGGCACGGGTCCGCATCGGACACGGATCCGCACCGCCGTCGAAGGCAGAGATCGATCAGGTGGCCCGGCAGCTGAGGGAACTGTCCGAGGGCCTTCGCGAGGCGGAGACCCTCACGCCCGTCCGCACCGGCCTCACGGGCCCGGCGGGCAGCGTCCTGGAGCCGCTGCGGCAGGAGGTGGCGGCGGCGAGAGCCATCGCCACACCCCGTGCCTAGGCGCCGGCCGCGGGCAGCCGGTCAGGCGCCTATGTCGCAGCCGTCCTTGCGCCACACGGCCACGACGGCCGGGCGGACGTACGTGCCGGGTCCGTCGGGCCAGGTGCTGGCCGGGTTCTCCACGGACGCGCCGTCGACCTCGCCCGGGTGCTGTACGGCGACCAGGACGCGGCGGTCCTGGATGATCGGGCCGCAGGTCTCGGCGCCGATCGGCACGGTCAGGAACTGCTTCAGCTCACCGCGCCGGTCACCGCGCGTAGCGACACCGAAGAGGCCGTCGTGGGAGCCCAGGCGGTTGCCGTCGGTGGAGATCCACAGGTTGCCGTACCGGTCGAAGGCGACGTTGTCCGGGCAGGAGATCGGGCTGACCTGGTCCTTCGGGAAGCCGGCGAAGTAGGTGGCCGGGTCGTCCGGGTCACCGGCGACGAGGAACAGCGACCAGGCGAACTTGGTGGCATCGGCGCGGTTCCAGCGCTCGGTCAGCTCCAGGACCTGCCCGTGCTTGTTGGCGTTGCGCGGGTTGGCCTCGTCCGCCTTGGCGTTCGAACCGACACCTCGGGCGCTGTTGTTGGTGAGGGCGAGGTACACCTTGCCGGTGTGCGGGTTGGGCTCGATGTCCTCGGGCCGGTCCATCTTCGTCGCGCCGACCTTGTCACCGGCGAGCCGCGTGAAGACGAACACCTCCTCGGCGGTCATGCCCTCGACGTGGGACACCGCGCCGTCCGCGGTCGCCGTGGCCAGCGGGATCCACTCGCCGGAGCCGTCGAACTCGCCGTCGCGCGGCAGCTTGCCGGTGCCGTCGATCTCGATGGCCGGGGAGTCACCGGTGAGCTTGGCGACGTAGAGGGTGCCCTCGTCGAGCAGCGACAGGTTGTGCTCGCGGACGGCGCGGGAGTGGCCCTTCTTCATGCGCTTGCTGCCGACGAACTTGTAGAAGTAGTCGAAGCGCTCGTCGTCACCGGAGTAGACGACCGGACGGCCGTCGTGCGTCAGGCGCACGGTCGCACCCTCGTGCTTGAAGCGGCCGAGGGCGGTGTGCTTGCGCGGCGTGGAGGTCGGGTCGTACGGGTCGAACTCGACGACATAGCCGAAGCGGTGCGGCTCGTTGGGCTCCTGGGCGACGTCGAACCGCTTGTCGAACAGCTCCCACTTGCGGCCGCTGCCGCCGGTGGGCATGCCGTAGCGCCTGTCCGTCGCACGGCTCGCGTTGGCGAAGTACTGGTTGAAGTTCTCCTCGCCGTGCAGGGTGGTGCCCCACGGGGTCACGCCGCCCGCGCAGTCGTTGAGGGTGCCGAGGACCTTGGTGCCGGTCGGGTCGGCGGAGGTCTTGACCAGGTCGGACCCGGCGACCGGGCCGGTGAGCCGGAACTCGGTCGTGGCGGTCACACGCCGGTTGAGGTGATGCCGCGGCACGGGCGTCAGCTTGCCGGTCCTCCGGTCGCCCTCCACCACGACCGCGGACAGCCCGTGCGCGGCCCAGGCGATCTCGACCTGCTCGCGGGTGGGGTTGTCCTCGTCGTAGTCGCGGAACATGAGCATCTCATCGGTGTACTCGTGGTTGGCGACGAGGATCTGGCGGTTGCGCTCGCCGGGCAGCGGCAGCAGCGCGAGGAAGTCGCAGTTGTACCCGAACTGACCGGCCTGGGCCTTGGCGGTCTGGTTCTCCGGGTCGAAGGCGGGCGCGCCGCGCAGGATGGGGTCGCCCCAGCGGATGACGACGTTCTGGGCGTACCCCTCGGGGATGGTCACGGTGTCGTGGGTGTTCGGCGCGACGGGCGTGAAGCGCAGACCGCGAGCGCCCTTGTTGCCCGGCTTGCCCGGCTTGTGCCAGCGGTCGGCGGGCGCGGCCTCGGCCTGCGGGGCGGCGGCGACGGTGGCCGCCGTGCCCGCGGCGGCGGCCGCGGTGACGACGGCGGCGGCACGCATCACGCTGCGGCGGCTCAGGGCGCCGGCGATGACGTCGCCGACGTACGGGTTGGCGGTGGTGTTGGGCACCTCGTGGAAGCAGGCGTCACCACAGCGGAAACGGCAGGTCAGAGCGGACCGACCGCCCGCATGCGAGTCATTCGTTCTGATAATCGGCAGCAGGTTGCGCACTTTTACTCCCCTTGCTTCCCCTTGAATCCAGCGTGACGGACGGTAGGAGCACGTTTGTGCGAGAGCGGAGCGATCGAATGAACGCCACATGAACCCGAGGCATCTGTCAAGGAGTTGAGGTCTGTGCCGAGCACGTCTTGGACCAACCCTTGACGCGGACGCCGTCGACCCTCCCCGGGCCGCTAACCTTACGTGTCCGTCCTGGCCAGGGATTGACGGGCATCAACTCACGCGAAGGGTTGCGCACATGGGCATTCTCACTCTCCTGCGGAACGCATTCGGCCGCTCCCGCAAGGGCCGCAAGCCCGAGGCAGAGGGTGTCCCCACGCAGCCACAACCAACCCCCACCCCGACGCCGCGGGTCCCCGAACCCCGCGAGGAGCACGACCTGGTGGCGGCGGCTTTCGACAGGGTGACGGTCCCCCACCCGACCACACGCCAGCCAATTTCGGCCGCACCGGGAGACCGGGAGGAAAGGGGCATTCCCTCCCAACCGACGGTCGCGGAGCCGACGGTCACGGAAGAACTGACGGCCCCGGAAAAGCCGACGGTCACGGAGGACCCGACGGCCACGGAAGAACTGACGGCCGCGGAAAAGCCGACGGTCGCGGAAGAACTGACGGCCACGGAGAAGGCGACGGCCACGGAGGACCCGACGGCCACGGAGAAGGCCGCGTCGGCTGTAGAGCCCGAGGCGGCGGCCGAGACGCCGGAGCCGGAGGCGGGGACGGCGACCGAGACGCCGGAGGCCGAGGCCGAGACGGCGAAGCCGGAGGCCGACGCAGAGGCGGCTACCAAGACGCCGGAGACCAAGGCAGAGCCGAAGCCGGACACCGACCTCGCGGCGACACCTGAGCCGACGACCGAGCCGGAGGCAACCGCGCCGACCGCACCGGAAGCCAACCCGACGACCGAAACGGACACGGAGCCGGAAGCCGCGACCGACACCGCGCCGACCTCGCAGCCCGAGCCGGAGCCCAAGGCCAAGGCGGCGGCCGAGCCCACCCCGCAACCCGAGCCGGAGGCCGGGGCCGGGGCCGAGGTCGAGGCGGAGTCGGAGACCAAGCCCCAGGCCGACGTCACGCCCGAAGCCGAGTCGGCGCCGCAGCCGGAAGCCGAAGCAGAGGTCACGGTGAAGCCGCAGACCGCCACCGAGCCCGCCCCCCTGACCGAGGCGGAAACCGAAGCGGCCGCCGTTCCGGCAACGGAAGCGGAGGCGCGGCTGAAGCCCGAAGCCAAGACCGACACCGAGCCGGAGACTGAAGCGGACGCGGAGCCGGAAGCCGCGACCGACACCGCGCCGACCTCGCAACCCGAGCCGCAGACCAAGGCCGAGGCCGAGGCGGCCGGGCCCACCCCGCAGCCCGAGCCGGAGGCCGGAGCTGAGGTCGAGGCGGAGCCGGAGACAAAGACCCAGGCCGACGTCACGCCCGAAGCCGAGTCGGCGCCGCAGCCGGAAGCCGAGGCAGAGGTCGCGGCGAAGCCGCAGACCGCCGCCGAGGTCGAGGCCCAGCCTGAGGCCACCACGCCGACCACTCCGGAAGCCGACCCGACGACCGAGGCGCAGCCGGAGACCGCGGCGGTAGCCGAGGGCGGGGCGATGTCGCGGCCGGAGGCCGAGGTCGCGGCGGAAGCGGTGGCGCCCGAGCCCCCCGCCCCGGTCGACTCAACCGAGCCGGAGCCGGAGCCGGAGCCCGCGCCCGCGCCCGCGCCCGAAGCCGTAACCGAACCGGAACCCACCCCGGCCGCCGCCCCCACCCCCGAACCCGCACCCGCCAACGGCGAGGACACCCCACAGGGGCCACCCGCACCCGACGACGAAAGCCGCACGGGTGGTGCGGGTGGGCACGACACCCCCGTACCCCCCACCCTCCGCACGGCCTACACCGCAGCCGCCACCACCCTCAAAGCCCACGACCTCACCACCGCCACCAGCCCCACCACCACCCCCACCAAGATCTACCTCGTCCTCGACCGCTCCGCCTCCATGCGCCCGTACTACAAGGACGGCTCCGCCCAGGCCCTCGGCGAGCAGACCCTCGCCCTCGCCGCCCACCTCGACCCCGAGGCAACGGTCCACGTCACCTTCTTCTCCACCGAAGTCGACGGCACCGGCGAACTCACCCTTCCCGACCACGAGAACAAGATCGACACCCTCCACGCCTCCCTCGGCCGCATGGGCCGTACCAGCTACCACGTCGCCGTCGAGCACGTCCTCACCCACCACGACAGGACCACCACCCCCGGCACCCCCGCCCTCGTGATCTTCCAGACCGACGGCGCCCCCGACGCCAAGACCCCCGCCACCCAGTCCCTCACCAACGCCGCGAAAACCCACCCCCACATCCACTTCGCCTTCGTCGCCTTCGGTGAACACGACAACAAGGCCTTCGATTACCTCCGCAAACTGAAGACCGGCAACACGTCCTTCTTCCACGCGGGCCCCACCCCGAAGGAACTCACCGACACCGAGTTCTACGAGGGCGTCCTCGCAAACTGGCGCCCGTAGCGTCCGCCGTAGCGTCCGCGGAAATCCCCACCCCCGGCCGCCCGCCTCTCACCCCGTAAAACGAGAAGCGGGCGGCCCACCCATGTCGGCTACGATTTCAAGGTTCGTAAACACGCAGCGACCTGGGAGCAGCCCCCGATGGCTCGACACCTCATCACCAGCGCCCTTCCGTACATCAACGGGATCAAGCACCTGGGCAACATGGTGGGGTCCATGCTCCCGGCGGACGTCTACGCCCGCTACCTCCGCCGGCGCGGCCACGACGTCCTCTACATCTGCGCCACCGACGAACACGGCACCCCCGCCGAGCTCGCCGCCAAGGAGCAGGGCCTCCCGGTCGACGAGTTCTGCGCCCAGGCGCACGACGCCCAGAAGGCGATCTACGACGGCTTCGCCCTCGCCTTCGACTACTTCGGCCGCAGCTCCAGCCCGCAGAACGTCGAGATCACCCAGCACTTCGCCCGCAAGCTCAACGAGAACGGTTTCATCGAGGAGCGCGCGATCCGCCAGGTGTACAGCCCCACCGACGGCCGCTTCCTCCCGGACCGCTACGTCGAGGGCACCTGCCCCCACTGCGGCTACGACAGGGCCCGCGGCGACCAGTGCGAGAACTGCACCCGCGTCCTCGACCCCACCGACCTGATCAACCCCCGCTCGGCGATCTCCGGCTCCACCGACCTGGAGGTCCGCGAGACCAAGCACCTCTTCCTGCTCCAGTCCAAGCTCCAGCACGAGGTCGAGGAGTGGGTCTCCCGCCACGAGGCCGACTGGCCCCAGCTGGCCTCCTCCATCGCCCGCAAGTGGCTGAACGAGGGTCTGCACGACCGGGCGATCACCCGCGACCTGGACTGGGGCGTCCCGGTCCCCGCCGACACCTGGCCGGACCTCGCGGCGGAGGGCAAGGTGTTCTACGTCTGGTTCGACGCGCCCATCGAGTACATCGGCGCGACCAAGGAGTGGTCGGACCAGGACCCGGAGAACCGGGACTGGAAGTCCTGGTGGTACGACGTGGACGACACCGTCCGCTACACCGAGTTCATGGCCAAGGACAACGTCCCCTTCCACACCGTGATGTTCCCGGCCACCGAGCTGGGCGTGCGCGAGCCGTGGAAGAAGGTCGACTACGTCAAGGCCTTCAACTGGCTGACGTACTACGGCGGAAAGTTCTCCACCTCCCAGAAGCGCGGCGTCTTCACCGACCAGGCCCTTGAGATCCTCCCCGCCGACTACTGGCGCTACTTCCTGATCGCCAACGCCCCCGAGTCGGACGACGCGTCCTTCACCTGGGAGCACTTCACGGCGACGGTGAACAAGGACCTCGCCGACACCCTCGGCAACTTCGTCAACCGCGTCCTGTCCTTCTCGAAGAAGCGCTTCGGCGACGAGGTCCCCGCCGGCGGTGCGCCCGGCGAGCCGGAGCGCAGGCTCGGCGAGGAGATCGCGCGCCTGCTCGCGGAGTACGAGGAGCAGCTGGAGGCCCTCCAGTTCCGCAAGGCCGCGGCCGCACTGCGCGCGCTGTGGTCCGCGGGCAACTCCTACCTGGAGGAGAAGGCCCCCTGGCTGGAGATCAAGACCGACAAGGACGGCGCCGCCCTCACCCTGCGCACGGCGATGAACCTCATCCACCTCTACGCGGTGGTCTCCGAGCCCTTCATCCCGGCCACGGCCGCCACCATGCGCACGGTCTTCACCCTCCCCGACGACACGGCGCCCTGGATCACCGAGGACGAGGCGAAGTCCCTCACCTCGGTCCCGGCGGGCACCCCCTTCACCGTCCCCCCGGTGCTGTTCGCCAAGCTGACGGACGAGGACCTGGAGACGTACAAGGAGCGCTTCGGCGGCGGAACAGCCGCGTAACAGCCCTTCTCGGACCCCTCACTCACCAGGTATACCTGGCCAAGATCCCGTGACCGGCCAAAATCACGGACACTGAGTGGGGGGTCCATCCATGGCACTGTTCGGAAACGCGCACAGCATCGATCCAAGCGCCGCCCAGCAGGACTACGCACGTCTGCTGGGTCAGGGGGAGCAGGTGCACGCCGCGTACCTGCTGATCCGCGACACCATCCTGTTCACCGACCGCCGTCTGATCCTGGTCGACAAGCAGGGCATCACCGGGAAGAAGGTGGAGTACCACTCCATCCCGTACCGCAGCATCACCCACTTCGCCGTCGAGACCGCCGGTACCTTCGACCTCGACGCCGAACTGAAGATCTGGCTCTCCGGCTCCCAGGCCCCGATCCAGAAGACCTTCACCAAGGGCGTCGACATCTACGAGGTGCAGGCGATCCTCACGCAGTTCGTGGCGAGGTGAGCCGAGGGCTCTCAATACGACCTGCCTACGAACTGCGTACGACCTGCATACGAAAGCGGCCCGGAACCGACGTCGGTTCCGGGCCACCCGCGCTCAGCAGGACTACTTCGGCTGCGGCTTGCGCACCGACAGGTGCAGCTCCTTCAGCCGGGCCTCCTCCAGCTCCGTCGGAGCGCCCATCATCAGGTCCTGCGCGTTGCCGTTGAGCGGGAACGCGATGGTCTCGCGGATGTTGGGCTCGTCGGCCAGCAGCATCACGATGCGGTCGACGCCGGGCGCGATGCCGCCGTGCGGCGGGGCGCCGAAGCGGAACGCGCGCAGCATGCCGGCGAACTTCTCCTCGACGGTCTCCCGGTCGTACCCGGCGATCTCGAAGGCCTTGAGCATGATCTCCGGCTCGTGGTTCCGGATCGCGCCGGAGGACAGCTCGACGCCGTTGCAGACGATGTCGTACTGCCAGCCCAGGATGTCCAGCGGGTCCTGGGTCTCCAGCGCCTCCAGGCCGCCCTGCGGCATCGAGAACGGGTTGTGCGAGAAGTCGATCGCGCCGGTCTCCTCGTCCTTCTCGTACATCGGGAAGTCGACGATCCAGCAGAAGCGGAACACGCCCTCCGTGAAGTGCCCGGCCCGCTTCGCGGCCTCGACCCGCACCGCGCCCATGATCTTCGAGACCTCGTCGAACTCGCCCGCGCCGAAGAACACGGCGTGCCCGGCGGCCAGCGAGAGCCGCTTGGTCAGCTCGGCGACGTTGTCCTCGGTCAGGAACTTCGCGATCGGGCCGGACAGCGTGCCGTCCTCGCCGACCCGCACCCACGCCAGGCCCTTGGCGCCCAGCGAGACGGCGTACTCGCCGAGCTGGTCGAAGAACTTCCGCGGCTGCGCGGCGACGTCCGGCACCGGCAGCGCCCGGACGTGCTTGCCCGCGAACGCCTTGAACTCGGAGCCCTCGAAGATGTCGGTGATGTCCACCAGCTCCAGCTGGGCGCGCAGGTCCGGCTTGTCGGAGCCGTACTTGAGCATCGCCTCGCGGAACGGGATCCGCGGGAACGGGGACGTGACATGGCGGCCGCCCCCGAACTCCTCGAACAGCTCGGTCATCAGCTTCTCGACCGGCTGGAAGACGTCCTCCTGCTCGACGAAGGACATCTCGATGTCGAGCTGGTAGAACTCGCCCGGCGAGCGGTCCGCGCGCGCGTCCTCGTCGCGGAAGCAGGGCGCGATCTGGAAGTAGCGGTCGAAGCCGGAGATCATCAGCAGCTGCTTGAACTGCTGAGGGGCCTGGGGGAGGGCGTAGAACTTGCCCGGGTGCAGGCGGGAGGGGACGACGAAGTCGCGGGCGCCCTCGGGGGAGGTGGCGGACAGGATCGGCGTCGCCATCTCGTTGAAGCCCAGCGCCGTCATCTTGTGCCGGATCGCCGAGATGACCGCCGTACGCAGCATGATGTTGCGGTGCATGCGCTCGCGGCGCAGGTCCAGGAAGCGGTACTCCAGGCGCCGCTCCTCGTTGACCCCGTCCTCGGTGTTGATCGTGAAGGGCAGCGGGGCGGCCGCGCCCAGCACCTCGACCTCGCCGACCTCGATCTCGATCTCGCCGGTGGGCAGGTCGGGGTTGATGTTCTCGGCGCCACGGGAGACGACCTGGCCGTCGACGCGGACGACAGTCTCCTTGGAGAGCTTGTCCAGCGCCTCGTAGGCGGCCGTGTTCGGCCGGGCGACCAGCTGCGTGATGCCGTAGTGGTCGCGCAGATCGATGAAGAGGATGCCGCCCAGGTCGCGCCGATTGTGCAGCCAGCCACTCAGCCGGACGTCGGTGCCGACGTCAGAGGCGCGGAGCTCGCCGCAGGTGTGGGACCTGTACCGATGCATCGTCGTTCATCCAGCCTTCGCAGATCGGGGTCGTTTCACGTGAAACACCCCCAGGGTACCGGCCGCCCGGAACGGCCTCTCCACGATGACCGGTGTACGGCATGGGTGGCAGCATTCGATCACTTCTTCTTAGAGTGGGGCAATGCGCACTGGTGAGCCCCTGCCCGCCGTGGGTCAGGTCCTCGCCGCCCTCGCGACCGGCCTGTGGCACTGGGACACGGCCACGAAGCTGGTCACGGTGGACGCCGAGGCCGCTCGGCTGCTCGGGCTGCCCGTCGAGCAGGCGACCCTTACCGAGGCCCAGGTCAGGGCCCGGCTGCACCCCGTGGACTGGAACGAGATCGTCAGCGTCGTCGGCCTCGCCGCCGCCGAGGGCACGCTCGCCGAGGTGCGGGTCCGGATCATGGACGAGCGGGGCCGGGTGATCCGTACCGTCCGCAGCCGGTCCAAGCCGAGCTACGACCGCGAACTGAGGGCCTTCGAGCTGATCGGCACCCTCCAGGAGGTCACCGACCCCTCGCCGGGCACCCCCGCGGACCGCCGAACCGTCACCGGCGACTGGCGGCGCTCCCGGGAGGCGTTCCTGCTGGACGCGGGCCGGGCGCTGGCAGAGGCCCGGTCCACGGCGGAGGTACTGCGGGTGGCGGCCGGGCTGTCGATGCCGGGCTTCTCCCCGGACGGGCTCGCCGTCTTCGGCGTGGAGGGCGACCGGCTGACGATCATCGGCCACCACGGTCACCGGCCCGGCGACGAGGGCCCCTTCTCGCACATGGCCCTGGCGACGGACTATCCGGCGGCGGAGGTCGTACGCACCGGCCGTGCCGTCTATCTCTCCTCGCCCGAGCACTACAAGGCCCGCTACCCGCTCACCTGGCCGCTCGCCGAGCAGTTCGGCCGCCAGTCGTGGGCCTTTCTGCCGCTGACCGTCGCGGGGCGCACCATGGGCGCCTGGATGGCGGCCTTCGCCTATCCGGTGGCGTTCACACCGGACGAGCGGTCCGTGCTGACGACGGTCGCCCGGATGCTCGCGCAGGCCCTCACCCGGGCCGGCGCCGCCGAGTCCCAGCGGGAGCTGACCGACGGCCTGCAACGCTCCATGATGCCCACGCTGGGCCCGGAGATCCCCGGCATGAGCGTCGCCGCCCGGTACATCCCCACCGGCGGCGGGCTTCAGGTCGGCGGCGACTGGTACGACATGATCCCGCTGCCCAGCGGCAGGATCGCCCTCGTCATCGGGGACGTCCAGGGGCATGACGTGCGGGCGGCGGGCCTGATGGGCCAGTTGCGGATAGCCCTGCGGGCGTACGCGTCCGAGGGCCACCGCCCCGACGCCGTACTGTCCCGCGCCTCCCGCTTCCTGCACGGCATCTCCACCACCGACGAGGACCCCACCGACCTGCGCTTCGCGACCTGCCTGTACGTCGAGGCCGACCCGGAGACCGGCGTGCTGGACATCGCCCGCGCCGGGCACCCGGACCCGGCGATCCGGATGGCCGACGGCACCGTCCTGAAGCGCCCGACGGCCGGCGGGCTGCCCCTCGGCATCGACCCGGACGCCGACTACCCCACCACGCAGCTGGTCCTCGAACCCGGCGAGACCATGCTGATCTGCACCGACGGTCTGATCGAGACCGGCGGGCACGATCTGGAGACCGGCTGGGTGCGCATCCGCACCATCCTGGAGGAGCACAAGGGCGACCTGGAGGAGCTCGCCGACTCCCTGGTCCAGGCCGTGCACGGCCCGTCCTCCCACCACACCACCGGCCCGCTCGCCGACCGGCGCGAGGACGACATCGCCGTCCTGCTGCTGTGCCGGGAGGCCGAGGGCTGCGGCTGCGGCGACACCGTGACCGTACGGCCGCGAAGAGTGCGGCGCACGATGCTGACGGTGGCCCAGGCCGAACCCGAGCGGGTCGCCGTGGCCCGGCAGCAGCTGCGCGAGCTGCTGCACGACTGGAGCAGCGCCGACCAGGTCGACTCGGCGGTGCTGCTGCTGTCCGAGATGCTCACCAACGTCCTCGTGCACACCGACACCGACGCGCTGCTGGTCGCCGAGATCGCCGGGGAGCCGGGCGCGCGGCGGATACGGGTGGAGGTCACCGACGCCGGCGACGACCTGCCGCACCGGCGCAGACCCGGGGAACTGGCGTCCTCCGGGCGCGGCCTGATGCTGATCGAGCTGCTGGCGCACGCGTGGGGGGTGGATCCGCGGGGCGAGGGCAAGAGCATCTGGTTCGAGCTGTACGAGCCGGACGGTTCGGGCGGGGACGCCGAGCCCGACGGGCAGCCGAAGCCGTAACGGGGCGTACGGCCGACCGGCCCGGGCTACGGCTTCGAAGGCTCGGGGGCAGTTCCGTACCGCGCCCGCAGCTCGTGCACGACCCCGAAGGCGGCGGCGGTGAGCGGCACCGCCAGCAGCATGCCCAGGAGCCCGGCGACCGACGCCCCCGCGGTGATCGCGAGCATCACCACCGCCGGATGCATCTGCACGGTCCGGCTCTGGATCATCGGCTGCAGCACATGCCCCTCCAGCATCTGCACGGCGAGCACCACCCCGAGCGCCCACAGCGCGATGACGAACCCCCGGTCGGCGAGCGCGACCAGCACGGCCACGGCGCCGGAGATGAACGCGCCGAGGTAGGGGATGTACGCGCCGACGAAGACCAGCGCCCCAAGGCCGACCGCGCCCGGCACGTCCAGGACCAGCAGCCCGACCGTGATGCACACGGCGTCGATGAAGGCGATGAAGGTGGTCCCGCGCATGAACCCCTCGACGGCCTGGAAGGCCCGCCGCGCCATGGCCTCGACGGTGTCGGCGGTGCCGCGCGGGGCGAGCGCGCGCAGACCGCCCGAGGCCCGGTGGGAGTCCCGCAGGAAGAAGAAGACGAGCAGCAGCGCCAGTACGGCCATGGCGATGGTCTCGCCGACCACGCTGACCCCGCTGATCAGACCGGAGGCGGCCGTCTGGCCGAACCGGCTCAGCAGCTCACGTGCGTTGGCGGCGATGTCGTCCAGCGAGGTGCCGACCGCCCCGAAGCGCTCGGCGATGTCCTGCGCCGCCCGCCGCAGCGAGCCGATGATCTGCTCACCGGAGTCGATGAGCGCGGCGACCACGATGTACACCGCCCCGCCGACCACGGCCACCACGGCGACGCAGGTGAGCGCGGCGGCGACGGACCGGTTGACGCCGACCTTGACGAGCCGCCGGTACATCGGCCCCAGCAGGGCGCTCCCGAGCAGCGCGAGCAGCACCGGCACGACGGCCGTGCGCAGCACAGCGCAGAGCAGGACCCCGACCCACCCGACGGCGGCGGCCAGCAGCACGACCGCACACCAGGCGGCGAACCGCCGTACGGGAACGGGAAGCAGATGCACGCCTCCCACCCGACCACGCGACGACCGGGCTGTCCTGCGCGGACCGCCCGGCCGGGTGACGGGTCGTCAGGGCATCAGTCGCGCGGGCCACTCTCCGTCATATCGTGCACCGCCGGAACCGTCTCAAGCTCGTCCTTGGTGTTCATGACGAACGGGCCGTAGTGGGCCATCGGCTCACCGTGTCCGGTGATGCGCCAGCTGCGTTGGCCCGCGTGCGGTCGATGTCTCGCTCGCCCCCGCACGTGGGCGCCGCCCAGCCGTGGCCCAGGACCCGTAGGGGCGGCTTCCACTCGCCGTGATCGTTTCGCGTTTGCCAGGCTCCGACCTCGTACGGTTCACCGAACTGGTCTATCCCCGTGCAAGCCTGCGTACGCGAAGTCCACAACGAACTGGGCATCAAGCCCCTTTCCAAGCGCTCGTACAGGGAGCCACCAACGCCCGTTCCCTGGGGCCGCTGGCGCTCGTCGACCGCTGTTGCGCCGCGAAAAAGCGCGAAGGAGTCCCCTTCCATGGTCGGACAGGGGCTCCTTCATGGTCGGACAGGGGCTCCTTCATGTGTGGTACCTGGCGAGACCTACAGCCCGCCCTCAGACATCCCATGCACCGCCGGTATCGTCCCCAGCCGCCCCTTCTGGAAGTCCTCGAAGGCCTGCATCAGCTCGTCCTTGGTGTTCATGACGAACGGGCCGTAGTGGGCCATGGGCTCACGGATCGGCTGCCCGCCGAGGAGGACGACCTCCAGGTCCGGTGTGTGCGAGTCCTGCTTCTCGTCCGCGCGGACGGTCAGCGAGCCGCCGTTGCCGAAGACGGCCGTCTGGCCCAGGTGGATCGGGCGGCGCTCCGCGCCCACCGCACCCCGCCCCGCCAGCACGTACGCGACCCCGTTGAAGTCCTCCCGCCACGGCAGCGTGATCTCCGCACCCGGCGCCAGCGTCGCGTGGATCATGGTGATCGGCGTGTGCGTGACACCGGGACCGGCGTGGCCGTCCAGCTCACCGGCGATGACGCGGAGCAGCGCGCCGCCGTCGGGGGAGGTGAGCAGCTGGACGTTGCCGCCGCGGATGTCCTGGTAGCGCGGGGCCATCATCTTGTCCTTGGCCGGAAGGTTCACCCACAGCTGCAGACCGTGGAAGAGACCACCCGACATGACGAGGTGCTCCGGCGGCGCCTCGATGTGCAGCAGGCCCGAGCCCGCCGTCATCCACTGGGTGTCGCCGTTGGTGATGGTGCCGCCACCGCCCTGGGAGTCCTTGTGGTCGAAGGTCCCGTCGATGATGTACGTGACGGTCTCGAAGCCGCGGTGCGGATGCCACGGGGTCCCCTTCGGCTCCCCGGGCTGATACTCCACCTCACCCATCTGATCCATCATGATGAACGGGTCGAGATGGCGGTAGTTGATCCCCGCGAACGCCCGGCGCACCGGGAAGCCCTCACCCTCGAATCCGCTCGGCGCGGTCGTGACGGCGAGCACGGGACGTGCCACGGCGTCGGCCGGCGCGGTCACGCGGGGCAGCGTCAGCGGGTTCTCGACGGTCACTGCGGGCATGTCGGTACCTCCTTGGGCGACGTGCGCTCCACTTTAGTTGAGCGTTGAACTTTCTGCCACCTGGAACGCCGAAGACCCGGAGGGCATTCCCTCCGGGCCTCCTCCCAGCCGCATCGCTGCACGGCTGCCGGGCAGCTTATGGCATGGGCGCGACAATCAGGGAGACAATCAGGGGGTTTCCGGACCGCCGACGTCGACCGGACGGCTAGCCGTACATCCGCCGCATGGCGAAATCAACCATCTCCTCGACCGCCTTCGCGTCGAACACCATCCGGTGCTCGCCCTCCATGTCGAGGACGAAGCCGTACCCGGTCGGCAGCAGGTCGATCACCTCCGCGCCGGTGATCACGAAGTACTTGGACTCCTTGCCCGCGTACCGGCGCAGCTCCTTCAGCGAGGTGAACATCGGGATCACCGGCTGCTGGGTGTTGTGCAGGGCGAGGAAGCCGGGGTTGTCACCGCGCGGGCAGTAGACCTTCGACGTCGCGAAGACCTGCTGGAAGTCCTCCGCGGACATCTGGCCGGTGGTGAAGGCACGCACCGCGTCCGCGAGCGAGGGCGGGGACGGCTCGGGGTACAGCGGCGGCTGCTGCTGTCCGTACCCGCCGGGCATCTGCTGCGGGGGGACGTAGCCCTGCTGGGCACCGACGTTCTGGTCGTAGCCGTACATGGGCGCAAGCGTACCGAGAGCGGCCGGGACGGCGGGCCGGTACGGGGACCCCGGCAAACCGACAGCGAGTCGACAGCGGGTCGACAGCCCCCGCGCTGGTTTCCCACAGCTGCCACTCCTAGCGTCTGCCGCATCGAGTCGAGCGGCGGACACGACACCACCACACCACACCACACCACACCAGCAAGGGGACAGCGATGCACGGACACCACGACGACGAGGTCCACGAGCACGACCGAGGGCTCTCCCACGACCTGCCCCTCCTCGCCCGCCGCCGGATGATCCGGCTGATGGCGGGCGCGAGCCTGGTGCCGCTCCTGGGCTGCTCCGCCAAGGACGACACCGCCACCGGCGGCAGCTCACCGAGCTCCCCCTCCTCGGACTCCTCGACCTCCTCGTCCGCCACGTCGTCCACCGAGTGCTCCACCATCCCGAACGAGACCGCCGGACCCTACCCCGGCGACGGCTCCAACGGCGTGAACGTCCTCAAGGAGAGCGGTGTCGTCCGCAGTGACATCACCTCCAGCTTCGGCGACTCGGCCGGCGGCACCGCCGAGGGCGTGCCCCTGACCGTCACGCTCACCGTCGTCGACGCCGCCTCCGGCTGCGGCACCCCCAAGCAGGGCGCCGCCGTCTACCTCTGGCACTGCGACCGGGACGGCAACTACTCCCTGTACTCCGAGGGCGTCACCGACGAGAACTACCTGCGGGGCGTCCAGGAGACCGACGACACGGGCCGGGTCACGTTCCAGAGCATCTTCCCGGCCTGCTACCCGGGCCGCTGGCCGCACATCCACTTCGAGGTCTACGGCAGCCTGGCGGACGCCACCGCCGCCACCGCGATCACGAACACCTCCCAGCTCGCGCTGCCGAAGGACATCTGCGACACGGTGTACGCCACGGACGGCTACAGCCAGAGCGTGCGGAACCTCGGCCAGTTGTCCCTGGAGACGGACAACATCTTCAGTGACGGCTACGACCAGCAGCTGGCCACGGTCACGGGCAGCGTCGAGCGGGGCTACACGGCGACGCTCACGGTGCCGGTGTGACCCGTCACAGATGACCGGATCGGGGTTGCGTCTTATTACTGGCGGGTAGCATCATCTTAGCTACTAGTTGGTACGTGAACTTGGGCGCGAGGAGTCAGTGCCTCGCCGATCTCTCTCAACGGAGCCAGTCGCCATGGGGCACTACAAGTCGAATCTCCGCGACATCGAGTTCAACCTCTTCGAAGTACTCGGGCGCGACAAGCTGTACGGCACCGGCCCGTTCGAGGAGATGGACGTCGACACTGCCAAGAGCATCCTCGACGAACTGACCCGGCTCGCGGAGAACGAGCTGGCCGAGTCCTTCACGGACGCCGACCGCAACCCGCCGGTCTTCGACCCGGAGACCAACACCGCGCCGATCCCGGAGTCCTTCAAGAAGAGCTACCAGGCCTTCATGGACTCCGAGTACTGGCGCCTCGGCCTGCCCGAGGCCATCGGCGGTACGACGGCTCCCCCGTCGCTGATCTGGTCGTACGCGGAGCTGATCCTGGGCGCCAACCCGGCCGTGTGGATGTACTCCTCCGGCCCGGCCTTCGCCGGGATCCTCTACGACGAGGGCAACGACGTACAGAAGAAGATCGCGCAGATCGCCGTCGACAAGCAGTGGGGCTCGACGATGGTGCTCACCGAGCCGGACGCCGGCTCGGACGTGGGCGCGGGCCGCACCAAGGCCGTGCAGCAGGAGGACGGCTCCTGGCACATCGAGGGCGTGAAGCGCTTCATCACGTCCGGTGAGCACGACATGTCGGAGAACATCCTCCACTACGTGCTGGCGCGTCCGGAGGGTGCCGGTCCGGGCACCAAGGGGCTCTCCCTCTTCCTCGTGCCGAAGTACCTGTTCGACTTCGAGACCGGCGAGCTGGGCGAGCGCAACGGCGTCTACGCCACGAACGTCGAGCACAAGATGGGCCTGAAGGCCTCCAACACCTGCGAGATGACCTTCGGCGACCGGCACCCCGCCAAGGGCTGGCTGATCGGCGACAAGCACGACGGCATCCGCCAGATGTTCCGCATCATCGAGTTCGCCCGGATGATGGTCGGCACGAAGGCGATCTCCACGCTGTCCACGGGCTACCTCAACGCGCTGGAGTACGCCAAGGAGCGCGTCCAGGGCCCCGACCTGGCGAACTTCATGGACAAGACCGCGCCCAAGGTCACCATCACCCACCACCCCGACGTGCGCCGCTCGCTGATGACGCAGAAGGCGTACGCGGAGGGCATGCGCGCGCTGGTGCTGTACACGGCGTCGGTGCAGGACGCGATCGCCGTCAAGGAGGCGGCGGGCGAGGACGCCTCGGTCGAGCACGCGCTCAACGACCTCCTCCTCCCCATCGTCAAGGGCTACGGCTCCGAGAAGGGCTACGAGCAGCTCGCCCAGTCGCTGCAGACCTTCGGCGGCTCCGGCTTCCTGCAGGAGTACCCGATCGAGCAGTACATCCGGGACTCAAAGATCGACACCCTGTACGAGGGCACCACCGCGATCCAGGGCCAGGACTTCTTCTTCCGGAAGATCGTCCGCAACCAGGGCGCAGCGCTGAACTCCCTCGCCGAGGACATCAAGAAGTTCCTGGCCGTCGGCACGGGCGGCGAGGAGCTGGCCGGTGCCCGCGAGCACCTCGCGAAGGCCGCCGTCGAGCTGGAGGCGATCGTCGGCCTGATGCTGACCGACCTCGCCGCCACCGAGCAGGACGTCAAGAACATCTACAAGGTGGGCCTGAACACCACCCGCCTGCTGATGGCCTCCGGTGACGTGATCGTCGGCTACCTGCTGCTCAAGGGCGCCGCGGTCGCCGCCGAGAAGATCGAGTCGGCCTCCGCCAAGGACAAGGCGTTCTACACCGGCAAGATCGCGGCGGCGAAGTTCTTCGCGGCCACCGTGCTGCCGGGCGTGACGCTGGCCCGCAAGGTCGCCCAGGGCGTGGACCTTGACCTGATGGAGCTGGACGAGGCGGCGTTCTAGCCGCGATTTCCCCATCGCGCTTACGAGGGCCCGCTCCCGGCAAGGGGGAGCGGGCCCTCGTACGTCGTTAAGGTGAACCCCATGAGCGAACCCTCCCGCTTCGAGCGCGGCCACACCGACGACCTCATGTCCTTCCTGGCGGCGAGCCCCTCGCCGTACCACGCCGTGGCGAACACCGCCGAGCGACTGGAGAAGGCGGGCTTCCGGCAGGTCGCGGAGACGGACGCCTGGGACGGGACGAGCGGTGGCAGGTTCGTGCTGCGCGGTGGCGCGATCGTGGCGTGGTACGTCCCGGAGGGCGCCGCGCCGCACACCCCGTTCCGGATCATCGGCGCGCACACCGACTCCCCCAACCTGCGGGTCAAGCCACTGCCCGACACCGGGACGCACGGCTGGCGCCAGGTCGCCGTGGAGATCTACGGCGGGCCACTGCTGAACTCCTGGCTGGACCGCGACCTCGGCCTCGCGGGCCGCCTGACGCTGCGCGACGGTACGACGCGCCTGGTGAACGTGGACCGGCCGCTGCTGAGGGTGCCGCAGCTGGCGATCCACCTGGACCGCTCGGTGTCCTCGGAGGGCCTCAAGCTCGACAAGCAGCGGCACCTTCAGCCCGTGTGGGGCCTCGGCAACGACGTGCGCGACGGCGACCTGATCGCCTTCCTTGAGGCGGAGTCGGGGATCGGAAAGGGCGAGGTGGCCGGCTGGGACCTGATGGTGCACTCCGTCGAGCCGCCCGCGTATCTCGGCCGCGACCAGGAGCTGATGGCCGGGCCGCGCCTGGACAACCTCCTCTCCGTGCACGCGGGCGTGGCCGCGCTGACCGCCGCCGCGACCGGCGGTGAGGAACTGTCCTGCATCCCGGTGCTGGCCGCCTTCGACCACGAGGAGAACGGCTCCCAGTCGGACACCGGCGCGGACGGCCCGCTGCTCGGTGGCGTGCTGGAGCGCTCCGTCTTCGCCCGCGGCGGCTCCTACGAGGACCGGGCACGCGCCTTCGCGGCCACGCTCTGCCTCTCCTCCGACACCGGCCACGCGGTCCACCCCAACTACGCCGAGCGCCACGACCCGACCCACCACCCGCGCGTCAACGGCGGCCCCATCCTCAAGGTCAACGTCAACAACCGCTACGCCACGGACGGTTCGGGCCGCGCGGTCTGGGCGGCGGCCTGCGACAAGGCCGGTGTGCCCTTCCAGTCCTTCGTGTCCAACAACTCCATGCCCTGCGGCACCACCATCGGCCCGATCACCGCGGCCCGGCACGGCATCCGCACGGTCGACGTCGGCGTGGCGATCCTGTCGATGCACAGCGCCCGGGAGTTGTGCGGCGCGGACGACCCCTACCTGCTGACGCGGGCGCTGGTTGCGTTTTTGGAGGGCTGAGCGACGACCCTACGGACGGGCCTCCACACGTCCAACTCACGCGGCCGCATTGGCGCCGCGCGCCCGCTTTCAGCATGGCTCTCACGCACCGGGGTACCCGCCTTGAACCGGAAGCTCCGGAAAGCACCGGACCGGAACAGGGAGGCAACGCTCATGGGCCTCGGCGGGTGCATCATCCTCATCGCCGTGGGAGCCATCCTCACGTTCGCTACCGACTGGAACATGGAGGGGGTCAACCTCGATCTCGTCGGCGTCATCCTGATGATCGTCGGACTGATCGGGGTCACGACGTTCAGCAGCATCGCGCGGCGGCGCCGTGTCGTGATGCCGCCCACGGCGCCGGTCGTGGAGGAGGAAGGGCGCCACCACCGGCGCGACGGCTACAGCGACGGGTACGGGGTGTGACGCCCCGCCAGGTCAGGCGTCCAGGCCGGCCAGGACGAGCGGCAGGCGGTCCGCACCGCTGTCGGTGAGGCGGACCGGGACGCCCCAGTCCTGCTGGTGGACGTGGCAGGCGGGGTGTTCGTTCGCAGGATCGTCGTCGCAGGACGCGGCCATCGCGGAGACGTGCAGGACGCCCTCCGGCACGGCGGGGTTGAGTTCCAGGGCGCGGGACAGGTCTGGTCCCGCGCCCTCGCCGTGTGTCAGGAGCTCCGGCGGGGTCGCCGAGACCAGCAGTCGGGTCGAGGGGCCGTATTCGGGTGTCGAGCTTCTGGCCTGCGGGAGCCTGGAAGATCACCTCCAACTGGAGCCGCCCCGGGGTGACTTCCGTCGGGGCACGCTGCGTGCGGTGCGCGACCGCCTCGACGCGGACCGCCTCCTCCGGCAGCCGCAGCCGGGTCAGCCGGTGCCGGGCCGACTCCACGACCACGATGTCGTCACCGACCAGCACCGCGTCGCTCGGCTCGCGCAAGTCCGTGGCCAGCGTGGTGACATCGCCCGTCGCGGGGTCGTAGCGGCGCAGGGCGTGGTTGTAGGTGTCGCTGACGGCCACCGAGCCGTCGGGGAGGGCCGTCACGCCCAACGGGTGCTGGAACAGGGCCTGGCCGGCCGGTCCGTCGCGGTGACCGAAGTCGAACAGGCCCGTGCCGACGGCCGTGTGGACCGTGCCGTCGAGGTCCACCCAGCGCAGGGCGCTCGTCTCGGAGTCCGCCAGCCACAGCCGGTCGGGCGTGGCCGCGAGGCCGGACGGCTGGGCGAACCAGGCCTCCGGGCCGGGGCCGTCGACGAGGCCCTCGTTGGTGGTTCCGGCCGCCACGGCGACGGTGCCGTCCGCGGGGTCGTAGGCCCAGAGCTGGTGCACTCCCGCCATGGCGATCCACACCCGGCCGGCGAAGAGTGCCAGGTCCCACGGTGAGGAGAGGTTGACCTCACGGCCGGGGCCGGACGTCGCGTCGCCCTGCCTCCACTGCCTGCCGGTCCCGGCGAGCGTGGTGACCTCACCGGAGGTGAGGTCCAGGCGGCGCAGGGCGTGGTTGACGGTGTCGGCGACCACCACCGAGCCGTCGCCGAGGAGCGCGAGCCCCTGGGGCTCGTTGAAGGACGCCGCCTCGGCCGGACCGTCGGCGAACCCGCGCGCGCCGGACCCGATCCGGCGGACCACGCTCTCCCCGTCCTGCGCCAGCTCCACCAGCTGATGCCGGGTCGTGTCACTGACCAGGAAGGTCCCGCCGGGCAGCAGCAGCGCCTTGCCCGGGAACCGCAGCACCGTCGGCTCCGGCTCCGGCGCCACATACGGCCCGTCGCCGCGCCGCAGCGTGCCCTTGGCCGCGTGCTCCGCCTCCAGCTCGGTCACCAGCCGGTCGATGGCGTGCACATGCCCCTCACCGGCATGCTGGGCGACGACGTACCCCTCGGGGTCGATCACCACGAGGGTCGGCCACGCGCGCACGTCGTACTGCTTCCAGGTCGCCAGCTCGGGGTCGTCCAGGACGGGATGCTCGACGCCGTACCGCTCCACGGCATCGACGACCGCCTTGTGCTCGGCCTCGTGCACGAACTTGGGCGAGTGGACGCCGATGACGACGACGGTGTCCTGATGCGTGGCCTCCAGCTCACGCAGCTCGTCGAGGACGTGCAGGCAGTTCACGCAACAAAATGTCCAGAAATCAACAATTATGATGCGTCCGCGGAGCTTGCCGAGACCGAGCTCCTCGCCTCCTGTGTTGATCCATCCGCCCCTGCCGACCAGCTCCGGGGCACGGACACGTGCTCGCTTTGCCATGTCCCCAGCCAACCACACCGTCTCAGGCCCGATGCTCGTGGTTACGGACCGGCCCCAACGATGCGAATCCGCTTCTCAGGATCGAAGCGGCATCCCCTCCTCGGAGCCCGGGTAACCCACACTCGCTCCACGGCATCGGACAGCAGGGCCCGCCGCTGCGAGGTCCCGCTCTCCTCCCAAAGCGTCACCTGTGTCGGATGCCGCGCCAGAAACGCATGGATCACCGCTTCCTCGACACGGTTCGCCAAGGCACGCGCCCCTGGGCAGGTGTGCCCGAGCCGCACCCCCTGGCACACATAGGACGTGCCTCCTGCCGTTCAATGGCCGTCTTGCCCTCGCGGTCCAGCGACAGACGCAGATAGATATCGGCGTGCGAATCAGAGCGCTCCATGTCCCCTCCCTGAGTTGCTCACGCTGGGAGGGGACATGCAGCGTCGAAGGTGATGAACTCGGGCCCACCGACTAGGACAGCGCGTGTCCCGTGGTGGCGTCCACATGGGCCGGCACCTCGTCGTGCCGGTCGCCGACCGTGAGGGTGCCGGTGGGTTCGAAGAGGAGGATCGCGGTGGGGACCGGGGCGTACGGCTTGTGCTCGGTCCCGCGCGGCACGGTGAACAGGGAGCCCTGTGGCAGGACGACCGTGCGCTCGCCGTCGGCCTCCCGCAGGGCGATGTGCAGCTCACCCTCGATGACCAGGAAGAACTCGTCGGTGTGGTCGTGCACGTGCCAGACATGCTCGCCCTCGACCTTGGCGACGCGTACGTCGTAGTCGTTGACGGCGGTGACGATGCGGGGGCTCCACTGGTCGGTGAAGGATGCCAGGGCCCTGGTCAGCGAGATCGGTTCCATGAGGTCATCGTGCGCGGTGGCGCCGTACGCACACGAGTGCTAGGAATCGCACATGTCGCAAGGATCCTCTCAGCAGGCGGGGCCGCATCGCGTCGCGGTGATCGTCGACGAGGGCACCAATCCGTTCGAGGTGGGTGTCGCGACCGAGCTGTTCGGGCTGCCACGTCCCGAACTCGGCCTCCCGGCGCCCCTCTACGAGGTGACCCTGTGCACACCCGCGCCCGAGGTCCGGATGAACCACGGCTTCTTCGCCCTGACCGGCGTGCCCGGTCTGGAGGCCGTGGACGAGGCCGACACCCTCGTCGTACCCGGCCGCCCCGACAACGTGGTGCCGCGCGCCCCCGCCGTCCTGGACGCCATCCGGCGTACCCACGCGCGCGGGGCTCGCGTCGTGAGCTTCTGCACCGGTGGCTTCGCGCTCGCCGAGGCCGGGCTGCTCGACGGTCGCCGGGCCACCACGCACTGGCGCTGGGCCGAGGCGTTCCGGGAGCTGCACCCGAAGGTGCGGCTGGAGCCGGACGTGCTCTTCGTGGACGAGGGCGACCTCCTGACCGCGGCCGGCAGTGCGGCGGCCCTCGACCTCGGGCTGTACATCTGGCGCCGGGACCACGGCGCCGAGATCGCGGGCGCCGTCTCCCGGCGCCTGGTGTTCGCCGCGCACCGGGACGGCGGTCAGAAGCAGTTCGTGGAGCGGCCGCTGCCCAGGGTGCCGGACGAGTCCCTGGGCCCACTGCTGGCGTGGGCGCAGGAGCGGCTGGCGGAGCCGCTGACCGTGGCGGACCTGGCCGCCCGGGCGGCGGTGTCCCCGGCGACGCTGCACCGGCGCTTTCGCGCCCAGCTCGGTACGACACCGCTGGCGTGGTTGACGGGGGAGCGAGTGGCGCTGGCATGCCGGCTGATCGAGCGCGGCGAGTCACGGCTGGACGTGGTGGCCGCCCGCAGCGGACTCGGCACGGCGGCAAACCTGCGGGCACGGCTGCGCCGGGAGACCGGCCTCAGCCCCTCGGCCTACCGACGGCGTTTCGGACCGGCCGCCGGGGAACCGGTCATGGCATGAGATTCCTCGTGCGCGAACGGCTCCTCGGCGTCGGTGACGACTACTGGATCGAGGACGACAAGGGCAACAAGGTCTTCCTGGTCGACGGCAAGGCGATGCGGCTGCGGGACACCTTCGAGCTGAAGGACACCCAGGGGCGGGTGCTGGTCGACATCCGGCAGAAGATGTTCGCCCTGCGGGACACCATGCTGATCGAACGGGACGGCGAGCCGCTGGCCCGGATCAGGCGCAAGCGGCTGTCGCTGCTGCGCAACCACTACAAGGTGAGCCTGGTCGACGGCACCGAACTCGACGTCAGCGGCAAGATCCTCGACCGCGAGTTCGCCATCGAGTACGACGGTGAGCTCCTCGCCGTGATCTCCCGGCGCTTCCTGCACGTGAGGGAGACGTACGGCGTGGATGTCGTCCGGGACGACGCGGACCCGGCGCTGCTGATCGCGGTGACGGTGTGCGTGATCCACCTGGCGGACAAGGAACGGGACGACGACTAGGGCCCTGTCCGGCGGATCATGCCGGAATCGCGAGGTCAGCGCCGGGGCAGCCCTGTCCTCACGCCCAGCCGCGCGGGGTCGGCCCCCGTTTCAGCGCCGCGGCCGCTCCAGCCCCAGCACCCGGTCCTTCAGCACCGGGAACTGCTCCCGGGTGGCCGCCACCTTCCCGGGGTCGAACTCCACCGTGAGGACCTCCTCGTCCGCGCCGGCCTCCGCCAGCACCTCACCCCACGGATCGACCACGATCGAGTGACCTGCCTGCGGAACTCCCGCATGCGTCCCGGCCGTTGCACACGCGAGGACGAACGCCTGGTTCTCCACCGCCCGCGCCCGAGCCAGCAGCGTCCAGTGGGAGCGCCGCCGCTCCGGCCACCCCGCCGGGATCACAAAGGTCTCGGCACCCACATCGACAAGCCCGCGGAACAACTCGGGGAAACGGAGGTCGTAGCAGGTAGCCAGCCCCAGCGTCGTCGTACTCGGCAGACGGACGGTCACCAGATCGTCGCCCGCGCCCATCAGCACGGCCTCGCCCTTGTCGAAGCCGAAGCGATGGATCTTGCGGTAGACAGCGACCAGATCACCGGAAGGAGAGAAGACGAGCGAGGTGTTGTACAGCGGCCCCTCAGGGTCACGCTCCGGAATCGAACCCGCGTGCAGCCACACGCCCGTGTCGCTCGCGGCCTTGGCCATGGCATCGTGCGTCGGCCCCTCGATCGGTTCGGCCTCCCGGCCGAACTCCTCGTAGGCGAACGCCCCCGTCGTCCACAGCTCCGGCAGCACCACGAGATCGGTACCGGCCTGCTCCCGTACCAGAGAAACCGCCCGCTGTCGACGTTCTTCGACCGATTCGCCCTCGTCTACGGCGATCTGGATCAGAGAGGCGCGCACACTACCACCGTCCTGGCATTCGAGCCGTCCACACAGGCCTACGATCGTCACACGAAAGCACTGCCGGGGTGTCTCTCAGCAGCGTAACTTAGCGTTCCGAGACACCCGCGAGTGCAGCCACCTCCCACTGGCACCGCCGCCACAACCTGCCCGTGTACCGACCGCCGAGGGGTCCCGTTCCGTGAGTCTGCATCCCACCCTCCAGCCCTACGCCGACGCCTGGACCCACTCCATCGAAGCGATATCCGAGCTGGTGCAGCCCCTTGTGGAGGGCGAGTGGAACCGGCGGACCCCGTGCCCCGGCTGGTCCGTGCGGGACGTCGTCTCGCATGTGATCGGCCTGGACTGCGAGATGCTCGGCGACCCGCGCCCGATCCACACCCTCCCGCGCGACCTGTTCCACGTCACCAACGAGCACCAGCGCTACATGGAGATGCAGGTCGACGTACGCCGCCACCACACGGCTCCGGAGATGACCTCCGAGCTGGAGTACACGATCATCCGGCGCAACCGCCAGCTCCGCAACGACTCGCGCGACCCCGGCACCAAGGTGCGCGGCCCGCTCGGCAGGGAGCTGACGCTGGAGGAGTCCATGCGGGCCCACGCCTTCGACGTGTGGGTGCACGAGCAGGACCTGCGCGCCGCCCTCGGCCGCCCCGGCAACCTCGACTCCCCCGGCGCCCATGTCGCCCGGGACGTCCTGCTGGCCGAGCTCCCGAACGTCGTCGCCGGCAAGGCGAACGCGCCGCGCAGCTCGGCGATCGTCTTCGACGTGCACGGCCCCGTCGAGTTCCTGCGCACCATCCGCGTCGACATCCAGGGCCGCGGCACCCTGGAGACGGCTCCCGCCCTCGGCCCCGCCGCCACCCTCACCCTCGACTGGGAGACCTACGTCCGCCTGGCCTGCGGCCGCGTCACGCCCGAGGCGGTCGCGGACCGCGTCAAGACGGAGGGCGACCCGGGCCTGACGGCGGCGATCCTGCGCAACTTCACGGTGACGCCGTAACGCCGGTCCGGGATATCTCAGCCCGTCCGGCGCTTGACGGTACGCAAAGCGGGGGTCCGGGGGCGGCAGCCCCCAGGACGCCCACTCCAACGCCGGGCGCCTACGCAGGGACGTGCACGGTCTCCACCCGACTGGCCACCAACCGCTCCCGCTCCCGCCGCGCCGCCCGCCTCCGCAGCCGTAGGATCTGCGAAACCCCCAGCGCCTGGAGCACGAACACGGACGAGAAGGCCACCGTGTAGTCGTCGCCGGTGGCGTCCAGCAGCGCGCCCACCGCGAACAACGTGGTCATCGAGGCGACGAAACCACCCATGTTGGTGATCCCGGAGGCCGTCCCCTGACGCTCCGGCGGATTGGCGGGGCGGGCGAAGTCGAACCCGATCATCGAGGCGGGCCCGCACGCGCCGAGCACCGTGCACAGCACCACCAGCAGCCACATCGGTGCCCGGTCGGCCGGATGGAACACCGTCGCGGCCCACAGCAGCGACGTCGCCCCCACCGTTCCGAGCGCGAGCGGCAGCCGCGCCCCGTGGTGCCGGGCGACGATCTGTCCGTAGACCAGCCCGACCGCCATGTTCGACAGCACGACCAGGGTGAGCAGCTCACCGGCCGCGGCCCGGGACAGCCCCTGCGCCTCGACCAGGAACGGCAGCCCCCACAGCAGCAGGAACACCATCGCCGGGAACTGGGTCGTGAAGTGCACCCACAGCCCCAGCCGGGTCCCCGGCTCCCGCCAGGACGCGGCGATCTGCCGCCGTACGTACGCGACCCCCATGCGCGGCGCCGACTCCGGTTCGTGCCCCTCGGGGTGGTCCTTCAGGAACAGCACAAGCAGCACCAGCACCACGACCCCCGCCAGCGCGCTGCCCGCGAACGCGGCCGTCCATCCGACGCCGTGCAGCAGCCGCGCGAGGACGAGCGTGGAGACCAGGTTGCCCGCCATGCCCACCAGCCCGGCGAACTGCGCGATCAGCGGGCCGCGCCGGGCCGGGAACCAGCGGGTGCCGAGCCGCAGCACGCTGATGAACGTCATCGCGTCACCGCAGCCGAGCAGCGCACGCGAGGCGAGCGCCATGCCGTACGAGGGGGAGAACGCGAAGCCCAGCTGCCCGGCCGTGAACAGCACGACGCCCAGCCCCAGCACCTTCTTGGTGCCGAGCCGGTCGACCAGCAGGCCGACGGGTATCTGCATCCCGGCGTAGACCAGCAGCTGGAGGATCGAGAACGTCGACAGCGCGGAGGCGCCCACGTCGAACCGGTCGACGGCGTCGAGACCGGCGACCCCCAGCGACGTGCGGAAGATGACGGCGACGAAGTAGACCGAGACGCCTATGCCCCAGACGGCGACGGCGCGTCGGCCGCCGGGTGGGTCGCCGGGCAGGGACACCGACGCGGAACTCATCGGACCTCACCCCGCGCGAGGTGCGAGAACCACCCGATGTGCCGGTGCACCACGTCGACGGCGGCGTCGGCGTCCCCGGAACGCAGCGCGTCCAGGATCTCCCGGTGCTCCGCGAGCGTCTTGGCGATCCGGTCGGGGTGGGAGTGCATCACGGCGACGCCCATCCGCAACTGCCGGTCGCGCAGCTGGTCGTAGAGCCGGGAGAGGATCTCGTTCCCACCGCTGCGCACGATCACGGCGTGGAAGCAGCGGTCGGTGACGGCGGCGGCGGCCAGATCCCCGGCGGCGGCCTGCTCCTTCTGCCGCGCCAGGAGCTCTTCGAGGCGCTCGATGAGCCCGGGGGGCGCGGGTACGGCCTTGCGCGCCGCGTGCTCCTCCACCAGCAGGCGGGTCTCGACGACGTCCGCGATCTCCTGCGCGGAGACGGGCAGGACGAGGGCGCCCTTCTTCGGATAGAGCTTGATCAGCCCCTCGACTTCCAGCCGCAGCAGCGCCTCGCGCACGGGGGTCCTCGACACCCCCACGGCATCGGCCAGCTCCCCCTCGGTGAGGAGGGTCCCGCCCTCGTAACGGCGGTCCAGGACGCCTTGCTTGACGTGGGTGTAGACGCGGTCGGCGGCAGGGGGTTGCTTCACGGCGGCCAGGGTCATGCCGACAGGATAGATACAACACGTACGCATAGGCGGCACCGTCCAGCATGCGGAACACGTCCGGGATGCTGAACACGCCCGGTCTCCTCGGAAACCCTGAGTCCAGCCCAGTCTCCGCACAACTATTCGTACTACTGAGGTGTCACACATGTGCGGCCTGCTGTACTCCCGTCCAACCCGGCCGCGCCACAGGGGCATTCGACGTATTCGGGGTATCTCAGTTGATAACCGGCATCAAGGGCATCCGTATCCGCAGAGCCGTCGCCGTCACCGCGACCGCCGGCGCCGTGTTCGCCACCGGAGCCCTCACCGCGGCACCCGCGCAGGCCGTCACCGCGCCGACGATCGCCGCCAAGGGCGGCTACATCATGAACAACGCGAACGGCAAGACGCTGTACACCAAGGCCGCGGACACCAAGCGCGCCACGGGCTCGACGACCAAGATCATGACGGCGAAGGTCGTACTGTCCCAGCCGAACCTGAACCTCAACGCCAAGGTCACGGTCCAGAAGGCGTACAGCGACTACATCGTGTCGAAGAACGCCTCGTCCGCCCGCCTGATCGTGGGCGACAAGGTCACCGTCCGCCAGCTGCTCTACGGGCTGATGCTGCCGTCCGGCTGTGACGCCGCCTACGCGCTCGCCGACAAGTTCGGCACCGGTTCGACGCGGGCCGCGCGCGTGAAGTCGTTCATCGGCAAGATGAACACCACGGCACGGCAGCTGGGCATGAAGAACACGAAGTTCGACTCGTTCGACGGCATCAGCAACGGCTCGAACTACTCGACGCCGCGCGACCTGACGAAACTCGCCAGCAACGCGATGAAGAACTCCACCTTCCGCGCACTGGTGAAGACCAAGTCCACGAAGCAGAAGGTCACCACGAAGAACGGCGGCTACCGCTACTACACGTGGACCAACACCAACACGCTGCTCAGCAACTACAGCGGCACCATCGGCGTGAAGACCGGCTCCGGCAGCCAGGCCAAGTACTGCCTGGTCTTCGCCGCCACCCGTAACGGCAAGACCGTCATCGGCACGGTCCTCACCTCCACCTCCGCCGCCCAGCGCGAGACGGACGCGAAGAAGCTCCTCAACTACGGCTTCGCCCGCCTGGGCTGACGCCCCGCGAACGCCACGAACGGCGCCCATACGTCCGGCGCGAGCCGGAGTATGGGCCCGTCCACGTCTTTGGAGTCGCGGACCGGCGACGGTGCCGCGAAGGTCCGTTGGCCGCACGGCGAAAGGAGAGATGCGGCCGTCGACGACTACCGGGGCGGCACCGAGCCGCGGCTCGTCGCCCGGGTCGCCGGAGAGCTGCACGAACTGCTCGCGCTCGACCTGGATGAGTCCGGCTACGCTCTCGCCGTCGCCGAACTGGGCATGGAGGTCGACCCTCCGGCGCCGTATGCGCCCAGTGGCTGGCTCGCCCGCGTCGCCGAGCGGCTTGCCGCGCCGCGTGCCGACTACGGTCCCCCGGCAGCGGCCGACTGACATGGCCAGAGGCGGAAGTCGCGCCGCCCGCCTGGGATGCGCGACTCCCGCCTCGTCGTGTCGTGCGGCAGTTGGGCGGCGGCCTTACGCCCAGGTGATCAGCCGCTTCGGCTGCTCCAGGATCGCCGCCACGTCCGCCAGGACCTTGGAGCCCAGTTCTCCGTCCACCAGGCGGTGGTCGAAGCTGAGGGCCAGTGTCGTGACCTGGCGGGGCTTGACCTTGCCCTTGTGGACCCACGGCTGGAGCTTGATCGCGCCGACCGCGAGGATCGCGGACTCGCCGGGGTTGAGGATCGGCGTGCCGGTGTCGACGCCGAAGACGCCGACGTTGGTGATGGTGACCGTGCCGCCCTGCATCGCGGCGGGGGAGGTCTTGCCCTCGCGGGCCGTGCTGACCAGCTCGCCGAGAGCCGAGGCCAGTTGCGGGAGGGTCTTGTCGTGCGCGTCCTTGATGTTCGGCACGATCAGACCGCGCGGGGTCGCGGCCGCGATGCCCAGGTTGACGTAGTGCTTGACCACGATCTCCTGGTTGGCCTCGTCCCAGGACGCGTTGATGTCCGGGTTGCGCCTGATCGCGACCAGGAGCGCCTTGGCGATGAGGAGGAGCGGGTTCACCCGCAGGCCCGCGAACTCCTGGTCCTGCTTCAGCTCCTCGACCAGCTTCATCGTGCGCGTCACGTCGACCGTCACGAACTCCGTGACATGCGGCGCGGTGAAGGCCGAGCCGACCATCGCGGCGGCGGTGGCCTTGCGGACGCCCTTGACGGGGATGCGGGTCTCGCGGGCGGTGTCGTACGCCACCGTGGTGGGGGGCGCGGGTGCCGCGGCCGGCGTCGGCTCGGCAGCCGTCACCGGGGCCGCCGCCGCGTGGACGTCCTCGCGCGTGATGATGCCGTCCGGGCCGCTCGGGGTGACCGCCGCCAGGTCCACGCCGAGGTCCTTGGCCAGCTTGCGCACCGGGGGCTTGGCCAGGGGGCGCTGCTGCGCAGGCGTGGCGGTGGGCGCCGGGGCCGTCGGGGGCGCGGCAGCGGCGGGTGCCTGGGCGGCCGGTGCCGTCGCAGCCTGGCCACCATGGCCGTTCAGCTCGGACTGGAGCGCGGCCGAGGCCTGCCGGACGGGGACCTGCGGGCCCTTGCGCGGGCGGCGCTTGGTGGAGGAGGTGGACACGCCGTAGCCCACGAGGACCGGCTGGCGGCCCTCCTGCTTCGGTTCCTGCTTCGGTTCCTGCTTCGGCTCGGCGGGCGCCTGGGGCGCGGGTGCCGCGCCGCCACTCACGTCCACCGCGATGATCGACGTACCGACATCCACCGTGCTGCCCTCGGGAAAGTGCAGCTCGCGGACCACACCGTCGTACGGGATGGGCAGCTCCACCGCCGCCTTGGCCGTCTCGACCTCGCACACCACCTGCCCGTCGGTGACCGTGTCACCCGGCTGGACGTACCACTTGAGGATCTCGGCCTCGGTCAGGCCCTCACCCACATCGGGCATCTTGAACTCGCGTACCGAAGCTTCCGTCATCGTCGTCACGACCCTCTCCTCAGTACGCCAGCGAGCGGTCGACGGCGTCGAGCACGCGATCCAGGCCCGGCAGGTACTCCTCCTCCAGGCGGGCCGGCGGATAGGGGGCGTGGTAACCGCCGACCCTGAGCACCGGGGCCTCCAGGTGGTAGAAACACCGCTCCGTGATCCGGGCGGCGATCTCCGCACCCGAACCGAAGAACACCGGCGCCTCATGGACCACCACCAGACGACGCGTCTTCTCGACCGACGCCTGGATGGAGTCGAAGTCGAGGGGGGAGACCGAGCGCAGGTCGAGGACCTCCAGCGACCTGCCCTCCTCGGCGGCCGCCTCCGCGACCTCGTGGCAGAGCTTGACCATCGGGCCGTACGCGGCCAGCGTGAGGTCGGTGCCCTCGCGGGTGACCCGGGCCTTGTGCAGCGGGCCGGGGATCGCCTCCGTGCTGACCTCTGCCTTGTCCCAATAGCGCCGCTTGGGCTCGAAGAAGATCACCGGATCGTCGCTCTGGATGGCCTGCTGCATCATCCAGTAGGCGTCCGAGGCGTTGGACGGGGAGACGATCTTCAGGCCCGCCACGTGCGCGAAGAGCGCCTCGGGGGACTCCGAGTGGTGTTCGACCGCGCCGATGCCGCCGCCGTAGGGGATGCGGACGACGACCGGGAGCTTGACCTTGCCGAGCGAGCGCGCGTGCATCTTCGCGAGCTGCGTGACGATCTGGTCGTACGCCGGGAACACAAAGCCGTCGAACTGGATTTCGACGACGGGGCGGTAGCCACGCAGGGCCAGACCGATCGCCGTACCGACGATGCCGGACTCGGCGAGCGGGGTGTCGATGACGCGGCTCTCGCCGAAGTCCTTCTGCAGGCCGTCGGTCACGCGGAACACGCCGCCGAGCTTGCCGACGTCCTCACCCATGATGACGACCTTGGGGTCGGCCTCCAGGGCGCGGCGCAGCGACTCGTTGACCGCCTTGGCCAGGGCCATCTTCTCCACGGCCATCTTCAGACCCCCTCTACGTCCGTGAACGACGCCTGGTAGGCGGCGAACTGGGCTCGCTCCTCGTCGACGAGCGCATGCCCGTCCGCGTACACGTTCTCGAAGATGGCGAAGTGGTCCGGGTCCGGCATGGCACGGACCGCTTCGCGCACTCGCCTGCCCAACGCCTCGCTCTCCGTCTCCAGTTCCGCGAAGAATCCCTCGTCCGCGTGGTTTGACGCCTCCAGGTAGCGGCGAAGGCGCAGGATCGGGTCCTTCGCCTCCCAGGCGGCGCGCTCGTCGTCGTGCCGGTAGCGGGTGGGGTCGTCGGAGGTGGTGTGCGCGCCCATGCGGTAGGTGTACGCCTCGACCAGCGTCGGTCCCTCGCCGCTGCGGGCCCGCTCCAGCGCGCACTTGGTGACCGCGAGGCAGGCCAGCACGTCGTTGCCGTCGACGCGGACGCCCGGGAAGCCGTAGCCGCGGGCGCGCTGGTACAGCGGCACGCGCGTCTGGCGCTCGGTGGGCTCGGAGATCGCCCACTGGTTGTTCTGGCAGAAGAACACCACCGGGGCGTTGTAGACCGCCGAGAAGGTGAACGATTCGGCCACGTCGCCCTGGCTGGAGGCGCCGTCACCGAAGTACGCGATGACCGCCGAGTCCGCGCCGTCCTTGGCGACGCCCATCGCGTAGCCGGTGGCGTGCAGGGTCTGGGAGCCGATGACGATCGTGTAGAGGTGGAAGTTGTTGCCGTTCGGGTCCCAGCCGCCGTGGTTGACGCCGCGGAACATCCCCAGCAGGTTGGTCGGGTCGACGCCGCGGCACCAGGCGACGCCGTGCTCGCGGTAGGTCGGGAAGACGTAGTCGTCGTCGCGCAGCGCGCGGCCGGAGCCGATCTGGGCGGCCTCCTGGCCGAGCAGCGAGGCCCACAGTCCCAGTTCGCCCTGGCGCTGCAGGGCGGTGGCCTCGGCGTCGAAGCGGCGGGTGAGCACCATGTCGCGGTAAAGGCCGCGGAGCTCTTCGGGGGTGACATCGGCGACGTACGGCCCGTACTCGGCGTTCTTGACGCGCTCGCCCTCGGGCGTCAGCAGCTGTACGAGTTCGGGGTCGGTGTCCTGGGCGGTGTTGCGGGTGGTGCGCTTGGTGCCGGCCTTGCCTCCGGCGCTGCGTCGCGGCTTGCGCGCGGCAGTGCTCTCCACGGTCACGTGTGCTCCTCCGTCGGTCCGGCCCCCGGGATTGCCGGGAAAGCCAGTGCGGCTCACCTGTCCGTCCCGTGCACGGGGTGGGTGCCGCTCGGCCGGAACAGGCGTGACAGGTGCCCCGGCGAGCGCCCTGCAACAGTCACGTTACCCAGTGCTCCACATTTCTGTGAAACCCCTCCTGACCTGCGTTTTTGCTTGGAAATCCAAGTAAATCGAAAAGCCGGGAAGGGGCCCTGGTCACAGCCTTGCAGGGGGCCGGAACACCGGCACGTTATCCCGCTGACCCAGGTGACGGGAAGAGTTTGTGGGTGAGACTGGCGTGTTGCGCGAAGATCGAAAAGTCCGGGTATTTCTGCTCGGCGATCACAGCCGCGCTTGATTTACGGCCACACTCGTGACCGAAAGCGACCACCGACGACTTCCTGTGACAACGCCCAGCTCACACGCTCGGCTCGTGCCCTAGCATCTGGCGCGTGCCGCGCCCTTGTGTACCACCCCCCATGCCCCACGCGCCCCCGCTGAGCGCCCTCCTGCGCCAGTACGCCGCCGGTTCCGCCCTCGCCTGCGACCCCGTCGACCAGGGCCTGCTCAACCGGGGCTACCGGCTCTGCACCACCCGCGGCCGCTACTTCCTCAAGCACCACTTCGACCCGGACACCGCCGACCCCGCCGCCATCGAACGCCGGCACCGGGCCACCCAGCGACTGGCCGACCTCGGCGTCCCGGTGGCCCCGCCGCTGGCCGGGCGGGACGGCCGTACGGTCGCGGTGGTGGGCGGCCACGCGTACGCCCTGCACCCGTGGATCGACGGCCGCCACCGGCACGGCGGGCAGCTCAGCACCGGGCAGTGCGCGCGCCTGGGGGCGCTGCTCGGCGCCGTCCACGCCACCCTGGAGCGCGTGATGCCGCCCAAGGGGCGCACGCCCCCGGCCACCAGCCCGCACCCCGTGGAGAGCGCCGACCCCGCCGACACCTTCGACCTGATCGACGACCTCCTCGCGCGCGTACGCCGGCACCGCCCCGCCGACTCCTTCGACGAACTGGCCCGCCACCGCCTCCTGGAGCGGCGCGCCCTGCTGGAGCGGCACGCGGACCGGCGTCCCCCGCGCGGTGGCTCGGTGGGCTGGGTGCACGGCGACTTCCACCCGTTCAACCTGCTCTACCGGGGGGACGCGCCGGCCGCGATCGTCGACTGGGACCGGCTCGGCGTCCAGCCCCGCGCGGAGGAGGCCGTACGCGCCGCAGCGATCTTCTTCGTACGGCCCGTCGGGACCCTCGACCTGCCCAAGGTGCGGGCGTACGCGTGCGCGTACCGGCGTGCCGCCGGGGCCACGCCCTCGGAGCTCGCGGCGGCCGTGCACCGCGTGTGGTGGGAGCGGCTCAACGACTTCTGGATGCTGCGCTGGCACTACGAACGCGGCGACACCCGCGCCGACCCCCAGTTCCCGGCCGCCTCGGCACTGGCCGTGTGGTGGACGCGGGAGTACGACGCGGTGTGCGGGGCGTTCGTGGAGTGACGCCCGCCCGGGGGCGGCTCAGCCGACGCCGCCTGCGTCGGCGCCGCTGATGGCGCCCGCGTCGGTGCCGCCGGCGTCCGTGCCACCCGTGTCCGTGCCCCCGGTGTTCGTGCCACCGGTGTTGGTTCCGCCGGTGTCCGTGCCACCGGTCCCGCCGGTGTTCGTGCCACCGGTGTCGGTCCCGCCGGTGTCCGTGCTGCCGGTGTCGGTCGGCGTGGTGTTCGTCGGCTGATCCGTCGGGTCTTGGCTGTAGGACGGGGACGGCGTGTACGACGGCGTGTACGACGGCGTGTAGTCACCCCAGTCGGAGCCCGAGGTGCCGCTGTCCTCGGTGGACGTGTCCGTGGAACCCTCGGTCGCCTGGTCGCTCGGCGACTCGCTGGGCGTCTCGTTCCCGGTGCTCTGCGAGGTGGTCGGGGTCGGCGTGGTGCCGGTGCCGCCCTCGCCGCCGCCGCCGTTGTTCAGGGCCAGCGCGACGCCCGCCGCGATGGCGATCACCGCGAGCACGGCGAGGATCCACAGCTTGCCGCGGCCGCTGCCCTTGTTGCCGTGCCCCTCGAAACCGCCGTCGTCGCGGCCGCCGTAGCCGGGGATGATCGGCTGCGGGATCTGCGCGGTGCCCTCCGCCGAGTTCGGCAGCACGGCGGTGCCCGCCATGCCCATCGCCGGGGTCTTCCCGCTGTCGTGTTGCGCGGTGACGGGGCCGGTGTTCCAGGTGCCGGTGTGGCCGCCCTGGTCGTACAGCATCTGCAGGCCGTACTGGACCAGCCCGCGCATCTCCTCGGCGGTCTGGAAGCGGTCGTCGGGCTCCTTGGCGAGCGAGCGCATGACGAGGCCGTCCAGCTCCGGCGGCGAGCCCTCGTAGACCTCCGACGGCGGGGTGGGGATGTCCTGGACGTGCTGGTAGACCACCGACAGCGGGGTCTCACCGACGAACGGCGGGCGCAGCGCGAGGAGTTCGTAGAGCAGACAGCCCGTCGCGTACAGGTCGGAGCGGTGGTCGACGGCCTTGCCCAGCGCCTGCTCCGGGGAGAGGTACTGCGGGGTGCCCATGACCATGCCGGTCTGCGTCATCGTCGTGGACGCCCCGTGCAGGGCGCGGGCGATGCCGAAGTCCATCACCTTGACGGCGCCGTTGTGGGTGATGATGACGTTCGCCGGCTTGATGTCGCGGTGCACGATGCCGTGCTGGTGCGAGTAGGCGAGCGCCTCCAGGACGCCGGAGACGATGATCAGGGCCTGCTCCGGGCCGGGCGCCTCGGCGTTGTGCAGCAGATCGCGGATGGTGCGGCCCTCGACCAGCTCCATCACGATGTACGGCACCGACTGGCCGCCCACGAAGTCCTCGCCGGAGTCGTACACGGCGACGATCGCGTGGTGGTTGAGGCCGGCCACCGACTGGGCCTCGCGCGTGAAGCGGGCCTTGGACACCGGGTCCTCGGCGAGATCGGAGCGCAGCAGCTTGACCGCCACAGTGCGTCCGAGGCGCACGTCCTCGGCCGCGAACACCTCGGCCATGCCGCCCCGGCCGAGTCTGCGGGTCAGCCGGTACCGGCCGTCCCCGACAAGTCCGCCGTTACCCCACATTTCCGGCGCATCTGACATCCCGCCGCCAGTCGCCTCGGGGTCGGACGGGCCCTGAGCGCGCTGCTGCTGTGCCATCAGTCCTCGCCGTCGTTTCTGCCCGCGGTGCGCGCGGTGTTGTTACGGTCTCCGTCGGCCACGCTACAGCCTTCGCGCAAGCCGCCGGTCCGAGATGGAGACAGGGACCGGTCCAGGACGGACGGGCCGTCGAACGGGTCATCAAACCCTCGTGCCGTCGCGTCGTGCAAATCCTGTGTACCGGCCGTACGGCCGCTGTAACGCTTCCGCGACGCTTCTTTCGCGTACGGTCACGGAACGGGCACCGAGCTTGACGTGTCAGTGCCCTGGGGCAGACTTGGCCGGGAATAGCACTTTCGATCAACGGCGCCTGAAGGCCTACGGGGGACAAGGGAACATGAGCCAGGACGGCGCACAGGGCCGGTACGCGGGGCGGGCGCTCGCCGGCGGCCGGTATCAGCTGCGTGACTTGCTCGGCCAGGGCGGCATGGCCTCGGTGCACCTCGCGTACGACGCGGTACTCGACCGCCAGGTCGCGATCAAGACACTGCACACCGAGCTGGGCCGGGAACAGGCGTTCCGCGAGCGCTTCCGCCGCGAGGCGCAGGCCGTGGCGAAGCTCACGCACACCAACATCGTCTCGGTCTTCGACACCGGCGAGGACGACCTCGACGGAACGACGATGCCGTACATCGTCATGGAGTACGTCGAGGGCCGCCCGCTCGGCTCGGTGCTCGACGAGGACGTACGGCAGTACGGCGCGATGCCCGCCGACAAGGCGCTGAAGGTCACCGCGGACGTGCTGGCGGCGCTGGAGATCAGCCACGAGATGGGCCTGGTCCACCGGGACATCAAGCCGGGCAACGTGATGGTGACCAAGCGCGGTGTGGTCAAGGTCATGGACTTCGGCATCGCCCGCGCCATGCAGTCCGGTGTCACGTCGATGACGCAGACCGGCATGGTCGTCGGCACCCCGCAGTACCTCTCGCCGGAACAGGCGCTCGGCCGGGGCGTGGACGCCCGCTCCGACCTGTACTCGGTCGGCATCATGCTGTTCCAACTGGTCACCGGGCGGCTGCCGTTCGACGCCGACTCGCCGCTGGCCATCGCGTACGCGCACGTGCAGGAGGAACCGCCGGCCGCGTCCTCCATCAACCGCTCGCTGCCGCCGGCCGTGGACGCGCTGATCGCCCGCGCGCTGAAGAAGAACCCGAACGAGCGCTTCCCGACCGCCGAGTCCATGCGCGACGAGTGCCTGCGCGTGGCGGCGTCCTTCCAGGCGGCCCCGCCGAGCATCGTGCCGGGCGCGCCGACGCAGAGCGGCGCGGGCGTCGGCTCGGCGGTGTTCCCGCCGATCGACCAGGCGACCGGGGTGCCGCCCCAGAGCAACGTCCAGACGCCGTACCAGCCGCACCCGACGCCGAACCCGTACGGCACGCCGACGCCCTCCCAGGCGTACGGCTATCCGCAGCAGGGCGGCTACCAGACGCCGCACGCCGCGTACGGGCCGCAGCCGACGCCGAGCACGCCGCCGCCGTACACCATCACGCCGCAGGCGCCGCCGCCCGCGAGCGGCGGCAGGAGCAGCAAGCCGGTCGTCATCGGCTCGATCGTCGTGGCCCTCGTCGCGGTCGGCGGCCTGGTCGCGGCTCTCGCGCTGAACGGCGGCGGCAGCGACAACACGGGCGGGGGTGGCGGGACGAGTGCCTCCGCCTCGTCGCCGACCGAGGCGCCGGGCTACCGCGGGCCGGACACGACGAAGACGATCGACAAGGAGGAGTGCACGGAGCCGGACGAGTCGTACAACGACCCCGAGAAGATCCGGATCCCGGACTTCCAGTTCAAGAACATCACGTCGGTCAAGGAGTGCCTCCAGGCCGCGGGCTGGCAGCTGAAGATCAAGGACGTCGACGAGAACACCTACGGCGACGGCACGGTCATGAACCAGTTCCCGTCCGCGGGCACGGACGTGGATCCGGAGGACATGCCGGAGATCGAGCTTGGGGTGTCGACGGGGTATCCGGCCTCCTGAGCCGCGCCTCGCGTCGAGGGCGCGTTCGAGAAGAGAGGGCCCGGCGTGTGCCGGGCCCTTCGTGGTGTCCTTACAGGTACGGTCCGCCCGAGCGGCCGCCCGTGCGGGATTCGTCGTGGCCCTCCTGGGTGATGCCCGGCGGGAGGGCGCGGCGCATCTGCTCCAACTGGGCCCGTGCCGCCATCTGCTGGGCGAACAGCGTGGTCTGGATCCCGTGGAAGAGCCCCTCCAGCCAGCCGACCAACTGGGCCTGCGCGATCCGCAGTTCGGCGTCGCTGGGGGTGGCCTCGTCGGTGAACGGCAGGGAGAGCCGCTCCAGCTCCTCCACGAGTTCCGGCGCCAGGCCGTCCTCCAGCTCCTTCACCGAGCTCGCGTGGATCTCCTTGAGCCGGACCCGGCTGGCCTCGTCGAGGGGAGCGGCGCGCACCTCCTCCAGAAGCTGCTTGATCATGCTGCCGATCCGCATCACCTTGGCCGGCTGCTCGACCTGCTCGGTCACCGGGGTCTCGTGGGAGTCGTCGTCCCCGCCGCCACCGCCGCCGAGTGCCATGCCGTCCTGGCCCACGACCAGGATCCTCTGGGCGTTCTCCGACGACCGTTCGTTCCTCGGCATCTCCATGCCGTCATTCTCTCGCACACGTCCACCCCACCACTGAGGCGCCCCCCGTGCAGGCTGATCCACCGATTACGACCACTTGGCGGCGCCCGGAATGCCGTGATCGTCAGTTGATGTGAGGGTTGTTCCGTCGATGGTGCGACCTGTTTCCGGGAGGGGGTCACCGACGTGACTCCAAGGCGGCGCGTGAAGCGTCCGGCGGTGGTGGTGCTGCTGCTGCTGGGGGTGGCGCTGAGTACGGTCGTGCTCGGGTGCGGGGCTGTGCCGTCGTACGAGGCGGGGGGGCCGTCGTACGACGCGAAGGTGCCGTTGGTGAGCGGCGAACCCTCCGGCTCCCCCTCTCCCTCCCCTTCCTCTTCCGCCTCGGTCGAACCGAGCTGGGCCGGGAGCCGGGCCGGGGAGGGACGGCTGCGGCCGGGGCGGCCGGGGCGGCCGGAGGAGCCGTGGCCCGGGACGGCGGCGCGCCCGAACGGGACCGGCGCCGCCGACGACGTACCCGCGTCGCCGCCCGCGTCCGACGCCGGGGCGGCCACGCACGAGGACGAGCCCGTGGACCAGGCTGTCGTGGACTCCGACGCGTCCGGACCGGTGCTGCGGATCCTGCCGCTGGGCAGTGGGCTGGTGCTCATCGGCCTCGGGCTCGGGCTCGCCTTCGTGGCCCTGCGGGTGCGCCGGGCGCAGGGCTGAGGGCGGCCTCGCGTGGCACGTCGTGCCCGGCAGGAGTTTCGTTACGCCGTGACCAGCAGCACCTTTCCGACGTGGCCGCTCTCCTCCAGCAGGCGGTGGGCGTCGCCGGCGTCCCGCATGGGCAACTCGCGGTCGATCACCGGGCGGACGTGACCGGCGTCGAGCAGCGGCCAGACGTGTTCGCGTACGGCGGCGACGATGGCCGCCTTCTCGCCGAGCGGGCGGGCGCGCAGCGAGGTCGCGCTGATCGCGGCGCGCTTGCTGAGGAGGGTGCCGATGTTCAGCTCGCCCTTGACGCCGCCCTGCATGCCGATGATCGCCAGTCGGCCGTTGACGGCGAGGGCCCGGACGTTGCGGTCGAGGTACTTGGCGCCCATGTTGTCGAGGATGACGTCGGCGCCCGCACCGGCCGTGGCCTGCCTGATCTCCTCGACGAAGTCCTGCTCGCGGTAGTTGATCAGGATGTCGGCGCCCAGTTCGGCGCAGCGCTCCAGCTTCTCCTTGGTGCCCGCGGTGACGGCGACCTTGGCGCCGACGGCCTTGGCGAGCTGGATCGCCATGGTGCCGATGCCGCTGGAACCGCCGTGCACGAGGAAGGTCTCGCCGGGGCGAAGATGGGCGACCATGAAGACGTTGGACCACACTGTGCAGGTCACCTCGGGCAGGGCCGCGGCCTGCCGCACGTCGAGGCCGCGGGGCACCGGCAGCAGCTGGCCCGCCGGAACGGCGACCTTCTCGGCGTAGCCACCACCGGAGAGCAGGGCGCACACCTCGTCACCGACGGCCCATCCGGCGACGCCCGGACCGAGGGCGGCGATGCGGCCGGAGCACTCCAGGCCGGGGTAGGGGGACGCGTCGGGCGGCGGGTTGTAGTGGCCCTGGCGTTGCAGGATGTCGGCCCGGTTGACGGCGCTCGCCACCACCTCGACCAGGACCTCGCCCTCCCCGGCGACCGGATCCGGGACCTCGTCCCACACCAGCGCCTCGGGCCCACCAGGTTCGGGAATCGTGATCGCATGCATGAGGGGGACGCTACTCCTCCGTCTCTGGGCGGAGGCCCCTACGTCGTTGGTCCGGTCCGCTGAGAAATCCCTGTGCGCGACCGATGAGTTTGCGCGACGGTGGGGGTCTCCCCTGCGTAACCCGAGTACGTGGAAGGACACCACACATGAGCCAGCAGACGCCCGGTCTGGCCATCGAGACCGCGGGCCTGGTGAAGACGTTCGGCGAGACGAGGGCCGTGGACGGCGTCGACCTGGCCGTGCCCACCGGCACGGTGTACGGCGTCCTCGGTCCGAACGGCGCCGGGAAGACCACCACCGTGAAGATGCTCGCCACCCTGCTCAGGCCGGACGGCGGCGAGGCCCACGTCTTCGGCCACGACGTCGTCCGGGAGGCGGACGAGGTGCGCGGCCGGGTCAGCCTGACCGGGCAGTACGCGTCCGTGGACGAGGACCTGACCGGCACCGAGAACCTGGTCCTGCTCGGTCGCCTCCTCGGCCACCACAAGAAGGCCGCGCGGGAGCGCGCCGCCCAGCTGCTGGAGGCCTTCGGACTGACCGAGGCGGCCGGAAAGCAGGTCAAGAACTACTCCGGCGGCATGCGGCGCCGGATCGACATCGCCGCCTCCATCCTGAACACGCCGGACCTGCTGTTCCTGGACGAGCCGACCACCGGCCTCGACCCGCGCAGCCGCAACCAGGTGTGGGACATCGTGCGCGCGGTCGTCTCCCAGGGCACGACCGTGCTGCTGACCACGCAGTATCTGGACGAGGCCGACCAGCTGGCCTCCCGGATCGCCGTCATCGACCGCGGCAAGGTGATCGCCGAGGGCACCAAGGGCGAGCTGAAGGCGTCCGTCGGCGCCGGATCCGTCCATCTGCGGCTGCGCGAGGCGGAGCAGCGGCCGGAGGCCTCTCGGGTGCTGCGCCAGGTACTCCAGGCGGACGTACAGCTGGAACCGGACCCGGTGGCGCTGACCGCGCGCGTCGGCGCGGGCGCCTCCAACGGCCAGGGCGCCGCCGAGCAGGCCGCCGCGGCGCTCGCCGAGCTGGCCCGCGCCGGCGTCGTCGTCGACAACTTCTCGCTCGGCCAGCCGAGCCTGGACGAGGTCTTCCTCGCCCTCACCGGACACGACACCAACGTGCACGACGAGCCGCAGGCTCACGACGCGAAGGACGGGGCAGCCGCATGAGCACCGCGACCACCACCGAGACCAGGGAACTGGCCCCCGTCAGCACGGAGTCGCTGGCCGCGCTGCTGGTGGCCAAGGAGCGGCCGCCGCGGCCGAGCGCGTGGTCGGCGTCGCTGACCTTCGGCTGGCGCTCGATCCTCAAGATCAAGCACGTCCCGGAGCAGCTCTTCGACGTCACCGCGTTCCCGATCATGATGGTGCTGATGTACACGTACCTGTTCGGCGGGGCGCTGGCCGGTTCACCGAAGGAGTACATCCAGTTCCTGCTGCCGGGCATCCTGGTGATGTCGGTCGTGATGATCACGATGTACACGGGTGTCTCGGTCAACACGGACATCGAGAAGGGCGTCTTCGACCGGTTCCGCAGCCTGCCGATCTGGCGGCCGTCGACGATGGTCGGCTATCTGCTCGGCGACGCGCTGCGCTACACCATCGCGTCCGTGGTCATGCTGACCGTCGGCATCATCCTCGGCTACCGGCCGGACGGCGGGCCCGGCGGTGTGCTCGCCGGGATCCTGCTGCTGGTGGTGTTCTCGTTCGCGTTCTCGTGGATCTGGACGATGTTCGGGCTGCTGCTGCGCACCGAGAAGTCGGTGATGGGCGTCAGCATGATGGTGATCTTCCCGCTCACCTTCCTGTCCAACGTCTTCGTCGACCCGCGGACCATGCCGGGCTGGCTCCAGGCGTTCGTCAACAACAGCCCGGTCACCCACCTGGCCTCCGCGGTGCGCGAGCTGATGGCCGGTGAGTGGCCCACCGACGAGATCGCCTGGTCGCTGGGCTGGGCGGGCGTGTTCGTGCTGGTCTTCGGGCCGATCACGATGCGGCTGTACAACCGCAAGTAGTCCGGACGTGTCCGGTTCATCGCTGCGGGCCGCGCCGGTTCTCCGGTGCGGCCCGCGGCACGATGGTGATCACCCGGTCCGTCAGCTCCAGCGTGCGGACGGCCGGATCGTCGTAGTGCAGCAACCGGTGCCCGCGTACGACGCTGATCACCAGGTCGTCGGTGTCGCGCGGGCTGCGGCCCACCTCGGCCCTGGTCACCGGCCGGTCGACCACGTCGAGCCCGCTGCCCCCGCGGATGAGGTCCTCCATGACCAGCCCCGCGGCAGGGCTGAGCACGGACAGGCCCAGCAGCCGCCCGGCCGCGCCCGCGCTGGTGATGACCTCGTCGGCGCCGGACTGCTTGAGCAGCGGCGCGTTCTCCTCCTCACGCACCGCCGCCACGATCGTCGCGCCACGGTTGAGCTGCCGGGCCGTCAGCGCCACCAGGACGGCCGTGTCGTCGCGCTCGGTCGCGATGATGATCTTCTTCGCCCGCTGCACCTCGGCGCGCTTCAGTACCTCGCTGCGGGTGGCGTCCCCGAGCACGGCGGTGTAGCCCTCGGCCGTCGCGGCGTCGACCGCCTTGGCGTTCGGGTCGATCACGACGACCTGTTCCTTCTTCAGCCCCGTGGCACAGACGGCCTGGGTCGCGGCCCGCCCCTTCGTACCGAAGCCGACGACGACAGTGTGGTCGCGCAAGGAGGACCTCCAGCGGGGTATACGGGCCATCGGACCGGGTACGGCGCCCGGACGTCGGGTCCGACGCTACCGACCGCTCCGGCACGAGCCCACCCCGGTCGGCGTGTCGGGCCGGGGGGCACGGCGACCGCGCCGGACCCCGTGCGGAACGATGGGGCCGACTGTCCGTACCGACGCCGCAGGGGGCCAGCGATGAAGGACGACAAGCATCCATCCACGCGAGGGGCGAGGTCCGCGCTGCTGCGGTCGCTCTGGAGCCGCTCGCGCAACGAGGCCCGCGCCGACGCCGAGGCGGGCCGCGCCATCACGATGCCGGTGCTGAGCGTCGTACCGCCGCTCCAGCAGGTGCTCAAGCGCCTGTCCATGGCGCTGCTCGTGCTGGTCGTCACCGTCCTGATCGTCTACCTCGACAGGGACGGCTTCACCGACAGCGTCGACGGCAGGGTCGACCTGCTCGACGCCGCGTACTACGCCACCGTCACCCTCTCCACCACCGGATACGGCGACATCGCCCCGGTCAGCGAGGCCGCCCGGCTCACCAACATCTTCGTCATCACACCGCTGCGTGTGCTGTTCCTGATCATCCTGGTCGGCACCACCCTGGAGGTGCTCACCGAGCGCACCCGCCAGCAGGTCCGCATCCACCGCTGGCGCGCCCGCACCCGGGACCACGTCGTGGTCATCGGATACGGCACCAAGGGGCGGCACGCCGTGGAGACCCTGATCGGGCAGGGCGTCGGCAAGGACCGGATCGTCGTCGTGGACGCCCAGCGCAAGATGGCCGAGGCGGCAAGCGACGACGGCCTGGTGGCGGTGACCGGCGACGCCACCCGTTCGGAGACCCTACTCAAGGCCGAGATCCACCGCGCCACCCGCGTGATCATCGCCCCGCAGCGCGACGAGACGGCCACGCTGATCACCCTCACCGCACGCCAGCTGAACAAGCACGCCACGATCGTCGCCGCGGTCCGCGAGGACGAGAACGTGCCGCTGCTCAAGCAGAGCGGCGCGGACACCGTCGTGACCAGCTCCAGCTCGGCCGGGCGGCTGCTCGGCACGTTCATGGCCAGCCCGCCCGTGGCCCGGACGCTGGAGGACCTCATGACCCTCGGCAGCGGTATGGACCTCATCGAGCGGCCGGTGACCCCCGAGGAGGTGGGCCGCACGCCCCGCGAGTGCGCGGACCTGGTCCTGGCGGTCGTACGCGACAAGAAGATGCTGGACTACCCGGACGGGTGGCGGACGGAGCTGCGGACGGGGGACCGAGTCATCACGGTCAGCCGGCCGGTCGCATCGTGACTGCGCCGACGGCCGGGCGCATCGCGATGACACCGGCGGCCGGGCGCATCGTGACTACGCCGGGTGGTCGATGTTTCACGTGAAACACACCCCGATCCCCGCTGTGGCCCACGGCAGGTCCAGGATCTCCGCCGCCTGACCGGGCCGTGCCCCGCCCGGCGGTACGACCGCGAGGGCGTCGGCGGCCGCGACGCCCCGCAGCATGGCCGGACCGTTGTAGTGCAGCGGCACCGCACAGTCGGCGCGCAGGACGACGGGGACGAGCCGGGTGTCGTACGGGTGCCCGTGCACCGCCTCCTGCAAGGGCAGCGCGTACGGCTCCTGCGCAGGGCGGGCCGCGAGCGTGCGCAGCAGCGGCTCGGCGAGGGTGAGCAGGCCGGAGACGGCGGCCAGCGGGTTGCCGGGCAGGCCGACGAGGTGCTGGTTCTCCTTGGTGCGGGCCAGCAGCATGGGGTGGCCCGGGCGCACCTTGACGCCGTCGACCAGCAGCTCCGCGCCGATGCGGCGCAGGGTGGGGTGGACATGGTCGACGGGGCCGGAGGCGGTGCCGCCGGTGGTGACGACGAGGTCGGCGTCGCTGGCCGTGATCGCCTCGTGGAGGGCGTCGGCGTCGTCGCCGATCCGCCGCACTCCGGTGACCTCGGCGCCGAGCGCCCGCAGCCAGGGCGGCAGCATGGGGCCGAGGGCGTCGCGGATCAGGCCGTCGTGCGGGAGGCCCTCGGTGAGCAGTTCGTCGCCGAGCACCAGGACGTCGGCGCGGGGGCGGGGGACGGCGGTGAGGGTGTCGTACCCGGCGGCCGCGGCGAGGCCCAGCACGGCGGGGGTGACGAGGGTGCCGGGCGGCAGCAGCTGGTCGCCGCTGCGGCACTCCTGGCCGCGCGAGCGGATGTCCTGGCCGTGGCCGAGGTCGCGCGTGGCGTGCAGCCTGCCCCGGTCGTCCACACGGCCATGTTCGCTGCGCAGCACCGCGGTGGTGTCGGGCGGGATCCGGGCGCCGGTGGCGATCCGGACGGCCTCGCCGTCATCGAGTCGGGCGTGCTCCGCGTGGCCCGCGAGCACGCCCTTGTCCCGTACGTTCCAGGGGCCGGGCCCGGCGACCGCCCAGCCGTCCATCGCGGAGGTGTCGAAGGAGGGGAGGTCGGTGAGCGCGGTGAGGGGGGCGGCCAGGGTGTGGCCGAGGGTGGAGTCCAGGGGGAGCGGAACGGGGGCGCGGCGGGCGCCGCCTCGACCGGCCCGGGCGGCGATCTCGCGGGCATCGGGCCAGGGGGTGGCCTTGTGGTGGCGGTCCTGGGGGGCGCGGGCCTCGGGGGCGCGGGCTTGGGGCCCGTGGGCGGGTGCTGCCGCGGCGGGGGTCGGGGCGGGGACGCCTGCGGTGTCGCGGTGCGAGGCGGTGTCCGGGTGGGGGGCGCTGTCGGGGGGAGTGGCGTCGTCTCGGCCAGGGGCGGTGTCCCGATGGGCGGCGTTGCCCCGGCCACGGGCGCTGTCCCGGTGACGGGCCTTGTCCCGGTCCTCCTTCACGAGTGCCAGTGCCTCCTCGACGTACCGATCCTCGACGTCCCGGTCCTCGACCTCCTCGCCGTCACGGGTGCCGGGCGCGGTCATTCGGCGTCCGGGCGGGGCGCGGGGGCGGACGTGGTGTCGGTGGCGGCGCCTGCGGTGTCCGTGGTGGGGGTCGCGCCGCCCGTGGTGGAGCCGTCCTCCTCCGCCCAGCGCAGCGCCAGGGCGGTGGCCTTGCGGGAGGCCTCGGCGACGGCTTCGGGGCTGCCGCCCGCGCGGGCCGCGGCGTAGCCGACGAGGAACGTGGTCAGCGGCGCCGCGGGGCGTGCCACCCCGTGGGCCGCGTCACGGGCGAGGTCGAGCAGGACACCGGTGTCGACGTCGAGGTCGATGCCCAGCTCGTCCTTGACTGCGGAGATCCATTCATCCAACACGAGCCCATGCTCCCTGATGCGTGCCCTGGCAGTGGCGATGTCGTCCCAGGTGTCGCAGTCGAAGGACGCGACGGGGTCGAGGACGCGGGTGAGGTTCAGTTCGGCGGTGAGGAACCGCAGGGGCAGGCCGGTGAGGCCGCCGTGCTCGGCTCCGAGGTGCGCGAGCCTCTCGCGCAGGCGCTGTGCGCGGTAGGCGGCCACGAGTGGCTGGTCGCGGCCTCCGGGGTCGGTGAGCAGCGTTCCGTCTGCCGGGCCCGCGTCCAGTTCGGCGAGCAGTCCCTTCACGGTGGGCTCGCCGAGGAAGGGCAGGTCCGCGGAGAGGACCACCACCCGGTCGGCGCCGGTCAGCGGCAGGCCCGCCGCGAGGGCGGCGAGCGGTCCGCCGCCCGGCGGGTCCTCGCGCGCCCAGGTCACGGGCCGTGCCGTCGGCCTCGGGTCGGCGACGACGACGGTGGTACGGGCGTCGGCGCAGGCGGCGAGCACCCGGTCCAGCAGCGGGCGTCCGCCCACGCGCACGCCGGGCTTGTCGGCCCCGCCGAGCCGCCGCGCGGCACCCCCGGCGAGCACGACGGCGTCGTAGTCGCCGACGTCGCCCGCTGCGGGGTGTTGGATGTCGCTCACCCCTTGAGTATGCGTGCCTCCCGCCGTTGCGGGGAACGCGGGCGGGCCGCCCGGTCACAGAGTGCGCAGCAGCACCGCCGGCTGTTCCACACAGTCCGCGACATAGCGCAGGAAGCCGCCCGCCGTGCCGCCGTCGCACACCCGGTGGTCGAAGGTGAGCGAGAGCTGCACGACCTGCCGCACCGCCAGCTCGCCCTCGTGGACCCACGGCTTGGGGACGATCCGGCCGACGCCGAGCATGGCCGCCTCGGGGTGGTTGATGATCGGCGTGGAGCCGTCGACGCCGAACACACCGTAGTTGTTCAGCGTGAAGGTGCCGCCGGTCAGGTCCGCGGGGGTGAGCGTCCCGGCCCGGGCCGCCTCGGTCAGCCGGGCGAACTCCGCGGTGAGGCCCTCGGCGTCCCGGGCGTGCGCGTCCCGGACGACCGGCACGACCAGTCCCCGCTCGGTCTGCGCGGCGAAGCCCAGGTGCACATGGTCCAGCTGGACGACCTCCCTGGCCGCCATGTCCACGGTGGAGTTCAGCTCGGGGAAACGGGCGAGCGCGGCGGTGCAGATCCGGGCCAGCAGGGCGAGCACGGAGATCTTGGGGCCACCGGCCGCGTTCATCGCGGTGCGCGCCCGCATCAGCTCCGTCGCGTCGGCGTCCACCCAGCAGGTCGCGTCCGGGATCTCCCGCCGGCTGCGGGAGAGCTTGTCGGCGACGGCGCCTCGGACGCCCTTGAGGGGGACGCGGGTGCCGGGGGTGGGGACGGCCGTCGGTGAGGGGACCCCGGCCGGAGTGGCAGCCACGCGTGCGTGCGGCCCGGCCTGCGCCGGTGCGGCGGCCATGTGCGCGTGCGGCCCGGCCTGCGCCGGTGCGGCGGCGATGTGCGGGTGCGGCTCGGTCCGCGGCTGGGCGGAACGGCCCTGCGCCGCGGCGGCCCGCAGCGCGTACTCCACGTCCGCGCGCAGGATCAGCCCGTCGGGACCGGAGCCCGTCAGCTCCCGCAGATCCAGCCCGTTCTCCCGGGCGAGCCGCCGTACGAGGGGCGAGATCACCGGCACGGGTCCTTCACCGCGGATGCCGTCGCCGTTGGCGTGGGCGTCGGCGGGGGCTGTCGGGGACGCCGGGGCTGCAGTGGCCTGTGCCTCCACAGCGGTCGAAGCCCTCGCAGGAGAGACAGGAGACAGGGGGGCCTGGGGCCGCACCCGCCGCCGCCGCGCCGGAGGCGCGCCCGTGCCGTAGCCCACGAGGACGTTGCCGGAGCCGCCGCCGGTCCGCGCGGGACCCGAGCCGTTGGCCGTAGCGGCGCCGGAGCCCCCGGCCGGACCCGCACCCGAACCCATGCCCGAGCCCGCATCCGGTCCCGGACCGGCGCCCGCGCCCCGAGCCGCCCCGGAGGCCGACGCCGTACCCGTGCCCGGCCCCTCACCCGTGTCACCGGCGGCCGCCGCCCCCACCGCCACGGTGAGCAGCGGTGCCCCCACCGGGAGTTCCGTGCCCTCCTCGCCGAAGCGGGCCGTGACCACGCCGCCGTAGGGGCAGGGGACCTCGACCATCGCCTTGGCCGTCTCGACCTCGACGACCGGCTGGTCGACGGCGACGACGTCGCCGACCTGCACCAGCCAGCGCACTATCTCCGCCTCGGTGAGCCCTTCTCCGAGGTCGGGGAGCTTGAACTCCAGCACCTGTGCCATCAGCTCTCGGCCTCCCATTGCAGACGCGCCACGGCGTCCAGGATGCGGTCGACGCCAGGGAGATGGTGCCTCTCCAGCATCGGCGGCGGGTAGGGGGTGTCGAACCCGGCCACGCGCAGCACCGGAGCCTCCAGGTGATGGAAGCAGCGCTCCGTGACCCGGGCCGCGATCTCCCCGCCCGGTCCGCCGAACCCGCCCGACTCATGGACGACGACCGCTCGCCCGGTCCGTCGTACCGAGGCGCAGACCGTCTCGTCGTCGAACGGCACCAGGGAGCGCAGGTCGACGACTTCGAGGTCCCACCCCTCGGCCCGGGCCGCCTCGGCGGCTTCGAGGCAGACGGGTACCGACGGCCCGTACGTGATGAGCGTGGCGCTCCGGCCGGAGCGCCGCACCACCGCGCGGCCAATGGGTTCAACGGTCTGCGGGTCGTCCGGGTTCCAGGCGTCCTTCGACCAGTACAGCCGCTTGGGCTCCAGGAAGACGACCGGGTCGTCGGAGGCGATGGCGGCGCGCAGCAGGCCGTAGGCGTCGGCGACGGTCGACGGCGTGACGACATGGAGCCCCGGAGTCGCCATGTAGTACGCCTCGGAGGAGTCGCTGTGGTGTTCGACGCCGCCGATGCCGCCGCCGTAGGGGACGCGGATGGTGATCGGCAGGGGCATCTTGCCGCGCGTGCGGTTGCGCATGCGCGCCACATGGCTGACGAGCTGCTCGAACGACGGGTAGGCGAACGCGTCGAACTGCATTTCGACGACCGGCCTGAGCCCGTACATCGCCATGCCGACGGCCGTGCCGAGGATGCCGGCCTCGGCGAGCGGGGTGTCCGTGCAGCGGTCCTCGCCGAACTCCCTGGCGAGCCCGTCGGTGACGCGGAAGACGCCGCCGAGGGTGCCGACGTCCTCGCCCATGACGTGCACGGCCGGGTCGGCGGCCATGGCGTCGCGCAGCGCGCGGGTGAGGGCCTGGGCCATGGTGGCGGGCTTCACGGCGACGGTCGTCATCGCAGCTCCCCTTCCTGCCCGGCCTCCAGCTCGGCCCGCAACAGGGCCTGCTGCTCGCGCAGTTGCGGGGTCGGCTCGGCGTAGACGTGGGCGAACAGGTCCATGGGGTCGAGCTCGGAGTCCTGGTTCAGGCGGGCGCGCAGGTCGGCGGCGAGCGCCTCGGCGTCCTCGCGCGCGGCCCGGACACCGGCCTCGTCGAGCCAGCCGCGCTCGGTCAACTCCCGCTCCAGGAGGGCGATCGGGTCGTGGTCCCGCCAGGCGTCGACCTCGGAGTCCGCGCGGTAGCGCTTGTCGTCGTCCGCGTTCGTGTGCGCCTCCACGCGGTACGTCACCGCCTCCACGAGCGTCGGACCGCCACCCACGCGCGCGTGCCGCACGGCGTCGGCGAGGACCTCGTGCACGGCGGCGGCGTCGTTGCCGTCGACGAGGCGGCCCGGCATGCCGTACCCGACGGCCTTGTGGGCCAGGGAGGGCGCGGCGGTCTGCTTGGCGAGCGGGACGGAGATCGCGAAGCCGTTGTTCTGGACCAGGAAGACGACCGGGGCCTGCCAGACGGCGGCGAAGTTCAGCGCCTCGTGGAAGTCTCCCTCGCTGGTGCCGCCGTCGCCGACGATCGCCAGCGCGACCACGTCGTCCCCCTTGAGGCGGGCGGCGTGGGCGAGGCCGACGGCATGCGGGAGCTGGGTGGCGAGCGGGGTGCACAGGGGGGCGACACGGTGGGCGTACGGGTCGTAGCCGGTGTGCCAGTCGCCGCGCAGCAGGGTGAGGGCCTCGACGGGGTCGACGCCCCGGACGACGGCGGCGAGGGTGTCGCGGTAGCTGGGGAAGAGCCAGTCGCGCTCCTCCAGGACCAGCGCGGCGGCGACCTCGCAGGCCTCCTGGCCGGTGCTGGACGGGTAGACGGCGAGGCGGCCCTGCTTGGTGAGGGCGGTGGCCTGCGCGTTGTACCGGCGGCCGCGCACCAGCTGGGCGTACAGCCGGCGCAGCAGCTCGGGGTCGGCCTTGGCGGCCGCCTCGGTGCCGAGCACGCGGTACGGAGCCGCGTCGGGCAGCAACGGCGTGGGGTCGGTGCGGGGCTGCCAGGCGGGCGGCGGCGACGGCCGATACGCGCCACGCTGCTCCATGACCGTCATGACGGCACCTCCTCGTGGGAGCGGCTTCGGGGAGGCGCGGCGGTCTGTGATGCGCCTCACCTACCGATTGTTCGGTCGACGGCACATTTTGGCTACAGGCAGCCTCGGGCTGTGGACAAACGGTTCTCCACAGCCTGAGATGTACGCAGTACGTCCATGGTAAGGAGGCGGGGGCGCGTGGCATCTGAACAAATGGCCGAGGGACCGGAGGCCGGCGCCCCTTCCCCGAGTTCCACGAGTTCCATGAGTTCCGTGACTTCCGCGAGTTCCGCGAGCAGGGAGGCGACCCTGCCGCCCCCGCGGCCCCTGGACGCCATCGATCAGGACATCCTGCGGATGCTCCAGGCCGACGGCCGCGCGTCGATAAGGTCTGTCGCCGAACGAGTGCATGTCTCACGGGCCAACGCCTACGCGCGCATCAACCGGCTCGTCGAGGACGGCGTCATCCGCGGTTTCGGAGCCCGCGTCGACCACGAACGCGCGGGCCAGGGGACGTCGGCGTACATCACCCTGAAGATCGTCCAGAACTCCTGGCGCACCGTGCGCGAGCAGCTCAGACAGCTGCCCGGCGCCTCGCACATCGCCCTCGTCGGGGGCGATTTCGATGTGCTGCTGCTGGTGCACACCTCCGACAACCGGGCACTGCGCGAGCTGGTGCTCACCCGGCTCCAGGCGATCCCGGAGGTGCTCAGCACCCGCACGCTGCTGGTGTTCGAGGAAGAAGACCTGGAGCCGCAGGGCTGATTCTCAGCGGCTCTGCCGCAGCCCGCCGAACACCAACCGCACGACGGCGTCGGCCACTTCGCGCTCCCCCATGCCGCGCCCGTCGGGCCGGTACCACTCGACGATCGAGTTGATCATGCCGAAGACCAGCCGGGTGGCCAGCCGCACCTCCACGTCGCCGCGCACGTCCCCGTCCGCGGCGGCCGCCTTCAGCAGTTCGGCGACCCGGTGGTCGAAGTCACGGCGCCGCTCCAGCGCCCACCGTTCGGTGCCCGTGTTGCCACGCACTCTCAGCAGCAGCGTCACGTACGGCAGTTCCGCGATGAGCACCTCGACCATGCGCCGCACGACGTACTCCAGCCGCTCGGCGGCGCGCCCTGTGCGCGCGTGCTCCTCGTCGAGGATCCCGAAGAGCTCGTCCAGCGCCCGGCTCACGGCCCGGCGCAGCAGTTCCTCCTTGCCCGCGACGTGGTGGTAGATCGACGACTTGGAGATGCCGGCCGCCTTGGAGAGGTGCTCCATGGAGGTGCCGTCGTAGCCGCGCTCGTTGAACACCTGGACGGCGACCGACAGCAGCGTCTCCGGGGTGTACGTGTCGCGCTTGGCGGTGGTCATGACGTGCTGCCCTCCCGCTTGTCGGTGGCGTACGCGTGGCGGTAGAGCGCGAGGGACGGCGCGTAGCGCCCCGAGGGGTCGCGCAGGTGCAGGTCGTCGAGGAGGGCGTACGCCCAGTTGCGGCCCAGGCGGCGGCTCCATTCGAAGGGGCCGAGCGGGTAGTTGACGCCGAGGCGCATCGCGGTGTCGATGTCCTCCTCGGTGGCGACGCCCTTGGCGACGGCGTCGTGGGCGAGGTCGACGATCCGCGCGACCGTGCGGGCGACGATCATGCCGGGCACGTCACCGATGACGCTGACCTTCTTGCCGAGCACCTGGAACAGGCCGGTGGCCTCGGCGAGGGTCTGCGGGGAGGTGTCCTGGGAGGCGGACAGGGCGATGCGGGTGGCCCGGCGGTAGTCGAGGGCGAGGTCGAAGTAGACGACGTCCCGGAACTCCACCGAGGTCTGGCCGTCGGCGAGCGCCAGCTGGCCGCCGCTGGGCAGTACGAGCCGGGTGCCGTGGTCCTCGTCCTCCTCACGGACCTGGATGCCCGCCTCACGGATCAGCGCGAGCAGCTCGGACGCGGGGCCCAGGTCGCCCTCCGCGACGACGTACGCGGGCGGCTGGGCGGCCTCCGCGGTGTGCGGCTCGGCGCGCTCGGCGCCGTCCCGGTAGTCGTACCAGCCCTGGCCGGACTTGCGGCCGAGCCGGCCGGACTCGACCAGGCGGCGCTGGGCGAGCGAGGGCGTGAAGCGGACGTCGTGGAAGAAGGACTGCCACACGGAGTGCGTCACGGACTCGTTGACGTCTTGTCCGATGAGGTCGGTCAGCTCGAACGCGCCAATCCGGAAGCCGCCGCACTCGCGCAGTACGGCGTCGATGGTGGCGGGGTCGGCGCCGTGCGCCTCGTAGACGGCGAAGGCCTCGGCGTAGAAGGGCCGGGCAATGCGGTTGACGATGAAGCCGGGGGTGTCGGCGCAGGCCACCGGCGTCTTGCCCCAGGCGCGGGCCGTCTCGTACGCGCGCGTGGCCGATGTGACGTCGGTGGCGAACCCGGAGACCACCTCGACCAGTGGGAGCAGCGGGGCGGGGTTGAAGAAGTGCAGGCCGACGAAGCGGCCCGGGGCGCGCAGGGCGCCGCCGATGGCGGTCACCGACAGGGAGGACGTGTTGGTGGCGAGCAGACAGTCCTCGGCGACCACGTCCTCCAGCTCGCGCAGCAGGTCCTGTTTGACGTCCAGCCGCTCCAGGACGGCCTCGACGACGAGGGCGGAGTCGGCGAGCTCGGCGAGGCTCTCGGCGGGCAGCAGGCGGGCGCGCGCGGCGTCCCGGTCGGCGCCGGTGAGCCGCTCCTTCTCGACGAGCCGGTCGAGCCGGGCACCGATCGCGGCGGCGGCTTCGCGAGCGCGCCCGGGGACGGCGTCGTACAGCCGTACGGGGTGGCCCGCGACCAGCGCCACCTGGGCGATGCCCTGGCCCATGGTGCCGGTGCCGACGACGGCCACGGGGCTGCTGAGGTCGAGTGCTGTCATGAACGCGATCCTCCCGCACGGGGTTTTCCACAGATGCGGCGGACCCCCTTGAACCGACCGATCGTTCGGTTACTCTAACTCTGACCGCCTGTTCCTGCCCATGTTTCTGCCCAGGTCATGAGCTCGACGAAGAGCTCACAAGACGAGGAGTTGGTCCCGCATGGCCGCCGAACTCACCGCCCACGAGCTGATCGCCCAGCACCGGCCCACCCTCGACCAGGCGCTGGAAGCGATCCGCACGCGCGCGTACTGGTCCCCGCACCCCGAGCACCCGAAGGCCTACGGGGAGAACGGCAGCCTGGACGCGGCCGCGGGCAAGGCCGCCTTCGACGCCCTGCTCGGCACCCGCCTCGACCTCGGCCAGCCCGGCACCGACGGCTGGGTGGGCGGCGAAGTCTCCCCGTACGGCATCGAGTTGGGCGTCAGCTACCCGCACGCGGACATCGACGTGCTGCTGCCCGCCATGCGGGCCGGACAGCGCGCCTGGCGCGACGCGGGACCCGAGGCCCGGGCCATGGTCTGCCTGGAGATCCTCAAGCGGATCAGCGACCGGACCCACGAGTTCGCGCACGCGGTCATGCACACCTCCGGCCAGGCCTTCATGATGGCGTTCCAGGCGGGCGGCCCGCACGCGCAGGACCGCGGCCTGGAGGCGGTGGCGTACGCGTACGTGGAGCAGGTCCGCACGCCCGACACCGCGGAGTGGACCAAGCCGCAGGGCAAGCGGGACCCGCTCGCGCTGACCAAGCGGTTCACCGCGGTCCCACGCGGGATCGGCCTGGTGATCGGCTGCAACACCTTCCCGACGTGGAACGGCTACCCGGGCCTGTTCGCCTCCCTCGCCACCGGCAACGCGGTCCTGGTCAAGCCCCACCCGCGCGCGGTGCTGCCGCTGGCGCTCACCGTGCAGGTCGCGCGCCAGGTGCTCACCGAGGCCGGCTTCGACGCGAACCTGGTCGCGCTGGCCGCCGAGGGCCCCCGAGCTCTCGGCTCCGCTCAAGCAGGGGGGACCCCCATCGGCGAGGGCATCGCCAAGACCCTCGCCGTCCGCCCCGAGATCCGGATCATCGACTACACCGGCTCGACGGCGTTCGGCGACTGGCTGGAGGCCAACGCCCGCCAGGCGCAGGTCCACACGGAGAAGGCCGGCGTCAACACGGTGATCGTGGAGTCGACCGACGACTACAAGGGGATGCTGTCCAACCTGGCCTTCTCGCTGTCGCTGTACAGCGGCCAGATGTGCACGACCCCGCAGAACCTGCTCATCCCCCGCGACGGCATCCGCACCGACCAGGGCCCGAAGTCCTTCGACGAGGTGGTCGCCGACCTCGCCCAGGCGGTCGACGGACTGCTCGGCGACGACACGCGCGCGAACGCGCTGCTCGGCGCCATCGTCAACCCGGACGTCAAGGCCCGTCTGGAGGCCGCGGCCGGCCTCGGCGAAGTCGCCCTCGCCTCACGGGAGATCAGCAACCCCGACTTCCCGGCGGCGGTGGTCCGCACGCCCGTCATCGTCAAGCTGGACGGCGCCAAGCCGGACGACGAGGCCGCCTACATGAGCGAGTGCTTCGGCCCGGTCTCCTTCGCCGTCGCCGTCGACTCCGCCACCCACGCGGTGGAGCTGCTGCGCCGGACCGTCCGGGAGAAGGGCGCGATGACGGTCGGCGCGTACACGACCGACGAGGCGGTCGAGCGGGAGATCGAGGAGGCCTGCCTGGAGGAGGCCGCGCAGCTCTCGCTGAACCTGACCGGAGGGGTGTACGTCAACCAGACCGCCGCGTTCTCCGACTTCCACGGCTCGGGCGGCAACCCGGCGGCCAACTCGGCGCTGACCGACGGGGCGTTCGTGGCGAACCGGTTCCGGGTGGTGGAGGTACGCCGGGAGGCCTGAGCAGCCGCAGCGCCACCCTTAGGGGTCCTTGCACTATGAGCGTCCGACCAGGGCGGGCATAGTGCAAGGACCCCTTAGTCCGCCGCGCCCCCGGTCGCGCTCCAGTGGTACAGCGTCATGGCCACGCTGGTCGCGAGGTTGTAGCTGGAGACCTGGGGGCGCATCGGCAACGCCACGAGATGGTTGGCACGCGCGCGTACAGCCGCGGACAGACCGCTGCGCTCCGAGCCGAACGCCAGCAGCGCGTCGTCCGGCAGCTTCAGGCCACGGATGTCCTCGCCCTCCGGGTCGAGGGCGAACAGCGGCCCGGGCGGCAGCTCGCCGACGTCCAGCCGCTCCACGGCGGTCGCGAAGTGCAGCCCGGCACCGCCCCGGACGACCGTGGGATGCCAGGGGTCGAGCGTGCCGGTCGTGACCACGCCGGTCGCCCCGAACCCGGCCGCCAGCCGGATCACTGCCCCGGCGTTGCCTAGGTTGCGCGGCTGGTCGAGGACCACGACGGGCGCGCTGCGGGGCGTGCGGGCCAGCGCCCGCAGATGGGCATCGCGGGACGGCCGTACGGCCAGGGCGGCCACGGCGGTGGGGTGCGGGCGCGGCACCAGGGAGGCGTACGTCGACTCCGGGACCTCGGTGAGCAGCGCGGCCAGCGTCTGCCGTACGTCCGGAGCGAGCTCGTCGGCGAGGGCGAGCGCGGCCTCGCGGTCGGCGGTGACCGCGAGGGGCACCTCGGCGCCGAAGCGCAGGGCGTGCTTGAGGGCGTGGAAGCCGTCGAGCAGCACGGAGGTGTCGGCGAGGCGGCGCCAGGCGCTCACCTGCTGCTGTGCGGAGCCGCCGGTGTCCCTGGCCGCGGGGTCGGTCATGCCGTGAAGCCTACGTGGGTCTGTTCGCTGTCCCCGGGGCGCTCGGCGGCGTCCGGCCTTCGCTGCGCCGGGACCTTGGGGCGACCGCGCCGGAACAGCCGCCCACGCGCGCGTGCCGCCCAGTCGCCCAGGCGGCGCAGGAACGACGTCGGCAGGAAGACCGCGTCCGCCGCGATCATCGCCAGCGAGAAGAAGGGCAGCCCGAGCACCACGGCGATCACGGCGTGCTCGGTGATCATGACGGCGAGCAGGACGCTCTTGACCCGCCGGTGGAGCAGGGTGAACGGGAAGGCGACCTGGACGATCACGGTCCCGTAGGTGATGAGCATGACCATGGTGCCGCTGGCGGACAGCAGGTCGGCCAGGGCGGGCCAGGGCGAGAAGTAGTCCAGGTGCAGGGGGTAGTAGACGGCGGTGCCGTCCTGCCAGCGGGAGCCCTGGATCTTGTACCAGCCGGCGGTGGCGTAGATCAGACACGCCTCGGCCATGATCACGAGCAGAGCGCCGTTGTGCAGGATGTTGGCGATCAGGTCGAGCAGGATCCGCGGCTGGCCGGTGCGTGTGAGGCGCCCGGCGAGCCACCACAGGGCCTGCCCCACCCACACGCCCCACAGCAGCGCAGGCACCAGCCAGTCGCCGTCCAGCCGACCCGCCGCGGTCACGGCGAACAGCGCCGACCCGAGCACGCCCCACAGCACCGGCCCGGTCCGGTCGGTGACCCGCTCCCCACGCGCGCGTGCCTCGTGTGCGCGCCGGGCGCGCCGCGCGTCCAGGGACCACACCTGGCCGCACCGCGTGAACACCAGGTAGATGCACATCAGGTGCAGGACGTTGTCACCGCCGTCGCCCATGAAGACGCTGCGGTTCTGCAGCGAGAGCACGCCGACCATGAAGAGCACGGACATGGTGCGGGTGCGCCAGCCCAGCATCAGCAGCAGGCTGGTGAGCACGCCGAGCGCGTAGACGGCCTCGAACCACAGCTGCCCGTCGGACCACATCAGGGCGGTGAAGGCGCCGTTCGCGCCGATCAGCTGCTCGGCGAGGTCCCAGCTCCACGGGCCGTCGGGGCCGTACAGCTCCTGGCGGTGCGGGATCTCGCGCAGCAGGAACAGCAGCCAGGTCGCGGCGAAGCCGATGCGGATCACGGCGGTCTGGTAGGGGCCGAGGGCGGACTCGGTGACCCGGGCGGTGCCACGGGAGACGGCCAGGGTGAAGCGGCTCACCGGACGCCTCCCTGGGCCTCGTCGCCGGGCACCGACCACCAGGGCAGCACCCGGTACACCGGCTTGAGCGATATCCGCTCCTCGCTCCACTCGGGCGGGCGGACGTTGGTGGTCCGCGAGCGGACCTGGACCCGCTCGACGACACCGCCCGGCCCGGCCGCGTTCGCGCGCTCCAGCCGCAGCACCACGATCCGGCGCAGATACGTCTCGCTCAGCGCGCCGCGCAGGCCCGAGGGGCGGTTGTCGCCGTCGTGGGTGGCGGTGAAGAAGTCCCAGGCGCGGCGCAGCTCGTTCTGCTGGGTGTGGCTCGGCAGCGGATTGCCGTCGATGGCCCTGCCGTCCTGCGCGGACAGGTCGTACCAGCCGGTGGTGCGGCTGCTGCCGTCACCCGTTCGGATCTGTGCGCGGACCTGAACGGAGATGTTCTGCTGCAGCGGGTTCGGCGCGAACAGCTTCCAGTTCTGCTCGAACTCCGGGTAGATCCATTCGTCGATCGCCTTGCCGTGCTGCTTGGTGACCGTGTTCGACGGCGCGACGTGCAGAAAGACCATCCCGATGTGCGCACAGACGGCGACCGCGACGACGGCGAGGGCCAGCGCGACGCCGACCTGGTAGCGCGGGGAGAGAGCGGCGACGCCGGTGCGGGGTACCGGCAGGGGCTCGCTCACACCGACAGGTGCGCCCTGCTCGTCCCGCCCGTGCGGAGCGCTCGCACCCCTGTCGTGCGTGTCCTTCGCGCCCTGCGCGTCCATTCCGCCCCGATTCCGATCCGTTCCGGTCCTTCTGCGCCGCGCCGCAGCCCCCTCGCACGCGAACGGTACTCAGGCCGACCCACCGGGCACAGCTCCTTCGATCAGCTCGTCCACAGCCACGCCGACGGGTTATCCACAGCGGTTGACACCTTACGGCGCCCGACCGACCATGGAATCGCACGAACCGAACGATCGGTCGGGCGCATCTCCGGGCAGACCCAAAGGTCGAGGGGGCCTCATGGCGACAGCAGCCGCGCAGAAGACGGATGACACGGCGTCGTACGACGGCAGGGACGGCACCGCCGCCACCGCTGGATACGAGCGCGCCTTCGACGCCGCCGTGGCCGCCGACGAGCGCATCGAGCCCCGCGACTGGATGCCCGACGCCTACCGGGCGACGCTGGTCCGGCAGATCGCCCAGCACGCGCACTCCGAGATCATCGGCATGCAGCCGGAGGCCAACTGGATCACCCGCGCGCCCTCCCTGCGCCGCAAGGCCATCCTGATGGCCAAGGTCCAGGACGAGGCCGGGCACGGGCTGTATCTGTACAGCGCGGCGGAGACGCTCGGCACCAGCCGCGACGAGCTGCTCGACAAGCTGCACAGCGGCCGCCAGAAGTACTCCTCGATCTTCAACTACCCCACGCTGACCTGGGCGGACGTCGGCGCGATCGGCTGGCTGGTGGACGGCGCCGCGATCACCAACCAGGTGCCGCTGTGCCGCTGCTCCTACGGCCCGTACGCACGCGCGATGGTCCGCATCTGCAAGGAGGAGTCCTTCCACCAGCGCCAGGGGTACGAGCTGCTGCTGGCCCTCAGCCGCGGCACCCCCGAGCAGCACGCGATGGCGCAGGACGCGGTGGACCGCTGGTGGTGGCCGTCGCTGATGATGTTCGGCCCGCCCGACGACGAGTCGCAGCACTCCGCGCAGTCGATGGCCTGGAAGATCAAACGGCATTCGAACGACGAGCTGCGCCAGCGCTTCGTCGACATCTGCGTCCCCCAGGCCGAGTCCCTCGGCCTGACCCTCCCCGACCCGGACCTCAAGTGGAACGAGGAGCGGGGGCACTACGACTTCGGGCCGATCGACTGGACGGAGTTCTGGGAGGTCCTCAAGGGCAACGGCCCGTGCAACGAGCAGCGCCTGACACAGCGCAAGCGGGCGCACGAAGAGGGCGCCTGGGTACGGGAGGCGGCCGCGGCGTACGCGGCCAAGCACAGCGAGACGGGAGCGACGCGCGCATGACGAACACCGACTGGCCCCTGTGGGAGGTCTTCGTGCGCTCACGCCGGGGCCTGTCCCACACCCACGCCGGCAGCCTGCACGCCCCGGACGCGGAGCTGGCCCTGCGCAACGCGCGCGATCTGTACACCCGACGCGGCGAGGGCGTCTCCATCTGGGTCGTGCCGTCCTCCGCCATCACGGCGTCCTCCCCCGACGAGAAGGACCCGTTCTTCGAACCGGCCGCGGACAAGCCCTACCGCCACCCGACGTTCTACGAGATCCCGGAGGGGGTGAAGCACCTGTGACGGCCACGGTTCCCACGACGGCCGCCCTCGCCCTGGGCGACGACGCCCTGGTGCTCTCCCACCGCCTGGGGGAGTGGGCCGGGCACGCCCCCGTGCTGGAGGAGGAGGTCGCCCTCGCCAACATCGCGCTGGACCTGCTCGGCCAGGCCCGGGTGCTGCTGTCGCTGGTCGGCGACGAGGACGAGCTGGCGTACCTGCGCGAGGAGCGCGCCTTCCGCAACCTCCAGCTGGTGGAGCAGCCGAACGGCGACTTCGCCCACACCATCGCCCGCCAGCTGTACTTCTCCACCTACCAGCACCTGCTCTACGCCGAACTGGCCACCGGCGACGGCCCCTTCGCCCCACTCGCCGCGAAGGCCGTCAAGGAGGTCGCCTACCACCGCGACCACGCCACGCAGTGGACCCTGCGGCTCGGCGACGGCACGGACGACAGCCATGAGCGGATGCGGCGGGCGTGCGAGGCGCTGTGGCGGTTCACCGGCGAGATGTTCCAGCCGGTTCAGGGCCTGGACGTGGACGGCGAGCAGCTGAAGGCGGCCTGGCTGGAGTCGGTCGGCGAGGTCCTGCACCGGGCCACGCTCACGCTGCCCGAGGGGCCGCAGTCCGGGGCGTGGAGCGCGGGCGCGGGTCGGCAGGGTGTGCACACCGAACCGTTCGGGCGGATGCTCGCCGAGATGCAGCATCTGCACCGCAGCCACCCGGGGGCGTCATGGTGACCACCACCGCCCTGGAAGAGGAACTCATCGCGATCGCCGGTTCGGTGCCCGACCCCGAGCTGCCCGTGCTCACCCTTCGGGAACTGGGCGTCCTGCGCGCGGTGCACCTGCGTGGTGAGGACGCGGTCGACGTCGAGCTGACCCCGACGTACACCGGCTGCCCCGCCATGGAGGCGATGTCCGCGGACATAGAACGGGCGCTGCACGAGCACGGCATACGGGAGGTCACCGTCCGCACGGTGCTGACGCCGGCCTGGTCGACCGACGACATCACGCCCGAAGGACGTCGCAAACTGCGGGAGTTCGGCATCGCACCACCCCGCGTGCGCACGCGGACCGAGCCGGTGCCGCTGGAGCTGGGCGCGACCCGCACGCTCACCGACGAGCCGAGCGCCGCGGAGGCCGTCCACTGCCCGCACTGCGGGTCCGCCGACACCGAGCTGCTGAGCCGTTTCTCCTCCACCGCGTGCAAGGCGCTGCGGCGCTGCCTGGCGTGCCGTGAACCGTTCGACCACTTCAAGGAGTTGTGATGGCCCGCTTCCACACGCTCCCGGTGACCGCGGTCGACCGGCTCACCGACGACTCCGTCGCCGTCACGCTCGCGGTCCCCGAGGAACTGCGCGAGGAGTACCGGTACGCACCCGGCCAGCACATCGCCCTGCGGCGAACCGTCGACGGCGTCGAGATCCGGCGGACGTACTCGATCTGCTCCCCGGCACCACAGGACGGCGAGGGACCGCGCGCCCTGCGGGTGGGGGTGCGGCTGGTGGAGGGCGGGGCCTTCTCGACGTACGCGCTGAAGGAGATCAACGTCGGCGACGAGCTGGAGGCGATGACCCCGGCCGGCCGCTTCACCCTCGACCCCGTGCCGGGGCTGTACGCCGCGATCGTCGGCGGCAGCGGGATCACCCCGGTGCTGTCGATCGCGACGACCCTGCTGGCGCGCGAGCCCGAGGCCCGGTTCTGCCTGATACGCAGCGACCGGACGTCCGCCTCGACGATGTTCCTGGAGGAGGTCGCCGATCTGAAGGACCGCTTTCCCGAGCGGTTCCAGCTGGTGACCGTGCTCTCCCGGGAGGAGCAGCAGGCGGGCCTGCCGTCCGGGCGGCTGGACCGCGAACGGCTGACGGGCCTGCTTCCGGCACTGCTGCCGGTGGCCGACGTCGCGGGGTGGTACCTGTGCGGGCCGTACGGGCTGGTGCAGGAGGCCGAGCGGGCGCTGCGCGGGCTGGGCGTGCCGCGCGGCCGGATCCACGAGGAGATCTTCCATGTGGACGCCGCTCCGGCCGCCGCCCCGTCGACGGCTCCCGCGCACAGCACGGTGACCGCGCGGCTCGACGGCCGCGGCGGGACCTGGCCGGTCCAGGACGGTGAGTCGCTGCTGGAGACGGTGCTGCGCAACCGCCCCGACGCGCCCTACGCCTGCAAGGGCGGGGTGTGCGGCACGTGCCGGGCCTTCCTGGTCTCCGGGGAGGTGCGCATGGACCGCAACTTCGCGCTGGAGCGGGAGGAGACGGAGGCGGGGTATGTGCTGGCGTGCCAGTCGCATCCGGTGACGGAGCAGGTGGAGCTGGATTTCGACCGCTAGGAGATCCTGGCCAGGGTGGCCCGTAGGTCGGGGGCGTTCCCTTCTCCTAGAACCTGTTCTATCTTGACGCTCCGCCAGATGGGCGGATCCGTCGGGAGGACAGGACCGTGGACTTCACCTTCACCGAGGAGCAGCAGGCGGCGGCCGAGGCGGCGCGGGGTGTGTTCGCCGATGTCGCGCCGGACGCGGTGCCGAGCCCCACGCTGACCAGGGGTGCCGTGGCCGACGACTTCGACCGCGCGCTGTGGGGCAGGCTCGCCGACGCGGATCTGCTGGGCCTGCTGCTCGAACCGGAGCACGGCGGGGCGGGCCTCGACGCCATCGCGCTGTGCCTGGTGCTGCGGGAGGCGGGGAAGGTGCTGGCACGGGTGCCGCTGCTGGAGAACAGCGCGGCGCTGGCGGCCCTACAGGCGTACGGCGGTGAGGAGCTGAAGTCCGCGGTGCTCGCCCGGGCGGGGCGGGGCGAGGTCGTGCTGACCGTCGCCGCGCAGGGGCGTACCGGCGGGCACGATCCCGCCGAACGTGCGGTGACCGCACGCCGGGACGGGGACGGCTGGGTCCTGGACGGGATGCAGACGGCGGTGCCGTGGGCGTACGACGCCGACTTCACCGTCGTACCGGCGCACACCGACGCCGACCGGAGCGTCCTCGCCCTCGTCCCACGGGGGCACGAAGGGGCCGAACTCGCCGAGCAGGTCGCGACGACCGGGGAGCGGCTCGGGGAGCTGCGGCTGGGGTCGGTGCGGGTGCCGCAGAAGTACGTCGTCGAGGGCGAGGGCGCCTGGGAGTGGCTGCGGGAGCTGCTGGCCACCGGGACGTGTGCGCTGGCCCTGGGGCTCGGGGAGCGGGTGCTGCGGATGACCGGCGAGTACACCGGGAAGCGGGAGCAGTTCGGGTACCCGGTCGCGACGTTCCAGGCCGTCGCCGTGCAGGCCGCCGATCGCTACATCGACCTGCGGGCGATGGAGGCCACGCTGTGGCAGGCGGCGTGGCGGATCGGCTCGGGGGCGCCGGGGGCGTTGCCGGCCGCCGGGGATGTGGCCGTCGCCAAGATCTGGGCGGCGGAGGGGGTACGGCGGGTGGTGCAGACGGCGCAGCATCTGCACGGGGGGTTCGGGGCGGACGTCGACTATCCGCTGCACCGGTACCACGCCTGGGCGAAGCACCTTGAGCTGTCGCTGGGACCGGCGGCGGCGCACGAGGAGGCGCTGGGGGATCTGCTGGCGGCGCATGCGGCGGGGTGAGGCCGACCCCATCCCGCACAGGCTCAGACCACGGCCCCCGGCTCCCCCGCGTCCGTGACCACCGGACGCCCGTTCGCCTCCCAGGCCTCCATGCCGCCGGCGACGTTCACGGCGTCGATGCCCCGCTGGTTGAGGTACATCGCAACCTGGGCCGAGCGGCCGCCGGAGCGGCAGATCACATGGACGCGGCCGTCCTGCGGGGCGGCCTCGGTCAGCTCGCCGTACCGGGCGACGAACTCACTCATGGGGATGTGCAGCGCCCCTGCGGCGTGACCCGCCTGCCACTCCTCGTCCTCGCGGACGTCCAGCAGAAAGTCGTCGTCCTTGAGGTCCGTGACCCCGACCGTGGGAACAGCTCCGAAGTTCATGCTCCCGACGCTACCCGAAGCGCCCGCGCTGCCGGTCAGCCCTGACCGATCAGCTCCGCCAGCTCGGCCTCGCGCCCCGCGACCTCCGCCAGCAGCTGCTCGGCGATCTCGTCGAGGAGGCGGTCCGGGTCGTCCGGCGCCAGCTTGAGCATGGAGCCGATGGCGCTGTTCTCCAGTTCCCGGGCGACGACCGTGAGCAGCTCCTTGCGCTGGGCGAGCCACTCCAGGCGGGCGTACAGCTCCTCGCTGCGGCTCGGGCGGCGCTCCTTTGGCACCGGTCCCGCCGCCCACTCCTCGGACAGCTCGCGCAGCTCCGCCTCGTCGCCCCGGGCGTAGGCGCTGTTCACGCGGGTGAGGAACTCCTCACGGCGCTTGCGCTCGCCCTCCTCCTGCGCGAGGTCGGGGTGGGCCTTGCGGGCAAGGTCGCGGTAGAGGCGGCGGGCCTCCTCGCTGGGGCGCACCCGCTGCGGGGGCCGTACCGGCTGCTCCGTGAGCATCGCGGCGGCCTCCGGGAACAGGCCGTCGCCGTCCATCCAGCCGTGGAACAGCTCCTCCACGGAGGGCATGGGCAGCACCCGGGCCCGCAGCTCCTGCGCTCGGCGCAGGTCCTCCGGGTCACCGGTGCGGGCCGCCTTGGCCTCGGCGATCCGCGCGTCCAGCTCTTCGAGGCGGGCGTACATCGGGCCGAGCTTCTGGTGGTGCAGCCGGGAGAAGTTCTCGATCTCGACGCGGAAGGTCTCCACCGCGATCTCGTACTCGATCAGCGCCTGCTCGGCCGCCCGCACGGCCCGTTCCAGCCGCTCTTCGGGCCGGGGCGCGCCGTCCTGGGGTGTCGCCCGCGTCTCACCGGCGACACCACCCTGCTCAGCATCCGGGGTCGTCACCCGACCAGCGTAGGCCACGGCCCGCGCGGCCCCCGATCACCGCCGCCGACCGGGGCTTCACACCCCCATCTCCGCCGCGACCCGCCCCGCCCGCACCGCCGCCACCAGCGCCGCGTGATCCGCCTCGGTGCGGTCGGCGTAGGCGACGGCGAACGTGGCCACCGCCTCGTCCAGTTCCTCGTTCTTGCCGCAGTAGCCGGAGATCAGGCGCGGGTCGGCGCTGTGGGAGTGGGCGCGGGCCAGGAGGGCGCCGGTCATGCGGGCGTAGTCGTCGAGCTGGTCCGTGGAGAGCGCCGCCGGGTCCACGCTGCCCTTGCGGTTGCGGAACTGGCGGACCTGGAAGGGACGGCCGTCGACCGTGGTCCAGCCGAGCAGGATGTCGCTGACGACCTGCATCCGCTTCTGGCCGAGGACCACCCGGCGCCCCTCGTGGTCGACGGACGGCGCCTCGAAACCGGCGGCCAGCAGATGCGGCAGCAGCGCCGAGCCGCGGGCCTCCTTCACCTGGAGTATCAGCGCCTCACCGCGGTGGTCCAGGAGCAGCACGACGTACGAACGCAGGCCCACGCTGCCCGTGCCCACGACGCGGAACGCCACGTCGTGCACCGCGTGCCGGGACAGCAGCGGCAGACGGTCCTCCGGCAGCGTCGTCAGATAGGCCTCCAGCGACGCCACCACCGCCGCCGCCTCCGCGTCCGGGACCCGGCGCAGCACCGGCGGCGCGTCCACGAACCGGCGTCCCCCCTCCTCGGTCGGCTCGGTCGACCGCGCCGCGAACCGCCCACTGGTGTTGGCCCGCGCCTTCTCCGAGACCCGCTCCAGCGTGCCGAGCAGGTCATGGGCGTCGGTGTGGGAGACCAGCTCCTCGTCCGCGATGGCGTTCCACGCGTCCAGCACCGGGAGCTTGGCCAGCAGCCGCATGGTGCGGCGGTAGGCGCCGGCGGCGTCATGGGCGGCCGCCCGGCAGGTGTCCTCGTCGGCCCCCGCCTCCCGGCCCGCGAGCACCAGGGAGGCGGCGAGCCGCTTGAGGTCCCACTCCCAGGGGCCGTGCACCGTCTCGTCGAAGTCGTTCAGGTCGATGATCAGGCCGCCGCGCGCGTCGCCGTACAGGCCGAAGTTCGCCGCGTGCGCGTCGCCGCAGATCTGGGCGCGGACGCGGGTCATCGGCGTGCGGGCGAGGTCGTACGCCATGAGGCCCGCCGAACCGCGCAGGAAGGCGAACGGGGTGGCCGCCATCCTGCCCACCCGTATCGGCGTCAGCCCCGGGATACGGCCCCGGTTCGACTCCTCGACCGCGGCCACCGCGTCCGGCCGTGAGCTGTCGAGGTCGAGGGTGGCGTGCGCCTGCCGCGGGATCCGCTCGCGCAGGGCCTTCCCCTCCGCCTTGGGCGAGCGCGCGCCCTGGCCGCTCCCCTCGGCGAAGCCCCGCACCCGCGGAATCCGCACCGTCCCGGAACCCGCACCCTGCACACCGCCGTGCACACCGACCTCGGTCACCACGACCGCCTCCCCCGTGACTCGCACGAACATCAACTCGTGCCGACCGTACAACCGGCCGCCGCATCACGTCAGACCCTGTGGACAACTCCTCGCCTGTGGAAAACGTGCTGAGCACCGACGGCGCACGGCCCATTGGCCCGCCCCGGACGTCACGCCGGCCCGCGCACGGCCGCGCACCAGCACGCTCCAGCCTTCGCTGAACGCCTCGTCGATGCGATCGACCTCGAATGCGACCTGCTGGCCGATCGCCTGTGCGGGCGTGGTGCCGGGCGCGGTCCGCAGGAGGATCGCGCCGTCGACGACGCTGTAGTCGACGGGCACGGCGACCGGTCCGGAGGGCATGGGCACGGCGAGGCGGCCCACCCCGTGCGTCGACAGCAGAGCGCGGCAGTCCTGCTCGGTCACCTCGGTGACCCGGGGTGTGCGGGCGGCTCGTCCGAGGCCGGGCGGCAGATCGCTGTCGCCGCCGGTCAAGTGGCCACACGGTGGTCCTCAGTGCTCCGGCCAGCCTGAGGAGGGCGGCGGCGTCCGGGGAAGCGGTCGGGTGCTCCTCCAAGTGCCGGAGGTAGGCCGTCGCCATGCCCGCGCGAGCGGCCGTCTCCTGCCGGCTCATGCCGAGTTCCGTGCGCCGCTGCGCGATCCGGCGCCCGAGGTCACCCACCGGGCCGACCTCCACGGCGTACGACGACGACTGTTCGGTCATCGCCCCTCACCTCTCTCGTTCTTCAGGCCGCCCGAGCGGGGACGACCTCGTGCTGCTCCTCGCCGAGCACGACCTTGAGCGCGCCGCTGTCGGCGGCCCGGGAGAAGACGTCGTACGCCTCCTCCATGCGCGTCAGCGGGAAGGTGTGCGTGACCAACTGCTCGGTGGGCAGCCGACCGGCGGCCGCCATCCGCAGCAGGGTGGGGGTGGAGTACGCGTCCACCAGGCCCGTAGTGATCGTCACGTTCTTGATCCACAGGTCTTCCAGGTGCAGGGTCGCGGGCCTCCTCGGTCCAGTGCTGATGCATCCAGTGCTGATGCGTCCAGTGCCGATGGGTCTCGGTACCGAGCGGCGGGGCCTGTGCCATGGGCTCCGGCACTGGCTCCCATACGTGGAGGAGTTTCAGCGGCAGGCAGCGCAGCTTCGCCTCGCGGGCCGCCCACTCGGCGGCGGCGCGGCTCTCGGGAGAGCCGTCGAGGCCCACGATGATCGTGCGAGTCATGCTTTCCACCTCCTGGACAGGGGCTGACAATTTCAGCGTCGCTTGCGGAGTCGTGACTGCGGAGGGGCCGCAGGTCCCCTGCCGGGGCCGACCGGCCCTACGGCAGGGCGGAATGCAGCGGACCAGAGCCGACTGGCATCCGGCGCTCCGCCCCGACGTGGCCGTTCTCGACGTAGGCCTACCGGACGGCGACGGCATCACCGTCTGCCGAGGAGCTGGACCCCGACCGGCCACCTGGCTCCGGCGGCATGGATCAACCCGGCCCCGGCACTGCGGCACCACGGCGAAAGGCCCCACCCGTGAGATAGCTCACGCGTCGGGGCCTGCCGTATGCCCTGGCCAGGCTGTGTGATGCCTCACAACGTCATGGAAACGAGAAACGGGCCCCTGCCGTGACTTCCGTCACCTGCAGAGACCCGTTCCGTCGGTTTCTCTCTCCGGTCCTTGATCCACACCTTCCCCTTGCGGCCGGTTCCCCGCATGCGCGACTCGGCTCACTGCACGCGCAGCTCCGTGGCCCGCGTGTTCAAGCGGAGGAAGAGCAGACCGACGAGGGTGATCGCGACAGTGGCGGCGACGGCTCCGCCGGCGAGCAGGGCGAGCCGGTCCCAGGGGACGTGTACGGTGACCGGCACCTTCTGCGCCGTGAGCAGCACGGTGTGTGCCTGCTCGTAGGCGGGGTCCTGACAGGCGTCGGCCGGATCGCCCGGCAGCGGTGCGCAGCGGCGCACCTCCATCCGCGCGGCTTCGCGGGCGTCCGGTACGGCGAAGCGCGGCAGCAGCGCGCCCACGGTCACCGACAGGGCGACCGCGGGAACGACGGGCGTGAGGACCTGCCAGCCGAGCGCGCGGGCGAGGATGCCCCGCGGGGTGCCGGCGGCGACGAGGGAGGTGAGTGTGCGCCTTCTGGCCGCGACACCGTCGACGAGCGCCACCAGCAGGCCCATGGCGGCGATCGCCATCGCCACCAGAACGGCGTATCCCACCAATGCGTAGGCGCGCTCGTAGAAGCCCGTGCCGGACGGGTCGTACCGTTCACCGAGGAGCCGTGCGAACCGTCGCGTGTTCTCCTCCTGGGCCGCGACCGTTGCCACGGTCAGCGCGGAGAGTCCGGCGGCTGCGGACCCGGCGATGAGCGCGACCAACATCGCGGAGAAGGTACGGCTGCCGGACCACGGGTCGGCCATCAGCCGCCTGCCGGCCAGGAGCGCGGCGGGACGACGGGCGAAACGGTGCAGCACCCGGCCGACGGTGTACGCGATCCAGCCGGTTCCCGACACGACGCCGACGCTGACGGTGAGGACACCGACCGCGATCAGTCCTCCGATGACCAGCAGGGGCACGTCGTCGTTCCGCGGATGGTCGGTGAAGTACCGGTGGACCGGTTCGACGAGCGCGCACGCTCCGAGACCCGCGAGGACGAGCACGCCCGGCGTCCTGCTCGGGCGGCCGCGCGAGATGCCGCGGACCACGCCGAGCGGGGTGAGCGTCACGCGGCGCAGGGTGAGCACCGCCAGCAGTGTGACGAACATCGGCACACCCGCGGCGATGCCAGTCATCAATGCGGGCCCGGGCAGGACGTCCGTCGGCAGGGACCGGCGCCCGTCGGCACCGGGTGCGTCGAGCAGCACACGGCCGAGGAAGTACACGCAGTAGCCCGTCGCGACACCGAAGGCGGACGCGAGGGCAGTCTCGGCCGCCGCGATCCGGACCACCTGGCGCGGTGTCGCTCCCGCCATCCGCATCGCCGCGAGCCGGCGCTCCCTGCCGGGGGCGCCGAGTCGGCTGCACTGCGCGACGAACGCCAGGACCGGAATGGTCAGCAGCAGCATCCCGAACGCGACACCCGGGCGCAGCCCTTCGTCGTTGAGCAGGTCGTTGGTGTACGCGGCCGCGTGCGTTTCGGTCACGGCGAGGACCGTTGCCGCGGCAAGCAGGGTGAGTGTGCCGAGCGCGGCGCCGAATGCCGTCAGTGCGATGCGGGTCCGGTCCGCCCGGCCGCCGGCCAGAGCGAGCCGGAGCGTGGTGAGCGGGCTCACCGGGATATCTCCGCGGTGCCGGCGGAAAGCGCTGTGCCCGCACCGAGCAGAGCGAAGTCGCTGGCTTCCACCGCTCCGTCGCGCAGCCTGATCTCCCGGTCCGCGTACGCGGCGACCGTGGCGTCGTGCGTGACGAGCACGACGGTGGTGCGCTGGGTGTGGGCGGCCTGGACCATGTGCTGCAGGACGGCCTCGCTCGCGAGGGTGTCGAGTGCACCGGTCGGCTCGTCGGCGAAGAGGATTTTCGGCTCGGTGACCAGGGCGCGGGCGAGAGCGACCCGCTGCTGTTGCCCGCCGGACATCTCACCGGGCAGCCTGTCCGCCAGTTCGGCCACCCCGAGCCGGTCGAGCCACTCGAGTGCCGTCGCCGCCGCCCGGCGCCGACGGACACCGCCGAGCAGCAGCGGCAACGCCACGTTCTCCGCCGCGGACAGCTCCATGACGAGCTGGCCGAACTGGAACAGCACCCCGAAGTCCGTACGCCGCATGGCCGAGCGCTGGGACTCGCTCCACTCGTCGACACGCCTGCCCTGGTACCGGACGGCACCGGTGTCCGGGCTCAGGATGCCCGCCAGGATGTGTAACAGCGTCGACTTGCCGCACCCGCTCGGTCCGGTGACGGCGACGATCTCGCCCTCCCGCATGCCGACCGAGATGCCGCGCAGAGCCTGTGTCGGCCCGTAGGCCTTCACCACGTCACGGGCTTCGATGATCATTGGTGCACCTCCTGGTGCAGGTCGGTGACGCGGTCCACGGCGGTCTGCATCCACCGCAGATCCGCGTCGAGGTGAGCGATCGCCAGGTCGGCGGCCAGAAGGTGGGCGATGGGCAGCGTTCCGGAGGATTTCGCCGCTGTGAGTGCGCGCATCCGTGCGAGGTGGGCGGCCCGCTGTGTGGCGAGGTGGCGGCGGGCGGTCGCCTCGTCCGCCACCAGCAAGGTGATCACGACCTTGGCCAGCAGCTCGTTCGACAGGTGGGGCGCCGGCGGTTCGATCCGCGAGATCCATGCGGCCAGCGCTTCCCGCCCGCGGTCGGTGACCTCGTACACCGTGCGGTCAGGGCCTCCCACACGGTCGTGCCCGGCCTCGGCGGCCAGGCCGTCGCGGTCCAGGCGCTTGAGGGTCGCGTACACCTGCCCGAAGGGAAGCGGCTTGGCACCCGGCAGGTGCGTGTCGTGGGCGTGCTTCAACTCGTACCCGTGCATGGCGCGCGGGGTGAGCAGACCGAGGAGGACATGGGGCGTGGACACGGCAGCAACTATTCACTGAGAGAATAGAAGTGTCAACCGTTTCCGTCGTCGGTGCACTGCCGGGCGGGTGTGGCGCACCAGGGGCGCCACTCACAAACGCCCTCGGCTCCTCGGACCGAACGCCGGGAACGGTGCGCTCACCACGACGTCCAGGGACGGCTTGCGTTCGTCGCCGGGCGAGCACCAGGACGCCCTTCCCCCGACCCACGATCTGGTCGCCCTCCCGCCCACACTCGCCCGCTGGGCCTGGGCGGAGGCGGCGCAGTACGCGCCGCAGGGGGTACCGGCCTGCGTCCCGCGTCGCGGATCAGCTGTTCATCAGGCCTGACTCCCACGCCCAGGCTGCGATCTCCACTCGGTTGCGCGCCTCGATCTTGTTCTGGATCCGCGTCAGGTGCGTCTTGACCGTGCCGACGGTGATGTGGAGGCGAGCCGCCACCTCGGCGTTGGTCAGCCCCCTGGCGACGAGCGTGACCACCTCGGTCTCCCGGGCAGACAACTCGGCCCCCGGAGCAGCCGCCGGGGCGGCCGCCGACGTACGGAAATGGCGCAGCAGCCGCACCGTGATGGCCGGACTGATCAGTGCCTCCCCGGACGCCGCGGCCCGCACCGCCTCGACCAGCAGGGCGGGGCCGGAGTCCTTGAGTAGGAAACCGCAGGCACCACCGAGCAGCGCACGGTGGACGTACTCCTCGTCGCGGAACGTCGTCACGACGATCACCTGCGGCGGCTCGGCCGCGCCCGGCCGCCGCAGCAGCCGCAGTGCTTCCAGGCCGTCGAGCCGGGGCATCCGGATGTCCATCAGCACGACGTCCGGGCGGTGGCGGGCGGTGAGTTCCACGGCCTGGACCCCGTCCACCGCCTCGGCGACGACCTCGATGTCGTCCTCCGCTGCGAGGATCAGGCCGAAACCGGTGCGGACCATCGCCTGGTCGTCCGCGAGCAGCACGCGAATGGTCACACGGTCTCTCTCTGTGTCCGGTCGTGGCCCTGGCCGGGTGCCGCGGGACCGGACGCATTCGTAGGTGCGGTGCCGGTCGGCAGGACTGCCTCGACCAGCCAGCCTTCCCGGGCGGCCGGGCCCGAGCGCAGCGTTCCGCCGATCATCGCGACGCGTTCTTCCAGGCCTCTGAGGCCGAAGCGCCCGCCGGTGCTCCGGTGCCGACCGCCGTCGTTGCTCACCCGTATCCGTACGGTGTCCTCGGTGTGGGTCAGCGAGACCTCGACACTGGTGCAATGGCGGGCGTGCTTGCGGACATTGGTGAGGGCCTCCATCACCACGTGGTGCGCGGTGGTGGCGACCTCTGCCGGCAGCGGGCCGGGCTCGCCCTCTTCGACCAACTCCGTCCGGGCACCCGGCAGCTCGAACCGCTCGACCAGCCGGCGTACGGCACCCCCGAGGTCGGCGACCGGCCGCGGGCCGACCCTGTCGTCCGGCTCGCGCAGCATCCCGACCATGCGGTGCATCGACTCCAGCGCCTCGGTCCCCGCCTGCTCGATCCGCTCCAGCGCGGGCGGCAGGAGTTCCGGTTTCTTCGCCGCGACGGCACCGGCGCCCTGCGCCAGCACGACGATGCCGGTCACATGGTGGGCCACGAAGTCGTGCAGGTCCCGGGCGAACTCGGTGCGCTGACGCAGCTGGAGCGCGGTTTCCCGGCGGCGCCGGTCCGCGGCGACGAGGCGGGCGGCCAGCCCTGCCCCCACCACTGCGAAGGCGATCAGCGCGAGGAAGAGGGACACGGCGACGACCGTGTCGCGCACACCGCCGGCCAGCGGGCGCAGCACTACCGCTGCGAGCAGCGCGGGGGCGGTCACCGTCACCGCGACGGGCGTGGCCCGCCAGGTGACGAAGCCCAGCACGACGACGAGCGCGACGGGCTCGGTGAACGCGTACCCGTCGAGGCCGGTGAAGCGGTCGCCGTCCGAGGAGTCCATGGCGTGGACCGCGGAAGCGACGCCGAGCGAGGCAAGGGCAGCGGCCATGGCGGCGACAGGCAGGACGTTCGCCTTCAGGTGCGGGGCGAGGAGGGCCACCAGCACGGCGAGCAGCGCGGCCTCCAGCGGCGGAGCCCCGAACCCCGTGACGCTGAACGCACCCCACCGGTGGTCCAGTAGGCCAAGCGTGCCCAGCGGTACTGCCAGGGAGATCGTCCACGCCAGGACGCGCGACCACGAGCTGCAGCGGACGATCACACCGGCGAGCCTAACAAGGCGGTGCGGGGTGCGGCCTCCGTCCACGGTAGGTCGTCGCGGTCTGCCGAAAGTCGTAACGGGCGGCCGCGGAACCTGTCCTGCGGAAGATCCGCGAGGGTGTGCGAGGCGGTGACACTCGGGGCGAGACGACGGCAACGGGCTGTCACGACAGGGAAGTGTTCACACGCATGGTCAATCTCGACTTCACGGTTTCCGCGGCCATGGTGCTGGTGCCCGCACTGGTCCTCTTCGCCGTCCTGGTTCTGTTGCGTGCCCGCGCCGGCAGCCCCGGCTGGACCGGCCGGCATGCACTGCTGCGGCTGGGCGGCGCTCTCTACGCGGCGGCGGTCCTCCAGCTGACAATCTTCCCGCTGCACGTGGCGTTCGGGACGTACGCCAACCAGACCCCCTGGTACGAGATGGTCCAGTGGGTGCCGCTGATCATCGCGGACTTCAGCTTCGTCCCCAATGTGATCATGATGCTGCCGCTGGGGGCGCTGCTGCCCCTGATGTCCGTCCGCGTGTCCTCCCCGGGGCGGGCCGCTCTGGCCGGTGCCGGGATCAGCCTGGCCATCGAGCTGACGCAGATGCTGTCGTACATCCTGTTCAGCAACGGCCGCTCCGTGGACATCAACGACGTCATCGCCAACACCCTCGGCACGGTCCTGGGCTTCCTCGCCCTGCGGTGGGTCGCCCGGGCGCGGTCGCTGGCCGGGCTGGTGCAGGAGCTCGCCCTGCCCGCCGCGCGCCCGGCCGGCATCCCCGCCACCGGACACGGGCACGCCGGGCCGGCGTCCTGACCGATGACGTCCAGAAAGGCGCACCAGCGGGGCCCTGACGTCCGCCCCTGACCACGTGCCAGGTGAGAGCCGCGCAGCCGGATCCGCATGCGAGCACGTCAGTCGAGCGCATCGGTGATGGCGGTGAGCCACCCGTCCACAGGACCGAGGGTGATCAGGCCGCTGCCCGCACCTGCGAGTTCGCCCGCGGCCGGCAGCAGGCGGGTATGGAGTCGCTCAAGCGCGACCCGGTCACCGAGTTCCAGTGCGACTGCTGCCTCCAGGCAGCACAGCGCCTCGTACGTCAGGTCCGCGGGCGGCTCCGGCAAGGCGCGCAGCATCCCCCGGGCTTCGGCGCGGCGGCCGGTGCGCAGCGGAACGAAGGCCTCGGCCCAGGGGCGGTACGGGCCCCAGTCCGCATCCGCGTCGACGTGTTTGGCTGCTGCCGCTGCCGACGTACTGCCGTCGGCCAGGCGCAGGCACAGCTGCGCGAGGGGCAGCAGGCCGTGCTCGACGCCGGGCATGCCGGCACCGTCCAGCCGTGCGGCAGCCGCCCGGTACGCGGCCTCCGCCTGTGCGGTCTGCCCGGAAGCAGTCAGACGCAGCGCCCGGTACCACTGGGTGAAGACGCTCGCCAGCGGCCGTTCATGGCGCTCGGCCAGCCAGTCCGCGGCGGCGGCGTGCTCGTCGGCCGCCGGGAAGTCGCCGAGCGCGCTGCGCGCCTGCACTTGGATCAGGTGGCCGAGCACTTCGAAGGTCACCAGGCCGTGGCGGATGGCCAGCGCGACCAGCTCCGCGCCGAGCGCATCCCGTCTCGGCGCGAGCCCGGCCCGGGTGCAGGACTGCATGAAGGCCCCGTTGAGGGCGAACGCCAGCAGCGTGGGATCGTCCAGGCGCCGGGCGATCTCCTCCGCCTCGCCTGCGGCCTGCGGGCCGCGTGCGGAGCGGGTGCCGCGCATCTCCAGTGCGACCGTGGCCAGCAGGCGGCAGCGCGCCGCCTCGTGTGAGCCACCGCGCGGCAAGGCGGCCAGGGTGCGCTCGGCGGCCGCGACGATCTGCTGCGCCTGCTGCGGGTTGTCATTGCGGGTCCAGATCGCCGGGACGTCGTAGGCACCGATCACGCGGGCGGTCAGCTCCGGGTCGTCGAGCTCTTCCGCCGCGGTGATGGCAGCCAGGCGGTGTTCCTGGGCCGCCTGCAGCCCGCTGCCTCCGGTGACCGCGAGATTGCGGATCAGTCCGACCGTCGCATCCAGCCGGGCCCGCGGGCCTGCGGCGACCGTGCGGTCGTAGGCCGCGGCCGCCCGTGTCCACAGCCGGGCCGCCGCCGTCGTCGGTTCGTCCGGCAGGTCGAGGCGCGGGTCCTGGGTGAGGATGTCCGTCTCCAGTCGGCGCAGCTCCAGGCCGGGGTCCAGGCCCAGCTCGTCGGCCAGTATGGTCCGGGCCCGGCGCAGCACCGCGAGTGCATCCGCCTGCCGCCCCGCACGGTAGAGCGCCAGGGCCAGCAGCCGCCAGGCCTCCTCACGCCAGGGATGCTCGGCCAGGTGGGCATCCAGGTCTGGTACCGCCTCGGCGGCCAGCCCGAGGGCCAGCCGGGCCTGCGCCTGCTGCTCCACTGCTTGCAGCCGCAGCTCGGCCAAGCGGGAGCGCTCCACGCGTGCCCAGTTCTCCTGGACGAACTCCGCGTACGCCGGGCCACGCCACATGTCCAGCGCGGCCTGCAGTTGTTCCAGCGCCCGCGTGGGCGGCAGCTTCGCGGCGGCACCGACGGCCGCCTCGAACCGCCAGGCGTCCACGGCATCCGGTGCTGCCCGCAGCGCGTACCCGGGGCCCTCGGTGACCAGCAGACGGGCCGGGGCCCGGGCCGGGCGGTCCGGCTCCAGGACGCGGCGCAGCGCGGCGACGAAGGTCTGTACGGCACCCACGGCGCCTGGACCGGGCTCTTCCCAGAGGTCCTCCACGAGGTGGGCGAGCGGAACCACGCGTCGGCGCGCCGTGATCAGCCGAGCGAGCACTGCCCGGTGCCGCGGCCCCTTCAGCCCGAGAACGCCACCGGCCGCATCCCACGCGACCACTGGCCCGAGCACACCGAAGGTGATCCGCTCCATCCCCGCCTCCCGACCTTGCCCTGCCCGCCTGCCACGGTACGCGCTGATCGGATGCTGATTCGCGCGCGGCAAACTCGATCGTGTCCGCCGACTGCGGACCCTCCCAATACCCGACGAAAGCAGCACACCGTGGCAACACCGACCATCCCTGGCTTCGACTACCAGCGCGTCCAGGTCGCCGACGGCATAGCCCTCAACGCCGCCGTCGGCGGCTCGGGCAGCCCGATCGTGCTCCTGCACGGCTTCCCTCAGACCCACCTGATGTGGCGACACGTCGCCGCCGACCTCGCGGCGGACCACACGGTCATCTGCCCCGACCTGCGCGGCTACGGCGCGAGCGACAAGCCCGCCGAGACCGGCCCGGACGTGTACTCCAAGCGAACCATGGCCGCCGACATCGTCGCCCTGGCCCGCGCACTCGGCCACGAGCGGTTCGCACTGGCAGGCCACGACCGCGGCGCCCTGGTCGCCTTCCGCGCCGGACTCGACCATCCCACCGCCATCACCCACCTGGCCTGCCTCGACGTTCTTCCGACCCTCGACATGTGGCAGGTGATGCGCGGAACGAAAGCCGCCATCGGGTTCCACCTCTACCTCATGGCCCAGCCCCCGGGCCTGCCCGAGCAGATGATCGCGGCCGCACCGGACGCCTTCTTCGGCCATTTCCTCGACATCTGGACCCGCGACCCCGAGGCCATTCCCGCTGACATCCGCGCCGCTTACCTGGATGCCTGCCGCGACGCGGTGCCCTCGATCGTGGCCGACTACCGCGCCTCCGCCGAGATCGACGTCGACCACGACCAGGCCGACAGGAACTCCGGCAGCCAACTGGAGATGCCGGTCACCGTGCTCCAGCAGGACTGGGGCGCCGCCCTCGGCTTCGACGCCCGGGCACTGTGGTCCGCCTGGGCACCGAAGCTGGCCCACACGACCGTCAGCTGCGGTCACTTCATGGCCGAAGAAGCCCCCGAGCAGATCGCCTCGGAGCTCCGCAAGCTCGTGGTCCGCTGAGCACGCGGCACTGACGGCGCCCGGAGCGATTTACCCGCAGATTCTGACGGCAGATGGAGGGAGTTTTCAGGTCCTGCAGCGGCAACCCGACTCATGACAGCATCACGCATTTCAAGATCATCAGTCCGGTCTCCGACTTCCTCACCGCATTACAGGTTTACCGTCTCATGGCACGCAGCGACTACGGCAGTACGCTTTCTGTTGAAGCCGTGTCGGAGATGGGTAAAGCGGTGGGACAGCGGTCAAATGATGACGAGCGCAGGAGACACCACTCGTAGACCCTGGATACCCCCTGTGCGGCGGGGGAACCCGACGATGTCGTTGGGCCTCCCGACTCATCTTGTCGGACGCGAGGCCGAACTGGCGGTGCTGCGAGACGCCATCGCACAGCTGCGAACCGGCACCGGCGGCGTGGTCCTGGTCGAGGGTGAACCCGGCATCGGCAAGTCGTCACTGGTCGCCGCGGCGGCCGCGGCCGGCCAGGAGTCCGGCTGTACGGTGCTGCACGGCACCGCGGATCAGGCAGCGCACCCGTTGCCGCTGCGATTGCTGTGCGACTGCCTGGAGATCACGCAGCGCGCGAACGATGCCCGCCGCGCCGAGATGCTGCGCTTCGCGCGCGCCGAGCGGCCCGACCTCCTCGTGAGCAGCGCCGTGCACGCCGCGATGATCGAGATGCTCCTCACCCTGGTCGAGGAGGACTGCGCGACCGCGCCGACGATGATGGTGCTCGACGACGTGCAGTGGGCCGACGACGCGTCGCTGGACGTGTGCCGACGCCTGGCATCGACCGCCGCGCACCTGCCGTTGTTGTTGGTCCTGTCCTTCCGGCCGGTGCCCCGCGGATCGGGGATGCGGCAGCTGCGCGCCGCGCTGCGCGGCCACGCCACGACAACGATCTCGTTGGGGCCCCTCGGCCCGGACGCGATCCGCGATCTGCTGTCCGATGTCGCCGGTGCGCCGCCGGGTCCCGCGCTGGTCGAGCTTGCCGCTCAGGCCAGCGGCAATCCCCTGTATGTGCGGGAGCTGGTCGAGTCCCTGGTGCGTGAAGGCGTCGTGACGGTCGGCGAGCGTGCCGATTTGCGGGAGACCTCGCTGTGCACCGTCCGGAGGTCGCTGGCTGCGGCGTTGGACAGTCGGCTGAGCTTCGTGCGGGCCGACGCGCTCGACATGCTGCGGGTGGCCGCGCTGCTCGGCCGGGAGTTCGCGGTCGGGGAGGTGGCAGCGGTCCTGGGCCGGTCCACCATCGACATCTCCGATGATCTCCAGGAGGCGGTCGCAGCCGGGATCCTCGTCGATGCCGGTCAGCGGGTGGCGTTCCGGCATCCGCTGATCCGCCAGGCGCTGTACGACGGCATGCCGACGGCGCTGCGCGTTGCGCTGCACCAGGACGCGGCCCGGGCGCTGGACGGTATCGGCGGTGTCGAGCCCCAACGGGTGGCGCAGCAACTGCTGGAGTCGGGCCGCGTCGGCGACCGCTGGGCCCGGCGCTGGCTCGCCCGTACCGCGCCGGTGCTGGCGGTCAGGGCCCCGCGCCTCGCGGCCGAGCTGCTGGACCGGGAACTGGAACACGGGGTCGCGGACCAGCGTGACCGTGCCGCGTTGAGCGCGGCTCTTGCCCAGATCCTGGTCGGCGCGGGCGAGTACGAGAACGCCGCGGGCCGTGCCCGGCAGGCCCTGGCGGTGTCGGGAGAGCCGGCCGACCGCGGGCGGATGTACTGGGTGCTGGCCCGCGCGCTGTTCAGCGGCGGTGATAACGACGCGGCGGTCGCAACGCTGGATCAGGCATTGGAGGAAGATCTGCCCGACGCCTGGCGCGCCCGGTTGCTCGGCTCGTTGGCGATGTTCCAGCGGGCCGGATCGGGCGCGCTGGAAGCCGCGGACGCCACCGCGCGCCGCGCACTGGAGATCGGCGAGAGTGCTGGAGACACGTTCGCCATCGCGTACGCGCTCACCGATCTGTGGCTCACCCATTCCGTACAGCGGCAACACCTGTCCGCGCTCGACTGCGTGAACCGGGCCCTGGAGACACTGAACGCCACCGACGACCACGTGGACCTGCGGTGCTATGCACTGCATGCCCGGATCTTCACCCTGCAGAACCTGAGCCGGTGGTCGGACGCCGAGGCAGCCCTTCGGGAGGCGCGGCAGTTCCTGCTCGACGACGACCGGACCGATGACGCCAGGTTCAGCGTCACCGCCGCAGTCCTCACCTACTGGCTGGGCCAGTGGGACGACACGCTGGCGGAGCTCGAATCGGTCGACCAGAGCGTCTCCGCGATGACCTACCGGGGTCTGCGCGAGCGCGGCCCCATGTGGCTGTGGCACGGCTTGGCCGCCCTCATCGCCGTCCGCCGGGACGATCGCGCCGCGGCCGAGGGGCACCTGCGCGCCGGGCTGCGTCAGCCACCGGTCACGGTCGCCGATCGGGAGAACACCGACTTCCTGCTGTTCGCGCGGGCGCTCTCCGCCGAGCAGAAGGGGGACCCGCACCTGGCCCTCTCGCACCTCGGCGGTCTCCTCACCCGGGAGCCGGGCGAGATGACGCTGATCCACCAGTGGCTGCCCACGGTTGTCCGCCTGGCACTCGCCGTGGACGACGACTCCGCCGCCGCGGCCGCGCTGGCCGCCTGCCGGGCCGAGGCAGCCACCGAGCAGGTCCCGGCCCGGGCCACGGCCGCCGCCGACTGGTGCACAGGACTCTACGAGCGCGATCCGGCGCCGTTGCGGTCGGCGATGGAGCACTACCGGGCCGTCGGCGTGCCGGTGGAGCTGGCGGGAACGCTGGAGGACCTGGCCGTCGTCCTCGTCGAACACGGGATCACGGGCGAGTCCAAGCGCATGATCGGCGAAGCGCTCGACCTCTACGGCGGATTCGGCGCGGTCTGGGACATCCGCCGTGCCGAAGCGCGGCTGCGCCGGTACGGGATCCGCAGCGGCGTGCGCGGGGCCCGGACCAAGCGGCCCGCGCACGGCTGGGACGCTCTGACCACGACCGAGCACAAGATCGCCCTCCTGGTCGCGGCCGGCAATTCCACATCCGACATCGCACAGAGCATGTTCCTCACCCGGCGCACCACACAGACGCACATCTCCCACATCCTCGCCAAGCTCGGCTTGCGCAGCCGCGTGGAGATCGCCCGGGAGGCCTTCAACCGCGATCCCGCAGCCATTCCCACCGATCTCTGACACCAACCGCTGTCAGGTCGCGGCGACCAGGCGTCGGCGCCGGTGAGCATCTGACGTCGGTGGTGGTCCGGGCGGCGTGCGCTGACCCGTGGACACGGATCAGCGCACCTTCCTGATGGGGATGACGGCCAGGGCGCCGACCACACAGACCGCGGCGGCGACGCCGAGCAGCAGGTGGTATTCGCGGCCGCCCGCGGTGTTGACCAGCAGCGCGCCGATGGCTGGAGCGATGGACTGCGGTGCGGCATTGGCGATGTTGAACACGCCGAGGTCCTTGGCCGAGTCCTCCGGATCGGGCAGGACGTCGAGGACGAGGGCGAGGTCCACGCCCGCGTAGACGCCGAAGCCGAGGGCCGAGGACTGCTTCGGCGGCGTAGAAGCCGGCTGCGGAGTGAGTCGTGATCAACATGGCCGTGCCGATGCCGAAGACGAGCGCCGAGAACCCGACGAAGACCTTGCGGCGCCGCAAGCGGTCGGACAGCCATCCGGCCAGCTGGCCAGCAGCCATCAGGACTACGGTGTAGACCAGCACGCCGGTGGCCATGACGGACACCGCCCGGTCGTCCGACAGCCCCAGCTGGTCCTGGAGGAACAGCAGTCGGAAGGTGGTGAACATGAACATCGCCAGGATCACCATGAAGCGGGAGACGAAGGCCCAGGCGAAGTCCGGGTGCTTGCGGGGGTTCACCCAGAACGTCCTGAGCACCGTACGAAGGCCGCCTCCGGACGGCGGACGCTGCGGCAGCGGCTTGTCGGGGAGGACGATCACGTACAGCACGACCAGGACGAGCCCGACCGCTGCCGGAACCATGAACAGCAGGAGCATGTCCGTGCCGAGGACCCTCGCCGCGTAGGCGGCGCCGAGGATGGCCAGGTTCTGCATGACGCCGATCAGGCCGGCGACCTTGCCCCGCTGGAAGACCGGTATCTGGTCGGCAACTGACGCGGTGAACGCGGCAAGGGCCGCGTTGGCGAACATCTGGCTCAGGAACCAGGCGACGGCGACGACCGCCAGACTCTGCGCGGTTGCTATGACGGCGAGGCCGAGGGTCAGTCCCAGGGCGCCGATCACCAGCCATGGCCTGCGTCGGCCGAACCGGCCTGTCGTCCGGTCGCTGATCCGGCCGAAGACCGGGTTGGCGAGGAACGCGGCCAGTGCGCCGAGGCTGCTGACCATGCCGAGCGCGGAGACCTCGTCGTCTTTGGGGACGATGTCCTGCACCTTGATGGCCAGGCTGGAGAAGACCGGGGTGAGCAGGGCCAGGAAGAGTCCCAGTTGCGCCAGGGCCATCGTGGTGACGACCCAGGGGCGGGCGCTGCGCTCGGGCGGGGGGCGTTGCTCCGTGTACGGAGGAGCATGGTCGGGGCGGGGAGGAGTGGTGGTCATGCGACCGCCTTCGTGCTGGAGACGCGAACGGGGATGCGGCGAGAGGCGTCTCGAAAAAGCGCTGACACAGCTACTCACACGTGGTACCGACACGTGTGAGTAGCGGCAAAGGTAAGCGCGGGCCGGTGCGTAGGCAAGGGACGGACGGGGGCTTCTTGATGAGAAGCGGCACACCCGGTGGAGGGTGACGAGCACCGGGGTCGCCCGTGAGACCGGAGTCTCCCGTACCGCCTCTCAGCAGCCATTCACGCCCACCCGTGACGCCGACCGCTGTCATTTGACAGATGTCTCGCGGCCTCGGGCACCGGAAACTCAGGCGTGCCGACCACCCGATGTGCGGGCATTGGTCGGTCACACCGAGGTAACCGGAGCCAGCCATGCCCTACGTCCGGATCAGCACGGACAACCGTGCCGATATCGCTACATACGTCCACGGTTACGGCCAGGGCCAACCGTGTACTGCTCCTCCAGGCGGCCGCGTACGAGCCCGCGCTGATGAAGGAAGCCCGCCGGATCCCGGTTGAGGCGGCCCGCACAGCATCGCCTGAACAACACCGAAAAGCCCAACGAGACGCTGCTCGCCTTCTTCAGCAAGCGAGCGACCGAGGTCGGAAGTGAGTCGGCCAGGCAGCCGATCCTCCCGATACAAACGGCGACGGTGTGGTCGTCCGGGACGATCCGGTCGGCCGTCGCGCACCGCGCACCCCATCGCGATATGGGCGACCAGCGGACGGGGCGGCCTCGTGCGCATCACCCCGAAGTCGGTCGGGCGGTGACTCCGCAGATGCGGAGTACGTTCCCGCACCGGTGCAGGTGGCAATGACCGCAGACACCGCATGGCAGAAAGGTTTCGACGGAGTCACCATGACCGTCATCGTTTCCACGGAACAGGTACCGCCACGCGACCGGCAGGCCTTCTTCGCCGACGCCGTGATGCAGACACACTTCCGCCACGACATGACCTTTCTCGAAGGGCCAGGACCGTTTTCGGCCTCCATCACCACCGACCAGCTCGGTCCTCTGCGAATAAACAGGGTGCTGTCCGGTCCGGCTCATGTCAGCCGCACCCGCCGCCTGCTCTCGCATGATTCCGAGGAATACGTGACCGTCGGCCTGCATCGCCGTGGAGCACCGAGGATGCTCGCACACGACGGCAGCGAGACCGGCGCAATGCGACCGGGCGACATGGTCATCCTGACCTCGTACGGCCCATACGCATCGGTGTATACGGAGCCGGTCGAGATCGTGTCGGTCGTGCTGCCGCGGCCTGCCCTGCTCGTGCCGAATTCCGATCTGCACGGCCTCACCGGAGGGATCATCCCCGGTGACGAGGGACTGGGGCGGCTCCTGTCGCCCTTTCTGTCGCGCCTCGCCGACACCGCCGCAGTGAACACCCCGGAGGTCGGCGAACAGCTCGCACGCAACGTGACAGACCTGCTGGCCACGCTGTGTGCCGAACGACTCGGTCACGACAGGATCGACGCCGAAACCGCCCAGCGCGCCCTGCTTCTGCGGATCCGGTTCTTCATCAACCGCAACCTGGCCCATCCCGGCCTGTCGCCCGAGTCGATCGCCCGGGCGCACGGCATCTCCACGCGCTATCTGCACAAGCTCTTCCAAGGCGAAGGCATGACCGTGAGCCGGTGGATCCTGCGGCGCAGGCTCGAGGAGAGCCGCCGCGAGCTGGACCGCCGCGGCCCACGCATCCCCACGGTGAGTTCGGTCGCACGGCGCTGGGGTTTCACCCACCTGGCCCACTTCAGCCGGGCGTTCCGCGCGGCCTACGGGATGTCGCCGCGCGAGTGGCAGGAACGCAGCAGCCTGCCTGCCCTGGGGCGGCCGCTGCCCGACATGCCGGAGCAAGGGACTGCAACGTAAAGGCGGGCACACGTGCCGTCTGTGATCCAGCACAGGGCGAACCATGGATGTCTTGACCAGTGGCCCCGGCAGCGGCGCGACGACCGGCCGCCTCGCCTACGTGGAGATCTTCACGGTGGACGGCGAGGCGGACCAGCCGGTCGGCGGGCCGAGCCTGACGGCGGGTGGCCGGGAGAAACACCTGGCCATCGCCCTTCAGTGCGGCGGGCCTGGGACGCTCACCCAGGACGGAAGGGAAGCGGTCCTGCGGGCGGGAGACTTCACGGTCTTCGAGCCCGCCCGTCCATGCCGGCTGCGGTCCGAAGGACAAACCGTGTGCTTTGTCGTCCCGCGCCATGCCCTGGGACTGAACAGCGCCGAACTGAGACGGATCACCTGGACGACCGTCCGCGGAGACCAGGGGCTGGGCGCGCTGGTCTCGTGCTTCCTTTCCGGGCTCGCCACTCAAGCGGCGGACTGCGGACCCGAGGTGGGCGAGCGGCTCGCGGGCCACGCCATGAACCTCCTCGCGAGTCTCTTCGCCGGGCAACTCGGCCATGACGGGGACGGGAGCGCCGAACCCGATGCTTCCCATGCGCTGCTCCTGCGGATCAAAACGTTCATCGAAGAGCACCTCGCCGACCCCGACCTGACACCGGGGGCGATCGCGAGCGCTCACCAGATCTCCGTGCGCTACCTGCACAAACTGTTCCAAGGCGAAGCCACGACCGTGAGCCGCTGGATCAAGCAGCGTCGCCTGGAGAAATGCCGCGAGGAACTCCACCGCGGCGGGCGATCCGCTCCCAGCGTGTCGGCGATCGCACAGCGTTGGGGATTCCCCCATGCCGCTCATTTCACCCGGGCGTTCCGGGCCGCCTATGGCATGTCCCCGAGCCAATGGCAGGCGGCGCACACTGCCGCCCCTGCTCGCTGAGGGGGCGGAAAAGAGCCACGCCAGGAGGGCATACAGCTCCCGGCGACGTGCCGGGGGCATGACGGGCCCCTGCCGGCTCCCGCCTCGACCGGCCGCGCACCTGCGCGGCGTCCTCTGGGTAAACAGCAGCTGTGAGCTGTGCCGCCCCGGATCGGCGTGACCTCGGAGGCGTGCCGGATCACCGACCGCGACGTCGCCCGGAACCTGGATCCACTGAGCGTGCCGACGAGTCTGCTCTGCGTGCTTGTCCAGCAGCAGGTGCAGCCGGTGGAACGTCGCGCCCCGCATGATCCAGTGGTCGTCCTGTAAAAGACGCCGGCAGGAGTACATGCGCCGACCGTCTCGCGGCCGGGGACGGACGGCTGGTCCGCGGAGCAGAACCGCTCAACGGCGGGTGACGGTCGGCGACACCTGCCGTTCGCTGAAGAACAAGCAGCGGTGCGCTCGCCATCAATCACCGCCCACGCAGAGGTCTTAGCGTGACGATCAACGCACACCGGAGGATCTGCGCATGATCCGTGTCATGTCGCCGCAAGGGCCGGTGTACCAACCCAACCCCAGGAGATTGACATGTCCGATGCCGTCGAGCCGGTTCAGCCGGTCCTGGAGCCCGCTGCAGCTGCCTTCGCGGAGGCGACCTCCAATCCGCCGTACCTGTCCGACCTCGGTCCGGTGGAGGGCCGCAAGGCGGTCGACGAGGTGCAGTCCGGCGAGATCGACAAGCCCGCGATCGACGAGGAGTGGGTCACCGTCCCGGGCGGGCCGACGGGCAGTGTCCGGGCGCGCATCGTCAGGCCCGCCGACGTCGAGGGGAGGCTGCCGGTGATCCTCTACATCCACGGTGCGGGCTGGGTGTTCGGCAACGCCCACACGCACGACCGCCTGGTGCGCGAACTCGCCGCGGGCGCGAACGCCGCGGTCGTCTTCCCCGAGTACGACCTCTCACCCGAGGCCCGTTACCCGGTCGCCATCGAGCAGAACTACGCGGTCGCGCAGTGGGTCGTGCAGCAGGGCGCGTCCAAGGGACTGGACGGTTCCCGCCTGGCCGTAGCCGGAGACTCCGTCGGTGGCAACATGACCGCCGCGCTGACCCTGATGGCCAAAGAACGCGGCGACGTACCGCTGGTCCAGCAGGTGCTGTTCTATCCGGTCACCGACGCGAGCTTCGACACCGGCTCCTACTACCAGTTCGCCACCGGCTACTTCCTGCGCCGCGACGCCATGCAGTGGTTCTGGGACCAGTACGCGACCGATGAGGCCGAGCGCGCCCAGATCACCGCGTCCCCGCTGCGCGCCACCACCGAGCAGCTCACCGGACTGCCGCCGGCCCTGGTCATCACCGGCGAGGCCGACGTCCTGCGCGACGAGGGCGAGGCCTACGCCAACAAGCTCCGCCAGGCCGGCGTCCCCGTCACCGCCGTCCGCATCCAGGGCATCATCCACGACTTCGTCATGCTCAACGCCCTGCGCGAGACCCACGCCGCCGAGGCCGCCATCACGATGGCCGCCGACGCCCTGCACGCCGCCCTTCAACCCGCTTGAATCGGAGCGCGCCGCGTTAACTGGGCGCGACGCACGGCCAGATGAGCGATGCGTCGGGGGCGTGTCCCACAGAGGGCGGTGGTACCGCAGGAAGCATGCCGAGCCAGAACCGCATCAGAAAGTCGAACTCATGATGGAGAACCAACCTGGCCCTCGCGCACCCGGGCCGAAGCCGAACGAGGTACCCCCCCTGTCACTGCGAATCTTCCGGATCGTTTGGGACTCCTACAGGATTCCGCTCCGGGTGGAGTTCCGTTTCGACCGCGATGACCCCCTCGTCGTCTCGGTCACCTTCCGCCCGGAAGGTGGGCCTCCCGTCACCTGGTGGATCGGCCGTGACCTTCTCCACGACGGCCTGCTGGCGCCGACGGGGACCGGAGACGTGCGGATCTGGCCGAGGATCAGCAAACGGCGGCCGACGCTGCGCCTGCGCCTGGAGCGCTGCGGCATGCGGGTGCTGTTCGAACTGGACCTGCACCGGGTGGAGGACTGGCTTTTCGAGACATACGACCTGGTCCCGCCCGGCGAGGAACTCACCGGTCTCGACTGGGACGGACTGGTGGCCGACCCGCTCGAGGACCACTGACCACAAAGTCGACGGCCCTTCGCGCTCGCCGCGCCAAGGCGACAGGGCAACAAAGGTCGGCCGGAGCCGGCCACAAGAGACGCTCTGGCGGCGAAGGTGCTCAGTCGGTCCCCATCAGTCCAGCAGAATGCTGCGCAGGTTGGGGACGAGATGCCGGACGAGCTGTTCGTCTGACATCTCGGCCAGCGGTCCGCTCCTGAAGACGTACCGGGAGAACGTCACCCCGATGAGATAGGCGCCCACAGACGCCACACGCTCCTCCAGTTCTGGGCCAGGAATCACCTGCCGGTACATCTCCAGACTGTCCTGCTGCATCGCGGTGAACAACCGTTTGGCGGTCTCCTCCTCCGAGGCCACCGCACGCAGCATGGCCACGAACGGGTCGCTGCCTCCGCTCTCGGTCATGCGCCGGACGTAGGACCGGGCGATGCGCGTCGGCAAGGTCTTGGGGTCGCCGGCCACTTCCGCCATGAGCGTGCGGGGGCTGGGAACCGCGGCGAGGAACAGCTGTTCCTTGGATGTGAAGTGCCGCAGGACCAGGCCGTGGGTCACTCCGGCCCGGCGTGCGACGTCGCGGACGGTCGTCTTGGTGTAGCCGCGCTCGGCGAAGGCGGCCCGGGCGGCTTCGAGGATCGCGGCCCGGCTTGCTTCCGGGTCCCGCCTGCGCTTCTTGGCCGGAGTGGCGTCCTGGTCGGCGAGGTTCGTGGGTGGCGTGTCCATCCCGTAAGTGTACACAAGGTCACTAACGTGCTGACCTGCTGGTCATTAGGTGTGGGAAGCCATGCCATTTAGGTGCACCGATTCGTCCCATTTGCTCCGAGCTAGCGAACTTTTTAAGTGACCATCTGGACATTAGTAGCCTGAAGAGCTACCTTCACTAATGACCAAGCGGTCACCAGCGAGTCGGCTCGCTCGGTCTGCTCGGCAGCCGAACCGTCGCTGCCGTTCACCACAAGAGAAAGAAGGCCAGTCATGGCACCTGAGCCCCTCACCCCGGCCAACACCACCGTCGTTCTCGTCGACTACGCCGTCGGTTTCGCGAACCTGCTGCGCTCCCATGACCTGGCGGAGCACATCAACAACGTCGTGGGTCTGGCGAAGACCGCGAAGTGGTACGAGAGCGGCCTGGTGGTGACCAACGGCCAGTCCAGCAAGCCGTCCGGCCCGCTGTACCCGGAGCTGCTGGAGGCCATCGGTGACCAGCCGGTCATCGAGCGCGCGGTCGACTTCAACTCCTTCCTGGACGAGTCGTTCGCCGAGGCGGTCCGGGCGGAGGGCCGGGAGAACCTGGTGATCGGCGGCATCGCCACCGACGGGTGCGTGCTGCAGACCGTGCTCGGCGGCCTGCGCGAGGGCTACCGCGTGCACGTGGCGGTCGACGCCTCCGCCAGCCCCTCTCTCGAGGCCCACAACGCGGCGGTGCAGCGCATGGTCCAGGCCGGTGTCGTCCCGGTGACCTGGTTCTCCCTGGCCGCCGAGTTCCAGCTCGACCCCAAGTTCCACGACGCTCCGCACCGCATGCGCCTGATGCAGGAGAACGTCCCGGCCATGGCCATGAGCGCCCGCTCCTACGGCAACGCCGTCGAACTGGGCAAGCGCGCCGCCGCAGTCGCCTGAAGGTGCCGACGCGAGCACCCGCGAGTACCGGCCAGTCACCGACCCATCCACACCCATCCCATAGCGGGTCTCGGCCCGCCACGCAGAAAGGAGAGCGCCTCATGAGCGACATACAGGAGGACCGGCTGCTGTCCGGGCGGACCGTTCTGGTGGCGGGCGCGACCGGTGGCATCGGCGAGGGAATGACCCTCGCGCTGCTTCGCCAGGGAGCCACCGTCGTGGCCACCGGTCGCAGCGAGGAACGACTGGCCGGTCTCGCCGACTACGCAAAGGAAGCCGGGCCCGGCACCCTGATCACCCGGACCGTCAATGTCGGCGATGCCGACAGCGAGAAGGTGCGCGCACAGCTGTCGCCCTACGGCGCGCTCGACGGCGCCGTCGTCTCGATCGGCGACTGGGGCAGCCCGGAGCGCACCGGCATCCTCGACATCTCCGACCGTGAGTGGGAGGAAATGATCGCCTCCAACCTGACGAGCCATTTCCACGCGCTGCGTGCGCTCACCCCCCTGCTGTCCCGAAAGGGAGCGCTGGTGCACCTGAGCGGTTTCAGCGCGGACATCCCCTATCCGTTCTCCGCCCTCGTGGGAGCCACCAACGCGGCGAAGAAGTCGCTGGTGCGCTCGCTGGACGCGGAACTGACCGGTGCGGGCCCGCGCGTGTACGAGCTCATCATCGGCCCCATCCGTACCCGTCCACGGGCCGCGATCGGCGCGGACAACCCTGGCTGGTTCAGCGCCGAGGACCTCGGCAGGCACGCGGGCCGGCTCATCGCCCGCAGCGGCCCGTACGCCGACGCCTCGCTGCAGTACCTGATCACCCGCGCCCATGGCGTGCGGACCACGCCACCCCAGTAGGACCCCCGCCCCAGTAAAGGACACGTGCGGATCCCCGTCCCCGTACGGAGACCGCGGAGGCATCCATGCACATCATCGACAGCTCACCGCCGGCCTCTCGGCTGCCCCTCCCCGACAGTCTCGCCGCGGTCGCGATCCGGCCGGGCGACAGCGATTACGACAACGTGCGGCACACCTACACCCGCACCGGATCACCGGCCGCCGTGATACGCGTCCGCGATCACGAGGACATCGCAGCCGCCCTGGGCCACGCCCGCACCGCACAGCTTCCCCTGACCGTGCGCAGCGGCGGCCACGGCATCAGCGGCCGCTCCACCAACGACGGCGGCATCGTCCTCGACCTCTCCGAACTGAGCACCGTGCAGGTGCTCGACGCCCGATCCGGTCTGGTCCGCGTGGAAGCGGGAGCCCGCTGGGGAGACGTCGCCGCCCAGCTCGCGCCCCACGGTCTGGCCCTGTCCTCCGGAGACACCGGGGATGTCGGGGTCGGCGGGCTGGCCGCCACCGGCGGCATCGGCCTCATGTCCCGCCTGCACGGCCTGACCATCGACCACATGCGCGCCGCCGAACTCGTTCTGGCGGACGGCTCCCTCGTGCGAACCGACGCCGAACACGACCCGGATCTGTTCTGGGCGGTGCGCGGCGCGGGAGCCAACTTCGGGGTCGCGACGGCGTTCGAGTTCCAGGCCGAGCCGGTGGGCGACGTGATCGCCGCGGTCACCACGTTCGACGCCGGGGACACAGCCGCGTTCCTGACCCGGTGGGGGACCGCCGTGGAGGCGGCGCCCCGAACGGTCACCAGCTTCCTGACGCTCATGTCGGGCCCCGGTGGACAGCCCATCGCCCAGGCGATGACCGTGCACGCGGGGGCGGACACCGAGACTGCGCGGGAGGCGCTCGCACCCGTGCTGTCCGCCGGACCCGTGCTGCGGAACCAGGCCTTCGTCACTCCGTACCACCAGCTGCTGCCGGCCACGCACGCGGCGCAGTACGCGCAGCAGCCGCTCACGGTGTCGCGCTCCGGGCTGCTGGAGCACCTCACCGAGCCCGCCGCCGCGGCCATCGCATCGCTGCTGAGGGCGGGAAGGGCACCCATGGTGCAGCTGCGGTCCGTCGGCGGAGCGGTCAACGACACGCCCTCGACCGCGACGGCCTACGCGCACCGCACGCAGAACTTCTCGCTGATGGCCGCCACCGTGCCGGCGGGGCGCAGGAACCTGGACCGGCACTGGGAAAGGCTTCACCCGCACCTGAACGGGCTCTACCTGAGCTTCGAAACGGGCACCGGACGACAGCAGTTGCAGGACGCCTTCCCCGGGGCGGTGCTGGACCGGCTCGTGCTCCTCAAGTCGCGCTACGACCCCGACCACGTCTTCGACAACAACTTCGCCCTGCCGTCGGCGGACCTTCCCGGTTGACCCAGCCCACGGCAGCCCCCCAGAGCGACACGTCGACACCGACCGCGCCCTGGTCAACGCACCCACCACCCGTACTCCGGCGGAGAGGCCCGACAACCATGCCCAGCACACACCTCACCGAGTTCCAGTCCATCCCCACCTCGGGCGCCCGGGGCGTGGAGCCCTTCGACCTGGACGGCCTGCATCTGCTCGCCATTCCCCAGCTCGCCTACGACGTGCCAGACACCCCGGTGGACATGAACGGGGGAGACAGCGATACCGACCTGCTGCTGCTCAAGCGTGGCGAGCAGGGGTACGAGCCGTTCCAGCGCGTGTCGTTGCCGGGCGGTGAGGACGCGGAGTTCTTCCGCATCGGCGACCGCGCCTTCCTCGCAGTGGCCAGCATCCGTACCGGTAAGGGCCCTTATCAGTTCGCCGCCTCGTCGCGTGTCCTGGAATGGGACGGCAGCTCCTTCGTCGAGTTCCAGTCCTTCGACAGCTTCGCCGCCAAGCAGTGGAAGCACTTCACGATCGAGGACCGTCACTTCCTTGCCCTGGCCCAGGGAGTCATCGTCCCCGGACAGGAGGACGACAACCTGCCCTCTCGGATATTCGTCTGGGACGGTGAACGCTTCGTCCACTTCCAGGACATCGACTCCCGGTGGGCGTACAACTGGCATGCCTTCGCAGTCGACGGTCACTACTTCCTGGCGCACGCGGAGCACGTCGGTCCGTCGGTGCTCTACCGCTTCGACGGAGAGAAGTTCCAGCCGCACCAGGAGCTGGCCGACCGGCACGGCCGCGCGTTCGTGCACTTCACCGTTGACGGCGACTTCTTCCTGCTGGTGGCCCGGCTGCAGAGCGAGTCGCAGCTGCTGCGCTGGGACGGCTCGCGCTTCGTCGTCCATCAGACGCTGCCCGGGCTGGGAGCGCGCGAGTTCGCCGTCGTGCCAGCCCCGGACGGGACGTTGTACGTCGTGCGCGTGAACTTCGTCCTGGGCACTCCGGCCGACCCGACCACCGACCTCGACTCCGAGATCTACCAGTGGCGGGACGGGCAGCTGGTGCGCACGGAGACCTTCCCCACCACGGGCGCCACCGACGTCGCCGTCATCCACGACGACGAGGAAGGGCTGCTGATCGCGGTCTCCCACAGCCTCACCGCCGACGTGCGCTTCGCCGCCCGCACCGTCCTCTACCGCTTCATTCTTTGAACCCCCGCCCCGCCCCTCCGCTCCGCACCGCTCCACGACAAGGAACCGCCATGGCCGCCAACGAAAGCCCCGAACTCGTCGACCTGTTCACCACCTACACGGCTGGGCCCACCAGTATCGGCTCCCACCTGACCCGTACCGCCGCCGCCGACACGGCCGACGCACCCCTGATCGTCGCCACCGGTACCGACTTCGCGCTCTACCCCGGCGGTGGCAAGCCCCCCACGGTCGAGGGCTTCCGCTTCTCCACCAAGGGCTTCAAGGAACTTGCCGGCGTCTCCCACCTCGGCCCCGCCGTCGCCACTCTCGTACAGCTACGGGAGAAATACGCGGATCCCGGCTGGCGCAGCGAGACAGAGCGGCTGCTGACCGAGGTGCGGCGCAGCCGCGAGGCCAACAGTGCCGAACTGTGGCGCGATACCATCGCCGTCGAGACCTACCGCGGCCGCGAGCAGGCCATCGCCGACATGGCCGACTACACCTTCGCCGTCACCGACCGCTTCCTCAGCGCGGCCCTGAAGGACGAAAGCCGCCTCAACGCCACCACCCTGCGCACCGACTACCTGGAAAAGGGCACGGCCGAGGGGCACGGAACCGTCAACCACATGATGATCGCCACGTTCTTCCTCACCGGGCTGGACATCTCCCGTCGCATCATCAACTGGTTCCGTGAGCAGGAGATCGACTGGAGCCGGGCCATGGTGGTCATCGCCGGCAAGCAGGGTCGCCCCACCGCCGGTGTCACCTGGAACACCTCCAGCGTCGCCACCATGCTCCTGGGCGCGTCCGGCTACCAGCTCCCCCTCGAACGCCTCTACATGGCGCCCCACGCCCCCACCTTCACCACCCCGCTGGACGGAGACCTGTCGAAGGTGGCGGCCCTGGAGCAGCCCCTGCGCCAGATCTGGTCCAACACCCGCGCCACCGTCGAACTGGGCGACCTGATGTTCCCCGGGCTTCCCCGCTACGCCCCCGGCCGTCTCGCCGTCCCCGACATCTCCGACCCGTCCGTCACCGAGATCAGCGAGATGCCCGTCATCCACGGCCCCGACGACTGGCGCGCCATGACCACCCGCCTCCGGATGGTCATGGAGGACCCACGCCAGCTCCTGTCCGGCTCCGTCACGGACTACGCCGTCAGCCAGCTCGTCGCCGCCGACAACAACCCCGCCAAGGTGACCGTCCCCGGCCTGGACAACGTCACCTACCCGACCGGACTGTGACCACCCGCAGCGGGAGGTGCCGCACCCGGCACCTCCCGCCCGACGCCAGGAGCACGCCACCATGCCTCCGCTCAGCTTCGACCAGGCCCGTCACCTCGACGTAGAGGGGGGCAGGATCGCCTTCTACGAGACCGGTGCGGGCAGCCGGCCCATCGTCTGGGTGCACGGCCTGCCCCTGGACTCCCGCTCCTGGGCCGCCCAGCAGGAGTTCTTCGACCCCCACGCCCGTAACGTCTTCCTCGACCTGCGCGGCTACGGAGCCTCCGCCAAACTGCCCCCCGACGTGGAGAGCGTCACCGCCCTGTACACCGCCGACCTCGCGGCCCTCATCACCCACCTCCGCCTGGACCGACCCACCGTGGTCGGCTTCGCGTCGGCAGGGCACGTCGCACTGCGATTCGCCGCCCAGCACCCCGACCTGCTCGGCAAGCTCGCCGTCCTCAACGGCTCCCCCAAGTTCCGCCGCGGCGACGACTGGCCCCACGGCTTCGACGACGCCGCCATCGCCCACTTCACCGACGCCGCCCGCGACGGCGGCATCGAGGGCATCACCGACGCCGTCCTTGACCCCGGCCTGGTCTTCGCCGACGTCGACACCGCTCGCGCCACGGAACTCGGCTCCTGGTTCCGCGAGATGAGCTACAACGCGGGAGTCGAGACCCTGCTCGGCTTCTTCGACAACATCTCACGGGACGACGACCGTCACCTGCTCCCCGCCATCACGGCTCCCACCCTGCTGATGAGCAGCACCAGAGGCCAGGAAGTCCCCTCCGGAGTCTCCCTCCACCTGCGCCAGACCATCCCCCACGCCCGTCTGGCCGAACTCCCCGGCGCCGACCACTTCGCCTTCGCCACCCGCCCCGACCTCGTCAACGCTCTGCTGTACTCCTTCATCAACGACCGGCCCGCCTCCAGTGACTGATCCTGCCGCCGGACATGGCCAGGTATGGGCAGGGGGCCCGGCAGGAAACCGCTGCCCGATTCGGTTTGTGGCAGCACTGGGATCGGATCTGCCGTGTCGGCGTCCGCCGCAGGCACAGTGGCGACGACAATCGCTGCGGTCCACTGTCCACCTTTCAGAGGTGGCCGGTATCCCTCACAGCCGGTCGGCGGTTGAACGGTGGGCCACAGTCGGAAGCGGTGGTCGTCGTGGACCGAATGTCCGCGGTCTTCGCCTTGCCGCTTCCACGCCCGGCGCGAGCAGTTGGGACCAGGCGGTGCGGCATCCCACCTTGTGCACCAATGATCCGCACCGCGTCGCCCGGCGGCACCCGGATCTACATCGTGGACAACCTCTGCGCCCACGCCGGCGCGGACATCCGCCGCTGGACCAAGGTGGCCTATCTGACCGACGTCGCCGACCGCGCCCGGCTCAACGCCGCGTACGCACGGTTCTTCACCTCGCCGCGGCCCCGCCCGGAGTTGCGTCGGAGTGGCGGCACTGCCGTACGGCGGCTGCATCGAGATCGAGGCTCTTGCCCGGATACCTGTGGCATCTGGAGCAATTTGTCGGCTGAGGAGCAGGACGCCATCATCGCGGCGCTGACTCCCGTCATCGACGGCATCGTCACGACGCTGGTCCTTCTGCGAGGTGGTCGTCCACGGCTTCCGCCGGCCGGAGAGGTCCGTCGTCGCCATCGCAGGCACGGTCACCGGACGTACGGTCGGCGGATCGATGAGCGAGATCGGCATGGGCATTCTCGCGCGTGGCGACGAGGCTACCGACGAGCTGAACTACATCCGCACGCCCTGATCGGGGGACTCGTCGGCGTCACCGGTTTCGCCGCGGTCCCGACGACCACATTCGACAACGGCACCGGCTCCGTGGTGGACGCGATCGTCGACGCTCACGAACTGCGGCAGAACCGTGTCGGTCACGCTGCCCCGCTTGCGGCCCACACATGGACGCACCGGGGCGCGCGGGCACCGTCGCGCGCCTCCGGCTTCCGCCCGCCCCTGTCTCACCTGGCACCCTGGCCTACACGGCCCGCGCGGTCCACCACCACCGCGGGAACCCGGTCCGTGGAAAAACCGCGCCTGCACCTGCTCGGCTACGGCCGCTGGACCGCCCCCGCCTCCGCCACCCTCATCGGCGTCGGACGCACGGCCCGCGAGGCGGCCCACGACATCGCCAAACGACGCTGAAATCCGAGCACCGGACCTCCGCCGAGGGCACCTACCAGTACAGCGCAGATAGATTCCAACGCCTGTGACGGCACAACACACGCCTTGAGGAATGTGGACGCCTGTTTCCCCAGGCCCCCTCTTATCCCCTCTGGGCTACCTGTCCACCCCTTTGCCCTGTGTGCTGACTCCCGTCGGACGGACTGCCCCCACATATCCGCCCTCAGGTTGTCGGCTCGCGCGGCGAGCTTGTGCAGACGACCGTCGGTAAGGCCGAGGGACATGTGCATGTGCACGTGGGCTGCCACGTCCTATGCCTGAGATGTCACCACGTACGCCACTGGAACGCCAGGACACGCAGGTGTAACCGAACGGACTCAACGAGCCGTCTCATCGCGGTGCAGGACAGTGCCTCTTACCTGTCCACCTTACCCATCAGGCACAGTTTGGACCGGGGCAGACATACCCGAGCAAGCAAGGCTCCACCATGCTCAGGCGATCACCTATCCCCTCCTGGTAGGCCCAGGTAAGGGTAAGGACATGAGCGCCACATATCCAGTTACCCAATAAAAAATTCTGGGACAGCGCATTGATTCCTATCGACCGTCCGGCTCCCCCGCGGGGTGGAGCCGCGTCGGCGACGAAGTGCGCCGTGTGGTCCGTCTCGCCGACCCGCTCCTGCCCTACAAGGCACGTGAACTGCTCACCGCACTCACGCAGTTGGCGATCTTTTGCGACGGAGAGGGTCTGCCCGCAAAGGCCGAGGTGTGGCTCTCCCGCGAGGCGATCGAGCGGTTCATCGCGGTCGGCTGTCCCCAGGTGGGCGAGAGCACGCGGGGCAACTACCGCACCAGGCTCCTTCGTCTGCGCGAAGTCGTCCTGGGCGGCGAGTGCCGGACCGGGAAACCCGCCAAGCTGTCGGCCTCCGTTGCCAACAGCCCTTACAGCAGGACCGAACTCGCGGATCTGTGGGGCTGGGCCAGCGGGCAGCCCACGGAGGAGCTTCGCTGGGGCTGCAAGACCCTCATGGAACTCGGGCTCGGCGTCGGCCTCGATTCACCGGAGGTCATCCCGCTGCGCGTCCACGACGTCCGCAGAACCTCCAGCGGCAGCGGTTCAGTTGTCGTGGCCACTCGCGGACCCCGGAAACGGGAGATCCTCTGCCGCCGTCCCTGGGAAGGCGTCCTGGCGACCGCTGCCGACCGTATCGACACCACAGGCACCGCCCGGTACATGTTCCGTCCCAACTGCGGCAGCCGCGGCACCAACACCGTCACGAACTTCCTGGCGCGCACCCAGCCGAGCCCGAACGTTCCTCGCCTGGTGATGGGTCGCCTCAGGTCCACCTGGCTGGTCGAGCTCCTCGAAGAACGGCTCCCCATCACCGTCATCGTGGCGGCTGCCGGCGTCGACACCCTCCACAGCCTCTCACGCATCCTCCCGTACTTGAACCCCGTCCCCGCCGACGAAGCGGCCCGCTTGCTGCGAGGCGGCCAATGACGACCTCCCACAGGCTGCCCAGCGACCGCCACGAACGCCTGATGGCAATGCGCGCGGAGCGCAGATACATCGACGACGCCGACATCGAGGCAGCAGTCGAGGAGGTGGACAACAGCGAACTCGTTCCGCTGCTCAAGGAGTTCGTCCACCTCCCTCGAGGCCGACACCGCACCCTGCACCGCAGAAGCCTCCTCATCGGCCTGTACCTCTGCACTCAGGACACCGGCGGAAAGATCGTCCTGGAACGGGTCACCGACATCCTGTACTTCCGCATCTCCCCGCGGCTGCGCGAACTGCTGGACATCCCCGAGTACGCAGACACCGACCACGGTTTCGAAGCGGCCTACGCAGTCGTCCGCCGGCTCTTCCACGCGATGAAGGACGCGATGAACCCGTCCCCGCTGCCGCCCAACGGACACCTCTCACGCACCGAGGCCCACGACCTGGCCGCGGCGGCGGACATCGACGACCTGGCGGAGCGCGAGCGCCGTCTTGCCCTGTTCACCGAGTTCGTGCTGGACGCCTCCGTACGCCCTCTCCACAGCCTGCTGACGGAGCTGGCGGAAGTCTCCCTGGGCGTGGATGCCACCCCGGTCTGAGCATTCTCCCGCGGCCGCCGCACAAACGGGCCGGAGCTCGCCACGGACCCGGACGCCGGCTGGTACGTACGCGAAGGCGACCACAGGGACCCCGACGCACCGGTCTCCGACTCCATGCGCCCATCGCCCCCGCCCGCCAAGAAGGGCAACACCCAGGCCTCTCAGGACAAGAAGACGACCTCGCTCAAGAAGAAGTACCTCTTCGGCTACGACGCCCACCTCATCGTGACCCGCGACGCCGAACACGACGCCGTACTCCTCGACGACGGCACCCCCAACCCCGAAGTCCTCCCAGCCCTCGTCCTCGGCGTCGCCCTCGACAAGCCCGGTCACCGCCCCGCGTACAACGGCCTGAAGATCCTCAACCGACTCCGGGAGCGTGGATACAAACCCGGCTACCTTGCCGGCGACCGCGCCTACAACAACTCCGAGCCCGACGAGTGGCAGCTCCCCGTCCGGGCCATGGGATACAAGCCCGTCTACGACTACCGCGCGGATCAGCTCGGCAAGCAGGCCGGAACGCACGGCGCGATCCTCGTCGAGGGCCGCTGGTACTGCCCCTCCATGCCCGAGCCCCTGATCAACGCCACCATCGACCTGCACGCCGACCGCATCGACCGGGAGACGTGGATCAAGCTGATCGCCGCTCGTCGCGGCTACCGCATCATGCCGAAGGAGAACGCCGACGCCGACGGTTACCAGCGAATGATGTGCCCCGCCGAGGCAGGCAAGGCCCAGTGCCCCCTCAAGCCCTACACCATGGGTCGCGGCATCCACCTGCCCCTCATCGACCCGGAACCCAGCCGGCCGGTCCACTCAAGGTCTGCCGCCAGCGCACGATCACCGTCAGCCCCGAAGCCGGCGCCAAGCAGTGGCAGGCCCTGGACTACGGCAGCCCGGAATGGCAGAAGGTCTACTTCCGGCTCCGCAACAGCGTCGAGGGCTACAACGGCTACGCCAAGAACCCTCTCGCCGAGGGCATCGAATCCGCGGGCTCCCGCCGTACCCGCGGCATCGCGGCACAAACGATCCTGCTCGCCTTCCAGCTGGCCCACGCGAACCGCCGTAAGATCAAGAAGTGGCTGGACACACTGTCGCTCGGCGGCGAGCGCCCACGCCGACGCACCCACCACCGCCGCCCCATCAGAGAACCGAGGAGCTGGACCCCGACCGGCCACCTCGCACCAGCGGCATAGATCAATCCGATCTCGGCACGGCAGCACGACAAAGACAGGCCCCACCCGTGAGATAGCTCACGCGTCGGGGCCTGCCGTATGCCCTGGCCAGGCTGTGTGATGCCTCACAACGTCATGGAAACGAGAAACGGGCCCCTGCCGTGACTTCCGTCACCTGCAGAGACCCGTTCCGTCGGTTTCTCTCTGTGCGCGAGGGGGGAGTTGAACCCCCACGCCCTTGCGGGCACTGGAACCTGAATCCAGCGCGTCTGCCTATTCCGCCACCCGCGCATTGGGTGTGTCTCCGGCCCGGCCCCTTGGGGCTGGCGCCTTCCGACACGCAGAACATTAGCACGCTGGACCGGGTGGGTTCACATCCCTTGTCCCGGGCAGGGAGCCCCCCGCAGCCAGCCCCCGCAGCCCCTGCAGCCAAGCCCCCACAGCCCCCAGCACCCCAGCCCCTCGCACCGGCACACCGGCCGACCAAGGGGCCCGCGCACGTATCAACCTCGTACCGGTCCGGCCCATCTGCCCAGGAGCCGGACCGAGTCCACAGCCCGGTGCGGGACACTTGTTTGCGACCCCCTCTACGATCCATGCCAGACGTTCGATGGGGAGCGCCGAAGGGAACTTCGTCAGGCGTCGACACCCGTCGACACCCGTGGACCGGGCTGACAGGGGGAACCAGCCGATTAACCGGCGCGTGGATACGATCAGTAAGCAGTACCGGGTAGGCAGTACACAGGACGGCAACACCGGAGGAGGTGCCCCATGGGAGTCCTGAAGAAGTTCGAGCAGCGCCTCGAAGGTCTGGTCAACGGCACCTTCGCCAAGGTGTTCAAGTCCGAGGTGCAGCCCGTGGAGATCGCGGGAGCGCTCCAGCGCGAGTGCGACAACAACGCCACCATCTGGAACCGCGACCGGACGGTCGTCCCCAACGACTTCATCGTGGAGCTGAGCGCCCCGGACTTCGAGCGCCTCAGCCCCTACTCCGGCCAGCTCGGCGACGAGCTCGCCGGCATGGTCCGCGACTACGCCAAGCAGCAGCGCTACACCTTCATGGGCCCGATCAAGGTCCACCTGGAGAAGGCCGACGACCTGGACACCGGCCTGTACCGGGTGCGCAGCCGTACGCTCGCCTCCTCCAGCAGCCAGCAGGCCCCCGCCGCCCCCGCGGCCGGTGGCGCCCGCCCCGCCGCCGGCGGTTACGGCTACCCGCCCCCGGGCGCCCCCGCGCAGCCCGCCGGCGCTCCCCCCATGCCCGCCGCGCCCCCGCCCGGCGCCCGCCCCGGCGGCTACGGCTATCCGCCGCCGGCCCAGCCCGCCGCCCCGCGTCCCGGCGCCGCGCCCGGCGCCGCCGCCGGTTCCCGCACCAGGTACTGGATCGAGATCAACGGCACCCGCCACCAGATCTCCCGCCCGACGCTCGTGCTGGGCCGCAGCACCGACGCCGACGTGCGGATCGACGACCCCGGCGTGTCCCGCCGGCACTGTGAGATCCGGACCGGAACGCCCTCGACGATCCAGGATCTCGGGTCCACCAACGGCATCGTGGTGGACGGGCAGCACACCACCCGCGCTACGCTCCGCGACGGCTCGCGGATCGTCGTGGGCAGCACCACCGTTATCTATAGGCAAGCCGAAGGGTGATCCGGGGGCAATGTCAGAGCTGACCCTCACGGTCATGCGGCTGGGTTTCCTGGCCGTACTGTGGCTGTTCGTGATCGTGGCCGTGCAGGTCATCCGCAGCGATCTGTTCGGTACGCGCGTCACCCAGCGCGGGTCCCGACGGGACGCGGGCCGGGCGCAGCAGGCCCAGCGCCAGGCGCCCCCGCAGCAGCGCCAGCAGCCGGCCGGCGGCCGGGCGCGCCGCAACGCCCCCACCAAACTGGTGGTGACCGAGGGCACACTCACCGGCACCACCGTCGCGCTGCAGTCCCAGACCATCACCCTGGGCCGGGCGCACGACAGCACGATCGTGCTGGACGACGACTACGCCTCCAGCCGGCATGCCAGGATCTACCCGGACCGGGACGGCCAGTGGATCGTCGAGGACCTCGGGTCCACCAATGGCACCTATCTCGACCGGACCCGCCTCACGACCCCCACGCCGATTCCGCTGGGTGCACCGATCCGCATCGGCAAGACCGTCATCGAGCTGCGGAAGTAGTGCTACATCATGAATAGGCGCGAGCGGAGCGAGCACGCAGCGGCGGTCCACCCCCGGGGCCCCGGCGCGCTCCCGACCGGAGGGTGGGCAGTGTGGCTCGACACGATCGGCTGTACCCGGAGCCGATGGGCGAGGTGCGCATGAGTCTGTCACTGCGCTTCGCCGCCGGTTCGCACAAAGGCATGATCCGCGAGGGCAACGAGGACTCCGGATACGCCGGTCCGCGCCTGCTCGCCATCGCCGACGGCATGGGCGGCGCCGCCGCCGGGGAGGTCGCCTCCTCCGAGGCGATCTCCACCATCGTCCAGCTCGACGACGACATCCCCGGCTCCGACGTCCTCACCTCGCTCGGTGCCGCCGTCCAGCGCGCCAACGACCAGCTGCGCCAGATGGTCGAGGACGACCCCTCGCTGGAGGGCATGGGCACCACCCTCACCGCCCTGCTGTGGACCGGCCAGCGGCTCGGCCTCGTCCACGTCGGCGACTCGCGCGCGTACCTGCTGCGCGACGGCGTCCTCACGCAGATCACCCAGGACCACACCTGGGTGCAGCGCCTGGTCGACGAGGGCCGGATCACCGAGGAAGAGGCCACCACCCACCCGCAGCGCTCCCTGCTGATGCGCGCCCTCGGCAGCGGCGACCACGTCGAGCCCGACCTGTCGATCCGCGAGGTCCGGGCCGGCGACCGCTATCTGATCTGCTCCGACGGGCTGTCCGGAGTCGTCTCCCACCAGACGATGGAGGAGACCCTCGCCAGCTACCAGGGCCCCCAGGAGACCGTGCAGCAGCTGATCGAGCTGGCGCTGCGCGGCGGCGGCCCCGACAACATCACCGTCATCGTCGCCGACGTCCTCGACCTCGACACCGGCGACACCCTCGCCGGGCAGCTGTCCGACACCCCGGTCGTGGTCGGCGCGGTCGCCGAGAACCAGCACCACCTGCACGACAACGGCATCATGCAGACCCCCGCCGGCCGCGCCGCGGGCCTCGGCCGCCAGGTGCCCGGACAGGGCGGCGGAGGCGAGTTCGGCCCGCCCGGCTCCGGCGACACCACCGGCTACGTCCCGGCGGACGGCTTCGGCGGCTACAGCGACGAGGACTTCGTCAAGCCGCGGCCCCGGCGCCGCTGGCTGAAGAGATCCGTCTACGGCATCCTCGCGCTGGCCGTCATCGGCGGCGGCCTGTACGGCGGCTACCGCTGGACGCAGACCCAGTACTACGTCGGCACCAACGGCGAGCACGTCGCGCTGTACCGGGGCATCAGCCAGGACCTGGCCTGGGTGTCGCTGTCGGAGGTCGAGAAGGACCACCCCGAGATCGAACTCAAGTACCTGCCGCCGTACCAGCAGAAGCTGGTCGAGGCCACGATCGCCGAGGGCGGGCTGAAGAACGCCCAGGCGAAGATCGACGAGCTGGCCGTGCAGGCCTCCGCGTGCAAGAAGGAGGCCGAGCGGCGCGCCGCCGAGAGCGAGAACAACGCGCAGACCGGCCAGGGCGAGGCCGGCGGTACCACGGGAACCAGCCGCACCTCCTTCACGTCCAAGGCCACGCCGACCCCGTCGGCCACCGGATCCCCGTCCCCGACCCAGTCCGCGACCGCGCCCACTCCCAGCCCCGGCCCCAGCCTCTCGGAGGAAGAGCAGAAGGTCGTCTCGCTGTGCGGTAAGCAGTAGGCAAGCCGTGAGAGGCCCCGTCACACGATGAGCAGTACTACCAACCCGTCGACGCAGCACACGTCCACGATCGGCTCGATCGGCACGCCGAGCCGGCGCAACACCGAGCTCGGGCTTTTGGTGTTCGCCGTCGTCATCCCGGTCTTCGCCTACGCCAACGTCGGCCTCGCCATCAACGACGAGGTGCCCGCCGGCCTGCTGAGCTACGGCCTCGGCCTCGGTCTGCTGGCCGGCGTCGGCCATCTGGTCGTCCGCAAGTTCGCGCCGTACGCCGACCCGCTGCTGCTGCCGCTGGCCACCCTGCTCAACGGCCTCGGCCTGGTCGCCATCTGGCGGCTGGACCAGTCCGAGCTGCTGCAGTCCATCGGCCAGGCCGGCACCGCCGCCCCACGCCAGCTGCTGTACACGGCGATGGGCATCGCGCTGTTCATCGTGGTGCTGATCTTCCTCAAGGACCACCGCGCCCTGCAGCGCTACACGTACATCTCGATGGTCGGCGCGCTGTTCCTGCTGCTGCTGCCGCTGGTGCCCGGCCTCGGCCAGAACATCTACGGCGCCAGGATCTGGATCTCGGTCGCCGGATTCTCCATCCAGCCCGGTGAGTTCGCGAAGATCGTGCTGGCGGTGTTCTTCGCCGGCTACCTGATGGTCAAGCGGGACGCGCTCGCCCTGGCCAGCCGCCGCTTCATGGGCCTGTACCTGCCGCGCGGCCGCGACCTCGGCCCGATCCTCGTGGTCTGGGCGATGTCGATCCTGATCCTCGTCTTCGAGACCGACCTCGGCACGTCGCTGCTGTTCTTCGGAATGTTCGTCATCATGCTGTACGTCGCCACCGAGCGGACCAGCTGGATCGTCTTCGGTCTGCTGATGTCCGCGGTCGGCGCCGTCGGCGTGGCCTCCTTCGAACCGCACATCCAGCAGCGCGTCGACGCCTGGCTCGACCCGATGCGCGAGTACACGCTCTCCCGCCAGGGCGTCGGCGGCCACTCCGAGCAGGCCATGCAGGCGCTGTGGGCGTTCGGCTCCGGCGGCACCCTCGGCACCGGCTGGGGCCAGGGCCACTCCGAGCTGATCCGGTTCGCCGCCAACTCCGACTTCATCCTCGCCACCTTCGGCGAGGAGCTGGGCCTGGCCGGTGTGATGGCGCTGCTGCTGCTGTACGCCCTGATCGTGGAGCGCGGCGTGCGCACCGCCCTCGCCGCCCGCGACCCCTTCGGCAAGCTGCTCGCCATCGGCCTGTCCGGCGCCTTCGCCCTCCAGGTGTTCGTCGTCGCCGGCGGTGTGATGGGGCTCATCCCGCTGACCGGTATGACGATGCCGTTCCTGGCCTACGGCGGTTCCTCCGTGATCGCCAACTGGGCCCTGATCGGCATCCTGCTGAGAATCAGCGACACCGCGCGCCGCCCGGCGCCGTCCCCCGCCCCCAACCCCGACGCCGAGATGACCCAGGTGGTCCGCCCGTCATGAACAAGCCCCTGCGCCGGATCGCGATCTTCTGCGGCCTGCTCGTGCTGACGCTGCTGATCCGCGACAACTGGCTCCAGTACGTCCGGGCGGACGAGCTGGCCACCGACACCAACAACCGCCGCGTGGCCATCGAGCGGTACGCCACCCCGCGCGGCGACATCATCGTCGACGGCAAGGCCATCACCGGCTCCAAGCAGGCGGCCAGCGGCGACTTCGAGTACGTCCGCACCTACAAGGACGGCCCCATGTGGGCGCCCGTCACCGGCTACGCCTCCCAGGCCTTCGGCACCAACCAGCTGGAGAACCTGGAGGACGGCATCCTCACCGGCAACGACGACCGGCTGTTCTTCCGCAACACCCTCGACATGCTCACCGGCAAGAAGAAGGCGGGCGGCAACGTCGTCACCACCCTCAACGCGGCCGCGCAGAAGGCGGCGTACGAGGGCCTGGCCAAGCGCGGCAAGGGCGCGGTGGTGGCCCTCGACCCGCAGACCGGCGCGATCCTGGCGCTGGCCTCCTACCCGTCGTACGACCCCTCGACGATCGCCGGATACTCCGACGACGACCAGAAGGCCTGGAACAAGCTCCAGAAGAAGGCCAACCCCGACGACCCGATGCTCAACCGGGCGCTGCGCGAGACCTACCCGCCGGGCTCGACCTTCAAGGTGGTCACCGCGGCGGCGGCCCTGGAGCACGGCCTGTACACGGACGCCGACTCGCCCACCAAGACGCCGCTGCCGTGGACCATGCCGGGCACCACCACCGTGCTGAAGAACGAGGGGACCATCCCCTGCAAGAACGCCACCCTCAGGGTCGCCCTGCAGTGGTCCTGCAACACGGTCTTCGGCAAGGTCGGCTCGGACCTGGGCAACGACAAGATGCTTCAGACGGCGAAGCAGTTCGGCTTCACCGAGGAGCAGTTCACTCCGGTCCGCGCCAACGCGTCCGTGTTCTCCGACGACATGGCCCCCTCCGAGGTGGCGCTGTCCTCGATCGGCCAGTTCAACACCGCCGCGACCCCGCTGCAGATGGCCATGGTCGCCTCCGCGGTCGCCAACGACGGCACGCTGATGAAGCCGTACATGGTCGACAAGCTCCAGGCGTCCAACGTCGACACCATCGAGCAGACCGAGCCCGAGGAGCTCAGCAAGCCGCTGTCCTCGGACAACGCCCAGATCCTGCAGTCGATGATGGAGACGGTCGTCGAGAAGGGCACGGGAACCAACGCGAAGATCCCCGGCGTCACCGTGGGCGGCAAGACCGGTACCGCCCAGCACGGCGTCGACAACAGCGAGAAGCCGTACGCCTGGTTCATCTCCTACGCCAAGCTGGACGACGGCAGCTCGCCGGTCGCCGTGGCCGTGGTGGTCGAGGACGAGGAGGCGGACCGTGGCGACATCTCCGGCGGCGGCCTCGCGGCGCCCATCGCGAAGAGCGTGATGGAGGCGGTCATCGAGAGCAAGCAGTGAGAGCCCCGTCACATCGTCTTCACAACGACGCACGTTGCGATACCGGTCCTGTATCGGCTGACGGGCTTGGCCAGGTCACACATTGCGAGCCGGGTACGGTAGGCCCGGACGGCAGTCTCCGGCCGCACGACATGCCGGTCGGGACCGACGGAGAGGGCTGGTAGGTAGCTTATGGAAGAGCCGCGTCGCCTCGGCGGCCGGTACGAGCTGGGTCAGGTGCTCGGCCGTGGTGGCATGGCGGAGGTCTACCTCGCGCATGACACCCGCCTCGGCCGCACCGTGGCGGTGAAGACGCTGCGCGCGGACCTCGCGCGCGACCCGTCGTTCCAGGCCCGCTTCCGCCGGGAGGCCCAGTCGGCCGCCTCGCTCAACCACCCCGCGATCGTGGCGGTCTACGACACGGGCGAGGACTACATCGACGGGGTCTCGATCCCGTACATCGTCATGGAGTACGTCGACGGCTCCACGCTCCGTGAGCTGCTGCACTCCGGCCGCAAACTCCTGCCCGAGCGCGCGATGGAAATGACCATCGGCATCCTCCAGGGCCTGGAGTACGCCCACCGCAACGGCATCGTCCACCGCGACATCAAGCCGGCCAACGTCATGCTGACGCGGGGCGGCCAGGTCAAGGTGATGGACTTCGGCATCGCCCGCGCCATGGGCGACGCCGGGATGACGATGACGCAGACGGCGGCCGTCATCGGCACCGCCCAGTACCTCTCGCCGGAGCAGGCCAAGGGCGAGCAGGTCGACGCGCGCAGTGACCTGTACTCCACCGGCTGCCTGCTGTACGAACTGCTGACGGTCCGCCCGCCCTTCGTGGGCGACTCCCCCGTCGCGGTCGCCTACCAGCACGTACGGGAGGAGGCGCAGCCCCCGTCCGTCTTCGACCCCGAGATCACGCCGGAGATGGACGCGATCGTCCTGAGGGCGCTGGTCAAGGACCCGAACTACCGCTACCAGTCGGCCGACGAGATGCGCGCCGACATCGAGGCCTGCCTCGACGGCCAGCCGGTCGCGGCCACGGCGGCGATGGGCTCCGTGGGCTACGGCGGCTACCCCGACGACCAGCCGACGACGGCCCTGCGCTCCGACGGCCACGCACCCGCGACGACCCTGCTTCCCCCGGCCAACCCGGACGACGGCGGCTTCGGCTACGACGACCGCCCGGACCGGCGCCGCCAGAGGAAGTCCAACACCTCGACGATCCTGCTGGTCGTGGCCGCGATCCTGGTCCTCGTCGGCGCGATCCTGATCGGGCGGTGGGCGTTCGGCGGGGACGGTGTGAGCAACGACACGGTGCCGGTTCCCAACCTCGTCGGCCAGACCGAGGCCGATGCCAGAAAGCTGCTGGAGAACAGCGATCTGCAGGTCGGAACGGTCACGCAGAAGCCCTGCGAGGAGGAGAAGAAGGGCAACATCTGCTCGCAGGACCCGCAGCCCAAGACCGAGGTCGACAAGAACACCACCGTCAACCTCGTGGTGTCGACGGGTGCGCCGAAGGTGGCTGTTCCCAACGTCATCGGTCAGAGCGTGGACGACGCCACCTCGACACTCGAGGGCGACGACTACGAGTTCAAGGTGAAGACCGAGACGCGCGAGTCCTCGGACGACCCGGGCACCGTCCTCGAACAGAACCCGGTCTCCGGCAGGGAGGTCGAGAAGGGCTCCACGATCACCCTGATCATCGCCAAGGCCGAGGAGAAGGCGACCGTCCCGAACGTCGTCGGCCAGACCTGTGAGGACGCCCAGAAGCAGATGCAGGACAACGACCTCACGGGCACCTGCGTCGAGACGCCGACCACCGACCCCAACCAGGACGGCAAGGTCGTCGAGACCACACCGCCGGTCGGCTCTCAGGTCGACAAGAACTCGACGGTGACCATGAAGGTCGGCAAGCTGCAGCAGAAGACCAAGGTCCCGAACGTCGTCGGACGAACGGTGGGAGAGGCCAGGCAGATCCTGAACGGGGCCGGCTTCACCAACATCCAGTTCGAAGGCGGCAGCGACCAGAGCGACGGGGCGCGTGTCATCGCGCAGAACCCGCCGGGGGACCAGGAGGTCGACGACCCCGCGGGTACGCAGATCACACTGCGCACCGTGAACTTCGGCAACGGCGACAACGGCGGCAACGGCGGCAACGGCAACGGCGGGGTCATCGGCGGCTTCGACTCCGACTGACCGCCCGGCGTACGACTGAGCCCCGGCTCCCTTCTCAGGGTGCCGGGGCTCTCGTCGTGGTACTGGCTCAGCCGAGCTCCTTCGGCGGCGTCCGCTCCCCGTCCACCTTCTCGACCCGCTCCAGCTCGCCCCACACCACGTACCGGTAGCGGCTGGTGAAGACCGGCGTGCAGGTGGTCAGGGTGATGTACTTGCCCGCCTTCGTGCGGCCGGACTCCTTGGGGATCGCGTCGAGGACCTTGACGTTGTACTTCGAGGTCTCGGGAAGGATGGCGTAGACCTTGTAGACGTACCACTTGTCCTTCGTCTCGAAGACGATCGGGTCGCCCTTCTTCAGCTTGTGGATGTCGTGGAACTTCGCGCCGTGGCCGTCGCGGTGCGCGGCGAGCGAGAAGTTGCCGTTCTTGCCGCTGGTGGGGAGGGTCGCCTTGACGGGGTCGGTGTAGTAGCCCGCGACGCCGTCGTTGAGGAGCTCCGTCGACGTGCCCTTCTTGATCAGGATCTCGTCCTTGTTCATCGCGGGCACGTGCAGGAAGCCGATGCCGTCCTTGGTGTCCAGCGCGCCGGGGCCACCGGAGGACTCCGAAGTGGCCCAGTTGTCGCGGACCTTGTCGCCCTCCTGGTGCGCCTTGCGGTCGGCGAGGACGTTCGTCCACCACAGCGAGTAGACGACGAACAGGCCGAGCACGAGGCCCGCGGTGATGAGGAGTTCACCGAAGAAACTGACCGCCATGGCGATCGGGCCGGGTCCGCGGCGCCGCCGCTCGGGCGCCTCGGGGGCGGCGTCGGTGTGCTCTTCACGATCGGTGGTCGCTGCCACGTGTCATCTGCCCTTAACTGACGAGCGCATCCGGCTTGCCCTTGCTGCGCGGCCGTTCCTCGACCATCTTGCCCCAGACGATCATCCGGTACTTGCTGGTGAACTCCGGCGTGCACGTCGTCAGGGTGATGTACCGGCCGGGCTCGGTGAACCCCGACCCCTTGGGGATCGGGTCGAGGACGCTCACGTTGCTCGGCGAGGTCACCGGCAGGATCGACGCCATGTCGTAGACGTAGTACATGTCCTGCGTCTCGACGACGATCGGATCGCCGGGCTGGAGTCTGTTGATGTACCGGAACGGCTCGCCGTGCGTGTTGCGGTGGCCGGCGAGCCCGAAGTTGCCGGTCTTGGCGTCGGGCATCGCCGTCTTCAGCGCGCCCTCGGCGTAGTGGCCTACCATGCCCCGGTCGAGCACCTTGTCGTTGTCGATGCCCTCGGCGATCGGCACCACCACGTCCAGCTTGGGGATGTGCAGCAGCGCGAAGCCCTGCCCGGGCTGGAAGACGCCGGGGTTGCGCTTGCCGCTCGCCCAGTCGTCCTGGAGCTGGCTGGCCTCGTTACCGGCCTGCGCGTGCGCACGGACGTTCGTCCACCACAGCTGGTAGGTGACGAAGAGGAGCATCAGCACGCCGGTGGTGATGAACACCTCACCGATCAGCCGGCTGGCGACGACCGCGGGGCTGGGCTTGCGGGCCCGTGCGAGCCTGCGGGCCTCGACACGGGAGAGCGGGCGGCGCTGGTCGTCGTCCTTCGACGGCTCCGTGGGCGGACCGGCGTGTGCGCCGTGGTCTGCGTGGCCTGCGTGGCCTGCGTGGCGCCGGTGGCGGCGCTTGGCGGCCTTTCTGCGGGCCGCGCGGCCACCCGGGGTGGTCCCGGTGGTCATGGTGGGCGGGATGGCTGCAGAGCCCGCTGTGACCGTTGCAGTTCCTGTGGCCGCCGAGGCACCCGCCGACCTGGACTCACCCGGCGGATCCGGTATCCGCAGGGCCATCGTCTCCTCGTCCACCGGGGCCGCGCCGAGCGGCACCTCGCCCACCGGCGTGTCGTACGGCTGCCGCCCGTACCAGTCCCCGAGCGCACCCGACACCTCGTACGGCTGCTGCCCGTACGAGGAGCCCTGGTCACCGGCGTCGCCGTACGCGGCCGCGCCGGACTCGCGCTCGGGGCGCAGCGCGGTCACGCCGTGGCCCTGCCCACCACCGGGGCGAGCCCCGCCGACCTCGCCACCGCGCCCTCGTCCCCGCACTCCACGAGCCAGTTGGCCAGCATCCGGTGACCGTGCTCGGTCAGCACCGACTCGGGATGGAACTGCACGCCCTCGACGGGGAGTTCACGGTGCCGCAGGCCCATGATGATGCCGTCGTGGGTGCGCGCGGTGACCTCCAGCTCGGCCGGCACGGTGGGCGGCTCGGCGGCCAGCGAGTGGTAGCGGGTCGCCGTGAACGGCGAGGGCAGGCCCGCGAAGACGCCCTTGCCCTCGTGCTCGACCAGCGAGGTCTTGCCGTGCAGCAGCTCCGGCGCACGGTCCACGACACCGCCGTACGCCACCTGCATCGACTGCATGCCCAGGCAGACGCCGAAGACGGGCACCCCGGTGGCGGCGCAGTGCCGGACCATGTCGATGCAGACGCCGGCCTGCTCGGGAGCGCCGGGGCCGGGCGACAGCAGCACGCCGTCGAAGCCGTCGTTGGCATGCGCCGTCGACACCTCGTCGTTGCGCACCACCTCGCACTCGGCGCCCAGCTGGTACAGGTACTGGACCAGGTTGAAGACGAAGCTGTCGTAGTTGTCGACAACGAGAATGCGCGCGCTCACTGGTTGTCCACCGTCACATCGTTGAAGGGAAGCAGCGGTTCGGCCCATGGGAAGACGTACTGGAACAGGACGTAGACCACGGCCAGGATCAGTGCCAGTGAGATCAGCGCCTTGACCCACGCGTTCCCCGGCAGATGCCGCCAGATCCAGCCGTACATGCCGTCCCTTCCGTCGCACCACGGCACCAGAAACTCACGCCGTACTGCACCAGACTAACGGCGCAGGGCGGCTGGTTTCCCGGCCTCCACAGGCTGTGTGGAATCCAGATGCGCCCAGACAATGAGGCGGTGGCTGTGGCCCCACTCCGGTTCGCAGGTGGTCAGGGTGAGATAACGGCCCGGACGCGTGTACCCGGACTTACGTGGCAGCGGGTCGATCACCTCGATGTCCGTCGGCACGGTTGTGTACGGCCCCTTGCCGATCCGGTACGTGAACCAGGTCGTCCCGTCCGTCAGCACCACCGCGTCACCGGGCCGCAGCCGCGGGAAGTCCTTGAAGGGATCGCCGTAGGTGCGCCGGTGCCCGGCGACGGAGAAGTTGCCCTTCTGCCCGAGCTGCGCGGTACCGGTGTAGTGGCCGAGGCCCTTCTTCAGGGTGCCGGTGTCGGTGCCTTCGAGGACGGGCTTGTTCCACGTGAAACCAAGACGCGGGATGTACATGATCGCGAAGGGCCTGCCGTTCTCGTACGGCGCCGGCTTCGGGGGCGCGGCCGAGGCGCCCGGGTCTGCCGTGCCCGTCGGGCGTACGCCGCCTCGGGCCCACTGCTGCTGGAGCAGGTCGATCTGGTCGTCCATGACGGTGTCGGCCTGCACGCCGGTCCAGAAGAGCACGTAGACGACGAAGAGCACGATCACGGTGCCGACGGTGATGCACAGTTCGCTGACGGTCCTGACGACTAGGCGCACCGGCGGCTCCTGGGAAGGCGCTCACTGCACGGGCTGGGCGTACCGCAGATTCACTGTGCCCGAGTAGCCGGGCAGAGTCACCGTCCCGTTCTCCTCGACTTTCCAGCCGAGCCCGTAGACGTTGACGTACACCATGTAGTTCTGGATCGCCGGGGAGGCGGTGAGCGCCTGCTGGAGCTTCTCGGGGTCACCCACCGCGGTGATCTTGTACGGCGGTGAGTAGACGCGTCCCTGGAGGATCAGGGTGTTGCCCACGCAGCGCACGGCGCTGGTGGAGATCAGCCGCTGGTCCATGACCTTGATGCCCTGGGCGCCGCCCTGCCAGAGGGCGTTCACCACGGCCTGGAGGTCCTGCTGGTGGATGACCAGGTAGTCGGGCTGGGGCTCGGGATAGCCCGGGAGCTTGGCGGTGGCGTTCGGCGGGGCGTCGTTCAGGGTCACCGTGATCGCCTCGCCGGTGAGCTTCTGCGTCCCGGCCTTCTCCTCCAGGGCGGCGAGCTTGTCGTCCTCCGCCTTGGTGCTGCCGTCGTCCCGCTCGGCCAGGGATTCGACGTCCTCGCGCAGGGCGGCGTTGGCCTCCTCCAGCTCGCCGTTGCTGCGGCTGCGCTCGTGGATCAGGTCCGAGAGCTTCAGCAAGGACGCGTCCGTGCGGATATTCGTGCCCTTGGCCGTGTGGAAACTGGTGAAGAAAATGAGGCCCGCGAGAGCGAAGACGCCCACCGTGAGCAGCCGCACGGGCCGGAAGGCCCACCGGCGGTCCGCGCTGGATTCCGTCCCGGTGGAGTCGGCAGAATTGCTCAACGTACCCTTATCTCCTTCGGCGCCACGGAAGCACTACGCTAACGGACGCCCGGGGGAGCGCTCAGTGTCCCCTACGCTGCCCCGAGCCCGACCCAGTTCCCTGCGCGGCCACGCAGCGCATCGACAGGAGAGACCCTCGTGCCGAAGTCACGTATCCGCAAGAAGGCCGACTACACGCCGCCGCCGTCGAAGCAGGCGACCAGCATCAAGCTGAGCAACCGCGCCTGGGTCGCACCGGTCATGCTCGCCCTCTTCCTCATCGGTCTGGCCTGGATCGTCGTCTTCTATGTGACCAACAGTTCGTTGCCCATCGAATCGCTGGGCAACTGGAACATCGTGGTCGGTTTCGGCTTCATCGCCGCCGGGTTCGCCGTCTCCACGCAGTGGAAGTAGCCGGTCGAAGGACAGGCCACCGGGCGGTGAACACAGCTCTGCCCATGGCTATCCGCTGAGTTATCCACAGCCCGGGGAGAATTTCCACACCTGACCTGGGGAAAAGACGACGATCTGTGGATAACCCATCGGGCGTTGACGCCGGTACGACCGTCACACGATCCCCCGAGAACGTGTTCGCCCCCTGCCTGACCTGCGGAAACGTGGGTCGGCGGCAGGGGGCACAGGTGTTCCCGCACAGCGTGCACAAGATCCGCCACACGCTGTGGACAACCGTCGAGCTCAGTGGATAACCCCTCGGCTCAGCTGAGCTGGGCCGTTCGCAGCAGCGTCACACCGACTACCACGGCCAGCATCAGCGCGCAGACGCCGTACTGCACCAGGGCCCGCCGCTCACGCGGGGCGTGCACCATGGCGTAGCCGATCACCAGACCGGCGACGAGGCCGCCTATGTGGGCCTGCCAGGAGATGTTGCTCCACGTGAACGTGAAGATCAGGTTGATCGCCAGCAGGATGACGACCGGCCGCATGTCGTAGTTGAGCCGGCGCATGAGGACGGCGGTCGCGCCGAACAGCCCGAAGATCGCGCCGGAGGCACCGAGGGTGGCTGTGGTCGGCGACCCCAGCAGATAGGCCAGTGCGCTGCCCGCCAGACCGGAGATGAAATAGAGCGCCAGGTAGCGGGCCCGGCCGAGGGCCGCTTCCAGGGGGCCGCCGAGCCACCACAGGCCGAGCATGTTGAAGGCGATGTGCCAGACGGCCTCGTGCGTGAACATCGAGGTGACCAGGCGATACCACTCGCCCTCCGCGACGCCCTCCGTCGGCCCCCACGGCGCCGGCGGCCACGCGCCGACCAGCACCAGGCTGTTCAGCACCGACGGGCGGATCTGGACGAGGAGGAACACCGCGAGGTTGATCCCGACCAGGATCTTGGTGAGCAGCCTGGGGTCGGCGACGACCGTGCCGCCCGCGATGGTGCGGGGGCGGGAGGCGCCCGGCGCGTGGCCGGTGCCGACGGCGCCGCGGACGCATTCGGGGCACTGGAAGCCGACCGAGGCACTGACCATGCACTCGGGGCAGATCGGGCGCTCACAGCGGGTGCAGCGCACGCCGGTCTCGCGGCCCGGGTGGCGATAGCAGACCGGCGCGCTCTGCGCGTCCTGCTGGCTGCCCTGCGCCTGGTCCATGAGGTCCCCTCAGTCGTCGTGGCACTGCTACGCCCCGCTCATATTTACGGACGAGCGGGGCGCTTGGTTCCCCGGCAGGTCTCGGGCCTGGCGGGTGTCGCGGGCCTCAGGCCTCGCTGGACGTCGTGGGACGTCACGGGGCGTCACGGGGCGTCACGGGACGTCGCGGGGGTCAGCCCTCGCGGGACTCGACGACGACCGTCTCGATGACGACGTCGTTGAGCGGGCGGTCGGTGCGCGGGTTGGTCTGGGTGGTCGCGATGGAGTCCACGACCTTCTGGCTGGCCGCGTCGGTGACCTCACCGAAGATGGTGTGCTTGCGGTTCAGCCATGCCGTCGGGGAGACGGTGATGAAGAACTGCGAGCCGTTGGTGCCCGGGCCGGCGTTCGCCATGGCCAGCAGGTACGGCTTGTCGAACCGCAGGTCCGGGTGGAACTCGTCCCCGAACTGGTAACCCGGGCCGCCCGTGCCGTTGCCCAGCGGGTCACCGCCCTGGATCATGAAGCCGCTGATGACCCGGTGGAAGACCGTGCCGTCGTACAGCTTGGCCGTGGACTTCTCACCGGTGGCCGGGTGGGTCCACTCACGCTCGCCCATGGCGAGCTCGACGAAGTTCCTGACCGTGTTCGGCGCGTGGTTCGGGAACAGTCGAACCTGGATGTCGCCGTGGTTGGTCTTCAGGGTGGCGTAGAGCTGCTCGGCCACGATCTGCCTTCCGTTGTCTTCCTGTGACTCCACGATCCTCGCACGGTCCACGCCCGGCGTCGTCCGACGCCGCTGACATGCGTGTATCCGGGCGTATCGCCTGCGGAAATCCGGACGAGTCGTCGGGGGACGCAGGCGCGGGGCGCCGATCCGTGGCATTGTCGACGACAAGCTCCTGTTGCCCCGTATTCATCCGCTATTGCACCGCACCCGTGACCCGGATGCCCACCCTCACATGCCACATCGCTCTCCGGCAGGCATGATCCGTAAAAGGGTGGAAAGTCGAAATACCGTACGCCACCGAGGAGGAGGATCCCGTGACCCGCATCGACAGCGTGCGCGCCGCGACCGGCTCGGCGAAGGGCAGCGTGCTGCACGCCGCGGAAGTGGTGGCGCCCTACGCCGACACGGCCAAGGACCGGGCCGCGCACTACGCACACGAGGCACGCGTACGGCTCGCGCCCAGGGTGTCGCAGGCCGCCGGACAGGCCCGCGTCCAGTACGCGTCGCATCTCGCGCCGCGCCTGGAGCAGGCCCGCACCCATGTGCCGCCGAAGGTCGACCACGCCGCCCAGGAGGCCGCCTTCCGCGCCCGCGAAGCCGCGCGGCAGGCCGCCCAGTACTCCCGGCCGAGGATCGAGCAGGCAGCGGCCGTGGCCGGGCCCGTCAAGGACGAGGCCGCGGCCCGGGGCGCCGCCGTGCTGGCCGCGCTGCGCGGCCAGGTCTCGCCCGAGGAGATCCACAAGCTCGTCCGCAAGCACGAGCGCCGGGCGAAGGCCGGCCGGGCCGTGAAGGTGCTGGCCGTCCTCGGCGTCCTCGCGGGCGGTGCCTTCGCCGCCTGGAAGTGGTGGGACAAGCAGGCCAACCCCGACTGGCTGGTCGAGCCCCCCGCCGCGACCGAGGTCTCCGAGTCCGGTCGGCTCACGTCGGTGGACGGCAGCGGCCAGTCCGTACTCGACCCCGAGGTACAGGCCAAGGAGGCCGAGGAGGAGGCCTCGCACCGCGACGACCGCGACTGAGGCCGAGCCGGATCGCCGTCACAACTGCGGGGCCGTCACAACTGTGGGGCGGGTGACCTGAGGGTCGCCCGCCCCACATGCATGTTCCAGTCCCCGGTGCTGCCCAGGCCGTCCGGCGTCGCCCGGAAGCTGTCGGCGGCGAGGGGTGCCCGGCAGTCGTGAGCGTGGCCGAGGGTGGCCCGTACGGGTGAACCGTCACTCACCCCAGCCGTGTGGAGAAACCAAGGCAGACAAAGCCCATCGAGCGTTCCCGCCTTACGTTGCGCTCCGTTCGGACTGGCGACCTCTCGGTAGCCGACCGAAACTGAAACCCACGGTTCGTGATCAGGAAAGAACGCACCCTCGTGCCTTCCAATCGCTCGGTCGAGCTTTTCCCGGAGCGCGAGGACACCGGGCCGGCCATGCGTGGCCGCAGGTTGTCGAAGCGTCTTCAAGGAGGTCGCACGGTGGAGCAGTCTTCCGAGGTCGATATAACCGGGCTGGACCAAGGGATTGTCGACCGGAGTACGGACACCGAGAGTGAACTCGCTCAGGTCCTGGCCGCCGTCATACGCGTCGACCATGTTCCGGTCGACCGGCATTTCTTCGACGACTTGGGTGCCAACTCTTTGGTCATGGCCCAGTTCTGCGCAAGGCTCAGACGGAGACCGGATCTGCCGTCGGCGTCCATGAAGGACATCTACCGGTACTCCACGATCCGAAGCCTGGCGGCAGCTCTCGCGGCCACGCCTCCCGCCTCCGCGGACTGCTCTCTCCCGAAGTCGCCCTCGCACGTGACGTCACCGTCGCCGGTGACGTCGACGAGCCGGCTGACATACGTTCTCTGCGGAATCCTTCAGTTGTCGATGTTCCTGGGGTATTCCGCCGCCGCGGGAATGGTGGCTGCCCGGGGATTCACATGGGTCGCCGCAGGATCAGGTGCGGCCGACATCTATCTACGGTCGCTGCTCTTCGGGGGCGTCGGCTTCGTAGCGCTGTGCGCGTTCCCGGTCGTCGCCAAATGGATTCTCGTCGGCCGCTGGAAACCGTGCGAGTTCCCGGTCTGGAGTCTGACGTACCTGCGCTTCTGGCTTGTCAAGGTACTGCTCCACGCCAATCCGGTGCTGTTGTTCGTGGGCAATCCCCTGTACCCGCTGTATCTGCGGGCACTCGGCGCGCGTATCGGCAAGGGGGTCACGATCCTGTCCCACTCCCTCCCGGTCTGCACCGACCTGCTCACGATCGGCGCCGGCACGGTGATCCGCAAGGACTCGTTCTTCCTCTGCTACCGCGCACACGCCGGGCGCATCCAGACCGGCCCGGTCACGCTCGGCCGTGATGTGTTCATCGGCGAGAAGACCGTCCTGGACATCGACACGCGGATGGGCGACGGAACACAGCTCGGCCACTCGTCCGCCCTGTACCGCGGCCAGGCGGTCCCGGACGGCGAGCACTGGCACGGATCCCCGGCACAGCCCACGGAGATCGACTACGTGAGGGTGGCGCCGACGCGATGCGGCACCTGGCGCCGGGCCTCGTACGGCCTGATGACCCTGCTCCAGCTGTTCTTCCTGTACTTACCGCTGGCCGTCGGCGGAACCTACATGCTGTTCGAGGAAGTCCCGGCCATCGGCAACCACCTTGCGCCGGAGACGGCCGGACTCGCGGCGGAGCGGCTGATCAGTGACGCGCTGGTGGTGTCACTCGTGCTGTTCTTCGGGTCCGTCGTCGCAGGCCTCGTCGCGCTGTACACCGTTCCGCGCCTGCTGAACCTGGTCATCGAGCCCGACAAGGTGTATCCGCTCTGCGGATTCCACTACTCGGTGCACCGGGCCATGGCGCGCATGACGAACATCAAGTTCTTCGCGTGGCTGTTCGGTGACAGTTCCTACGTCGTGTACTACCTGAAGGGTCTCGGCTACGACTTGTCGCGGGTCGAGCAGACCGGGTCGAACTTCGGCACCGAAGTGCAGCACGAGAGTCCCTATCTGGTGACTGTCGGCAGGGGAACGATGGTGGCCGATGGGCTCTCCATCATGAACGCGGAATACTCCAGCACGTCCTTCCGGGTATCCCGGGCGTCGATCGGGTCGCACAACTTCCTCGGCAACAACATCGCTTACCCCGTGGGCGCCAGGACAGGTGACAACTGCCTGCTGGCGACGAAGGTCATGGTTCCCCTTCACGGTGAAGTCCGCAATGGGGTGGGGCTCCTGGGCTCACCCTGCTTCGAGATTCCGCGGTCGGTCGAGCGCGACTCACGGTTCGACGACCTCAGGACCGGGGAGCGGCTGCGCCGCCGGCTCGCCGCGAAGAACCGCTACAACCTTCGCTCGATGGCCTTGATGCTGTTCGTGCGGTGGCTGCACACCTTTGCGCTGACGATGCTCGCGCTCGCCTCCATCGACGTGTACGGCGTGCTCGGGCACGTGGTGATCGCCGCGTATCTCGCGTTCACGCTCGGCTTCTCCACCCTTTACTACATCCTGCTGGAACGCTGCATCACGTCATTCCGTTCCCTGCGCCCCCGGTTGTGCTCCATCTACGACCCGTACTTCTGGTGGCACGAGCGCCTGTGGAAGGTTCCGGACGAGCACCTCGACATCTACAACGGAACCCCCTTCAAAAGCCTGATCTGGCGGATGCTGGGCGTGCGCATCGGCAGCAGAGTGTTTGACGACGGCTGCTATCTGACGGAGCGGACCCTCACCACCATCGGGGACGAATGCACCCTCAACGCCGGGAGCAAAATCCAGTGCCACTCGCAGGAGGACGGCACCTTCAAGTCCGACCGCAGCACACTCGGAGCGCGCTGCACCCTCGGCGTCTCCGCCCATGTGCATTACGGCGTGACGATGGGTGACGGCGCCGTGCTGGCACCCGATTCCTTTCTCATGAAAGGCGAGGAGGTCCCCCCGAACGCGCGGTGGGGTGGAAACCCCGCCGCCGACATGCCGGATGCGACGCCGAGGTCCTCCGCCGACGACGCCGTGACGACTCTGAGCTGAGGAGGGCCGTTCCATGGGAGCACGCCTGAACACGGACCGGGAGTTCTGGAGCCGTGTGCTGACCGCTGGTGGTTTCACCGCGGTGCCACGGTGGGTTCGGGAACCGGTGACGGGAGTGGCCGAGTACGAGGCGGCGGTGCCGGACCACGTGAGCGACGCGGTACGCGGGCTGCTACGGGAGCTCGACGTGCCGTTGAGCGCGGTGCTGTTGGCCGCGCATGCCAAGGTGCTGGCCGCGTTGTCCGGTGAGCAGGAGGTCGTGACGGGGTACGTCGCCGGGGGCCGGGGCGGCCCGCTGCCGTGCCGCCTGACGGTCGGCCCCGGGTCGTGGCGCGACCTGGTGTCGAACGCCCGTCGCGTCGAGGCGGAGCTGCTGGCGCACCGGCATTTCCCCGTGGACGAGCTGCGTCGGGAACTGGGCGTGGCCGGGCCGTCGTACGAGGTGGTGTGCGATCCGGCGGGGACCGACGGCGGGCTGGTCGGCGACGCCGTGCTGGGAGTGGGCTGGTGCGACCGTGACGGTCGGCCGGTGGTGCGGCTGCGCTACCGCACGCAGGTACTGGACGCCGAGTGCGCGGCCCGCATCGGCGGCTATCACGTGGCCGCACTGCGGTTGATGGCGGCCGGTGTCGACGCCGACCACACGCGGCAGAGCCTGCTGTCGGCCGAGGAGGTGGACGAGCAGCTCGAAGGGCTGGCCGGGCCCCGCCGGCCGCTGCCGGACAGGCGGGCGCACGAGCTGTTCGAGCAGCGCGTACGGGCCCACCCGGACCGGGTGGCGGCGGTGCACGGCGACCGCTCATGGACGTACGGGGAACTCAACGCGCGCGCGAACCAGTTGGCGCGGGCGTTGCTGGAGGAGGGGCTGGGCCGGGAAGACGTGGTCGCGGTCGTCACCGAACGCAACCTCGACTGGCTGGCCGCGACGTTGGCGGTGTTCAAGGCGGGCGGCGTGTACCTGCCGATCGAGCCGCACTTCCCGGCCGGCCGTATCGCGGCCATGCTGTCGCGCGCAGGCTGCCGGCTGGTGCTCACGGAATCCGGCAGCACCCACACCCTCGACCAGGCCCTGGCCACCCTGCCGGAGGCCGGGGTGCTGCTGATCGAGAAGGCGTACGCACAGCAGCACCCCGACACGGACGTCGGGGTGCAGGTCGCCGGCGATCAGCTGGCCTACATCTACTTCACCTCCGGTTCCACCGGCGAGCCGAAGGGAGCGATGTGCGAGCACGCCGGCATGCTCAACCATCTCTTCGCCAAGATCGGCGACTTGGGGATCGCCGAGGGGCGCGTGGTGGCGCAGACAGCCCCGCAGTGCTTCGACATCTCGCTGTGGCAGTTGGTGTCCGCGCTGCTGGTGGGCGGGCAGACCCTGCTCGTCGGGCAGGAGTCGGTCGTCGACGTGGAGCAGTTCCTCGACACGATCGTCCGCGGCCGGGCCGGTGTCGTCCAGGTGGTGCCCTCCTACCTGGAGGTCGTGGTCTCGTATCTGGAGCGGCATCCCCGCGCACTGCCGGACCTGCGCTGCGTGTCGGTCACCGGTGAGGCCCTCAAGCGGGAGCTGGTCCAGCGCTGGTTCGCGATCCGGCCCGGCATCAGGCTCGTCAACGCCTATGGACTGACCGAGACGTCGGACGACACCAACCACGAGGTCATGGACAAGGTGCCCGAGCGGGTCCTGCTGGGGCGCGCGGTCAACAACGTGCGTGTGTACGTCGTCGACGAGCATCTGTCACTGGTGCCGCTCGGCGCCCCGGGACTGATCGCGTTCTCCGGTGTCTGCGTGGGGCGCGGATACATCAACGATCCCGAACGGACCCGTGAGGCCTATCGCGAGGACCCGTACCGACCGGGTGAACGGCTCTATCTGGGCGGCGACTGGGGGCGCTGGCACCCGGGCGGCAGACTGGAGTTCCTCGGCCGCCGCGACAACCAGGTCAAGATCCGCGGATTCCGCATCGAAATCGGCGAGATCGAGAACGCCCTGCTGCGGGTGGCCGGGGTGCGGGACGCCGCGGTCGTCATCGCCGAACGGGCCGGCCACAGCAAGCACCTCATCGCCTTCTGCACGGGCGAGCGCCAGGAGACGGACGTCCTGCGCGAGGCGCTGGCCGCCGTACTGCCCGCCTACATGGTCCCCTCGGCCTTCCACTGGCAGCCCAGCCTGCCGCTGACCGCCAACGGCAAGGTCGACAGGAAGGCCCTGACCGCGCTGGCCGAACAGACGGCGGCACCGACGGAGAACGACGCCGGTCAGGACCACGACCGCGCCCCGCTCACCCCGACCGAGCGAAAGCTGGCGGCCGTCTGGGCCGAACTGCTGGGCGTCCCCGAACAACAGATCGGCCGTACGGACCACTTCTTCGACTCCGGTGGCACCTCCCTCACGGCGGTGAAGCTCACTCTCGCCCTGGACCGCGCCGTGTCCCTGAAGGACATCACCCGGCACCCGGTCCTGGCAGACCTGGCCGCGCTCCTCGACGGCGGCTCCCGGCACCGCCCGGAGCTGCTCCAGCCGCTGTCGGGCGGGACTGGCGGGGCGCCGGACTGCGCACTGGTGTGCTTCCCCTACGCGGGCGGCAACGCGGTCAACTACCAGCCGATGGCCGGCGCCTTGGCGGGCAGCGGGCTCGCGGTGTACGCCGTCGATCTGCCCGGTCACGACCCGGCCGCCCAGGGCGAGCCGTTCGCCACCATCGGGCAGGTGGCGCAGCGGGTCGCCGCCGAGATCGCCGAACGGGGCCTGACCAGGGTCATGATCTGGGGCCATTCGTCGGGTACCGCGCCCGCCGTGGCGACGGCCAGAGAGCTGCGGGAGCTCGGCGTGGACGTCCCGCGGGTGTTCCTCGCCGCACAGCTGCTCGGCACCGCCGCCGACCGGCGCGCCGGCCTCACGGAGCTGACACGCCGCAGCAACGCCGAGATCGCCGCCCGACTCGTCGGCGACGGCGGCTACCCGGAACTCGCGGAGCTGAACGCCGAGCACGCCGAGCACGTCGGTGCCGCCTACCGGCACGACTGCGCGTCCGCCCACCGCTATTTCGCCGACGCCCTGGAGAGCCCGTGGCCGGTGAAGTTGTCGGCGCCGGTCACCGTGGTCGTCGCCGCGGACGACCCGAACACGGCCGGATTCGCCGACCGCCACCGCGACTGGCAGCTCCTGGCCGACCACGTGGACCTGCACGAACTCGCCGACGGCGGCCACTACTTCCTGCGCACCCGTCCGGCCGAAGCCGCGCGGGCCGTCCTGGGCGCCACCGAACCACTGGCCGCCTCGTGAGCATCCAACGATCACCCCTGTGTTCAGCCGCCAGAGCCTTCAGCGGGACAACCGAAAGGAAACCGAGATGTCGTCCTCGCCCCTGACACCCCTGCTCGACCTGAAGCTGCGGCCGGACCGGCCTGCGGTCCTGCATGCCGAGTCCCCCGGCGATGCGGCGAGCTGGGCCGCCCGGCACCGCGACGCGCTGCGCGCACACGTCGACCAGCACGGCGTGCTGCTCGTCCGTGGCCTGGACCTGCGGGACGCGGATCAGACCGGTGCCGTCTTCGCGGCCCTGTCCGACGATCTGATGACGGAGAGGGAGGCATTCGCCCCCCGTCAGAGCCACGGCCGCGGGGTCTACTCCTCGACCACGTGGCCGGCCAACCAGCCGATGTGCATGCACCACGAGCTCAGCTACACGCTGGAGGTTCCCGGCCTGATGCTGTTCGCGTGCCTGACCGCGCCCAGCCAGGGCGGTGCGACGGCGGTGGCCGACGCGGAACAGGTGCTGCAGGCCCTGCCCACCGAGCTCAGCGACCGGTTCGAGCGCGAGGGCTGGCTGCTGACCCGCAGCTACAACGACGAGATCGGGGCCTCCCTGACGGAGTCGTTCGGCACCGACGACCGCGCCGCCATCGAACGCTACTGCCGCGCCCAGGCCATCGACTTCACCTGGCGGCCCGACGGCTCACTGCACACCCGCCAGCGCCGCAGCGCCGTCGTACGGCACCCGGTCACCGGCCGGCGCTGCTGGTTCAACCAGATCGCGTTCCTCAACGAGTGGACGCTCGCCCCCGAGGTGCGCGAGTACCTGCTGGACGTCTACGGCGAGGACGGACTGCCGTTCAACACCCGCTTCGGCGACGGCACCGAGATCAGCGAGGACATCGTCCGCCTGCTCAACACCGTCTACGAGGAGCACACCCGGCGCGAGCCCTGGCAGCCCGGCGATCTGATGCTCGTCGACAACATCCGTACCGCGCACAGCAGAGAGGCCTTCACCGGGGAGCGCGAGGTGCTGGTCGCCATGGCCGAGCCCCGGCGCCTGGCCGACCGCTGCCCCCAGCCGGAGGCGAGCCGGCGATGACCCACCTGATGTCACCCGCCACCGGGCGGGCCACCTCCCACGCGTCCTCGGCGCCGACCTTCGCGGTGATCTCCGGCGCGCAGGTACAGCAAGCACTCAGCGGACGCGAAAAGGAGATCGTGGAGCTGGTCGAGGCCGCCTACCGGCTGCACGGCGCCGGCGACTCGGTCAACCCCCCGTCGTACTTCCTGCGCTTCCCCGACCGCCCGGCCTCGCGCATCATCGCGCTGCCGGCCTCCATAGGCGGGTCGTTCCAGGTGGACGGTCTGAAATGGATCTCCAGCTTCCCGGCCAACGTGCAGGCGGGCCTGCCTCGGGCGTCCGCGGTCCTCATCCTCAACGACCATGACACGGGCTACCCGTTCGCCTGCCTGGAGAGCTCCATCATCAGCGCGACCAGGACCGCGGCATCCGCCACGCTGGCAGCCGACTGGCTCAGCCGCACCCGGCCCCGCCCCACCCGTGTCGGATTCTTCGGTACCGGTCTGATCGCCCGCTACATCCACACCTTCCTGGCCGGCACCGGCTGGACGTTCGACACGATCGGCATGTACGACGTCTCCGCCGACAGCACCGCCGGCTTCTCCGGCTACCTGCGCCAGGCCGGCACCACCGCACCGGTCACGGTCCACGACAGCGCCGAGGAACTGATCCGTTCCTGCGACCTGGTCGTCTTCGCCACCGTCGCCGGCGAGCCCCACGTCACCGACCCGGCCTGGTTCACGCACCACCCGCTGGTCCTGCACGTGTCCCTGCGCGACCTCGCTCCGCAGATCCTGCTCGACTCGGCCAACATCGTCGACGACGTCGACCACTGTCTGAAGGCCGACACCTCACCCCACCTGGCCGAGCAGCTCACCGGCAACCGCGACTTCCTCGACGGCACCCTCGACGACGTCATGACCGGACGGCTGACCGTGCCGGCCGACCGGACCGTGATCTTCTCGCCGTTCGGGCTCGGCGTTCTCGACCTCGCCGTGGGCATGTACGTGTACGACGAAGCAGCCCGGGCGGGGGAGCTCCGCCTCATCGACGACTTCTTCCACGACCTGCGCCGGTACGGCTGAAGCCACACCCTCAGCCCTGGCAACAGGAGGCCCACGTGCCCGTCATTTCCACTCCCCACGCCTTCAACGAAAGCCGGCTCTACGTTGACCTGCAGCCGATTCTCGGACGCCGTCTCTACCTGAAATGCGAGGGCTTCAACTTCGCCGGCTCCATCAAGCTGAAGGCCGCGACCGAGATGGTGGAGAGCGCCGAGCGCGACGGACGACTGACGCCTGCCTCGATCCTCGTCGAGTCCTCGTCCGGCAATCTCGGCGTGGCGCTCAGCGTGATCGCCGCGAGCAAGGGATACCGGTTCCTGTGCGTGACGGACTCCCGCTGCAACCTGTCGACCAGACTGCTGATGGAAGCGCTGGGCAGCGAGGTGCACATCATCGCCGACCTCGACGCCAACGGAGGATTCCTGGGCAAGCGCATCGACTACGTCCGTAGGCTGTGCGCGGCCGACGGCCGGTACGTGTGGCTGAGCCAGTACACCAACCCGGGCAACTGGCGGGCCCACTACCGCACGACGGCACCGGAGATCGCCGGCGAGTTCCCGCGCCTCGACGTGCTGTTCATCGGGGCAGGCACCACCGGGACTTTGATGGGCTGCGCACGCTACTTCCGGCAGTGGCACCGGCCGGTGCGGATCGTCGCCGTGGACGTCGTGGGCTCGGTCGCCTTCGGTGGCCCGCCCGGTCGCCGGATGATCCCCGGCGTGGGCATGAGCATGCGCCCGCCGTTGCTCGACGAGTCGTACGTGGACGAGGTGGTCCGCGTCGAGGAGGCGGAGACCATCCGCACCTGCCACCGGCTGGCCCGGCGTGGATTCCTGTTCGGCGGCTCCACGGGAACCGTGGTCAGCGGCGCGATGGACTGGCTGGACCGGCACGACGCACGCGGCCTCACAGCCGTGGCCATCGCCCCGGACCTCGGCGAGCGCTACCTCGACACGATCTACCAGATCAACTGGCTGCAGGACCTGTACGGCGACGACATCCTCGACTCCAAGGAGGTGACGGCCGCTCCCCGGAGGCGCGAGATCGTATCGCGGGTGACGGACCGCCGTCGGAACCCGTAGCCGAGACCCGCGACAGCGGCAATACCGCCGGTCACGACTGGAGGGCCGGTGAGCTCGGCGGGATCCCTCTTCGGGCGGGGCACACCAAAATCCTGCCGGGTGCCGTCTGCGGCGTTCACCGGCTGTCAGCTCTCCGGATGATGCACCGCGAACACCGAGTACGCGTGGGCGTCCGGCTTGGCCAGTTCGGCTGCCTTGTCTCGGTAGACCTGGCAGTCGGGGTCCGCCATGGTCGCCTTGATGTCGGCCTTGCTGCGCCACTGGGCGAAGTAGATGAGCCGCTTGCCGTCGTTGCTGGGGAGGATGTTCACCGAGATGCATCCCGGTCGGTGGCGGATGTATTTCTCGGCGCCCTCGCTGAGCAGTTCGGCGAGGTCCTGCTGGCGCTCGGGCTCGACCTCGAAGACGTTGATCATGGAGATGGTGCCGTCGTCGGCGCGGATGACTGTCTCGCTCATGGTGGTGGCTCCTTGAGAGGGGAGAGGGAGGGCAGGGCAGGGAGGGCAGGGCAGGGCAGCGGGCTCGGTCAGTTGATTCGGGCCAGTTCGGGAAGCGGGGCTTCCGTGTCGTCCGTCGTCCTCAGCTGCCTTTCCATACGGTCGGGCAGCGCCAGCTTGTACAGCGGCAGCGCGCCGGCGGTCGTGACCACCGCCACCAGCACCAGGAGGGAGAAGACGTCCTGGGTGATCATCCCCTGCGCCAGGCCGATGTTGATGAAGATGAGGATCATCAGGCCACGGGCGTTCATCAGTCCGCCGACGGCGTAGGACTCACGCCAGGAGAATCCCGCAGCCTTCATCCCCAGGGCGCAGCCGAAGTACTTTCCGGCGAAACCGGCTGCCAGTCTTCCTCGCCATGTGCACCGGCCTGAAGGCCGCCGAGACGGTCGACGCCATCCTGTCCGAGCCGGAGCGCACCGACGAGCTTCAGCTCGCCTACTCCAACTTCTACAAGACCGGCTACGACGTCTACGGACGCCTCATCCACGCCTACTACGAGGCCGGTTACAGCCTGCGCGGCTTCCTCATGGAGGCCGGTTTCGACATCTCCGGCGACCAGCTCGGCACCAACAAGTGGGTCGCGCGGCTGGTCAGCGGTGATTTCTGGAACCCGCGCAACGTCCTGCTCCGGCACCTGCGCGCCCAGTCCCGGTGGGACACCTTCGCCCCGTTCGAGCCCCACTGGGGCTGCCCCTTCTACGAGGAACTGAACGTGGCGGAGGACGAGGAGGCCGCCAGGGAACCCGCCCCCGTGGCGTGACCCCTGACCCCTACGGCCCTGTCAGGCATGAGCCCCGACGAGCGCGGCGGTCGCGCCGCTCGCCGGGGCTCCCCCCCGTCCGCCCTCTGTCCGCCTCCAGGAGAGCCACCACCATGCGACCTCAGACCTTCGCCGTGATCGGCGGCGGCCCCGCCGGTCTCTTCCTCGCCCGCCTCGTCAAGATGCGCGCCCCGCAGGCATCGGTCACCGTCCACGAACGCAACGCCGCCGACGCGACCTTCGGCTTCGGAGTCGTCTTCTCCGACCGTACGATGGCCGCCTTCGAGCGGGCCGACCCGGAGACCTGCCGACGCCTGCGCGAGGCGAGCGTGCAGTGGACCGACATGGAACTGCGACACCGGGGCCGCGCCCTGCGGTACGGCGGCTACGGCTTCACCGCGATCTCCCGCAGGACACTGCTGCGCATCCTCCAGGAGCAGGCCGCGGAGGTCGGCGCCCGGCTGCGCTTCCACCACGAGATCCCGCTCGCGGACGCGGTCGGCGACGCGGACGTCGTGGCCGTCGCGGACGGCGCCAACTCCGCCACCAGGAAGGCGTACGCGCAGGCATTCGGCACGACCGTCGACGCGTCGGGCCCCCAGTACATCTGGTTCGGGACCCCGGCGCGCTTCGACCGGGTGACCTTCCCCTTCGTCCCGACGCGCTTCGGGCCGTTCGCCGCGCACGCCTACCCGTACGAGCCGGGGACCAGCACCTTCATCGTCGAGACGGACACGGCCACCTGGCGGGCGGCGGGCATGGACGCCTCCACGCGGGCGGCCCGGGCCCCGGGCGTGAGCGACACGCACTCCAAGGAACTGCTCGAAGAGATCTTCAAGGAGCATCTCGACGGCCATCCCCTGCTGGTCAACAACAGCAAGTGGGCCTCGTTCCAGGTGGTGCGCAACGACACCTGGTCGCACCGGAACATGGTCCTGCTCGGGGACGCCGCCCACACCGCCCACTTCTCGGTCGGCTCCGGCACCAAGATGGCCATGGAGGACGCGATCGCCCTCGCCGAGGCCCTGGACACGGAGGGCACGACGGCCGACGCGTTCCGCGCGTACGAGACGCGGCGGCGCCCGGAGGTGCGGCGCACCCAGGAGTGGGCCGCACCCAGCATGCGGTGGTGGAGCACCTTCGCCCGGCGGCTGCACATGGAGCCGGAGCAGTTCGGCTTCCACTTCCTCACCAGGACCGGAGCCATCTCGTACGCGGGTCTGAAGCGTCGTCACGCGTCACGCGTCGACGAGGTCGAGTCCTGGTTCGCACGCCGGTCGGCGCCCGGCACGCCGCCCGAGCCCGGGGCCGCCCGCTCAGCCGTCTGCCTGCCGCTCACCGTGGACGGCACCGTGCTGGCGAACCGCATCGCCACCGTGACGCCACCGGACGCCATCCAGTCGAGCGCCCGGGCCGGCGGCGGACTCGTCATCGTGGACTGGTCCGCGGACGGCCCCGACGGCGACCAGGACACCTGGCGGGCGACGATCGAGCGGGTCCGGGGGCACGGTGCCCAGCCCATGGCCCTGGTGCGGGCGCAGGACACGGTCGGCGAGGAGTTCGCGCGAGCGGTGGGGATACGGCTGATCGAGCGGGTACTGCCCACGACTGCGGCGCTCGGGGACGGTGCGTCGGTGATGGTCGGCGTGGACTGTCCGCCCGTACCCGCGTGGACCACCCAGGGCGAGGACTTCGTCCGGTGGTGCTCGGAGCAGACGCGGGCCGGAGCCGTCGGCGTACATCTCCGGTTGCCGGAGGAGGAGTTGACCGTGGAGGGATGGGACCGGGCCCTCGGCTACGCGGACCTGGTGCGCGAGCGTACGCGCAAGACCGTCCTTCTGGACGTGCCCGACGGATGGGCGCTCGCCGCGCCGGACTCGCATCGCGGTGAGAGCTGGGGGACACGGATCCACACGGCCCTGCTGTCCGGGCGGCTCGACATCGTCGTGGCGCACCCGCTGGGCCGGCTCTGACCCCGGCCCCGGCTCTGACCCCGGCCCCGGCTCTGCCCCCGGCCCCGGCTCTGCCCCCGGCCCCGGCTCTGCCCCCGGCCCCCGGCTCTACTCCGCTTCGGGCGGGGAGGGCCGGGGCTCGCGGGACGCCTGGGCCTCGGCGAGGTCGGCCTCCAGGCGGCGCAGCACCTCCAGGGTCCGGTCGAGCTCGGTGGAGCTCATCCGGCCGACCGCAGCCTGCTCCAGCTCCCGCCAGAGCTCCTCCACTTCGCCTTGCAGCGAGCGGCCCTTGTCGCTGAGGGAGACGATCACGATCCGCTGGTTGCCGGGCGGGCGGTGCCGCGTGACAAAGCCCTGCGCCTCCAGTCGTTTGAGCATCTTCGTCACCGTCGACGCCTCCAGCCGGAGCGCGGCCACCAGATCGCCCTGCGGCTGATGGTCGCGGTTCCACAGGCGCATCAGCAGCAGCTCCTGCCCGGGGAAGAGGCCCACCCGGCGCAGCAGGGCGCCCGCGAGGTTGCGGTGGGTGCGCGCGATGCTCGCCAGCAGCTGGTTCACCGATCCGTCGTCGAATGCGGGATTCACCCGGCGCGCCTCCTGCCGTGGACATCGGCCTTCTTCTGCCCAGAGGCTACAAGTTCCCCACCTGGCACATGACTTGGTCGCGACGAATCTCTTGCGGCCCAACAATTGGTCGGCTAACGTTTAGCCGCGCCAGGTTTCGGCTGCCGGACGCCGCCCACCCCCATGTGCGCCGCAGGCGGGCGGCATGTCGCGTTGCCCAGGATCTTCTCGTACGCCCGACGCAGGCAGCGACGAGGGGGCTCCAGTGGTCAGCCGGAATCCGGAGACAGAGCACGAAGCGACGGCGAACGAGCCGATCGCGGTGATCGGAATGGGATGCCGGTTCGCCGGCGACATCGACTCTCCCGAGCGGTTCTGGAACTTTCTGATGGCGGGCAGGGACGCCATCGGTGAGATCCCGCCCGAGCGCTGGGAGCCGTACACCTCCTCCAGCGCGGAGAACGCGGCCCTGCTCAGGCGCACTACGCGCTTCGGCGGGTTCCTGTCCGACATCGAGGGATTCGACGCGGAGTTCTTCGGCATCACCCCGCGCGAGGCGGAGCTGATGGACCCGCAGCAGCGGATCGTGCTGGAAGTCGCCTGGGAGGCCCTGGAGCACGCCGGTGTTCCGCCGCGCTCGCTCGCCGGCGGCGACACCGGTGTCTTCATCGGTGTCGGCTCGGACGACTACGGCCGGCGTCTCCTGGAGGACCTGCCGCGCATCGAGGCGTGGACGGGCATCGGCGGCGCCTTCTGCGCGGTCGCCAACAGGATCTCGTACACGCTCGACCTGCGCGGTTCCAGCGTCGCCGTGGACACCGCGTGCTCCTCGTCCCTGGTCGCCATCCACCAGGCCTGCCAGTCCCTGCGCCTGGGCGAGGTGCCGCTCGCCCTGGCCGGCGGCGTGATGATCATGGCGGGGCCGGGGCTGACGATGGTCCTGGACGCCGCCGGCGCGACCTCACCGGACGGCCGCTCGAAGTCCTTCGACGCCGCCGCCGACGGGTACGGCCGCGGCGAGGGCGCGGGCGTGATCGTCCTCAAGCGGCTCAGCGACGCCCGGCGCGACGGCGACCGCGTCCTCGCGGTGATCCGTGGCAGCGGCATCCACCAGGACGGCAGGACCAACGGCATCATGGCGCCCAGCCAGGAGGCGCAGACGCACCTCCTGCGCCGCACGTACGAGCACGCGCGGATCTCCCCCGCCTCCGTCGACTACGTCGAGGCGCACGGCACCGGCACCCGCATGGGCGACCCGATCGAGGCGGGCGCCATGGCCGCCGTGTTCGGCGCGGACCGTCCGGCCGGCCGGCCCTGCCTCATCGGGTCGGTCAAGCCCAGCATCGGTCATCTCGAAGCCGGCGCGGGCGTGGCCGGTGTCATCAAGGCCGTACTCGCCCTGCGGCACGCGCAGATACCGCCGACCGCCAACTTCGAGCGACCCAACCCCGCCATCCCCTGGGCCGAGTCCGGCCTCAGCGTCGTCGCCGAACCGACTGCCTGGCCGCGTACCGACGGGCCGCGCCGGGCCGGTGTGTCCGGCTACGGGTACGGCGGGACCATCAGCCACGTCATCCTGGAACAGGCCCCCGAGGGCGCCGAACCGGCGGAGGACGGCCAGGACGGCCAGGACGGGAGGAACGGGCGGCCCGCCACCCGGGTGTACCCGCTCTCCGGCGCGTCCGAGGCCGCGGTCCGGGAGTACGCGGGCAGGCTCGCGGACGTGCTGGAGACCGAGGCCACCGCCCCGTCGGCCGCGGCGCTCGGACACACCCTCGCTCTGCGCAGGTCCCACCTCGCCCATCGCGCGACGGTCGTCGCGGGCGACCGCGCCGAGCTGGTCTCACGGCTGCGGGCGCTGGCCGCCGGGGACTCCGCACCGGGCGTCGCGTCCGGGCGCAGCGTGTCCGGGCCAGCCGCCGGTGCGGGACTCGTGTGGGTGTTCTCCGGGCACGGCGCCCAGTGGGCCGGCATGGGGCGCGAACTCATCGCCTCGGACCCGGAGTTCGCGGCCGTCATCGACGAGATCACCCCGGTCTTCATGGCGGAGATCGGCTTCTCCCCGCGCCAGGTCATCAGCGACGGCGAGCTGGGGGACGTCTCCCGGATCCAGCCCATGATCTTCGCCATGCAGGTCGGCCTGGCCGCCGTGTGGCGTGCTCGGGGCGTCGTGCCGGACGCGGTGATCGGGCACTCGGTGGGCGAGATCGCGGCGGCCGTGACGGCCGGCGCGCTCAGCCTCCGAGACGGTGCGCGGCTGATCTGCCGCCGGTCGATCCTGCTGCGCCGGGTCGCCGGCCTGGGCGGCATGGCGATGGTGAACCTGCCCTTCGAGGAGGCGGCCCGGCGGCTGGCCGACCGGACCGACGTCGTCGCCGCCATCTCCGCCTCGCCGTCCTCCACCGTGGTGGCCGGGGACGCGGCCGCGGTGGAGTCCGTGAGCGCCCGGTGGAAGGACGAGGGGCTCGTCGTACGGCGGGTGGACTCCGATGTCGCCTTCCACAGCAGCCACATGGACCCGCTCCTCGACGCACTCGCCGCCGCCGACCACGACCTGGACATCCGCCCCGCCGTGCTCCCCGTCTACACGACGGCCCTGGACGACCCTCGCGCGAACCCCCTCCGGTACGGCGGCTACTGGGCCGCCAACCTGCGCAACCCCGTCCGCTTCGCCGAAGCCGTCACGGCCGCGGTCGAGGACGGCTACCGCCGGTTCGTCGAGGTTTCCGCGCACCCCGTCGTGGCGCACTCGATCGACGAGACCCTCGACGGCCTCGGCGTCACCGACGCCCTGGTCGCCCACACCCTGCGCCGCGGCAAGCCGGAGCGCGAGACGCTGCTGACCAACCTGGGCGCCCTGCACTGCCACGGCGGCGAGATCGACTGGGCGGCGATGTGGCCCGCGTCCGCCCTCGCGGAACTGCCCCCGCCGGCCTGGCAGCACCGCCCCTACTGGGCCGAGTCCGGGCCCAGGACGGCCGGTGGCGGCGGCCACGACGTGGACAGCCACACCCTGCTCGGCACCCGCACCGTGGTGACCGGGACGACACCGCTGAAGGTCTGGCAGACCTACCTCGACGAGACCTGCCGCCCCTACCCCGGCGACCACCCCGTCCAGGGCGTCGAGATCATCCCCGCCACCGTCCTGCTGAACACCTTCTTCACCGCGGCCACCGGCTCCGGCGAGCGGCCCGCGCTCAGCGACGTGTCACTGCGCGTGCCCGTATCCGTCACCGCCGCGCGGGAGCTGCAAGTCACCCTCCAGGACGGCACCGTACGCCTGGCGTCGCGGCTGCTCGACCAGGACGCGGACGACGCGGACGGCCAGGCGTGGCTGACCCACACCACGGCCTCGGTGTCGCACGGCGTGACCGTCGCGGACGACCGCATGCTCCCGCTCGCGGACGTCCTGAGCCGCTGCACGGAGTCCCTCTCTGCGGACTTCCCCATCGACCGGCTCGCCTCGGTCGGCGTCGCCGCGATGGGCTTCCCGTGGGCCGTCGAGGAACTGCTGCACGGCCCGGGCGAGCTGCTGGCCCGCGTCCGTGCCGACGGCGAACGCGAGGAGCGGCCCACCTCCTGGGCCTCCGTCCTCGACGCCGCCCTCTCCATCGCCTCCGTCGCCTTCGACGGCCCGCCCACCCTGCGCATGCCCGCGCACATCCGGGAGATCGCCCTGCGCGGCGACTCGCCCGCCCGCGTGCTGATCAGCGTGCGGGTGGCCGAGGGAACGGCGGCCACGGACACCGTGCACGTCGAGATCGCGGACGAGACGGGCCGCGTCGTCGCCACCCTGCGCGGACTGCGCTACGGCGTGCTGGACGGCGACCCCGGCGCGGCGGCCAGCCCCCGGCGCCTCATCCACGAGATGGTGTGGCGGCCCCTCGAACTCGACGCCTCCCCGGCCGAACGCCCCGGCCTCGTCGTGCTGGTCGGCGACGACAGCGCGCTGAAGACCGCCCTCGCCGGCCGGCTGACCACCGCGGGCACCCCCTGCGTGAGCCTGACGACGCCCCGGGAACTGGACACCGTGCGGGAGCGGCTCGGGGCGTTCACGGCAGTGCTGGTGGTGCCCGCGGTCACCGCCGCGACGGAGACCGTGAACGACGCCGCCTTCCGCACCACCTGGCTGCTGGCCGGCACCGCGCAGTGGCTCGCCGCCGCGCGGCTCGCGGACCGGCCGAAGCTGTGGTGCCTCACTCAGGGGGTGTACGAGAGCGCCGACACCACCGGACTCGGTCACGGCGGCCTCTGGGGGCTCGGCCGGGTCATCGGCGGTGAGCATCCCGACCTGTGGGGCGGACTCGTCGACCTCGCGGCGGACGGCGCGCCGCCGCACCCCGACGCACTGCTGTCCGTGCTCGGCTCGGTCAGGGGCGAGGACGTCGTCGTCGTACGCGACGGGCGGTGGACCGTCAGCCGGCTCGCCCGGATCGAGAGGGACGCGACCCGGGCCGCGACGGAGTTCCGGGCCGACGGCACCTATCTGATCACCGGCGGTCTGGGCGCACTCGGCCTGGAGATCGCCCACTGGATGGCCGGCCGGGGCGCCCGGCGCCTGGTGCTCGCCGGACGCTCCGGGCTGCCGCCCCGCGAGACCTGGGACACGGTCGAGGACCCGCGCGTCCAGCGGCAGATCGAGGCCGTGCGGTCGCTCGAAGCGCTCGGCGTGACCGTACGGGCCCTCGCCCTGGACATCGCCGACCGCGACCAGGCGGCCAAGCTGCTGTCCCCGTCCGAACTGCAACTCCCGCCGGTCAAGGGCGTGGTGCACGCCGCGGGTGTCCTCGACAACCGCATGCTCGCGGACCTGACCGAGGAATCGCTGCGCACGGTGCTGCGGCCCAAGGTGGACGGCGCCCTGGTCCTGCACGAGATCTTCCCGCCCGGCAGCGTCGACTTCTTCACCCTGTTCTCGTCCTGCGGTCTGCTCCTGGGACTGCCCGGACAGGCCAGTTACGCCTCCGCCAACGCCTTCCTCGACGCCCTGGCCGGTCACCGGCGGGCCGCCGGTGACCACGCCACGGTCAGCTTCGGCTGGACGTCGTGGCGAGGGCTCGGCATGTCGACCTCCTCCGAGGTGATCGACGCCGAACTGGAGGCACGCGGCACCGCCGACATCACCGTGGCGGAGGCGTTCCGCTGCTGGGAACTGGCCGACCGGCACGACCGCGGCTACTACGCCGTCCTGCGCACACTGCCGCCGGCGCCGGGCGCCGTACGGCCGCGGCTGCTCTCCGAGTTGACCGTCGACGACGGCGGGGGCACCGCCTCCGCGGACACCCAGGACGCCGAGTGGCAGTCGCTGCCCCCCGACGAGCTGCACGGCTACCTGGTCGACGCCGTCCGCCAGAGCGTCGCCGACGTCATGAAGACCAGCCCCGCGGACCTCAACGTGCGGGCCCCACTGACGGAGCTGGGCCTCGACTCGGTGATGACCGTGGTCGTGCGCCGTCGTCTGGAGAAGCGGTTCCGGCTCGCCCTGCCGGCCACGCTGCTGTGGGAGCGGCCCTCGGTGGAGGCCGTGGCCGGTTTCCTGCGCGGCGCGCTCACGCCGGGTGAGGCGGACTTGGACCTGCCCTCCGACAACGCGCCCGCCGCCGATCGGACCGCCGCCGAAATCCTCGTCGGCTGATCAGGCAACCGGCCGGCGCCACCTCGGCGCCGGCCCCTCGATCCGTGCGTACAGGACCGCAGAAGCAGGAGAAACCCATGACACGAGCGGGTGTCGTCCCCTGGCCGGACGAGTTCGTCCGGCGGTACGTCGCGAAGGGCTACTGGCGGCAGCGACCGCTGGGCGCGCTGATGTGGGAGTGGGCGGACGCCTACGGGCCGCGCGTGGCCCTGGTCGACGGCGCCCGGCGCGTCACCTACCGGGAACTCGCCGAGACCGCCGACAACCTGGCTGAGGGCCTGGCCGGCACCGGCCTGAAGCGCGGCGACAGCATCCTCGTCCAGCTGCCCAACTGCTGGGAGTTCATCGCCCTCGTCCTCGCCTGCGCCCGGCTCGGCGTGGCCCCGGTCCTCGCCCTGCCCCCGCACCGCGAGCACGAGCTGACGTACATGGCCGAGCTCGCCGAGGTCTCGGCCGTGGTGGCGCCCAGCAGCTGGCGCGACTTCGACCACCAGTCGCTCGCCGAACACGTCGCACGGGTACGCGGTCACGGATGCCGGGTCCTGGTCGTCGGGGACACGGTGCGCCCCGGCAACGTCGACCTGCGCGCGCTCATGACCGCCACCGGTGACCCGGCCGCCCGGCGGCACCGGCTCGACGCCCTGGCCCCCGACGCGAGCGAGGTGCTGCTGTTCCTGCTGTCCGGCGGAACCACGGGCCTGCCGAAGATCATCGCCAGGACGCACAACGACTACGAGTACAACGCCCGCCGCAGCGGCGAGGTCTGCGGCTACGGCCGGGACACCGTCTATCTCGCCGTCCTGCCCGTCGCGCACAACTTCGCCCTGGCCAGCCCCGGCGTGCTCGCGGCGCTGATGAACGGCGGCCGGGCCGTGCTGATGCCGTCGCCGAACCCCGAGGCCGCCTTCACCGCCGTGGAAAGGGAACGGGCGACGGTCACCTCGCTCGTCCCCGCCGTGGCCCGACGGTGGCTGGCCGCAGCGGCGACGGACCACCACGACCTGTCCAGCCTGCGGGTCGTCCAGGTCGGCGGGTCCGTGCTGTCCCCGGCCGAGGCGCGGAGCCTCCTGGGCGGTCTCGGCGGCCGGCTCCAGCAGGTCTTCGGCATGGCCGAGGGCCTGCTCAACTACACGCGCCTCGACGACCCCGACCACCTGGTCCTCACCACCCAGGGGCGGCCCATCTGCCCGGACGACGAGATCCTGCTCGTCGACGACGACGACGACGTTCCCGTCCCCCCGGGGCAGCCGGGCCGACTCCTCACCCGCGGCCCCTACACGCCCAGGGGCTACTTCGCCGCCCCCGAGCACAACGCGCGTGCCTTCACCGCGGACGGCTGGTACCGCACGGGAGACGTCGTCCGCCAGGACGCGGCGGGCAATCTCACCGTGGAGGGCCGCACCAAGGACCTCATCAACCGCGGCGGCGAGAAGATCTCCGCCGACGAGGTCGAGGACCTGGTGCGCAGCCTGCCGCAGGTCGCCGACGTCGCCGTGGTGCCCTCGCCACACCGGGAGCTGGGCGAGTCGGTGTGCGCCTGTGTCGTCCTCAAGAGCGGGCAGACGCTCGATCTGGCGGACATCCAGCGCCTGTTCCACGAGCGCGGCGTGGCCGCCTTCAAGACCCCGGAACTGCTCATGTTCCTCCCCGCACTGCCCCAGACGCCGGTCGGAAAGATCGACAAGAAGGCCCTGCGGAAGCTGACCGCGAACCGGCCGCGCCTACCCGGCTGACCGCTCTTCAAAGCCGGTGACGGCAGCCCACCCGTACGCCAGGAAAGGAAAACGAGCATGGAATCCACCGGCAACTCCACTCCGCCCGACCGGCTCTCGCTCCAGGGAGTCGACCACCTGGCCCACGTCACCTGGGATCCCGAGGCCACCGTGAGCTTCTACCGCGACGCCCTCGGCCTGCCCCTCGTCCACGCCGTCACGGGAACCGGCTGGCTGTCGGAGAACTTCCCGGACTTCGTCCACTTCTTCTTCGCCCTGGGCAAGGGAAACCACCTGGCCTTCTTCTACTACTTCGACCTCCCCCAGGACCAGGCCCCCGACGATCTCATGCACGTGTCGCGGCACATAGCCCTGCACGTCGACACCGAGGAAGAACTCCTGGCCTGGCGCGCCAAGCTGAAGGCCGCCGGAATCCGGGTCACCCCTCCGCTGGCCCACGAAATGATCGAATCCATCTACTTCGACGACCCGAACGGCATCCAACTCGAAATCACCCGCCCACTGCGGGAGTTCGGGGACATCGACGCCCGCGACGCCGAGCTGACCGTGGCCGCGCTGACCGACGTGGTCCGCAAGGGCGATCCGTCGCTCAAGGCCACCTGGCAGCGCAAGGCCGAACTGATCGCCGCACGATACGAGAGGGACACCATCTGATGGCCACCCTGTACGTCCTCGACGTCCCGGAGTTCCGCACCCTGCTGGACGCGGTGGCGAGCGATTCCGCGACGGCGGACACCGTCGGCGACTACGTTCGCGTCACCACCGCCGAGGGACCGCTCGTCCTGGAGCGCGACCGGATCGGCGCCCGCGACGCCGTCTGGTTCTCCGCGCTCACCGGCGGCTACAGCGGCACCATGACCAGGTTCGACACGGCCGTGCTCCGCCTGGAAGGTTGAGACCGGTCGACATGACTTCCCAGTCGGCGGTACACGACGCGCGAGGGCGGGTCGCCGAGCTGTACGAGACTCGTGCGCGGGCGGTGGCCGGCCCGAGCGAGAAGGCCACGGCGGCCCAGCACGCGAAGGGCAGGCTGACGGCCCGGGAGCGGATCGAGCTGCTCCTCGACGCGGGTTCCTTCCGG
>NZ_JAHUXH010000139.1 GCF_019219825.1 Streptomyces sp. TRM70350 | reverse complement strand
AGGCTCTGGGAACCGCGGCGTCTGCGATTCCGCCTGTTCTCCGCAGCCGCCCAGCTCGTCACCACTGGCCGGCGCCGCCTCCTCCGCCTCGCCCGTCACTGGCCCTGGACAGTTGAGATCACCACCGCTCTGGAACGGCTCAAGCTGCTGCCGAATCCGGGCTGACCAGCCGATCCACCTGTCCCTGCGAGAGAGCGTTCCAGTCCAGAGCAGTGGAACCCGGCGTCCACCCGAGACGACACTCGGGCCCTCGGCCTGTCCGCCATCAGCCACAGAAAGCGGAACGGTCCGCCGACTCCGCCGGCGGACCATCACGAAAGATCGAGG
>NZ_JAHUXH010000138.1 GCF_019219825.1 Streptomyces sp. TRM70350 | reverse complement strand
TAAAGATCAAGCTCAGGGCATGTTCGAATTTTCGGATCTTGTCTCCGCCGCTTCTGCAATCGCCCGCAGCATTGTCTTCGGTGTGCCGAATGCCCAGGAACCCTGACGTCTGTTTGAGGGCAGGTGCCACGGGAGTGCTTGCTCCAGACATCACAGCTGAACAACTCACCGGAGCGCGAGCGAAGCCGCATCGATTCTGTTCGACCTGCGGATACTCCCGGCTGCCGCCGAGGAGGCGAACCGCGGGCTGGAACTCCGCGACGCGAGCCGGGCCCGAAGCCGCGGTCTCGGGCAGATCACCCCTCGCCCAGCGCAGGTTTCTTTGGTGCTCGACGACATG
>NZ_JAHUXH010000137.1 GCF_019219825.1 Streptomyces sp. TRM70350 | reverse complement strand
CCGGGCGGCGTTGCCGGTGCCGGAGTTCTCCGGCGGGGGCCGGGGGCGGGTGGCTCGGTCGCCTCGGGAGGAGATCCTGTGTGGTCTGTTCGCCGAGGTGCTGGGGCTGGCGTCGGTGGCGGCGGACGACGATTTCTTCGTGGCGGGTGGTCATTCGCTGCTGGCGACGCGGCTGGTGTCCCGGGTGCGGTCGGTGTTCGGGGTGGAGTTGCCGGTGCGGGCGCTGTTCGACAGTCCCACGTCGGCCGGGCTGGTGCGGCACCTGGACGCTGCCACCACCGCCCGCCCACCCCTGCGGCCCGCCGACCGGACCGGCGGCGAGGTACCGCTGTCGTTCGCCCAG
>NZ_JAHUXH010000136.1 GCF_019219825.1 Streptomyces sp. TRM70350 | reverse complement strand
CGTGATCTCGTCACGCAGCTGGTTGTGCTCGCCGACCTTGTCCTCGTCGTACTCCCACTCGTCATCGTCCTTGACCGAGTCGACGAACGTCTGCGCATCGGTCTTCAGCCGCTCCAGCTTGTCGACCAGCGGACGGATCTCGGTGGCGTAGGCGGACAGCGCACCCGAGACAGTCTCCAGATCGTCCGCGAACGCATCCGCCCTGTCCTGCACCGGCTTCGTCGTCGCGAACAGCTGCTCCGCCTCCGGCGCCTGGTAATACGCCGACAAGCCCTGGAACTGCGCATGCACATCCCGACCGGCATCACGGATATCCCCCGCGTCCGCCTTCAACGCAGCACAATCCGCCTCCAACTGA
>NZ_JAHUXH010000135.1 GCF_019219825.1 Streptomyces sp. TRM70350 | reverse complement strand
CATGGCCTCTGGCCACTATAGGGTGAGTGGTCAATACTGGACCCCGTACTCTTGGCCCCATGACGCGGTTGATCGTCGCAGCAGGAGGAGGAGGCGACGCAGTCGCCGCCGCAATGCTTGACGCCGCCCTGTACGGCGACGACAACGGCCGGGCGGTGATCTTCACGTACGCGTGGGACCGCCTGCTGATCGACCCGGTACCGGGCCCCCGAGGACCTGCGAACTTCACCGGCCTCGAACCCATCACTCCAGCCGTCTGGAAGGTGCCGGCGGAGGCCCGCCCGATCGCCCCGGCAGGCTCCACCTTGCCCCGGCTTGCGGCAGAGCTCCTCCACACTTTCGCGCTCATCGACCCGGGACACGGG
>NZ_JAHUXH010000134.1 GCF_019219825.1 Streptomyces sp. TRM70350 | reverse complement strand
TATGGCCTCTGGCCACTATAGGGTGAGTGGTCAATACTGGACCCCGTACTCTTGGCCCCATGACGCGGTTGATCGTCGCAGCAGGAGGAGGGGGCGACGCAGTCGCCGCCGCGATGCTTGACGCCGCCCTGTACGGCGACGACAACGGCCGGGCGGTGATCTTCACGTACGCGTGGGACCGCCTGCTGATCGACCCGGTACCGGGCCCCCGAGGACCCGAGAACTTCACCGGCCTCGAACCCATCACTCCAGCCGTCTGGAAGGTGCCGGCGGAGGCCCGCCCGATCGCCCCAGCAGGCTCCACCTTGCCCCGGCTTGCGGCAGAGCTCCCCCACACTTTCGCGCTCATCGACCCGGGACACGGC
>NZ_JAHUXH010000133.1 GCF_019219825.1 Streptomyces sp. TRM70350 | reverse complement strand
AGGGCGAGCATGACCTGGACGAGGGGGTTGCGGGACAGCGACCGGGCCGGGTTGAGGACCTCGACCAACCGCTCGAACGGCACGTCCTGATGCGCGTAGGCCGCCAGGTCCCCTTCACGGACCCGGCCCAGCAGCTCACGGAAGGACGGATCACCCGAGACATCCGTACGCAGCACGAGGGTGTTCACGAAGAACCCGACCAGATCGTCCAGCGCCTCGTCCGTCCGCCCCGCCACCGGCGACCCCACGGCGATGTCGTCCCCGGCACCCAGCCGGGACAGCAACGCCACCAGACCCGCTTGGACCACCATGAACAACGTCGCCGACGCATCCCGCGCCAACCCCACCAACCCCCGGTGCAACTCCCCGTC
>NZ_JAHUXH010000132.1 GCF_019219825.1 Streptomyces sp. TRM70350 | reverse complement strand
CAAACGGAAGACACAACTGCCACCCCGATGGGAGAACACCGCAGGACGCGGCCGGTCCGCCGGGATCTGCAACTGATCCGGCAACCCCGCCAGCCGCTGGCGCCAGTACGCCACCTGACGCGCCATCTCACTGCCCGCGTCCGACTCCTCCCCCAGCACCCGCCGCTGCCACACCGCGTAATCCGCGTACTGCACCGGCAACGACTCCCACCGCGGCACCCGACCCTCCACCCGCGCCCCATACGCGGCCACCAGATCCCGCGCCAACGGCGCCAACGACCACCCGTCCCCAGCAATGTGATGCAACGTCAGCACCAGCACACACCGCCCCTCCCCCAACACGAACAACTCCCCCCGCACCGGAATCTCCACCGCCAGATCGAAGGG
>NZ_JAHUXH010000131.1 GCF_019219825.1 Streptomyces sp. TRM70350 | reverse complement strand
CGTCGCCGGTCTGGCGAGCCTCGACCGGCAGGAGCCGTCGGCGCCCCTGGCCGTCGAACCGACCGCCGTCAGCACCAGCCAGATCGATGTCACCCCGCCGCCGATGGGCTGGGCGTCCTGGAACAGCTTCGCAAGCAGCATCGACTACGACGTCATCAAGCAGCAGGCCGACGCTCTGGTCTCCTCCGGCATGGCGGCGGCCGGATACAAGTACGTCAACCTCGACGACGGCTGGTGGCAGGGCGACCGCAACGCCGACGGCTCCATCGTCGTCGACGAGACCCTGTGGCCCGGCGGCATGAAGGCCATCGCCGACTACATCCACAGCAAGGGCCTGAAGGCCGGCATCTACACCGACGCGGGCAAGCAGGGCTGCGGCTACTACTACCCCACCACCCGCCCCGCCGCCCCCAACACCGGT
>NZ_JAHUXH010000130.1 GCF_019219825.1 Streptomyces sp. TRM70350 | reverse complement strand
CGACAACGCCATCACCCTGCCCGAGGGCGCCGTCCGGCTCCCCGACGGCACGGTGAACCTCCCCGAAGGCGCGACCATCCCGGCGGGCGGGATCAGGATCCCCGAGGGCGGTGCGGTCAGGCTGCCCGAGGGCACCCCGCTCCCGGCGGGCGCGGTCGACCTGGGCAACGGCGCGGTCAAGCTCCCCGAAGGGACCCCGGTCCCGGCGGGCGCGGTGGAACTGCCCGAGGGCGCGGTCAAGCTGCCCGACGACGCCCCGGTCCTGCCGGAGGGCACGGTGAAGCTGCCCACCGAGGACGGCGCCCCCGCCCGCTACTACGACCCCCAGGGCAACATCCTCGACGAGGGCGGCAACGTCATCCAGAAAGCCGACGACGGCCCCGGCGACATCATCGACCAGCCCGACACCGGCACCCCGCCCGCCGGAGC
>NZ_JAHUXH010000013.1 GCF_019219825.1 Streptomyces sp. TRM70350 | reverse complement strand
ATTTCTCGATCCGATTTCCTCGGTGCTTTCCAGGTTCCCGCTTCCGCGTTTCCCTTTCCGGCGCTCCCGACTTTATCAGAGACTCTGAGTCGGAATTTGCGCCCCGCTCCGGAGACTGTCTCCGGCGCACGCAGTGGCCGGGTTCCCGGGGGAGCGAGCCGTAAACGTACTGGAGCGGGGCGCCTCGATGCAAATCGAGGCGCCCCGCTCCAACTGCGCGCGTATGAAGGGGTCGTACGCGGGTCAGACCTCCACGACCACCGGAAGGATCATCGGCCTGCGGCGATACGTGTCGGAGACCCACTTGCCCAGCGTGCGACGGATCAGTTGCTGCAGCTGGTGGGGCTCCACGACGCCGTCCTGCGCCGAGCGCTCCAGGGCTTCGGTGATCTTCGGGAGGACGTCGACGAAGGCCGCGTCCTCGATGCCGGAGCCGCGAGCCTGGACGTGCGGGCCACCCGTGATCTTGCCGGTGGACGAGTCCATGACGACGAAGACCGAGATGATGCCCTCCTCGCCGAGGATCTTGCGGTCCTTCAGCGCCGGCTCGCCGACGTCGCCGACCGAGAGGCCGTCGACGTACACATAGCCCGCCTGGACCTTGCCGGAGATCTTGGCCTTGCCCTCGACGAGGTCGACGGCGACGCCGTCCTCGGCGATCACGATGCGGTCGTGCGGGACACCGGTGAGGGCGCCCAGCTCGGCGTTGGCGCGCAGGTGGCGCCATTCACCGTGGACCGGCATCAGGTTGCGCGGCCGGCAGATGTTGTAGAAGTACAGGAGCTCGCCCGCCGACGCGTGGCCGGAGACGTGGACCTTGGCGTTGCCCTTGTGGACGACGTTGGCGCCCCAGCGGGTGAGGCCGTTGATGACGCGGTAGACCGCGTTCTCGTTGCCGGGGATCAGGGACGACGCCAGGATCACCGTGTCGCCCTCGACGATCCGGATCTGGTGGTCCCGGTTGGCCATGCGGGACAGCGCGGCCATCGGTTCGCCCTGCGAGCCCGTGCAGACGAGGACGACCTCGCTGTCCGGGAGGTCGTCGAGTGTCTTGACGTCGACGACGAGGCCCGGCGGGACCTTCAGGTAGCCGAGGTCCCTGGCGATGCCCATGTTGCGGACCATGGAGCGGCCGACGAAGGCGACCCGGCGGCCGTACTCGTGGGCGGCGTCCAGGATCTGCTGGATGCGGTGGACGTGGCTGGCGAAGCTCGCCACGATGATCCGCTTGCGGGCGGACGCGAAGACCTGGCGCAGGACATTGGAGATGTCGCGCTCGTGCGGGGTGAAGCCGGGGACCTCGGCGTTCGTGGAGTCGCTGAGGAGGAGGTCGATGCCTTCCTCGCTCAGCCGTGCGAACGCGTGGAGGTCGGTGAGACGGTTGTCCAGCGGGAGCTGGTCCATCTTGAAGTCGCCGGTGTGCACGACCAGGCCGGCGGGGGTGCGGATGGCGACCGCGAGCGCGTCCGGGATGGAGTGGTTGACCGCGACGAACTCGCAGTCGAAGGGGCCGATGCGCTCACGGTGGCCCTCGGCGACCTCTAGCGTGTAGGGGCGGATGCGGTGTTCCTGGAGCTTGGCCTCGATCAGGGCGAGGGTCAGCTTGGAGCCGATCAGCGGGATGTCCGGCTTCTCGCGGAGCAGGAAGGGGACGCCGCCGATGTGGTCCTCGTGGCCGTGGGTGAGGACAATGCCGTCGATGTCGTCGAGGCGGTCCCGGATGGACGAGAAGTCCGGCAGGATCAAGTCGATTCCGGGCTGCTCCTCCTCGGGGAAGAGCACTCCGCAGTCGACGATCAGCAGGCGGCCGCCGTACTCGAAGACCGTCATGTTCCGGCCGATTTCACCGAGGCCGCCGAGCGGGGTGACCCTCAGGCCGCCTTCGGGGAGCGGCGGGGGCGGGCCGAGTTCAGGATGCGGATGACTCAAAAGACTCTCCTCACCACGCGCGCCACGTACCGGTCGGGCACGTGGCGCGCGTGACGTTCGTGCAGAAGCAGTTGTCGTTGTGGGGTGCAGGCACCGGTGGCCTGCCTATTCAGTTGTGAAGTTCCTACGCGCCCGGTCGGGCGAAGTCTGATGTCAGAGCTGTACCCCGCCGGCGGCAAGATCGATCTTGAGCTGCTCGATCTCCTGGGGTGTGAGCTCGACCATGGGCGGCCGCAGCGGGCCGCCGGGCAGGCCCTGGAGGGCGAGTGCGGCCTTGGTGGTCATGACGCCCTGGGTGCGGAACATGCCGGTGTAGACCGGGAGCAGCTTCTGGTGGATCTCGGTTGCCTTCTGGACGTCCCCGCTGGTGTACGCCTCGACCAGCTCGCGCAGCTCGGGGGTGACCACGTGGCCGACGACGGAGACGAAGCCGACGGCGCCCACGGAGAGCAGCGGCAGGTTGAGCATGTCGTCGCCGGAGTACCAGGCGAGGCCGGAGCGGGCGATGGCCCAGCTGGCGCGGCCGAGGTCGCCCTTGGCGTCCTTGTTGGCGACGATCCGTGGGTGCTCGGCGAGGCGGACCAGCGTCTCCGTGTTGATCGGGACGCCGCTGCGGCCGGGGATGTCGTACAGCATGACCGGCAGTTCGGTGGCGTCGGCGACAGCCGTGAAGTGCCGGTAGAGGCCCTCCTGCGGGGGCTTGTTGTAGTACGGGGTGACGACCAGCAGGCCGTGTGCGCCGGTGCGCTCCGCCGCACGGGCCAGCTCGATGCTGTGGTGGGTGTCGTTCGTACCGACACCGGCGACGATGTGGGCGCGGTCGCCCACGGCCTCCAGGACCGCTCGTACGAGGTCCGCTTTCTCCGCGTCGCTGGTGGTGGGGGACTCGCCGGTGGTGCCGTTGATGATCAGGCCGTCGTTGCCTGCGTCCACCAGGTGCGTGGCGAGCCGCTGCGCGCCGTCGAGGTCAAGTGCGCCGTCCGCCGTGAAGGGCGTGACCATGGCGGTGAGGACCCGCCCGAAGGGGGTCTGCGGAGTGGAGGTCGGAGCCATGGGTTACACGCTACTCGTTGCTCAAGGCGTGGTCTGCCCTTGGGGTGCGGGATAAGTCAGGACAAAGAGGGAGCCCGGCACTGCCTGCTCGGGGGTTCAAGCAGTGCCGGGTCCGTTTGATCAGGCTAGATGAACTTCTCCAAATGCCGCAATACGGACACCTCGCCCGGCTGACGCGTACATCTGTGCCCGCTGGAAAACCACCGGGCAAACACATGTCCGTTACGGCGCCACCCGGCCGTTGGCGTTGAAGGCGGCGTACGTGAGCGGCATGAGCCTGGCCCACTCGGCCTCCATCTTCTCGCCGACCATCTCGATCTCGCGCTGCGGGAAGGACGGGACCTTGGCGAGTTCGTGCTGGGTGCGCAGGCCGAGGAAGTGCATCAGCGAGCGGGCGTTGCAGGTGGCGTACATCGACGAGTACAGGCCGACGGGGAGGACCGAGCGGGCGACCTCGCGGGCGACGCCGGCGGCGAGCATCTCCTGGTAGGCCTCGTAGGCCTGGCGGTAGGAGTCCTCCATGACGCGGCCGACCAGCTCCTGCTGGGCCTGCGTGCCCTCGACGAAGCGGTACTTGCCGGGGCGGCCCTCCTGGACCAGCTTGCGGGACTCGTCGGGGATGTAGAAGACCGGCTGGAGCTCGCGGTAGCGGCCGGACTCCTCGTTGTACGACCAGCCCACGCGGTGCCGCATGAACTCGCGGAAGACGAAGATCGGGGCGCTGATGAAGAAGGTCATCGAGTTGTGCTCGAAGGGGCTGCCGTGCCGGTCCCGCATCAGGTAGTTGATGAGGCCCTTGGAGCGCTCGGGGTCCTTGTTCAGCTCGTCCAGGGACTGCTCGCCGAGAGTCGAGACGCGGGCGGCGAAGAGCACGTCGGCGTCCGAGGCGGTGTGCTTGACCAGCTCGACGGTGACGTCGCTGCGGAAGCTCGGCTTGAGCTCCGGGGCGTCCTTGGCTGCGTCGGCGGGGGTGTCGGTCACGGCTTGGAGAGTCCCTTCCATTCACTTCTCTCGTGCGGCGCCCACTCTACGGCCCGGCACTGACATCGGGGCGTTCGGTGCCGGGCCGCGACATCTTCGGCGAACCGAGGCGAAAGTTCTGTCAATCCGGCTTAACCGGGCACCTTTTGTGTCACCCGCTCGTCTGTGTTGGTGACAGCGATTCGTTCGAGTCCAGAGAGGAGCAGGACCCCCCGATGTTCCGTCGGCGCGAACCCGTACCCTTCGCCTTCCTCGCCGAAGCAGAGCAGTTCCGCAGCAATGTCACTCCCCCACCCCGCGAGCGCGCGACCGTCGGGCAGATAGCCGGGCGCTGGCTCATGGGGCTCACCATCGTGGCCGCGCTCGTGGGCTCCCTGGTGATCGGGATGCCGGCACTGGAGCTGGATCACTCGTCCACGCCGACGCAGCAGTCCCAGGCGTCCGACGGGCGCTGAGCGGGGCCTGACTCTGACGGACCCCCAAGGGTGGTGAGCGGGGACACGGGTCGATAGCCTCACCGGGCACAGCCCATGCATGGATGAGTGAGGACCCAGCCGTGCCCCTGCCCTTCCTGACGGCCGACCGCGCCTTCGACACCGCGGACGATGTCGCGCTGCCGTTTGACGACCGCGACCGCTGGCGGCGCCCCTACCGCCCCGGTCCCTGGCGCGTGGGCGTGGCCGCGATCTGGCTGCTGCTCGCCTCGTACGTGCTGTTCGCGGCGGTGATCATCGCGCTGACCGACACGCTGCCTGCCGCCGGGGCAGTGTTCGGCATCGCGCTGGCGATCATCGCCGTCGCCCTGCGGCTGCTGCGCATGGGCGTGTGGGTGAGCGCGCACGGGCTGCGCCAGGTGCGCTTCCTGCACACCCGGACGCTGCCGTGGGAGCGGGTCGGCGCCGTGCGGACGGTGCAGCAGCCGGTGCGCTGGCTGGGGCTGCCGCGCACGGTGCAGGGGCAGGCCCTGATTCTCGTACGCAAGGACCGTCCCTCGGACGATGCGCCCACTCTGCTGACCACGCACAACTCCGACTTCCTGGCCCGGCCGGCGGCGTTCGACCGGGCGGCGGACTCGGTGGAGGCGTGGGCCGACGAGTACCGTCGGGGCGCCGACGAGTACCGTCGGGGCTGAGACGCCTCGCATCGGGGCCGGCCTGCCCGGTCGGGGTCAGGCCTCGACGGGCTTGCCGTCGTGGAGGGCGATCGCGCGTTGCATCGCCTTGCGGGCGCGGGGGGTGTCGCGGGCGTCGTGGTACGCGATGGCCAGGCGGAACCATGTACGCCAGTCATCGGGCGCCGCCTCCGTCTCGGCCTTGCGCCGGGCGAAGACCTCGTCGGCCGAGTCACGGTCGACACGGCCGCTGGGCAGCCGCTTGAGTTCGTCGACGGGCAGACCGCCCTCGGCGTCGAGTTCGGCCGCGAGGGCGTTGGCCCGGCGGACGAACTGGGTGTTCTTCCACAGGAACCACAGGCCGATCAGCGGCAGGATCAGCACCGCGACACCGAAGGTCACGGCGAGGAGCGAGCCGGTCTTGATGAGCAGCACGCCACGGCTGCCGACCAGGACGAAGTAGAAGACCAGGACGGCGGCCGTGACGAGGTAGGAGAGCTTCGCGCGCATGAGGGTCCGGCTCAGCCCAGGTCCAGGAAGTGTTCCAGGCCGAAAGTGAGGCCCGGGGTGCTCACCACACGGCGGGCGCCCAGCAGGATGCCCGGCATGAAGCTGCTGTGGTGCAGCGAGTCGTGCCGGATGGTGAGGGTCTCGCCCTCGCCGCCCAGCAGGACCTCCTGGTGGGCCAGCAGACCGCGCAGGCGCACCGCGTGGACCGGGACGCCGTCGACGTCCGCGCCGCGGGCGCCGTCCAGGGCCGTGACCGTGGCGTCCGGCGCCGGGGCCGTACCCGCCTCGCGGCGGGCCTGCGCGATGAGCTGGGCGGTGCGGGTGGCGGTGCCGCTGGGGGCGTCGACCTTGTTGGGGTGGTGCAGCTCGACCACTTCGACGGACTCGAAGTACGGCGCGGCGATCTGTGCGAACTTCATGGTCAGGACGGCCCCGATGGAGAAGTTGGGCGCGATGAGCACGCCCGTCTGCGGGGACTGCTCCAGCCAGCCGCGCAGCTGCGCGAGGCGCTCGTCGGTCCAGCCCGTCGTACCGACGACGGCGTGGATTCCGTGCCGTACGCAGAAGTCGAGGTTGCCCATCACCGAGGCCGGCGTGGTGAGTTCGACGGCGACCTGGGCGCCGGTCTCGGCCAGCGTCTCCAGCTTGTCGCCCCTGCAGAGGGCGGCGACCAGCTCCATGTCCTCGGCGGCCTCGACGGCTCGTACCGCCTCCGAACCGATCCGGCCCCTGGCACCGAGGACCGCCACGCGCAGCTTGCTCATGTTGTTGCTTCCTTACCGGGTACGGGTCTCAGGCGACGGCGTCGTGCAGACGCGAGGCCTGCTTGTCCTTCAGCGGGCCGATGACCGACAGCGAGGGCCGCTGTCCCAGGATGTCGCGCGCGACCGCGCGGACGTCGTCCGGGGTCACCGCAGCTATCCGGGCCAGCATGTCGTCGACGGACATCTGCTCGCCCCAGCACAGCTCGCTCTTGCCGATACGGTTCATCAGCGCGCCGGTGTCCTCCAGGCCGAGGACCGTGGAGCCGCGGAGCTGGCCGATGGCGCGGTCGATCTCGTCGTCGGACAGGCCGTGCTCGGCGACGTGGTCGAGTTCGTCGCGGCAGATCTTCAGCACGTCGTGCACCTGGCTCGGTCGGCAGCCCGCGTACAGGCCGAACAGGCCACAGTCGGCGAAGCCGGAGGTGTACGAGTAGACGCTGTAGGCGAGGCCGCGCTTCTCCCGTACCTCCTGGAAGAGCCGCGACGACATGCCGCCGCCGAGCGCGGTGTTCAGCACACCGAGGGCCCAGCGGCGGTCGTCCGTGCGGGCCAGGCCCGGCATGCCGAGCACGACATGGGCCTGCTCGGTCTTGCGGCCGAGCAGCTCGACCCGGCCGGCGGTGCGGATGGCGCGGCGTCCGTCGCGCGGGGCGATGGGCTGGGCGGCCGGGTCCTTGAGGGCGTCGGCCTTCTCGAAGGCGGCGCGGACCAGTCGTACGACCTTGTTGTGATCGATGTTGCCCGCGCAGGCGACCACGAGGTGGGTCGCGTCGTAGTGCTTCTTGTAGAAGCGGCGGATGCGGTCGGCGGTGAGGGCGTTGACCGTGTCGACCGTGCCGAGGACCGGGCGGCCGAGCGGGTTGTCGCCGAACATCGTGTGCGCGAACAGGTCGTGCACGCAGTCGCTCGGGTCGTCCTCGGTCATCGCGATCTCTTCGAGGATGGCGCCGCGCTCGACGTTGACGTCCTCTTCGAGGATGAGCGAGCCGGTCAGCATGTCGCAGACGACGTCGATCGCGAGCGGGAGGTCGGCGTCGAGCACGCGTGCGTAGTAGCACGTGTACTCCTTCGCCGTGAACGCGTTCATCTCGCCGCCGACCGCGTCGAGGGCGGAGGAGATGTCCAGGGCGCTGCGCCGCTGCGTGCCCTTGAAGAGGAGGTGCTCCAGGTAGTGCGTGGCGCCGTTCAGGGACGGCGTCTCGTCGCGGGAGCCGACGTGCGCCCAGATGCCGAAGGTGGCGGAGCGCACGGAGGGCAGGGTCTCGGTGACGACGCGGAGACCGCCGGGGAGGGTGGTCTTGCGGACGGTGCCGATGCCGTTCGTGCCCTTGATGAGGGTTTGGGTACGGGCGACGGCCCGCACCTCCGAAGAGGGGCGGGCCGTCACCTTGGAGCTACGGGACGTCACTGGTCGGCGTCGTCCTTCGTGTCGGCCTCGGAACCTTCCTCGCCCTCGATCACGGGGATCAGGGAGAGCTTGCCACGGGAGTCGATCTCGGCGATCTCGACCTGGACCTTGTGGCCCACGCCGAGCACGTCCTCGACGTTCTCCACGCGCTTGCCGCCGGCCAGCTTGCGGATCTGCGAGATGTGCAGCAGGCCGTCCTTGCCGGGCAGCAGGGAGACGAACGCGCCGAAGGTCGTCGTCTTCACGACCGTGCCCAGGTAGCGCTCGCCGACCTCCGGCATGGTCGGGTTGGCGATGGAGTTGATCGCCGTACGAGCGGCCTCGGCGGACGGGCCGTCGGCGGCGCCGATGTAGATCGTGCCGTCGTCCTCGATGGTGATCTCGGCGCCCGTGTCCTCCTGGATCTGGTTGATCATCTTGCCCTTGGGGCCGATGACCTCGCCGATCTTGTCGACCGGGATCTTCACGGTGATGATCCGCGGCGCGTTCGGGGACATCTCGTCGGGCCGGTCGATGGCCTCCATCATCACGTCGAGGATGTGGAGCCGGGCGTCCCGGGCCTGCTTCAGGGCGGCGGCGAGCACGGAGGCCGGGATGCCGTCCAGCTTGGTGTCGAGCTGGAGGGCGGTCACGAACTCCTTGGTGCCGGCGACCTTGAAGTCCATGTCACCGAAGGCGTCCTCCGCACCGAGGATGTCGGTGAGGGTGACGTAGTGCGTCTCGCCGTCGATCTCCTGGGAGATCAGGCCCATGGCGATACCGGCGACCGGGGCCTTCAGCGGCACACCGGCGTTCAGCAGCGACATGGTGGAGGCGCAGACCGAACCCATGGACGTCGAGCCGTTGGAGCCGAGGGCCTCGGACACCTGACGGATCGCGTACGGGAACTCCTCGCGCGTCGGCAGCACCGGCATCAGGGCGCGCTCGGCGAGGGCGCCGTGGCCGATCTCGCGGCGCTTGGGGGAGCCGACGCGGCCGGTCTCGCCGGTGGAGTACGGCGGGAAGTTGTAGTTGTGCATGTAGCGCTTGCGGGTCACCGGGGAGAGGGTGTCCAGCTGCTGCTCCATGCGGAGCATGTTCAGGGTGGTGACGCCCAGGATCTGGGTCTCGCCGCGCTCGAACAGCGCGGAGCCGTGCACCCGCGGGATGGCCTCGACCTCGGCGGCGAGCGTACGGATGTCCGTCACGCCCCGGCCGTCGATGCGCTTCTTCTCCTTGATGACGCGCTCACGGACCAGAGTCTTGGTCAGCGAGCGGTACGCGGCGGAGATCTCCTTCTCGCGGCCCTCGAACTCCGGCAGGAGCTTCTCGGCGGCGAGGGTCTTGACGCGGTCCAGCTCGGCCTCGCGCTCCTGCTTGCCGGCGATGGTGAGCGCCTGGGCGAGCTCGGGCTTGACGGCAGCCGTCAGGGCCTCCAGGACGTCGTCCTGGTAATCCAGGAAGATCGGGAACTCGCCGACCGGCTTGGCGGCCTTGGCGGCGAGGTCCGACTGGGCCTTGCACAGCACCTTGATGAAGGGCTTCGCGGCCTCCAGACCGGCGGCGACGATCTCCTCGGTCGGCGCCTCGGCACCGCCCTCGACCAGCTTGATGGTCTTCTCGGTGGCCTCGGCCTCGACCATCATGATCGCGACATCGCCGTCCTCCAGGACACGGCCCGCGACGACCATGTCGAAGACGGCGTCCTCGAGCTCGGTGTGCGTCGGGAAAGCGACCCACTGGCCGCGGATCAGCGCGACGCGGACGCCGCCGATCGGGCCGGAGAAGGGCAGACCGGCCAGCTGCGTGGACGCGGAGGCGGCGTTGATCGCCACGACGTCGTACAGGTGGTCGGGGTTGAGCGCCATGACGGTGCAGACGACCTGGATCTCGTTGCGCAGGCCCTTCTTGAAGGACGGGCGCAGCGGGCGGTCGATCAGGCGGCAGGTGAGGATCGCGTCCTCGCTCGGCCGGCCCTCACGGCGGAAGAAGGAACCGGGGATCTTCCCGGCCGCGTACATCCGCTCCTCGACGTCGACCGTCAGCGGGAAGAAGTCGAGCTGGTCCTTGGGGGTCTTGGAGGCGGTGGTGGCCGACAGCACCATGGTGTCGTCGTCCAGGTACGCCACGGCGGAACCGGCGGCCTGCTTGGCCAGGCGGCCCGTCTCGAAGCGGATGGTGCGGGTGCCGAAGGCGCCGTTGTCGATGACGGCCTCGGCGTAGTGGGTCTCGTTCTCCACTAGCGTTTTCTCCTCGTCTTCGTCCCTCCTCACCCGTGTTGGCGGGGGGACGGTGGCGGAGAAGCGCTCCGTCTGGTGCGGGCCGGTCTTCGATCGAAGCACCCGGGGGTCCCCCCGGGGGCCACTACCGAGGACCGGCGGCGGCGAGGTGCGCTCCTCCTCGTTCGTCTTGTGATGCCGCCTACCCCGGTGGGTACGCGGAATCACGGCGTGTCGTACGTAAATGCGTGTCGTGTACGCGTGCAGTGCGTACGCGTGTCGTGCGTATTGCGTTGTGCTACCACACTACAAAGGGGCAGTGACACTCCGCACGTACAGCAAAGGGAGCGGCCCCCTCGCAGTGGGAACCGCTCCCTTCGCGGCGTCTTACTTGGCGCCCGCCGCACCACGGCGGATGCCGAGGCGGTCGACCAGCGTACGGAAGCGCTGGATGTCCTTCTTGGCGAGGTACTGCAGCAGCCGGCGGCGCTGACCGACCAGGATCAGCAGGCCACGGCGGGAGTGGTGGTCGTGCTTGTGGGTCTTGAGGTGCTCCGTCAGGTCGGAGATCCGACGGGACAGCAGAGCGACCTGGACCTCGGGGGAGCCGGTGTCACCCTCCTTGGTACCGAACTCGGAGATGATCTGCTTCTTCGTAGCGGCGTCGAGCGACACGCGTACTCCTCATAGTCTGTGAGTGGCCACCGAGTGCCCCCGGTCTTCTTCTCGGGGGATCTTCCATGACTCGGAAGGCGGGGATCCGCTGGGCGCGGCCTCCAGAGCGGGGCTCCGGGGGTGCGTACACATACGGCCGTCACTGAGGGTACCAGGGCGGCTGGGTGCCCTCGTCCGCGGGCCGGTGTCCCCCGGCCGGGGCTCCGGGTACGCGGCCGAGCCCTTGCGGCAAAACGCGCTGGAAGGGAACCTTTCTGCCCCGTTCTGGCCCGCAATACCGGCCGGGTGTACGTGAGTGCGACTCTGGCAAACCTCTGACCTGGGGGAACGTCGGCAAGTAGGGTAGCGGCACAGCTCGTCGTATCGATGGAAGGACCGGAGCCGTAATGGCCGATGCCGAGGACCAGGAACTCAAAGCACGCAAGGAGCGGGAGCGGGACGAGCTGTACGCGCTCGACATCTCGGGGGTCGAGTGGCACTGCGCGCCGGGAACCGAGGAGCACGAGGAGCGGGTCGAGATCGCCTACCTGCCCGGCGGCGCCGTGGCCATGCGGTCGTCCCTCGACCCCGACACCGTGCTGCGGTACACGGAGGCGGAGTGGCGGGCGTTTGTGCTGGGGGCTCGGGACGGGGAGTTCGATCTGGAGCCGACGCCGCAGAACGGCGGGCTCGCGGAGCAGTAGTCCGGTGCGGCGGCCGATGCCGTGTCGGCCGCCGCCGGGCAGTGGTCACGGAGTCTTCCGCGCGTTGGACTCGATGCCGAGCACCAGGTAGACCCACTTCGGCTGGTCGGGCCCGGGGCCGGTGGCCGACTCGGCGCCGAAGAAGAGGCAGCCGTCCTGGACGAGGACGTCGCTGAAGTCGATCAGGGTGAAAGTCTCGGCCTCGGGCGGCAGGTCGAAGTAGAAGAACGGCGTCTCCTTGCCCGTCTCCGGGCGGGGCTGACGAGCGCGGTGGGCGTGATGTTGTCCTGGCTCTCGCGCAGGCGAGGAGCTTGTCGCCGCTCGTCCGCACCGGGATCAGCAGGGCGTTGGGACCGGAGTCGAACTTCGTCGTGGTGTTCCCGGTCGCCAGGTCGAAGCCGATGACCCAGTTGGAGGTGTGCACCCCGATGTCGTCCTCGCTGCGGAGGAAGACCTGGTCGCCGCCGACGGCGACCGTCGGGCAGTAGTCGATGACGAGATGGTCCCCGTACGAGCACTCCCCCACGTAGGTGCCGGCTGGAGGCGGATCGTGGCGCGGTTCTTGCCGTCGTCGTCGAGGGGGCGCAGTTCGGTGATGCCGGTGTCGCCCGCGGAGACGGCGAGGACAACCGGATCCGAGGAGGGGACGCTGACGCCGCGGACGCCCTTTGCGGCCGAGTACGACCACAGCGTGCGGCCCGTGGCCGGATCGACCCTGCGTACCTTGAACGCGATGGCTTCCCAGGAGGCGACGGGCAGGCTCTTGTCGTTGCTCCAGCACTCCTCGCGCACGGGTAGCGCGCCTCCGCCGGCGGCGCCGGCGTCCTGGCAGGCGCCGGTGGCCTTCGTGCTCCAGCGGATCTCGCCGCGATCCATGCCGTACGCAATGGTGCCGCCGCCCCAGGTGACGGCGACCGTGTTCGTGGACCAGGGTCACGCCGGGGGTGTCCTGGACGGCACCGTTCGAGGGGCACCGGGACGGGTGCCGGTCGCGGAGGCGGGGAAGTCGTGGGACCAGATCTTGCGGCCGTCGTCGAGGTCGAAGAAGGCGACACGGTCGCAGTAGGGCCTCTCCTCCTCGCTGTCGTTCGCGCGGTACAGGACGGCCGTACGGTTCTCCCCGGTGACATGGCGGGGGTAGCCGCAGATGGGGCCGTCGAGGGGGAGCTTCCACTTCTCGTCGCCGGGTTTGGCGTCGGTGCCGATGGCCAGGCCGACGAGGGTCCTGTTGATGCCCTTGGCGAGGATCTTGTCCGTGGCCCACATGCCCGGCATCTCGTACCGCTCGCCCGTGCTCATGTCGACCACGGAGAAACAGAATGCCATCTTCCCAACGGTGCTCGACGGAACGCCATCTTCCCAACGGTGCTCGCAGGCCGCTTCTCGACGGTCTCGCGGACGTCGATGCGGCTCTGTCCCGCGTTGGCCAGCGTCTTGGCCCTCAAGCGCCGCCGCAAGATGCTGATGCGGCCGCTGTATATCGAAGGCGGTGGGCCGAAGCTCACCCTCCGAATTCCATTCCGTGCCGTGCGGTCAGCTCGTCGCCTGCCTGCCGCGCGGCGTTCAGCTCGCCATCGCGCGGGCGGCCGCGTACACGTCGAAGACGGCGAGAGCCAACGGCACCAGGGTCAGCAGGACGAAGCTCTCGGCGATCTCCATGAAGCGTCCCCAGAAGGGGCTGACGCCGCGCCGCGGAGTGATCAGGCCGATCGCGGTGACGAGGGCGGTGGCTCCGGCGATCGCCGCCGCGAGCCAGACGCTGCGGATGTCGAGGCCGGTGGTGTCGCCCTGGAGGGCGTCGCGCAGCAACTCCGTGGGCGGGTTCAGGGCGAGCCCGAGGCCGAGGAAGACTAGGGCGGCGAGCCCGGCGGAGAGCGTGGCGCCGACCTGCGCGGTGTAGCGGAACAGGTGGGCGCGCATCAGCATGGCGATGCCCGTGGCGAGGGCGAGGAACTGCGCCCAGACGTTGCTGGAGAAGCTGAGGACGATCGACGCGCCGACTGTGACGAGCGCGCAGCCGCCGACGAGGCCGACGAGGAGTTCGTGGCCGCGGCGGACCTGGGCGGTGATGCGCCGGGTGTCGACGGGCTCCTGCTGGGCGGCGGGTTCCTCGGTGGTGTAGCCGCGACCGGGGTTGGGCGGTTCGAAGCCGATGGGCAGCCGTGCGAACCGCATGGACAGGCCGGGCAGGAAGGCGAGGGCGCAGACCGCGAGCGGGGCACAGACGGCGGCCGTCTCGATGGGCTTCAGATGCGTGAGCATCGCGATGAAGGTGGTCAGCAGCCCGATCGTGGAGGCGAAAACGAACGCCACGAAAGGGCCGTCCCCGCTGGGCGACACCAGCGTGAGCACCACGGAGGCGACGAGGACCGCCGCGCACGCGAGCAGGAACTGCAGCCGTCCGACGCCCTGCCCCTCCGACAGCGGGAGCAGTCCGGACCCGGCCACGGCGATGTTCGGCAGGGCCCCCAGGCCGAGGGCGACGGCCGAGCCGCGGTCGTCGTAGACCCGAGCGCGGACGCACGCGACGGCGACCAGGAGGACACCGGTGACGGCGGCGAGGATGCCCTGAAGGCTGTGCATGTCGTGGCGGATCTGTGAGTTCCAGACCACGAACGCGAGCAGTGCGGGCAGGATCCCGCCGGCGATCAGGCCGGCGGCGCGGGTGAGGGTGCCGTTCCACAGGGTGCGGTCCTGGGTGACGGCGGAGGCGATCGCCTCGGAGACGTCGTCGTGGACCGCGGGCGGCAGCGACTCGGCGAACGGACGCAGCGTCAGCAGCTCGCCGTCCAGGATGCGCTGGGCGGTGAAGGAACGGGATCCGTCGAGGACGGTGCCGTCCCTGCGTACGAGGTGGTAGCCGACCGGGGCGCCCTCGGCGGGGCTTTGCCGGGAGAGCCGCAGGATCTCCGGGTAGAGGTCGGCGACTGACACATCGTCGGGCAGCGCCACGTCGATGCGGCTGTCGGGCGCCACGATGGTGACACGGCAGAACCCGAACCCGGTGCCCGCCCCGGAAGGAGCTCCGGTGCCCGCTCCGCCGGTCGCGCCGGTCGGCGCGGAGGCCGTCATGCTCACCTGCTGTTCCCCCTCGTCGGTGTACGGCGGTCGCGGCGTCGGGCGCGCGATCGCCTGTAACGATCCTGTGTAGGTTGCGCCTTGCCGCCCGCGCCGTCGGCCGCATGCGCCGCGTTGCCCGGGTGCAGGCGGGGAGCACTCACAACGAACAGTGCGGATTGTCTGGTTTTCTGGGGCCCGATTCGCAACTGCTCACACGTCTCACGGGCACCCTACCGCCCACCGTTGTCAGTGGTTCTCAGTAGGATCGCGCTTCGCGATCGACGTTCGCCGGACACGGGGCGGCGGACGGAACGGTCGCTCCGGTAAGGGAATTGGTGCCAAGTGAGCCACATCGTCGTCAAGCGCCCACCGAGGGCACTGCCGCGGGAAGTGCCCACGAACGAGGTCGTGCTGCAGCCTCCGCCGGAGCTGCCGCGCGGGCAGCAGGAAGGCGCCCTGATGCAGCTCCTGCCCATGCTCGGCATGGGCGGGTCCGTGGTGTTCTTCTTCAACCCCCAGGCTCAGCCCTTCATGAAGATCATGGGCATGGTGATGGTGGCCTCCACCATCGCCATGGGCGTCGCGATGCTGATTCGCTACCGGCGAGGCAGCCAGGGGCAGATCGCCGACATCCGCCGCGACTACCTGCGGTATCTGTCGCAGACCCGGCGGGAGACGCAGAAAACCGCCAAGGCGCAGCGGGACGCCCAGTACTACCTGCACCCTTCGCCGGAGCAACTGTGGGCGCTGGTCGCCGAGGGCAGCCGCGTGTGGGAGCGCCGGGCCGGCGACGAGGACTTCGGGCAAGTGCGCGTCGGTCTCGGCCCGCAGGCCCTGGCCACTCCCCTGGTCCCGCCGCAGACCGCGCCGGTGGACCAGTTGGAGCCGCTGACGGCGGGCGCCATGGAGCGTTTCGTGGCCACGCACAGCACCCTTGAGGACCTGCCGATGGCGGTCTCGCTGCGGGCCTTCTACCACGTGTCGATCAGCGGTGAGCCGGTCACCGTGCGCGGCGCCGCGCGCGCGGTGACCGCCGCCCTTGCCTCACTGCACTCCCCCGAGGACCTCGTCATCGCCGTCGCCACCGGCCGGGAGTCCGCGCCCGAGTGGGAGTGGGCCAAGTGGCTGCCGCACGTGCAGGCCAAGGGCGAGGCGGACGGCGCGGGCAGCCTGCGCCTGATCACCACCAACCCGGTCGAGCTGGAGGACCTGCTGGCCGCCCGGCTCCAGGGCCGCCCGCGCTTCCACCCGAGCGCGCCGCCGGTGCCCGAGCAGCCGCACCTGGTGGTCGTCCTCGACGGTGTCTCCCTGCCGCCCACCTCACTGCTCGCCAGCCCGGAGGGGCTGCAGGGCGTGACGGTCCTGGAGGTGGTGCCGGGCGAACTCACCACCGGACGCGGTGACCTCTCCATCGTCGTACACCCGCGCGAGCTGCGCCTGGAGTCGGCGCACGGCTTGGTCTACGAGGGCACGCCCGACGTCCTGTCGTACGAGGCGGCGGAGGCGCTGGCCCGGCAGCTGGCGCCGCTGCGGATGGCCTCGGGCGGGGACGACGACGAACCGCTGCTCGCCAACCTGGAGTTCACGGATCTGCTCAACCTCGGCGACGCGGCGACCGTCGACCCGCGGCGCACCTGGCGGCCGCGCTCGCAGTCCGAGCGGCTGCGCGTGCCGATCGGCGTCGGTGAGGACGGCCGGCCGGTGATGCTCGACCTCAAGGAGGCCGCGCAGGAGGGCATGGGGCCGCACGGTCTGTGCGTCGGCGCGACCGGTTCCGGCAAGTCGGAGCTGCTGCGCACCCTGGTCCTCGGCCTGGCGGTCACCCACTCCTCCGAGACGCTGAACTTCGTCCTCGCCGACTTCAAGGGCGGTGCGACCTTCGCGGGCATGGCTCAACTGCCGCATGTGGCCGCGGTCATCACCAACCTTGCCGACGACCTGACCCTCGTCGACCGCATGGGCGACTCGATCCGGGGAGAGCTGAACCGCCGTCAGGAGATGCTGCGGGACGCGGGGAACTACGCCAACATCCACGCATACGAGAAGGCCCGCGCGGCCGGTGCCGCGCTCCAGCCGATCCCCTCACTGGTCCTCGTCATCGACGAGTTCAGCGAACTGCTCACCGCGAAGCCGGACTTCATCGAGATGTTCGTGCAGATCGGCCGCATCGGCCGGTCACTCGGTGTGCATCTGCTGCTGGCCTCGCAGCGCCTGGAGGAGGGCCGTCTGCGCGGTCTGGAGACGTACCTGTCGTACCGGATCGGTCTGCGCACGTTCTCGGCGGCCGAGTCGCGCGCCGCGCTCGGCGTGCCGGACGCCTACGAGCTGCCGAACGTGCCCGGTTCCGGCTTCCTGAAGTTCGGCACGGACGAGATGGTCCGCTTCAAAGCCGCGTACGTCTCCGGGGTGTACCGCTCCAGCGCCCAGCAGGCCGCGTCGTACGGCGGCCCGCTCCCGGTGGACCGCAGGCCCGTGCTGTTCACGGCGTCGCGGGTGCCCGTCCAGTACGTGGCGGTGCTGCCCCAGCAGCGGCAGGAGGACGAGCCGGACCAGACCGACGACGCGCTCGCCGACACCGTGCTGGACGTCATCGTGCGGCGGCTGGAGGCGCAGGGCCCGGCGGCCCACCAGGTGTGGCTGCCGCCGCTGGACAGCCCGCCGTCGCTGGACTTCCTGCTGCCCGGCCTGGCCGCCGTGCCGGGCCGAGGACTCACCCAGCCCGGCTACGAGGGCGCGGGTCGGCTCGTCGTCCCCGTCGGCATCGTCGACAAGCCGTACGAGCAGCGCCGCGACCCGCTGTGGACCGACTTCGGCGGCGCGGCCGGCCATATGCAGATCCTGGGCGGCCCGCAGTCCGGCAAGTCGACCCTGTTGCGCTCGATCATCACCTCCTTCGCGCTCACCCACACCCCGCACGAAGTGCAGTTCTACGGGCTCGACTTCGGTGGTGGCGGTCTGGCGTCCGTGGCGGGCCTGCCGCACGTGGGCGGCATCGCCTCGCGGCTCGACCCGGAGAAGGTCCGGCGTACGGTCGCCGAGGTGTACGGCATCATGACCCGCCGCGAGGAGTACATCCGTGCCGCCGGTATCTCCTCCATCGCCGAGTTCCGCGCCCGACGCGCCCGCGGCGACATCTCGACGACCGACCAGCCGTGGGGCGACGTCTTCCTGGTCATCGACGGCTGGGGCAACTTCCGCTCCGACTACGACGGACTGGAGCCCGCCGTCCTGGACATCGCCGCGCGCGGCCTCGGCTACGGCATGCACCTGATCCTCACCGCGTCGCGCTCCATGGAGGTCCGCTCCAACCTCAAGGACCACCTGATGAACCGCCTGGAGCTGCGGCTCGGCGACACCATGGACTCCGAGTTCGACCGCAAGGTCGCGGCCAACGTGCCGACCGGTGTCCCGGGCCGGGGCCAGACTCCGCAGAAGCAGCACTTCATGGCGGCGGTCCCACGCATCGACGGCCTGTCCTCGGACACGGAGCTGGCCGAGGCGGCGCAGGCGCTGGCGGCGGAGGTTTCCCGGCACTGGCAGCAGCCCGGCGCCCCCGAAGTGCGGCTGCTGCCGCGCGAGTTCCCCGCCCACCAGCTGCCGCCCGGGAACCGCTTCCCCAACCGGGGCATCGCCTTCGCGCTCGACGAGGACAACCTGGAGCCGGTGTTCGTCGACTTCGAGCAGGACCCGTTCTTCCTCGTCTTCGGTGAGAGCGAGTCCGGCAAGTCCAACCTGCTGAAGCTGCTCATCCAGCGGTTGACCGAGCGGTACGACGGCAACGAGGCGAAGCTCTTCGTGGTCGACAACCGCCGCTCCCTGCTGGGCGTGACCCCGGACTCGCATCTGGCGGAGTACATCCCCATGTCCAACCAGATGCAGCACCACATGGACGCGCTGGCCAACCTGATGCAGCGCCGTACGCCGACCGCCGACGTCACCCCCGAGCAGCTGCGCGACCGCAGCTGGTGGCAGGGCCCGACGGTGTACATCGTCATCGACGACTACGACCTGGTGTCCACGTCCAGCGGCAACCCGTTGTCCGGCCTCACGGAACTGCTCCCGTTCGCCCGGGACGTCGGCGTCCGCTTCATCATCGCCCGCTCCACCGCGGGCGCGGGCCGCGCGGGCTACGAGCCGTTCATGCAGCGCATGAGGGAACTCGGCGCCCAGGGCGTGGTCCTTGCCGGCGACCCGAACGAGGGGGACCTGCTGGGCGGCGTACGACCGCGTTCGATGCCCGCGGGGCGGGGTGTCTTCGTGTCGCGGAAGCGGGGGAAGCCGTTGGTTCAGGTGGGGTTGGTGCCGGACACCCATCGGTGACGGCGCCCGCGCTGTCGGCTGAGTGTCGGGATCGCCGACACAGTACGAGCGAGAGTTCGCAATGCACCAGCCGGGGGCCAGCCGCCCCGGCGGAATCGGTGCACGCCCCGTGGATAAATGTGCTGATCAGGTCGGCGTGGCGAGCCTCGGTGGCTGACAGGGACGGCCGCATCCTGGGCTTTACGACCGTTGAGGGAGAACCACCCACAGGCGTTTTGGGCATGATGTTCGTGGAACCGCAGGTCATCGGCCGGGAGGTCGGCCGTCTAGGCTGCTGCCGCGGATGGTCGTCACCGTTCGCTGACAGGCAGATCCTCGTCGCCGACTCCCACGCCCCACACAACAGCAGGGTGGGCGTCTCCCGCGCGCGCCCACCCTGGACTGCTGAACTGCTTTGAGAACCGACTGTCCTACATGAAGTAGCTGGCGGCCCTCTTGTCGCCTTCCATGTACGTACCACCGGCCTGCCCGACGACCTGGCCGATGCCCATCAGGGCCTGGTGGATGTCGTTGGCTTCCCTGTCCCAACGGGCCAGCTTCTGGCGGTACTCCTCCTGGGACACGCCCGCCCAGTACTGCTGGCTGCTCTCGACCATCTTCCGGAGCTCCTGAAGGTCCTGCTCCAGCAGCTTCGCCTCGTTGCCGATGTTGGTGGCGGCGAAGTCCAGCGCGTCATAAGAGACGGAAAGCCCGTCGTTGTTACGGCTCATGCCTGCCTACCTCGTCTCGATCGTGTGCCGGTGATGTGCTGTAACTGTCAACTGTCGTGCTCGATGCCCTGAACCAAAGGCCTTCGTTCAGGGCGCTCACATCGAGTTGAAAGCAGACGGCGGAACCGTGGGAGCACCGTCCTGGATGTTGATCCGGCTGACCGCCGCGCGCACCTCGTCCTCTTTGGAATCCTTGATGTTGCGTGCCGTGGTCATGGCTTCCATGACCTCACCGAGAATGTTGCCGATCTTGATCAGCGACTGGTTGATCTCAGCCTGCTTCCGGTCGAACTCGGCACGACCGATGCCCTGCCACTGGCCGCCTTCGAGGCTGTCGATGACGCCCTGGAGCTTGTGGACCCGCTTTCGGATGTTCTCGTACTTCTCGTACATCTGCTTCTGCAGCCTGACTACTGCTGCATCTTCGAGCTTCTGGTCCATAGACATGACCAGGCATCCCTTCCACTGTCTGTTGTCCGGTCGATTGGTCCGCGTCATCGCCTCGACAGGGTGATGACGCTGTTGAGGCTGTGCCCAGTAGCCCATGAGGCGTCTGGCCACTTTTCTGGGGGCGGCCGGTCCCGTCACCTCGCACGACGTGCCCGGAGGACGGCCGCACCGGCGCCGCCGATCACGATCACTGCGGCTGCGGCGCCCAGGGCGATCCACAAGGTGCTGCTGTCGTCGCCGGATTCCGCGCTTGATCCTGCCGCCGACGTGCCACCGATCGAGCCCTTTTCCGGAGCCTGTGATGAGGTCGATGCAGCGGCAGAAGGTGAAGAAGATGCGGCGGACGAGGACGCCCCGGACTTGGCCAGCAGGTCACCGCCGTTCTCCTCAGCGAGAGGGTCGGAGTCCGCAGCACCAGGGTCGTAGTCAGCGTTTTCAAGCACCACGCGCGGACGGACGATCCCGTAGCCGAGGTACTTGCTCGGGTTGTCCTTGGACCAAGTACGCCCGGCCGTGTCGATGAGGGCTCTGGTGACCTGGTTCACCGTCCAGTCAGGGTGTGCGGACCAAATCAGGGCAGCGGATGCTGCGGCAATGGCGGTCGCCGGGCTCGTACCGTCACGGTCGCAATATGAGCGGAACGTGGCGTCGCACCATCCAGGAAAGTCCTGTCCGGGAGCCGCAAGGTCGACATAGCTTCCGGACGAGGAGAACTTCGAGACCTTGCCTGATGCGTCGACTGCCGAAACCCCTATCACATAGGGATACGCGGCGGGATAGTCGATGAGACCGCTGTTCCCCTCGCCGCCGCTGTTGCCAACAGATGCAACCAACAATTTGCCCTTGGAAGCGGCATAGTTGATCGCAGCTTCATCCTCCTCGGTGGTCATGCCGCCGAACGACATGCTGATGATCTTTGCGTCGCTGTCGGCAGCCGCCCTGAGCGCCTCCCATGAATCAGGCGTCTTCTCCCACTCCGCTGTCCCGGGTTCAAGCCCCTCGAACTGCGCTCGGTAGGGGACAACCTTGGCTCCCGGTGCCAGCCCTCGGAGACCACCGCCAGCCCCCGTACCTACTATCAACTCAGCCATACTCGTTCCATGGCCCGAGTAGTCCTTTGTGGCACGGTACGAGACGGCCTTCGGTACCTCGTCCGTCAGAACCTGGCCCTTGAGGGAGGGGGTGTTCGGGTTCACGCCAGAATCGATGACGGCAACCTTTACTCCTTCGCCCGTGCTGACCTTCCACATCTGCTCAGCCTGCATGGATTCCAGGTACCACTGCTGCGACTGGGCGTCGGCGGCAGCCACGCTCGGAGTGAACCCCACACTCACCGCGGTTAGGGCGCCGACGACCGCGCCCACAGCACGCACACGTCTCCTGCGCTGTGCCCCGAGGAGCGCAGCCCGCTCAGCTCGTCGGCTCGTCCCTGACTTCATGGCGCTGTCTGTCCTCGCTAGCACTCAGTTGACGACCGGCGGCACGTCGCGCCGCGGTTTATTGGGCAAGTGCGGTTCCTCGTCTTCGACCGAGTGGCCAGTCCGCGGCGATCCCTCCGCATTCCTTACCTCTCGGGGCTCCCCCTGACCTCCAGGCCCGCGTACGAGACCAGCGCCTCCGCGGGTCATGCCGTTGCGCTCGGCACCGGCGGCGGAGATACGGGAGGCCGGGCTGCCAGTGACAGCCTCGGGCCTTCCCGAACTACCACGAGACACATTGCCGCTCGTGCCGGACCTAACGCCGGACTCGGGCACGCCGAAGACGCCACGCTGTCCGGGTCGGCCAGTGGTTGGCCGTGCGTTGGCCGTCGGCCCGGCACCGATGACTGTGCCCTGTGGAATCCTCGGACCGCTCTTCGCAGGAGTACCACCAGCAGTTGTGGGACGACCTCCGGCCACGCCGTTGTCACGGCCGGCACCGGTGGAGGGGCCACCAGCGGCTCGCGGCGCTGCTGTGCCACTGGCCCGTGGCGTCCCACCGGTCACGCCTGGGCCGACCGAGAACGACCTCGATCCGGAAGCGGTTCCCCGGGCGACCGGCTGGCCGGTCGAGGTGGCCCGCCCCATCTGGTTGAGGGGGCCTTGCCCCGCGCTACGCCCCGAGCTGGAACTGGACGCGCCCGTCATCCCGGCTCGCCCCTGCGCGGACGCAGGCGTGCGGAGACCGCCTGCACCGCCAGTGGTCTTGCCAGAGAGGTCCTTGGGGATTGGGGGCCTGTGGCCGCCCCCGAACATGCTGGGCTGCCCGCCATTGGTGGGTGGCGTTCCGGTGACTGGCGGAGTGTTGCCCGTCACCGGCGTGGTCGTATTCGGAGGCAGCGTGTCGACACTGTTGATGTTCGTGCCGACAGGCTCGTCCGGGTACGTGGCTCGCCCCGTAATGCCCGTCGACTGTACTGGTGTCTCGCCTGTACCAGGTACGCGGACCTGACCTGCTGACTGCGCCGACGCCTGAGCGTCCGCAACGGTCCACGAGGCAGCTCCCTGAGAACGTTCCGATGCGGTCCCATCCGGCCCAGCCCAATACTTGGCCGGCTGAGGCACGCCAACATCAGGCATGCTCTCGAACTTAGGGACTGGCAAAGCCTCAAGCTGCTGACCCGAGACCGCGTAGTACGACGCCAGCCGATTCATCTGATTGATCGCCTCCTGCCGATCCTTCTCCACCCGTACGGCGTCGGCGTACTCCTCTTTGTCCGCGGCCTTCTCGGCCTCGGTGAAATGTTCGGGTCGTTTCCGGTCCGGTTGCGTGTCACGTGACGGCATCGCTTTACGCACTGACGCGAGACCCTCGGCGGCGGCGGTGATCTGGTCGCCCGCCGCTCCCGCGAATTCGCTGAGGTCCTCGGTGCTCACGACGAGCGAACGGCCCCATCTACGGAAAGCTACGCCCGACTCTCCGACCCATCGAACATTCCCGATGTGGCCGTCGAGCTCCTTCGCTGCAGCCTTGATGGCATCGCGCGCATCCCAAAGAGCCTTACCGGAGGACTCCAAGTCCTCCGGGTTCGTTCTTTCAACCAGGTCGATCAACTGGTTGAGACCGAGGTTGGTCGCACCGAAGTCCGTACTGCGGTGCACGGCCTGCCCCGCAGGGGTGGCTCCGACCACCGCATGCAGACTGGCGTTCACGAGCCGGGTCAACAACCCGCCGTCCTGCGGATCCTCAACACTCCGGGCGATGTCCGCAAATGAGTTCTGCTGACGGACGCGGTCCAGATCGACCTTGTGCTCATCGGTCATCGTCAGAACTTCCCGGTGTCGGCGCCGTTGGCGTGGCGCTTGCCGTCATTCGCGTTCTGGATTTCCCTGATCTCCACCTGGATCTCATGGAAGCGCCGACGCTGCTCCTCCTCGAGGTTCCCGAAGCCGATGTGAGCCCCCTTGACAGCGATGCCGATCGCCTCGATCTGCAGGTGTAGGGTCTTGGACAGGGACGTCAGCTCTTGGTGGACCCGGTTGTACTGCAAGTACAGGCTCTGCGCCTCAGGAAAGACCGTGTGCTGCCCGCTACTCAACGACGTCGGCTTGATTGTCTGCGAACCCACCTTGCTAGGGCTGCCGGCCGACGCTTCAAGGTCTTTGAGGACCGCGTCCACTCGCTTCATGAACGTGGTCAAGGCCTCGCCACTGGCCTCCAGGTTCGCTGCCCTGGAGGCCGACGCTCCTCCCACCATGTCCGCAGGAAGCATGACGCTCCCACCCCGTTTCCCCGTATGCCCGTCTACTGGGCCTGCTTGAGCCTCAGTGTGCAATCGCACAGCGTAGTCAGTGTCAGCCCGTGTACACCACTGTTATCAACTCTACGCAGGCACCCCAACTGGGAAGCACAGCGACCGAGTTGCACTGCCATAGAACGCCAGGGTTTGCCCTACTTGTGATCGGCGTGAACGGTTGCAGGTTGACGGCCGCGACGTAGCGCTGCCGAGAAGCCCTAATCAAACCTACGCAACTTGACGAAGGGCAGCCAAGTCCCATACGCCACGGACATTCGTCTGCACAGGCAGACTCACGCTTGGTCGCAACCACAGGTTGACGGAAACAGGCGCGTCTCCTCCAGGACTTCACGTCCGCAACCCACACACTTCGGACCGCAACTGCATGGTTTGTTCCCGCGAGTTGCTAGCTTGTCTCGCAGATCCGGACACCAGAGGAACGTCGTCCGACGGTCACAGGCGCCAGCGGTCCGCACACGGGGAAGGTATCCATGGCATGGGACGAGTGGGAACAGCTCAAGTCCGACGCGCTGCAGCGACGCCAGGATTCGGCTCAGATGCAGCTGAACAGTGTTGATGCAGGCAGTGGCGGCACGTACGGTCCGTTTGTGGTGCCCAGTCAGTTCGGCGTCCTGAAGGCCAGCCAGAAGGATCTGGCCACAATCGGCAAGTCTGCGCACACCCTGTACAACGAGCTGTGGGACAAGGCCCGCGTCGCCGTCGTCGGCAGCGACTCCGCGGCAGCGGACCTGTCGAAGCAAGGTTTCGCACTGGGGGCCGGACTCCAGCATGTGTCGACCCGATGGGAAGAGCAGCTCAAGTCCCTCATGGATGCGTGCGCGCACATCGCGAACCACATGCACGTCACCAAGAACGTGCACGCTGGGGACGATGACTACATCGCACGGCAGACGAGCAGCATCGCCGTCCTGGACGCCGGGTTCGACGAACGGGTCGGTGCGCCGGGCGAACCGAACTCCGTCTATGGAGAGCAGAGCAAGAAGAAGGAGTAGGGAGCAGCTCAAGAAGCGGGGGCACAACCGCCTCACCGTTCAGCTGCCCTCCCCCCCATCTCCTCGACCGCTCCGTGAACTCCAGGGATGACGCCGCATGAACTTCGACGCTCTGTTCCACGCCAACTTCAAGCTGCTCGACGATGCCGTCACAGACTGGTCGACGCTGGTCAAGAACCTCGAGCAGTTGAAGAAGGACGCCGAGGACGAACTGCATCAGGCCGCCAACAAAGCCAACTGGGCCGGCTTGAATCATCAGGTCACCAAGGAGTTCATCGGCAAGACCGCCGGTGAGTTCGCAGACGCCCATACCCAGGCCAACACCATTCACAGGATCCTCAGTGACACACTGGGCGAACTGAGGGACTACCACCAGCAGCTCACCACCGCCGTCGAGAACGGCAGGAAGAAGAGCCTCACCGTCTTCCCCTCCGGTGATGGCTTCACGGTCACGTCGAGCATTCCTCCGCAGGCGCGCACCGGAAACGAACCCGACAACACCGCCGACATCACCGCGCTCCGCGACGAGATCCTGAAGATCCTCGACAAGGCGACCGAGAGCGACAGTTCCGCCAGCACCGTCCTCAAAGCGATCGCGGATCAAAGCAAGATGGGCTTCTCGGACGCCAACTATAAGGACCGCAACGCCGCCGCTAAGGCCATCGCCGATGCCGAGGCGATGGCGAGAATTCTCAAGAAAGATCCGCACGACGTCACGAACACCGAACTGGCCACACTAAACTCCGCCCTGGCCATGTACAAGAACGATCCTCTTTTCTCCGAGAAGTTCGCCACTGAGGTCGGCCCCAGGAAGCTCCTCACGTTCTACGCAGGCATCGCTGATCCCTTTCAAGCTACGTACGACCCCAAGCGCGGTGAGCAAGCCAAACAGCTCCAGAAGAACCTCGGGATCACGATCGGACAGGCCACGCTCTCTGACAGCGACAAGATGGCGAGCTGGAAGCGCAACATGGTTGCGATCGGCCAGGACCAGCTAGGTATCGACGATGCGAGCAACCCCACGGCATTCGCTGTCATGAGCAACCTAATGCGCTTCGGCGACTACGACGACCAGTTCCTCAACGACTATGGCGGCAAGCTGCTGGCATTCGACAAACAGGTCAACGGCGAGGGCATTAATCTGTGGGTCAACAATGCCAACCAGGGCGATCTCAACTACTGGGGCTACAAGAACGACCGGGGCCGCGACCCTGTGACCGGGTTCTTGGAGGCACTCGGGCACAACCCGGGAGCCTCGACGGAGTTCTTCGCCCAGCCGGACGGTAAGGGCGAGCTAGTCGACAAGGATTCAGAAGTCAACGAGCACCTTAAGTATCTGACCAAGGAACGCGTCTGGGTTTCCGATACGACACTGGAGGGTGACGACGACTACATCGCAGGTCGCAAGTCACTCGGCCATGCGCTTGAGGCCGCCACAACCGGTTACCCCTACGACGTGAGTGCAGACGCCGTCAAAATCGGCGGCGAGCAGCGCACTGCCGCGACGGCTGCAGTGATGGAACAAGTGGCATACCTCTATGGCAGTGAAGACGGTCCCAAGATGCTGCACGACCAGCCCGAAATGGCTGAGAGCATGGGCAAGATGGCCGGCGCATACATCGACGATATCGACTACGCCCTGTCCGGCCTGGGAGACAGCGCACGTGACGCTGGCGACTTCCCTGCCGCATACGGAGGACAGCGCGCAGAGTTCGGGAACAGAGGAGCCATCAATTTCTTGAGCGTGCTCGGCCAGAACGAGACTTCGCATGGCATCGTTGCGTCCGCTCAGCACCTATACACAGCCAGCCTCTTGGACGCGAATCCGCCCACGAACGCCACGAACTACGATCACGGCGTGGACGCTCTTTCGATGGAGGCAGAGGCGAGGGGCATTCTCGACCACGCACGTGTTCAGCAGGCGGCGGCTGATTACGGCGCCGAATCCGAAGCAGCAAACAAGTCCCTCGGAAGGTCTGCGGACTGGGGGAAGCTGATTGTGGGGACAGCAGTGGGTGTCGGTGTCGCCGCGCTACCGATACCAGGATCGACCGCTGCGGGCGTAGCCATCGCACCGATCGCGGCTGACTTTGGTGGGCAGGTAGTGAATACATTCATCGGTCATGAGATCGACAAGGCGGTCGACGGTGCAGGGCAGAAACCTGAGGAGAAGGCGCAGCTCACCAGTCAGGAGTTCTACGACAAAGGCGTCAACGACCTGGGGATGAGCTACGAAAGCTACTTCTCGAAGTACCAGGAGGCCGGCGGAAAGGCTGACTCCCAGCAGGTCACTCAGGAGCTCAAGACACTCTACGCGGCAACGGGCTCGGCGGAGGACGACTTCCGGGGCAGGTCCCCGTACAAGGATTGAGACGCATCAAGCAATGAAAAGGACAGCAATCCATCGGGCCTCTGCGCCCAAGTGCCAAGGGTTTCTTCTTGCCATGGGCGTGGCACTGCTCGTGTGCGGCTGCACCGGTTCGTCAGGGGAGGAGCCTGCAGGAGTGTCCGCGCAGCAGATCTGTGATGGGACCCTGGACACGAATGCGAGGACCGCACTGGAGCGGATTTCCGGCACCAAGCGGTTCTCCGAACTCTCTGGGAAAAATGAGGCAAGCGAGCCTAAGGAATTTTCCACAACAAGGGCCGTAAAGCATCTACATGACGAGCCGACCCAGCGGAGCAAGTGCAGTATCTACAAAACCAGCGGCGAGAACGACTTTCCAATCATCGAGATCCAGTTCCTCGCCGCAAAACAGCACCCCGAACCGCTGGAGGAAGCAACCAATAATCTGGTTCCCTTTCCTCTCGGGAGCTACGCAGCCGTCGGAAAAAATGGAGCTGACCTCTACTTCGAATGCACAACCAGCGGAACAGAAGAGTCATTCATCGGTGACACGCCGTACGTCAAGGCGGAAATGTTCTCACCTTCATTCGGGTCTCGCGACCCCAGGGATAGGATGGTGATCCTCAACTCGATATCCCGAGCAGTTGCCAGCAAAGCGGGGTGCGCCTCCCAAGCCGATCTGCCCGTCGAGGTTCCTACGGTCTGATTTCGCGGAGCTGCCCCAGCGGCGCTGGCCCCTGGTGGTCCGGCAAGCACCAACTTTCGTGATCTAAGAGCTCGTGGACGATCACGAGTAGGTCTTGTTGAGGCGTCTCCAGCAAACGAGGCCCAAGCGAGTGAGACGAAGGCGTAGTGCAGGTCGAGGCGTCTTTTCCCAGCGGCCAGGCAGGCGCTTGAAGTCGTGCAGGAACGAGAAGGTCTGCTCGACGACGTAGCGAAGCTTGCCAAGGCCTTGATGTTCGGAGCGCCCTTACGGGAGATGATCGACAGTATCCGGCGCCCTGCGCAGCTCACGCCGGTTGAGGTTGCTGTCGTTTGCCTTGTCGCCGAACGCGCGTCGGGGCGCTTGCGCGGTCGTCCAGGCTTGCCTGCAACGGGCGGGATGCCGTCGACCAGGGCCAGGGTCTGTGTGATGTGGTTGACGTTGGTCGCGGTGGCGATGAGCTTGAACGGGGTGCCCTTCTCGTCGCAGATCAGGTGGTGTTTGCAGCCGCTTTCCCGCGGTCGACCGGTGGACGGACCGGTGGCCTCGCCCCCATTTCGCCCGGACGGGGGAGGCTCCCGCAGGCCCGTGTCCAGTCTAGTGCGTCGGCGCGTGCAGTTCGGCGAGCAGGATTGGAATCAGCACCTGAGTGGTCGGATTACCGCTGCAAGATCTGCCGCTTTCGCGCGACGCGCTACGAACCGCGTCGGTGTCTGGGCGAACTGTGCGATCAGGCTCATTTCTCCTCCTCGGCGTCCGTTTCGTCAGGACCGCACGTCGCAACGCGGCTATCGCCGCACCGCCGCTCGAGCCCTCAGTGAGAGTGGTCGCCCAAGAGGTCGGAGTGCTGTAACCGAATAACGGCTCAGCATGCCCCGGCCCGGCTCGATACGGCGAACGTGTAATTCGGCTGCTTCACCACCGCGTCACCCGGCAGTCCGGGTGCCACCGTCTCGATGTACCCCTTGTGTGCGCTTGACATACATGCAGAAAGACGTCCGTGCCCACTGGCCGTGATCCGGTAGGAGGCCTCGTCGGGTGTCGTCTGGCCGGTGAGCGCGGCGTCCACACGAACTCAGGAGCATCGCCACCACCGTGCTCGACGACCTCGCTTTCGACCTGCATGGCCTATTCACCCTCGAAGTCGGCAGGAGCGTCACCCTCCAGCAAGTCGCCGTAGGTGAAGCTGCCGTGGGGGCCTCCGTGGCGCCCCGTACCGCGCTCTTCAGCTCATCGTCGCTCCACTTCGAGTCTTCCTCGACGCCCAGGCCTTGGACGCCCGAGACGACGCAGGCCACCGCCACTCCGATCAGGGTGATGCGGGCGACCACGAACGCCGCGTCGGGCATCTCGGGGGCGGAGGGGTTGACGGATTCCCTCCATCTCCGGACACGGTCTGCCTTCAGGCAGGCCATCAGGATCAGCAGGACAGACAGGACGAAGAGCATGATGGAGAGTTCCGTCAGCATGCCGGGCCTCCCAGGCCCCGCCGCCGACGCCGCGCATCCCGTACCGCCACCGCCGTCCCCCCGAGGCCTGCCACCAGGACCAGCCCGCCAACCACCACGTACGTGCCCAGGCGGATGTTGCGTTCGTCCGGTGTTTCGCCGAAGTGGACCGGGGCGATCGAGGGGGCCTTCGCGCCTGTGAGGTTCTGCTCGGGCTGGGGGGACTCGATCGGATGGGCCGGGTCGACGTCGGTCAGGGCCTTGACCGGGTCGACCACGCCCCAGCCGACCAGACGGTCATGGCCGGGGATCGAGCGTTCCGCCGTCTGTTCGATCTGGGCGACGATCTGCTGGACCGTCCACTTGGGGTACTTGGCCTTCAGCAGCGCGGCCACGCCGGCGACGTAGGGGGCGGAGAAGCTGGTGCCGTTGTCGGAGCAGTGGCCGTTGCCGGGGACCGTGGAGATCATGTCGACGCCCGGGGCCGCCACGCCCACGAACTCGCCCGACTGGGAGAACGGGGCCCGTTCATTGTTGCGGTCCGAGGAGGCTACGGCCAGGACGCCTTTGTACGACGCCGGGTACGTGATCTTGACGTTGCCGCCGAGGCCGTCGTTGCCGGCCGACGCCACGACGACGATCTCCCGGGAGAGGGCGTGGTTCACAGCCTCCTCCAGGCTCTCGTCGGGTTTGATCGCCTTGGCCGTGTCCTGGGAGATGTTGATGACGTCCGCGCCGACGTCCACCGCGTGGCGGATCGACCTCGCCAGGGTGTCCGCGGTTCCGTTGCCCTCCGCGTCGTTCTGCTTGATCGGGATGATCGTGGCCTCGGGGGCCAGCCCCACGAAGCCGGTTCCCTTGGCGGGGCGTGCGGCGATGATGCCGGCCACGCGGGTGCCGTGGCCGACGGTGTCCGTGGTGCCGCTCGCGTTGCCGCGTTCGATCTCCTCTCCCTTGCTGTTCTTCGGGGGGAGGAAGTTCTTGCCCTTGGATGCGTCGACGGCCTTGGTGAGCTGGGGGTTCTTGATGTCGACGCCCGTGTCGATCACGGCAACCTGGACGCCCGCGCCCTTCGACTGGGCCCAGAGCTCATCGAGGTTGACGCGTTGCAGCGCCCAGGGACGGCCCTCGTACGGCTCCGAGGGGAAGGTGCACTGGCCGCTGTCGTCCGCCCGTGCCTCGGGGACCGGAAGGGCGAGTTGCGTCGTTGCCGTGAGGGCTGTCGTGGCGAGCAGGGTCGCCACGACCGTACGGCCCCTGGGTCTCATCTCGTCTGCCTTCAGCATGAGTTCCACCAAGGCCCTTCCGCTACGAACCCTGCGGCTGCCGCGCCGCCGCCTCCGACAGGCGGGGGCCGGTGGGCAGGAATGCCGACCAGGCCGCGGGGACGGGCGCCGGGTCGACCTTCTCGTAGCCGAGCCTGGTCTGGGCGATCTTGGCCTCGGTCAGTTCCTGCCTGCGCTGCTCGGCGGAGGTGCCGATGCCCTTGTCGTCGGTGGCGCTGTCGCTGTTGGACTGCAGGGCGTAGCGCAGGCCGGTGTCGGTGACCAGGAAGACGCTGCCCGCCTTGGTTTCCTGGCCCTGGAACTGGCGGTAGAGCTGTCCGGAGCCGGGGGTGACGTACGCGCTGGAGGAGCCGGTGGGCAACTGCGCGGGGAAGTCGGTGCCCGCCCAGGTGGACAGGGTCGTCCCGCCGCTCTCGGCGTTCACCGAGCGAAGGACAGTGCACACCGTGTTGCGGCCGGTGGTGGTGCTGGTGCCGTTGTTGACCGTCTTCGGCTTGTACGTCGGCCACTTCCTGTCGCCGAGGAAGGTCGTGCTGTCGGCCACCGCGCCGGGGCTGACCTGCTGCGCCTCGCCGGTCTGGCCGACCGCCACGAGGGCGCCGCTGTTGAGCAGCAGCGTGGCGGTGAACTCGGTGATCCGGGCGACCTCGCCGGGGAGGACGACGTAGTACTGCATTCGCGAGCCGTCGTAGGCCTTGATGACCATGCCGACCTTGTCGTACTGGCCGAGCATGTCGGACGCGCCGGCCTCGGCGCCGGGCGTGCCCTTGATCGAAGGGATCGACAGGGGGTCGCCCTTGTGCAGGGTGTCGAGCCAGTCCTGGGAGACGCGCTGCGGGGCGCGGCCCTGGGTGTCGAGGGCTTTGAGGAGTTCGTTGTCGGTGGGGTCTTCGAGCGGGTACGCGTAACCGCGGGAGTCGACGACGTACTGGGTCTTGCCGTCCGGGCCGACGACGTACATCAGGTCGCCGCCGGCGAGCTTGTTGCGGCCCTCGGTCTTCTTCCACTCCTTCTCGGCCAGGACGAACGCCGCCTTCTGGATGGCCCGGCCGCCGTCGCCGGGGCGCTCGCAGACCGCCCAGCGCTTGGGGGTCTCGGCCTCGGCGGCGGAGGGCAGCCGGTCGGGGGCGTACGGGATGCCGATGGTGGCGCCGTGCGGGGGCTTGCCGCTGTCGAGAACCTTCTCGTCGACGGTGATGATGCTGTTCTTGTCGGGGTCCAACAGCAGCTTCGCGGAGGCCATGTTGAGCACCGGGTGCAGCTGCTTCCTGCCGTCCGTCTTCAGTACGACGTAGCGGGTCGTCGAGTCACTGGCGACGATGACGTGTTCGCCCGGGTTGTCCCAGCCCTTGCGGGCGGTGGGGTTGAAGAGGCCGATGGCGCCGAACACCGCGAGGATCACCACACCGACGACGACACCCGGCCAGACCGCGCTCAGCGGCTTCGGCGCGCCCTCCTCCGAACCCGACGGCGAGGGCCGCAGGAAAGACGCGAGTGTGCGGCGCTTCGCGAAGGTGTAGGCGTTGAGTTCATCGCGGCGTGATGCCATCTGTGTCCGCTCTCTCCCCGTTGCGGAGCCCTGGGGACGGTGAGAGTTCCGTCGCCCGCCCTTGGTTGCCTCTGGTGCCTCGGTTGTCAGACCCGGCCCCTACTATGCCTGTTGCGTGACCGTGCGTGTGTCATGGGTAGGGCGCTCAGGACTCGCAGGAGCGTGTGGACAGGGGTTTCCGGGACAGATTCGGGGGATTTGGAGTGATGGCTTCCGCACCGCGGGCCGGGTCGCGATCGCAATCGAGGTCACGATCGGGCAGCGCCGGTCCGGCCGGGTCCCGCGGCACCGCCGGACCGGCGGGGTCCGGGGGCACCGCTGCCGCCGAAGGTGCTGTCACACCGCACCTGAGGGCACGTTCGGGGCGCGGAGGCTCGTTCGCCGTGCAGCGGCTGGTGCTGCTCGAACTGGCGGCGGCACTGGTGGTGTCCGGCTGGGTGATCGGTACGTACGCGCTGGTCCCGGCCGCCGTGGTCGCCGTGCTTCTCGTGGCACTCGCGCTCGTACGGCGCCGAGGACGCTCGCTGCCCGAGTGGCTGGCCGGCGTGCAGGCCCTGCGCTCCCGCCGCCGCAAGGCCGCGGCCACCCCGGTGCCGCCGGGCACCGACTCCGGGCTGGCCCCCGCCGTCGAGTGCGACCCGAGCCTGCGCACCTACAGCTACAGCCGCGGCAACGACCGCGACCAACGGCCCGTCGGCATGGTCGGTGACGGCGGCTTCCTCACAGCCGTTCTCCAAGTGGAGGCGGACTTCGGGGCGCTGCGCGCCGAGCGCAGCCGTCGGCCGCTCCCCCTCGCCCTGGTACGGGACGCACTGGATGTCGACGGAATCCGCCTGGAATCCGCACAGATCGTGCTGCACACCCAGCCCGCGCCCGCCCCGCACCTGCCCCAGCAGTCGGTCGTGGTGACCAACTACCAGCAGCTCCAGGCGCAGACCGCCTCCCCCGCCGTCCGCGTGATGTGGATCGCGCTGAAGCTGGACCCCGAACTGTGCCCGGAGGCGGTGACCGCCCGCGGCGGTGGCCTCGTCGGCGCACAGAAGTGCCTGGTGCGGTCGGCGGAGCATCTGGCGAGCCGGCTGACGGGCGCCGGATTCCGGGTGAACCTGCTCACCGAGGACGAGGTGACCGCCGCCATCGCCACCTCCGCCTGCGCCAACCCCATGGTGACCGCCCAGGCCGGGCAGAGCGACGCGCCCCGGCGGCGGACCGAGGAGACCAGTCGCAGCTGGCGCTGCGACAACCGCAGACACACCACGTACTGGGTGCGCCGCTGGCCCGCGCTCGGCGGCTCCGGCACCGGTCTGCCGCAGCTGGTGGCGCAGTTGACCTCCGTGCCCGCGCTGGCGACGACGCTCAGCCTGACGCTGGCCAGGGGTGTGCAGCAGGATGTCTCCCTCACCGGGCATGTGCGGATCACCGGGCGCAGCAGTACCGAACTGGCCGCCTCGCGGCAGGAGTTGGAACGTGTCGCACGGCAGACGCGGACCGGACTCGCCCGTCTGGACCGTGAACAACTGCCCGGAGTGCTCGCCACCCTGCCGCTCGGAGGTGCCCGCTGATGGCCGCCATGACGACACCGACACCGGCACCCACTCGGACATCGGCCCCTTCGTCCCTGACACGCTCCGAGGGCGGCGGCTTCGCGGAGCGGCTGCGTACCGGCTTCGGACTGCTCGGTCCCCGGCACCCGCGGCACACCCTGCCGGTCGATCAGTTCGACACGCTGTCGTTTCCCATCGGGGACGACGGCGTGGTCGTCGGCGTCACCGCCGAGGGCCAGCCCGCCGTGCTCGGGGTGAACCGTCCCACGCCGTACGACGTGCTGCTGATCGGTGGTCTGTGGACGGCACAAGTGCTCGCGCTGCGCGCCGCGGCGACGGGCGCGAGGGTCGCCGTCGAGACCGGCCGCGCCCAGCACTGGGCGCAGGTGGTGCAGGCGGTGGGCGGCGGCCAGTCCGGGATGACCGTGCACGACGTGGGTCGGGTTCCTCCGCTCGGCGCCTCGGCGGGCAGCCCGGTCCTGGTGATCCGGGACTGCGGCATGCGGCCCCCTCGCGGACGCGTGGTGTCGGCGCCCTGGCAGTCGGTGCTGACGCTGCTGCCCTATCTCAGCCCGGTGGCGCCCCGGTTGATGCGTCAGGCGCGGCTGGTCGGAGTGCAGCGGGTGTCGCCGGACGAGGCGGCAGAGGTCGGTCGGGTGATCGGCCTGCCCCGCGCCGAGTACGAACCGCTGCCCACCCTCGGCGACGGCGTCACCCTTTGGTGCACTGACGGCGATCGCCAGTACGTGGTCACACAGCCCACGGACGCCGAGATCGGTCTGCTGGGCGTGGCCCGCCGGATGGACTGACCGGGAGGGACAACCAGCGGATCCGTGCCCCAGGTGACTGTCGATCGACGGCGACCGCCCGGCTTTGTGCCGGAGGTGCGTCGGGGCGCAGACGCGCCTGCCGTGCCCGCCCCATTCTTGATTAGGCTGGGGCGGGGCACGTAGCGAGTACCCGGTACAGGGTGATGCGCGTTCCGGGGGTGACCCGGGGGGACAGCTCTGTGAATCGAACGACAGCAATGGTCGGCCCAGCACGCTATGAGGGTGCTCGACCACACCAGGAGGAATTGTGAGCAGCGATCGGGACGGGATCCGCGGGGGCTGGGCGACGCCCGGCGATGACCAGCCCGACGCGGAGGCCGCCGTCGAGATGACGGGTGAGTTCACCATCGACTATGCGCCGCCTGCCTGGTACACGCAGAACGCGTCCGGGGGTTCGGGGGATTCGGGACACTCTGCGGACTCGGGGACTGCTTCGTCCGAGTCTGCGGCAGCTGGGCCTTCCGGGCCCGCGCCCGCTTCTGCGGCCCCCTCGCCGCCCTCGCCTTCCTCGCCCTCCATCCCGTCGTCACCGCCGCCTGCCGACTTCGGGCCACCGGCCCACTCCGCTCCGGCCTCGCCCTTTACGCCTCCCGCGCCCGTGCCGATGCCTGGTGTGCCGTTCACGCCGCCTCCGCCCGCTCCCGTCCCGGGGGTTCCGTTCCCTCCGCCGCCCGCGCCTGCGAGCGGGGAGTCGGGGGGTGTGCCGAAGCTTCCCGAGGGGAGTGGGTTCGAGCCCCAGACGCCGGTCGCCCCTGCACCGGAGGCTCCCAAGGCTTCCGAGGAGGCCGAGTCCGGGAACGGGGACCTGGAGAGCGGCGCCACCATGCGTTTCTCCGCGGCCTCTGTGAAGCGGGAGATCGCCGACCTCGCGGCCGCGGCCGACACGGCTGCCGACGCCGACGCCGATGCCAAGGCTGACGTGCGGCCCGAGGGTGAGTCGGAGGAGGCCGGTACCACCGAGGACGGCGACGCCGACAGCGACGGTCCCTCCGGCGAGGCGGAGGCCGACGCCGAGGCAGAAGCCACCGACGGGACGGAGGACACCACTCCCACCGACGCCGAGTCGAGCGAGGCAGTCGACCCGGCCGAGGCCGACGCCTCCGACGCGGCGCCGCACGACGACGCTCCCCAGGACAACACCCCCCAGGCCGACGCACCGGCGACGCCCGACGCGCCCTCGGCCTGGTCTCCCCCGCCCGCCCCGCAGAGCGGAGTGCCGCCGCTGCCGCCGTCGTACCAGCCCGCGGCCCCGGCCCCCGCCGCCCAGTGGCCCGCACAGCCCCACCCCCAGCAGCCGGACCCGAGCGCGCCGTCCGCCCAGCCACACCCCCAGCAGCCGGACCCGAGCGCGCCCTCCACGCAGCCACAGCCCCAGCCGCAGCCGACCGCCGCGCAGGGCCAGCCGCCGGTGCCTCCGCAGCAGCCGCCCTTCCAGCCTCAGCCCCCGCAGTCCGCCCCGGTCGCGTGGACCCCGCCGACCCAGGCACCGGCCCCCAACACACCCAACACCCCGAACCCCGCGCAACCGGCCACCCCCCAGCCCAACGCCCAACAGGGCTACGGCTTCCCGCACCCGGGCACCCCCAACGCCCAACAGGGCTACGGCTTCCCGCACCCGGGCACCCCCAACGCCCAGGGCGGCTACGGCTTCCCCCACCCCGGCGCCCCCACCCCCCAGAGCGGCTACGGCTTCCCCCAGCCCCCGGCCCAGCAGCAGGCCGCCCACCCCGGCGTCCCGCCCCAGCCCGGCGCCCAGAACCCGCAGAACCCACACCACCCGCAACAAGTCCCAGGCTCCCCGCAGGGATTCCCCCAGCCCCCGTACCCGCCCGAGGCCCAGCCCCAGCCCAACGCCCAGCCCCCGCACCCGCCCCACGCCCAACCCCAACCCCCACACCAGGCCCAACCCCACCCCCACCACCCCCACCAACCCCACCAACCCCCCACCCCACCCGCAGACCCCCGCCTCGGCACCGCCTGGCCGCAACCCCTCCAGCACGACCAGCGCCAGCCCACCAACCCCGGTGCCGCGCCGCTCGGTTACACCGCGGCCGTCGAGCTGTCCTCCGACCGGCTGCTCAACAACAAGAAGCAGAAGGCGAAGAGCGGGCGTCCGGCCGCCGTCTCCCGGTTCAAGCTGGGCGCCAAGAAGGAGGAGGCCGAGCGTCAGCAGAAGCTGCAGCTGATCCGGACGCCGGTGCTGTCCTGCTACCGCATCGCCGTGATCAGCCTCAAGGGCGGCGTCGGCAAGACCACGACCACCACCGCCCTCGGCTCCACCCTCGCCAGCGAGCGTCAGGACAAGATCCTCGCGATCGACGCCAACCCGGACGCCGGTACGCTCGGCCGCCGCGTCCGCCGGGAGACCGGGGCCACGATCCGGGACCTGGTCCAGGCGATCCCGTACCTCAACTCGTACATGGACATCCGGCGGTTCACCTCCCAGGCCCCCTCCGGCCTGGAGATCATCGCCAACGACGTCGACCCGGCCGTCTCGACGACCTTCAACGACGAGGACTACCGGCGCGCGATCGACGTGCTCGGCAAGCAGTACCCGATCATCCTCACCGACTCGGGCACCGGCCTGCTCTACAGTGCCATGCGCGGTGTGCTGGACCTCGCCGACCAGCTCATCATCATCTCGACGCCGTCCGTGGACGGTGCGAGCAGCGCCAGTACGACGCTGGACTGGCTGTCCGCGCACGGGTACGCCGACCTGGTCTCACGCTCCATCACCGTCATCTCCGGCGTCCGCGAGACCGGCAAGATGATCAAGGTCGAGGACATCGTGGCGCACTTCGAGACGCGGTGCCGGGGCGTCATCGTCGTGCCGTTCGACGAGCATCTCGCGGCCGGTGCCGAGGTCGACCTCGACATGATGCGGCCCAAGGTGCGGGAGGCGTACTTCAACCTCGCGGCCATGGTCGCCGAGGACTTCGTACGCCACCAGCAGATGCACGGCCTGTGGACCAGCGACGGCAACCCGCCCCCGGTGGCCGCCCCGCCGATGCCGGGCCAGCCCCTGCCCAGCCAGCCGATGCCCGGACAGCCACCCATGCCCGGACAGCCCATGCCGGGTCAGCCCATGCCCGGCCAGCAGTACGCCCCCGGCCAGCCCTACCCGCCGCAGCCGGGCCAGCCGAACCAGCCCGGCCGGCCGACCCCCCACCCCCAGCACCCCAACCCCAACCCCGGCTACGGCTACCCGCAGCCCGGTCATCCCGATGGGCCGCCGCCCCAGCAGTAGCGAACGGCCGTGAACCAAAAGGGCGGCCGGTGCCCCACAGGCACCGGCCGCCCTTCACGTCGGAGAAGCTGTCGCAGCGGCTATGCCGCCCCCTCCGCCGCCCCGATCAGCTCGCGGCACCGCTTCACATCCTCCGCCATCTGCTCCAGCAGAGCCTGAAGCGTCTCGAACTTCGCCTGCCCCCGCACAAAGGCCAGGAAGTCGACGGCGACATGCAGCCCGTACAGATCCAGCCCCACCCGGTCGATGGCGTACGCCTCCACCGTGCGCTCGGTGCCGTCGAACTGCGGATTGGTGCCCACGGAGATCGCGGCCGGCATCGCCTCGCCCTCCACCACCAGCCACCCCGCGTACACCCCGTCGGCCGGGATCGCGGTGTGCGGCAGCGTCTCGACGTTGGCCGTGGGGAAGCCCAGCTCGCGGCCGCGCTGAGCCCCGCGTACGACGACGCCCTCGACCCGGTGCGGGCGGCCGAGGATCTCCGCGGCCCCCTCCACGTCCCCGGCGGCCACCAGTCGCCGCGTCAGCGTGGACGAGAACGGCTCGCCGCCGCCCGCCTCGCCCGACACGAACAGGTCGATGACCTCGACCTCGAAGTCGTAGATCTTGCCCTGTTCGGCGAGGAACTCCACGTTTCCGGCGGCGCGGTGGCCGAAGCGGAAGTTGGGGCCCTCGACGACCGCCTTGGCGTGCAGCTTGTCGACCAGGACCTTGACGACGAAGTCGGCGGGCGAGAGTTTCGAGAACTCCGTCGTGAAGGGAAGGATGAGCACCGCGTCCACGCCCAGCTCCGCCATCAGCTCGGCGCGGCGGTGGTGCGGAGCGAGCAGCGGCGGGTGGCTGCCGGGGCGGACGACCTCGCTGGGGTGCGGGTCGAAGGTGACGACGACGGCGGGGATGCCCAGCTCGCGGGCGCGTTCCACGGCGTGCCGGATGATCAGCTGGTGTCCGCGGTGGACACCGTCGTAGGAGCCGATGGTGACGACGCTGCGCCCCCAGTCCTCGGGGATGTCCTCCAAGCCACGCCAGCGCTGCACTGTGACCGCTCCTCGAACCCGTGTCCGTGTATGCCTCTTACGCAGGTCTAAGGGTGCCATGCCGAGGGGGTCCGGCCCGCACCGGCATGGGGGCTGTGACCGGACGCACGCGCCGTCCCGTGGTCATGCGGGGACCCATACGCCGACCAGGGTCTCGATCATCCGGCGGGTGCTGGGGCCGACCACCGCGGCCCAGTCCTGCGGGGCGTCGTTCAGCCAGTGTGCGACCCGCGCGGCGAAGCCGGGGACCTCACGGCCGAGGTCGAGGAGGGTGCGGTCGAAGCGGGTCGCGCCGGCCGGGGTGCGCACCAGGAGCATGCCCGTGCGATGGACCAGGGCGCGCAACTCGTCCCCGCCGTGCCGGGCGGCCGTACGCAGCAGCGCTTCCAGCACGGGCGGGGCCTCCTCGTGCACGAGGAGGAAGTCGCACAGCTCGCGGCGCAGGGCCCGGGAGGCCGGGCCTCCGGGCGCGCCGAGGACGGCGGCGAGCGCCACCTGCAACTGCTCGGGACCGCCCCTGAGCAGGCCGGTGACCAAGGGAAACAGTACGGTCCTGGCGGCGGGACCGGCGTCGAGGCGCCGGTCGACGTACGCGGCCACGGGCGCGGCGCGGTCGGGGCGCAGCGTCACGGCGTCCCGTACGAGATCGGCGACCCGCCGCGCCAGCGCCGGAGTCGCCGCGTCGGCGAGGGCGACCAGCGCCTCCCCGAACAGCTCCTCCCCCGCGTCCGGCCGGTGCAGCCGGGCCCGGAAGGCGCCGAGCACCGGTTCCGGATGGGTCGCCAGGGCGGTCGCCAGCGCGCTCGCGGGCAGCTGCGGATCACCGGCCGCGAAGTGCTCGACGGCCCGGGGCAGGTACCGGTGGCGGGTGTGCGGATCGCGTACCAGGAGGGCGAGCGCCCCGCCGTGCAGGCCGCCGTCGGCGGGGCGGGCGAGCAGGGCGAGGGCGGCGTAGCGCAGCAGCTCGCGGTCGGCCTCGCCGCGGGCGTGCGGCGCGGCGCGCAGCCCGTACGCCACCGCCGCGACCCGCCGCGCCGGCCGCTCGTCGTGCGCCCACCGGTCCACGGCCCGGCACACGGCGGAGGGCTCCTCCTCGGCGAGCACGCCGAGCAGTTCGTCGCCCCGCCGGTGCGCGCTGTCGGCCAGCACCTCCGTGAGGTCGTCCAGCGCCCGGTGCCGATGGGTGTGCAGCAGCGCCTGCGCGGCGGTCGCCACGGTCGCGTGCGGCGCCGCCGGGAGCGGCCGCTCGTCGCCGAACCAGCGGGTGAGGTGCGGCTGTACGGCGGTGGGGTCGGCGGCGAGCAGCTCGGCTACGGCGTCGAGGTAGCGGCCCCCGTCGGCCGGGCCGGTGTCGGCGAGGATTAGTCGGCGCAGCAGGTCGAGGCGCTCGGCGTCGGGCAGCGCCGGTTCCGTCCAGAAGCCGGGCCGGAACTCCCCCGGCACGGGCCGCCCCTGCCGCCGCCAGTCGACGATCGCGTCGGCGAGCAGCCGCAGCACACGGAGGTACGGCGCGGCGTCCGGCACCCGGCGCAGCGTCTCGCCGAGCAGCCGGGCCGCCCACCAGTCGTGCGGGTCCGTGTCGAGGGCGTGCACCAGCTCCTCCAAACGGATGGAGAGCCGGTGTGTGCCGTGCTGCCGGGCGAGCAGGAGCAGGGCCTGGACGACGGGGCCGATGCGGTGGTGCGGGAGGGCAGCCGGGGGTTCGGCGTCGGGGGCGCGGCGGTGGTGGACGAGGGCGCGCAGGGCCTCGTCCAGGTCGAGGTGCGTGCCCTGGATCCAGTCGGCGAGTTCCTCGTGGGCGAAGCGGTAGCCGGTACCGGCCGGGACGAGGAGGCCCTCGGTGAGGACGGCGGACGCCCAGCCGGTACCGCCGCCGAGCCGGGCCGGGGCCGGACCCCACGGGAACACGGCCTCGAACGTCTCCCGGTCCAGCTCCCCCTGCCCGGGTCCGAGGCTGCGCCGGGCGGCCTCGTGAACCTGCCCGGCGACCTTCGCCGCCAGCCGTCGCACGGCGGTGCCGCGCAGGCCGTTCTCGGCGGCGAGCCGTACGGCCACGCGCAGGCACATCAGGTCCAGGTGGGCGGCGAGGACGTCGTGCCGGTCGAGCGGGTCGGCCAGTTGGGCGTCCGGGGCGGCGGCGAGGACCTCGGAGAGGAGGCGGAGGGTGAGGGGGTGGCGGGCGTCGGGGGCGGCGAGGGCGCCTTCGGGGAGGTCGTACGCCGCACGCGCGGGGCGGGCCTCGTCCTCGTCGAGGTCACCCAGGGGCACGCAGGGCGGCAGGCCATCGGGCTGTCCCGCGCCCGGATGCAGGCACTCGGCGGGGAACTCCGCCGCCGCCTGCTCCCAGTACTCCGCCCGGCACGCCACGACCAGCCGCGCCCCCGTCTCCCGCAGCCACCGCACGGTTCCCTCGGCCCACTCGGGGAGACGGTGGGCCGGTGCCGGGGGCATCTGCTCGGGACTGTCGAGCAGCAGGAGCAGGGGACGACCGGCGGCGCGGGCGAGCGCGGCCAGTCGTTCGGGGCTGGTGTCGCCGAGAGGGGCACTGCCATGAGAAGACGCACCGAGGGCCCCGTCCCGGAAGTCCCCGCCGAGACAGACCCCGCCATCGCCCGCCGCCACGATCCGGGCCGCCCTGCTCAGCGCCCGCCGGGCCGCGTCCCCCACCGACCGGTCCTCGTCCCGCAGATCGGCCCCCCGCAGCCACAGCGTCGGTGCCGGTGCCGCACCCCGGTTGCGCCGGGCGGCGAGCGCCGCGAGTTCCGTCGTACGACCGCTGCCCGGCGGCCCGACGAGCCCGAGGACGGCGGCCGAGCCCTCGGTGAACGCGGCGAACTCCCGTACGATCGCGGCCCGTTCGACAGGCGCGACGCCCCCTTCCCGGCCGGCGTAACCCCTCAACGCCCCCGGCGGACCGTCCTGCCCCACCGAGGTGGCCGTCAGTTCGAGCACCCCGGCGAGATTGAGATCAGCCCCGTACGCGGGCACGGTTGCCGCGTTGCGGGCGAGCAGGTCGGCGAGCGGACCGCTTGCCGCGGGCCGCAGCGGCACGGCGAACCCCCAGTCACGGAGGCCGGTGTGCAGCGCGGTCCCGAGCACCGCGATCACGGCACCGGTACCGGCGTCGACGACCGGCCCCCCGGCCGCCCCACCGCCCAGCCGCAGGGCTTCCCGCCCGGCGGTCCCGATCGCCAGCTCCAGTACGTCGTCCAGCTGACGGAAGCGATCGGTGGCCGTGTACGTCACCCCCGTCGCCGCTCCCAGGACCCGCGCCTCACGCCAGCGGCCCGCGGCGATCCGCACATACGCGCCGGTCTCGACCCGGTCCCGCACGGTGATCGGCAGTGGCGCCACGCCCAGCCCCTCGGTGGGTACGAGGGCCAGGTTCCGCTCCGGCAGCGGGGTGACCGCCTCGGCGGGCACGACACAGCTGCGGTCCCCGGCGTGCAGGACCAGCCGGGCCAGTCCGTCGACGGCCTCGTGGCTGGTGAGGACGGTGCCGTGGTGGTCGGCGACGATGCCGGTGCCGCGCGGACGTCCGGCGAGGTCGTGGATGCGGACGAGGACGTCGTCGCGCGGGCCGACCCCGCCGTCCTGCGGTGCGGTCCCCCGGCCCTGTACCGCCATGGTCGAACCTCCCCGCCGTACCGCCGTACATCTGTGCCCTGGCGTCGACGGTAGGGGCGGGATGATCAGGGAAACAGCACGCGTGGCGAACGCGCCCCCTTGCGCTCCCCTGGTTCACTCCGAGCGCCTGCCTGGTCGGGTGAACGGACCGGGGTCGTTGGATACACCCTAGGGGTGGGGGAACCGAGGGGGGACCGTGGAGCGGCGGGAACGCAGAACCCGTGACCGCCGCTTCACGGGCAAGCCATGACGAGCTGTCAGCGGCTTCGGCAGCTGTCAGCCGAAGACGGCGAGGCTCTTGGCCTTGCCCCGCTGTGCCTCCACGAGCGCGAGGAAGCGGCCCTCGGGATCGAAGACGGCCACCGGCCCGGCGCCCGCGTACTCGTCGGGCATGTCGAGCCGCACGCCGTTGGTGAGCAGCCGGGCCCGCCTGCCGTCCACGTCCCAGCGTGGGAACGCGGCCGCCGCCGCCTCGGCGATCGGCATCACGGTCAGCTCCTCCTGGAGCTGCTCCAGGGTGCGGGCCGAGTCGAGCTTGTACGGCCCGACGCGCGTCCGGCGCAGCGCCGTGAGGTGGCCGCCGACGCCCAGGTCGGCGCCCAGGTCTCGGGCGAGGGCGCGGATGTAGGTGCCGGAGGAGCAGACCACCGACACGACCAGGTCGAGCACGGGGGTGCCGTCCTCGGCGACGGCGTCCCGGACGTCGTACACGCCGAACGACGAGATGGTGACGGGCCTGGCCGGGATGTCGAAGTCCTCGCCCTCGCGGGCCCGCTTGTACGAGCGCACGCCGTTGATCTTGATGGCGCTGACCTTGGACGGCACCTGCATGATGTCGCCGGTCAGCTTGGCGATCCCGGCGTCGATGGCGTCCCGGGTGACCTTCGAGGCGTCGACCGACCCCGTGATCTCGCCCTCGGCGTCGTCGGTGACGGTCGTCTGGCCCAGGCGGATGGTGCCCAGGTACTCCTTCTCGGTCAGCGCGAGGTGCCCGAGGAGCTTGGTCGCCTTCTCGACGCCGAGGACGAGGACGCCGGTCGCCATCGGGTCGAGGGTGCCGGCGTGGCCGACGCGGCGCGTCCTGGCGATGCCGCGCATCTTGGCGACCACGTCGTGCGAAGTGAAGCCCGACGGCTTGTCGACGATGACAAGGCCGTCGGGCGTGGTGTGCTTGTGGGTCATGCGGTGGTGTCGTCCTCGTCGTCACCCGGCTTCTTGTACGGGTCGGCGTCACCGGCGTAGGTGGCGCCCGCCGAGGCCTCGCGCACCTTCTCGTCGGACTGGCGGGCCTTGTCGAGGAGGTCCTCGATGGTCCGGGCGGTGTCCGGGAGGGCGTCGGCGACGAAGGTGAGCGTCGGCGTGAACTTCACGCCGGCCGCCTTGCCGACCTCGGAGCGCAAGATGCCCTTGGCGCTCTCCAGACCGGCGGCAGCGGCCGTCCGCTCCTCCTCGTCCCCGTACACGGTGTAGAAGACGGTCGCCTCCCGCAGATCGCCCGTCACCCGGGTGTCCGTGATGGTGACGTGCGAGCCGAGCCGCGGGTCCTTGATCCCGCGCTGCAGCTTCTGGGCCACCACCTCTCGGATGAGGTCCGCCAGCCTCTTGGCACGCGCGTTGTCGGCCACTGGTCCGTCTCCCGTTCTTTCCTGATCTACGTTCTCTGGGTCAGTCGTCGTCGCCGTGGAAGCGGCGCCTGACCGACAGCAGTTCCACCTCGGGGCGGCCGGCGACCAGCCGCTCGCACCGGTCCAGCACGTCGCTGACGTGCCCCGCGTCGCCGGACACCACCGCCAGGTCGATCCGGGCCCTGCGATAGAGGTCCATGTGGTCCACTTCGGCCGCGCTCACCGCGTACTTCCGCTGGAGTTCGGCGACGATCGGGCGGACGACGGAGCGCTTCTCCTTCAGCGACCGTACGTCGCCGAGGAGCAGTTCGAAGGACAGCGTCCCCACGTACATGTGTGTAACCGGTTCACCCGCCGGTACGGGATCGATGGAGCCCTCAAGAACGGTACCGCGACGCCCGCCGGGGGTTCGACCGGGTTTTGCCCGGGCTGCGCCCGGGCTCTCTCGGGGCAAACCGCGGTGGCCGACGGGCTGCACGTCCCGTCGGCCACCGTCAGCCACGTGCTGTTACGCGCGCGGCTTCTCGCGCATCTCGTACGTCGCGATGACGTCGTCGACCTTGATGTCGTTGAAGTTGCCGAGGTTGATACCGCCCTCGAACCCTTCGCGGATCTCGGTGACGTCGTCCTTGAAGCGACGCAGACCCTCGATGGTGAGGTTCTCCGCGATGACCTTGCCGTCGCGGAGGAGGCGCGCCTTGGTGTTGCGCCGGACCTCGCCGGAGCGGATGAGCACACCCGCGATGTTGCCCAGCTTGGACGAGCGGAAGACCTCGCGGATCTCCGCCGTACCGAGCTCGACTTCCTCGAACTCCGGCTTGAGCATGCCCTTCAGGGCCGCCTCGATCTCCTCGATCGCCTGGTAGATGACCGAGTAGTAGCGGACGTCCACGCCCTCGCGCTCGGCCATCTGCGCGGCACGCCCGGCGGCGCGCACGTTGAAGCCGATCACGATGGCGTCCGAGCCCATCGCCAGGTCGATGTCGGACTCCGTGACCGCACCGACGCCGCGGTGCAGGACGCGGATGTCGACCTCTTCGCCGACGTCGAGCTGGAGCAGCGAGGACTCCAGGGCCTCGACGGAGCCAGAAGCGTCACCCTTGATGATGAGGTTGAGCTGCTGGACCTCGCCGGCCTTGAGCACCTTGTCCAGGTCCTCCAGGGAGACCCTGCGGGTGCGCTTGGCGAAGGCCGCGTTGCGCTCGCGCGCCGCGCGCTTCTCGGCGATCTGGCGGGCCGTGCGGTCCTCGTCGACGACGATGAAGTTGTCGCCGGCGCCCGGGACGTTGGTCAGACCCAGGACCTGGACCGGCGTGGACGGGCCGGCCTCGGCGACGTTGCTGCCGGTGTCGTCGAGCATCGCCCGGACGCGGCCGTACGCGTCGCCGACCACCATGGTGTCGCCGACCCGCAGCGTGCCTCGCTGCACGAGCACCGTCGCCACGGCACCGCGGCCGCGGTCGAGGCGGGACTCGATGGCGATGCCCTGCGCGTCCTGGTTCGGGTTGGCCCGCAGGTCCAGGGCGGCGTCGGCGGTCAGCACGACCGCCTCCAGCAGGCTGTCGATGTGCAGGCCCTGCTTGGCGGAGATGTCGACGAACATGGTGTCGCCGCCGTACTCCTCGGCCACCAGGCCGTACTCGGTCAGCTGACCGCGCACCTTGGTCGGGTCCGCGCCCTCGACGTCGATCTTGTTGACCGCGACCACGATCGGCACGTCGGCCGCCTTGGCGTGGTTGAGGGCCTCGACCGTCTGGGGCATCACACCGTCGTTGGCCGCCACCACGAGGATCGCGATGTCGGTCGACTTCGCACCGCGGGCACGCATGGCGGTGAACGCCTCGTGACCCGGGGTGTCGATGAAGGTGATCGCCCGGTCCTCGCCGTTGACCTGGGTCGCGACCTGGTAGGCACCGATGTGCTGGGTGATGCCACCGGCCTCGCCCGCGATGACGTTCGTCTTGCGGATGGCGTCGAGCAGGCGGGTCTTACCGTGGTCGACGTGACCCATGACGGTCACCACCGGCGGACGGACGACCAGGTCCTCCTCGGAGCCCTCGTCCTCACCGAACTCGATGTCGAAGGACTCGAGCAGCTCGCGGTCCTCCTCCTCCGGGCTGACGATCTGAACCGTGTAGTTCATCTCGTCGGCGAGGAGCTGGAGCGTCTCGTCGGAGACGGACTGCGTGGCCGTGACCATCTCGCCGAGGTTCATCATGACCGCGACGAGAGACGCCGGGTTGGCGTTGATCTTCTCCGCGAAGTCGGTGAGCGAGGCACCGCGCGACAGGCGAATGGTCTCGCCGTTGCCGCGGGGCAGCATCACACCGCCGACCGACGGGGCCTGCATGGCCTCGTACTCCTGACGGCGCTGCCGCTTCGACTTGCGGCCACGGCGCGCCGGACCGCCGGGACGCCCGAAGGCGCCCTGCGTGCCACCACGGCCGCCGGGGCCACCGCCGGGACGGCCGCCGAAGCCGGGACGGCCACCGCCGCCACCGCCGAAGCCGCCGCCACCACCACCGGGACCGCCGCCACCGGGACGACCGGCGAAACCGCCGCCGCCACCCGGACGGGCGCCGCCGCCACCGGGACGACCGGCGAAACCGCCGCCGCCACCCGGACGACCGCCGCCGCCACCGGGACGACCGGCACCGGCCGGGCCGCGACCGCCACCGGGGCCGGGACGCGGGCCGGCAGCGGGACGCTGCGGCATCATGCCGGGGTTCGGACGGGGACCGGCGGGACCGCCGCCGGGACGCGGGGCGCCACCCTGCGGACGCGGCATCGAGCCGGGGCTCGGCCGGGAACCGCCCGGAGCCTGCGGACGCGGACCGCCGCCCTGGGCACCGGGGCCCTGCGGACGGGGACCGGCGCCGGGGGCACCGGGACCACCGCCGGGACGCTGACCCTGCGGCCGGGGCGCCTGGGGGCGCGCCATGCCGGTGGAGCCACCGGAGGTGAAGGGGTTGTTACCCGGGCGCGGACCGGCCGGACGGGCACCGGGACGCGGCGCGGGAGCGCCGGGACGCGAGCCCTGACCACCGGGGCGCTGGCCCTGACGGTCCTGGCCACCCGGACGGCCGCCGGGCTTGGGGGCACCGGGACGGGCGCCCGGCTTGGGGCCGGACGCGGCGGCCGGGGTCGGGGCCGACGGCGGAGCGGTGAACTCCGGGGCGGCCGGGGCCGGACGCGGCGCGGGCTTCGGGCCCGGCGTCGGACGCGGGCTGGGGGTCGGCGCGGGCGCCGGGGCCGCGGGAGCCGCCGGGGCCGCGGGCTGCTGGGCAGCGGCGGGCTTGGGGGCGGCCGGCTTCGGGGCAGCCGATCGTGCCGCCTGCACCGGAGACGGCGCGGCGGGCTTGGGGGCGGCCTTCCGGGGGGCGGGCTTCGCGGCGGACTTGCCGTTGCCACCGCCCTGCTGGAAGGCGTCAGTCAGTTTGCGTACTACGGGCGCCTCGATCGTCGAAGACGCCGATCGGACGAATTCACCGAGTTCCTGGAGCTTGGCCATGACGACCTTGCTCTCGACACCGAACTCCTTGGCGAGTTCGTAGACCCGGACCTTAGCCACTTCGCTCCTTTGAGGTCCGGGTTGCGGCCGGACCGTCGCTAGTTCATGGGCGTACTCATCGCGTACTCATCGAGTGCTCATCGCAATCTCGACCTGCTTTCGACTCGCGAGGTACCAGGCCGCACGGGGGGGTCCGTACGGCACGCTTCTTACCGTGTTGCCTGCTCAGCAACTGTTGTCCGCTCGACGTACCGGCGCAACGCCTTTGTGTCGAGCGCTCCCGGGGCGCGCAGTGCCCGCGTGAACGCCCGGCGACGTATCGCCTGGTCGAGACAGACCAAGGCGGGGTGTACATAGGCACCCCGGCCGGGCAGCGTACCGCGAGGATCGGGGACGCACGCGTCCTCGATCGCCACGATGCGCAGCAGCTCGGTCTTGGCCGCTCGCTCCCGGCACCCCACACAGGTGCGTTCCGGGCATGCTCGGGCACGCGTCCGGCCAGACACTCCTCAGTCTACCTCCCCGTAACGACCTCACCCCTTTGGGGCAGAGATCGAACAGTTGCAGCACGTATAACTGTCGTGATCCAACCCACCGGGGGCGAGATCTATTCCCCCGGCTATTCCCCGGGCTGTTCGGTGTCCGGACGGATGTCGATCCGCCAGCCGGTGAGGCGGGCCGCAAGTCGGGCATTCTGCCCTTCCTTGCCGATCGCCAGGGACAGCTGGTAGTCGGGCACCGTCACGCGCGCGGAGCGGGACGCCATGTCAACGACCTCCACCTTGGACACCCGAGCGGGGGACAGCGCGTTCGCCACCATCTCGGCCGGGTCGTCCGACCAGTCGACGATGTCGATCTTCTCGCCGTTCAGCTCGGCCATCACGTTGCGCACCCGCCCGCCCATGGGGCCGATACAGGCGCCCTTGGCGTTCAGGCCCGACCGGGTGGACCGGACGGCGATCTTGGTGCGGTGACCGGCCTCGCGGGCGATGGCGGCGATCTCGACGGACCCGTCGGCGATCTCCGGCACCTCCAGCGCGAACAGCTTCTTCACCAGATTGGGGTGCGTACGGGACAGGGTCACCGACGGACCGCGCACGCCCTTGGCCACCCGGACGACGTACGACCGCAGCCGCATCCCGTGCGGGTAGGTCTCGCCCGGCACCTGCTCCTGCACCGGCAGGATGGCCTCCAGCTTGCCGATGTCGACGAGCACGTTCTTCGGGTCGCGGCCCTGCTGCACCACGCCGGTGACGATGTCGCCCTCGCGGCCGGCGTACTCGCCGAGCGTGGCGTCGTCCTCGGCGTCGCGCAGCCGCTGCAGGATGACCTGCTTGGCGGTGGTCGCGGCGATCCGGCCGAAACCGGACGGCGTGTCGTCGAACTCACGGGGCTCCTGGCCCGGCTCCAGGTCCTGGGGGTCCTCCTTCGCCCACACGGTCACATGCCCGGTCTCCCGGTTGAGCTCCACGCGCGCGTGCCGGCGGCTTCCCTCGGTGCGGTGGTAGGCGATGAGGAGGGCCGCCTCGATCGCCTCGACAAGCAGGTCGAAGGAGATCTCCTTCTCCCGGACCAGGCCCCGCAGGGCGCTCATGTCGATGTCCACGGCTACGCCTCCTCCTCTTCCGTCATGTCCTTGTGGTCCTGCTTTTCCTTGCGGCCGAACTCGACCTGGACGCGCGCCTTGGCGATGTCGTCGAAGGCGAGCCTGCGCGCCGTGGGCCTGCGCCCCTTGACCCCGGGTACCTCGACGTCGACGCCCTCGCCGTCGACCGTGAGGATTCTGGCCACCAGCTCTCCGCCCTGAGCCAGCTGGAATCTCACCAGCCGGCCGGTGGCGCGCACATAGTGCCGGTGCTGTGTGAGGAGGCGTTCCGCGCCCGGGGTTCCGACCTCAAGGGTGTACTCGCCCTCGCCCATCGCGTCCGTGTCGTCGAGCCTCGCCGAGAGCGCACGGCTCACATCGGCGATCCGGTCGAGATCCGCTCCGGTGTCGGAGTCGACGACGACGCGCAGCACTCGCTTGCGTCCGACCGAGTCCACCGCGATCTCTTCGAGATCCAGACCCTGGGAGGTGACGAGCGGTTCCAGCAGTTCTCGCAGCCTCTCGCTCTGGGTGGTGCTCATCCGGGTGACTCCTCGGCCGCGTGTGCTGTTGTGGGAAGGTCGCGTGTCTGGTCAAAGGGTATCCGGTCCCGGGCGGTGTTGCCGTCCACCTGGGGCCGGGCGGTGCCGATGAGTGGTTTCGGACAGGTGCGCGGGTACGGTGATCACGGGCGTGCCGCCCAGTCCTTTCGTACGAGCCTTCGAGGACGTCACCCGTGCCGTTTTCCCTGCCGCCGCGCATGCCCTCGGGGCCGCGCAGAAGGACCTTGCTCGCCTCGGCCGCGGGCGTCGCCCTGCTCACGGGCTGCTCCGGTGGCCCCGACGGCCCCGGCGGCACGGGCGGTAGCCCGTCGGCCGCCGACCGGGTCCGCGCGCGTGCGGCCCGGGACAGCGACGGGCTGGTCGCGCGGTACGACGCCGTGATGGCCGCCCACCCGGGGCTGGCGGAGCGGCTGCGGCCGTTGCGGGACGAGGTGGCGCGGCACATGGAGGCGTTCGGGGGCCTTACGACGCAGGCCTCGCCCACTGCGGCGGCCTCGACCCCGGCCGCCGAGAAGGCCTCCGTGACCGTCCCGGACACCGAGCAGGCCGCCCGCGCCGAGCTGGCCGCCGCCGAGCGGGCGCTCGCGGACCGGCGGGCCGAGGCACTGCTCGACGTGCCGGGCGAGCTGGCGCGGCTCCTGGCGTCGGTGGCGGCGGCCGGGGCGGCGCACGCGTATCTGCTCACGGAGGGCGGGGGCGAGGCGTGAGCGAGGTGACGGTCGGGGCACTGCGGGCCCCGCAGGCCGCTCCGGCGGGCGCCCGAGCGACGGCACGCCAATCTGCACGCAGAAGGCGCAACATGAACGCCGCCAAAAAACGCTCACAGCATATGCAACACAACCACCGGAAAAGACCCACAGCTACAGAGCCCGCAGAACGCCCCGGCAGCCACCGCAGTCACCCCAGCCACGCCAGCGAAACTGCTCACAGCAGGCGAAGGCACGGCATGAACGCGGCAAAGGACACGGGGCTGCAGGCCGCTCCGGCGGTCGGTCGAGCGGCGTACGCGTATCTGCTCACGGAAGGTGAAGGCACGGCATGAACGGGGCGAAGGACGGGGAGCTGCGGGCCCTGCAGGCGGCGCTGGCGGCCGAGCATGCGGCGGTGTACGGCTACGGCGTGGTCGGCGGGCGGATCGGCGAGGAACGGCGCACGGAGGCGCGGGCGGCGTACGACGCCCATCGGGCGCGGCGGGACGCCCTGGTGCGCGAGGTGCGTGCGCTGGGCGCGGAGCCGGTGGCCGCGGCCGCCGGGTACGCGCTGCCGTTCCCGGTGACCGACCCGGAGACGGCCGTACGACTCGCCGCCGAGCTGGAGGAACGTGTGGCCGGGGTGTACTCGGACCTGGTGCGGGCGGCCGACGGGGGGCGGCGGGGCTCGGCCGCGGCCGCGCTGCGCGAAGCGGCGGTGCGGGCGGTGCGCTGGCGCGGTCGGAGCGTAGCCTTCCCTGGGCTGGCCGAGCGGGCCGGCGCCGCCTCGCCGTCGGCGACACCGACGGCGTAACGCGTACTGGAAGGGGACACCTCGCGTATGGCTTTCGAACCGCCGCAGCGTCTGGTCAGGGCGCTCGGTGAGACGGCAGCGGACGGTGACGACTGGCTGCGGAAGCTGCCCGAGACGGCACAACAGGCCGTGGCTCTACGCGAGTTGACCGTGGAACGGGTGCAGGTGCCGGGCGGCCGGAGCAGCCTGGTGCTGCTGGTGCGGCGGGCGGACGGCACACCGGCGGTGCTGAAGCTGGCCCCGCCCCGGGCCCGCCCGGAGAGCGAGCGGGCCGCGCTGGCGCACTGGAACGGCCTGGGCGCCGTACAGCTGCTGGAACCGGCCGCCGAGGACAGCGCGCTGCTGCTGGAGCGGCTGCATCCGGAGATGTCGGTGCGGTCGCTGCCCGAGGCCAAGGCGCTGCTGGAGGCGGCGGGCACGCTGCGGAAGCTGTGGGTGGAGCCGCCCGAGGGGCACCCCTTCGAGAGCGTGGCCGGGCGGACCGGACGGCAGGCCGAGGCGATGCGGGCCAGCGCCGGCGCGGATCTCGCCCCGCTGGTGGACGCGGCGCTCGCCGCGCGCGAGGAGCTGCTGGCGGCGCCGCCCGAGCGTCGGTTGCTGCACGGCACGTTCCGGCAGAGCAAGGTGCTCGCCGGGGACCGGATGCCGTGGCTGGCGGTCGGCCCCGACCCGGTGGTCGGCGAGTGCGCCTTCGACCTGGCACGGCTCGTCCGCGACCGGGTGGAGGACCTGATCGCCACGCCGTCGGGCGCCGCGACGACCCGGCGACGGGTGAAGCGGCTCGCGGAGTCCCTGGACGTCGACCAGGAGCGGCTGCGCGGCTGGACGCTGTTCCGGGCCGTGGAGTCGGGAGTCCGGGCACGGCGGGTGGGGCGGCCCAAGGATGCGGAGCTACTGCTGGAGTTCGCTGCGTGGCTGTAGGCGGTCACACGCCGGACGGGCCGAGTCGGTCAGCTCGCCGGCGTGTGTGACGCCCCGTCAGGAGGCGGCCGTCAGGCGGGCGATCGCCTCGTCGACCGGGAGTTCCTCGCGCTCACCCGTCCTGCGGTCCTTCAGCTCGACCACGCCTTCGCCCGCGCGCCGCCCGGCCACCAGGATCTGCGGTACGCCGATCAGCTCCGCGTCCGTGAACTTCACGCCCGGAGAGACACCCGCGCGGTCGTCCACCAGGACGCGCACACCGGCCGCCGCCAGCTTGTCGGAGACCTCCAGGGCCAGCTCGGTCTGCAGGGCCTTGCCCGCGGCGACGACATGCACGTCGGCCGGGGCGACCTCCTTGGACCAGCACAGGCCCTTGTCGTCGGCGGTCTGCTCGGCGAGCGCGGCGACCGCCCGGGAGACGCCGATGCCGTACGAGCCCATGGTCGCGCGGACCGGCTTGCCGTTCTGGCCGAGGACGTCGAGCTTGAGGGCGTCGGTGTACTTGCGGCCCAGCTGGAAGATGTGGCCGATCTCGATGGCGCGGTCCAGCTTCAGGCCGGTGCCGCACTTCGGGCAGGGGTCGCCCTCCTGGACCACCACGACGTCCACGTACTCGTCGACCTCGAAGTCGCGGCCCGCGACGACGTTCTTGGCGTGCGTGTGCTCCTTGTTGGCGCCGGTGACCCAGGCCGTGCCGGGCGCCACGCGCGGGTCGGCGACGTACGTGACCTTGTCCAGGCCCTGCGGGCCGACGTAGCCGCGGACCAGGTCGGGGCGGGCCGCGAAGTCCGCCTCGGTGACCATCTCGACGACGGCCGGGGCGAAGTGCGCCTCGACCTTGTCCAGGTCGACCTCGCGGTCACCGGGCACGCCGAAGGCGACGATCTCGCCGTCGACCTTCACCAGGAGGTTCTTCAGGGTGGCGGAGGCCGGGACGCCGAGGGAGGCGGCGAGGGTCTCGATGGTCGGGGTGTCCGGGGTCGGGATGTCCTCGGCGGCGGGGACGTCGGAGGCGTCCACCGGCTTGAGCCCGTACGTGATCGCCTCGGTGTTGGCGGCGAAGTCGCAGTTCGGGCAGTCCGCGAAGGTGTCCTCGCCGGCCTCGGCGGGGGCGAGGAACTCCTCCGACTTGGAGCCGCCCATCGCGCCGGCGGTCGCGGCGCAGATGCGGTAGTCGAGGCCGAGGCGCTCGAAGATCTTCTGGTACGCCTTGCGGTGCAGGGCGTAGGACTCGGCGAGGCCGTCGTCGGCGAGGTCGAAGGAGTAGGAGTCCTTCATCAGGAACTCACGGCCGCGCAGGATGCCCGCGCGCGGGCGGGCCTCGTCCCGGAACTTGCTCTGGATCTGGTAGAGGATGACCGGCAGGTCCTTGTAGGACGTGCACTGGTCCTTCACCAGCAGGGTGAAGATCTCCTCGTGGGTGGGGCCGAGGAGGTAGTCGCCGCCCTTGCGGTCCTTCAGCCGGAACAGCTCCTGGCCGTACTCGTCCCACCGACCGGTCGCGTCGTACGGCTCACGCGGCAGCAGTGCGGGGAGCAGCACCTCCTGGGCGCCGATCGCGTCCATCTCCTCGCGGACGATCCGCTCCACGTTGGCGAGGACCTTCTTGCCCAGCGGCAGCCAGGACCACACGCCGGCGGCGGTACGGCGGACGTAGCCTGCGCGGACGAGCAGCTTGTGGCTGAGGACCTCGGCGTCCGCCGGGTCGTCGCGCAGCGTCTTCGCCATCAACTGGGACATGCGCTGGACCGGTGCGTTCGCCATCGTTCTCGTACTCCTGCCGGGAAAGGGTGATGGCAAGGAGGTTAGCCGGGCGGTACGGGACGGTGGAAATCGGTTAGCGGCGCAGGGGCAGTGGGGCGCCCATGACGGCGTACGGCTTGGGGGCGCTCGGGAAGTGGACCTGGCGGGCCAGGTCCTGGTAGCCGAGGGAGTGGTAGAGGCCGCGGGCGGGGCTGTCGGTGTCGATCGCCGAGAGGATGGAGCGGGGTTCGCTCGCCGTGTCGGTGATCGCGGTGATGAGGGCTCGGCCGATGCCGCGGTTCTGGTAGCGGGGGTGGACGTGCAGCTCGGTGATCACGAAGGAGTTGTCGAGCCAGTCGTCGTGGCCCTGGGCGCGGAGGTAGGGCTCCACGACGGTGGACCACCAGTGGGTGCGGTCGTTGGGCATGCCGTAGACGAACCCGACGAGGCGGCCTTCTGTTGTCGCGCCGAGGGCCCTTGCGCCGGGGTACGTCATGTGGCGGAGGACGATCTGGCGGCGGACGGCCACCTCGTCGGTGCCGAGGCCGAAGGCTGCGGCTTGGACTGCGAGGGCCTCGTCTACGTGGGCGGGGAGATCCAGGGGGCCGATGACGAGGTCCATGGCGGGAGCTTACAGGGGGGTTTGTGTTGTCGTCCGGGCGCGGGTGCGCGGGGGCTGGTCGCGCAGTTCCCCACGCCCCTGGGGGCGTTGCACGCTGCGTCCGCTAGAACAAGACGCTCATGAACGAGCCGACCTCCTGGAAGCCGACCCTTCGGTACGTCCGCCTCGCCGCCGTATTGAAGTCGTTGACGTACAGGCTGACCACCGGGGCGAACTCGGCCAGCGCATACCGCAGTACCGCCGCCATCCCTGGGGCCGCCAGGCCCCTGCCCCGGTACTCGGGGGCCACCCAGACGCCCTGGATCTGGCAGGCCCGGTCCGTGGCGGCGCCGATCTCCGCCTTGAAGACGACCCTGCCGTGCTCGTCGAGGCGGGCGAAGGAGCGGCCGGAGCCGACGAGTTCGGCGACGCGGGACTGGTAGAGCAGGCCGCCGTCGCCGGCCAGCGGGGAGACGCCGACCTCCTCGGTGAACATCGCCACGCAGGCCGGCATGATCGTCTCCATCTCGTCCTTGCGGACGCGGCGGACGTAGGGGTCCGGGGCGATGGCGGCGGGCATGCGGTCGGTGACCATGAGGGGCTGGTGGGCGCGGACCTCGCGGGCGGGGCCCCAGTGCGGTTCGAGGAGCCGCCAGAGCTGGGCGGTGGGTTCGGCGGGGCCGACGACGGAGGAGCAGCGGCGGCCTGCCCTGCGGGCGCGGTCGGCGAAGGCGCGGATGGCGCGGGGGGTGGCGCAGATGGGGACGAGGTTGGCGCCCGCGTAGCAGAGGGAGGTCAGCATGCCGTCCTCGTACCAGCCCCACATCTCGCCGCCGAGCCGCCACGGGTCGAGGCCGGCGACCTGGACCCGGGAGGTCACGAAGGCGTTGGCCACCGGCTCGCGGTCGAGGACGGCGAGCGCGGCGTCCAGGTCGCTCGGTTCGAGGACCCGGGAGGTGGTCTGGGTCAACACGGGCGGGGCCTCACGGGTGAAGTCTGCTGATCTCCGCACTGTACCTGCGGAAGCTTGGCCGTGCCGACCCGCGTGAGGTACCGCCCGTTCTGGGGTGGGCGGTGTTGGTGTGCGCCTACTGCTCGGGGGGCTGTGGCTTGGCGGGTGCGGGTCTTGTGCGGTTGCTCGCGCAGTTCCCCGCGCCCCTCAAGGGCGTTGTTCAGCCCGCGACTGAGACCGATGGCTCGCCCGACTCCGCGCCCTCCGCCTCCATCTGTTCGGCCAGTTTCATGGCCTCCTCGATGAGGGTTTCGACGATCTTGGACTCCGGGACGGTCTTGATGACCTGGCCCTTGACGAAGATCTGGCCCTTGCCGTTGCCGGAGGCGACGCCGAGGTCGGCCTCGCGGGCCTCGCCGGGCCCGTTGACGACGCAGCCCATGACGGCGACGCGGAGCGGGACCTCCATGCCGGTGAGGCCGGCCGTGACCTCCTCGGCCAACTTGTAGACGTCCACCTGGGCGCGGCCGCAGGACGGGCAGGAGACGATCTCCAGGCCGCGCTGCCTGAGGTTGAGCGACTCCAGGATCTGGATGCCGACCTTGACCTCCTCGGCGGGCGGAGCGCTCAACGACACCCTGATGGTGTCGCCGATCCCCTGCGAGAGCAGGGCGCCGAAAGCGACCGCCGACTTGATCGTGCCCTGGAAGGCCGGGCCCGCCTCGGTGACGCCGAGGTGCAGCGGGTAGTCGCACTGCGCGGCGAGCTGGCGGTACGCCTCGATCATCACGACCGGGTCGTTGTGCTTGACGGAGATCTTGATGTCCCGGAAGTCGTGCTCCTCGAAGAGCGAGGCCTCCCACAGGGCCGACTCGACCAGGGCCTCCGGCGTCGCCTTGCCGTACTTCTGCAGCAGGCGCCGGTCCAGGGAGCCGGCGTTCACGCCGATGCGGATCGGGGTGCCGTGCTCCTTGGCGGCCTTGGCGATCTCCTTGACCTTGTCGTCGAACTGCTTGATGTTGCCCGGGTTCACCCGGACCGCGGCGCAGCCCGCCTCGATCGCGGCGAAGACGTACTTCGGCTGGAAGTGGATGTCGGCGATGACGGGGATCTGCGACTTGCGGGCGATGGTCGCGAGGGCGTCGGCGTCGTCCTGGGTGGGGCAGGCCACGCGGACGATCTGGCAGCCGGAGGCGGTGAGCTCGGCGATCTGCTGGAGGGTGGCGCCGATGTCCGACGTACGGGTCGTGGTCATGGACTGGACCGAGACCGGCGCGTCCCCGCCGACCGGCACCGATCCGACCTGGATCTGCCGGCTCTTCCGGCGCTCGGCGAGCTTGGTCGGAACGGACGGCATGCCGAGAGAAATCGCAGTCATCTGCTGTGCAACCCCAAGTCGTGGATCAAGGTCCGGTCCCGTCAGCAGCGGGCTCCAGGCTTCGAGATTACGGCACGTGCCGAGGCGCGAGCACATCACGGCCCGCGAAAACCACTCCATGGAAGGCGGCCCGGAACCGATCGTCCCAGGCCGCCGCGAACGCCGTGCGACTAGGAGATTCTCACCGGGTTAACCACATCGGCGATGAGCACCAGGATCGTGAAGCAGATGAAGATCCCCGCCACCACATAGGCCACCGGCATCAGCTTCGCCACGTCGAACGGGCCCGGGTCCGGGCGCCGTAGCGCCTTCGCCGCGTTCCGCCGCAGCGACTCCCACAGCGCGCCCGCGATATGGCCGCCGTCGAGCGGGAGCAGCGGGAGCATGTTGAACAGGAACAGGGAGAGGTTGAAACCGGCCACCAGCATCAGGGCCATCGCCAGCTGCTGGGTGGGCGGGATGTCGAGGGTGAAGATCTCGCCGCCGACGCGGGCCGCGCCGACCACGCCCATCGGGGAGTCGGGTTCGCGCTCGGCGCCGTCGAAGGCGGCGTTCCACAGGGCCGGGATCTTGCCGGGCAGGGCGGCGAGGGAGTCGACGGCCTCGCCGACGCGGTCGCCCATCCACACCAGGGACTCGTCGAAGTCCTGCCGGACGACGCCGGTGGCGGCGCTGAAGCCGAGGAAGCCGGCGGTGACGTACTCGCCCTGGACGATCTGGCCGCCGGCGTCCTTCTTGGCGACCTGGTTGGTGGCGATCTTCGCGTGCAGGATGACTTCTTGGCCCTTGCGGTCGACGACGATCGGCACGTCCTTGCCGGGGTTGGCGCGGATCAGGTCCGAGAGTTCGTTCCACTCGTCGGTCCTGACGCCGTTGAAGGAGACGATCTTGTCGCCCGCCTTGAGGCCGGCCGCGGCGGCCGGGGAGGGCCTGTCCGCCGAGGTGCACTTGTCGCGGTTCTCGCTCTGCGCGATCACGCACTGGGAGACCGAGCTGACGGTGGTGGTCTGCTGCGAGATGCCGAAGCCCATCAGCACGATGAGGAAGAGCACGGCCGCCAGGATCAGGTTCATGAACGGGCCCGCGAACATCACGATGACCCGCTTCCACGGCTTGCGCGTGTAGAACATGCGGGTCTCGTCGCCGGGCCGCAGCTCCTCGAAGGCGGCCGAGCGGGCGTCCTCGATCATGCCGCGCCAGGGTGAGGTGGAGCGGGCCTCCATCCGGCCGTCGGGGCCGGGCGGGAACATGCCGATCATGCGGATGTAGCCGCCGAACGGGATGGCCTTGATGCCGTACTCGGTCTCGCCCTTGGTGCGCGAGAACAGCGTCGGGCCGAAGCCGACCATGTACTGCGGGACGCGGATGCCGAAGAGCTTGGCGGTGGACAGATGCCCCAGCTCGTGCCACGCGATCGAGATCAGCAGGCCGACCGCGAACACGACTATGCCGAGGATCATCATCAGGGTCGTCATGCACGCGCCTCCGCGGTGACTGTCTGCGCCGTATGTCCAGTCTGTGCCGTCAGTTCACGGGCCCTGGCGCGGGCCCAGGTCTCCGCTTCGAGGACGTCCGACACGGTGAGCGAGGTTCCCGTGGGGGGAGTGCCGTGTTCGTCGACGACCCGGGTGACCGTCTCCATGATTCCGTTGAACGGCAGCGCGCCCCGCAGGAACGCGTCCACGCACTCCTCGTTGGCGGCATTGAACACCGCCGGCGCGGTGCCCGCGAGCTCTCCGACGTGCCGCGCGAGGCCGACGGACGGGAAGGCGTCGGTGTCGAGCGGGAAGAACTCCCAGGTCGACGCCGTGCTCCAGTCGAAGGCGGGTGCGGCGTCGGGGACGCGCTGGGGCCAGCCGAGGCCGATGGCGATGGGCCCGCGCATGTCCGGGGGCGTCGCCTGGGCGATCGTGGATCCGTCCGTGAACTCAACCATCGAGTGGACATACGACTGGGGATGCACGACCACCTCAATGCGTTCGAAGGGAAGGTCGTACAGCAGGTGGGCCTCGATGACTTCCAGGCCCTTGTTGACGAGGGTCGCGGAGTTGATCGTGATCACGGGCCCCATGGCCCAGGTGGGGTGGGCGAGGGCGTCCTCGACGGTGACGTGCGCCAGCTCCGCCTTCGTCCGGCCACGGAAGGGGCCGCCGGACGCGGTGACGACGAGCTTGCGCACGTCCGCGCGGGTGCCCGCGGCGAGCGCCTGGAAGAGCGCCGCGTGCTCGGAGTCGACCGGGATGATCTGGCCGGGCTCGGCGAGCGCCTTGACCAGCGGGCCGCCCACGATGAGCGACTCCTTGTTGGCGAGCGCGAGGGTGCGGCCCGCCTCCAGGGCGGCGAGGGTCGGGGCGAGGCCGATGGAGCCGGTGATGCCGTTCAGCACGGTGTGGCAGTCGCAGGCGGCGAGCTGGGTGGCCGCGTCGGGCCCGGCGAGGATCTCGGGGAGCGGCTCCCCCGTGCCGTACTGCGCGGTCAGCGCTTCCCGCAGCGCCGGTACGACGTCCTCGCGGGCCACCGCGACGGTCCGGACCCGGAGCCGGTAGGCCTGCTCGGCGAGGAGGCCGACCCGGCCGCCGTTGGCGGACAGGCCGGTGACCCGGAAGCGGTCCGGGTTGCGCAGGACGAGGTCGATGGCCTGCGTGCCGATCGACCCGGTGGAGCCGAGGATCACGACGTCCTTCGGGCCGTCGCCCGTCACGGGGTCGTGGACGTGGTGCGGGTCGGCGAGGGGTGCGGGACTGTCACTCATTGCTCCATTGTGGCCGCACGCGCGCGCGTGCAGGACAGGGCGTCCCCCTCACGGGGGTGTGTTGCGGAAGGTCGCCTGAACGACGCGCACCACGGACACCGGGCAGGGTGCCCCCTCCCGAGAGGACACCCTGCGAGTCATCTCACCGGATCGGGCGGTGCACGTTCTCCTTCGGAGACGGGCCGGGGGTCGCGTCCGCGATCCACGGTTCGTCACCCGAGGGGTCGACGATGCCCTGCTCCAGCCACTCGTAGCTGCCCGCCAGGACCTGCTTGACCACCTTGCGGTCCAGCTCGTCGGTGTTGGTCCACAGGCGGCCGAAGAGCTCGTCGACGCGGATGCGGGCCTGGTGGCAGAAGGCGTCGGCGAGTTGGTAGGCCTCGCGGCCGTGCTCGCCCCGGCTGCGCAGCAGTTCGGCGCGGACGCAGGCCGCGCTCATCGCGAACAGCTCGGCGCCGATGTCCACGATCCGGCCCAGGAAGCCCTGCTTGGTCTCCATCCGGCCCTGCCAGCGGGACATGGCGTAGAAGGTGGACCGGGCCAGTTTGCGGGAGGCGCGTTCGACGAACCGCAGATGCGGCGAGAGGTCGATGCCGTGCTTGAACTCCCCGTACGACGACGGGAGCTGCCCCGGCCCCGCCACCAGCTTCGGCAGCCACTTGGCGTAGAAGACACCCGCCTGCGCGCCCGCCTTCGCCTTGTCCTGCAGGGACTTGCCGGGGTCGATGAGATCACCGGCGACCGTCAGGTGGGCGTCGACCGCCTCGCGGGCGATCAGCAGGTGCATGATCTCGGTCGAGCCCTCGAAGATGCGGTTGATCCGCAGGTCGCGAAGGATCTGCTCGGCGGGCACCCCGCGCTCGCCCCGGGCCCGCAGCGACTCTGCCGTCTCGAAGCCGCGGCCGCCGCGGATCTGGACCAGTTCGTCGGCCATCAGGTAGGCCATCTCGGAGCCGTACAGCTTGGCGAGCGCGGCCTCGATGCGGATGTCGTTGCGGTCCTCGTCGGCCATCTGGGACGACAGGTCCAGTACGGCCTCCAGGGCGAAGGTCGTGGCCGCGATGAACGCGATCTTCGAGCCGACCGCCTCGTGCAGGGCGACCGGCTTGCCCCACTGCTCCCGGGCGGCCGACCACTCACGGGCGATCTTCAGGCACCACTTTCCGGCGCCGACGCACATCGCGGGCAGCGACAGCCGGCCCGTGTTCAGGGTGGTGAGGGCGATCTTCAGGCCCGCCCCCTCCGGGCCGATCCGGTTGGCGGCCGGGACGCGGACCTGGTGGAAGCGTGTGACGCCGTTCTCCAGGCCGCGCAGGCCCATGAAGGCGTTGCGGTTCTCGACGGTGATGCCTTCCGAGGTCGCCTCCACGACGAAGGCCGTGATGCCGCCCTTGTGCCCCTCGGACTTCGGCACGCGTGCCATCACGACCAAAAGGTCGGCGATGACGCCGTTGGTCGTCCAGAGCTTCACGCCGTCGAGGATGTAGTCGTCGCCGTCCGGGACGGCGGTGGTGGCGAGCCGGGCCGGGTCGGAGCCGACGTCCGGTTCGGTGAGCAGGAAGGCGGAGATGTCGGTGCGGGCGCAGCGCGGCAGGAAGGTGTCCTTCTGCTCCTGGGTGCCGAACAGCTTCAGCGGCTGCGGTACGCCGATCGACTGGTGCGCGCTGAGCAGCGCGCCGACGGCCGGGCTGGCGGAGCCGACCAGGGCGAGGGCCTTGTTGTAGTAGACCTGCGTCAGGCCCAGGCCGCCGTACTTGGTGTCGATCTTCATGCCGAGGGCGCCGAGCTCCTTGAGCCCGTCGATCACCTCGTCGGGGATCCGGGCGTCCCGCTCGATGCGGGCGGGGTCGATCTTCGTCTCGCAGAAGTCGCGCAGCTTGGTGAGGAACTCCTCGCCGCGCTGGGCGTCCTCGTCGGGGGGCAGGGGGTGGGGATGGATGAGGTCGAGGCGGAAGCGCCCCAGGAAGAGTTCCTTGGCGAAGCTGGGCTTGCGCCACTGTTGTTCCCGAGCCGCCTCCGCCACCTGGCGGGCCTCACGTTCGGTGACGGTGGGTCGGGTGGTGGGAGCTGCGGACATGAGGCTCACCTCGCCGCGAAGAGGGATCAAGGTCCGATTTGGTTACCGACGGGTGCTACTCGATCGTATGTACCCGATCCTGGGCGAGGCCACCACCCCGCGCGCAGCGGTTCGGCAGAACTCGGCCCCGCGGAGGCGTTGCGCCAGGGGCCCTTCCGGGGAACGGTGCGGGTACGCCCGTTCGGGCGACCGCACCGGCCGTCCACTGCCCGAGATTCCGTGTCGAAGCGCTTCGACTGACTATGGACACCCACCTCGGCTGGAGCTACTGTCGAACCACCCTCACCCGCCGTTGTTCGCACTGCGCACTGTCGAAGCGCTTCACAAAGCTTGGAGAGCTGGATGGTCACCCTCGCCGAGGTCGCCCAGCACGCCGGAGTCTCGGCGAGCACGGTGAGCTATGTCCTCAGCGGCAAGCGGTCCATCTCCGCGACCACCCGGCAGCGGGTCGAGCAGAGCATCCGGGAGCTGGGCTACCACCCGAACGCCGGCGCCCGCGCCCTGGCGAGCAGCCGGTCCAACATCATCGCGCTGATGATCCCGCTGCGGACGGACATGTACGTGCCGGTGATGATGGAGATCGCCATCGCCGTCGCCACCACCGCCCGCACCCACGGGTACGACGTCCTGCTGCTCACCGGCGAGGAGGGCCCCGACGCGGTACGCCGGGTCACCGGCAGTGGGCTCGCCGACGCGATGATCCTGATGGACGTGGAGCTGGAGGACGACCGGCTGCCGTTGCTGCGCGGCACCGACCAGCCGTCCGTCCTCATCGGGCTGCCCGCCGACACCACCGGCCTGACCTGCGTGGACCTCGACTTCGCGGCGACCGGCGCGCTGTGCGTCGAGCATCTCGCGATGCTGGGCCACCGCGACATCGCTGTCATCGGTGAGGCGCCCGCGGTGTACGAACGGCACACCGGTTTCGCCGAGCGCACCCTCGACGGACTCCGCTGCCGCGCCCGCGAGCTGGGCCTCAGAGTGCTGCACCGGCCGTGCGAGGGCGGGTACGACGCGATGGCGGCCACGCTCGCCCGGGTCTTCGACGAGCGCCCGGCGACCACGGGTTTCGTCGTGCAGAACGAGTCGGCGGTCGAACCGCTGCTCGCGCTGCTGCGCCAGCAGGGCCGGGCCGTGCCGGAGGACGTGTCGGTGGTCGCGATCTGCCCGGACCAGGTCGCCGCCCAGGCGTCGGTGCGGCTGACGTCGGTCGCCATCCCGGCGCAGGAGATGGGCCGGCACGCCGTGGAACACCTGGTCGCCAAGCTGGACGGGCGCGGCAGCGAGGAAGTGCTGCTGCTCCCCCCGGAGCTGACGGTCCGTGCGAGCACGGGCCCGGTGCCGTCCGGGTCCTGACCCGGACTCCCTGAAGGGCCCTTCGAGGGCACCTCCCTGTCTGCACTCCTCCCAGGAGCACCCCACGTGAATCAGCCTGCCGAAACCCAGACCCCTTCAGGCGCGGTCAGCCTCGCGCAGTCCTCCCCCACCGTCGGCACGTTCCGCGAGCGGGACGGTGGGCTGGAGTGGAGCGGCCGCCAGGAGACCGTACGGATCGAACCGTGGGGGCCGGACGCGGTCCGGGTCCGGGCGCGGCTCGGCGGCCCCGTCCTGGACGGACTGCCCGGCGCGCTCCTGGCCGAGGCCCCGGCCACCGAGAGCACGGTCAAGATCGGCGACGGGGAAGCGCAGTTGACGGTCGGGGCACTGACCGTGCACGTCGACGCCGAGGGGCTCGTCCGCTTCCTGCGCACCGACGGCTCGGAGGAACTCCTCGCCGAGGAGCGCGCCCACTTCTGGTGGCCCGGGCCCCGCCTGTACACCGCCGTCGGCAACGGCCACCACCGCCTGGAGCAGCGCTTCGCCGCCTACGAGGGCGAGCAGCTGTACGGCCTCGGCCAGCACCAGCACGGGCGGCTCGACCAGAAGGGCCTGGTCATCGACCTGGTCCAGCGCAACGCCGAGGTGGGCATCCCGGTGCTCACCTCCAGCCGGGGCTACACCCTGCTGTGGAACAACCCGGCGATCGGCCGCGTGGAGCTGGCGCACAACGGCACCCGCTGGGTCGCCGACTCCGCCCGCCAGATCGACTACTGGATCACCGCGGGCACCCCGGCCGACGCCCAGCGCCGCTACAGCGCGGTCACGGGCCGGACGCCGATGCTGCCGGAGTGGGCCGCGGGCTTCTGGCAGTGCAAGCTGCGCTACCGCACCCAGGACGAACTCCTCGCCGTGGCGCGGGAGTACAAGCGGCGCGGGCTCCCCCTCGACGTGATCGTCTGCGACTTCTTCCACTGGACGCACCTGGGCGAGTGGAAGTTCGACCCGAAGGAGTGGCCCGACCCGGCGGCGATGGTCCGCGAGCTGGACGAGCTGGGCGTGCGGCTGGTGGTGAGCGTGTGGCCCTCGGTCTCGCCGCTGTCCGAGAACCACTCCCTGATGGAGCAGCGCGGCTACTTCATCGGCACCCAGTACGGCCCGCTGGCCCACGCCGACTGGCCGGACAAGGAGGTGGCGTCCACGGTCCAGGTCGCCTTCTACGACGCCACGAACCCGGACGCCCGGGAGTTCGTGTGGTCGCGGGTGAAGGCCAACTACCTGGAGCCGTACGGCATCAAGGCCTTCTGGCTGGACGCCTGCGAGCCCGAGCTGAAGCCGGGCTTCCAGGAGAACCTGCGCTACTGGGCGGGCCCGGGTCTGGAGGTCGGCAACCTCTACCCGGCGGACAACGCCCGCGCCTTCTACGAAGGCCTCAAGGCGTCCGGCGAGGACGAGATCATCACCCTCAACCGCTCGGCCTGGGCGGGCAGTCAGCGCTACGGCGCCGCCCTGTGGTCCGGGGACATCGGCACCGACTTCCCGACCCTGCGCCGCCAGATCGCCGCCGGTCTCAACACCGCGCTCTCCGGCATCCCCTGGTGGAACACGGACATCGGCGGCTTCCACGGCGGCGACCCGGACGACCCGGCGTACCGGGAGGTGATGGTCCGCTGGTTCCAGTTCGGCGCGCTGTCCCCGCTGATGCGCCTGCACGGCTTCCGCGACCCGGGCATGCCGCTCGGCCCGCAGATGACCGGCGGCCCGAACGAGGTGTGGTCGTACGGCGAGGAGGCCGGCGCGATCCTGGAGAAGTACCTGCGGCTGCGCGAGCGCCTGAAGCCCTACGTCCTCGATGTCATGCGGGAGGCCCACGAGGAGGGGCTGCCGGTGATGCGGCCGCTGTTCCTGGAGTTCCCGGAGGACCAGGCGGCCTGGTCGGTGGACGACGCCTATCTCCTCGGCCGGGATCTGCTGGTGGCGCCGGTGCTGACGGCGGGCGCGACGGCCCGGACGGCGTACCTTCCGGCGGGCGCGAGCTGGACGGACGCGTGGACCGGTGAGGCGTACGAGGGCGGGACGCGGGTGACGGTCGACGCGCCGCTGGACCGGATCCCGCTGTTCCTGCGGGACGGGGCCTCGCTGCCGGTCGCCGAGTAGCGGCGGCCTTGGCCGCCGGGAGGTCCCGGCGGCCAAGGCCCTCGCAGAGAACGCCTATCCGACGACCCGGCCCAGCTCGATCCGGTCGATGGTCGGCACCCACGCGGTCGCGTTGCCGAACGTCACCTTGCTGGAGTGCCCGGTCGCGGCCGCGCTGCCGCCGGAGGCCTTCTTCCCGCGGGACGGCGCCACACTGGCCGTCACCCAGCAAGTCGATCCGGGGCGATCTCGCCCGGGCGGTGCCGTTCTGGCCGCTGGGGCTGCCGGGGTGGACGGACGAGTGGGTGGCGCTGGGGATGCGGGTGCCGGACGGGCGGTCGTATGTCCTGGTGTGGCGGCGGGGCGGCGAAGCCGGAGGCGGGACCTCGCGCCGGACCCAACTACGCCTGGCGATCGGCCGCTTGGCGGTCCGCGAGGTCCGTACGGAGATACTGCATCCGTCTGCTCCGGGCGCATGGGGTCGGCTGAACGCCTTGCCACTCCAACGCTCACACCTGGGCCGGACCGGGCCGGACCACGCCCTCCCTGTGTACTTACAGGCACAGCAAGCCCGTTCGATGAGATACGTTCGCCCCCGCCGGACCTGCCGTCGTCTCGCCCACGAAGGGAAGCCGTCCCCGATGTCCTCCGCTCCGCTCCCCCTCGCCCTGGCCGATCTGCTGCTCCGGCCGGGGTTCGGCTCCCGGCGCGTGCCCGACCGGGTCTTCGACCGGCTCGTCGCCAAGGCCGGGCAGGCGGAGGGGGATCAGCGGTTCGTCGACGACTTCCGGTTCCTGCTGCGCTGTTGGGCCAAGGCCGAGAACCTCACTCCGGTCGGCTGGCAGTCCGCGCAGACCCACGTCCGCAGGCATCTCGCCAACCGGGCCCGGATCCGGCGGCTGATCGCCGAGTGTCCCGCGATCGAGCAGGAGCCGGTCGAGAAGCCGGTGTTCGTGGTGGGCCTGCCGCGCACCGCGACGACACTCACCCACGGCGTGCTGTCCCTCTCGGACGAGCACCGCAGCCCCCTGCTGTGGGAGCTGCTCACGCCCGGCCTGGAGGTACCGCCCGGCCGACGGCGCAAGGCGACGGCGCCTGCGCGTCACCTGGTCCAGGGAACCAATCTGTTCGCCCCGCGCTTCCGCGACATCCATCCCCTGGTCGCCGAGGGTCCCGAGGAGTGCACCTTCGCCCTCCCGCACGCCCTGATGCCGCTGTCCTCGGCCCGCATACCCGAGTACCAGGCCTGGCACTACGAGCGGGACTTCGTGCCCGACTACCGCCACCTCAAGCAGGTCTACCAGGTCCTTCAGTACGGCCGCCCGCGCCGCCGCTGGATCCTGAAGTCCCCCATGCACCTGGAGAACCTCGACGCGCTGCGCACGGTCTTCCCGGACGCCACGATCGTGTGGACCCACCGCGACCCGGCCACCGTCATGGCATCGTTCTGCAGCCTGATCGAGCACGGCATGGTCCTCAGCACCCGCCCCGTCGACCTGCACGGCATCGGCGCCACCTGGCTCGAACTGCTGAGCCGCTCGGCGGCGCGCGGCCTGGCGTCCCGTGCCGCCATGCCGCGAGAGGCCCTGGTGGACGTCCCGTACTCCTGGCTCGGGTCCGACCCCGCCGTCGGCGCCCCGAAGCTCTACGCCGCCGTCGGCGCCCGCTGGACCGAGGCGGAGGCCGCCCGGCTCCCCGAGGTCACGGACCGCCCCAAGGGCACCCGCCCCCACCGCTACGACCTGTCCCGCTACGGCCTGACCCGCGCCGACGTCGAGTCGGCCTTCGCGGACTACAACGCCCTGCGGGCCGAGGTCGACCGCGCCTGACGGCACGGCCGACCGAGGCCTGGTCGCCGGTCAGCTGCTGCTGACCGTCAGGTTGTTGGTGCGGAAGTCCAGGCCGCCGGAGGACGAGGTGATCTCGAAGCCGAACTGCACGTCCCCGATGGTCTCGTTGCCCATCCAGCGCTTGGTGTCCTTGATCCACTTCAGGATGGGCAGGATCTGGACGGTGCCGGAGTTGGAGTCGGACGTGCGCAGGAACGAGAAGACGTCCCAGTACGTGCCGTCGGCCCGGTAGACCCGGCCCTTGTAGACGTTCCAGTTGTGACCGCCGAGCGTCGCGTTGCCCTGGTACGAGCCGAGCGCACCGACGGCACCGTGGTAGTTGACCCAGAGCATGATCTCGTAGTCGTAGTCCGTGTCCCAGACGTCGTACGAGGTGTTGTACGAACCCGCGGACGGGACCGTGACGTTGTAGCTGCTGTTCAGCGAGCCCAGGGAGGTGATCGACTTGTTGATCACCTTTTTGGCGTTGGGGTAGGACTTGATGCCGCCGGTGTTGGGGTGGTTGGCCCAGGCGCCCCAGTTGGTCCCGGAGTTGGCCCAGATGCACTGGCTGCCGGCGCCCTGGCCCCAGATGTTGTTGTAGAGCGTGTAGCCGTTCAGGCTGGTGTTGCCCCACTGGTCGCAGGAGTTCCAGACGGCGGCATGGGCCGGGGCGGAGGCGAGGCCGACGGTGGCGCCGAGTGCGAGCGCGGGGGCGAGCAGGGCCTTGGTGATTCTGCTCAGGGTGCGTGTTGCCATGGTGTCCCTTCCATGGGTGGGGGGAATTGCGGGGGATTACCACGCCCTCAGCGTGAGGACGTGGTCTTCTCCGGCGACGAGGTCGAGCGGCCGTGCGTCGCCGGAGGAAGTCCTGACTTCGATGCGGTGGGTGCGGGTGGGGCGGAGCCGCGCTGTGACGCCGTCCGGGCTCCAGGTGAGGTCGGCCTCCGCCCCGAAGCGGGTGCGGATGCCCCGGAGGCGGCCGTGCGGCAGGGCCGACGGGAGCGCGGGGAGCAGGACCAGGCGGTCGGGGGTGGACTGGATCAGCATCTCGATCAGCACGGCCGGGAGGGCGTGCGCGGCGTCCGCGTTGTAGACGTCCCGGTGGGGGTAGTGCGCGCTCATCAGGGACGCGTGGAAGTAGTCGCCCGCGAGCACCTGGCCGAGCGCGTGGGCGACCCGTTCGCCGTCCCGGAGGCGGGCGGCGACCAGGGCGTGGTGCAGATGACCGTGCGCGGAGTCGTTCTCGGCGCCGCGCAGTTCGAGCGCGCGGTGGGCGGCGGCCGCGAGGTCCGGGGTGTCGTACGGGTTGATCTCGTCCAGCGGCCAGACGCCGTAGAGGTGGCTGAGGTGCCGGTGGTCGTACGAGTCCTCCAGGCCCGGCCAGGCCCATTCGGCGAGCGCTCCGTCGGCGTTGATCCGGTGGGGCGGGAGACGGTCGGCGAGGGCGCGCCAGCGGTCGGCGTCCGGGGTCTCCGGGTGGTACGCGGCCGCCGTGCGCAGGGCGTGCCGGGCGGCGGAGAGGTCCATGGCCGCGTTGATCGCGCCCCAACTCGCGTTCGCGGGGCGGTTCTCGGGTGAGTAGGAGGGGACGACGACCAGGTGGCCGTCGGCGTCCGTGCGGGTGAGGAAGTCCTCGTAGAACCGGGCGAGTTCGGCGAGGGCGGCGGCGGTGCGGGGGTCGCGTTCGCCGCGGGTCTCGTCGTGGTCGACGAGGGGTTTGAGCAGCCAGTCGGCGCCCGCGGTCCACAGGTGCAGGGGGTATGCGCGGGAGAAGTGGTACGCGTGCCCGGACTCGCCGTCGGTGTGGGTGGGCGCGACGATGCCCCGGGCGCCGAAGACCGTGCGGGCGTTGTCGCGCCAGTGCGGCAGTTGCCCGTGGATCAGGGAGGCCAGGGCCTCGGTGACTTCGGGGAGGGCGGCGCAGGCCGCGGACGCCGTCTGGAGGTTGAGGTTGGCGTTGGTGGTGAGGGCGCCGGACCAGGCGGTGTTCCAGTCGCCGGTCCACAGGCCGGGGAGGCGGGGTGGTCGCAGGCCGCTGGAGGAGAGCAGGTGGTAGCGGCCCGCGGCGAAGAGGCGTTCGAGGAGAGCCGGGCTCTGGGGGTTTTTGAGCAACGCGGAGCCGGGCAGGGCGCGTTCGGCCGGGTCGGCGGCGAGATCGAGGGTGACGCGGGTGTAGGCGGTGCGGTGGTGGGCGAGATGCCGGGCGAGCAGGCCGTCGTACGGCCGTATGAGCTCGCGCAGTGCCCGGGTCTCCGCCACGACGTCCAGCTCGGCGGTGTGGCGTCTGGTGCGGGTGAGGAGCAGGACGGAGGCGGCGCCCTCGATGTGGACGCCGGGTGGGGTGAGGGTGGTGCTGCCGCCGGTGACCGCGACGAGGGTGAGGCCGGTGTACGCGCGGTCGCTGTCGGGGTAGTGGGCGCGGAGCGTGAGGGCGGCGCCTTCGGGGGTGAGGAGGGAGCCGTGGCTGAGGGCGAGGCCGGTGGGGGCGTTGGGGAGTTGGTGGTCCTGGTGGATGTCCAGGGTCGGGCCGGGGGACGTGATCTCGTGGACGATCACGTCGTCGGCGCGGGAGACGAAGACGCGGCTGGTCCAGTCGGAGGTGTGGGCGGTCACCTCGCCGGTGGCGAAGTCGACTTGTCGCCGGTAGTCGGTCGCCTCCCCGGTTCGGCGCTTCAGCCGGATCTGGAAGGCCGGATGGAAGGGCTGCACCCACTGGGTCGGCCGCCCGTCCGTGAAGCCCTCCGCCGCGGCGAGGTCACCGGCGAGCAACCGGTCCTGGAGGGTGGGGAGTTCCTCGGCCAGCTGAGGAGGGCGGGCGTGCTCGGAGCCGTTGGGGCGGACGAGGGTGTGATGGGTGACGATGACACGGTCGTCGTTCGGATCGCCGAACACAAGGATGCCGTGGTGGCCGTTGCCGCTCAGGAAGGCGTCCTCCCAGCGGGCGGCCGGGTGCGGCTCCCAGGTGCCGTGGACGGGGCCCGGCTGTGTCATGGCTTCAGCACCGCCACTCCGTAGCGGTCCAGGCGGACCTCGTCCTGGACGGTGGTATCGCCGAGCAGGTCGTGATGGGTGCCCGGCACGGGGACGGTGACCGGCTCGCGCCCGTGGTTGAGCACGAAGAGGAGATCACCCCGGCGTACGGCCTCCACGGTGGTGGGCAGTCCGTCGAGCACGGGGCGCACCTGCGCGTCGGCGGCGATCCGGGTGAGCAGCTCGCGCAGGGCGTCCGGCTCCGGGAGGGTCGAGACGTACCAGGCGCGGTCCTTGCGGAGGACGGCGGGGAGGCCGTCCAGCTCGCCGCCCTTGTACGGGACCGTCTCGGTGACCGACGGCTCCGCCTCGATCTCCTCCGACCACAGAGTGCCGTCGAAGCCGTCGCAGGCGACCGCCTCCCCCGCGTCCAGCGGCCACCACTCGTGCAGGGTGCGGATCCCGAACAGCTCGCGCAGCCGGGCGTCCATGCCGCCGGGGCGTACCCGGTCGTCCTCGTCGGCGACGCCGGTGAGGAAGCCGCAGACGAGGGTGCCGCCTTGGCGGACGTACGAGATGAGGTTGTCGATCGCCGTGTCCGTGAGGAGGTAGAGCTGGGGGGCGACGACCAGGCGGTAGCCGGTCAGGTCGTGCTCGGGGTGCGCGAAGTCGGTGGTGAGGTGGGCCTCCCACAGGGCACGGTGCCAGGCGCGGAGTACGGCCGGGTGGTCCACCTCGGTGGACAGGCGGCCGTCCTGGACACCGGCCCACCAGGCGTGCCAGTCGTGCAGGACGGCGACGTCGGCGCTGATGTGACGGCCTGTCACTTCCTGCGAGATCTTCGCCAGCTCCGCGCCGAGCTGCTTGACCTCCTGGTACGTCCGTCCCTGCTCCCCCGCGTGACTCACCATGCCGGAGTGGAACTTCTCCGCCCCCTGCCGGGACTGCCGCCACTGGAAGTAGCAGACGGCGTCCGCGCCCCGGGCCACGGCCTGCAGGGACCACAGGCGGTTCAGGCCGCGGGGCTTGGGGTGGTTCACGCCGCGCCAGTTGACGGGACCGGCGGCCTGCTCCATGAGCATCCAGGGGCCGCGGGCCTGGGAGCGGGTCATGTCCTGGATCAGCGCGCCTTGTTGTGCGCCGAGCGGGTCGCGCGGGTCCGGGTAGAGGTCGACGGAGACGACGTCCTCCTCCTCGGCCCAGCGCCAGGCGTCCTGGCCGATCCACAGCGGCATGAAGTTGCTGGTCACGGGGATGTGCGGGGTGTGGCAGCGGACGATGTCGCGCTCGGCGGCGTAGCACTCCAGGAGCATGTCGGAGGTGAAGCGCCGGAAGTCGAGGAGCTGGGTGGGGTTCTTCATGTAGTGGGCGTGACGTGGCGGCAGGATGCCGGTCCAGGTGTCGTAGCGCTGGCTCCAGAAGGCGGTGCCCCAGGCGCTGTTGAGGGCGTCGAGGGTGCCGTATCGGTCCTTCAGCCAGTTTCGGAAGCGTTCGGCGGCCTCGTCGCCGTAGTCGAAGGTGCAGTACTCGTTGTTGATGTGCCACATGGTGAGGGCGGGGTGGCCGCCGTAGCGGGCGGCCAGGTCCTCGGTGATGGCGGCGGCGTGGCGGCGGTAGGTGGCACTGGAGTGGGAGAAGTGCTGGCGGCCGCCCCAGAGTTCGACCCGGCCGTCGGCGTCGCGGGGCAGGGTGTCGGGGTGCAGCCGGCCCAGCCAGGGGGGCGGGGAGGCGGTGGGGGTGGCCAGGACGACGCCGATACCGCCCTCGTGCAGGAGGTCCATCAGGCGGTCGAGCCAGCCGAAGTTGCGCTCGCCCGGGGCCGGTTCGAGCTCGGACCAGGAGAAGACGCCGAGGGTGACGGAGTTGACGCCGGCGGCCTTCATCAGGCGTACGTCGTCGGGCCAGGTCTCCTCGGGCCACTGCTCGGGGTTGTAGTCGCCGCCGAAGAGGAGGCGGCCCCGGGTGACGTCGGTCAGGTTCGGCATCAGACGGGCTCCCCGTACTGGATGCCGCGCCCGTTGGTGGCCAGGTACACGCGGCCGTAGACGCGCGGGTCGCCGGTGATGGTCTCGCCGATCCAGCCCCACTGGTGCTGGTCGTCGTTGATCCGCACCCAGGTCCTCGCCTCGTCGTCGGAGCGGTAGACGGCGGTGAGGTCCTCGGTGGAGCCGACCTGGTAGATCGCCGGGTAGTTGGCGCCGTCGGCGGCCTTGCCGAAGCCGAGGGTGTACGAGGCCCAGCAGCTGTCGACCTTGGTGAAGGTGGCCCCACCGTCGGTCGAGCGGTACAGGCCGTTCCACTTGGCGGAGAGCCACAGGTGACCGCCACGTCCGGGGGCGGCGACGATCTTGAACTGGCTGTCCCCGGAGGGCAGGCCGCCTGCACGCTCGGTGAAGGTGAGGCCACTGTCAGTGCTGGCGTACAGCGTTCCTGTGTCGGTGTCGTACGCGTAGAAGAGCGTCGGGTCGGCCGGGTCGGCGACCGGCGTGGCGCCCTTCGGGAAGGAGGAGACCTCGGACCAGGTCGCGCCGTTGTCGGCGGATCGGTGGGTTGCGTACTTCGTGCCGTCCCAGTGCACGAAGGACCACAGCAGCGCGCTGCCGTCCGCGTTGGTGGCGATCGGCCCCGGTGCGTTCTTGGCGATGTCGGGCTGGGCCTTGAAGGGCGCCCAGGTCCGCCCGCCGTCGTTCGAGTAGGCGCCGTTGCCGTGGTCGCCCCAGCCGGCCCGCACGACGTACGACGGTCTGGCCGCGGCCTGCGCGAGTCCCGTCGCCGACCCGAACACGGGGTTCGTCGCCATGCCGCGCGACGGAGACGCCGTGAGCCGCTCGTGGTACATCACGCCGATGTCCCCGAGTCCGCTGATCAGGTGCGCCTCTCCGGCCGGGGGCGAGATCAGCTGGCGCACGGCCGTCTCCTCCAGGCCGCGGATCTGCGGGGCCCAGCGCCTCAGGTCCCGCGTGCCGTAGAGGGTGGCGCCGGTGCCGTAGACGATGTGCTTCGAGTCGTACGGGTCGACGGCGAGCGCCTGGATCCACCAGCCGAACTTGGGCTGGTCCCCGCCCCACTTGAGGAAGGGGGTCTCGGACACGTCGAACACAGCGGTGTCCTTCAGTGAGGTCCAGCTGCGCCCGCCGTCGGTGGACCGGTAGAGGGTGTCGACGGCGGCCCACCGGTTGTTCGTGGACACCACGACGGTGCCGGGGCGGCGGGCGTCGACGGCGACGCCGCCGTAGCCGAAGGTGTCGGTGGAGCCGTCGGCGGCGGTCCCGCCGGGCTTCACCGGGGTGACGTCGGTCCAGGTGCCGGACGCCGTCGTGAGCCGGTGCACGCTGCCGTCGGACTGGCCGTTGGGGCCGGGGGCGTTGGCGTACGTCACGTACAGCGCGCGGGTGTGGCAGTCGTAGGCGGCGCGGATCGGGACCTTGGCGTGCGCGCCGGTGGGCTGACCGGGTACGGCCGTCCAGGTGCTGCCGTCGGTGGTGCGGTACAGGTTGGCGGAGGTGCCGTCGCCGTCGCCCCAGCCTGCGTAGACGGCCCGCCCGGCGGCGACGAGGAGGGTGACGCCCTGCCCGGTGGCGCTCGGCGTGGCCGGGAAGCCGGTCGCCGGTGCCCAGGTGGCGCCCCGGTCGGTGGACTTGAGCAGTCCGTCGTGCCGGGTGCCGAGCCACAGGGTGTCGCTGTCGCGCGGATCCACGAGCAGCCGCTCGCCGGTGCCCCGGCCGTCCTCGTTGGCGCCGAGCTTCACGGTGAGGTCGGTACGGGTCCAGGTGGCGCCGCGGTCCTCGGAACGCAGGATCGCGCCGTTCCCGGCCCAGGACTGGGTGTAGGTGCCGAGGGCGAGGTAGAGGCGGTTGCGGTGAGCGGGGTCGACGGCCATCGCCTCGACCCCGAGGAGGTTCCAGTCGTCCCAGCCGAGGTGGTCGGTGAGCGGCGTCCAGCGTGCGGCGCGGTCGTCCCACCGGTACGCGCCCCCGATGTCCGTGCGCGCGTAGGCGAGGCCGCGCACGGAGGGGTGGAAGAGGACGCCGGTGATGAATCCGGTGCCGCCGATGACGGCGTTGCGCCAGCGGTAGGTGGGGGCGGTCGCTGCGTGGGCGGCCGAGATTCCCATGCCGGGAACAGCGGTGAGCGCGGCACCGGCGGCGACCCCGGCAAGAACGGCGCGCCTACTGGGCTGGAACATGTGCATGACATACCTCGCTACGAATGTGGGGGACGGAGAACGCCCTCAGGGGCGCGGGGAACTGCGCGACAAGCCACAACGTGCCGACAGCCAAAGGACAGCGGAAGCCCCCCGCACCCCACCAGCTCGGGCTTCAGCCCTTGACCGCTCCCGTGAGCATGCCCTTCTTGAAGTGCCGCTGGACGAAGGGAGAGAGGACGGCGACCGGGAGGAGGGCCAGGACCATGACGGCCATCTGGATGGCGATCGGGGAGAGTTGACCTGTGTTGATCTGTGTCTGAAGGCCGACGGGGCGTTCCTGCATCTGGACCAGCTGGATCATCACGTTCTGCAGCGGCATCATCTCCTGGTCCGTCAGGTAGATCGACGCGTTGAACCAGGCGCTCCAGTAGCCCACGGCGTAGAAGAGCGCGATCACCGCGAGGACCGCGCGCGACAGCGGGAGCACGATCTTCCACAGGATGCGCCAGTCGCCCGCGCCGTCGATCCGTGCGCTGTCGATGAGTTCCTGGGAGATGTTCATGAAGAAGGCCCGCAGGACCAGGATGTTGAACACGCTCACCGCGCTGGGCAGGATCAGCGCGAGATAGGTGTCCATCAGTCCGAGCGCCTGCACCAGCAGGTAGGTCGGGATGAGGCCCGCCCCGAAGAACATGGTGGCCAGCAGCGTCATCAGGATCCAGCGGTGACCGAGCGAGCCGCTGCGGGAGAGGCCGTAGGCGCACAGCACGGACACCGTCATGCTGAACAGCGTGCCGACCACCGTGACCCCGACGCTGACCAGCGCGGCCTTCTGTACCTGGCCACCGCCGAGGAGTTCCTGGTAGGCGACGAAGGTGATGCCCTTCGGGATCACCACCAGACCGCCTGCCTCGTCGATGGTCTTCTTCGACTGGAGGCTGGTGACGATGACGATCCACAGGGGGAAGAGAATCGCGAAGCAGGCGATCCCCAGGACGAGGCCCTTGCCCGCCAGTCCGGCCTTGGACGGCTCCTCCTCCCAGACCGGCCGGGGCGGTGCCGCCCAGGGGTTGGGCTTCCTGACGCGCGGCGTGTCGTCGGCCCGTTTGTCGAGGACGGCGCTCATTTCTTGTACACCCCCTGCTCACCCATCAGATGGGCGACCTTGTTCGCGGTCAGCACCAGCGCCAGGCCCACCACGCCCTTGATGAGGCCGGCTGCGGCGGCATAACTGAAGTCCTGGTTGCGGATGCCGTTCCACCACACATAGGTGTCGAGGACGTCGGACGCGTCGACTCCCACCGCCTGTCGTTGGAGCAGGAACTGCTCGAAGCCGACGCTGAGGGCGTCTCCGACGCGCAGCACCAGCAGCAGGGCGATCACCGGGCGCAGGGCGGGCAGGGTGATGTGCCACATGCGCCGCCAGCGCCCCGCGCCGTCCATGGCGGCGGCCTCGTACAGGTCGTTGGAGACGGACGAGAGCGCGGCGAGGAAGACGATGATGCCCCAGCCCGCGTCCTTCCAGATGATCTCGAAGGTGACCAGGTACTTGAACAGCTCCGGGTTGGTCATCAGGTCGAAGCCCTCGTAGCCGTGCTGGCGGAGGGTCTGCGCGATGATGCCCGCGCCGCCGAAGATCTGCATGAAGACCGTGACGACGAGGACCCAGGAGAAGAAGTGCGGGAGGTACATGACCGCCTGGGCGATCGCCCGGACCCGGGGCCTGACCACGCTGTTGATGAGCAGCGCGAGCAGGATGGGGATCGGGAAGTAGAGCACGAGCTGGAGGAAGAAGAACACGAAGGTGTTCTGCACCGCGTGCCAGAAGGCCGTGTCCCCGAAGATCCGCTCGAACTGCTCGAAGCCGATCCAGGGGCTTTCGAGGATGGCGACGAAGCCGTTCTCGCTGAGGTAGGGGTCGTAGTCCTGGAAGGCGACCACATTGCCGAGGATCGGTACGTAGTTGAAGACCAGGACCAGCAGCACCGCCGGCAGTGTCATCAGCAGCAGTGTGCGGTCACGCCGGAATCTGAGCCCGAAACCCAGTTTTCCCGACCGCCCGGGCTGTTTCCCGCCCCTGGACCGGCGTCCGGCGGCGCCGCCGGACGCCGCCGGAGTCTTCTCGGTCTTCGCCTCGGACCTGCTCCGAGGCACCGTGCTGTGGGACACGGCCTTCTCCTTGCGTCGGTCCCGGGTCAGTTCGCCGAGCCGGAGTCGTCGAGCAGCTTCTGGTACCAGTCGCGCAGGCCGTCGCCACCCTTGCTCTTCCAGTCGGACACGGCCTGCTGCACATCGCTGATCTTCTTGCGGCCGCGCACGACGTCGTCCTCCAACTGCTCGAAGTTGTCGGCGAGGTTGCTCCAGCGGCTGGGCTCGGTGATGGTGAGCCCGAAGAAGGAGGTCTTCTTGGTGAAGGCGCCCATGCGCTGCTGCCACTCGACCATGCCCCTGGTGACGTCCGGGAAGTCGGGGTAGGCGATGTACGGGGCGGGGTTGCCGGTGTAGTCGAAGGCGCCGTTGACCTCGTTGACGCCCTGCTCGGTCTTGACCGGCAGACCGTCCTTCATGTCGTAGTCGGTGCCCTCGACGCCGTAGGCGGTGAGCATGAACTCCTTGGTGCCGTACGGCGCGGCGCAGTAGTTGCAGACGGCGAGGAAGTCCTTGATCTGCTGCTCCGTCGCGTTCTTGCTCACGAAGGTGAAGATGTTGGCCGGCTGGTTCGCCCACAGCGAGGGGTCGCCGCCGTCGGCGCCGAAGATGTCGAACGCGGCCGCCTCGAACTCCGGGTTCTGGGTGCGCTGTTCGGCCATCTTGCCCCACCAGTCGGAGATGTTGTTGTTGTAGACCAGCACCTCCCCGGCGGTGAAGCGGTTGCCCGCGGTGCCTCCGGCCTTGCCCTGGACCGCGTCCGGGTGGACCACCCCGGCCGCGTACAGCTTCCGGACCCACTCCAGGGCTTCCAGGTACTCCTCGGTCTCGACGCGGTTGACCAGCTTGCCGTCCCGCAGGTTCCACCACAGCGCCTTGTCGCTGCCCGGGTAGACGCTGAAGATGCTGAACGCCGACCACTTCATGTCGTCGCAGGCCCAGACCTTCGACTTGGCGTCGGTGGCCTCCTTGGCCCAGGACAGGAACTCGTCGGGGCTCTTCGGGACGCTGTAGCCCTTCTTCTCGAAGAGGTCCTTGCGGTACAGGGGCGCGATGTCCGTGACGTACGAGCCGGGCATCGGGATCGCGCGCAGCTGGCCGCCGAAGATGCCGCGCTGCCAGGCCTCGGTGGGGACGGCGGCGAGGTTCGGGTAGTCCTTGACCTTGTCGCCGGACAGGTAGGGGCCGAGGTCGGCGAACTTGGCGTTGATGGCGCTGGGTATCCGGCCGTTCAGGTTCCAGCCGGGCACGACCACGACATCGGGGATGTTGCTGCCGGCGAGGACCGCGCCGAGCTTCTGGTCGTAGGTGACGCCGTCCTGGTTCTGCCAGGTGACCTGGACGCCGATGGCCTCGTTCATCGCCGTGTAGTACGGGTTGTCGCCCTTCGGCGGGGTGCCCCAGAACGGGGACATGATCGTGAGCTTGCCGCCGCTGCCCAGCTTCTTCGGCACCGAGGTCTTCAGGTCGGCGGTCGCGATCGCCTTGGTGAAGCCCGCCGCCGACCCGTTCTTCGCCGGAATGTCCGGCGCCACCACGCTCGACGCCACGAACGCCGGAAGGATCTTCTGGGCGTCCTTCCCGGAGGTCGTACCGTCCTTCCGGCCCTCCTGCGATCCCCCGCAGGCGGCCAGCAACGGCATCCCCCCGCCCACCGCGACGGCGGCGACCGCCGTGGAGGCGAGGAAGCTTCTCCGGCTCGGGGCGGCGGAGGCGGAAGCGGCGTTCGGCGTCATTGCGTCAACCCTTCGTGGCGCACCAGGACACCCGGCGGTGGGGCCGTCGGCTGCGGTGTCTTGAGTGGAACTGGCTGAGCTGAAGCGGGCCTTCGGTCCTCGGAGGAATGCGCACTCCGCGGCGGCAGTCCTCGTAGTCGAAGCGCTTCGATGTTGCTGCGAGGTTAAGTGAACACCGGGGGGTACACAAGGGTCGCTTCGAAGATTCCTCCGAGGTATGGCGGATCCGCCAAGGTCCCGCACACGTACCGGCACGCCTTGAAATGTCGGCAGGGAGGCCGAGTTGTTGCGTCAAGGTGTCTTGACACCCACCCGCCCGTCGAATGAGCATCGAAGCGCTTCGAAAGCGCCTCGCCGCTCCATCGCAAGGGGAATCCCACGTGACCGCACAAACGCCGCCTACGCCGCCTTTCCGCGATCCGCGTCTGCCGTTCGCGAAGCGCATCGACGACCTGCTGTCGCGGCTCACCCTGGACGAGAAGGTCGCCTTCCTGCACCAGTTCGCGCCCGCGGTCGAGCGGCTCGGCGTCCAGGCCTTCCGCACCGGCCAGGAGGCGCTGCACGGCGTGGCGTGGATGGGCCCCGCGACGGTGTTCCCGCAGGCGGTCGGCCTCGGCGCCACCTGGAATCCGGATCTCGTACGACGGGTCGGCGAGGCCGTGTCCCAGGAGGTGCGCGCCATGCGCGCCCGCGACGAGCGGGTCGGCCTCAACGTCTGGTCGCCGACGGTGAACCTGCTGCGCCACCCGCTGTGGGGCCGTAACGAGGAGGGATACTCCGAGGACCCGAAGCTCACCTCGGCGATCGCCACCGCCTACACCCACGGCCTGCGCGGCGACCACCCGACGTACTGGCGTACGGCCCCCGTCCTGAAGCACTGGCTCGCACACAACAACGAGACGGACCGCTCCACCGCGTCGAGCTCGGTCCGTCCGCGCGTGCTGCACGAGTACGACCTGCGCGCCTTCCGCGAGAGCGTCGAGGCGGGCGCGGTGGCCGGGGTGATGCCGGCGTACAACCTGGTCAACGGCCGCCCGAACCACCTCTCGCCGTATCTGCGCGAGCAGTTGCGCACCTGGACCGACGAGGACCTGCTGGTCTGCTCGGACGCGGGCGCCCCCTCCAACCTGGTCGACTCCGAACACTACTTCGACACGCACGAGGAGGCGACGGCGGCCGCGCTGCTCGCGGGCGTGGACAGCTTCACCGACCACGGCACCGACAGTTCGCAGATCGTCGCGAGGGTCCGGGGCGCGCTGGAAGAGGGGCTGGTGACCGAGGCCGACATCGACGCCGCCGTCCGCCGCCAGCTCTCGGTCCGCTTCCGGCTCGGCGAGTTCGACGGCTACGAGGAGGCCGGCGCCTTCGACACGCCGGAGCATCGCGCGCTCGCACGGGAGGCCGCCGAGCAGGCGGTCGTCCTGCTCAGGAATGACGGTGTGCTGCCGCTCGCGCAGGACACCCGGATCGCCGTGGTCGGTCTGCTCGCCGACGAGTGCAAGCTCGACTGGTACAGCGGCACGCTCCTGCACCGGTCCACACCCCTGGAGGGTCTGTACGAGCGGTTCGGCGCCGACCGGGTGGAGTTCGCGGAGGGCGTGGACCGGGTGCGGCTGAGGACCTCCGCCGGTACGTTCCTCCACGTGCCCGCGGCGGAGGCCGCCGACGAGGTGCGCGGCGCCGAGGGCGCCCTCGACCCGGCCCTCCTCGCGGGCCGCACCGACCTGCCGCCCCTGACCACCGACGCCACCGGCACCGAACTCGCCCTCATCGACTGGGGCGAGGGCGTCCTGACCCTGCGCGCCCCCGACGGCCGCTACCTGTCCGTCGCCGAGGACGGCTACGTACGCGCCTCCGCCGACCAGCCCGGCGGCTGGGTGGTCCAGGAGACATTCCACCTCGAACCCCATGAGAACGGTCACCTCCTGCGGCATCTGGGCACGGGTCGCCATGTCTGTGTCGCCGCCGACGGCGTGAAGGTTGCCGAGGAGAACCCGGAGATCTTCGAGGTCGTCCACGTCGAACGCGGCGAGGAGGCGGTGGCGCGGGCCGCGGCCGGGGCGGACGTGGTCGTGGTCGTCGCGGGCAACGACCCGCACATCAACGGCCGCGAGACCGAGGACCGTACGACGCTGCGCCTGCCCGAGCACCAGGAACGCCTGCTGCGCGCCGCCCGGGCCGCGAACCCGCGCACGGTGCTGGCCCTGGTCTCCGCCTACCCGTACGCGATCGACACGACCCCGCTCCCGGCCGTCCTCTGGACGGCACACGGCGGCCAGGCAGCGGGCACCGCCCTGGCCCGCGTCCTGGCGGGCGACGTGTCCCCGGCGGGCCGCCTCCCCCAGACCTGGTACGCCGACGACGCCGACCTGCCCGACCTCCTCGACTACGACGTGATCGGCAGCCGGCAGACGTACCTCTACTTCGAGGGGACACCGCTGTTCCCCTTCGGCCACGGCCTGTCGTACACGTCCTTCTCGTACGCCGATGTCGCGGCCCGCGTCGAAGGCGAGGCGGTGCACGTCTCCTTCACGGTCACCAACACCGGCGACATGACCGCCGACGAGGTGACCCAGGTGTACGGCCACGCCGCCGACCCGTCGGTGGTCCGCCCACGCCGCGAACTGCTCGACCACCGGCGAGTGACGCTGCGCCCCGGCGCGAGCGAGGAGCTCACCTTCCGAATCCCACTTCGTTCCCTGTCGGTCTGGGACGTGGCCCATGGCAGGTGGCGCCTGGAACCGGGCGCGTACGACATCCTGATCGGCGCCTCCAGCGAGGACATCCGCCTGCGGACGACCGTGACACTCGACGGCGAGCCCGCGACGCCGCGTGCCGTCGTCCGACGCGGCCTGGAGGCGGCGGACTTCGACGAGCAGAGCGGCACGGAGATCGTCGACCGCACGAAGACGTCGGGCGACGCGGTGACGCCGGTGGACGGCGGCAGCGGCGAACTCGTGTATCGCGCCTGTGACTTCGGCACCGGGGTCACCGAGGTGACGGTGCAGGTGGCGGGCGAGGGCAGGGTCGAGCTGTCCCTCGACGGGGGTGCGACGCTGGCGACGGTCACGCTGGGCACGCCGACCCCGGGCCCGTACGACTACACGACCGTGTCCGCCGACATCACCGTCACCGGCGTCCACGACGTCCACCTCAGACTGCGCGGCCCTCTGCGGCTGGCGCATGTCGGCTTCTCCGGTTGAGGGTCCGGACCAGGCCGACACAGGGAAGGGGCCCGGCACCGGAAGGCATCGGTGCCGGGCCCCTTCGGGACGACGAGCTCGCGTCACGGGAGAGCCTACCTGAAAATGGTTCCCATGTGACAGAGGCGTCGGCGTTGCGGTTCTACGCCGACTCGGGGCTGCTGCGTCCTGCCGAGGTCGACCCGGCATCGGGCTACCGCTGCTACAGCGCCGACCAAGTGGCGCGGGCAACGGCGCTGCGGCGCACCTCGCTGATCGCCTCGGTGATCGCCAAGGTGGAAGGCGCTGACCCCGCCAGGGCGGCGTTCCTCGCCGTCCGGCACGACACCGGCGAGACCCGCACCGGTGACGTCAACCACCTCGGGAAGAAGTACACCGAGAGCGAGGCCGACCCTCGGGACATCGTCGCCGACCAGGTGGCAGCGTTCCCCGAGGGCTTGGCCCAGGTGGTCACCGAGGTGATCGCCGAGTACGAGGCCAAGGAGTCACCCGAGGCGGTCTGCGCCCGGGACGCCGACAAGCTGGAGTGCATGCTCCAGGGCATCGAATACAGGGCGCAGGGCTACGAGAACGCTCAGCGGTGGATCGACAACAGCCGGGGCCGGATCGTCACGAAGGCGGGTCAGGCCCTGGCGGATGCTGTCCTGAAGACCGGATCGCTCGACTGGCTCCGCGCCGCTCTCGGCGAGACCCAGCGCTGACCCCGGCTCTCGGGGCCGCACCGGCGAGCCCATCGCCTGCGCCAGTTGCCGCAGGTGAGAGCGCAGACATACGACAACGGCCGGAGCCCCCGCACAGTGGGCTCCGGCCGTTGGACCTTGGGAGGTGTCAGAGCGCCAGGCCGGTGAGGACCAGGACGCGCTCGTAGGTGTAGTCGTCCATCGCGAAGCGGACGCCCTCGCGGCCCACGCCCGACTGCTTGGCGCCGCCGTACGGCATCTGGTCGGCGCGGTAGGAGGGAACGTCGCCGACGATCACGCCGCCGACCTCCAGGGCGCGGTGCGCGCGGAAGGCGGCCTGGACGTCGTGCGTGAAGACGCCCGCCTGGAGGCCGTACTTGGAGTCGTTGACGGCGGCGAAGGCCTCGGCCTCGCCGTCCACCTTCTGCACCGTCAGGACCGGGCCGAAGACCTCCTCGCAGGCGATCGTGACATCGGCCGGTACGTCGGTGAGGACGGTCGGCGCGTACGAGGCGCCGTCGCGCTTGCCGCCGGTGAGCAGCTTGGCGCCCGCCTGGACCGCCTCGTCGACCCAGGACTCGACGCGCTGGGCGGCGTCCTCGCTGACCAGCGGGCCGACGTCCGTCGTGGGGTCGGAGGGGTCGCCGGTGACCTGCGCCTCGACGGCGGCGACGATGCGCGGGAGGAGACGGTCGTACAGCGACGCGTCGGCGATCACGCGCTGCACCGAGATGCAGGACTGGCCGCCCTGGTAGTTGGAGAAGGTGGCGATGCGGTTCGCCGCCCAGTCAAGGTCCTCGTCGCTCGCGTAGTCGGCGAGGACGACGGCCGCGCCGTTGCCGCCCAGCTCCAGCGTGCAGTGCTTGCGCGGCACCGAGTCCATGATCGCATAGCCGACCTTCTCGGAACCGGTGAAGGAGATGACCGGCAGGCGCTCGTCCTGGACGAGGGCGGGCATGGCCTCGTTCGGGACCGGGAGGATGCTCCAGGAGCCTGCCGGGAGGTCCGTCTCGGCGAGCAGGTCACCGATGACCAGGCCGGACAGCGGGGTGGCGGGCGCGGGCTTGAGGATGATCGGCGCGCCGGCGGCGATGGCCGGGGCGACCTTGTGGGCGCACAGGTTGAGCGGGAAGTTGAAGGGCGCGATGCCGAGGACGACGCCCTTCGGGAAGCGCCGGGTCAGGGCGAGCCGGCCCTGGCCGCCGGCGTCGGTGTCGAGGCGCTGGGCCTCGCCGCCGTTGAAGCGGCGGGCCTCCTCGGCGGCGAAGCGGAAGACGGACACCGCGCGGCCGACCTCGCCGCGCGCCCACTTGATCGGCTTGCCGTTCTCGGCGGAGATCAGCTGGGCGATCTCCTCGGTGCGCTCGACCAGTCGCCTGCTGACGTGGTCGAGGGCGGCGGCGCGGACATGGGCGGGAGTCGCGGCGAAGGCGTCCCGTACGGCGTACGCGGCGGCCACGGCTTCCTCGACCTGGGCGTCGGTGGGCACGCTGACCTTGCCGACGAGCCGGCCGTCCCACGGGGAGGTGACGTCGAAGGTGTCCTGGCCGGTGGCCTGACGGCCGGCGAGCCAGAAGGCGTGGGTGGGGGTCATGAGTCCCGGCCCCTTCCGCGTAGAGGTGTGCTTGAAGTTCGGCGTTCCCGGTCCACGGTAGGGGTGCGGGGCGGGTAGTGCGGTTGTCCGATTCGTAGCAGTGGAGGGCGGGGGTGCACCGCTTTGGCCTCCTCGCTGCGCCAACAAGAGACGCCTACTCCGCCGACGTCGCCTTCAGGGCCAGCCACAGCTCCATCCGCACGTCCGGATCGTCCAGCGACCGCCCGAGGATCTCCTCCACGCGCCGCATCCGGTAGCGCAGGGTGTGCCGGTGGACGCCGAGGTCGGCGGCGGCCGCGTCCCACTGGCCGTGCCGGGACAGCCAGGCCCGCAGGGAGGCGACCAGGTCCCCCCGGCCGGTGGCGTCGTGCTCGTGCAGCGCGCGCAGCAGGCCGTCCGCGAAGGCGCGGACCGCGTCGTCGGCGAGCAGCGGCAGGACCGACCCCGCCGCCAGCCGCTCGTGCTCGACCAGCACCCGGCCCCGGCGGCGGGCCACCGACAGCGCCTGCTCTGCCTGCTTGTACGCGGCGGCCGCCGCGATCGGCCCGGCCGGCGCCGACAGGCCGATGACCAGGTCGTCCTCCTCCCCCGCCGACGGCTCCTGTCCCGCCCGGGCGGCCTCCCGCCCCGCCGCGTACTCCCCGCACGCCGCGACCGCCGCGCCCCCGTCCGCGGCCAGCACCACCAGCCGCTCCCCCTCCCCCTCGGGAACGACCAGCACCGACTCCCCCGACCGGGCCGCGGCCGCCTCCACCGCCTCGGTGATGCCCGCGTGCCCGGCGGCGCACTCGGCGAGCACGATCCGGTAGGGCGCGTCGAGGAGGTCGCCGTACAGATCACCGGCGACGGCGCGGGCGTGGTCCGGCTGACCGGCGAGCAGCATCCGCAGCACGGCGGCCCCGATCCGCTGCTCGGCGGCCTGCAGGGAGCGGGAGCGTTCGGTGGTCAGGGTGAGCAGGGCGATGGCCGAGTGGAGGGCGTACCGCTCGGCGGTGCCGAGGGCGGCCGCCGTGCCGACGGCGAGGGCGCCGCGGGGGCGGCGGCCGGTGCCGATGGTGTGCAGTTCGACGCGGTCCTCGTGCTCGGGGCCACCGACCACCGAGCTGGCCGGGGCCGGCCGGTCCCGCAGCCGCTCCACGTCCGCCGTGAGCCGCGCGGCCCGGCGGCCGGCCCACTCCGGTGCGGCGGCCACGACGGCGCCCGAGGCGTCGTAGAGCGCCGCCCATCCGTCGACCTGCGCGGCGAGCACGGCGAGCAGCCCCTCGGGGCCCTCGCTCAGCGCCTGCTTGGTCAGTTCCCGCTGCGCCGCGAAGCCCGCCGTCACCGCCCGGTACTGGTCGGCGGCGATGGCGGCCGACACGGCCTTGGTGATGGCGAGGAACGGGGTGCGGCGGGGGACCTCCAGCAGCGGCAGGCCCTCCTCCTCGGCCGCGTCGACGAGCGCCTCGGGGATCTCGTCGTAGTTCACCCCGACCGCGAAGCCCAGCCCGACGACACCCGCCCCGACCAGCCGCTTCACATAGCGCCGCATGGTCTGGGGATCCTCCGCGTCCAGCTTCAGCGCGGTGATCAGCAGCAGTTCCCCGCCCTCCATGTACGGCACGGGGTCGGCGAGCTCGCTGACATGTGCCCAGCGCACGGGCACGTCCAAGCGGTCCTCGCCCGCCCGCACGGTGAGTTTCAGCGTGGAGTGGTGGACGAGTGAGGCGAGCGTGGGGGGCATCGGGCCTTCAGTCTGCGGGGGTGGGCTGATCGTGGTGATCTTTTGGCCGCCACGTATGAACGACCTGTGTCGATTCTGCCGCACCGTACGGTCCCGGCACCCCGAAATCGTCAGTCGCGCAGATCCACCAGCAGCGGCGGCGCGTGCTCACCCTTCACGTTCGTCAGCGACAGCACGGCATGCCCGGGCGGCACCGCGTGCGCCAGCTCGGACGCGGACCACCGCTCCCGCTCGACCTGCCGCACGGTGACCGCCCGGGCGGTCGGCGCCTTCCCGGTGATCACCCGGCGCAGCATGTGCACGGCCTTGCCCGCCGGGGTCTCGGCGATGATCTGCCGGTCGGTGACGTCCCGGGCCTCGGTCCACTCCTTGCCCCACACCTCGGCGAAGTCCTGCCCGTCCCACGGGGTGAGCCCGGACAGCGCGACCCTGCATCCGGTGGCCCCGAGCAGGGGGCCACGCAGCGGGCGCGGTACGTCGTCCAGGGTGCGCAGGGTCAGTACGGCCCCGGCGTGCGCCGACCGCAGCCGCTGGATGCCCCGGACGGCCTCCGGCGTCACGACGCCGGTCGCGTCGTCCAGGATCAGGCAGGCGAACAGCGAGCGGTCCTCCCGTACCGCCACGCTCGCCGTGAACTGCGCCAGCACCAGCCGCGCCAGCATCCGCGAGGCGTCGGCGTGCCCGCGTTCGGGCAGGTCGATGCGGACCCGCACCGGGTGGTCGAGGGCCTTCAGGGAGAACGGCCGGGACTGTCCGGACGTGTCGAAGAACCCAGCGAAGGCGGGACGGTCCAGCAGCGCCACCCGGTCGGCGAGCACGCCGCTCACGTCTCCCGGCCGGCCCGTCTGCCGCTCGCGGGCGTCGAGTTCACGCAGCAGGGAGTCCTGCCCGGCCTGCTGCAGCGCCGTACGCAGCTCACCCATCGGGCCGGGCGCGCCGTCGAGGAGCCCGCGCAGTTCCGGTACGGAGGGGAAGCGGCCGTGGACCGCGCGAAACGGGCCGAGGAGCTGGGCCAGCACCGTGGTGGAGCGGCGGCTGTCACTGCCCGGGTGCGGGTCGGCGAGGTCCCCGACCAGCGCCTCGGCCAGGATGGCGGCGACCTCGTCGGGGTCGGTGGTGCCGCCGTACAGGTCGAGGTCGTGGACGGACTCCGGGTTGCCGATGCGTACGACGACGTCGTAGGCGTCGGCCGGGCCGAGCATGGCCCCCGCCGCTCCGACGACCACGACGGCGGCGCGTCCGGCGAGCGCCTGCAGGCAGAGCGACTCGGCGAGCGGGCGGACGACGGTGCCGGTCTTGCCGGAGCCGGCCGGGCCGACGGCGAGGAGTGAGGTGCCGAGCAGGTCGGGGCCGAGGGCGAGGCCGGTGCCGCGGTAGGCGTAGGGGTTGCGGGCGTCGTCGGCGGTGGTGCCGAGCCGGACCTGGCCGGTGACCAGGTCGTGCCGGGCGAGCCGGGCGGGCAGGTCGCGTTCGCCGGAGGGGTGCAGGCAGGCGGCGGCGCCGTCCTTCAGCACGGCCGAGGTGAACGAGGCGAGGCTGTGCCGCCCGCTGCGCACGCCCTGCCAGGCCCGCGCGATGCGCGCGTGGTCCACGTCCCGCATGAGCCCGGCCCGCGCGTCACGCGCCAGCCGCTCGGCGGCCTCCACCGCACCGGCGGCGCGGAGCTGGTTCCACGCGGCGGGGTCGTCCGCGGGGGCGGGGGCCGTCTGCCGGGGCCGCGGGCGCCGGAAGCGGGGGGCCACGAAGCGGCGCCAGACCTCGCCCCAGCGGCCGAGACGGCCCGCCGCGACCATGATGGCCAGGGCGACGAGCACCTGGTAGCCCTGGTAGACGACGACATTGCCGACCTGGCCGATCCGGCTGTCGCCGCCGCGCCAGGAGTCGGGGACGATCAGGTCGAACGGAATCCACCACCAGGTGCCGAGGTAGCCGTTCTGCAGCAGCGACCAGATCAACCAGCCGACCAGGAAGGCGATCAGAGCCCCGCTGATCAGCTGACGCCCGGGAATCACCTCCGGCTCCTCGTCGGGCCGCGGCCGGTACCCGAACCGCCACACCCCGGGCGCCGCCTCCGGCCGGGGCGTGCGCAGCCAGGTGAGGAAGGCGGAGCCGTCCGGCCGGGGCGGCACCGAGGGCCGCGGCGGCACAGCGGGGGGTTCCGGCGGCCCGGCCGGTCGCGGCACGGGGTTGGCCTGTGCGCGCCGCGCGTCCTGCGTCCCGTCGCTGTCCATCGCCCTTGCCCCCTGACCAGCCGCTCCGTCCACCATCAGCGAGCCAATCTAACGCCCTCGCAAGGGCAGTTCGGCGATTGCGCGCCGGGGCCGCGCCGACGGGTCCCCACCACGCTATGTCCACCACGGACAACCCGTTCCGGCGACAACGCCCACATGGAGCATGCCCACACCCCATCCCCGGCCCTAGCCTGCGAAGAAACAAGGCAAGCGTCCGAAAACCCCCACCCGGAATGTTCGGTTCATCCGGAATGGCCGGTCCGCAAGATCATCAGGGAGCCCCTCATGACCGCAATCCCGCAGGAGCGCCGCGTCGTCACCGCCATCCCCGGCCCGAAGTCGCTTCAGCTGCAGGCCCGTCGCACCGCCGCGGTCGCCCAGGGCGTGGGCTCCGTGCTGCCGGTGTTCACCGCGCGCGCGGGCGGCGGAATCATCGAGGACGTCGACGGCAACCGGCTGATCGACTTCGGTTCGGGTATCGCCGTGACGTCCGTCGGCGCGTCCGCCGAGGCCGTCGTACGCCGGGCGAGCGCCCAGCTCACCGACTTCACGCACACCTGCTTCATGGTCACGCCGTACGAGGGGTACGTCGAGGTCGCCGAGGCGCTGGCCGAGCTGACGCCGGGTGACCACGCCAAGAAGTCCGCGCTGTTCAACTCCGGCGCCGAGGCCGTCGAGAACGCCGTCAAGATCGCCCGTGCGTACACCAAGCGGCAGGCCGTCGTGGTCTTCGACCACGGCTACCACGGCCGTACGAACCTCACCATGGCGCTGACCGCCAAGAACATGCCGTACAAGCACGGCTTCGGCCCGTTCGCGCCCGAGGTCTACCGGGTGCCGGTGGCGTACGGCTACCGCTGGCCGACCGGCCCGGAGAACGCGGGCCCGGAGGCCGCCCAGCAGGCCATCGACCAGATGTCCAAGCAGGTCGGCGCCGACAACATCGCCGCGATCGTCATCGAGCCGGTGCTCGGTGAGGGCGGCTTCATCGAGCCGGCCAAGGGCTTCCTGCCCGCGATCGTGAAGTTCGCGAACGACAACGGCATCGTGTTCGTCGCCGACGAGATCCAGTCCGGCTTCTGCCGCACCGGCCAGTGGTTCGCCTGCGAGGACGAGGGCATCGTCCCGGACCTGATCACCACCGCCAAGGGCATCGCGGGCGGTCTGCCGCTGGCCGCCGTGACGGGTCGCGCCGAGATCATGGACGCCGCGCACGCCGGTGGCCTGGGCGGCACCTACGGCGGCAACCCGGTCGCCTGCGCCGGTGCGCTCGGCGCCATCGAGACGATGAAGGAACTGGACCTCAACGCCAGGGCGAAGAACATCGAGGCGGTCATGAAGTCCCGCCTCACCGCCATGGCCGAGAAGTTCGACATCATCGGCGACGTGCGGGGCCGTGGCGCCATGATCGCCATCGAGCTGGTGAAGGACCGCGCCACCAAGGAGCCCAACCCGGAGGCCACCGCCGCGCTCGCCAAGGCCTGCCACGCCGAGGGCCTGCTGGTCCTGACCTGTGGCACCTACGGCAACGTGCTGCGCTTCCTGCCGCCGCTGGTCATCGGCGAGGACCTGCTGAACGAGGGCCTCGACATCATCGAGCAGGCGTTCGCACGCATCTGAGCGCGCGTCCGAGCGCCCATCTGAGCACCGGCCTGTTCATCCCGCGCCCCACGTCAGGGCGTGTGAAGAACGTGTGGGAGGTGGATGGCGGGTCGGGATTCCGCCTGTCGCACCCGCGGCGCCTGCCGTAGGTTCTGACGCAGATGAGAGACACCCCGCCCGCAGGGAACTGTGGGTGACATCAGGCCGGGGCCTCCCCAGCTTCGACCTGGTCGTGCCTCGCGCACACCACCGGGGCCCTCGGCCCCGGGTCTCCTCACCGATCGGACGGTCGCTCGCCCCAGACCCCCCGGGGCGCGCGACGTTCCGGTCAGGACGGCCGCTGGGAGCGGTACGCCCCTGAAAGGCCGGCGCACACCCCCCCTTGCGCCGGCCTTTCGGCCTGTTCGGGTGCCTTGCGGCGCCAGTGGTGCATACCTGTGACACCACCGCCGTCCCACCTGCGAAGCTGTTCCCCGTGCTTCCTGTGTTGCTCGCGCTGCCCGCCGTCCTCTTCGCACTGATCACCTGGCAGGTCGTCGCCGACGGGCCGCTGGTGCGGCTGGACGAGCGGCTCAGCCGTGTGCTCGTCCAGCCGGACCGGTTCTCCGAGCTCCTCGCCGATCTGGGCAACGTCCAGGTCGCCGTCCCCCTGCTCGTCCTGGTCACCGGGTACACCGCGTGGCGGGCCCGGGGCGCGGGGACGGACCGCTGGTGGCTGCCGGGGGCCGCCGCCGTCGTCCTCATGGCGCTCGTACCGGTCCTCGTCGTCCCGCTCAAGGAACTGACCGACCGCCCCGGCACCCCGGTCGTCCCCCCGGCCGTCGGCTACTACCCCTCCGGTCACACCGCGACCGCCGCGGTCGCCTACGGATGCGCGACCCTGCTCCTCCTCCCCCGGCTGAACGGCCCCTACGTCCGCCGCGCGCTGCTCGCCGTCTGCCTCGCCCTCAATCTGGGCGTCGGCTTCGGGCTGGTCCGGCGCGGCTACCACTGGCCCCTGGACGTCGTGGCCAGTTGGTGCCTCTGCACTGTCATGATCAGCGGCTACGTGCTGTACGTCAGCCGAAGCAGCCGTCGAACGTTCGCTGGAACTCCCAGTTCGCGTACCGGTCCCAGTTGATCGACCACGTCATCAGGCCGCGCAGGGCGGGCCAGGTGCCGTGGGTGGCGTACGAGCCGCAGTTGGTCTTCTTGGTCAGGCAGTGGAGGGTCTTCACGACCTCGGCCGGGGGGACGTGGTGGAAGTCGGCGCCGCCCATGGAGTGGTACTGGCTGTCGAGACCCATGACCGGGCCCGAGCTGTAGTCCTGGACGTGCAGCAGGGTGAGGTCGTCGCGCATCGCGTGGATCACCGGGAGGTACGCGCCCGCCCTCGGGTCCTGGCCGCCCCACGTGCCGGTGCCGTAGTACTGGTGGCCGAGCTGGACGAAGAAGGTCTCCGGCGCCATGGTCAGCACGAAGTCGTCGCCGTACCGCGCCTTGAGGGTCTTCAGCGCCGAGATCAGGTTCACGATCACCCATGCCGTCGATCGTCTGCGGCACTTCCAGCGGAGCGCTCAGTCCCCCTCCTGCGTCGCCAGACCTGCCGCCGCCTCGTGCATCGCCAGTTCCAGCAGGGTCGGGTCCGTCAGCGTGCCCGAGCCGTCCGGTGGGACCAGCCAGCGGACCTTGCCGGTGGAGCGGCCCGGGTAGGGGACGACGATCCAGACCCCTGCTCCGGCGGTGCGGATGCCCGTGCCGACCCAGCGGGACGCCGTGCCCGGCGGTACGAAGAACCCCGTCCGGGCGTCCCCGAAGTCGACGAGCACCGGGCCGGGTCGGTCGAGGATGCGGGTGAGGACGTCCAGCGTGCGATGGCCGAGCGCGCCCGGCAGGATCAGTACGTCCCAGGCCAGGCCGGCGGGCAGCAGCGCGACCCCCAGGGGGTTGCGCTCCCATTCCCAGCGGCAGGCCTCGGGGTCCGGTGCGACGGATGCCAGCCACTCGACCGCCGTCTTCGCGCCTGTCATGAGGAGACCTCCCTCTCTGCTCGTGGACGCTGGTCGCGTCACGAGGGAGAGGGAGGTCTCCCGCAGGCATTACGCGGGTTTCCCCACCCAACTGTGGGTGAGCTGGGTCACGCTCAGCTGTCGAAGCCCAGCCCCAGCCGGTCCATCGTCCGCAGCCACACGTTGCGCCGCCCGGCGTGGGCGTCCGCCCTGGCCAGCGACCACTTGGTGAGGGCGATGCCGGTCCACGCGAACGGCTCCGGCGGGAACGGCAGCGGCTTCTTGCGCACCATCTCCAGTTCGGTGCGCTCGGTCCGCTCCCCCGCCAGCAGGTCCAGCATCACGTCGGCACCGAAGCGGGTGGCGCCCACGCCGAGGCCCGTGTAGCCCGCCGCGTACGCGACCCTGCCGCCGTGTGCCGTGCCGAAGAACGCCGAGAACCGCGAGCAGGTGTCGATCGCGCCGCCCCAGGCGTGGGTGAAGCGGACGCCCTCCAGCTGCGGAAAGCAGGTGAAGAAGTGCCCGGCGAGCTTGGCGTACGTCTGAGGGCGGTCGTCGTACTCGGCGCGCACCCGGCCGCCGTACGGGTAGATCGCGTCGTAGCCGCCCCACAGGATGCGGTGGTCGGCGGAGAGCCGGAAGTAGTGGAACTGGTTGGCGCTGTCCCCGAGGCCCTGCCGGTTCTTCCAGCCGATCGCCCCGAGTTGCTCGGCGGTGAGCGGTTCGGTCATCAGGGCGTAGTCGTAGACCGGAACGGTGTACGCGCGGACACGTCTGACCAGGCTCGGGAAGATGTTCGTGCCGAGCGCGACCTTGCGGGCGCGGACCTGGCCGTAGGGGGTGCGTACGGCCATCCCGGCGCCGTACGGCTTCAGGGTGAGGGCGGGGGTGTGCTCGTGGACGCGCACGCCGAGGTCGAGGCAGGCCCGCTTCAGGCCCCAGGCGAGCTTGGCGGGGTGGAGCATGGCGACGCCGCGGCGGTCCCAGAGGCCCGCCTGGAAGGTCGGTGAGTCGACCTGTGCCCGTACCGCTTCGGCGTCCAGGAACTCCACGCCGTCGGCGAGGCCCTTGCGCTCCATCTCCTCGTACCGGTCGCGCAGTTCCCACGCCTGGTAGGTCTCGGTGGCGACGTCGAGCTCGCCGGTGCGCTCGAAGTCGCAGTCGATGGAGTAGCGGGCGACCGCCGCCTCGATGCCGTCGAGGTTGCGGGCGCCCAGCTCCTGGAGCTTGTGGATCTCGTCGGGCCAGCGGGTCAGGCCGTTGGGCAGGCCGTGGGTGAGGGAGGCGGCGCAGAAGCCGCCGTTGCGGCCGGAGGCGGCCCATCCCACCTCGCGGCCTTCCAGCAGGACGACATCGCGCCCGGGGTCGCGCTCCTTGGCGTTGAGCGCGGTCCACAGTCCGCTGTAGCCGCCGCCGACGACCAGCAGGTCGCAGGTCTCGGCGCCGGTCAGCGCGGGCTCGGGGTGGGGCCTGCCGGGATCGTCCAGCCAGTACGGGACCGGCTGGGCTTCGGAAAGGGACGTCGTCCAGTTGTCGTTGTCGTTGCCACGGCTCATGGCGCTTGGGGCCATGATTTCAACTCCCTACGATGCGTTACGCCTTCTGGCGCTTTCGGCGGCTGCCGATGGCCATGGAGGCCAGGACGAACAGTACGGCGACGACGAACATGGCCGTACCGATGACATTGATCTGGACGGGCGTGCCGCGCTGTGCCGAGCCCCAGACGAACATGGGGAAGGTGACGGTCGAACCAGCGTTGAAATTGGTGATGATGAAATCGTCGAAGGAGAGCGCGAAGGCGAGCAGCGCGCCCGCGGCGATTCCGGGGGCGGCGATCGGCAGGGTGACCCGGACGAAGGTCTGGAACGGGCCTGCGTACAGATCGCGCGCGGCCTCCTCCAGCCTCGGATCCATCGACATCACGCGCGCCTTGACGGCCGTCACGACGAAACTGAGGCAGAACATGATGTGCGCGATCAGGATCGTCCAGAATCCCAACTGCACCCCCATGTTGAGGAAGAGCGTCAGCAACGAGGCCGCCATCACCACCTCGGGCATCGCCATGGGCAGGAAGATCAGCGAGTTGACGGCGCCCCGCGCGCGGAAGCGGTACCGCACCAGCGCGAAGGCGATCATCGCGCCGAGGACCGTGGCGCCGAGCGTCGCCCAGAGGGCGATCTGCAGGCTCAGGGAGAGCGAGCCGCACAGGTCGGCGACCCCGCACGGATCGGTCCAGGCGGCCGTGGAGAATTCCTGCCACTCGTAGTTGAAACGGCCCTTCGGCTGGTTGAAGGAGAAGACCGTCACGACCACGTTCGGAAGCAGCAGGAATCCGAGCGTGAACAGCCCCGCGACGACGACGAGATGGCGCTTGAGCCAGTTGACGAAGGCCATTTAAACCAGATCCTCCGTGCCGGACTTGCGGATGTAGAGCGTCACCATGATGAGGATCGCGAACATCAGGATGAAGGACAGCGCCGCGGCCGTCGGATAGTCCAGAATCCGCAGGAACTGCGACTGGATGACGTTTCCGATCATGCGGGTGTCGGTGGAGCCGAGCAGATCGGCGTTCACGTAGTCACCGGCGGCCGGGATGAAGGTCAGCAGCGTGCCGGAGACGACACCGGGCATCGACAGCGGGAAGGTGACCTTGCGGAAGGTCGTCCAGGGCTTGGCGTACAGGTCGCCCGCCGCCTCGTGCAGCCTGCTGTCGATGCGCTCCAGCGAGGTGTACAGCGGCAGGATCATGAACGGCAGGAAGTTGTACGTCAGACCGCACACGACCGCCAGCGGGGTGGCCAGCACCCGGTCCCCGGCGGTGATGCCGAGCCAGCTGGTGACGTCCAGGATGTGCAGGGTGTTGAGGGCGCCGACGACCGGGCTGCCGTCCGCGAGGATCGTCTTCCAGGCGAGGGTGCGGATCAGGAAGCTGGTGAAGAACGGCGCGATCACCAGGATCATGATCAGGTTCCGCCAGCGGCCCGCGCGGAACGCGATCAGATACGCCAGCGGATAGCCCAGCAGCAGACACAGGACCGTCGCGGATCCGGCGTACAGCACCGAGCGCAGGAACTGCGGCCAGTACTCGGACAGCGCGTTCCAGTAGGTGGCGAAGTGCCAGGTGACCTCGTAGCCCTCCTCCAGGGAGCCCGTCTGCACGGAGGTGGAGGCCTGGTAGATCATCGGCAGCGCGAAGAAGATCAGCAGCCAGAGGATGCCGGGCAGCAGCAGCCAGTACGGCGTGAGGCGGCCGCGTCTGCGCGCTGGCTTCTTCTCCGGTGCGGGAGCCAGCGGCGGTGGCGCCTCGGTGAGCGTCGACATCAGGCGGCCTCTTCCTCGATGCCCGCGGAGCCCGCTGTCCCGGCAAGCAGGGACTGCGCGGAATCCAGGCCGAAGGTGTGCGCGGGGCTCCAGTGCAGGACGACGTCGGCGCCGGGGGTGAGGCGGCCGTCGCGCTCGACGTTCTGCACATAGACGGCGAGCTCGGGACAGACGGGGCTGTCGACGACGTACTGCGTGGAGACGCCGATGAAACTGGCGTCCGCGATCGTGCCGGTGATCCGGTTGCGGCCCTCCGGGATCTCGCCTGCGTCGTCCGCGTGGACGAGGGAGATCTTCTCGGGGCGCACGCCGACCAGCACCTTGCCGCCGGTCGCGGTGGAGGCGGAGCAGCGCTCGGCGGGGAGCGTGAGCTTGCCGCCGCCCGCCTTGAGGACGATCTCGTCGCCCGTCCTGGTGTCGACCTCGGCCTCGATCAGGTTGGAGGTGCCGAGGAAGTTGGCGACGAAGGTGGTGCGCGGGTTCTCGTACAGCTCGGCGGGGGCGCCGAGTTGCTCGACCCGGCCCGCGTTCATCACGGCGACCGTGTCGGCCATCGTCATGGCCTCCTCCTGGTCGTGCGTGACGTGGACGAAGGTGATCCCGACCTCGGTCTGGATGCGCTTGAGCTCCAGCTGCATCTGGCGGCGCAGCTTCAGGTCGAGGGCGCCGAGCGGCTCGTCCAGGAGCAGCACCTTGGGGTGGTTGATCAGCGCGCGGGCGACCGCGACGCGCTGCTGCTGGCCGCCGGAGAGCTGGTGCGGCTTCTTGCGGGCCTGCTCGCCGAGCTGGACCAGGTCGAGCATCTCCTCGACCTGCTTCTTCACGCTCTTGATGCCGCGCCGGCGCAGGCCGAAGGCGACGTTCTCGAAGATGTCGAGATGCGGGAAGAGGGCGTACGACTGGAAGACCGTGTTCACCGGCCGCTTGTGCGGCGGCAGCGCGGTCACGTCCTGGTCGCCGAGCCGGACGGTGCCGCTCGTCGGCTCCTCAAGTCCCGCGATCATCCGCAGGGTGGTGGTCTTGCCGCAGCCCGAGGCGCCGAGCAGGGCGAAGAAGGAGCCCTGCGGGACGGTCAGGTCCAGCGGGTGTACGGCGGTGAAGGAGCCGTAGGTCTTGCTGATTCCGGAGAGGCGGACGTCGCCGCTGCTGTTCTTCGTCGTCATCGTCGTCGTCACGCCCCTGTGAGCTTCGCGAACTTCTCTTCATAAGCCGTCTCTTCCTTCGAGCTCAGCGAGCGGAAGGCGTGAGACTTGGCGGCCATCTCTTCGTCGGGAATGATCAGCGGGTTGTTCGCCGCGTCCTCGTCGATCCTGGCGAGTTCCGCCTTCACCCCGTCCACCGGGCACACGTAGTTGATGTACGCGGCGAGCTGCGCGGCCGGCCCCGGCTCGTAGTAGAAGTCGATGAGCCGTTCGGCGTTGGTCTTGTGGCGGGCCTTGTTGGGCACCAGCAGGTTGTCCGTCGACGTCATGTAACCGCTGTCGGGGATCACGAAGTCGACGTCCGGGCTGTCCGCCTTCAGCTGGACCACGTCACCGGCCCAGGCGAGGCAGGCCGCGAAGTCGCCCTTGCTGAGGTCCGAGGTGTAGTCGTTGCCGGTGAAACGGCGGATCTGGCCCTTGTCGACGGCCTTCTGCAGACGGGCGATCGCCGCGTCGAAGTCGTCGTCGCTGAACGTGCCCGGGTCCTTGCCCATGTCCAGCAGCGTCATGCCGACGCTGTCGCGCATCTCGGTGAGGAAGCCGACGCGGCCCTTGAGCCTGGGATTGTCGAGCAGGTCGGAGACGGACGTGACCTCGACGCCGTCCAGCGCCTTCTTGTTGTAGGCGATGACCGTGGAGATGCCGGTCCAGGGGTAGGAGTACGCCCGTCCCGGGTCCCAGTCGGGGCTGCGGAACTGCTGGGAGAGGTTGGCGTACGCGGTGGGCAGGTTGGACGCGTCCAGTTTCTGGACCCAGCCGAAGCGGATCAGGCGCGCGGCGAGCCAGTCGGTCACACAGATCAGGTCGCGGCCGGTGTCCTGGCCGGCCGCCAGTTGCGGCTTTATCTTGCCGAAGAACTCGACGTTGTCGTTGATGTCCTCCGTGTACTTGACGGTGATGCCGGTGCGCCTCTTGAACTCGTCGAGCGTCGGATGACGCTTGCCGCTCTCGTCGACGTCCATGTACTCGGTCCAGTTGGAGAAGTTGACCGTCTTCTCCTTCGCCGAGTGGTCCTCGGACGACACTCCGGACGTCTGCGCCGCCGGGGGAATGCCGCAGGCGCTCAGCGCCCCCAGGCCGCCGACCGCGAGCGCGCCGCCGGCGGAGGCGCGCAGCAGCGAACGGCGGGTGAGGGAGGCCCTGCCGCTGCGCAGGCTGCGCCGCATGGCGGCCACCTGGGCCGCGGACGGGCGGTCGGGCTCGTACTGCTCCATGCGCGTGGTGCCCTTTCGGGATGGGCGGCCGCGGTTCGGGCGGCCTGAAGTGGTTATCGGTCCCCGAAGATCGTGCGGTGCCAGTCCTTCCGAGCGACCGCCGTATTGTCGAACATAACGTGCTTGAGCTGCGTGTACTCATCGAACGAGTACACGGACATGTCCTTGCCGAAGCCGGATTGCTGGTATCCGCCGTGCGGCATCTCGCTGATGATCGGGATGTGATCGTTCACCCATACGCAGCCCGCCTTGATCTCGCGGGTGGCGCGGTTCGCACGGTAGACGTCACGGCTCCAGGCGGACGCCGCGAGACCGTACGGGGTGTCGTTGGCGAGCCGGATCCCTTCGTCGTCGGTGTCGAAGGGCAGGACCACGAGGACCGGTCCGAAGATCTCGGACTGGACGATCTCACTGTCCTGGGGCGCGTCCGCGACGAGGGTGGGCCGGTAGTACGCGCCGTTCTTGAGCTCGCCCTGCGGGGCTTGCCCACCGGTGACCACGCGCGCGTAGGCACGCGCCCGGTCGACGAAACCGGCGACGCGGTCGCGCTGGACGTGCGAGATGAGCGGTCCGAGGTCGGTGCCCGGGGTGAAGGGGTCGCCGAGGCGGACGGTTTCCATGAGGGCGGCGGTCTTGTCGACGAACGCCTCGTAGAGAGGCCGCTGCACGTACGCGCGCGTGGCAGCCGTGCAGTCCTGTCCGGTGTTGATCAGCGCGCCCGCGACCGCGCCGTTGACGGCGGCGTCCAGGTCGGCGTCGTCGAACACCACGAAGGGCGCCTTGCCACCCAGCTCCAGATGCAGCCGCTTGACGGTGGCGGTGGCGATCTCGGCGACGCGCTTGCCGACGGCGGTGGAGCCGGTGAAGGACGTCATGGCCACGTCCGGGTGGCCCACGAGGTGCTCACCGGCCTCCTTGCCGGTGCCGGTCACGATGTTGACGACACCGTCCGGGATACCGGCGTCGGTCGCGGCCTGCGCGAACAGCAGCGAGGTCAGCGGGGTCGGCTCGGCGGGCTTCAGCACGATCGTGTTGCCCGCGGCGATCGCCGGGAGGATCTTCCACGCGGCCATCTGGAGGGGGTAGTTCCAGGGCGCGACGGAGCCGACGACGCCGATGGGCTCGCGGCGGACGTACGAGGTGTGGTCGCCGGAGTACTCACCGGCGGACTGCCCTTGGAGGTGCCGGGCGGCCCCCGCGAAGAAGGACGTGTTGTCGATCGTGCCCGGCACGTCGAACTCGCGGGTCAGCTTCAGCGGCTTGCCGCACTGCAGGGACTCCGCGCGGGCGAAATCCTCCGCGCGCTCGGCGAGGACGGCGGCGAAACGGTGCAGCGCGTCGGAACGCTCACCGGGGGTGGCGCCGGCCCACGCCGGGAACGCCGCGCGGGCGGCGGCGACGGCCGCGTCCACGTCGTCCGTGCCCGCCAGGTCGTAGGTGAGGACCTCCTCGCCGGTGGCCGGGTCGACGACCGCGTGGGTCCGGCCCGAGGTGCCCTTCGTGAGGCGGCCCGCGAGGTACTGCGCGCCGTCCGCGAAACGGTCCTGGGCCGGGAATCGTTCCGGGATGGTCTTGCCCGGGTTGTGCATGTCGCTCTCCTCCGCCGTCGCCCCGCTGTCCCTCGGGGCGGGTGGCGTAGCTCCAGCTCGATTTGAGTGCCGATCCTGACAGAGGGGTGGTCGTCCAACAAGTGATTCCGTTGTTGCCTTTTGGTTAAGCGACGGAATCTGTCGACCACGTGTCGAGTCGGCGCCCAAAAGGGGGGACGGAGTGTCAGTAGTGCCTGCCAGACTCGCATGCATGCAGAGGACGGAGGGGGTCAGGGAAGTGATCGATTCCAGGGACGCGCTGGTCAGGGAGGTCCGTGCGGGCGCTCGGATCAGGTATCTGCACTTCTGGGGACACCGGCCGCGGCCGGACGGGCAGGTCGGCGCGAGCTGTCTGAGCCAGTGGTGGCCGTCGCCGTTCACCGTGGACGGGGTGGAGTACGCGACGGCGGAGCACTGGATGATGGCGGGCAAGGCGCGGCTGTTCCGGGACGCGGAGGCGGAGCGGCGTGTGCTGGCGGCCGGGGGTCCCGCCGAGGCGAAGAAGGCGGGGCGGCTGGTGCGGGGCTTCGACGAGGCCGTGTGGGAGCGCGAGCGGTTCGCCATCGTGGTCGAGGGCAGCGTCCACAAGTTCGCCGCGCACGCCGATCTGCGGGAGTTTCTGCTGGGCACCGGGGAGCGGGTGCTGGTGGAGGCGAGTCCGGTGGATCCGGTGTGGGGGATCGGGCTGGCGGCGCAGGACGAGGCCGCGGGGGATCCGGAGCGGTGGCGGGGGCTGAATTTGTTGGGGTTCGCGCTGATGGGGGCGCGGGAGCGGCTGCGCGCGGCATGAGCGAGGGGCCGGTCCGGGGACCGGCCCCGCAGCGCGTCGACGCGGCGTTCAGGCAGCCGCGCCGAGCCGGCCCATGATGCCGGCGAGGAGCAGGAGGCCCAGCAGCGGCAGGATCACGGTGGCGATGATGCCGCAGACGAGCCCGGCGGTCGCCGCGCCCTTGTTGGTGGCCTGACCGCGCGTGGCCTTGCCCCGGCCGATGGCGCCGAAGATGATCGCGAGGATGCCCAGGATCACGCCAGGGCGGTGGCCACGGGGGCCCGGGCGCCGTAGTACGGGTCCTCGTCGTACGACTCGTCGCTGTTGATGGCGGCCATGACCCCGACGGCGATCAGGACGATCACCGCGACGCCGAGGACGATCCCGATGATGCCCATGATCAGGCCTGCCTGGGCCTGACCGTGGTTGGTGGCCACTCCGGCCTCGGCCCGCTTGCGTCCCTTGATACCGAAGACGACGGCGAGGATGCCGGTCACCAGCGAGACCACGCCGTACAAGCAGAACAGGGTGCACGAGACGATGCCCAGCACCATCGCCGCGATGCCCATGCCGTTCTGAGGGGCCATGGGCATACCGGGCCAGCCGTAGCCGCCCTGGGGATAGCCGGGGTAGCCGTAGCCGCCGGTTGCTCCCGGGCCGGTGGGGGCGACGGGCGGGGGTGGGACGGCGGGGCCGGGGCCGGGGCCGGAGTAGTCGAACGGTGTCGTCCCGGCGGGCGGGGTGAAGCCCGCGCTCGGCATCGAGGTGACCGTGGCCTGGTCGTGCACGGAGGGCGGCTGCGGTGTGGACGGTGCGGCGTCGGGCGCCTGGTTCTTGTCGAGCGAACTCTTGTTCCCGGGAGGCGCCCACGGGTCGTGGCCGCCTCCGCCGGACTGCGTCCCGTCCGTCATGTCGCATCCCCCCTGGGTTGATCGTGCCGCCATGCTACGGGGCCGTCCGCCACGGCCCACAGTGCGGGTGCGGGGGGCTGTCGCGCCCACGCGGCGGAGCCGCACATCGGTAGAGCCGCACACCCTGAAAGCGGTGTGCCCCCACCACGCCTGAAAGCGGCGCTGCCCCACCGCCTACGATGACCCGAGTCACCGATCAGCCGATCACCCGCGCCCCGCCCGCCACGCACCGGCAGGGGCGCCGTTCCGGGGAGGAACCCTTGACCGAGCATCTCGTCGACCCCCGCGCCCCACGGGACCTGAAGGCCTTCATCGCCGGACTGCCCAAGGCCGAACTGCACGTCCACCACGTCGGCTCCGCCTCCCCCCGGATCGTCGCCGAACTCGCCGCCCGCCACCCCGACTCCAGGGTCCCCACCGACCCCGAGGCCCTGGTCGACTACTTCGTCTTCACGGACTTCGCCCACTTCATCGAGGTGTACCTGTCCGTCGTCGACCTGATCCGCACCCCGGAGGACGTCCGGCTGCTGACGTACGAGGTGGCCCGGGACATGGCCCGCCAGCAGGTGCGGTACGCCGAGCTGACCATCACCCCCTTCTCCTCCACCCGGCGCGGTGTCGACGAGCAGGCGTTCATGGACGCGATCGAGGACGCCCGCAAGGCGGCCGAGGCCGACTTCGGGACCGTACTGCGCTGGTGCTTCGACATCCCCGGCGAGGCGGGCCTGGAGGCCGCCGAGGAGACGACCCGGCTCGCCACGGACGACAAGCTGCGGCCCGAGGGCCTGGTCTCCTTCGGCCTCGGCGGGCCGGAGATCGGCGTGCCGCGGCCGCAGTTCAAGCCGTACTTCGACCGGGCGAGAGCCGCCGGGCTGCGCTCCGTGCCGCACGCCGGTGAGACGACCGGCCCGGAGACGGTGTGGGACGCCCTCACCCACCTGCGCGCCGAGCGCATCGGCCACGGCACCAGCTCGGCCCAGGACCCGAAGCTGCTGGCGCACCTCGTCGAGCACCGCATCCCGCTGGAGGTGTGCCCCACCTCCAACATCGCCACCCGCGCGGTCCGCACCCTCGACGAACACCCCATCAAGGAGTTCACCCGGGCCGGCGTCCTCGTCACCATCAACTCCGACGACCCGCCGATGTTCGGCACCGACCTCAACAACGAGTACGCCGTCGCCGCCCGGCTGCTCGACCTCGACGAGCGGGGCCTCGCGGACCTCGCGAAGAACGCGGTCGAGGCGTCCTTCCTCGACGAGGCCGGCAAGGTCCGTGTCAAGGACGAGATCGATACCTACACCTCGGCATGGCTCGCGCGCTGACGCCCCACCACAATGGCCCCATGCCGAACGTGACCGCCGTGGCCCACCGCGGTGCCCCCTACCACTTCCGCGAGAACACGATCGACTCGCTGCGTTCCGCGCTCCGACTGGGCGCGGACGCGGTCGAGATCGACGTACGGCTGACCCGGGACGGCGTCCCCGTGCTGCTGCACGACGAGACGCTGAAGCGGTTGTGGGAGCACGACCGGCCGCTGCTGTCGCTGTCGGCGGACGAGGTGCGCGGGCTGACGGCGGGCCGGGTGCCGACGCTCGCGGAGGCGCTCACGGCGACCGACGGACACCGGGTGATGCTCGACCTGCCGGGCACGCCCGACGTCCGGGCGGCACGCCGGGTCGTGGACGTCGTACGGGAGTGCGGGGCGGCGGACCGCGTGTACTACTGCGCGGGCGCCACCGCGATGCTCGCGGTACGGGCCGCCGACCCGGCCGCCGAGATCGCCCTCACCTGGACGACCCTGGCCCCACCGCGCCCGGCCCTGCTGGACGTGGTGCGGCCGCGCTGGCTCAACTACCGCTTCGGCCTGGTGAGCCGCGACCTGTCCGCCCGCGTCCACCAGGACGGCTACCTGCTGTCCGTGTGGACCCCCGACACCCGCCGCACCATGCGCCGCCTGCTCGCCCTGGGCGTCGACTCGATCACCACCAACCGCGTCGACGCCCTGTGCGCCCTGCGCACCGCCCAGCCGCCGGTCGCATGGGCGAGGCGCGGCTAGGACCCCTGGCTCACGCCGCCCCACCACTCAGCGAGCGGTCGAGGCTGTGCGATCAACACCAGCCGGGTGGGAACCGGCCCGGGGGCCTGGGCCTTCGCGCACGGCGGCGAGGTGACGGCCGCGCAGGAGCGTCACACGCGGGAGCGTTGAGGGACCGTCGCCGGGTCGGCCGGGTGGTCGCGGGTGACGTACTGCGGCACGGGCGTGTCGTCCCCGCCGGTGTCGCGGACGAGGCCGTAGCGGATCGCGCCGTCGGGCGGCCCGTGGTTGACGTCCTCGTGCACGTCGTCCCAGGTCGAGGGGAAGACGCTGAGGCCGTAGTCGGCGCCGCGTTCGTTGACGGTGAGGGTGACGGTGCCGTCGACGTAGAAGTACTCGTTCTGCCACATCTGCTGGGTGCCGGGCGGCAGTTCGGCGTAGCCGATGTCCGGGCCGCCCATGCCGGTGGCGTAGCCGTCGGGGCTGCCCCGGAGCGGGTCGTCCATCCGGCGGCCGCCGCCGGAGGCGACGTGGAAGAGCTTGCCGTCGAGGCCGGTCCAGGCGGGCATGACGAGGGCGCCGGGGCGGTACTTCGGCGAGATCTGCCAGCGGACGAGGACATAGCCCCGGCCGGTGAGGGTGACGCTGTCGCCGCGGTGGTTCATCAAGGCGTGCGCACCGCCGGTGCTGGTGAGCCCGGTCTCGGGGCGGCGCGGCAGGGCGGCGGGGCGGGCGTTCGGGCCCGGCGCCCGGTCGACGGCGTCGACGACCGTGCCGTACAGGTCGGTCCGCGTGACCGAAGGTGACGGTGAGGGCGTCGGGGACGGCGAGGCGGTCGGGCTCTGTGGGCCGGGCGTGCTGGTGGCAGTCGGGAGGGCTGGGGCGGCGGCCGTCGGGCGGCGCGGGGTGTCCTCCGGGGTCTGTGTGACGACGTACGCGCCGCCCGCGACGATCGTCGCCCCGGCCGTCACCGCGACGGCCGGTTTGGTGAGCGCGGTCATGACCTTGGCGGACCAGCCGACGGAGGTGGCGGCCACGGCGGTCTTGCCGCCGAACGCCGGCGACAGCGTGAAGCCGACCGGGACGGGGACGAGCGCGATGCCGACGAGCAGCCGTTCCGCCGGTACGACGGACTCGCGGGCGTCCGAGCAGTAGCCGCAGCCCCGGATGTGCCGGGCCAGCCGCTTGCGCCACACGGAGTCGGGCCGTCCGGGCCAGCGGGCGGTCAGCTCGCGCAGGTCGGGGCAGGCGCCGTCGAGGGCGCGGACGATGCCTCGGGCGGTCTCCAGCCGTTCCTTCATCCGCTGGACGCGGACGGCGGCGTGCTGCCGGCTGATGCCGACGGCGGCGGCCAGTTCGCGCCGGGTCAGCTCCCCGGCGACCTCCAGCCACCACAGCGACAGCAGCTGCCGGTCCTCGTCGTCGAGCCACCGCACGGCCTCGGCGACCTCGCGCCGCTGACCCTCCAACTGCAGCCGCAGCACCGTGAGTTCGGCGAAGTCGAAGGCGTCGGAGGGCACCGCGGCGACGGGCGCGGTGGGGCGGCTGCGCCGGGCCCGGTCCCGTATCTGGCGCATGGCGATCGCCACCAGCCAGGACCGGAAGCTGTCCGGGTCGCGCAGCGAGCCCAGGTTGCCGACGGCGCGCAGCATCGTCTCCTGGACCACGTCGTCGACGTCGGCGTGACCGTTCAGCGCGCGGCCGACGATGTTGTAGACCAGCGGCAGCCAGCCCTCGACCAGCTCGTCCAGCGCCCGCCGGTCCCCGGCCTGCGCCGCCGCGATGGTCGACCGCCACTGCCGCCCGTCCACCTCAGTCCTCTCCACCCTCATCCGACGTCCGCACGCACCTTCTCGGTCCGACCCGCGCTGGTGGCCATGCCGGGGGTCGCACCCCCTGTCGGAGACGGAGCGGTGGGCAGGCGGATAACACTTTTTCGGCGGCGGCCCCGCCCGGCGCGTTCCCCTGGAACACTGCCCGCCGGGGTCGGACAGGGGGACGGTGTGTCCGGCGGGGCAGGTCACCGTGGCGGCGGCGGTGTCGATGGCGAAGTCGTCCAGGGTGAAGCCGCCGGGGACGTGCGTACCGGGCTGCGGTGTCGCACGGGCAGTCCCCGTTTCAGCCGTGGCGTGCCGTGCCGCTGAGGATCTGCTCGCGGAGGATGTCGGCGTGGCCGCAGTGCTGGGCCAGTTCGCGCAGCGTGTGGAGGTAGACCCAGCGCAGCGGCAGCGGGCCCCGGCGGTTGCCTCGTACGAGGTCGTCCAGCGTCAGCTGTGCCGTGGCTTGACGGGACGCCGCGCACGCCTGCTGGTGGGCGCGCTGGACTGAGGCGATCGTGTCGCCGTCGTGGAGGTCGAACGACTCGTCGGGCGAGCCGGGAATGCCGATCTCGGTACGGGATCGGCAGGTGATCGCCTCGTCGAACCACACCTTCTCGACGAACGTGGCGTGCTTGACCAGGCCGAGCAGCGTGGTCTTGGACGGGACCAGCGACCGGCGTGCTTGCTCTTCGGTCAGTCCGTTCAGACTGTCGTGCAGGGCGGATCGGTGCTCATCGAGGAATGTCTCGAACTGCTCGCGGAGCGCTGCGTGGAAGACGGCGGGTTCCGTCGACGGCTGGAAGACCATGACCCGGAGCGTACCCAGGCGGCGAAGGCTTCCACAGTCGCGGTCGGTGGGCTGGTGGTTCATCAGGGCGGGGCTGATCTTGCCGAAGAACTCGTCGTTGTCGTTGATCTCCCCGACGTAGTCCACGGCGATCCCGGTGCGCCGCTCGAAGGCCTCCAGTGTGGGCCGCTTCCGCCCGGCGTCGTCGGTGCCGATGTACAGCGGCCGGTTGGCCCACGTCAGCCGCCTCTCGCGGGCCGAGCGGTCGGCGGCGGCCCGGTCGCCGGGCGCCACGTACGCCGCGGGCACCCCGCAACCGGCCAGCGCGCCGAGCGCGGCACCGCCGCCGAGGGCGCGCAGCAGGGATCGGCGGGACAACGCGGGTGTCTTCGAACAGGACAGGGCGGGTGGCCTCGACAGGTGGGAGGCGACGCTGCGTCGAGCCCGCCCGCAAGCGCGGACGCCTTGTCGATCACCGCGGGACAACGCCCGGACAGACCACGGCCCCGGACGGTCCGTCCTCCGTCCGGGGCCGCGAGCCAGGGAGACCTCACGCCTCCAGCGAGGTCATCACGTGCTTGATCCGCGTGTAGTCGTCGAAGCCGTACGCCGACAGGTCCTTGCCGTAGCCGGACTTCTTGAAGCCGCCGTGCGGCATCTCGGCGACCAGCGGGATGTGGGTGTTGATCCACACGCAGCCGAAGTCGAGCTTCTTCGACATCCGCATCGCGCGGCCGTGGTCCTTGGTCCAGACGGAGGACGCGAGGGCGTACTCGACGCCGTTGGCGTACTCGACCGCCTGGTCCTCGTCGCGGAAGGACTGGACGGTGATGACCGGCCCGAAGACCTCCTTCTGGATGATCTCGTCGTCCTGCTTGACGCCCGAGACGACGGTCGGCGCGAAGAAGTAGCCCTTGTCGCCGACGCGCTTGCCGCCGGCCTCCACGCGCGCGTGCGCGGGCAGCCGCTCGATGAAGCCCTCGACCTGCTGGAGCTGGTTGGGGTTGTTCAGCGGCCCGTACAGCACGTCCTCGTCGTCCGGCTGCCCGGTCCTGGTGTCGGCGGCGGCCTTCGCCAGCGCGGCGACGAACTCGTCGTGGATCGCCTCGTGGACCAGGACGCGGCAGGCCGCCGTACAGTCCTGCCCGGCGTTGAAGAAGCCCGCCACGGAGATGTCCTCGACGGCCTTGGCGATGTCGGTGTCCTCGAAGACGACGACCGGCGCCTTGCCGCCCAGCTCCAGGTGGACCCGCTTGACGTCCTTGGCGGCCGACTCGGCGACGGACATGCCCGCGCGCACGGAGCCGGTGATGGAGGCCATCGCCGGGATCGGGTGCTCGACCATCATGCGGCCGGTCTCGCGGTCGCCGCAGATGACGTTGAAGACGCCCTTGGGCAGGATCTCCCCGAGGATCTCCGCGATGAGCACGGTGGACGCCGGGGTGGTGTCCGACGGCTTCAGCACGACCGTGTTGCCCGCCGCGATCGCCGGGGCGAACTTCCACACGGCCATCATCATCGGGTAGTTCCACGGCGCGACCTGCGCGCAGACGCCGACCGGCTCACGGCGGATGATCGAGGTCATCCCGTCCATGTACTCACCGGCCGAGCGGCCCTCCAGCATCCGGGCCGCACCCGCGAAGAAGCGGATCTGGTCGATCATCGGCGGGATCTCCTCGGAGCGGGTCAGCCCCACCGGCTTGCCCGTGTTCTCCACCTCGGCCGCGATCAGGTCCTCGGCGCGCTCCTCGAAGGCGTCCGCGATCTTCAGAAGGGCCTTCTGCCGCTCGGCCGGGGTCGTGTCCCGCCACCCCGGGAACGCGGCCGCGGCGGCCGCCATCGCGGCGTCGACGTCGGCCTGCCCGGACAGCGGGGCGGTGGCGTACGCCTCGCCGGTGGCCGGGTTCACCACCTCGGTGGTCCGTCCGTCGGTGGCGTCCCGGAACTCTCCGTCGATGTAGTTGCGCAGACGACGCAGCTCGGTGCTCACTGCCGGCCCTCCAGGTTCGGGTGTCCAATAACTGAGACACCCACCCTAATCGGTAATCCCACGGTTTCAACACCCCCCGACGCGCCATATCTGCGAAATCCGCAAGGTTCGAACCCACAGACAACGGATTTCATCAATCAAGGCTTGCGAAACTGTCGAGACGTCGTGCACAGTGACCTCGTGGCCAGTCGAAGCGCAGACCCGAGAAACGGCAGTCCCCAGCTGGATGCCGTCTCCCTCGCCATCATCGAGCAGCTCCAGGAGGACGGCCGCCGGCCGTACGCCGCCATCGGCAAGGCCGTCGGCCTGTCCGAGGCTGCCGTGCGCCAGCGCGTGCAGAAGCTGCTCGACCAGGGCGTGATGCAGATCGTCGCCGTCACGGACCCGCTCACCGTGGGCTTCCGCCGGCAGGCGATGGTCGGGATCAACGTCGAGGGCGACACGGAGTCCGTGGCCGACGCGCTGACCGGCATGTCGGAAGTCGAGTACGTGGTGATGACCGCGGGCTCGTTCGACATCCTCGCCGAGATCGTCTGCGAGGACGACGACCACCTGCTGGACGTCATCAACAAACGCATCCGGGCCCTGCCCGGCGTGCGCTCCACCGAGAGCTTCGTCTACCTCAAGCTCAAGAAGCAGACCTACATGTGGGGAACCCGATAACCGTGAGTACCAAGGACCTCAGCAAATCCGCGTACGACCACCTGTGGATGCACTTCACCCGCATGTCCTCGTACGAGAACTCCCCCGTACCGACGATCGTGCGCGGTGAGGGCACCTACATCTACGACGACAAGGGCAAGCGCTACCTCGACGGTCTGGCGGGTCTGTTCGTGGTCCAGGCCGGTCACGGCCGCGTCGAGCTGGCCGAGACCGCGTCCAAGCAGGCCCAGGAGCTGGCGTTCTTCCCGGTCTGGTCCTACGCCCACCCCAAGGCCGTCGAGCTGGCCGAGCGCCTGGCCGACCACGCGCCGGGCGATCTGAACAAGGTCTTCTTCACCACCGGCGGCGGCGAGGCGGTCGAGACCGCCTGGAAGCTCGCCAAGCAGTACTTCAAGCTCCAGGGCAAGCCGGCCAAGTACAAGGTCATCTCCCGCGCCGTCGCCTACCACGGCACCCCGCAGGGCGCCCTGTCCATCACCGGTCTGCCCGCTCTGAAGGCCCCCTTCGAGCCGCTCGTCCCGGGCGCCCACAAGGTCCCGAACACCAACATCTACCGCGCCCCGATCCACGGCGACGACCCCGAGGCCTTCGGCCGCTGGGCCGCCGACCAGATCGAGCAGCAGATCCTCTTCGAGGGCCCGGAGACCGTCGCCGCCGTCTTCCTGGAGCCGGTGCAGAACGCCGGTGGCTGCTTCCCGCCGCCGCCCGGCTACTTCCAGCGGGTGCGTGAGATCTGCGACCAGTACGACGTGCTGCTCGTGTCGGACGAGGTCATCTGCGCCTTCGGCCGCCTCGGCACGATCTTCGCCTGCGACAAGTTCGGCTACGTCCCGGACATGATCACCTGCGCCAAGGGCATGACCTCGGGCTACTCCCCGATCGGGGCGTGCATCGTCTCCGACCGCATCGCCGAGCCGTTCTACAAGGGCGACAACACCTTCCTGCACGGCTACACCTTCGGCGGCCACCCGGTCTCCGCGGCCGTGGGTCTGGCCAACCTCGACCTGTTCGAGCGCGAGAACCTCACCCAGCACGTGCTCGACCACGAGGGCGCCTTCCTCGCCACCCTGCAGAAGCTGCATGACCTGCCGATCGTCGGCGACGTCCGCGGCAACGGCTTCTTCTACGGCATCGAGCTGGTCAAGGACAAGACCACGAAGGAGACCTTCGACGACGAGGAGACCGAGCGCGTCCTGTACGGCTTCCTGTCCAAGGCCCTGTTCGACAACGGCCTGTACTGCCGCGCCGACGACCGCGGCGACCCGGTCGTCCAGCTCGCTCCGCCGCTGATCTCCGACCAGGAGACGTTCGACGAGATAGAGCAGATCCTGCGGGCCACGCTGACGGAGGCGTGGACGAAGCTCTGATCTTCCTCCTGGATGATCAACACCGGCCCCGGTGCGGTCCGTTCGAGTGAGAAACGGCGGCCCGGGGCCGTGTGCTGTCCGGGAGCCCGGTGGCCGCTGCCTAGCGTGCCCAGTGACCGATCGGCCCAGCCTTCGTTCCCCCGCACGAGGGACCTGGCACGGCATATACGGATCCGAACTGAGGTGTTCGCCCATGGTGGCTCCGCCGGACAACGACGTCCTCTGGGCACGCGCCCTGCACTTCCAGCACCCCGACGGCTCCCCCGCGCTCAGCGGCGTCTCGCTGGGCGTCCAGGAGGCCGAGATCCTCGCCGTCACCGGCCCGCGCGGCAGTGGCAAGAGCACCCTCCTGGCCTGTCTGTCCGGCCTGCTGCGCCCCCGCGACGGCGAGGTCTGGTTCAACAGCCTCCCTGTGCACACCATGGGCCCCGTCGCCCGCGAACGGCTGCGCCGCGACCGGTTCGGCTGGATCGACCCCGCCCCCGTCCTCGTACCGGAGCTGAACGTCTGGGAGAACACCGCGCTCCCCCTGATGCTGCGCGGCACCGGCCGGCGGCGCGCCAAGACGGTCGCCCTGGAGTGGCTGGACCGCCTCGACGTCGGCGACTGCGCCGGTCGGCACCCGCAGGAACTCCGTCAGGCCGAGCGGCAGCGGGTGTGCATCGCGCGGGCGCTGGCCCCCGCGCCGACGGTCCTCTTCGCCGACGAGCCCACCGCCCCGCTGCACCACGCCGACCGAGGGCACGTGCTGCGCACGCTCACCACGGCGGCCCGCTCGCACGGCATCACGGTGGTCCTGGCCACCCACGACCCGGACACCGCGGCCCTCGCCGACCGTACGGTCTCCCTGCTGGACGGGCGGTGCGTCACCACCGTGCATCTGCCGCCGGTCCCCGAGTCGGAAGGCCGGGCCGCGTGCTCGCTCTCCGTCTGACCCGCGGCGCCCACCCGGCCGTCCAACTGCGCCGCCTGCTCGTCGCGGCGGCGTCGGCCGGCACGGGCTTTCTGCTGCTGTGCACCCTCGGCTACGCGCTGAGCCATCCCGACGATCCCCCCGCCGCCGTGCTCCGCCTCGCCTGGTGCACGATCCCCCTGGCCGCCACGGTGCACTTCGCCGTCGCCGTCGCCCGCACCGACCCCGGCACCCGCCCCCGTCCCGGACTGTCGGCGATCGGCCTGGGCCCGGCCCGCCTGATGGCCGTCTCGGCCACGACGACGGCCCTGTCCACCACCCTCGGCTCGATGCTGGCCCTCCTCGTCTTCCTCCACCTGCGCGGCGACCTGACCGGCATGCCCTTCGACGGAGCGGCGGCCCAGTTCCTGGCTACGGACCAGCCCGTCCCGGTTCCGGCGACCCTGACCCTGCTGTCCCTGGTCCCGGCAGCCGCGTCCCTGTCGGTGGCCCTGGTCCTGCGCCCACGCGAGACGAGCCCGGCACGGACACCCGGCCCGCGCCGGGCGTTCGGCCGCTTCGGGGCGTACGGGCGCGGGGGGATGCGGGAGACGTTCGGGGCGTACGGGCGTTTCGGCGCGCATCTGAGAAGGGCGGCGGGCAGTGCCGGGACCCGGCCGTCCGGAACCGCCGGGAAACAGCCACCGCCCGGCGACACGGCCGACGAGGCGAGCCCCGGCGCGGGCGGCGACCTCCCCATCGGCCCACGCGTGGCCGCGGCGCTCGGCCACCCCATCGACCGGCGGGCAGTCGTGCCGCCCGGCCCGCAGCAGCACGGCACGCCGCAGACGCCGGGCGGCGCGCCCGCCCCCCTCGCACCGGCGCCGGGCACCCCCCACACCCAGGGCAGGCCCCCCAACCCCACCGCCGCCCTCCCCTGGGCCATCACCACCCTCGCCGCCGGCCTCGCCATGGAGGCCTACGCGGGCCACACCACCCCCACCGCCGACATGCCCGGTGGTCTCACCAGCGGCCCCGTGGGCGTCCTCCTCGGCTGGCTGCTCACCGCCGTCGGCCTCGCCCTGACCGGCCCCGGCATCACCCACCTGTGCGGCCGTCTCCTGCAGACCACCCGCCCCGGCGCCCTCCGCCTGCTCGCCGGTCGCGTCCTGATGGAGGAGTACTCCCGCATCGGCCGCCCCCTCGGCATCGTCTGCGCGGTCGCGTCCGCCGCCTACGCCATGGCCGCCCTGCAGAAGCCCCAGGGCCCCACCTTCGGCCCGCTCACCACCCTCGGCGCACTCCTCGTGGGAGGCTGCACCGTGGCCACCCTGCTCACCGCCGCCGTCGAGGCCAAGCACGCCCGCGCCGACACCACCGCCGCCCTGCTGCGCCTCGGCGCCCCCACGACGATGCTGCGCGCCGCAGCCACCCTGCGCGCCGCCGCGCTGGTCGCGGTGTTCGCCCCGCTGACCCTGGTCGTCGCCGCACTCGCCGCACAGCCGCTGACCCGCTGAAAACCCGTGGGAAAAAAGTCCCCGCCCGGCGATGAGTTCCGCACCGCCCCCGGGTCTACCCCACCGAACGGCACAACACCGATGGGAGAGACCGCAGATGTACCAGCAGATGATCTTCGTGAACCTGCCCGTGAACGACCTCGACGCCTCGAAGAAGTTCTTCACGGCACTCGGCTACTCGATCAACCCGCAGTTCAGCGACGAGAACGCGGCGTCGGTGGTGATCAGCGACACCATCGTCGCGATGCTGCTCACCAAGCCGTTCTACGCGACCTTCACCCAGAAGGAGATCGCGGACGCGACGAAGACCAGCGAGGTGCTGCTGTGCCTGAGCGCGGAGAGCCGCGAGAAGGTCGACGAGCTGGTCGAGAAGGCGGTCGCCGCCGGCGGCACCGCGTCGGAGAAGGTGCAGGACCAGGGTTTCATGTACGGCCGCGCCTTCGACGACCTGGACGGCCACACCTGGGAGGTCGTGTGGATGGACCCGACGGCCATCGAGGGCTGAGCCAGGCGCGCGCCTAGCATGGGCGGGTGCACTCCACACCACCCGCCCACGCCACCCACACCGCCTCCCACGACCGCGAGGTCGAGTCCCTCGCCGAGTTCGACGAGGTCGTCGCCACCCATGGCAGACTCACCCGGTTCCGCGTCCAGGCCGTCGATCTGACGGCCCGTACGGACGTGCTGCTCTCCGTCGACGTCGCCGGCGCCGTCTTCCTCGGCTGCCCCATGACCGACGCCGCGGCCACCCGGGTCGCCGCCGCCGGCGCCCTGGTCTTCCCGCCCATACCGGACCTCCCCTTCGACGCGTACCGCGGCTTCGTCTACACCCCCGACGAGCTGTTCGACGGCCTGGAGAAGGGGTACGAGGGCACCCCGGACGCCCTGTCCTACGCCTGGTTCCAGCAGACGAAGGCCGACGGCGACGTCTTCGCGTCGATGCTCCGCGCCGTCCACGACGACGCCGTCTCCGACGCGCTGGACGAACTCCTCGTCGGCGCCCGCGTGGTGGGTGTCATGGGCGGGCACGCGATGGCGCGCGGCACGGAGGCGTACGCCGGTGCCGCGCGCCTCGGTCGTGAGCTGGCGCGCGCCGGCTTCACCGTCGCGACCGGCGGCGGTCCCGGCGCGATGGAGGCGGCGAACCTCGGCGCGTACGCGGCCCCGCACGCCGACGACATGCTCGACGAGGCGCTCCAACTCCTGGCCAAGACCCCGATGTTCGTCCCGTCGATCACGAACTGGGCCCGCGCCGCCTTCGAGGTGCGCGACCGCTGGCCGGACGGCGGGCCCTCGGTCGGCATCCCGACCTGGTTCTACGGCCACGAGCCGCCGAACGCCTTCGCCGCGCACATCGCCAAGTACTTCGCCAACGCCACCCGCGAGGACGGCCTGCTGGCCCGCTGCACCTCGGGCGTGGTCTTCCTGCCGGGAGCCGCCGGCACCGTACAGGAGATCTTCGACAACGCGACCCCGAACTACTACGAGTCGCGCGGCGAACCCACGCCCATGGTCCTGGTGAACCGCGAGCACTGGACGGACCGGCTCCCGACCTGGCCGCTGCTCCAGGCCCTCGCCCGGGAGCGGTCGATGGAGGCGCGTATCGCCCTGGTCGACGGGATCGAGGAGGCTCCGGCCGCGTTGAAACGTCTCGGCGGTTAATAAGCGGGCAAAGCCAACGGACAGAGCGGGCCTGCGGATTGACACTGCTTATGGAGCGCTTATAAACCTTGAGCCTCCTGGGGAGGATGTGACCCCGGCGGTCGCTGGTGCCTCATCTCCCCCTCAACCCCCCGCAATTCGCGCATCCCATGAAGGACAAACGTGTCCATGACTCGCCGTACCGCACGTCGTTCCGTGCGCATTCTCGGTGTCACCGCCGCCTCCGCCGCGCTCGCGCTCGGCGCCGCGGGCAACGCGCTCGCCTGCACCATCGGTGATTTCTCGGCCGAAGCCACGTGCGACGGCAAGAAGGGCGTCATCACCGTCACGGACGTGGACCCCGCCGGCGTCCCGGCGACCGTCACCGTGTATCTGCAGAACAACAACGCCGACATCAAGAAGGTCGGCGAGCAGGAGGTCAAGGGCTCACGCGAGGGCACCACGATCACCTTCGCCGAGGACTGGCAGCCGAACGCGACCTACCGCATCCACGTCAAGGCCGCGCCCTACGTGGACGCGGACATCGAGCCGAACCTGGTCACCCCGGCCACCGCCTGCACGACCGAGGACACCTCGACGCCGACCCCGACCTCTTCGGAGACGGCACCGGAGCCGTCGGCCACCCCCTCGACCCCGGCCGAGTCCGCTACGCCGACCCCGTCGACCCCGTCGGCCTCCGCGGACGACAGCACCCCGCCCGCGGCCGCCGCGAGCAACGCCCCGTCGCCCGCGGCCGGTGACTCCAACCTCGCCGAGACCGGCGCCGACTCCAACACCGGCCTGATCGCCGGTATCGCGGCGGCCCTGGTGGTCGTGGGCGGCGGCGCGGTGTTCTTCGGCATGCGCCGCCGTGGGGCGGACAGCGACCGCTGACCCCTCGCGCACCGGGTGAGCAACGGTGGCCCGTCCCCTCGCCGGGGGCGGGCCATCGGCCGTACGGCAACTCTCAGCCGAACGTGGCCCGCTCCAGCCAGAACTCCAGCAACTCCCGCTCCCCCAGCACCTCCACCTCCGCACCGCCGGTAGAACGCCGGCAGCACCGGCGGCCAGTGCGGCGTGCACGGTGGACGGTGATCTCGTGGTCATCCGCCGCGCCCAGAACCCGGCGTCGGGCACCCCCGCCCGCCCCCACACCTTGGCATGCGGCCCCGCCTCCCGCAGCGTGCCCACGACCATCTCCCCGGCCGCAGTTCCACCCACATCAGGGCCTGGCCCTGTGCCGCACGCGATGGCGGGCGGCACGCAGGCGTACGCCGGTGCCGCGCATGCGAGTCGCGTCATGCCCGCACTCCACGAGCGCCCGGATCAGCCGAGCACGACGATCTCCGCCGCATCGAACTCGACGCCCACCGTCTCCCCCACCTCCGGCGCCTCGCGCAACGCACACGCCGCCTCCAAGCGGGGCGCGCCATCCACCGGTTGCAGATGTACGGCGACATGGGTGCCCTTGAACGTCCGCGCGGCCACCGTGCACCGCAGCCCGGCGTCCGCGGCCACGAGACGCACACCGGCGGGCCGTACGAGCACCGCCCCCGGCCCCTGCGCCGCGCCCTCCGGCACCGGCAGCTTCCCCCATACCGTGGCCGCGACCTGCCCGCTCACCGTCGCGCCGGCCACGTTGTCGAAGCCGAGGAAGCGCGCCACGAACTCGTCCGCGGGCCGCTGCCACACCTCAAGCGGCGTACCGGACTGCGCGATCCGCCCGTCCCGCATCACCACCACCCGGTCGGCCAGCGCGAAGGCCTCCCCCTGGTCGTGCGTCACCGCGAGCACGGTCGTCCCCAACCGCCCGAACAACTCCCTCAGTTCCACCACCAGCCGCTCCCGCAGCGACCGGTCCAGCTGCCCGAGCGGCTCGTCCAGCATCAGCAGCCGAGGCCTCGGCGCCAGCGCCCGGGCCAGCGCCACCCGCTGCTGCTCACCGCCGGACAGCGCGGCGACCGCCCGGTGTGCGGCTCCGGGCAGCCCGACCAGGTCCAGCAACTCCCGGACCCTGGAGTCCTGTTCGCCACGGGACGCCCCGCGCATGCGCAGCCCGAACGCCACGTTGCCGCCGACATCCCGCTGCGGGAACAGCTGGTGGTCCTGGAACATCAACCCCACCCCCCGCCGGTGTGCGGGCACCCCGGTCTGGTCCCGTCCGTCGAGCAACACCCGCCCGGAGTCCAGCGGTTGCAGCCCGGCCACCGCCCGCAGCAGCGTCGACTTGCCGCTGCCGCTCGGCCCGAGCACGCACACCACCTCGTGCTCGGCGACGGACAGGTCCACCCCGTCCAGCACGGCCCGCCCCCCGAACCGCACGGTCGCCTTCTCCAGGCCGAGCAGCATCAGAACTCCCCCGTCCGGTCGGTCCGCAGCCGCTCCAGCACCAGCAGCGCCACCGCGCACACCACCATCAGAATCGTCGAAAGGGCCATCGCCTGCCCGTAGTTGAGATCACCGGGCCGCCCCAGCAGCCGCGCCACGGCGACCGGCAGCGTCGGACTGTCCGGCCGCGCGATGAACACCGTCGCCCCGAACTCCCCCAGCGACACCGCGAAGGCGAACCCGGCCGCGACCAGCAACGCCCGCCGCACCATCGGCAGATCCACCTCACGCCACGCCCGCCACGGCGACGCCCCGAGCACGGCCGCCGCCTCACGCAGCCGTACGTCCACCGCCCGCAGCACCGGCAGCATGGTCCGTACGACGAACGGCACCCCGACCAGCGCCTGCGCCAGCGGCACCAGAATCCACGAGGCCCGCAGATCCAGCGGCGGTTCGTCGAGCGCGATCAGGAACCCGAACCCGACCGTCACCGCGGACACGCCCAGCGGCAGCATCAGCAGCGCGTCGAACCCGCGCACGAACCGCCCCGCGTCCCGCCGGGTCAGCGCCACGGCGGCGAGCCCGCCGACCAGCACGGCGATCGCGGTGGCGACGACGGCGTACGACAGCGAATTGCCGATCGCGTCGATCGGCGGGACCAGGAAGGTGCCGCCGTCCTCGCTGGTCAGCGCCCGGTAGTAGGCGAACCCGGGCGCGTCCAGCGACCGCTGCACCAGCACGGCCGGCGGCAGCAGAAGCAGTACGGCGACGGTGACCAGGACACCGGCCAGCAACGCCCACTGCCCTGCCCCGCGCGGCCGGCGCGCGGTCACCGACGCGTCCACCAGCCGCAGGGCGGTCTCCCGCCGCCGTACGGTCCAGGCGTGCACGGCGAGCACCGCGCCCACCGCCACGAACTGGACCATCGTCAGCACGGCGGCGGCGGTGAGGTCGAAGATCTCCGTCGTCTGCCGGTAGATCTCCACTTCGAGGGTGGAGAAGGTGGGCCCGCCGAGGATCTGCACCACACCGAAGGAGGTGAAGGTGAACAGGAAGACCATCAGCGCGGCGGCGGCCACGGCGGGCGCGAGCGCGGGCAGGGTGACGGTCCGCCAGGCGGTGAGGCGCGAGGCGCCCAGCATCCGCGCGGCCTCCTCCTGCCGTGGATCGAGCTGCGCCCAGAGCCCGCCGACCGTCCGTACCACGACCGCGTAGTTGAAGAAGACATGCGCGAGCAGGATCGCCCACACGGTGGTGTCCAGCCGTACGCCCCACAGCTCGTCCAGCAGCCCGCCCCGCCCGACCAGCGCCAGGAACGCCGTACCGACGACGACCGTCGGCAGCACGAACGGCACGGTCAGGGCCGCCCGCAGCACCTGCTTGCCGGGGAAGTCGAACCGGGCGAACACATACGCGCCGGGCAGCGCGATCAGCAGCGTCAGCGCGGTCGAGGCGAGCGCCTGCCAGGTGGTGAACCACAGCACGTGCCGGATGCCGGACTGGGTCAGTACGTCGACAAGTCGCCCGAACTGCCAGGTCCCGTCGGCCCTCAGCCCACGGCCGACGATCGCCGCGACGGGGTAGGCGAAGAAGACGGCGAAGAACGCGACGGGCAGGGCGAGAAGCCCGAGCCGCGCCGCGTTCCCGCGTGCCTTGTGGGCTACTTCGGCTACTTCAGTACGAGCGACGTCCACGACTTGACCCACTCGTCACGGTGTTCGGCGATCTTCGCCGGGTCCATGGTCTCGGGATCCTCGGCCTGCGGCCCGTACTTCACGAACTCCTCGGGCACCTGGGCGCCCTCCCGCACCGGGTAGACGAACATGTTCAGCGGCATGTCCTCCTGGAACTGCTCGCTGAGCATGAAGTCGATCAGCGCCTTGCCGCCCTCGGGGTTCTTCGCGTTGCTCAGCAGCCCGGCGTACTCGACCTGCCGGAAGCAGGTGCCGGTGGCCACGCCGGTCGGGGCGGTCTTCGGCTTCGGGTCGGCGAAGACGACCTCGGCGGGCGGCGAGGAGGCGTACGACACGACCAGCGGCCGGTCGCCGCCCGCCTTCTTGCCGCTCGCGGAACCGGAGAACTCCTCGTTGTACGCCTGCTCCCAGCCGTCGACGACCTTCACGCCGTTGGCCTTGAGCTTCTTCCAGTAGTCCGGCCAGCCGTCGTCGCCGTACTTCGCGGCCGTACCGAGCAGGAAGCCGAGGCCGGGTGAGGAGGTGGCGGCGTTCTCGGTGACGAGGAGGTTCTTGTACTGGGGCTTGATCAGGTCGTCGAGGGTCTTCGGCGGGTCCAGCTCGCGCTCGCTGAAGTAGGCCTTGTCGTAGTTGACGCAGATGTCGCCGGTGTCGACGGGCGTGACCCGGTGCTGTGCCTGGTCGGCCCGGTACTCCGGCTCGACCTGGTCGGCGTCCTTGGCCTCGTACGGCTGGAAGAGGTCGTTGTCGAGCGCGCGGGAGAGCAGGGTGTTGTCGACGCCGAAGAGGACGTCGCCCTGCGGGTTGTCCTTGGTCAGGACGGCCTTGTTGACGGCCTGGCCTGCGTCGCCGTCCTTGAGGACCCTGACCTGGTAGCCGGACTGCTTCTCGAAGGCGGCGATCACGCTCTTGGACACGACCCACGAGTCGTGGCTGACGAGGGTGACCGTCCTGGAGTCCCCGGAGCCGCCGCTGCCGGACTCGGCGGACCCGCACGCGGACAGCGTGACGAGGCCCAGCCCGACGACGACGGCTGTGAACTTCTTGGTGTTGCTCACTGATGTCCTCCTGGCTGACCAGGAAGAGACGCGGCCCTGCCCGGGACCTGAAACGGGTTCCCGGGCAGGGCGCAACAGCTTGAGTGACGACCGATCTCCCTACCCAGAATGACCTGGGCGAGGTTCAGAGGGTCTGCGGCTCACCGAAGACATGGCTGCCGCACTCTCAGCGCTGTGGCGCTCCCCTGCCGGAACATGAAGATGACTATGAAGATGTGTACGGCGTCAGACTACCGTTCGGTGGCCGCGAGCTGACCACACGCCCCGTCGATCTCCTGACCACGGGTGTCCCGGATCGTCACCGGTACACCATGCGCGGCGATGGCCTCGACGAACGCCTTCTCGTCCGCGGGCCGGGACGCGGTCCACTTGGACCCGGGCGTCGGGTTGAGCGGGATCAGATTGACGTGCACCGGCCTGCCCTTGAGCAGCCGGCCGAGCCGGTCACCGCGCCAGGCCTGGTCGTTGATGTCCCGGATCAGCGCGTACTCGATGGACAGCCGACGCCCGGACTTGGCGGCGTACTCGAACCCGGCGTCGAGGACCTCGCGCACCTTCCAGCGGGTGTTGACGGGGACGAGGGTGTCGCGCAGCTCGTCGTCGGGGGCGTGCAGCGAGATGGCGAGGCGGCACTTGAAGCCCTCGTCGGCGAACCGGTGGATCGCCGGGACGAGACCGACGGTCGACACGGTGATCCCGCGCTGCGAGAGACCGAGCCCGTCCGGCTCGGGATCGGTGAGCGCGCGGATCGCGCCGACCACCCGCTTGTAGTTGGCGAGGGGCTCCCCCATGCCCATGAAGACGATGTTGGACAGCCGCGCGGGCCCGCCCGGCACCTCGCCGTCGCGCAGCGCGCGCATCCCGTCCACGATCTGGTGCACGATCTCGGCGGTGGACAGGTTCCGATCGAGCCCGGCCTGCCCGGTGGCACAGAAGGGGCAGTTCATACCGCACCCGGCCTGCGAGCTGATGCACATGGTCACCCGGTCCGGGTACCGCATCAGCACCGACTCGACGAGCGTCCCGTCGAACAGCCGCCACAGCGTCTTGCGGGTGGTGCCCTGGTCCGTCGACTGATGCCGTACGACGGTCATCAGCTCGGGGAGCAACGCCTCCCGCAGCTTCCCCCGCGAGGCGGCCGGGATGTCGGTCCACTGTTCCGGCTCGTGCGCGTACCGCGCGAAGTAGTGCTGCGAGAGCTGCTTGGCACGAAACGGCTTCTCACCGATCTCGGCAACGGCTTCCTTGCGCTCGGCAGGCGTGAGATCGGCGAGATGCCGCGGCGGCTTCTTGGCTCCGCGCGGGGCGACGAAAGTGAGTTCTCCGGGCTTAGGCATGGCTCAACCAGTGTCGCAGATCAAATCACCCGCCCGTGCGGCCAAGCCAGAGCCCCCGCCCGGAGAGGGCAGGGGCTCTCCAGCCCACCCGACGGCTCAGCCGGACCCCACGAACAGCACCAGCAACAACCACACCACCGGCGCCGTAGGCAGCAGCGAGTCCAGCCGGTCCATGATGCCGCCGTGCCCCGGCAGCAGCGTGCCCATGTCCTTGATGCCCAGGTCGCGCTTGATCATCGACTCGCCGAGGTCGCCCAGCGTCGCGCTGGCGGCGACCGCGAGGCCCACGAGCAGGCCCTGCCACCACGTGCCGTCGTCGATCAGGAACTGCATGCACAGCGCACCGGCGGCCATGGCGAAGCTGACCGCGCCGACCAGGCCCTCACGGGTCTTGCCGGGACTGATGCGCGGGGCGAGCTTGTGCCGCCCGAAGCGCCAGCCCACGGCGTAGGCGCCCGTGTCGCTGACCACGGTGAGCAGCAGGAACATGAAGACCCGCTGCGGCCCGTCCTGCGCGGTCAGCATCATCGCGACGAACGTCGCCAGGAACGGGACGTAGAAGGCCGCGAAGACCCCGGCCGTGACGTCCTTGAGATAGTTCTCCGGCGGTTCCGTCATCCGCCAGACCAGCACCGCCAGCGCGGTGAGCGCCATCGCCATCCACGCGCCCTCGGCGCCCCGCACATACCCGGCGACGACCATCGCCGCACCACCGACCGCGAGCGGCACCAGCGGCGCGTGAATGCCCTTGCGCTCCTGAAGCCGCTTCGTCAGCTCCCACAGGCCCACCACGACGGCCACCGCCACGACCCCGACGAACACCGCCTTGACGATGAACAGGGACGCGAGGATCACCGCACCGAGCCCGACCCCGACCCCTATCGCCGCACCCAGGTCGCGGCCCGCACTCTTCTTCTGCGGTGCGGGCGCCGGATGCGGGGCGTCGTGCATGGGCTCCGGATTCTGCGGCACCGCACCGTAGGTCGGCGCCGACGGGCTCTCGTCGCGGAACAAGGGGCCGCTCAGCCGAGCGGCCCCCCGGTCGTCATCCTGGTCTCCGCCATGTGCGGATACGTCGGGCACGATGGGCATGGGGCGAGTCTGCTGCGCGTCATGCGCATCGTACGTGGGACCCGCCGGGGCGGCCCGCTGGACAGGCCCCCGGTCGGACGGCCCCCAGTACCCGGCGTGGGGCGGCGCCCCCCAGGGAGAGTCGTTCATCAGACCTCGAGCAGCTCGGCTTCCTTGTGCTTGAGCAGCTCGTCGACCTGGGCGACGTACTTCGCCGTGGTGTCGTCGAGCTCCTTCTCCGCACGACGGCCCTCGTCCTCGCCGACCTCACCGTCCTTGATGAGCTTGTCGATCGCGTCCTTGGCCTTGCGGCGAACGGAGCGGATGGACACCTTGGCGTCCTCGCCCTTGCCCTTGGCGACCTTGATGTACTCGCGCCGGCGCTCCTCGGTCAGCTCGGGGAACACCACACGGATGATGTTGCCGTCGTTGCTCGGGTTGACGCCCAGGTCGGAGTCGCGGATCGCCTGCTCGATGTTGCGCAGCGCGCTCTTGTCGAACGGGGTGACGACGGCCATGCGCGGCTCCGGCACGGAGAACGAAGCCAACTGGTTGATCGGCGTCGGCGCGCCGTAGTAGTCGGCCACGATCTTGTTGAACATCGCCGGGTGCGCACGGCCGGTGCGGATCGCGGCGAAGTCCTCCTTGGCGACCACGACGGCCTTCTCCATTTTCTCCTCGGCCTCGAGGAGGGTCTCTTCGATCACCACTTGCTCCTGCGTGTCTTGAGTAGGCCCGGCTGCGGTTGCTTGGCGGCGGCGGCCGGCTGCGTCGCGTCTTCTTCCTGCACGGTTCCCGACCGACAGGACATTGTCCATCCCCCGGCCAGGCTCCGTCCCGTCCGTCCCCCGGACAGGTGGCGTCCGGCGGACTGCGTGGCTGAAACCCGGTCAGCCCCGGCTGCCCTGCTCACCCACCAGCGTGCCGATCTTCTCACCCTTGACGGCGCGGGCGATGTTGCCCTCCTTCAGCAGCTCGAAGACCACGATCGGCAGCTTGTTGTCGCGGCACAGCGTGATGGCGGTGGCGTCGGCGACCTTCAGGTCGCGGGTGATGACCTCGCCGTAGCCGAGCGAGTCGAACTTGACCGCGTCCGGGTTGGTCTTCGGGTCGGAGTCGTAGACCCCGTCCACCCCGTTCTTGCCCATCAGCAGGGCCTCGGCGTCGATCTCCAGGGCGCGCTGGGCGGCGGTGGTGTCGGTGGAGAAGTACGGCATGCCCATACCGGCGCCGAAGATGACCACGCGGCCCTTCTCCAGGTGCCGTACGGCGCGCAGCGGGATGTACGGTTCGGCGACCTGCCCCATGGTGATGGCGGTCTGCACCCGGCACTGGATGCCCTCCTTCTCCAGGAAGTCCTGGAGGGCGAGGCAGTTCATCACGGTGCCGAGCATGCCCATGTAGTCGGAGCGGGCGCGGTCCATGCCGCGCTGCTGGAGTTCGGCACCGCGGAAGAAGTTGCCGCCGCCGATCACGACCGCGATCTGCGCGCCGTCGCGTACGACGGCGGCGATCTCGCGCGCCATGGCGTGCACCACGTCCGGGTCGACGCCCAGGCCCCCGCCGCCGGAGAAGGCCTCTCCGGACAGCTTCAGCAGAAACCGGCCGCGTACTTTGCCGTCGTCGCTCTTGTGGGGCTTGGTGGTCATGGGGTTCTCGCCTCTTTTACGGGTTGCACATACGAGGAAGGCCATTGCCGGTGGTGGGTTTCTCATCCCCTACGCGGCAATGGCCTCCTCGTCAGATCTGCTGTCGTCCGTCACCCGCGCGTGCGCGCCGGCCCACGTGAGTGACGCGGACGACTGCGGTCGACCCTAGCGGCATTCCGCCCCGGGCCGCGCGTCGATCGCGGTACGGACTCAGATGCCGACCTTGATGCGCGTGAAGCGCTTCAGGGTGACACCGGCCTCGTCCAGGACCTTCTGGACGGACTTCTTGTTGTCCAGGGCGTACGGCTGGCCGAGCAGCGTGGCGTCCTTGAAGAAGCCGTTCAGACGACCCTCGACGATCTTGGCGATCGCGGCCTCGGGCTTGCCCTCGGCGCGGGTGGTCTCCTCGGCGATCCGGCGCTCGGTCTCGACGACCTCGGCCGGGACGTCCTCCTTGGAGAGGTACTTCGGCGCGAAGGCGGCGATGTGCTGCGCGACGCCCTTGGCGACCTCGGCGTTCGGCTTGTCGAACTCGACGAGCACACCGATCTGCGGCGGCAGGTCGGGCATCGTGCGGTGCATGTACGCCGTCACGTAGCCGTCGGAGAACTGCGCGAAGCGGTCCAGGACGATCTTCTCGCCGAGGTTGGCGTTGGCCTCGTCCACGAACGCCTGGACGGTCTTGCCGGGCTCGATCTCGGAGGCGAGCAGGGCCTCGAGGTCGGCCGGGGAGGTCTTGGCGACGTGCTCGGCGATGGCCCGGGCCGCGGCCTGGAACTTCTCGCCCTTGGCGACGAAGTCCGTCTCGCACTTCAGCTCGACCAGGACGCCGGAGGAGTTGTCGTCGGCGATGATGGAGACCACGGCGCCGTTCTCGGCGGAGCGGCCCTCACGCTTGGCGACGCCCTTCTGGCCCTTGATGCGCAGCGCCTCGACGGCCTTCTCGACGTTGCCCTCGGCCTCGTCCAGCGCCTTCTTGCAGTCCATCATGCCGGCGCCGGTGAGCTCGCGGAGCTTCTTGACGTCGGCGGCGGTGTAGTTCGCCATGAGTCTGTGAATCTTTCTCGAAGTCTGGAAGATCGAAGATCTACGGGGTTCGCGCCCCCCATGTAGGCGGGGGGCGCTGTCCTTCCGCTGACCTACGGGTGAACGGCGGGAGCGGACTTCATGTCACCGCCCCCGCCGCAAACCTTCAGGAGGTCGTCAGGCCTGCTCGCCCTCGGCGGCCGGAGCCTCGGCGGCCTCCGCGGCCGGAGCCTCCGCGGCCGGAGCCTCCGCGGCGGGCGCCTCGGCGGCGGGCGCCTCGGCGGCGGCCGGGGCCTCCTCGGCCTTCTTCTCACCCTCGAGCAGGTCGCGCTCCCACTCGGCAAGCGGCTCACCCTCGGCCTTCTCGCCCTTGCCCTCACCGGCACCACCGGAGCGGGCGATCAGGCCCTCGGCGACGGCGTCGGCGATCACGCGGGTGAGCAGGGTGACGGAGCGGATCGCGTCGTCGTTGCCCGGGATCTTGTAGTCGACCTCGTCCGGGTCACAGTTGGTGTCGAGGATGGCGACGACCGGGATGTTCAGCTTCCGGGCCTCACCGACAGCAATGTGCTCCTTCTTGGTGTCCACGATCCAGACGGCGCTGGGCACCTTCTGCATCTCGCGGATACCGCCGAGGGTCTTCTCCAGCTTGGCCTTCTCGCGCGAGAGGACGAGAAGCTCCTTCTTGGTCAGACCGGAGGACGCGACGTCCTCGAAGTCGATCTGCTCAAGCTCCTTCAGGCGCTGCAGACGCTTGTAGACGGTCGAGAAGTTGGTGAGCATGCCGCCCAGCCAGCGCTGGTTGACGTAGGGCATGCCGACGCGGGTGGCCTGCTCGGCGATGGCCTCCTGCGCCTGCTTCTTCGTGCCGACGAACATGACCGTGCCGCCGTGGGCGACGGTCTCCTTGACGAACTCGTAGGCGCGGTCGATGTACGACAGCGACTGGAGCAGGTCGATGATGTAGATGCCGTTGCGCTCGGTGAAGATGAAGCGCTTCATCTTCGGGTTCCAGCGACGGGTCTGGTGACCGAAGTGGACGCCGCTCTCCAGCAGCTCCCGCATCGTGACGACGGCCATGGCCGTATCTCCTTGAATGTTCTCGGTTGTGCCGCGGATGCCGGACGGCTCCCGCGCCTGACGCCCACGTGCGCCGTGCCACGAAGGACCGAGAGGCGCTGATACGGACCGTCTCCGGTGGCCGTATCGGGGCGTGCGAAGTCGACCCGGTGACCCGGATCGCCACCAGAAGTGTACGGGACCGTCGACCCGCCGGGTGACGCCGCTGTCCACAACCCGTCAGTACTCCACAGGCTCGGGCCCGGATCGCGGCTGATACGGCACGGTTCGGTCCATGCGAGCGAAGCGATGCGCACGAGTGACGTGGGCGCTACTCCTGGCCGTGGCGCCGGTGCTCCTGACCCCTGCGGCCGACGCGGCCGACCCACCGACGTCGGCCCCGACGAGGGCGGACGCCCCGGTACCGGCGATCGGCCGCACCTGGCCCGTGGGCACCCGCCCGCCGGTTCTCCGAGGTTGGGAGCCCCCGGCGACGCGCTACGGCCGTGGCCACCGGGGCGTGGACCTGACGGCCCCACCGGGAACACCTGTACGAGCCATCGCCCCGGGCCGGGTCTCGTACGCGGGCCGGGTGGCCGGGAAGGGCGTGGTGTCGGTGGAACTCACGGGAACGGGGGACCCGCCCCTGCGGACGACGTACGAGCCGGTACGGGCGTCGGTGAGGAAGGGCGACGAGGTGGCGGCGGGGGATGTGGTCGGCACGGTGGAGCCGAGGGGCTCCCACTGCACGACCCCGTGCGTCCACTGGGGCCTACGCAGAGGTGATACGTACCTGGACCCGCTGTCCGCACTCCCACCGTGGCTCCTACGACGGGGACCGTCCCGACTGTTGCCCGTACTGGGGGTGCCGCTCCCGACGTAGCCGAGCCCGCGGGCCTGCCAGCCGCAAGGCCGTCAGTCCGTGTCTGTCCAATCCGGCGGGCATGCGCGCCGCCGGGCCGTCAGTCCGTGAATCCCGCGAGCATGCGCGCCGCCAGGCCGTCAGTCCGCGGGCATTCGTGCCGCCAAGGGCGGCACGGGTGGGCGCGGGCGGCACCCCGTAGCGCCGGGCTGCGCACCCCACCCCCGCTCAGCCACAGCCACAGCCACAGCCACAGCCACAGCCACAGCCACAGCCACAGCCACAGCCACAGCCAACGATGAGCCGCGAACGCCGCTCAGCCCCAGCCAACCTTCAGCGGCGCACGCCCCGAAGCACCATCCCGACCGCAGCCTCCGCCACCACCGACGGCTCCTCCACGCCCAGCTCGATCCGCCGCACGGCCGAGTCCACAACGCCCTGCACCAGCATCGCCGCCAGCCGGGGCTCCGCGTGCCCCATCTCCCGCAGCGCCTCCACGATCATCGCCACGAGCCCCCCGTGCGCCGCCCGGATCTTCTCCCGGGCCCCGGCGTCCAGCTCACTCGCGGAGATCGCCACGACAGCTCGGTGCCGCCGGTCCCCCACCAGCGCGAGCTGCGCCCGCACATACGCCTCGACCTTGGCCTCGGCACCGTCCACCGCGGCCATCGCCGCCTCGACCTCCGCCGCCCAGACCGGGAAGTCGACCGCGCACAGCTCCTCGACCACGGCGGCCCGCGACCGGAAGTACTCGTACACGGACGACCGCGCAAGCCCCGTCCGCTCGGCGAGGGCCGGGAAGGTCAGCGCCTCCGTCCCACCCTCGGACAGCAGGGAGCGAGCCGCGTCCAGCAGGGCGGCTCGCTGCATCGACCGGTGCTCGGCCACGGAGGCCGCTCGAATCCTAGGCACGCCGACCACTTTACGGACGCGCCACCCCGGGCGGGAGTGCAGCGCACCATCCCACCGGCGTTCGGCCAGGTCAACGGCCGAACCCGGCCAGTTTCGCGCGCAACTGCAGCACGGACTTGGTGTGGATCTGGCTCACCCGGCTCTCGGTCACCCCCAGCACATTGCCGATCTCGGCGAGCGTGAGCCCCTCGTAGTAGTACAGCGTGACCACGGTCTTCTCCCGCTCGGGCAGCGTGTTGATCGCCCGCGCCAGGAACCGCCGCAGCTCCCGGTCCTCGGCCACCTCCACCGGGTTGTCGGCGGCGGTGTCCTCCAGCGTGTCCATGACGCTCAGTCCGTCGCCGCCGTCGCCCCCGACGTGCAGCAGTTCCTCCAGCGCCACCACGTTGGCCAGCGACAGCTGGCTGAAAACAGCGTGCAGTTCTTCCACCGGGATGCCCAGCTCGGCGGCCACCTCCCCCTCGCTCGGCGTCCGCCGCAGCCGCGCCTCCAGCGTCGCGTACGCCCGCTCCACGTTCCGCGCCTTCTGCCGCACCGACCGCGGGATCCAGTCCAGCGCCCGCAGCTCGTCGATCATCGCGCCCCGGATCCGCGTGATCGCGTACGTCTCGAACTTGATCTCCCGGTCGATGTCGAACTTCTCGATCGCGTCGATCAGCCCGAACACCCCGGACGACACGAAGTCCGCCTGCTCGACATTGGGCGGCAGCCCCACGCTCACCCGCCCGGCCACGTATTTCACCAGCGGGGAGTAGTGCAGAATCAGCTGCTCCCGCAGCCGCTCGTCCCCCGTCTCCTTGTACGTCCGCCAGAGCTCGTCGAGCGTCGAGGGAGCGGGCGGCCGATCGCTGCCACCGTCGCGGGCGGCTGGGGGGATCGCCGCCCTGTCGGACCCGGAGGTGTGCTGGGGCATTCGTCGCCTTGTGCCGTTCTGCCGTGAAGGGTGGTACTGGGTGAGCTGTCGCTCTGGTGTCGAGTTGCCGGACTGTTTGCCGGACTGTGTCGGGGATCCTCGTGAGCGTAGCGTGACTGAAGAGTCGCGGTGTGCGAAGGAAGGGGCGGGCACCGTACGCAGAAACGTTCCACAGAGCGCTCCGCCGCGTCATGACGGTCGCTCTCCGTGACCGCCACGCCCCGCCAACTGCCGGATTTCCCAAGGACATCGGGATTCCCCCGGACGGCCGAACTACGCTCGGTCAGCATCCGTCCCGCCCGCTGCGAAGGGAGATCATCGCCTGGCGTGTCAACTTCCAGCCGTCGCCGTGTCGTTCGACGTAACCAAGTGCCCTGAGTTCGTACAGCCTCGCGATCGCATCGTCCTCGGTCGTCGGCGCGTCGCGCGCGATCTCCTCGGCGGTGGCGGTCCCGCGCCCGGGCAGCGCGGCCAGGACGTGCCGAGTGCCGGGCGCCAGCAGGTCGCGCGGCAGCACCGGCCCGCGCCGGACGGGGGCCAGCTCCCCCATGTCGCCGACCAGCTCGACGACCTCGGCCGCGTCGGTGACCAGCGTCGCCTCGCCGCGCAGCAGCTCGTGCACCCCGGCCGACTGCGCACTGGTGGCCGGGCCGGGCACGCCCATGGTGTGCCGTCCCAGCCGCTGCGCCGCCCGCGCGGTGACGAGGGAACCGCTGCGGTGGGCTGCCTCGACGACCACGGTTCCCCTGGTCAACGCGGCGATAACCCGGTTGCGCACGATGAACCGGCTGGGCGTCGGGTGATCCCCCGGCGGCAGCTCTCCCACGACCAGCCCCTGCTCGGCGATTCTGCCGATGAGCTGGGTGTGCCCGCGTGGATAGGGCCGGTCGACACCACAGGCCAGGACGGCGACGGTGGCACCGCCCGCGCCGAGGGCGCCCCGGTGGGCGGCGCCGTCGACGCCGTAGGCGCCACCGGAGACGACCACCCAGCCGCGCTCGGCGAGGCCGGAGGCGAGGGTGACGGCCATGTGGGCGCCGTACTCGGTGCAGGCCCGGGCGCCCACGACGGCGACGGATCGCAGCGCCCACATCCGCAGACTGGCCCGCCCCCGCACCCAGAGTCCCAGCGGCCGGCCATCCCCCAGGTCGTCGAGCTGTCCCGGCCACTCGGCCTCCCCCGGGCGCACGAACCGCACCCCGGCCGCCCGAGCCACCTCGAGATCCCGCTCCGGCTCGGCCCGCCGAGCCCGCGCCAGCAACCCGGTCCACCGCTTGTCACTCACCCCGACCAACGGCACCCCTCCGCCCCGCAACCGCCGCACCACCTCACCAACCCCCAGCTCCCGCACCCACCGCCCGGCGACCTCGTCACCGGGCTCCAGCACACGCGTGAGGAAGATCCGGCCGAGCAGCTCGTCGTCGCAGTCGTCGCCGCCGGTCACGTCAGCGCCCCGATGGCCATCGGCACACCGCGTGGAACGCCGGTGCGCAGTTGCAGCGCCAGGGCCACGTCCGTCGCGTCCGGCCGGTCGTGTCCCACGAGGTCCGCCACGGTCCAGGCGACCCGCAGGACCCGGTCGAGACCGCGGGCCGTGAGCACGCCCCGCTCCAGATTGCGTTCGGCCTCGTCCATCGCTCCGATCGCGGCGTACCAGCGGCTGCGCAGCTCCCGGCCGGGCACCTCGCTGTTCGTCCGCCACGGAGTGCCCGCGAGGCGAGCGGCCGCCCGTTCCCGGGCCGCGCGCACCCGTTCGGCGACGGCCGCTGTGGGCTCGCCGCGAGCGCCGCGGCCGGTGAGCTCGGCCCGCGTGACACGGTCCACCTCGACGCGGAGGTCGACCCGGTCCAGCAGCGGTCCCGACAGCCGGGCCTGGTAGCGGCGGATCGCCGAGGGTGGGCACTCGCACAGGTCGTCGCGCTGGGAGAAGCGCCCGCACGGGCAGGGGTTGGCGGCGAGGACCATCAGGAACTTCGCCGGGAACCGCACCACGCCCGCGCTGCGGGCGATCACGACATGCCCCGCCTCCAGGGGTTGCCGCAGGGCGTCGAGGGCCTGGCTGTTGAACTCCGGCGTCTCGTCGAGGAACAGCACCCCTCGGTGCGAGAGCGACACCGCGCCGGGCCGGGCGATGCCGGCGCCGCCGCCGACGAGCGCCTGCATGGTGGTCGAGTGGTGCGGGGCGCAGTACGGGGCGACGTCGATCAGCGGCTTGCCGGGCGGCAGCAGCCCGGCCACCGAGTGCACCGCCGTGACCTCCAGCGACTCCTCGCGGGTGAGCCGGGGCAGAATCCCCGGCAGCCGCTCCGCGAGCATCGTCTTGCCGGCGCCGGGCGGTCCCTCCAGGAACAGGTGATGTCCCCCGGCCGCGGCGACCTCCACCGCCGTGCGCGCCGAGATCTGGCCCACGACGTCGGCCAGGTCGTGCCCGTGGTCCTGCTGGGCGGCTCCGACGCTGTGCATGCCCGTGGCCGAGCCGGTGCCCGGGACACGCAGCCCGGCGAGCAGGGGGTCGGGGCGGCCGTGCGCATCCGGTTCCTCTTCCGGCACGGGCTCGTCCGCGAGGACCGCGATCAGCTGCCGCAGACTGCGGACGCCGAGCACGGACACCCCGGGGACCAGTGACGCCTCGGCGGCCGCGCACTCGGGCACGACCACCTGCTCATAGCCCGCGTTCGCCGCCGCCAGCACGGCCGGCAGGATGCCACGCACCGGCCGCACCCGTCCGTCCAGGCCGAGCTCTCCGATCATCACGATGTCGGCGAGCACCCGTGGATCGATCCGCTCACTGGCCCCCAGCACCGCGCAGGCGACGGCCAGGTCGAACCCACTGCCGGCCTTCGGTACGGACGCCGGGCTGAGTCCGACCGTGAGCTTCTTCTGCGGCCACTCGGCGCCGGAATTCACCACAGCCGCCCGCACCCGATCCCGGCTCTCGGTCAGGCTCTTGTCCGGCAGCCCCACCAGTGTGAACGCGGCGACGCCCGGCTCCAGGTCGGCCTGGACCTCCACCACCACGCCCTCGACGCCGACGAGGGCGACGGAGCACGTACGCGCGAAGCCCATCTCAGGCCACCCCCCGCGCGTGTTCGACCACGGGCGCGCCCCGGTCGGGCAGGACGACGCCGATCAGGTCGATGCGGACGCCTCCCGGTGGTGCTCCTCCGTGGGTGTGGATCCAGCGTTCGGCGAGGCCGCGCAGCCGCTCGGCCTTCTCCTGCGGCACCGCCGCCATCGGATGCTGGAACCGGCCGGCCCTGCGTGTCTTCACCTCGCAGACGACCAGGACGTCCCCGTCCCGCGCCACGATGTCGATCTCACCGGTCCTGCCACAGCGCCAGTTGCGCTCCAGGACCGTCATTCCGGCCGCCGCCAGCCGTCGGGCGGCCAGTTCCTCGCCGTACCTGCCGAGTGCGTCTCGTGCGTTCATGTCGGCACCTCCTCCGGCGCCAACGGTCACGCATCCACCACCAAGAAGTGGATCTTGGTGGGCTACTCAGCGGTTGTGGACAACTTCGTCACCCACACGGGCGACGAAGGCCGCGCCAGTCGCGGCTCATCACCCACTCGGCAGTTCGAGATCGCTCTTGTTCAGCTCCTCGATGTTCACGTCCTTGAACGTGAGGACACGCACCTGCTTCACGAACCGAGCCGGTCGGTACATGTCCCACACCCAGGCGTCCGCCATGGACACCTCGAAGAACACCTCTCCCTGGACCGAGTGCACCTGCATCTCGTAGTCGTTGGTCAGGTAGAAGCGCCGCTCGGTCTCGATCACGTATTTGAACAGACCGACGACATCGCGGTACTCCCGGTAGAGCTTGAGCTCCATCTCGGTCTCGTACTTTTCGAGGTCCTCGGCGCTCATGGCATGTTCCCCTTCAGCCGTGCGATCCCACCATTGTGCGCCAGTCCCGTGAGCCCCTAGACGATTTCCGTGTCAAGGATCTCGGGCCTGGCGGGGGGACCTTCGTCGAGCAGCCTGCGCAGCAGCTCGGCGAGTCTGGTCGGATACACAGTCTCATGAGCCCGGGTCAGTTCCTCACATGTCCACCACCGGGCTCCCACGACACTGCGTCGCTCCAGCTCGGTGAGGGCGACGGCCGCCGTCGCCGTCTGAGTGGTGCGGGCCAGGTAGTACCACTCGTCCTGGTCCCAGCGGCGCCCGGCGAACGGGAAGGAGCACATCCGCCGCCACAGCACCGGACCGAGTTGGACCTCTGTGATTCCCGTCTCCTCCGCGAGTTCCCGCAGCGCGGCCTCCTCACGGGTCTCCTCGCCCTCCAGTCCGCCGCCCGGCGTGAACCACCAGTCGTCCGCCGGATCGTCCGGCTCGTGGCCGTGCAGCAGCAGGATCCGGTCGTCCGCGTCGAGCAGCACGACCCGCGCCACCTTGCGCGTACGGTCGCCGACGAGCTCGTACCCCTCCGTGGCCTCAGCGGGCACCGGCGGGCCCCGTCCTCGCCCGGGACCCCAGCCGCTTCGCGACCGGCCCGTACGCGGCGCCACCGAGCACCAGCACGGCGCCTACGACGATCATGGCGCCGATCGTCCGCAGCGGCCCCGGCGCGGACAGACTGCCGAGGGCCTCGAAGCCCGTGGGGCGTGCCAGCATGCCGTTCATGGGCCAGACGACGGCGTCCACCCGGCCGGAGACGTCGTCGCGGGCCACGGTGCCGCTCGCGGCGTCCGTGAGGTGGGCGGTGGAGTCCAGCGAGCCGTGCCGCTCGTCACCGAGCAGGAAGAGCCGCCCCTCGGGCACGGTCACCCCGAAGTTCATGTCCGAGGCCCGCTGTCCCTCGGACAGATACGGTTCGTCGATCTCCTTGCCGTTGACGGTGAGCCTGCCGTCCTGGCAGCAGGCGACCTTGTCGCCGCCGACGGCCACCACCCGCTTGATCAGCGGCGCGTCGCCCCAGGTCTTGTCCTTGAAGACGACGACGTCACCGCGGCGCACATCGGCGCCGTCGACGCGCTGCGCCAGCACCCGGTCGCCCGCGTCGATGGTCGGCGTCATGGAGCCGGTGGGCACGGTGTACGGCAGATAGGTCACCGCTCCCCAGCCGAAGCCGCCCAGGAACAGCACGAGGCCCAGCGCGACCGCCAGTCCGGACAACCGCTGCCCGATCCGGCCGCCCGCCGGGCCCTTGCTCGTCCCACCGTTCCGCGGGGCCGTACGTGTCGCGCTCTCGCCACCCATGGATCCGCACCCTACCCGGCGGTACCAGGGCCGGACAGCCCTTCATCCCGCCCGGCGGACAGCTCCACGAGGACTTCACGCGGGCGGGGATTTCACGCGGGCGGGGACTTCACGCGGGCCGGAACTTCACACGGGCGGGGACTTCACGCGGGCGGGGAGGTCTCGACGGCGATCAATCCACCGACCGAACCGCCACGGCGATCAGACACCGACGGTCAGACCGCCCGGCGATCAGAGGCCAGCCGCCAAACCACCCCGCCGATCAGCCACCGCCCGCCAGACGGCCCAATCGATCAGACACCGCCCACCAGAGCACCCCCCGATCAGAGGCCAGCCGCCAAACCACCACGGGCTTCAGACACCGACCGCCGCACCGCGACGCCGATCAGGCACCGCCCGCCAAACCACCCCACCGATCACAGCCAAGCCGCCAAACCACCGCGGCCATCAGACACAGACCGCCAGACCACCAGACCCCGCACCGCCCCACCACGGCGCCGATCACCCCTCCGGCCGCCAGCCCGCGCCGCCGCTCGGATCCCCGCCCCCGGATCCGCGACGACAATCACTCGCCCGGCCGCCGGCGGCGCCACAGTGCCAGCGGCACGACCCCCGCGAGGGCCAGCGCGTTCGGGGCGTTGGTGAGGGACACGGCCGACTGGTCGTTCAGGCCGGGCTGGTCGAAGGTGTCCGGCACCGGGAGCGTGCCCCAGCGGTTGATCGGCCAGGCCTTCACGATGGCGCGTCCGACGACCTTGTCCACCGGCACCATGCCCTTGTTGACGTCGCCCTGGTTGTAACGGGAGTCCCGGGAGTTCTGCCGGTGGTCGCCCATGACCCAGATGTAGCCCTCGGGGACCTTCACCTTGAACTGGCCGCCCTGGTCGTCGACGGTGCACGGCGTGTTGCCGGGGTACACGTACGACGTCTCGTTCAGCGCCTTGCCGTTGACCCTCAGCGGGCCGGTGCCCTCGCACTCGACCGTGTCGCCGCCGACCCCGATCACCCGCTTGATGAGGTCTTTCTCCTCGGCGGACGGCATCAGGCCGATCCAGCTGAGAAACGTCTGCAGGGCGTTCGGGTCCGCCGCCGGCTGACCCGCCAGCCAGTTGTCCGGGTCGTGGAAGACGACGACCTCGCCGCGCTCCGGCTCGGAGCCGAACCAGGGGGTGAGCTTGTCGACGAGAACGCGGTCGCCCTCCTGCAGGGTGTTCTGCATCGAGTCGGAGGGGATCGAGAACGCCTGCACCAGGAACGTCTTGATCAGCAGCGCCAGCACCAGCGCGATGCCGATCAGGATCGGCAGCTCCTTCCAGAAGGAGCGCTGCTTCTTCGGCTGCTTGCGGGCGGGGCCCTCCGGTCCCTGGTCCCCGGTCTGGCTCTGCTCGTCCGTCACCGTGCCGTCCTCGGCCGCCTGGCCTTCATTCCCAAAGCTTACGGCGCTGTCCGCGGCCTGGGGGGCCGCCTCCACGGGACGTCCGCGGTGCTCCTCGCCGTCGTGTCCGGACCGTGCGCCAACCGCCGCATCCCCCACGCCAACTCCTTACTCTGTGCCGCCGCCTGCCCCACACACGACGCAGGCCCACCACTCCCATAACGAGCGGGAGTTCCGCAGGGCTCGGGAGCTGGATCGTTCCGTTCGAATCGTCGGGGGCAACCCTATGCGACGGCCGGGGGCCCGCGGTCGACCCGCCTGCCGAGTCGGACACGGAAGCGTAGGTTCTCGGTTCGTTCAGCGTGGTCCAGTGGTCCAGCGGCCAGGCGATGACGACGGCCCGGCCCACCACCTCGTCCTCGGAGACGGTGCCGCCGTAGTCGGTGTCCTGGTGGGAGCGGGAGTCCGCGGAGTTGGACCGGTGGTCGCCCATCACCCACAGCCGTCCCTGGGGCACGGTGATGTCGAACGGGATGGCGGACGGCTCGTCGCCCGGGTTCAGATAGTCCTCGTTCAGCGGAACGCCGTTGACCGTGACCCGCCCCTGCGTGTCGCAGCACTGCACCCGGTCACCACCGACGCCGACGACCCGCTTGATGAGGTCCTTCTCGTTGTCGGACGGCAGCAGGCCGATGAAGGTGAGCCCCTCCTTGATCTGCTTGACGACGACGGGGTCGTCCTTCTGCGGGATGGGCTGCTCGTCCTGGAGCCAGCCGCCGGGGTCCTTGAAGACCACGACGTCACCGCGCTTCGGCTTGGCGCCGAACCACGGGGTGAGCTTGTCGACCAGGACCCGGTCGCCGATCTGGATCGTCTGCTCCATGGAGCCCGACGGGATCACGAACGCCTGGACGAGGAACGTCTTCAGGACGAGGGCTATCAGCACGGCCACGCCGACCAGGAGCGGTATCTCCTTTATGGCCGACCGGCGCCGGCGCCGCTTGACCTTCCGCTGCAGCTTGCGCCGCTCGGCGCGGGTGCGCCCGCCGCCGGCCTGGGCGGCGGCACGCCGGGTGCCGGTGGGCAGCAGGTTCTCGGCGGCACTGGCGGGCGTACCGCGCGGCTTGCCGCGACTACCCATGTCCACCGTCCGCCGCGGGCACGCGCGCGTAGGCGCCGGTTCGGTCCAGGCGGGTGGCGTGGGCGAGGGGCCAGACGATCCAGTCGGCCCGGCCGATCACGTCGTCGACGGGGATCATGCCACCGCCGGGTGAGCCCAGGTGGTCACGGGAGTCACTGGAGGCGCTGCGGTGGTCACCGAGGACGAACAGGGTGCCGTCGGGCACGACGACGTCGAAGGGCACCGTGGAGGCGCTGTCGCCGGGGTACAGGAACGTCGACTCGTCGATGGACCGGCCGTTCACCTGGAGCCTCCCCTCCTTGTCGCAGCAGAGCACATGGTCTCCACCCACACCCACGACACGTTTGACGTAGTCGGCGTCCCCGAAGTTTCCGGCGCCGTCGAACACGACCACATCGCCGCGCCGCGGCTGAGCATCGAAACGGTACGCCAACTTGTTCACGAGCACGCGGTCGCCGATCCTCAACCCCCGCTCCATCGACCCGCTGGGGATCCGGAACGGCTGCGCCACGAACGTGTTGAGCAGCAGCGCGAACACCAGGCAGACCAGCAGCGTCAGGGTGATCCGCCCGCCCGGGACCCACTCGGCGACCCGCGCCACCAACGCGAAACGCGACCGGCCCTCCGGTCCCTCTGTGGCCGAGATTCCCTCGGCGTCGGAAGGGTGGGAGGAGCGGTCGCGCTCCGTCGGCTGTGCTTCGGTGTCCATCGGAGCCAGATGTTATCCGGCCCCGCCGTGAACCCCGGGAGGCGCTCAGCTCTCGCGCTTCTCCTTGATCTTCGCCGCCTTGCCGCGCAGGTCGCGCAGGTAGTACAGCTTGGCGCGGCGGACGTCACCCTTGGTGACGAGCTCGATCTTCTCCACGATCGGGGTGTGCACCGGGAAGGTGCGCTCGACGCCGACGGAGAAGGAGACCTTGCGGACCGTGAAGGTCTCGCGCACGCCGGAACCCTGGCGGCGGATCACCACGCCCTTGAACTGCTGCACACGGGAGCGGTTGCCCTCGATGACGCGGACGTGGACGTTGACGGTGTCACCCGGGCGGAAGGCCGGGACGTCGCTGCGCAGCGAGGCGGAGTCGACGGAGTCGAGCAGGTGCGACATTTCGTCTGCTTTCTTCGCTGATGCCACAGGTCATCAACGGAAACTAGGTTTCTGGTACGAGGGTCGTGCGGGTCGGAGCGGGCGTCGTGTCCCCCTGTGGCAGGGGCGCACGCCGGACGGGCGCACAACAGCGGTCTATTCTTCCACGCCCCTGGTCCTGCGCCAAAATCGGCCGTACGGCTCGCCCTCGGGGTCCGGTTCCCAGCCCAGGATGGAGAGCATCTCGCGGTCCTTCTTGTCGAAGGCCTTGGGGTCGCAGCGCTCGATCAGGTCCGGCCGGTTGGCCGTCGTGCGCCGCAGCGCCTCGTCGCGCCGCCAGCGGGCGATCTTCCCGTGGTGCCCGCTGAGCAGCACGTCCGGGATGCCGCGCCCCCGCCACTCGGGCGGCTTGGTGTAGACGGGTCCCTCCAGGAGGTTGGCCATGGCGCCGGGCGCGAAGGAGTCGTCGCGGTGCGACTCGGCGTTCCCGAGGACGCCGGGCAGCAGCCGCGCCACGGCCTCCGTGATGACCAGTACGGCCGCCTCCCCGCCGGCGAGGACGTAGTCGCCGATGGACACCTCGTACACCGGCATCCGGGTGGCGTACTCGTCGATGACCCGCCGGTCGATGCCCTCGTAGCGGGCCGGGGTGAAGATCAGCCACGGGCGCTCGGAGAGCTCCACGGCGAGTTCCTGGGTGAAGGGGCGGCCGCTGGGCGTGGGGACGATGAGGGCGGGCTCGTGGGATCCCGTCTCGTAGCCGTCGGCGAGGACGGAGTCGAGGGCGTCACCCCAGGGCTCGGTCTTCATCACCATGCCGGGGCCGCCGCCGTACGGCGTGTCGTCGACCGTGTGGTGGCGGTCGCAGGTCCAGGTGCGCAGATCATGCACGTGCACCATCAGCTGTCCACGCGCGCGTGCCTTGCCGACCAGCGAGACGTTCAGCGGGTCGAGGTACTCGGGGAAGATCGTGACGACGTCGAGCCGCATCAGGACTCGTCCCTGGACGAGGCGATGTCCGCGCGGTCGTCGATCAGCCCGGGCGGCGGGTCGACGACGGCCCGCTGCTCCTCCAGGTCGATCTCGGTGACGATCTCCGCCACGAACGGGATCATGACCTCGCTGCCGTCCGGGCGCTCCACGATGAACAGGTCCTGCGAGGGCAGGTGCGAGATCTCGGTGATCCGGCCGACCGCCGCCCCGTCCTTGGTGACGACGTCGAGGTCGATCAGCTGGTGGTCGTAGTACTCGTCCTCGCCCTCGGGCAGCTCGTCCGGGTCGATCTCGGCGATCAGGAGGGTGTTGCGCAGGGCCTCGGCGGCGTTGCGGTCGCTCACGCCCTCGAAGCGCAGCAGCAGGCGGCCGCTGTGCACCCGGCCCGTCTCGATCGTCAGCGGACCGACGGAGGCCGGGTCGGTGGCCAGGACGGCGCCGGGTGCGAGCCTGAGCTCCGGCTCGTCGGTACGTACCTCCACGGTGACCTCGCCCTTGATGCCGTGGGCACGGCCGATCCGTGCGACTACCAGCTGCACTTCTGAAGATCTCCTGTCGTACGACTACGGGCCGGGGAGGCCCAGTGGCCCTCCCCGGCCCGAGCCGGTGCTGCGTTCAGCGTCAGCGGACGTGGTCCACGTCGACGAGGTCGACACGGACGCCGCGGCCGCCGATGGCGCCCACGACGGTGCGCAGAGCGCGTGCAGTGCGGCCGTTGCGGCCGATCACCTTGCCGAGGTCGTCGGGGTGGACCCGGACCTCCAGCACACGTCCCCGGCGCAGGTTGCGCGAGGCGACCTGCACATCGTCAGGGTTGTCGACGATGCCCTTCACGAGGTGCTCGAGAGCCTCCTCGAGCATGCTCAGGCCTCGGTCGACTCGGACTCAGCCGCAGCCTCGTCCTTCTTGTCGGCCTTCTTCTTCTGCGTGATGGCCTCGCCCTTGCCCTCGTCGTCGCCACCGAGAGCCTCGAACGACGGACGCGCCTTCTTGGGCTCGGCGGTCAGCAGCGGCGCCGGGGCGGGCTCGCCCTTGAACTTCTGCCAGTCGCCGGTCTTCTTCAGGATGGCGAGCACGGGCTCGGTCGGCTGGGCGCCGACACCGAGCCAGTACGCCACGCGCTCGGCGTCGACCTCGATCACCGACGGGTTGTACGTCGGGTGGTACTTGCCGATCTCCTCGATCGCACGGCCGTCACGGCGGGTGCGGGAGTCGGCGACGACGATGCGGTAGTGAGGCGAACGGATCTTGCCCAGACGCTTCAGCTTGATCTTGACTGCCACGGGAGTGGGTTCTCCTGGATTTGACGTGGTTGGGCACGGCGAGATGGCCGCGTGGGGTTGCGGTACCCGAGTGCCCGATGGACGCGTCAGCCGGAGGAGAGAGGGGTCCTGTGCGGCTGTCGAGTACAGCCAGCCATTCTGCCACACCCCGCGGACCGCTTCAGACCGAGGGTGCGCCGAGGCAGGCCGGAGCGGCACCCGGCGTCCCCGCGACCGACGCCGGGTGCGCGACCCGCGGCACTGCAGGTGCCGCACGGCTGCCACGAGCAGCCGTGCGCTCACCTCGCGCCCGCGCCCACCACCTCGGGGATCCGGAACGGCTTCCCGCAGCCGCCGCACACGATCGGGGCCTGGGCGAGGACCGACGGAACGACCCGTACGTTGCGGCCGCAGTCGCACACCGCCTTGACCCGGACGCCGCCACCGGAGGAACCGTGACGGGCGGCCGGACCGCGGAAGGCGCGCCCGGTGTCGGTGGTGGTGGCGGCGGTGTGGGCCTTCAGGGCGCGCTGCAGGCGCTCGATCGTCGGGCGGTAACGCCGCTTCGCCTCGGGGTTGAGCGTGACCAGCGAGAAGCCGCTGCTGGGGTGCGGCTCCTCGGGGTGGTCCAGGCCCAGCTCCTCGGCGATCGCGAGGAATCTGCGGTTGTGGTACCGGCCGGCGCGGGAGGTGTCGCGGATTCCGCGCGCGGCGGCGATGCCGTGGACTGCCTCATGGAGCAGCCGTTCGAAGGAGAGTTCGTGTCCGCAGGCGGACGACGACTCCCCGATCAGGGACTCGGGCGCGGCAAGGTCCGGCAGCTCGGGGTGGTACCGCTGAATGTCGGCCCACGCCTGTGCCAGCTCTGCGGCGAGAACAGGTGGTGTCGTGCTCACGTAATGACAACGAGCCTGAGTCCCGCTGTGTTCCTATTCCGGGGCATCCCAAATAATTTGCACGTACCCGTCAGTTGCCGCTGATGCGTCCTGAGGAGGGCGGGTGCGCTGATCTGCGGAGAAGCCGCACAGCTCATACCAAGGTGGTGCGTAGCCTGACGTACGACCCGGCGCGTAGAGCATGTCCGCACGCCGGGGGGTGCGGGTCCGCGGGTGCGCAAGGGGGGTTTCGGCCGCCTCGCGCCCTCGCCCGGTATGTGCGCGGTACGACCGTGACCATACCTGGTCCGCCCCCGGGGTCCGCCACCGCCCCGTCCGACCTTGGCCGGAACCCGGCCGCCGCTCCGCCCCGCCACCGACGGTTGTCGCCGACGGCATGAACACGCCACTCACCGGGCCCCTCGGACGGAGGAATTCCGTCGTAAAGAGGGACACCAGCGTTGCCGGAACGTGAATTCTCGCCACTCACAAGGGCAGTCCACAAGCAGGCCGCCGCGACCCCTGGACGCCGCCGCGGGCTCGGAGTTACCTGGCATACGGGGGGAGGGTGGGCGTACGCGACGGGGGGCGACGAACACGGGTACAGCGGCAACTCTCTGCGGATTGGGGCGTTTCGATGACACCTACGCTCGTGCGGCAGCACCTGCCTCACGGGGGACCCGCACCCCGCGTGGACCTGCGGGCACGCGCGCGTGACTGGTCGGAGATCCAGGAGCGGATGCTCGTACCGCTCTACGAGGCCGTCTACGAGCGACTGGACGTGGGACCGGGCACCCGGCTGCTGGGCCTGGGCTGCGGTTCGGGACTCGCCCTGCTGATGGCGGCCTCCCGGGGCGCCGCCGTCACCGGTGTCGAGTCCTCCTCCCGCGAGAGACTGGCCCTCGCGCGCGAACGCCTGCTGCCGGAGGCGACGGAGGCGCAGAGCACGCGCGCGCGTACAGGTGCCCGGCTCGTCGAGGGCTCCCCGGAGGACGCCGTCCCCGAGGACACGTCCGACGCCCAGGCACCGGCGTACACGCTCGTCACCGCCTTCGAGCCCATCGGGTGTCTCGCGGGTGACGCGGAGGGCCTCGGTGGGCTGCTCGGCGCGGCGACACCGCTCGCCGAGCGGGGCGCGCCGGTGGTGCTGGCCGGCTGGGGGCCGCCGGAACGGTGCGCCACGTCGTCGGTGCTGCGGGTGGCCACCAAGCTGGCGGATCCGCTGCGCGGCGGCGGCAGTTGGCGCCCGGCGCTCCGGGACGATCTGGAGGAGGTCGCCGAGCGGGCCGGGCTCAGGCCGGACGGTTCGGGGCGGGTCGCCTGCCCGTTCGGATACGCCGACGTGGACAGCGCGGTGCGCGGGCTGCTGTCGACCGGGCTGTTCGACGCGGCGATCACGGCGACCGACCAGGAGCAGGTCGACAAGGAGCTGACCGAGGCGCTGCATCCGCACCGGCGGCCGGACGGCACGGTGTGGATGCCGAACGTGTTCCGCTACCTGATCGCCCGGACTCCCTGAGCGGGCCCACGCCGCGGGGAACGAAGAGGTGGGGCGCCCCGGGCACTGCCCTCGGGCCAGGGTGCCCTACCCTTCCGGATCCACCTCGGCCAGCCGCGTGATCCCCGCGATGCGGTACGCGTCCGCCTCCTCCAGCGTCTCCCGCTCCAGCAACCCCTCCGCCAGCGCGTCCAGTCGACCGCGGTGGTCGCGCAGCTTGCGGCAGGCCTCCTCGTAGCACTCGTCGACGATCCGGCGCATCTCGCCGTCGATCACATCCAGCGTCTGCGGCGCCGCCGCCAGCCCGTACGCCTGCTGGGCGTCGTCGGGCAGCGCCGACAACCGGCCCACCTGCCGGCTCATGCCCCAGCGGGCAACCATCCCGCGCACGATCCTGGTGACCTGCTCCAGATCGTTTTCCGAGCCGGTCGTGATGACCCCGTAGACGACGTGCTCCGCCGCCATTCCGCCGAGCGCGCCGATGATCCGGCCGCGCAAGTACTCCTCGGTGTACGCGTACTTGTCCGATTCCGGCGTCGACAGTGTCACCCCCAGCGCCCTCCCCCGCGGCACGATGGTGATCTTGCGGACGGGGTCGGCGCCCGGCTGCAGCATGCCCAGCAGGGCGTGTCCGCTCTCGTGGTAGGCGGTGCGCCGGCGTTCCTCCTCGGGCATCACGAGTGCGCGTTCGGCACCCAGTTGGACCTTCTCCAGCGCCTCCGACAGGTCGGACTGCGTCACCGTCGTCTGTCCCCGCTTGACGGCGAGCAGGGCGGCCTCGTTGGCGAGGTTGGCCAGTTCGGCGCCGGTCATCCCAGGGGTCGTACGGGCGACCTGGGCCAGGTCGACGTCCGGGCCGAGCGGGATCTCCCGGGTGTGGATCCTCAGGATGGCCTCGCGGCCGCCCCGGTCCGGCGGCGAGACGTTGACGACCCGGTCGAACCGGCCGGGGCGGGTCAGGGCCGGGTCCAGGACGTCCGCGCGGTTGGTCGCGGCGATCACGATCACGCCCTCGGAACCCGAGAAGCCGTCCATTTCGGTCAGGATCTGGTTCAGGGTCTGCTCGCGCTCGTCGTGCCCGCCCACGCCGGCCCCGCCGCCACGCGCCCGGCCGATGGTGTCGATCTCGTCGATGAAGATGATCGACGGGGCCACCTTCCGCGCCTCCGCGAACAGTTCCCGCACCCGGGACGCGCCCACGCCGACGATCATCTCGATGAACTCCGAGGCGGACGCCGAGAAGAACGGCACCCCCGCCTCCCCCGCCACCGCCCGCGCGAGCAGCGTCTTGCCGGTGCCGGGCGGACCGGCGAGCAGCACACCGCGCGGCATCTTGGCGCCCATCCGCCGATAGGCGTCCGGGTTCTTCAGGAAGTCGACGACGTCGTTGAGCTCGCCCTCCACCTCGTCGATGCCCGCCACGTCCGCGAACGTCGTCCGCTGCTCCCCCGGCTCCAGCTCGACCGGCCTGGGCGGCGGCTTGCGCCCGAACATGCCGCCCGCCCCGCCCAGCCCCGCTCTCATCCGCCGGGCGATGAAGATCCACAGCACGACGAGCAGCAGCAGCGGCGCCAGCGAGATCAGCAGGTTGGTCAGAAAACCACGCTGCTGGACGACCGGTTCCGCGGTGACCGTGACGTTGTGCCGGGTCAGTTCCTCCCAGAGCTGGTCGTCCGCGAAGGCCGGCCGCTGCGTCTTGAACCGGGTGTAGGTGCCCTCGTCCTCGGGGTTGCCCTGGGCCCTCTTCAGCTCGCCCTGGATCGCGTCGCCCTTGGCGTAGATCTTGCTGACGTTTCCGTCGTCGACCTGCCTGCTGAACTCCGTGTACGAGATCGTCGGCTCTGCCTCGTCCAGGAACGACAGCACGAGGTTGGCGATCAGGAACACGGCCAGCGCGGCGACGGCGAGGCCCCACCAGCCGCCGCGCATCCTCCGCCCGCCGGGCGCGGACTTCGGCGGCTCCTCCGGGGCGCCCTCGGTGCGCCAGGGCTGGTCCGGCGACTTGCGTGGCGGCACGGGGTTGGTCATATCGGGACGTTACGCCACACCGGCTCCGCAAGCATGTGCGGATTACGGCGCCGGGGCACCCCTGCGGAGAGGGGCGCCCCGGCGCCGTAACAAGCCGCCACAAGCCGCCACAAGCCACCACAAGCCGCCACTGGACGTCACCAGCCGTGACGAGCAGGAAGCGACGAGCAGGAAGTGCTAGCCCATGAACTTCTTGAACTCGTCCGGCAGCTCGAAGTCCTGCCCGCCCTGCTGCGGCAGCCCGAAGGCGCCTCCGCCCTGAGCGGCTGCCGCGCGGCGGGCGGCCTCCTCCTGCTCCTGCTGCTTGCGCTTCATCGGGTTGCCGGAGCGCTGCTTGCCCTTGGCCTGCTTCTGCTTCTTCTTCGCCCTGCCGGGACCGCCACCCATGCCCGGCATCCCCGGCATCCCCGGCATACCGCCGCCCTGGGCCATGCGGGACATCATCTTGCGGGCCTCGAAGAACCGCTCGACCAGGTTCTTCACCGCGCTGACCTCGACACCGGAACCGCGCGCGATACGGGCGCGGCGCGAGCCGTTGATGATCGTCGGGTCCTGGCGCTCGCCCGGGGTCATCGACTTGATGATCGCGGCGGTGCGGTCGACGTCCCGCTCGTCGAGGTTCTGGATCTGGTCCTTGATCTGGCCCATGCCGGGCAGCATGCCGAGCAGCTTGGAGATGGAGCCCATCTTCCTGACCTGCTCCATCTGGGCCAGGAAGTCGTCGAGGGTGAAGTCCTGGCCCTTCTTGGAGGCCAGCTTCTCGGCCATCTTCTGGGCTTCGGCCTGGTCGAAGGTCTTCTCCGCCTGCTCGATCAGGGTGAGCAGGTCACCCATGTCGAGGATGCGGGAGGCCATCCGGTCCGGGTGGAAGGCGTCGAAGTCGTCGAGCTTCTCGCCGTTCGACGCGAACATGATCGGCTTGCCGGTGATCTGGCGGATCGACAGGGCCGCACCACCACGGGCGTCACCGTCGAGCTTGGAGAGCACCACGCCGTCGAAGCCGACGCCGTCGCGGAAGGCCTCGGCGGTGTTGACCGCGTCCTGACCGATCATCGCGTCGACGACGAACAGGATCTCGTCCGGCGAGACCGCGTCCCGGATGTCGGCGGCCTGCTGCATCATCTCCTGGTCGATGCCGAGACGGCCGGCGGTGTCCACGATCACGATGTCGTGGACCTTGGACTTCGCGAAGCCGATGGAGTCCTTGGCGACCTTGACCGGGTCACCGACGCCGTTGCCCGGCTCCGGCGCGAAGACCGCGACCCCGGCCCGCTCGGCGACGACGCTCAGCTGGTTGACCGCGTTCGGGCGCTGGAGGTCGGCGGCGACCAGCAGCGGCGAGTGGCCCTGCTCCTGGAGCCACTTGCCGAGCTTGCCCGCGAGGGTGGTCTTACCGGCACCCTGCAGACCCGCCAGCATGATCACGGTGGGCGGCTGCTTGGCGAAGCGCAGCCGCCGGGTCTCGCCACCGAGGATCGTCACGAGCTCGTCGTTGACGATCTTCAGCACCTGCTGGGCCGGGTTGAGCGCCCTGGAGACCTCGGCCCCGAGGGCCCGCTCCTTGACGTTCTTGATGAAGCTCCGGACGACAGGCAGCGCCACGTCCGCTTCGAGGAGCGCGATCCGGATCTCGCGCGCGGTGGCGTCGATGTCCGCTTCGGAGAGCCGTCCCTTGCCACGCAGGTTCTTGAAAGTCGCTGAGAGGCGATCGGAGAGAGTATCGAACACGGCGCTCGCGGTCCTCAGGGTCGGTGGCTGGCGGATGAATCGCCCTCCAGGGTATCCCGGCTCCACCGGAGCGGGTCACGGATCAGCCGCGCAATGTCTCCTCCAGCTTCCGCGCCACCGCCGCGGCCTCCTCGCCCGGCAGGGGCGCGCCCTCCGGTCCTGTGACATAGAACGCGTCGACGGCGTTCGCGCCCAGCGTCGACACATGGGAGCTGCGCACCCGCACGCCCGCGTCCTCCAGCGCCCGCCCGATCCGGAACAGCAACCCCGGCGCGTCCTGGGCCCGCACCTCGATCACCGTGGCCAGCCGGGAGGCGGCCGGGTGGACCGACACCCTCGGCGGCGGCGCCACCACACCCCGGCGGCGCGGGTACGCGGCGTCCCGTTCGGCGAGGCGACCCGCGATGTCCAGGGTGCCGTCCAGGGCCCGGACGAGGTCGGCGCGGAGCCGGGCGGCCTGGGGCAGGGAGCCGTACTCGGCGGCGACCCGCCAGTCCAGCAGCAGCACCGAACCCTCGACGCCGTCCGGCAGCTGAAGGGCCCGCAGCTCGGCCGTGCGGACGGTCAGGCGGTGCACGGCGAGGACACCGGACACGGCGGGCAGCACGCCCGGCTGGTCCGGTACGGCGATCAGCAGCTCGACGCCGAGCGGCTCGGGTTCGCCGGACGCCTCCTCGGTGGGCACCTCGGTCTGCGCCCGCAGCGCCAGCACGGGGCTGCCCGTCGCGATCGCCTCGATGGCGAGCCGCTCCTGCTCGGCGGTGGGCGCGGCGGCCTCGGGGTCCTCCGGCTCGTCCCCGGACAGCACCGCCGAGACCCGCTTGACCAGGTCCGCGACCAGCGAACCCCGCCAGGACGACCAGGCGGCCGGCCCGGTGGCCAGTGCGTCGGCCTCGGTGAGCGCGTGCAGCAGCTCCAGCGTGCCCTGCGAACCCACCGCCTCGGCGACCGAACGCACGGTGGCGGGGTCCTCCAGATCACGCCGGGTGGCCGTCTCCACCAGCAGCAGATGGTGTCGTACGAGGGTGGCGAGCACGGCCACGTCGTCGCGGTCGAAGCCGATCCGGCTCGCCACGTCGCGCGCGATGATCTCGCCCGCGACCGAGTGGTCGCCGGGCCAGCCCTTGCCGATGTCGTGCAGCAGCGCGGCGACCAGGAGCAGGTCGGGGCGGCTGACCCGGCGGGTGAACTCGGAGGCGCGGACGGCGGTCTCGATGAGGTGCCGGTCGACGGTCCAGATGTGCACGGCGTTGCGCTGTGGGCGGCAGCGCACCCGCTCCCAGTCGGGGATGAGCCGGGTGATCAGGCCCTCGGCCTCCAGGGCCTCCCAGACCTCGATGGTGGGACGGCCGGAGCCCAGCAGCGTGACGAGTTGTTCCCGCGCCTCGGCAGGCCAGGGCGTGGGCAGGGGGCGTACTCCGGCCGCCATGCGCCGGACAGCATGCAGGGAGAGTGGCAGTCCGGCCTGCGCGGCGGCGGCCGCCGCGCGCAGGGGGAGCACGGGGTCGCGGTCGGGGCGCGCGGCCCGGGCGAGCACCACCTCGCCGTCCTGCTCCACCACACCCTCGGCGAGCGGCGACCTCTCGGCCACCTGCTTTCCTCCGCCCAGCATGGAGCGCAGCCGCGGCCGCACCGCGCGCGACCGCAGCACGCGGCCCACTTCACGCCACGTGACATCACTGGCGTACGAGATGATCCGCGCCGCCTCGTACACCTGCCGCAGCAGCGTGTCGGCGTCGAGCAGGCCCAGCTCGGCGGCGACCTGGTCCTGCTCCTGCAGGGCGAGCCGGTCGGTGGCGCGCCCGGTGGCGAGGTGCAGGGCGTCGCGGACGTCGAGCAGCCGGCGCCGGGCGTCGTCGAGGCCCTCGCGCGGGGCGTCGGCCAGCCAGGACGCGGCGACGGCGCGCAGGGCGGTGGCGTCACGGAGGCCGCCGCGGGCCTCCTTGAGGTCCGGCTCCAGGAGGTACTGCAACTCGCCCTGGCGTTCAGCGCGTTCGGCGCAGAGTTCCTGGAGTTGGGGGAGACGTTTCGGCGCCTGGTTGCGCCAGTCGGCGAGGATCGCTGTCCGCAGTCCCGCCGTCAGGCCGAGGTCGCCCGCGATGTGGCGGGCGTCCAGGAGCCCGAGCTGGACCTTCAGGTCCTCCCCGGCCGTCTTGCGGGCCTCGGCCGGTGTGCGGACGGAGTGGTCCAGGGCGAGACCCAGGTCCCAGACGGGATACCAGATGCGGTCGGCGAGGGCGCCGATCGCGGCGGAGTCGCCCCCGTCATGCAGCAGCAGGAGGTCCAGGTCACTGCGGGGGGACAGCTCACCGCGGCCGTAGCCGCCGACCGCGACGAGCGAGACCCCGCGCAGCCCCTCGGCCCCCGCGTTGAACAGCCCCGCCAGCCAGTCGTCGGTCAGCTCGGCCAGGCCGGCACGGCGCGGCGGCCCGGACCGCGCCCCCTCCGTGAGGAGGCGCAGCCGGGCCGCCGCGTAGCCGCTGGGTCCCGAGTCCTCTGCTTTCGCCGTTACGTCCGTACTCGTCACCCAGCGACTCCTGTTCTTCTGTCGGTCAGAGCGCGTCCGGTCCGCGCTCGCCGGTGCGGACCCGGACGGCGGTCTCGACCGGAAGGGACCAGACCTTGCCGTCACCGATCTTGCCGGTGCGGGCGGCCTTCACGATGACGTCGATCAGCTGCTCGGCGTCGTCGTCCTCGGCCAGCACCTCGATACGGATCTTGGGGACCAGGTCGACCGTGTACTCGGCGCCGCGGTAGACCTCGGTGTGGCCCCGCTGACGACCGTAGCCGCTCGCCTCGGTGACCGTCAGTCCGTGCACTCCGAACGCCTGGAGGGCTTCCTTGATCTCGTCCAGCCGGTGGGGCTTGACGACAGCGGTGATGAGCTTCATGCGTCCACCTTCTTGCTCGCAGCTTCGGCAACCGGGGCGGGGGCGGTGACGGTGCGGGAGGCACCACCGCCGGCGCCGCTGAAGTCGTATGCGGTCTCGGCGTGCTCGGCCTGGTCGATGCCGGCCACCTCGTCGTCCTCGGAGACCCGCATGCCGATCGTCTTGTCGAGCAGGAAGGCGAGGACCGCGGAGGCGACCAGGGAGTAGGCGAGGACCGCGAACACACCGGCGCACTGCTTCCAGAACTGGTCCAGGCCGCCACCGTAGAACAGGCCCTGGACCTCGGACTGGCCCTTGCCGCTGGCGAAGAAGCCGATCAGCAGGGAGCCGACGACACCGCCGACCAGGTGGACGCCGACGACGTCGAGGGAGTCGTCGTAGCCGAACTTGTACTTCAGGCCGACGGCCATGGCGCACAGCAGACCGGCGATGGCGCCGACGGCGATCGCGCCGAGCGGGTCGACCGCGCCACCGGCCGGGGTGATGGCGACCAGACCGGCGACGGCACCGGAGGCGGCGCCCAGCGTGGTGAACGCGCCGTGGCGCAGCTTCTCGTAGATCAGCCAGGCCAGCATGGCGGCGGCGGTGGCGATCTGGGTGTTGACGAACATCAGCGCGCCGACGCCGTCGTCGTTGCCGAGCCAGGAGCCGGCGTTGAAGCCGAACCAGCCGAACCACAGCAGAGCGGCGCCGAGCATGACCAGCGGGAGGCTGTGCGGACGCATCGGGTCCTTCTTGAATCCGATGCGCTTTCCGATCACCAGGATCACGCCGAGCGCCGCGGCACCGGCGTTGATGTGCACCGCCGTACCACCGGCGAAGTCGATCACGCCGAGCTCGAAGGCCCAGCCGCCCGAGCCCCAGACCCAGTGCGCGACCGGGAAGTACACGACCGTGGCCCACAGGGCGACGAACAGCGCCCACGCCGTGAACTTCACGCGGTCCGCGAGGGCACCGCTGATCAGGGCGGGCGTGATGATCGCGAACATCAGCTGGAAGACGGCGAAGACATAAATGGGGATGGTGTAGCCGTCCCACAGGTCGGCGGTACCGATTCCGGTGAAGCCGACGTAGTCGGAAGACCAGCCGATGATGCTGCCGGAGTCCGTGCCGAACGCCATGGAGAAGCCGTACAGCACCCACAGGATGGTGACGATTCCCAGGCTGATGAAGCTCATCATCAGCATGTTCAGGGTGCTCTTGACGCGGACCATGCCTCCGTAGAAGAAGGCCAGTCCCGGGGTCATGAGCATCACCAGGGCGGAGCAGATGAGCATGAAGCCTGTGTTGGCGGCAGAGAGCTCCGTCTCTGCGGCAAGCGTGATGGCTGGTGCCATCGGCGTCTCCTCGTCGTTGGATACGGCCCCGTGCGGGCGAAGCCTTGAGCGGTCATGAGGGGTGGGCCGGTTATGCGCCACGAGATTGGCGCAGCGCCGTTTCGGTGGAAGCCCCTCGTTGTTTCGCCGCGGTGACGAAGGCGCCCTGTGTGTTACGCGTCGATGAACTGCCTGCTGCCGCGCTGCGCGATCGTTATCGTGGCGCAACCTTCCGTGGATGTTGCCGCGGGGCGCAGCGAACCGGCCGCGGGCGGCCTTCCGATGACCTGGCACGGGGGAGCCGAGTCGGGCAGTTCGGGAGGGCCGGCCGCGGCCGGAGTCAGGGGTTTCGGCGCTGTGCTAGACCGCCGCGGCGGTCTCCGGCAGCTCGACGGCGAGCTTGTCGGTGAGGTCCACGACCGCGGCGATGTCACCGAAGTCCCGGGCGGCGGTGTCCACGGTCTTTCGAATACGAGTGTTGACGCGCTCGGAACGGACGTTCTTGGCGACCGTCATGGCCCGGTCGGCGAACACGGCGCTCTGCTCGGGCTCACGCTGGAGCAGGTGCACGGTGGCCATGCCGATGAGGTTGAGCGCGTACGACCGCTGGTGCTCGGTGTCCTGCGCGAACAGCTCCACGGCCCGCCGCATCAGGGGCTCGGCCATGGAGGCGTAGGCGGGGCTGCGGCCGGCGACGTAGGCGAGGTCGCGGAAGGAGTGGCTGTTCTCGGCGTACAGCTCGGCCTCGGAGAAGAAGCGGATCCAGTCGGGGTCCGGCTCGTCCCAGTCGTCGGCGTCGGTGAAGGTGTCCTCGGCCATGCGCACGGCCCGCTTGCACTTGCCGGGCTGGCCCATGTTGGCGTACGCCCGGGCCTCCATCGCATACAGCATCGACTGGGTGCGCGGGCTCGCGCAGTCCCGGCTGCCGTACTGCGCGAGGTGGATCAGCTCCAGGGCGTCCTCGGGCCGCCCGAGGTGGATCATCTGGCGGCTCATGCTGGACAGGATGTACGAGCCGAGCGGGCGGTCGCCGGCTTCCTTGGCAGCGTGCAGGGCGAGTACGAAGTACTTCTGCGCGGTGGGCTGGAGCCCCACGTCGTACGACATCCAGCCGGCCAGTTCCGCCAGCTCGGCGGCGACCTTGAACAACTTGCGGGTGGTGGCCTCGGGCTGGGGCTCCTGCAGCAGGTCGGTCACCTCGTGCAGCTGGCCGACGACCGCCTTGCGGCGCAGGCCGCCGCCGCACTGGGCGTCCCACTGGCGGAACATCACCGTGGTGGACTCCAGCAGGTCCAGCTCCGGCCTGGACAGCCGTCCCCGTGAGCGGGTGGACGGCACCGACGCGGGCTCGGGCCGGGGGGCGGGCGGCGCGGGGACCAGCCAGCGCTGCATGGGCTCGATCAGGGCCGGGCCGGCGGACAGGGCCAGCGACGTGCCGAGGAAGCCGCGGCGGGCCAGCATCAGGTCGCTGCGCGAGAACTCGCCGAGCAGGGCCACCGTCTGCGGGGCCGTCCAGGGCAGGTCGACGCCGGTGGTGGAGGGCGCCTGGCGGGCGGTGCGCAGCCCGAGGTCCTCGATCGAGACGACGCAGCCGAACCGCTCGGAGAACAGCTCCGACAGGATCCTGGGGATCGGCTCGCGCGGGTTCTCGCCGTCCAGCCAGCGGCGGACCCGGGAGGTGTCGGTGGAGATGTGGTTGGCGCCCAACTGGCGTGCTCTGCGGTTCACTTGACGCGCCAGCTCGCCCTTCGACCAGCCGCTGCGCACGAACCACGAGCCCAACAGCTCGTTCGGGCGCTTCTCAGCGTTCGCCCCGCCTCCGCCGTTGCCGCCCACTGGAACGCCCCCATCCCTCAGATCGCCTGTCACCGAGTGCGCCAAGCCTTATCAGAATGCCCGTCAATTCAGTCCCCCGTCCGGCAGTTCTCAGTCTTCGAACGAGGAACCGGCTTGCCTGCGGCATACCCACCGGTGCATGTGCCCCGACCGCCGTGCACACACGGTAATCCTACGATCACCCGCTCGGCCACGGCGATCCCGGAAACGCCACCATTCGCCACCCCTTCGAATGAACTACCGGTCGCCTCCGCGCGATTCACTTGACATAGGACAGACGGAAGTGGGCGGACGGGTGCACGCGGGAGCGCGAACACCTGGGCGCACCACCCGGGTTTGCCTCCGGAAGCCGTCTGGACCACGCGACAACCGGGAAGTCGAAAACGGAGAGTAACGTTCTGATTCCGTCTCGTAACCACCGGTGCGTCGGACCCGTTGGAGGGGGCATGGGCTTCACGATCGGCAGCAGTCGGGGGATCCGCGACATCCGGTCCGGCTCGCGCCGCCGCGGCCGCTCGTCCGAGTGCACCGCCGTGGCGGAGTACACCGGGCTGTGGGGCTGGGACGTCGTCCCCGGCGCCCGGGCCGCCGCGGGCACCTGTTCCTGCGGCCGCCCCGAGTGCCGGACGCCGGGCGCGCATCCGCTGGACTTCGCGCCGGAGGTCCCGGCCGGGGCGACGCTGGACGAGGTGACCAAGTCCTGGGCGGAGTTCCCGGGCGCGGCGGTGATGCTGCCGGTCGGGCGGGCGTTCGACGTGATCGAGGTGGCCGAGCCCGCCGGGCGGCGGGCCCTGGTCCGGCTGGAGCGCATGGGCCTTCCCCTCGGCCCCGTCACCGCCACCCCCGACGGCCGCGCCCACTTCCTGGTCGCCCCCGGCTCCACGTCCGAGCTGCCCGCGCTGCTGTACCGGATGGGCTGGGACGACCCGCACCTCGACCTGCGCGGCCTCGGTCCCGGCACGTACATCACGGCCCCGCCCTCCGACCGCGCAGGCCTCGGTCCGGTGCGCTGGCTGCGCCCGCCGGACCTGGACTCGGCACGGAAACCACCGGCGGCGCGACTGCTGCTGGGAACGCTGGCCTATGTGGCACACCGGTCGCGGCCGTAGCCGCACACAGCACCGACTGCGCATCCGTACACAGCACCGGCTGCGCATCCGTACACAGCGAAGCGCCCGCACCCCACTGCACCGTGGGGGCGGGCGCTTTTGGGCACCTACCGAATGTGGCAGGTGGTCACTCTCCGATAAGGGCGTCAACGAACGCCTCCGGCTCGAACGGGGCCAGATCATCGGCTCCCTCGCCAAGTCCGATCAGCTTGACCGGAACGCCCAGCTCGCGCTGCACGGCGACGACGATGCCGCCCTTGGCGGTGCCGTCCAGCTTGGTGAGGACGATGCCGGTGATGTCGACGACCTCGGCGAAGACACGGGCCTGGACGAGGCCGTTCTGACCGGTGGTGGCGTCGAGGACGAGCAGCACCTCGTCCAGCGGGGCGTGCTTCTCGATGACGCGCTTGACCTTGCCGAGCTCGTCCATGAGACCGGTCTTGGTGTGCAGCCGTCCGGCGGTGTCGATGAGCACCACGTCGGCGCCCATCTCCTTGCCCTCCTTGACGGCGTCGAAGGCGACGGAGGCGGGGTCGCCGGCCTCCGGCCCGCGCACGGTGTAGGCGCCGACCCGCTCGCCCCAGGTCTGCAGCTGGTCGGCGGCGGCGGCCCGGAAGGTGTCGGCGGCGCCGAGGACGACGCTGCGGCCGTCGGCGACGAGGACCCGGGCGAGCTTGCCGGTGGTGGTGGTCTTGCCGGTGCCGTTGACGCCGACGACCATCACGATGCCGGGCTTGGTGGTCTCGGGCTCGGTCTTCACGGTGCGGTCGAAGTCGGTGCCGACGAGCGTGAGCAGCTCCTCGCGCAGCAGGCCGCGCAGCTCCTCGGGGGTGCGGGTGCCGAGCACCTTTACGCGCTCGCGCAGCCGTTCGACCAGCTCCTGGGTGGGCTGCACACCGACGTCGGCGGTGAGCAGGGTGTCCTCGATCTCCTCCCAGGTCTCCTCGTCGAGGTGCTCGCGCGAGAGCAGCGTGAGCAGCCCCTTGCCGAGGGCGTTCTGGGAGCGGGACAGACGGGCGCGGAGGCGGACGAGCCGCCCCGCGGTGGGCTCCGGGATCTCGATCTCGGTCGGCGGAAGCTCGACGACGGGCGGCTCCTCGACGGCGGCCGGGGCCGAGCCGTCGGGAAGGTCCACCTCCTCTATCGTGCGGCGCGGTTCCTCCCGCGGCGTCTCGGCCTCGTCGCCGACGTGCGGCTCGGCCGGAGGGGCGGTGATGTCGGGCGTGGTGGGCGGCGGCGGGGGCAGCGGCTTCCTGCGCCGACTGCCGACGACGAGCCCGCCGATCGTGCCGAGCACGACCACGGCGATGACTACAGCAAGGATGACGATGTCCATAACTCGTCCAGTATCAGCCATAGGGCTCGGGCGGACCCAGTTTGTACCTTCGTCCAAGTGATCCGTGGCCCTGTGGCGGCAGCTCTGGCTACCTGACACCCCGTCAGCTACCGTCCCCCCTCACCGGAAGCCCACCCGCCCGGCGAAGGGGAACCCCATGCCCGTCTCGGTCGTCCGTTTCAATCTCGTCGAACCCGGCGCCACCCCCGCCTCCCTCCACGCCCGCTACAGGACGGCCCTGGAGATGGCCAGGTACGCCGACGACCGGGAGATCTCCGTCGTGCAGACGGAGGAGCACCACGGCGTGCCGGACAACTGGCTGCCGTCGCCGTTCGCGTTCGCGGCAGCGGTGCTCGGGGCCACGCGTCGCCTCGCGGTCACCGTGTCGGCGGTCATCGGGCCGTTGCACGACCCGCTGCGGCTGGCCGAGGACATCGCCGTACTGGATCTGCTGAGCGGCGGCCGGCTCGTGACCGTCGCGGGGATCGGGTACCGGCCCGAGGAGTACGAGCTGTTCGGCGTGGACTGGGCGCGGCGCGGGCGGTTGCAGGACGAGGTGCTGCAGACGGTGCTGAAGGCCTGGACCGGGGAGGAGTTCGAGTACCGGGGACGGAGGGTGCGGGTCACGCCGCGCCCGTACTCCGACCCGCACCCCCTGCTCCTGGTCGGCGGCTCCTCCAGGGCCGCCGCTCGCCGGGCCGCCCGCCTGGGGCTGCCCTTCTTCCCCAGCGCGCACCTGCCCGAGCTGGAGGCCTACTACAAGGAACGCCTGGTCGAGTACGGCACCGAGGGCTGGACCATGATGCCCGCCGCCGAGACGCCGCTGCTGCACCTCGCCGAGGACCCGGACCGGACGTGGGCGGAGTACGGCGGGCACTTCCTGCACGAGGCGCGCACGTACGCCTCCTGGCAGTCGGCCGACATCCGCTCGGCCGTGCGGTCGGCGGCCACGACGGTGGAGGAGCTGCGCGCCGAGGGCGTCTACCGGGTGCTCACGCCGGAGGAGTGCGTGGCGCTGGGGCTCGACAGCCTCGTGCTGCATCCGCTGGTGGGCGGGATGCCGCTGGAGGAGGGCTGGCGCAGCCTGCGGCTGTTCTGCGACAACGTGCTGCCCCGGCTCAGTGGCTGAGCCGGGGCGACACGTCTCTTACGAGACGAGGAGAGGGGCAGCGGGGACTTGGCCCGTCTCCTCGGGATCGAGGGCCTCGGGATGAGGCTCAGCCCATCTCCTCCAGCGTCTTGCCCTTCGTCTCCTTGACGAACTTCAGGACGAACGGGACGGAGAGCGCGGCGAAGACGGTGTAGATCACGTAGGTCACGGAGAGGTTCCAGTCGGCCAGCGACGGGAAGCTCGCGGTGATGGCCCAGTTGGCGATCCACTGCGCGGCGGCGGCCACGCCCAGGGCGGCGGCGCGGATCCGGTTGGGGAACATCTCGCCGAGCATGACCCAGACGACCACACCCCACGACAGGGCGAAGAACAGGACGAAGACGTGCGCGGCGATCAGGGCGACCCAGCCCTGGGTGGCCGGGAGCCTGCCGTCGACGAGGTCGAAGGAGAACGCCCAGGCCTCCAGCGCGAGGCCGATCACCATGCCGACCGAACCGATGATCGCGAGCGGCCGGCGGCCGACGCGGTCGACGAAGATCATCGCGATGACGGTGCCGACGATGTTGATGATCGACGTGGTGAACGAGTAGAAGAACGAGTCCGTCGGGTCCACGCCGACCGACTGCCACAGCGTCGAGGAGTAGTAGAACGCGACGTTGATGCCGACGAACTGCTGGAAGACCGACAGGCCGATACCGATCCAGACGATCGGCTTGAAGAAGAAGCTGCCGCCGAGCAGGTCCTTGAACGTGGACCTGTGCTCGCTCTTCATGGCGTGCTCGATCTCGGCGACGCGGACGTCGAGATCGATGTCCCGGCCCTCGACCTCGGAGAGGATCTCGCGGGCGCGCTCGCGCTTGCCGACGGAGAGCAGATAGCGCGGTGACTCGGGGATGGCGAAGGAGAGCAGGCCGTACAGGACGGCCGGGACGACCATGACGCCGAGCATCAGCTGCCAGGCCTCCAGGCCCATCAGCTCACCACGCTGGTCGCCGTCGGCGGCGTTCAGGATGCCCCAGTTGACCAGCTGCGAGACGGCGATGCCGACCACGATCGCGGCCTGCTGGAAGGAGCCGAGCCGGCCGCGGTACGCCGGCGGGGCGACCTCGGCGATGTAGGCCGGGCCGATCACGGAGGCCATGCCGATGGCGAAGCCGCCGACGACGCGCCAGAAGGCGAGGTCGTACAGCGAGAAGGGCAGGGCGGAGCCGACGGCGCTCACGGTGAACAGCACTGCGGCGATCTGCATGCACCGGATACGGCCGATACGGTCGGCTGTGCGGCCCGCCGTGGCGGCGCCGATGGCGCAGCCGATCAGCGCGACGGCGATGACCTGCGCCAGCGCCGCGGAGCCGATGTCGTAACGGTCCCGGATGGCCTCGACGGCGCCGTTGATCACGGAGCTGTCGTAGCCGAAGAGGAAGCCGCCCATCGCGGCCGCCGCCGCGATGAAGATGACGTGCCCGAGATGTTCGGGCTGAGCCGACCTGGCTCCTGGCGTGGGTGCCTGCGCTGTGCTGGTCACGTGTACTCCTCGGGCCACCGGCAACGCTGCCGGAGTGGGGTAAGCCCTCGCAGGTGGCAAACCTGAAGGTAAAAGCAACGTTGCAGAGACTATGCCTTCAAGTTTCGAAGTCAATATCGGGATGTTAAGAGTTTGACGCGAAGACGTGGCCGACCTGCGTTCATTACTTGAATGAGGGGCCCAGTTGGGCAGGTCGGAGCGGGTGCGGCTCCCGTACGCCCTCAGCGCAGCCGCTGGCTGATGACCTTCGACACACCGTCCCCTTGCATGGAGACGCCGTACAGCGCGTCGGCGACCTCCATGGTCCGCTTCTGGTGCGTGATGACGATGAGCTGCGAGGTCTCCTGCAGCTCCTGCATGATCCGGATCAGTCGCTGCAGGTTCGTGTCGTCGAGCGCGGCCTCGACCTCGTCCATCACGTAGAACGGGCTGGGCCGGGCCTTGAAGATCGACACGAGCAGGGCGACGGCGGTCAGCGAGCGCTCGCCGCCGGACAGCAGGCTGAGCCGCTTGACCTTCTTGCCCGGGGGCCGGGCCTCGACGTCGACACCCGTGGTGAGCATGTTGTCGGGGTCGGTCAGCACCAACCGGCCCTCACCGCCCGGGAAGAGGCGGCTGAAGACGCCCTCGAACTCCCGGGCCGTGTCCCAGTAGGCCTCGGTGAACACCTGCTCGACCCGCTGGTCGACCTCCTTGACGACCTGGAGCAGATCGGCGCGGGTCTTCTTCAGGTCCTCCAGCTGCTCGCTGAGGAACTTGTGCCGTTCCTCCAGCGCCGCGAACTCCTCCAGGGCCAGCGGGTTCACCTTGCCGAGCTGCTGGTAGGCCCGCTCGGCCGACTTCAGCCGCTTCTCCTGCTCGGCCCGCCGATACGGCTTCGGCTGGTTGCGCGGATGCTCGGGGTCCTCCGGCAGCTCCTCGCCCTCGGCGGGCAGGGACGGGGGTACGAGCTGGTGGGGGCCGTACTCCGCGATCAGCCCCGCCGGTTCGACGCCCAGCTCCTCCAGCGCCTTGGTCTCCAGCTGCTCGATCCGCAGCCGCTTCTCGGCGCCCAGCACCTCACCGCGGTGCACGGAGTCGGTGAGCTTGTCGAGCTCGGCCTTGAGGTCACGGCCCTCGGTGCGGGCGGCGGCGAGTTCCTGCTCGCGGAGCGCCTTGGCGGCCTCGGCGGCGGTGCGCTCCTCCTCGGCGCGGGCGAGGGAGACCTCGATGTGCGCGAGCAGCTGGCGGGCACCGGAGGCGACGGCTTCGGCGACGGCCGCCTCGTGTCTGAGGCGCGCCCGCCGCTGCTCGGCACGCGCGCGTGCCTCGCGTTCGGCACGGGCGGCCCGGTCGAGCGAGTCGGCCCGTCCGGCGAGCCCCTTGACCCGCTCCTCATGGGTGCGGACCTGGAGGCGGGCCTCCATCTCGGTCTGCCGGGCGTTGGCGCCGTCGGCGGCGAGCCGGTCGCGCACGGAGGTGTCGGGCTCCTCCTCGATCGGCATCTCCTCGGCGACGGCGAGCCGTTCGGCGAGTTCCTCGACCTCCATCAGCGCCTTGTCGACTGCCTCCTGCGCCCGCGCCGCCGCGGCGGCACTCCGCTCGGCCTCCCCGGCGGCGGCCCGGGCCTGCCCGGCGAGCCGCCCGAGCTGCTGCGCCACGGACGACTTCTCCCGGTCGGCGGCCCGCCGTCGCTCCCCCAGCTCCTCGACGAGCGCGGCCGCCTCCTTGCGCCGCTCACCGGCCGCCCGCTGCACCTCGGCGAGTTCCTCGCACCGCACGGCCAGCTCTTCGAGTTCCGCGGCGGCCTCGTCCACGGACGCCTGCACTTCGAGCAGACTCGGCGCCCCCGCGGAACCGCCGTGCGCGAAGTGCCCGCCCAGCAGATCGCCCTCGGCGGTCACGGCGGTGAGGTACGGGTGCGCGTAGACCAGGTCTTCGGCGTTCTCCAGGGTGTCGACCACGACGATGTCGTGCAGGAGGCGGTGTACGGCGGGCATGAGGTCGGGGGGGCCGTGGACGAAGTGCGCGGCGGGAGGTGCCGGTTCGGTGAGTCGGGCGTCTGCGGGGTCGTTGTGGTTGGTCGCGCCCACGTGGCGGCAGCCACATGTCGGACACAGCCCCGCGCCCCTCAGGGGCGCTTCCGTCGCCCCTGACAGCAACATGGCCGCCCGGCCGCCGTCCTGCTTGCGCAGCAGCCGGATGGCCTCTGCCGCCGAGGCGGGTGTCGTCACCGCGATCGCGTCCGCCGCCGCGCCGAAGGCCGCAGCCAGCGGTACCTCGTAGCCGGGCGTCACCGTCAGCAGCTCCGCCGCCGGGCCCAGGACTCCGGTGAGCCGGTCCCGCGCGCCCAGCAGTATTCCGGTGCCGTCCTTGCGACGCAGGCCCATGGCCAGCGCGTCGTGCCGGGCCTGGGTCGCGGCGCGCTTGCGTTCCGCCGCCGTGGCCGCCTCACGGGCCGCGGCGAGGGCGGACTCCGCCTCGGCCAGCCGCTGTTTGGCCGCCTCGTGCCGCTCGGCGAGTTCGGCGTCGCCGGCGTCGAGGCCGTCGACCTCGGCCTTGAGCGCCTCGTACTCCTCCTGCGCGGCGACGGCCCGCTCCTGTGCCTCGTCGCGGGCGGCGGCGAGGCGGTCGATCTCGGCCTGGGCGGAGGCCGCGCGTGAACGGGCCGCGCCGACCTGGCCGTTCAGCCGGGCCAGCCCCTCGCGGCGGTCGGCGATGGCGCGGGCCGCGTCCTTCAGGCGGCGTTCCTCGATCGCCAGCTCGCGCTCCAGTTCGGCGCGGTGGGCGACCGTGTCGTCGAGCGCACGCTGGGCCGCCTCCAGGGCGGCCTCCAGCTCGGCCTCCTGCTCGCGGATGCGGTGGGCCTCGCGCTCCATGTCCTCGGGGTCACGGCCGCGCCGCTCCTCGGGCGGGGCGGAGGTCGCGCTCTTCACCCGGGCCTCGGCCAGCGAGATCGTGCCGCGCACCCGTTCGGCGAGCTGGGACAGCTCGTACCAGGTCTGCTGCGCCCGCTGCAGGCGCGGTGTGAGGCGGCGGACCTCGTCCTCCAGGAGCGCCTCCCGCTGCAGTGCCCTGCGCAGCTCCTGCTCGGCGGCCTCCTTGCGCTGCTTCAGCGCGGCCTCGTCGGCGACCTCGGCCTGGAGCGCCTCCCGCAGCCGTACGAGATCGTCGGCCAGCAGGCGGAGGCGGGCGTCGCGCAGGTCGGCCTGGATGACGGCGGCCCTGCGCGCCACAGCGGCCTGACGGCCCAGCGGCTTGAGCTGTCTGCGCAGCTCGTCGGTCAGGTCCTGCACGCGCGCGAGGTTGGCCTGCATCGCGTCCAGCTTCCTGAGCGCCTTCTCCTTGCGCTTGCGGTGCTTGAGGACGCCGGCGGCCTCCTCGATGAAGGCGCGGCGGCCCATGGGGTCGGCGTGCAGGACGGAGTCCAGCTGGCCCTGGCCGACGATGACGTGCATCTCGCGGCCGATGCCGGAGTCGGACAGCAGCTCCTGGATGTCGAGCAGGCGGCAGGTGTCGCCGTTGATCTGGTACTCGCTGCCGCCGTTGCGGAACATGATCCGCGTGATGGTGACCTCGGCGTACTCGATGGGCAGGGCCCCGTCGGAGTTGTCGATGGTCAGCGAGACCTCGGCGCGGCCGAGCGGTGGCCGCCCGGTGGTGCCGGCGAAGATGACGTCCTCCATCTTGCCGCCGCGCAGCGACTTGGCGCCCTGCTCGCCCATGACCCAGCTGAGCGCGTCCACGACGTTGGACTTGCCCGAGCCGTTCGGTCCGACGACACACGTGATGCCCGGCTCGAACCGGAGCGTGGTCGCCGAGGCGAACGACTTGAACCCGCGGAGGGTCAGGGCCTTGAGGTGCACGCCGCTGGACTCTACCTTCCGGGGTTGTCTCACTCCATGAACCCGCGGTTTCGCCCCTGAACGCCGAGGGCACACCAAACGTTAAAGGCTCTGAAAGGATGCCGGGGGAAAGAAAGAAGGGACGCCGAAGCGTCCCTTGCAACTTCTGACAACTTAGCGGTTGATACGGGCAGCCCAACCACTGCGTGTCGTTGTGCGATGCAGTGATCAGGTGAGCGCAGGCTCCGCCTGGTGTGCGTCGACGCTCTCCATGATCCTGTCGTGGTGAGAAGCGGCAGCCGTCAGCGCGTCGTTCTCCGCCTGGATCCGTACGAGCTCGGATTCCAGGTCCTGTACACGCTGCTGGAGCCGTCGCATCTCGGCGAGGAGTCGAGGGTCGGAGCCGCCGACGTAACCGAGAAGCGCCTTTGCCATGATGGATGGTCCTCCACACTGAGTGACCGACCGATGCGGTGTGGGTCGTGAGGGATTCGCACCCGCGGCCGCTTGGCACTGTGGAGTTGTGCTGCCGTTCATCCATGCCAAACAGCTAAGGTGCGCGGGGCTTTCAGCGTCTCACCAAAAAGTTTGACGGTCAACACGATCACGCCCTGTATTGGGGGACAACCCGGTGGCACACGGCCGGACACGGCGGCGCGGCGACTGACGCGGGGCCCTCAGGGCGTGGCGGTCATCTTTGCGCCTGGAGCCTGCCACGGCAAGCGTTTCTTGGCAATCACCTGCTCGTTTTCGCTCCGGACAGCCGCCTTGGGCATGCTCCGGCACCGCCGCGAGGGTCCTCGTACCGTCAGATGTCAGCGGACGGCGAAGCCGTCGTAGCCGCCGCGAGGTGTGTCCCAGATCTCGGTGACGCCGTCCACGCGCCCGGGCGTGTCGTCACCCTGGAGCCAGTCCAGCAGCCCCTGACAGCCCTCGCGTGAGCCTTCCGCGACCACCTGGACCCGTCCGTCGTCCAAATTGAGAGCAAAACCACTCAGACCGCCGATCTCCAGGGCCTTGGCCCGGGTGTACCAGCGGAAACCCACACCTTGGACGCGTCCTCGCACCCAGGCGACCAACCGCACATCCTCGCTCATGGGTGCAACCTAACCGGCCGATGCCGCTCGGGACACTTCCTCCCCCAGCGCCATGCGGTACCGTCCAGCCCCAATGAATCTCATATGAAACCCACTCGATCGAGTGAGTTTTGTTGATCAAACGGACGAGTGGACCGCGAGGACGAGGAAGGCCATCACATGGGACGCCACCGACGCTCCGCCGCCGGCCGCGCCGCCACGGGCCGCGCCACGGGGGCCGACGAGACGAACAGCCCCGCCGTGGGAGACCAGACCCCGCAGCACTCGCCCATGGGCGACCCGGCGGCGCCGTATCCGAACCCGGAGGCGTACGCCGAGGCGGTCTCGAAGAGCGAGGCCTATCTCTTCGCCCCGGACGACGCCCACGCCGGGGGCCGCGGCACGGACCCGTCCGGAGCCACCGTGACCTTCCCGGCGGCCGAGGTCTTCGGCCCCGACGGCGCCTCCCGGAGCGGCCGCTCGCCCCGCCGCAAGAAGAAGGGCATGACGCCCGTCCGCACCGGTCTGCTCGGTGTCTCCGCCGCGGTCGCGATCGGCGCGGTCGCGGTCGCCACCGGCGTCCTGCCCGGCGGCGACACCTACACGCTCGGCGGGGGCGGCGCCGACAAGGTGCAGGCCGGTGACACGCCGATCAACACCGAGTCCCCGCAGGGCGGCACGTCCGGCACCGCCGAGACGCGCCCCAGCGGCGGCCCGTCGACCAGCCGCGGCACCGAGCGCTCCACGTCACCGTCGGCCTCCCCCTCGACCTCGTCGGCGAAGCCCACCACCAAGGCACCGACGACGAAGGCGCCGGTCACCAAGACCCCCTCCAAGAAGCCGACGACCACCCCGTCGTCGAAGAAGCCGACGCCGACCCCGTCCCGTACGCCCTCGCAGGTGCCGACGCAGCGGACCACCCCGCCGGTGACGATCTCCCCGGAGACCGCCGCCGAGGCCGAGGTGCTCAAGCTCGTCAACGACGAGCGCGCCAAAGCCGGGTGCAGCCCGCTGGCCGCGAACAGCGCGCTCGCGGAGCTGGCCGGGAACTTCAGCGAGGCCATGGCCGAGCAGGGCTTCTTCGCCCACACCGACCCCAGCGGGCGCACCCCCTGGGACCGCGCGGAGGCGGCCGGCATAACCAACCTCGGCGGCGAGAACATAGCCCGGGGCCAGGCGGACGCGGCGGCCGTCATGGAGGCCTGGATGAACAGCCCCGGGCACCGGGCCAACATCCTGAACTGCGACTTCAAGACACTCGGCGTCGGTGCGCACTACGGGCCGGGCGGCCCGTGGTGGACGCAGGCCTTCGGGTACTAGCCCCAATGCCGACGGCATTGGTACCAGCCCGGCCGAGCGCTCACTGATGGTGAGCGCAACCTATTGGTCAGCGCTGTCCGCCCGTACGCTTGGGGCATGACCGTCGGGCGCACACCTGAGCAGGACCTCCCGTACGACGTGTTCTCCAAGGCCTGCCCGTCCCGGGGCACGCTGGAGCACATCACGGGCCGCTGGGGCGCGCTCACCCTCGGCGCCCTGCACGAGGGCTCGCTGCGCTTCAACGAGCTGCGCCGCCGGGTCGACGGGGTGAGCGAGAAGATGCTCTCCCAGACCCTGCACGCGCTGGAGCGCGACGGCCTGGTGCACCGCGAGGCCCAGCCGACCAACCCGCCCCGCGTGGACTACGAGCTGACGCCCCTCGGACACGAGGTCGCCGAGCGCCTGCTGGCGCTCATCCATCACCTGGAGGGGCGGATGGACGAGGTCCTCGCCGCCCGGGCGCGCTACGACGAGATGCGCGGCGGCCGCTGACACTTCGGGCAGTAGTAGCTGGACCGGTTCATCCACGGGCGTCGGCGCATCGCCGTACCGCACCTGCGGCAGGGCAGCCCCTCACGTCCGTACGCGTCGAGCGAGCGGTCGAAGTAGCCCGACTCGCCGTTGACGTTGACGTACAGGCTGTCGAAGCTCGTGCCGCCCACCGACAGGGCGGCGTTCAGCACGTCCCTGATGTGGCCGAGGAGTTCGAGCGTGCGCGGGCGAGTGAAGGGGGACGTCGGGCGGTCGTAGTGGAGGCGGGCGCGCCAGAGGGCCTCGTCCGCGTAGATGTTGCCGACGCCACTGATCAAGGACTGGTCCAGCAGGGCGCGTTTGACGGTGCTGCGCTTGCGGCGCAGCGCCTGGTGGAAGGCCTCGTCGTCGAACTGCGCATCGAGGGGGTCGCGGGCGATGTGCGCGATGACGTCGGGCAGGCCGTCGGGGGTGGTGTCGTGCAAGGACAGACCGCCGAAGGTGCGTTGGTCGACGAAGCGCAGCTCGGTGCCGAGGGCGTCGGCGAACCGGACGCGGATACGCAAGTGCTTCTCGTCGGGTGCCGTGTGCGGCTGGACCAGGAGCTGGCCGCTCATGCCGAGGTGGGCGAGGATCGCCTGGCCGGTGTCCGCCAGCGGCAGCCACAGGTACTTGCCGCGCCGGCTCGGGGTGCCGACACGGTGGCCCTTCAGGCAGTGCGCGAAGTCGTCGGCGCCGGCGAGGTGACGGCGTACGGCACGTGGGTGCAGCACCTCGACGTCGGTGACGGTCCGGTGGGCGACCCACTGCTCCAGTCCCCGCCGGACGACCTCCACCTCGGGCAACTCGGGCATCGCGCCTCCCCCGTCCAAACCGTCGTACGAGCCGAGCGCCCGCCCCGGGGCTGGGGCGGGCGCTCGGGTGTGCTGTTCTCCTGCGTTTCCGCAGGTGCTGTGTGGCCGGAGCCGGTCAGCCCGACGCCGAGGGGGCGCCCATGCTGTCGCCGTCCGCGGCGGTCCCGGCGGCCGGGGCCGCCTTGGTGGCCTCCACGGCCGCCGCCTCGGTGGGCACCGCGCCGTCCGTCAGCGGGACCGCGTCCACGGCCGGTGCCGCGCCCGTGGCCGAGGCGGCCTTGGCGCGTTCGTCCGCGGCCGCGCGGATGGACCGCCAGGCGGACTCGGCGGCCTGCTGCTCCGCCTCCTTCTTGCTGCGGCCGGTGCCGGTGCCGTACGAGACGCCTCCGACGCGGGCGGCAGCAGTGAAGGTCTTCTCGTGGTCGGGGCCGGTCTCCGTGACCAGGTACTCGGGCACGCCGAGCCCCTCGGTCGCGGTGAGTTCCTGGAGGGATGTCTTCCAGTCCAGGCCGGCTCCGAGGTTCGAGGACTTCTCGATCAGCGGGTCGAACAGGCGGTGCACCAGCTCCGCCGCCGAGTCCAGGCCCTGGTCGAGATAGACCGCGCCGATCACCGCTTCGAGGGTGTCGGCGAGGATCGATGCCTTGTCCCGGCCGCCCGTGCCCTCTTCACCGCGGCCGAGCCGGATGAAGGAGCCGAGGTCGAGCGTCCGCCCCACGTCCGCCAGCGCGCGCGAGTTCACCACCGCGGCCCGCAGCTTGGCCAGCTGGCCCTCGGGCAGGTCGGGGTGGGTGCGGTACAGCGTGTCGGTGACGACGAGGCCGAGCACGGAGTCCCCGAGGAACTCCAGCCGCTCGTTCGTCGGCAGACCGCCGTTCTCGTACGCGTAGGAACGGTGGGTCAGCGCTCGCACCAGAAGGGCGGACTCGACCTTGTAGCCGAGCCGCCCTTCCAGAAGCGTGTGGGACGAGGCCTGGTTGTCCGGTCCACCCCCGCTCGCGCGGGAAGACTGCTTCTTCGGTGTGGACACAGTGCCTCTCACCAGCCGCTCAGACCTCGAGGACCTGGCGCTTGTTGTAGGTGCCGCACGACGGGCACGCGATGTGCTGCTGCTTGGGCTCGTGGCAGCGCTCGCACGCAACCAGGGTGGGGACCGCAGCCTTCCACTGCGACCGGCGGTGGCGCGTGTTGCTGCGCGACATCTTCCGCTTCGGAACAGCCACGGCTACTTCTCCTGCTTCTCGTCGACGCCCGCTTCGGCGCCGCTCTTGTCGTCCTTATCGCCGGGTTCGAGTGAATCGGCGAGTCCCTGCAGTGCCGCCCAACGGATGTCGACGGCGTCGTGGTGGTGGTCCGGGTCGTCCGCGAGGCGTGCGCCACACTCGGCACACAGTCCTGGGCAGTCTTCCTGGCACACCGGCTGCATCGGCAGTGCGAGCACCACCGCATCGCGCAGCAGAGGTTCGAGGTCGAACATGCCGTCCTCGAGGAAGAGCCTGTCCTCGTCGTCCTCGGCGTCGTCGCCGGGTTCCGCGTGGTGCACGCGGCCCCGATCGTCGACGTCAGGGTACGAGAACATCTCCTGGAAGTCCGCTTCGAGCTCCAGCTCGACCGGCTCCAGACACCTTACGCACTCCCCCTCGGCCCGTGCACGGGCGGTGCCTGTGACAAGGACACCTTCCATGACCGACTCCAGGCGGAGTTCGAGCTCCACCGGGGCGCCTTCCGGCACTCCGATGACGTCCTTCAGACCGAGGTCCTTCGGGGCGTCGACCGTGCGGGTCAGGCGCTGCAGCGCACCGGGCCGCCGCCCCAGCTCGTGTGTGTCGAACACGAGAGGCTTGCGGTGGTCGAGGCGGGCGTTCAGAGCCATTCCTGCTTTCGATCTTGTGAGCTCGGTGGACGCTGCCCTCGGTGTTCCCGGGCAGCGCTGATCGCGGACGTACGCGCGACCGAAGAGCCAGGATACTGGACCATGCGCCGACGGCCCAATCGGCGGCGTCAGCCGTTGCCGCGGCCCTGTTCGTACGCCCGCAGCTGCTCCGCGCTGATCATGCTGGTGTCGAAGAGACTGGTCTCGTCGAGGCCCTGCGTCTGCTGCTGCTGCGCGTAGGTCTGCTGGTGCGGATCGTACGCGGGCTGCTGCGGGTACGCCGCGTACGGATCGGCCTGCTGGTAGCCGTAGGGGTCCTGCTGGGCGTACTGCTGCTGGTAGCCGTAGGGATCCTGCTGCGGCTGCTGCGGAGGCTGCTGCTGGTAGGCGTAGGCGTCCTGGGTGGCGTACGGCTGCTGGGCCGGGACCGCCGGTGGCTGGGCGGGCTCGGCCGGGGTGTCGGCCATGGCGGCGAGGTCGGCGAGGTAGTCGGCGTCGCTGCTGTGCTGGACGGTGGTGGTGTCGAGGGAGCCGAGGTCGTCGGTGGCGATCCGGCCGTGCAGCTTCTGCCGGCCGCGGCCGACCGCCTCCAGGGTCTTGGCGAGGACCGCCTCGAAGGCGCCGAGCTTGACGTCGACGTACTCGTCGGCGGTGCGGCGCAGCGTCTCCGGGTCGTGGCTGCGCTCGGGGGCGTCCTCGTCCTCGTACCCCTGCTCGTCGAGGCCGGGGCCGGTGCCGAGCAGCTTCTCGCGGCCGCGGCCGACGGAGCCGAGGGTCTTGGTGAGGACGACCTCGAAGTTGGCCAGCTTGGAGTCCACGTAGTCGTCGGCCTCGGCGCGGATCTCCTCGGCCTCCTTGCGGGCCTCGGCGAGGATCCGGTCGGCCTCGGCCTGGGAGCGGCGGGCGACCTCGGTGTCGGAGATCAGCGAGCCGCGCTCGGCGTGCGCGCCCTGGATGATCCGCTCGGCCTCCTGGCGGGCCTGCTCGACCATCTGCTCGCGGTCGCCGATCAGCTCCTGGGCCTGGGCGAGGGAGTCGGGCAGGGCCGCGCGCACCTCTTCCAGCATGGCGAGCAGGTCGGCGCGGTTGACCACGCACGAGGCCGACATGGGCATGCCCCGGGCACTGGAGACCGCCGCGACGATCTCGTCGAGCTTCTTCTGTACGTCCACCGGTTGCTCGCCACTCTCTACAGCTGTGTTGGAGACGGACGGGACGACTGTAGCCCGTTGAGGTGTGGCCCGTTCAGGCCTGGCGCAGGCGCTTGTTGAGAGCGTCCAGGACGGCCGGCGGCACCAGGTGGGAGACGTCGCCGCCCCACTGTGCGACCTCCTTGACCAGGGAGGAGGACAGGAAGCTGTAGGTGGGGTTGGTGGGCACGAAGAGGGTCTCGACCCCTGAGAGGCCGTTGTTCATCTGGGCCATCTGCAGCTCGTAGTCGAAGTCGCTGACCGCGCGCAGGCCCTTGACGATGGCGGGGATGTCGCGCTGCTTGCAGAAGTCGACGAGGAGGCCGTGGAAGGCCTCGACCCGGACGTTGCCGTATTCGGCGGTGACCTCGCGGATCAGGTCGATCCGCTCGTCGATCTCGAAGAGGCCCTTCTTGGACTTGTTGATCATCACCGCGACGTAGACCTCGTCGTAGAGGCGGGAGGCGCGGGCGATGATGTCCAGGTGTCCGTTGGTGATGGGGTCGAACGACCCGGGACAGACGGCTCGGCGCACTTGAGATCCCTCGCTCTCAGGTCCGGTCATGGTGCGTCTTCGCACGTGGAGGCGGCGCGACCGTACCAAAACGTTCCCTCGCCGTACCGGCGGGTGCGCAGGGCCTCGAAGCCCTCCGGCCACCCGAATTCACCGCCTCTGGTGCTGCGCTCCACGGTGACGAGGGCTTCTTCGGCGAGCCACCCCTCCGTGCGGAGTGTGAGCAGGATCTCGCGAAGATCGTCGTCCGTGACGGCGTACGGCGGGTCGAGGAACACGATGTCGTACGGCTCGCCCGGCGGTGGGGTTCGGATGATCTGTTCCGCTTTGCCCGACCTGACCTCGGCGCCGGGCAGGCCGAGGTTTCTGACGTTCTCGCGGATCGTGCGGGCGGCCCGGGCGTCGGCCTCGACCAGCAGGGTGTGCGCGGCGCCGCGCGAGAGGGCCTCCAGGCCGACGGCGCCGGAACCTGCGTAGAGGTCCAGCACGCGTTCGCCGTCCAGGGGGCCGCCGAGGAGGGACTGCCAGGTGGAGAAGAGACCCTCGCGGGCGCGGTCCGAGGTGGGGCGCGTGCGGGATCCCTGCGGGACGGCCAAGCGACGTCCCCCTGCCCGGCCGGCGATCACGCGGGTCATCTTGGGTCCTTGGTTGTGGGTGGTTACGGATCCAGTTTGGCAGGCGGTCGGTGGGGGTGCGGATCGCCGTGGGGCCGAAGCGTCGCGGGCGGCTGCGGGTTCGTCGTGGTGGTTCGCGCAGTTTTCCGCGCCCCTAACGGCGCTGCCCCACCCGGCGACGACATCGCTACCCCTTCTCCAGATACTGCTCTCTCTCCTCGTCCAAGAGGGCGTCCAGGGCCGTGCGCAGGCCCGGGAGGCCGGTCAGCTCGGGGTCGGCGGCGACCACCTTGGCCGCCTCCTCGCGGGCCTCCGCGATGATCTCCTCGTCCTCGATGACGGCGAGCACCCGCAGGCTGGTGCGGGCGCCGGACTGGGCCTGGCCGAGGACGTCGCCCTCGCGCCGCTGTTCGAGGTCGATGCGGGAGAGTTCGAAGCCGTCGAGCGTGGCCGCCACCGCGTTCAGCCGCTGGCGGGCGGCGCCGGCCTCGGGCATCTCGGTGACCAGCAGGCACAGTCCGGGCGCCGAGCCACGGCCGACGCGGCCGCGCAGCTGGTGGAGCTGGGAGACGCCGAAGCGGTCGGCGTCCATGATCACCATCACCGTGGCGTTCGGCACGTTGACGCCGACCTCGATGACCGTGGTCGCCACCAGGACGTCCGTCTCACCGGCGGCGAACCGGCGCATGACGGCGTCCTTGTCGTCGGGTTGCATACGGCCGTGCAGGACCTCGACCTTGAGTCCCTGGAGCGGGCCGTTGGCGAGTTGGTCGGCCATGTCGAGGACGGCGAGCGGGGGGCGCTTGTCGGCCTCGTCCTCGGGGGAGGTCTTCTTTTTCGCCGCCCTGGGGTCGTCCTCCTCGTCGCCGATGCGCGGGCAGACGACGTACGCCTGATGGCCCTGGGAGACCTCCTCGCGCACCCGCTCCCACGTCCGGGCCAGGAAGTGCGGCTTGTCGGCGGCCGGGACGACATGGCTGGCGATCGGGGAGCGACCGGCCGGGAGCTGGTCGAGGACCGAGGTCTCCAGGTCGCCGAAGACGGTCATGGCGACCGTGCGCGGGATCGGTGTGGCGGTCATGACCAGCAGGTGGGGCGGCTGCTTGCCCTTGCCGCGCAGGGCGTCGCGCTGCTCGACGCCGAAGCGGTGCTGCTCGTCGACGACGACCAGGCCGAGGTCGTGGAACTGCACCCGGTCCTCGATCAGCGCGTGCGTGCCGATCACGATCCCGGCCTCGCCGGTGGCCAGGTCGAGCAGCGCCTGGCGGCGGGCGGCGGCGCCCATCGAGCCGGTGAGCAGCACCACCTTGGTGGCGTGCTCGGCGCCGCCGAGCATCCCGCCCTCGGCCAGCTCGCCCATCATCTCCACGACCGAGCGGTGGTGCTGCTGGGCGAGCACTTCGGTGGGCGCGAGCATCGCGGCCTGCCCGCCCGCGTCGACGACGGCGAGCATGGCGCGCAGGGCGACCAGGGTCTTGCCGGAGCCGACCTCGCCCTGGAGCAGCCGGTGCATCGGGTGCTCGGTGGCCAGGTCGGCGAAGATCTCCTCGGAGACCTTCCGCTGGCCCTCGGTGAGGGTGAACGGCAGCCGGTCGTCGAAGGCGGCGAGGAGGCCGTCCGGCCCGGGCCTGCGGGGCACCGCGGGGAGCTGGGCGTCGGCGTGCCGGCGGCGGGCGAGGGCGACCTGGAGGACGAAGGCCTCGTCCCACTTGAGGCGGTCGCGGGCGTCGGCGATGTCCGCCTTGGTGTGCGGCCGGTGGATCTTCAGCAGGGCCTCGGGGAGGGAGACCAGGCCGCGGCCCTCGCGGAGGGAGTCCGGAAGCGGGTCCACGGCTTCCTGGGCGCTGGGCAGCACGGTCTGGACGGCCTTGCCGATCTTCCAGGACTCCAGCTTGGCGGTGGCCGGGTAGATCGGGATGAGGGCGCCCGCCCAGGTGTCGACCGCCTCCTCGGCGTCGCCCTTCAGCAACTCGTACGCCGGATGGGCCAGTTGCAGTCGGCGGTTGAAGACGGAGACCTTGCCCGCGAACATCGCGCGCGTGCCCGGCAGCAGTTCCTTGTGGGGTTTGTGCACGCCGTGGCCGAAGAAGACCAGTTGGAGCCGGCCGCTGCCGTCGGTGATCGTCACCTCCAGGCGCTGGCCCTTGCCGCGCGGCGCCTTGGCGGAGGCGAAGGTGTGCAGGCGGGCGTCGGCGACCTGGGCGACCACCGTGACGTGCTCGTCCAGGGGGAGGTCGGCGAGGTGGGTGAGCTGGCCGCGCTCCTCGTATCTGCGCGGGTAGTGGTGCAGCAGGTCGCCGACGGTGTGCAGGCCGAGATGCTCGGCCATCACCTTCGCGGTGGCGGGGCCGAGCACCTTCTTGAGTGGTTCGTCCAGTGCGGGCACGAGATCCATTGCACACCACCGCACTGACAACGGCGCAGAGGTCCCGGCGGCAGATCCGTATACGTCTCCCGAAACCCCTGGTCAGACGGCTCGTTCGAGCTCTAGGATGACGCGCTCCGGCCATCCTTTCGCGGTCACCGCCTCACCGGGACCGCCCGACCCCGCGCCGACGCGCTCCCCCCACCGGCGCTGTGACGATGGACTCCCAGACCTCAGCGGCATCACAGGCATCCTCTTCACCTCATACGTTCCAGGTCGACCTGCGTGGCTTGGTGGACCTGCTCTCCCATCACCTCTACTCCAGCCCCAGGGTCTACCTGCGCGAGCTGCTGCAGAACGCGGTCGACGCCATCACCGCCCGCCGGGCCGAGCAGCCCGACGCCCCGGCGCGGGTGCGGCTGTACGCCGAGGAGGGCGGCCTGCGGGTGGAGGACTCCGGCATCGGGCTCACCGAGTCCGACGTGCACAACCTGCTGGCGACCATCGGGCGCAGCTCCAAGCGGGCCGACGGCATCCGGGAGGCGCGCTCCGGCTTCCTCGGGCAGTTCGGCATCGGGCTGCTGGCCTGTTTCGTGGTGGCCGAGCGGATCCGGGTCGTCAGCCGCAGCGCCCGTACGCCGGACGCCCGGCCCGTGGAGTGGACGGCGACGGACGACGGCTCGTACACCGTACGGACCCTGCCGGACGCGGCCCGGCCCGTGCCGGGGACCACCGTGTATCTGGAGGCGCGGGCGGATGCCGGTGAGTGGCTCACCGAGGAGCGGGTGCTCGCGCTGGCGCGGGACTTCGGCTCGCTGCTGCCGTACGACGTGCGGGTGGGCGACGAGGAGGTCACCGACCTGCCGGCGCCCTGGGACCGGCCCTACCCCTCCCCCGCCACCCGGCGGGTGGCGCTGGCCCGGCACTGCCATGAGCTGTTCGGCTTCACCCCGCTGGACTCGATCGAGCTGAACGTGCCGCTCGCGGGGATCCGCGGGGTGGCGTACGTCCTGCCGTCGGCGGTCAGCCCGGCCCGGCGCGCGCGGCACCGCGTCCACCTCAAGGGCATGCTGCTGACCGAGCGGGCCGAACAGCTGCTGCCCGACTGGGCGTTCTTCGTGCGCTGTGTGCTCGACACCGACAGTCTGCGGCCCACGGCGTCGCGCGAGTCGCTGTACGAGGACGAGACCCTGGCCGCCGTACGGGAGGCGCTCGGCGAAAGGATTCGGTCCTGGCTCACCGGGCTCGCGGCCGGTGACCCGGAGCGGCTGGCGGCCTTCCTGTCGGTGCACCACCTGGGGGTGAAGTCGCTGGCGCGGCACGACAAGGAGATGCTGCGCACGATGCTGCCGTGGCTGCCGTTCGAGACGACGGACGGGCAGCTGTCCCTGGAGGAGTTCGCGCTGCGCCACCCGGTGGTGCACTTCACGCGCACGGTCGAGGAGTACCGGCAGGTCGCCCCGATCGCGTCCGCGCAGGGCGTCGGGGTCGTCAACGGCGGCTACACGTACGACAGCGAGCTGGTCGAGGCGCTGCCGTCGGTACGGCCGGGCACGGTCGTCGCCGAGCTCGACGCGGACACCGTGACCGCCCATCTGGACGCCGTCGACCCGGCCGAGGAGCTGGCCGTGGCGGGCTTTCTGGGCGCCGCGCGGGCCACGCTGGACCCGCTGGGCTGCGATGTGGTGCTGCGGGCCTTCCACCCGCTGTCCGTGCCCGCGCTGCACCTGGACGACCGGGCGGCCCGGCACGAGCAGGCCCGGGCGGCGGCCGAAGAGGAGGCCGACGACCTGTGGGCGGGCATCCTGGGCTCGCTGCGCGGCAGCGCGCCCCGCGCGCGTCTGGTGCTCAACCACCTCAACCCGCTGATCCGCAGGATCAGTTCACTGAACGATCCGGAGCTCGTCGGCACCGCCACGGAGTCGCTGTACGGCCAGGCGCTGCTGATGGCGCAGCGTCCGCTGCGGCCCGCCGACTCCGCCCTGCTCAACCGGGCGTTCATCGGCCTGCTCGAATGGGCCACCCACAGCGACTCCGACTCCCCGGGGGACGGTCACCGATGAGTGAGATCACGGACTTCGACGCGCTGCGCCGGGCGATGGCGGAGAACTCCGAGCAGCCGGAGGGACCCGCACGCAACGCGCGCGCGGAGCAGCTGCTCGCCGAGGCCGAGAAGCTGAACATCCCGCTCGCCGTGATCGAGGCGCTCGGACACCAGCTGAAGGTCTACAACTACAGCTCCGAGAAGGACAAGATGTTCGTCCCGTTCGCGCGTCTGCTGCGCATGTGGGACGAACACCCCGAGGACTTCGACGAGTACGAGACGCACTCGCTGCACTGGGTCTTCAAGTGGATGTCGTCCGGGATGCTCGACCAGCCGCACATCCCGCTGGCCTCCATCGAGAAGTGGCTGGGCGAGATGGAGCACCGCTACCGCCTCGCCGGCCACTCCGAACGCGCCGTACGCAGCGCCGAGTTCAGCGTGGCGGCGCACATCGGGGACGTGGAGCGAGCGGAGCGGGCGTACGCGGCGTGGCTGGCGGCGGACCGGGACAGCATGGCCGACTGTCACGCGTGCGAACTGGACGGGCAGGGCTGGTGGCAGGCGGAGCGCGGCCGGGACACGGAGGCCCTTCAGCTGTGGGCGCCGGTGCTGAGCGGCGAGTTCACCTGCGCGCACGAGCCGCACACCGTCCTGGCGTCCTCTCTGGTGCCCCTGCTGCGGCTGGGCCGCCTGGACGAGGCGCGCGCCCACCATCTGCGGGGCTTCCGGCTGGTGCGGGCCATGGAGAGCATGCGTGGCGCCTACGCGGACCACGTCGAGTTCTGCGCGCTGACCGGCAACGAGGCGCGCGGCCTGGAGCTGCTGGCGGAGCGTCCCGCGTACTTCACGGACACCGGACACCCGCGGAGCCGGATGGACTTCTTGAGCGTGGTGACCCTGCTCATGGACCGGCTGACCGAACGGGGCCTCGGCGACCAGCAGGTGCCGGGCCCGGCGGGCCGGACATGGACCGCGCGCGAACTCGCCGCCCACGCGCGTGGGGAGGCTCTCGCCCTGGCGGCGCGGTTCGACCGGCGCAACGGCACAGCGCACGTCAGCGAGCGGGTACGCACACGTATGGGGCAGCGTCCGCTGGTGGAGCGGCTCCCCCTGGGGGTGCGCTCGGAGCGGCTGGCGCACCCCGCGCGCCCCGTCGCCCCGGCCCCCGTGACGCCCCCGTCCACCGCGACCGGAAAGGAGCCGGACCTGGCCGCGCTGCTGGCCGAGGCGCGGCGGCTGTCGGACACCCTGCAGCCGAACGCCGTCGAGGCCTGGGCGGCCGTCGGGCGCGCCGCGGAGGGGGCCGGTCTGGACGCCCGTGACCGGGCGGAGATCGCCGACCACGAGGCGATGGGCCTGGGCCCCGAGGGCGCCGAGCTGTTCGAACGCGCGGCCGAGCTGTATGCCGAGGCGGGCGACCCGGGCGAGGCCTTGGCGGCACGCGCGCGTGCGGCGTACGTCCGCGCGCTCGCCGGTCAGGTCGAGGAGGCCGTCGAGGCGGTCGCCGGGCCCTACGACGAGGTCCTCGCCCTCTACGCCGAGGACGGCACCGGCGTACGGCAGACCGCGTCCGTGCTGATGGGGCGGGCGCGGATCCTGATGCGGCGGGTGCACGAGACCGACGACTCCACCGCGGGCGGCACCCCGCAGGAGACCGTCCTGGCGGAGGCCGAGGGCGCCGCTCGGGAGGTGCTGGCGCTCGTGGAGGGGCACACCGGCGACGACGTCCGGCTCGCCGCACGGGCGGCCGAGGCGCGGGCGATGCTCGCCGAGCTGGCCGTGCACCACGGGGACGTCGAGCAGGCCGCCGAGCTGTTCGCGCGGGCCGCGGCGGCGTACGTCGACGCGGGGCTGCCGTGGTTCGCGGTGGAGTACGAGGCCCGGCTGGCCGGCCTCGCCCAGCACCTCGGGGACACCGCGGAGGCCGAGCGGGCCCTGAAGGCGGCCCTGGAGCACGGCGGACCGCACCTGCAGGCCACCGGCCGGGCCCAGCTGCACCTTCAGCTGGCCGAGGTGCTCGGCGGCCGGGGACAGTCCGCGGAGGCCGCCGAGCACGCCCTGGACGCGGCGCACTGGGCCGACGAGGCGGGCGAGGGCCCGACCTTCGGCGCCTGGGCGCGGCACCTGCTCGGCGGGTTCCTGCTGCGGCAGGGACGGTGGGCCGAGGCCGCGGAGGTGCTGGAGTCGGCGCTGCTCGACCTGAGCGCCGAGACGCACGGTGACGGCGCGATCGTCCAGACCCAGTGGTGGCTCGGCGACTGCCTCAGCGAGCTCGGGGAGCACCGGGCGTCCGCCGAACGCCGGTTGCGGGCCGCCGAGATCGCCCGGCACTGGCCCGAGCAGCACGACCACGCCACCTTGGCCCACCTCGCCGCCGAGTCCCTGGGCCAGGCCGGGCTGCCCACCGAGGCGGACCGGGCCTACGCGCGCGCGGGCGAGCTGTGGCGCTCCCTGGGCAACGTCCACGGCCTCGTCCGCTCCCTGCGCGCCCGCGCGTGGCTCGCGCTGCGCACGGACGACGGCGCGGAGACCGCGCGGGAGTTGATGGCGACCGCCGTCCACGAGTGCGTCAGCGCCCTGGGCACCGCGGCCGACGACGAGTCGCGGCAGCGGCTCACCGCCGAACTCGGCCACACCCACCGCCAGTTCGGCGACCTGCTCGCCCGTACGTCCGCCGAGGACGCCGAGGACGGCTCGATCCGGGCCACGTTCGAGGAGGCCCTGACCGAAGTGGAGGAGGCCGTCTCGGTGTTCGCCTCACTCGGTGCCGACGCCCGGCACGCCCGCACCGGCGCCGAACTCGCCGCGGGCTGGCTGGCGGCCGACCTGGGCCGCTGCGCCGAGGCGGCGGCACGCGCGCGTGCGGTACTGGAGGCGTACGCCGACGCCACCGAGGACGACGAGGCGGCTCAGGAGCGGCGGGCGGAGGCGGAGCAGATGCTGCGGGTGGTGCGGGAGGCGAGGGAACAGGAGGATCGTTGAACGACGGCGCGCTCCACCCGAGGATCGTTGAACAACAACCCTGTTCCGCTCACTCCACCCCGATCAGCAGCAACGCCCCCTGCCGCCCACCCCGGTACACCACCGTGTCGACGGCGAGATAGGCCTCCCGCACCCGCGCCTCGAGGTGCTCGGCGACGGACTCCGGGGCCTCGTCGCCGAGCACCAGGGTCACCAGCTCCCCACCGGCCGCGAGCATCCGGTCCAGCACGGTCTCGGCGGTGGCCGTGACGTCCGCCCCGATCACCGCCACGTCCCCGTCGATGAGCCCGAGGACGTCCCCTGCCTGGCAGATCCCGGCCATGGTCCAGGCCTGGCGCTCGGCGACGGCGACCTCGCCGTAGCGGGTCGCGCCCGCCGCCGAGGTCATGGACACCACGTCCTCGTCGAAGCGGCGCTCCGGCTCGTGCACCGCGAGCGCAGCGATGCCCTGGACCGCGGAGCGGGTGGGGATCAGGGACACGCGGACGCCCTCCGCACGGACCTGCTCCACCGCCGCCGCGGCGGTGTGGCGCAGCTCGGGGTCGTTGGGCAGCAGCACGACCTCGCGCGCGTGGGCCCGCCGCAGCGCCTCGACGAGTTCCCCGCTCGCGGGTGGCTCCCCGGGACGCGCGAGCACGGTCGTGGCGCCCGCCTCGGCGTACAGCCCGGCCAGCCCCTCGCCGGGCACGACGGCCACCACGGCCCGCTGGACGCGTTCCCGGGGGCGCCCCTCTCCTCGTACCGTGTGCACGTCGCCGGCACCGAAGTGCGTGATTCTGATCCGGTACGGCCGCCCGGCCTCGACGCCCGCCTCCACGGCGGCGCCCGCGTCGTCCACGTGCACATGGACGTTCCACAGCCCGTCACCGCCGACCACCACGAGTGAGTCCCCGAGGGCGTCCAGCCGCTCCCGCAGCCGTGCCACGGCGTCGTCGTCGGCCTCCAGGAGGTAGATCACCTCGTACGCCGGACCGCCCTCCTCGGGGGCGCCGTCCACGCACTCGGCCGCGCCCGCGACGCCCTGGCTGCCGTCGGACAACCGCACGCGCGCGTGCCGGGCGTCGGCCGTCACCGCCACCGCACCCGGCACCTCCCCCGTGAACGTCTCCACCAGCGCCGCCAGCACCGCCACCAGCCCCCGCCCGCCGGCGTCCACCACCCCGGCACGCTCCAGGACGGCCAGCTGCCCAGGCGTCGCGGCGAGAGCCGTCCGCGCCCCTTCGTAGGCGGCCCGCGCGACCGTCCCGCAGTCGCCCTCCGCTCCCCCGGCCGCGTCGGCGGCGGCCGAGGCGACCGACAGGACCGTGCCCTCCACGGGGTGCGCCACGGCCTGGCGGGCGGCGTCGGCCGCCCGGCACAGCGCGAGCCGCAGGCCCTGCCCGTCGGTGTGAGCGCCGTCACCGTCGTCGGCGAGCACCTGCGCCATGCCGCGCAGCAGCTGCGCGAGGATCGTCCCGGAGTTGCCCCGCGCCCCGATCAGCGCCCCGTGGGCCATCGCCCGCGCGGCCTCGGCCAGCGAGGGACGCCCGGGGTCGGACGCCTCGACCTCGTGGGCGGCGAAGACCGCCTCGACCGCGGTCACCGCCGACTCGACGGTCAGATACAGGTTCGTGCCGGTGTCCCCGTCCGCGACCGGGTACACGTTGATCGCGTCGATCTCCTCGCGCGCGCGTCCGAGCGCCTCCAGCGCGAGACCGCACCAGGTGCGCACCGCGAGAGCATCGAAGAATGTCTGCGGCACCTGCGCCACCTGCGCCTCCTAGGACTGCTGGACGTCGGACGCAGCGTAGCCCCGGGGCCGGTACCCGCCGGAAGAGGGCGGGAGCGGGCCCCTGAGCAGCCATGCTAATTTCGTTGTACGGGCGCAGCCGTTGTATGCTGCTCCGGTTGCCCGATCCTGATCGGGCCATTCCCCTGGCAACGCCACTCAGATCTCGGATCGCTCGCAAGAGCCCGGGATCCTGATCCCGGCATGCCGGGATCAACCGTAAGTGCATCTGAAGTCTTTGGAGTGACCCGTGGCTGCCAACTGCGACGTCTGCGGCAAGGGGCCGGGCTTCGGCAACAACATCTCGCACTCGCACCGCCGTACGTCCCGCCGCTGGAACCCGAACATCCAGCGTGTGCGTACCGTGGTCGGCGGGACGCCGAAGCGCGTGAACGCTTGCACCTCGTGCATCAAGGCCGGCAAGGTCTCGCGCTGACGCACAGCGCGGCCACTGCTGGTTCGCTGCGAAAAGCCGGTCCACCTCGGGTGGACCGGCTTTTTGCTGCACCCGGGACGTCAGCTGCGGAACCGCCACCCGTGATCCACCGGCCCGATCCCCCCGCCGAGCGCGAACCCCGCCTTGATCGCCCCGGTGACATACTCCTTCGCCGCCGCCACCGCCTCCGGCACAGCCAGTCCCTTCGCGAGCCCTGAAGCGATCGCGGAGGCGAGCGTGCAGCCCGTGCCATGGGTGTGCCGGTTGTCATGCCGAGGCGCCCGCAGCCAGTGCTCCTGGGAACCGTCGGTGAGCAGGTCCACGGCATCCCCGGGCAGGTGCCCGCCCTTGATCAGCACCCATCGCGGCCCATACGCCAGTACCGCCGCCGCGGCCCCCCGCAACTGCTCCTCGGACTCGACATGCACGCCCGTCAGTTGCGCCACCTCGTCCAGATTCGGCGTCGCCACGGTCGCGACCGGCAGCAGCCTCGTCCGCACCGAATCGAGCGCGGAGGCCGCGAGCAGCGCATCCCCGTGCTTGGAGACCCCCACCGGGTCGACCACGGCGGGCGCGTCCGTGCCCCCGATCAACTCGGCCACCACCTCGACGAGTTCGGCCGACGCGAGCATCCCCGTCTTGATCGCCTGGACGCCGATGTCGTCGACGACACTGCGGTACTGGGCCCGCACCGCCTCCACCGGAAGCTCCCAGGCGCCCTGCACGCCGAGGGAGTTCTGCGCGGTCACCGCAGTGATCACGCTCATGCCGTGCACACCGAGCGCGAGCATCGTCTTCAGGTCGGCCTGGACGCCGGCGCCCCCACCGGAGTCGGAGCCCGCGACCGTCAGCACCCGGGGCGGCGCGCTCATGACTCGATCTCCCCGCCGAAGTGGTCCCAGCCGCCCTTGGTGACCCAGGGGGCCCCGTCGACGGTCACCTGGGGCAGCGCCGACGGGTTGAGCACCTCACCGATCACCTTCCAGCGGGCGGGCAGCTTCACGTCCGGCGGGAAGGTCGCCACGATCGCGTGGTCCTCTCCCCCGGTCAGCACCCACTGGAGGGGGTCGACGCCCACCGTCTGCCCGATGTCGTGCATCTGCGAGGGGATGTCGATGGCGCCGGAACGGACATCGATACGGACCTTGCTGGCCTCCGCGATGTGCCCGAGGTCGGCGATCAGCCCGTCGCTCACGTCGCACATCGCCGTCGCGCCCAGCGCGGCCGCCGCAGGACCCGCGTGGTACGGCGGCTCCGGGCGCCGGTGGGCCTCGACGAAGGCGCGCGGCGAGCGGAACCCGCGGGAGAGCACCGCGTACCCGGCCGCCGACCAGCCCAGCCAGCCGGTCACCGCGACGAGGTCACCGGGCTGCGCGCCGGCCCGCGTCACGGGCTCCTGGTTGCGCAGATCGCCGAGTGCGGTGATGGACACCGTGATGGTGTCCCCTCGTACGACATCGCCGCCGACCACGGACGCGCCCGCCACCTGGCACTCGTCGCGCAGCCCGTCCATCAGCTCGGTCGGCCAGGTGACCGGGAGTTCGGCCGGTACGACCAGGCCGAGCAGCAGGGCGGTCGGTACGGCGCCCATGGCGGCGATGTCCGCGAGGTTCTGCGCGGCCGCCTTGCGCCCGACGTCGTACGCCGTGGACCAGTCCCGGCGGAAGTGCCGCCCCTCCAGCAGGATGTCGGTGCTGGCCACGACCCGGCGGTCGGGCGCGGCGACCACCGCGGCGTCGTCGCCGGGGCCGACCCGCACCGCCGGGGTGGTGGTGAGACGGGAGGTGAGCTCCCTGATGAGCCCGAACTCCCCGAGCTCACCAACAGTGCCCTTCATTGCCCTTACGCCCCTTCTGTCCCTGTGCGTGCCCGGTCGCGGGTCATCAGTGTCCTCGATACGGTCGAAGTGACCGGCAACCGGTCCCCCCTCCGTCAACATCCGTCGTGCCTGCACCCCGGCACGCGTGCCCCGGCTACCGCAGGTCTCCCCGCGGCGAGCGGCGACGCGATACCGTGGCGTTCCTTTTCCCCACATGATCCTCGTGGCCGCCCTGGAGGTTCCGTGGTACAGGCGTACATCCTGATCCAGACTGAGGTCGGCAAGGCGTCGACCGTCGCCGAGACGATCAGCAAGATCCCTGGGGTGATCCAGGCCGAGGACGTGACAGGACCGTACGACGTCATCGTGCGCGCCCAGGCCGACACCGTCGACGACCTGGGACGCATGGTGGTCGCGAAGGTCCAGCAAGTGGACGGCATCACCCGCACTCTGACCTGCCCGGTCGTCCATCTGTAGTCCCCGTCTACCCTTGGCCGGTGAAGTTTCTCCGTCACCGGCTCATCGGTCTGCCCGCGTTCGCCCTGCTGATCGCTGTCGCGGGCTGCTCCTCAGCAGACGACAGCGCGAGCGTCGCGGTTCCCAGTCCGTCTCCGGCGGTCACGAAGCTGTGCCGGAACCTGGACAAGGCGCTGCCCCGCACGGTGGACGGCCTGAGCCGGAACGACCCCGAGCCCGAGTCCGTGCTCACGGCGGGTTGGGGAAGCCCGGTGATCATACTGCGGTGCGGGGTGGAGCGGCCGCCGAAGATGATCGACCCGAAGGTGGCCGAGGGCCGCGATCCCGACGCCGTGGCCGGGGGCGTGAACGGCGTCGACTGGCTGCAGGAGGAGCGGGACGGCGGCGGGTACCGGTTCACCAGCGCGAACCGTAAGGCCTATGTCGAGGTGAGCGTGCCGGAGGGGCGCGACAGCGCGGCGGTGCTCGTCGATGTGGCGTCGGCTGTGAAGTCGGCGATTCCTGCGGGGATCGCCGACTGATCGCCGTGGGGCCCCAGGTCAGCGCAGTCCGGTCGGGCGGTGAAGTGCCGCCTGGATCAGGCGGTCCACCAGCTCCGCGTATGTCACTCCGCTCGCCTGCCACATCTGCGGATACATCGAGATCGGCGTGAAACCGGGCATCGTGTTGATCTCGTTGATCACGAACTCGCCCGCCTCGGTGAGGAAGAAGTCCGCGCGGACCAGGCCCTCGCAGGACGCCGCCTCGAAGGCCGCCACGGCGAGTCGCTGCACCTCGGCGGTCTGCTCCGGCGTCAGCGGGGCCGGGACGACGCCGGGCGTCGAGTCGATGTACTTCGCCTCGAAGTCGTAGTACGCGTGCGTGTCCGGCGGTGGGATCTCCGCGGGGACGGAGGCCCGGGGGCCGTCCTCGAACTCCAGGACGCCGCACTCGATCTCGCGGCCGCGCACCGCTGCCTCGACGATGATCTTCGGGTCGTGGCGCTGGGCCTCGGCGATCGCCTCGCCGAGGCCGGACAGGTCGTCGACCTTGGTGATGCCGATCGACGAACCCGCGCGCGCGGGCTTCACGAACAGCGGCCAGCCGTGCTCACCGGCGAAGTCGACGATCTTCTTGCGGGCGGCCGACTCGTCCCGCTGCCACTCGCGCGGCCGGATCACCAGGTACGGGCCCACCCGCAGTCCGAACGAGGCGAACACCCGCTTCATGTACTCCTTGTCCTGGCCGACGGCCGAGGAGAGCACGCCGGACCCCACGTAGGGGACGCCGGAGAGCTCCAGGAGGCCCTGGAGGGTGCCGTCCTCGCCGTACGGGCCGTGCAGCACCGGGAAGACCACGTCGACCTCGCCCAGGGCCTTGGGCACGGAACCCGGCTCGCTGTAGACGACTTCGCGGTTGGCGGGGTCGACGGGGAGCACGACGCCGCCCTCGCCCGAGTCGGTGAGGTCCTCGACATTGGGCGTACGGCGGTCGGTGATCGCCATCCGCTCCGGCTCGTCGGCGGTGAGCGCCCACCGGCCGTCCTGGGTGATGCCGATCGGCAGGACCTCGTACTTGGTCCGGTCGATGGCCCGCAGTACGGCGCCGGCGGTGACCACGGAGATCCCGTGTTCGGAGCTGCGCCCGCCGAACACGACGGCCACACGCGGCTTGCGGGACGGCTGCTCGGGGCTCTGGGGGAGGTTCTCGGTGCTCATATCGCGATGAGAGTACCCGTTGGTAGGGGCCGGAGACAGCGTCCGTACGGCCGCGTCGCTCAGCGTCGTTCCGGCTTCGCGCTGCGCGACATCAGCTCCTTGAGGGCGACCACCGGAGGCTTGCCCTCGTGCACGATGCCGACCACCGTCTCCGTGATCGGCATGTCGACGCCGTGCCGTCGGGCCAGATCCAGCACCGACTCACAGGACTTGACGCCCTCGGCGGTCTGCTTGGTGACCGCGATGGTCTCCTGCAGGGTCATGCCCTTGCCGAGGTTGGTGCCGAAGGTGTGGTTGCGGGAGAGCGGCGAGGAGCAGGTGGCCACCAGGTCGCCCAGGCCCGCGAGTCCGGAGAAGGTCAGCGGGTCGGCGCCCATCGCCAGGCCCAGCCGGGTCGTTTCGGCGAGGCCGCGGGTGATGAGCGAGCCCTTGGCGTTGTCGCCGAGGCCCATGCCGTCCGCGATGCCGACGGCGAGCCCGATGACGTTCTTGACCGCGCCGCCGAGTTCGCAGCCGACCACGTCGGTGTTGGTGTACGGGCGGAAGTACGGGGTGTGGCAGGCGGCCTGGAGCCGTTGGGCGACCGCCTCGTCGGTGCAGGCGACCACGGCGGCGGCGGGCATGCGGGCGGCGATCTCGCGCGCGAGGTTGGGTCCGGTGACGACGGCGACCCGCTCCGCGGGGACCTTGGCGACGTCCGTGACGACCTCGCTCATCCGCATGGCGGAGCCGAGTTCGACGCCCTTCATCAGCGAGACCAGGACGGTGTCGGGGGCCAGCAGCGGCGCCCAGTCCGCGAGGTTGCCGCGCAGGGTCTGCGAGGGGATGGACAGGACCGTGAAGTCGGCCCCGGCGGCCGCCTCGGCGGCGTCGGTGGTGGCGCGCAGGTTCTCGGGGAGCTCGAAGCCCGGGAGGTAGTCGGGGTTGGTCCGGCCGGAGTTGATGGCCCCGGCGACCTCCGCGCGACGCGCCCACAGGGTGACCTCGCACCCCGCGTCGGCGAGCACCATGCCGAAGGCCGTGCCCCACGAACCGGCGCCGAAGACCGCCGCCTTGACCGGCTTGCTCACTTGCCCAGCCCCTCTTCCACACCGGCCTGCCCGGCCGCTTCCCGACCGGGTTCCCCGGCGAACTCCCGCCCGTACTGTCCAGCCGCGTCCGGACCGGTGTCCCGGCCCGACTGCCCGACCAGTTCCCGACCGGGTGCCCCACCGGGTTCCCGGCCAGGCCGACCAGCCTCGTCCGGACCGGCTTCCCGGCCCGGCAGCCCGGCGACTTCGCGGCCCAGCCCGGCGACCGCCGTCCTGCCCTGCTTCTGCGCCTCGGTCCGGCGCCGCTGCTCGATGCGTTCGCGCTTCGGGTCGTACGGCGTCTCGGGTGCCCGCTCGCCGCGGATCTCCTCCAGCTGGCGGGTGATCGCGGCCATGATGACCTCGGTGGCCTCCTTGAGGACCTCCGCGGTCATGTCCTTGCCGTAGAAGCACGAGAGGTCCACCGGCGGACCGGCCAGCACGTGATGGGTCTTGCGCGGCAGGAGGTTGGGCTTCCTGGCGTACGGCGGCAGCAGTTCGTTGGCGCCCCACTGGGCGACCGGGATGACCGGGCACTTGGTCTTCAACGCGACGCGCGCGGCACCGGTCTTGCCGGTCATGGGCCAGCCGTTCGGATCCCGGGTGATGGTGCCCTCGGGGTAGAAGGCGACGCACTCGCCGCGCTCCACGGCGTCGATCGCGGCCCGGAAGGCGCTCAGCGCGTCCGTGCTCTCCCGGTAGACGGGGATCTGCCCGGTGCCGCGCATCGCGGCGCCGATGAATCCCTTCTTGAAAAGCCCGCTCTTCGCCAGGAATCGCGGAACCCGTCCGGTGTTGTACTGAAAGTGCGCGTACGCGAAGGGGTCGACGTGCGAATTGTGGTTCACCACGGTGATAAAGCCGCCCTCGGCCGGAATGTGCTCCATTCCGCGCCAGTCCCGCTTGAGCAGAACCACCAGCGGCGGTTTACAGATCACCGCGGCGAAGCGGTACCAGAAGCCGATCCTGCGGCGGGGCACACGGACACCTTCCTTCTAGGGCCTGGGGGGCCGCACAAGTGTCGCCCCAGGCCGCCGGTCTGTCGAGAACACCGTACGCCCCGCCTCCACGCGCGCCGGGAGGCCCGGGTGACAATGGCCGCGACAAGAGAGGGACGAACGCTCGTGCAGTGGACCTTGGTGATACCTGTGAAGCCTCTGGCGCGGGCCAAGAGCAGGCTCTCGGACGCCGCCGCCGACGGGCTGCGCCCGGGCCTCGCCCTCGCCTTCGCCCAGGACACGCTGGCCGCGGCGCTGGCCAGCCCGGCGGTGCGGGATGTGGCAGTCGTCACGGACGACGCCCTGGCGGGCCGGGAGCTGGCCGCGCTGGGCGCCCGGATCGTCGCCGACGAGCCGGGCGGCGGGCTGAACGCGGCTCTGGCGCACGGAGCGGCGGCCGTACGGGCACGGCGTCCCGAAAGCCCGGTCGCGGCCCTGAACGCCGATCTTCCGGCACTGCGCCCGGCGGAATTGGCCCGGGTCCTGGACGCGGCCGCGGAATTCCCGCGTGCTTTTCTCCCGGACGCCGCCGCAATCGGTACGACGCTGCTGGCGGCCGGTCCGGGCCGGGAATTACTCCCGGCATTCGGCAGGGATTCGCGCGCCCGGCATCGCGTCGGCGGAGCGGTGGAACTCGCTCTCGCGGGCGTGGATTCCGTACGTCAGGACGTGGACACCGCCGACGACCTGCGGGCGGCGCTGGCGCTCGGGGTGGGGCCGCGCACGGCGGCGGCGGCCGCGCGGCTGCTGATTCCCGGGCAGTAGGCTGCCGTCATGCACGCGACCGCATACACGTACGACGCCGAGACGCGCAGCGGGCAGGTCCTGCTCGACGACGGCACTGCCGTGCCTTTCGACGCCGCCGCGTTCGACGCGGGCGGGCTGCGGCTGCTGCGGCCCGGGCAGCGGGTCCGGATCGAGGTGGAGGGGCCGAAGGAGAGCCCGAGGATCACGCTCGTGACGTTGCAGACGCTCTGACCTGGCCGTTGAACAAGACCTCCGACCTTGCCCTGAACACGCCGCGGGCCGGGCTCCGACGCGGAGTCCGGCCCGGCGCGTGAGTACCTGCGCCTCGCCTACTGGCGGGCGGTGGTCTTCTTGGCGTTGGTCTTGCGAGCCGTCGCCTTCTTGGCGGGGGCCTTCTTGGCCGGGGCCTTCTTCGCCGGGGCCTTCTTGGCCGTCGCCTTCTTCGCGGTGGTCTTCTTCGCGGCGGTGGTCTTGGCGGTCGCCGTGGTCTTCTTGGCGGGCGCCTTCTTCGCCGTGGTCTTCTTGGCGGCGGCGGCCTTCTTGGTCGGCGCCGCCTTCTTCGCCGTCGTCTTCTTCGCGGCCGCCTTGGTGGTCTTCTTGGCCGCGGCCTTCTTGACCGTGGCCGCGGCACCGCCGGTCAGGCTGCCCTTGGGCGCCTTCTTGACGGCCACCTCACCGCCGCGCGGGAGCTTCTTCGAGCCGCTCACCAGGTCCTTGAAGCCCTGGCCCGCGCGGAACCGCGGCACCGAGGTCTTCTTGACCCGAACCCGCTCGCCCGTCTGCGGGTTGCGGGCGTAGCGAGCCGGGCGGTCGACCTTCTCGAAAGAGCCGAAGCCGGTGACCGAGACCCGCTCACCTGCGACGACAGCGCGGACGATGGCGTCCAGTACATGGTCGACAGCATCGGCGGCCTGCTGACGGCCGCCCATCTTGTCGGCAATCGCTTCTACGAGCTGCGCCTTGTTCACGTCTTCCCCTTCGGAGACATCGCCAGAACGAAAGTGTTCAAGCTTTTTCGCACGTTAGGCAGATATATACCGCAAATCAAACACGAAACGGGCTAATCACCCTTGTGCCGCAACCGACTCGGCTGCCCCTGATGTGATTCAGCCTTCCTCTTCGGGGAATCGCCCCGCATCGAGGTCGGCGGTGAACCGCTCCAGACGCTTTGTCGCATCGGCGAGGTCGTGCTTGGCCGCGGCCGTGATGACCAGCAGCTTCCGGGTCAGCGCCATCCGTACGCCCTCCGGGACTTGCAGTGCGCGCACCCTTGCGTGCGCTTCCTTGAGTTGGTCCGCGACTGCCGCATAGAGCTCGAGTTGGCCGTCGTGTTCCATGCACAGATTGTGCCATCTGGGGCGAGTTGTCGCCCGCCCGGGGGGCAACTGGCGCCTCAGACGGCCCTTCGGCGCGCCGCCGAAGCCACGTTGTCAAGACTCGCGTACCCCAACAACAACCGTCATAACGTGGGAAGTTGGAGGAACACCCGGTGCCGGGTGCGGCCATCCGGGTGTGAAAAAAGGCTGCACCCCCGATCGGGCCGATCGGGGGTGCAGCCGGGGTGTTGGGGTGGCCGAAAGTCGACCGCCACGAGGGCCGAAGGTTCAGACCTTCAGGGTGCGCGGCTTGTAGACGGAGCGCACCGCCTCGTACGCGGCGATGTCCTCCTCGTTCTGCAGCGTGATGGAGATGTCGTCCAGCCCGTTCAGCAGCCGCCAGCGGGAGTTCTCGTCCAGCTCGAACGAGGCGGTGATGCCCTCGGCGCGCACCTCTCGCGTCACAAGGTCCACAGTGACCTCAGCAGTGGGGTCCTGTTCGGTCAGCTCCCACAGCGCGTCCACGACCTTCTGCTCCAGTACGACCGTGAGCAGGCCGTTCTTCAGCGAGTTGCCGCGGAAGATGTCGGCGAAGCGGGAGGAGATCACGGTCTTGAAGCCGTAGTTCTGCAGCGCCCAGACGGCGTGCTCACGGGAGGAGCCGGTGCCGAAGTCGGGGCCGGCGACCAGCACGGTCGCGCCCCGCCGCTCGGGCCGGTTGAGCACGAACTCCGGATCTTTGCGCCAGGCCTCGAACAGCCCATCCTCGAACCCGTCCCGGGTCACCTTCTTGAGCCAGTGGGCGGGGATGATCTGGTCGGTGTCGACGTTGCTGCGGCGCAGCGGGACGGCCCGGCCGGTGTGCGTGGTGAAAGCTTCCATGATCCTCAGACTCCAGCGGGCGTACGGGTCTCGGCGTCGGACAGGTCGGCCGGGGAGGCCAGGTGCCCCAGGACCGCGGTCGCGGCGGCGACCTGCGGCGACACCAGGTGCGTACGGCCGCCCTTGCCCTGCCTGCCCTCGAAGTTGCGGTTGGAGGTGGACGCGGAGCGCTCACCCGGGGCCAGCTGGTCGGGGTTCATGCCCAGACACATCGAGCAGCCCGCGTGCCGCCACTCGGCGCCGGCCTCCTTGAAGACCACGTCCAGGCCCTCGGAGACGGCCTGCAGACCCACGCGCGCGGAGCCGGGAACGACCAGCATCCGTACGCCGTCGGCGACTTTGCGGCCCCGCAGCAGGTCCGCGGCGGCGCGCAGGTCCTCGATGCGGCCGTTGGTGCAGGAGCCTACGAAGACGGTGTCCACCTTGATGGACCGCAGCGGCTGCCCGGCCTCCAACCCCATGTACTCCAGGGCCTTTTCGGCGGCGAGGCGCTCCGAAGCGTCTTCGTACGAAGCGGGGTCGGGGACGGTCGCCGAAAGCGGCGCGCCCTGACCGGGGTTGGTGCCCCAGGTGACGAACGGCGACAGCTCGGCGGCGTCGATGACGACCTCGGCGTCGAACTCGGCGTCGTCGTCGGTCTTCAAGGTCTTCCAGTACTCGACCGCGGCGTCCCAGTCGGCGCCCTCGGGGGCGTGCGGGCGGCCCTTGAGGTAGGCGAAGGTGGTCTCGTCGGGAGCGATCATGCCCGCGCGGGCGCCGGCCTCGATCGACATGTTGCAGATGGTCATCCGCGCTTCCATCGAGAGCTTCTCGATGGCCTCGCCGCGGTACTCCAGGATGTAGCCCTGGCCGCCGCCCGTACCGATCTTCGCGATGATCGCCAGGATCAGGTCCTTGGCGGTGACGCCCTCGGGCAGCTCGCCGTTGACGGTGATCGCCATGGTCTTCGGGCGGGCCATCGGCAGCGTCTGGGTGGCCAGGACGTGCTCGACCTGCGAGGTGCCGATGCCGAACGCCAGCGCGCCGAAGGCGCCGTGCGTGGAGGTGTGCGAGTCGCCGCAGACCACGGTGGTGCCGGGCTGGGTGAGTCCCAGCTGCGGGCCCACGACGTGGACGACGCCCTGCTCGACGTCGCCCAGCGGGTGCAGGCGCACGCCGAACTCGGCGCAGTTCTTGCGCAGGGTCTCCAGCTGGGCACGGGAGACCGGGTCCGCGATGGGCTTGTCGATGTCGAGGGTGGGGGTGTTGTGGTCCTCGGTCGCGATGGTCAGGTCGAGGCGGCGCACCTTCCGGCCGCTCTTGCGGAGGCCGTCGAAGGCCTGCGGGCTGGTCACCTCGTGCAGCAGGTGCAGATCGATGTAGAGAAGGTCGGGCTCGCCCTCGGCGCGCCGGACGACATGGTCGTCCCAGACCTTCTCCGCGAGTGTCCTACCCATCGCTTTCCCTCCGGCCGGCGACAAAAGGTGCGCCGACCCAACTAGAGATCTTGAGGAGCGGCGGGTGCGCGCCCTGGTCCCGGGCGTCCGCCGCCAGGCCCTTTCGTCCACCGGGCCGCTGTGACTTCGTGACATCCAGAGTGGCGCGTTCCACCGAAAATTGAACTTGCGTTTCACAGAGTGAGACGCAAGTATCGTTGCATGGACAACAGTAGCGGCGTCGGCGTTCTGGACAAGGCGGCCCTCGTCCTGAGCGCTCTGGAGTCCGGTCCGGCCACCCTCGCGGGTCTGGTCGCGGCCACCGGACTGGCACGACCCACGGCTCACCGCCTGGCCGTGGCTTTGGAACACCACCGTATGGTGGCGCGCGACATGCAGGGCCGTTTCATTCTCGGCCCGCGTCTGGCCGAGCTGGCCGCGGCAGCCGGTGAGGACCGTCTCCTCGCCACCGCCGGGCCGGTGCTCACCCACCTCCGTGACGTCACGGGCGAGAGCGCGCAGCTCTACCGCCGCCAGGGCGACATGCGCATCTGCGTCGCCGCGGCGGAGCGCCTGTCCGGACTGCGGGACACGGTCCCGGTCGGCTCGACGCTCACGATGAAGGCGGGCTCCTCCGCCCAGATCCTCATGGCCTGGGAGGAGCCGGAGCGCCTGCACCGTGGTCTGCAGGGCGCCCGCTTCACGGCGACGGCCCTGTCCGGCGTACGGCGCCGGGGCTGGGCCCAGTCCATCGGCGAGCGCGAGCCGGGTGTCGCGTCCGTCTCCGCGCCCGTGCGCGGCCCGTCGAACCGGGTGGTGGCCGCCGTCTCGGTCTCCGGCCCCATCGAGCGCCTGACCCGCCACCCCGGCCGGATGCACGCCCAGGCGGTCATCGACGCCGCGGCCCGCCTCTCCGAGGCCCTGCGCCGCTCCGGCTGACCAGCGGCCTTGATCGGGAGGAGGGCCGGCCTCAACGCCGCGGCAGGCCCGTCCCCCGACGTCCGCCCCGCTCACTTCACCCTGAGCCGATCAGCCGCACGGTCGCCGCGCCGGGCGACCGGCACCACCCCGGTGGCCCGGCCCAGGCCGAACTCGGGCATGTTCACGTAGACCGACTCGTAGGACCCGGCGGGCACGACGTACGTCTCGTGCCAGAAGCCGACCTTCCCCTTCCCCTCGCGCAGCCGCCGGTTGAAGGCGGCCCAGGCCGGGCGGTGCCGCCTGTCCGGCGCCGAGGCGTACGCGAGGAGCTTGTCCTTCGAGTCCCAGTACTGCACGACGTACAGCACCCGCGGGAAGCCCAGCAGGTACTGATACCCCAGCAGTCCGCTGCCCTTCTCGCGCGAGAGCTCCGCGAGCATGGGCGGCATGGTCCTGGCGACCGGCCACCAACTCCGCGGCGCCGCGAAGCTGTTGATGCGCATCCCGATGAGGAAGACGACGATCTCGCCCTCACCCGCGGCGGTCATGCGCCCTTCCACCGGCTTGCTCATGATGTCCCCCATCCACCGTCGTTGGATAGCTTCGCTATCCATGCTTGGATAGTGGCACTCCCCAAGAGGGGACGCAAGCGGAAACGCGAACACGGGACGGACATGCGACTGGCGGAGCTGAGTGAGCGCAGCGGCGTCTCCACGGCCACGATCAAGTACTACCTGCGCGAGGGACTGCTGCCGCCGGGCCGCCGGATCACCGCCACCCAGGCCGAGTACGGCGAGGAGCACCTGCGCCGGCTGCGTCTGGTGCGGGCGCTGATCCAGGTCGGCGGGGTGTCCGTGGCTTCCGCCCGCGAGGTGCTCGCCGCGCTGGACGACGACTCCCTGGACCACAACAAACGCCTGGGCACCGCCGTCTGGGCCCTCCCGCACGGCAAACCCGCCGACCCGGACGACCCGGCGACCGAGACGGCCCGCAAGCGCGCGGACCGCCTGCTGGAACTGCTCGGCTGGGGCTACGGCCCCAAGCCCGACGTGGCACCGCCCGCGTACGCGATGCTGGTGAGGGCGATCGCCACGCTGGAGCGGCTCGGATACCCCTGCGCGGTCGAGGACTTGGCGCCGTACGCGCGTACCCTGGGGCAGCTCGCCGTCCACGATCTGGATCTGGTGGAGCGGTACGGCGGGACGGCGGACGAGCAGGTGGAGGCGGCCGTGGCGCTGACCGTGCTGTACGAGCCGGTGCTGCTGGCGCTGCGCAGGCTGGCGGAGGCGGAGGAGTCACGCCGCAGGTTCGGCGGGCAGTGACGCCGGACACGCCGATGGGCCCCCACCGAAGTGGAGGCCCATCGATTGCGTACCCCCGACCGGATTCGAACCGGCGCTACCGCCTTGAGAGGGCGGCGTGCTAGGCCGCTACACAACGGGGGCGTGGACTCTGCGTTTCCGCAGGTCCGAGCTGGTCTACCTGGACTCGAACCAAGACTAACTGAACCAGAATCAGTCGTGCTGCCAATTACACCATAGACCAATGTGGTTTAGACCAGTCAGTACCCCCGACCGGATTCGAACCGGCGCTACCGCCTTGAGAGGGCGGCGTGCTAGGCCGCTACACAACGGGGGCCTTGATCCTTGAAGGACTCCCTCAATGGATCCGTACCCCCGACCGGATTCGAACCGGCGCTACTGCCTTGAGAGGGCAGCGTGCTAGGCCGCTACACAACGGGGGCTTGCGGATGTGATCCGCGAGTGCAGATGAGCTCTGCGAGCTGGCCTACCTGGACTCGAACCAAGACTAACTGAACCAGAATCAGTCGTGCTGCCAATTACACCATAGGCCACTGGAACGCAAGCCCCTGAGGGGATCTTGTTCTAGTTCGCGCTTCCGGTTCCCGGGCTCTCGGCCCGCTCCCCGGCGGCGCAGGAAGAACATTACCTGAAGGTGGACGGGGCTCCAAAACGAGTATCCGAGCCGAGGATCGCGGGGAGTTCGGCGAGCGAGGCGATGCGGTGCGGGCGGGCGGGGGCGTCGGCCCAGGTGTGCGCGCCGTTGCGATCGATCCACACGGACACCAGTCCGGCGTCGGCGGCGCCCCGCCCGTCGATCTCCGGGTGGTCGCCGACGTACGCGACGAGGTGCGGCGGCAGGTCCAGCGCCGCGCACGCCGCGAGGAAGGCGCCGGCCTCCGGCTTGGAGACGCCGAGCTCGGCGGCGCACAGGATGGTCTCGAAGCGGTCGTGCACGCCGAGCACGCGCAGCTTGCGGTCCTGGACGTGGAGGCTGGAGTTGGACAGCACCGCGTGCCGGTGGCTGGCGGCGAGAGCGTCCAGGACGGGCAGGACGTCGGGGAAGAGCGCCCAGGCGGCCTCGTAGTGCCCGATGTACCGCTCGAACCAGGCCTCCGCCTCGGCGTCGGTGAGGTCCCGGCCCAGGAACACCCGCACGCGGTCCCGGCGCTGCTCCTCGAAGGACACCTCACCGGCCGCGAACCGTGCCCACTGGCTGTCGGTGACCGCCCGCCAGTGCGAAAGGGCCTGCTCGACGCTTTCGTAGGCGTCGAGCAGGCCCTCGGTGGCCAGGTGGGCGCTCATGCCCGCGCGGTCCGCGGTCGTGTAGTCGAACAGCGTGTCGTCGACGTCCCAGACCACGGCCCGAATGCTCATGGTCCGACGGTAACCCGGCGGCCGCGGGTCCCGGGCGCGTACGGCGAAAGGGCGGCACCCGCTTCCGGATGCCGCCCTTCGCCTGCGCGTGCGCTACGCCGCCAGCTTCGCCAGCGCCGCGTCGATGCGGGCCAGGGTCCTGTCCTTGCCCAGCACCTCCAAGGACTCGAAGAGCGGCAGGCCGACCGTGCGGCCGGTGACGGCGACGCGGACCGGGGCCTGGGCCTTGCCGAGCTTGAGGCCGTGGGCCTCACCGGCCTCCAGCACGGCCGTCTTCAGCGACTCGGGGCTGGTCCAGTCGGCCGCTTCGAGCTTCTCGCGGGCCGTGCGCAGCAGGGCGTCGGAGCCCTCCTTCATGGCCTTGGTCCAGCTGGCCTCGTCGAAGACCGGCTCCGGCAGGAACAGGAAGTCGACGTTGTCGGTGATCTCGGACAGGACCTTCACGCGGGTCTGCGCGTGCGGCGCGATGGCCTGCCACTTCACCTCGTCGAAGGGCTCCGGGGCCCATGGGGCGAACGGGGCCTGCAGCCACGGGCGGCAGCGCTCCGTGAAGTCCTTCACATCCAGCAGCCGGATGTGGTCGCCGTTGATCGCCTCGCACTTCTTGAGGTCGAAGCGGGCCGGGTTGGGGTTCACGTCCTTGATGTCGAAGGCCGCGACCATCTCGTCCATCGTGAAGACGTCCTGGTCGGCCGAGAGCGACCAGCCCAGGAGGGAGAGGTAGTTGAGCAGGCCCTCCGGGAGGAAGCCGCGCTCGCGGTAGAGGTTGAGCGACGACTGCGGGTCACGCTTGGAGAGCTTCTTGTTGCCCTCGCCCATCACGTACGGCAGGTGGCCGAACTCCGGGATCCGCTGGGCGATGCCCAGCTCGATCAGCGCCTTGTACAGGGCGATCTGCCGCGGGGTGGAGGAGAGCAGGTCCTCGCCGCGCAGGACGTGGGTGATCTCCATCAGGGCGTCGTCGACCGGGTTCACCAGCGTGTAGAGCGGGGCTCCGCTCGCTCGTACGATCCCGTAGTCCGGGACGTTCTCGGGGGTGAAGGTCAGCTCGCCGCGGACCAGGTCCGTGAAGGTGATCGTCTCGTCGGGCATGCGGAAGCGGACGATGGGCTCGCGGCCCTGGGCCCGGTACTGCTCGACCTGCTCGGCGGTCAGCTCGCGGCAGTGGCCGTCGTAGCCGGACGGCTTGCCGGCGGCGCGGGCGGCCTCGCGGCGGGTGTCCAGCTCCTGCTGGGAGCAGTAGCAGTGGTAGGCGTGACCGGCCTCCAGCAGCTTTCGGGCGACGTCCTTGTAGAGGTCCATGCGCTGCGACTGGCGGTACGGCGCGTGCGGGCCGCCGATCTCGGGGCCCTCGTCCCAGTCGAAGCCGAGCCAGCGCATCGAGTCGAGCAGCTGCTCGTAGGACTCCTCGGAGTCGCGGGCCGCGTCGGTGTCCTCGATGCGGAAGACCAGGGTGCCGCCGTGGTGCCGGGCGAACGCCCAGTTGAACAGGGCGGTGCGGACCAGGCCCACGTGCGGGTTACCGGTGGGCGAGGGGCAGAAACGGACGCGTACGGGTGAGCCGGGTGCGCTAGCCACGCTTGACAACCTTGTTGGTGAGAGTGCCGATGCCTTCGATGCTGACGGAGACCTCGTCGCCGACAGCGAGGGGGCCGACCCCTGCCGGGGTGCCCGTGAGGATCACGTCGCCGGGGAGCAGCGTCATGGCCTCGGAGATGTTGACGATCAGATCCTCGATCGGGTGGATCATCTCGCTGGTGCGGCCGAGCTGGCGTTGCTGTCCGTTGACGGTCAGCTGGATGGTCAGGTCGCTCGGTTCCAGGTCGGTCTCCACCCAGGGGCCGAGCGGGCAGGCGGTGTCGAAGCCCTTGGCCCGGGCCCACTGCTTCTCGCGCCGCTGGACATCACGGGCGGTGATGTCGTTGGCGCAGGTGTAGCCGAGGATGACGTCCCGGACGCGCTCGCGGGGCACCTCGCGGCACATACGGCCGATGACGACGGCCAGCTCGGCCTCGTGGTGGAGTTCCTCGGTGAAGGAGGGGTACTGGATCTCGTCGCCGGGGCCGATCACCGAGGTGGACGGCTTGAAGAAGGCGAACGGGGCGTCGGGCACCTCGTTGCCCAGCTCGCGCGCGTGCTCGGCGTAGTTGCGGCCGAAGGCCACGACCTTGTTGGGGAGGACCGGCGGCAGTAGCCGTACCTTGCTCAGCGGCACCTTGGTACCGGAGAGCTGGAAGTCCGCGAACGGGATGCCCTTGATGATGTCGAGGACGAGCTCGTCCGGCTTGTCGCCCTCGACCGCGCCGAAGGCGACGTTCCCGTCGATGGAGAACCTGGCGATGCGCACGGGATCCTTGCGCCCCTTACCTGAACTGGCTGGAGTCTGACGATCCAGGCTAACGCGGCAGGCCCTGGGGCAGGCGCCCCGCGAGACTGGCGTGCGGGGCGCCTGGTGGCGTACTGGGTGCTACGTCCTACTCGGCCGCGACCGCCCCGGCCGGGACGTCCATCAGGACCGTGCGCCGGGGGTTGGCGGTCTGGGCGGGGAGGTCGACGGAGTGCTCCGGGTGGTCCGGGGTCCGCAGCTCGTCGGCGTCCTTGAGGTGCGCCAGCGTGGTGCGCCGCGGGTTGGCTATCGTGCGGAACATCATCGTCGTCTTCACGGTTGTACTGAACCCTGTCGTGTACGGGGCGCCGGAAGCGCCGGTTGGCAGAACGTTGCCTCTTGTAAAGCGTCAGGCTAAACATCCGGTTCCCCGCCGACGGCCCGAAGCGCCATCACGTTCTGTGTGAGTTTGCTCACGTACTCGCACTCAAACCGGTCAATTCAGGCTGACAACTCATGCCAACGAATCGGACATTGACCCCCTGAAGCCCTCATTCCGCTCCTGATCATGGCGACTGGGACACCCCGCACACCCCGGCGACTCGTTCGGTTATGTCCGCTATAAGACGGAGGCCGCTCTACGTGTCGTGACGTCACCCTCACGTGGTGTCACGGAGGTCACAGCCTGACCAACTGGCCTTGTTGGAGATCCTGCACTGTGCTGGAATTCCACGGACCGCCGCAGGATCGAGCCGGCGCGCAGGGGGCGCGAAACAGCGTCGCTCCTGACGAGTGAGCGGCGAGAAGGGGGAGTCCAGCGCCGGTCACTCACGACCACCCGGGTGCGTATTCAGGGCGCGCCCGACGACGCCGACACCGTCCTTCCGTTCACGCGGAGGGGCGCCTGGTCCAGAGGTTGCGACGCTAGTGCAGGGACGTTTCAAGAGGGATGGCAGCGCTTCGGCGGAGCCGGAGCCGCATGGCGGGACCGACCGCGGTTCCTCGCCCCAGCACGCCCAGGGCCCGGGCCCGGCCGCGTCCGGCGACGGCGGTCAGCGCTCGGGGCGCCCCGGCGCGTCCACGGCCTCGGGTCGCCCCGGCGCCTCGGCGTCCCCGGGCTCTTCCACCCCCGCTTCGACGGTGAAGTCGCCGCAGGGCGCGACCGGCCCCGGACCGCGAATAGCCCTGCGCAACTGGCGCATCTCGACCCGCCTGGTGGCGCTGCTGACGCTTCCGGTGGTCGCGGCCACCTCGCTCGGCGCGCTGCGCATCAGCCAGTCCATGGACGACATCGAGCAGCTCGACAACATGAAGCTGCTCACCGACATGACCAAGCAGGCCACCGAACTGGCCGCCGCGCTCCAGGAGGAGCGCGACCAGTCCGCCGGCCCGCTGGCGCACGGCTCCACCGCCAGCGCGATCACGGTCAAGGGCTTCCAGGACAAGACGGACCGGGCGCTGGAGAACTTCCTCAACGCGTCCGAGGAGGTCGACTCCGCCAGCAAGGACGGCAACCTCCAGGGCGTGCGCGACAGCGTGGTCGGCCTGGCCCGGGACCTGAACGGCCTCAACGAGATCCGCAGCAACGCCTACGAGGCCGAGGGCAACTCCACGCAGACCGTGGAGGCCTACCACCGCCTCATCGACCACCTGCTGGACCTCTCGCAGGACATGGCGGAGGCCACCAGCAACCCCGACATGATCCAGCGCACCCGCGCCCTGTCCGCGTTCTCCTCCGCCAAGGAGTACGCGTCGGTCCAGCGCGCGGTCCTGGCGGCGGCGCTGCCGGCCAACAACAAGACCTTCGGCGACCTCTCCGAGAACGACCGGCTCTACGCCCAGTCGGCGCTGGAGAGCCAGGTCTCCGAGCTGCGCAGCTTCTCCAGCATCTACGGCGACGGCGCCGAGGAACTCCTCAAGCCGATCGACCAGAACAACGCGACCATCGAGGCCACCGACAAGTACGCCAGCCGCGCGCTGAGCCGGGAGAACGGCCTGCAGGCCCTGGAGAAGCGCTCGTACCGCGACTGGCTGGACGACAGCTCCACCAAGATCCAGCAGATGAAGAACATCGAGCGCACGCTGCTGGAGGACATGGAGCAGAAGGCGCGCGAGCTGCGCAGCGCGTCGGAGCGCGAGGCGATCATCTCCGGTGCGCTGGTCCTGCTCGTGCTCGGCGTCTCGCTGGTCGGCGCGTTCGTGGTGGCCCGGTCCATGATCCGCTCGCTGCGCCGGCTGGAGGACACCGCGACCAAGGTCGCCCAGGAGCGGCTGCCCGAGCTGGTCAAGCAGCTGTCCGAGTCCGACCCGCAGGACGTCGACACGTCCGTGGAGTCGGTCGGTGTGCACTCCCGCGACGAGATCGGCCGGGTGGCCGCGGCCTTCGACGACGTGCACCGCGAGGCGGTCCGCCTCGCCGCCGAGCAGGCCCTGCTGCGGGGCAACGTCAACGCGATGTTCACCAACCTCTCGCGCCGCTCCCAGGGTCTGATCCAGCGCCAGCTGTCGCTGATCTCCGAACTGGAGTCCCGCGAGGCGGACCCGGACCAGCTGGCCTCGCTGTTCAAGCTGGACCACCTCGCCACCCGTATGCGCCGCAACGGCGAGAACCTCCTCGTCCTCGCCGGTGAGGAGCCCGGCCGGCGCTGGACCCGGCCGGTCCCGCTGGTCGACGTGCTGCGTGCCGCCGCGTCCGAGGTGGAGCAGTACGAGCGCATCGAGCTGGCGTCGGTGCCGACCACCCAGGTGGCCGGCCGTGTGGTCAACGACCTCGTGCACCTGCTCGCCGAGCTGCTGGAGAACGCCACCTCGTTCTCCTCACCGCAGACCAAGGTCAAGGTCACCGGTCACGCGCTGCCCGACGGCCGGGTGCTGATCGAGATCCACGACACGGGTATCGGCCTCTCCCCCGAGGACCTCGCCCAGATCAACGAGCGGCTCGCCTCGCCGCCCACCGTGGACGTCTCCGTCTCCCGCCGCATGGGCCTCTTCGTGGTCGGCCGCCTCTCGCAGCGCCACGGCATCCGCATCCAGCTGCGCCCGTCCGACTCCGGTGGTACGACCGCGCTGGTCATGCTGCCGGTCGACGTGGCCCAGGGCGACAAGAAGCCGCAGGGCAAGCCCGGTCAGGGCGGACCGGGTGGCGGTCCGGCCGCCGCGCAGGCCGCCGCCGGTGCGGCCGCGGCCCGGCGTGGCAACGACTCCTCGCTGGGCGCCGGTGCGGCCGGTGGTGGTGCCCTTGGTGCCGGTGCGGCCGGCGGTGGCCGGCTCGGCGCCGGTCAGGGCCCGCGGGCCGCGCTGCCGGGCCGCGACTCGGGCGGTGCCCCGGGTGCGCCGGGCGGGGCACGTGGACCGCAGACTCCTCCGGCCCCGCAGCAGGGCCGGCCCACCGGTGTGGGCAACGCGCAGACGCCGGTTCCCCCGCAGGGCCAGGACGCCCGCGGCCCCGTGCCGCCGCAGCGCGGCGGTGCGGACGCCGGTGGCGGGCGCGGTCGGCGCGGCCGTCAGCCGCAGCTGCCGCCGCGTGGCGGAGCGCGGGCCGAGCTGCCGGGCGGCAACGAGCCGCAGCAGCGCCCGAGCTGGAGCGACGAGAACGCGCAGCCGCCGGTGCCGCGCGCCGCGCTGGACACCCCGCGCGGCCATGACGAGCAGCGGGACCCGTCCCAGACGGCCCCGATGCCGCGGATCGACGACCGGCAGGGCCCGGGCTCCACGGCGGAGTTCCCGGCGGTTCCCCGTGTCGACGACCGCCAGGCGCCCGGCACCCCCGACGAGTTCCCGCACCCCGGCGCGAACGGGCCGCAGAACAACGGCCAGTTCGTCCGCTCGGACGTCTTCGGCGGCCCGACCGGCCCGGGCAACCCGAACAGCGCCTCCGACCCGGGCCAGTCCGCCGTACCGCGGAGCTACGACAACGGCTCCACCGGCCAGTACCCCGCTCCGCAGCGGCAGGACAACGGTGCGACCGGCCAGTACCCCGCGCCGCAGGGCTACGACCACGGGTCCACGGGTCAGTTCCCGGCTCCGTCGGGTTACGACAACGGGGCTACCGGCCAGTACTCCGGGTGCGACGGCTCCTCCACCGGTCAGCACACACTGCCCGGCGGCCACCGGAACCCCTCGGGCACGGGCCAGTTCGAGCGACCGCAGGGCGACTTCGGTGGCCAGCGGCCGCCGGGCCCGCAGCGTCCGCAGCAGCGGCCCGGCCGTCCGGAGCCGGAGGCCCTGCCGCCCGCGTCGGGTCCCGGTGACGGGCGTACGCCGCTGTACGACACGCTGGAGACGAACTGGTTCCGCGGCCAGGCAGGTCAGCAGGGCCAGCCCGGTCAGCCGCCGCAGCCGGGCCGGGCCCAGCGCCCGCAGGGCGGCTCCGCGCCGGCCCCGCAGCAGCCGCAGGGCCCCTCGGCTCCGCAGGCTCCGCAGCGTCCCGCCGCCCCCGCCTGGCGCAGCTCGCCGAACGACGACCTCGTCCGGCAGGCCGAGCGCGTACGGCAGCCCGCCGCGGGCGGTGTCACCACCTCCGGCCTGCCGCGCCGGGTGCCCCGGGCGAACCTCGTCCCGGGCACCGCTCAGCAGCAGCCGCACCAGAGCGGTCCGCAGGTCTCGCGCGCCCCACAGGACGTGCGCGGTCGGCTGACCAACCTCCGTCGGGGTATCGCACAGGGCCGTCAGGCCGGGTCCGGCCAGACGGGCAGTTTCCCGAGCCCCACTCACCAGCAGGAGCGTTAGTTGAGTCCGATGAGCCAGGCGGCACAGAACCTGAACTGGTTGATCACCAACTTCGTGGACAACACCCCCGGGGTGTCCCACACCGTCGTCGTGTCCGCCGACGGACTCCTTCTGGCGATGTCGGAGGGCTTTCCGCGCGACCGCGCGGACCAGCTGGCGGCGGTCGCGTCGGGGCTCACCTCACTGACGGCCGGGGCGTCCCGGATCTTCGAGGGCGGCAACGTGGCGCAGACGGTCGTGGAGATGGAGCGGGGATTCCTCTTCCTCATGTCCATCTCGGACGGCTCGTCGCTCGCCGTGCTCGCGCACCCCGATGCGGACATCGGCCTCGTCGGCTACGAGATGGCGCTGCTGGTCGACCGGGCGGGAGCCGTGCTCACCCCGGACCTGCGCGCCGAACTGCAAGGAAGTCTGCTCCACTAACGTCCCCGGATCCACCCGTCTCACCACATCACCGTCCGGCCGCCACATTCCCCCCACCGGCCCCCGTCAGACGGCACGACTGACCAACTTGCTGTACCGCCCGGAGGATTCATGACCCCGCCCACCGCCTCTCATGATCCGTACACAGATCCGTACGGGGACGAGGGCGACCAGCCGCTGGTCCGTCCGTACGCGATGACCGGCGGCCGGACCCGGCCGCGCTATCAGCTCGCCCTGGAGGCGCTGATCAGCACCACGGCCGACCCGGCAGCGCTCATGGCACTGCTCCCGGAGCACCAGCGCATCTGCCACCTGTGCCGTGAGGTGAAGTCGGTCGCCGAGGTCTCGGCGCTGCTCGCCATGCCGCTCGGCGTGGCCCGGATCCTCGTCGCGGACCTGGCCGAGGCCGGACTCGTGGCCGTCCACCAGCCGGGCGGCGACGAGAACAACGGCGGTGCGCCCGACGTGACACTGCTCGAAAGGGTGCTCAGTGGCCTTCGCAAGCTCTGAACCGAGAGGTGCCACCACCTCTGCCAAGATCGTGGTGGCGGGTGGCTTCGGCGTGGGCAAGACCACGTTCGTCGGCGCCGTCTCGGAGATCAACCCGCTGCGCACCGAGGCGGTGATGACGTCCGCGAGCGCGGGCATCGACGACCTCACGCACACCGGGGACAAGACCACCACGACGGTGGCGATGGACTTCGGCCGTATCACCCTGGACCAGGACCTGATCCTGTACCTCTTCGGTACGCCCGGTCAGGACCGCTTCTGGTTCATGTGGGACGACCTGGTGCGCGGCGCCATCGGTGCCGTGGTGCTGGTGGACACCCGCCGACTGGCGGACTGCTTCCCGGCGGTGGACTACTTCGAGAACAGCGGCCTGCCGTTCGTGGTCGCCCTCAACGGCTTCGACGGACAGCAGCCGTACGCGCCGGAGGAGGTCCGCGAGGCGCTGCAGATCGGCCCGGACACCCCGATCATCACCACCGACGCCCGGCACCGGGCCGACGCCAAGTCCGCGCTGATCACGCTGGTGGAGCACGCCCTGATGGCGCGGCTGAAGTAACACTCAAGTGGGCGGCTTCGTACGGCAGTTGCCGTAGGTGCCGTCGTCGTGGCAACGGAGCCTGCTGTGGCCTTTGACACGGTCGGCTCCGGTGTTCATAACGTTTCGGCAGAGGAATCGGGTGGTACCGCCACGCGTCGCGGTCATGCGGTGTCGCTGCGCGCACAAAAGCCCCGTCTTTTGACGGGGCTCGCTCTTTATGACCGTTTTATCTGGGGCTTACCTCACAAGGAATCCGCCCTTTCCCATGTTTGGAAGAGCGCAGGTCGACGTGCTGGAATGCCTGAACTGCCCAAAGGTCAAAGACGTACTCAGTGGTCGATGGCGAACTGGGCTCTGAGACACTGCGGCACGACGTAGGTGCCCGCCGCCGAGAGGTTGTTGGTCGAGTGAGGCGAAGCAACAAAGGTCCCGAGCCGCCCGCCCGGGGCAACTTCACCCCGCCGCCGCGCGGAGCGGCGTCCGCCCCCGCTGTGCCCGGTTCGGAGCAGGTGGCCGCGCCCGCTCCGAGCGGCGGCCGTTTCTCCCCGCGCAACTGGCGCGTGGCGACCCGGCTGAACGCGATCCTGCTCATCCCCGTGCTGGTCGGTCTGGTCATGGGCGGCTTCCAGGTGAAGAGCTCGATCGACACCTGGCAGGAGGCCGAGGACGCCGAGAACACCGCGCGCCTGGTGCGGGCCGCGCTGGTCTACGGCAACGAACTGCTCGTCGAGCGCGACGTGACCGCCGCGCCCCTGCTCGAGGGCAAGGGCGAGAAGGACCCGACAGTCGTAGAGGCCCGCGCGAACACCGACAAGGCGGCCGACGCCTTCGACGAGGCCGTCCAGAACATGCCGGACCGGCCCAACCTGGTGCGGCGCCTGGAGCGCTTCCGCGAGGCGGAGCCGCGGCTGGCGGAACTCCGCGCGGCCGCCTACACCGACAAGCTCACGGGCGTGCAGACCGAAGAGGGCTACGTCGATGTCGAGCACCGGTTGCTGGAGTTCGCCAACGAGCTCGGTCTGGGCACCGGCAACATCACCAGCTACGGCCGTACCGTCTACGCCATCTCGCTGACCAAGGGCGCGCTCTCCCTGCAGCGTTCCATCGGCATGCACATGCTGATCAAGCCCGGCCCCGAGACCGCGGACCTGGCCAGGCAGCGCGTCGCCCTCTCGTCGTACGCGTACCTGGAGGGCATCGCGATCCAGGAGTACGAGAGCGGCGGTACCGCGCAGGACATCGCCAAGCTGAGGGCGGCCGAGAAGCAGATCAAGGCCGACGGCGCGAAGATGGCCGCGGAGGCCAAGGCCGAGGACCCGGACTACGTGCCGCCGCCCTCCAACCCCACCGCGATGGTCACCCGGCTCGCCGCGCTGCCGTCCACGGACACGAGCGCACGCGCCGCCCTCGCCCAGCAGGGCGTCACCGCGGAGAACTGGTGGGCGGTCAACACTCTCAAGTTCAACGCGTACAACAAGATCGAGTCGGACCTGGCCGACACCGCGGTGAACGAGGCCTCCGACATCGCCGACGACGCCAGGCGGGACGCCATCATCACCGGCGCCATCGTCGTGGTCGCCCTGCTCGCCGCGTTCATCCTGGCCGGCATGGTGGCCCGCCAGATGAGCCGCTCGATGCGCCAGCTGCGCAACGCCGCCTTCGGCATCGCCGAGCAGCGCCTGCCGATGCTGGTCGACCAGCTTTCGCGCACCGACCCCGGCCGCGTCGACACCCGTGTCTCGCCCATCCCGATCACCTCCACCGACGAGATCGGCGAGGTCGCCCGCGCCTTCGACCAGGTGCACCGCGAGGCCGTCCGGCTCGCCGCCGAACAGGCCCTGCTGAGGGGCAACATCAACGCGATCTTCACCAACCTCTCGCGCCGCAACCAGTCGCTGATCGAGGGCCAGCTGACCCTGATCACCGACCTGGAGAACAACGAGGCCGACCCGGACCAGCTGGAGAACCTCTTCAGGCTGGACCACCTGGCGACGCGTATGCGCCGCAACGGCGAGAACCTCCTGGTCCTCGCCGGCGAGGAGCCCGGCCGCCGCTGGGACCAGCCGGTCCCGCTGGTCGACGTGCTACGCGCCGCCTCCTCCGAGGTGGAGCAGTACGAGCGCATCGAGATATCCGGCGTGCCCGAGGCCGACATCCACGGCCGTGCCGTGACCGACCTCGTGCACCTGCTGGCCGAGCTGCTGGAGAACGCGACCACGTTCTCCTCCCCGCAGACCAAGGTCCGCGTCACCGCGACCCGGCTGCCGGACGGCCGCGTGATGATCGAGATCCACGACAAGGGCATCGGCCTGACCGCCGAGGACTTCGCGGACATCAACCACAAGCTGGCCAACCCGCCGACCGTGGACGCCGCGATCTCCCAGCGCATGGGCCTCTTCGTGGTCGGCCGCCTCTCCGACCGGCACGGCATCCGCGTCCAGCTGCGCCCCTCCGGCGAGCAGGCCGGGACCACCTCGCTGGTCATGCTCCCCGACGCCATCACGCACGGCGGTGGCGGCGAGCAGGCGCCGGAGCGCGAGGAGTTCACCGTCTCGCAGATCATCCCGGAGCAGCAGTTCCAGGGTGAGAACTTCCACCAGCAGCCGATGCGTACGGCCGCCGAGCTCGGCTTCGACGACAGCCGCTACACCGAGGTCCCCGACGACATCCGCGAGCTGGACCCGGTGGGCCGCTCCCTGATGCGCGAGGAGCGCCGCGCGGCCCTGGAGGCCCAGGCCCACGGCCAGCAGCCCGCCCAGGAGCACACCGAGTCCCAGGCGTACGCCGACGGCGGCTACGACGGCCGGCCGGGCCAGCAGGCCTACGACAACGGCCAACAGCCCTACGACAACGGCCAGAACGCCTACCCGGACCAGGCCGCGGCCTACGGTCAGCAGACGGCGTACCAGGAGCAGACGTCGTACGAGGACCAGCAGCAGCGGTCGTACGACGAGCAGTACTACGCGCCGAACGGGCTGCCGCAGAGCGATGGTTTCCCGACCAACGGCGGCTATCCGGAGCCCGGTTATGCGGAGTCGGCCCAGGAGGAGCCCGCGGCGGTCCCGTCCGGGGCGTCGGAGACCTTCTCGGCCTTCGAAGAGCAGTCCTACCAGGGCGACTGGCAGCAGCGCGACGGCTACCAGAACGGGTACGCCGACCAGTACGCTCCCGAAACGGAATCTGCGCAGGCCGCTGACGCGAGTGAGCGGGACCGCGTAGGCTTCGACCGTCCGGAACCGGGCCACACCGCAGGGCACGCGCTGACCGACGCCGGGCTTCCCCGCCGGGGAGCCACCGGTGGCGGCCAGGCGGCGGGCGGGCCCGCGAACCGGGACACGGCGGCCCCTTCGGCGGAGCGCAACGCCGAGGACAGCTGGCGCTCGGCGAACGACGAGCGCTGGCAGCAGGCCGCGCAGCTCCGCAAGCCCAAGGCGGGCGGGGTTACCTCCTCCGGCCTGCCGCGGCGGGTGCCCAAGGCCAATCTGGTCGAGGGTGCCGCGGAGTCGACCCCGCAGGGCGGCCCACAGGTCTCCCGCGCCCCCGAGGACGTCCGGGGCAGGCTGAGCAACCTGCGCCGGGGTGTCCAGCGGGGACGCAGCGCAGGAAGTGAAACGAACGGCCAGGGCTTCGGTCCTGACAGCACCTACAACCAGGAGCGTTAGTGTGAGCCCGATGAGCCAGGCGGCACAGAACCTGAACTGGTTGATCACCAACTTCGTGGACAACACCCCCGGGGTGTCCCACACGGTGGTGGTCTCCGCCGACGGACTCCTTCTGGCGATGTCCGAAGGCTTTCCCCGCGACCGCGCCGACCAGCTCGCGGCCGTCGCCTCCGGTCTGACCTCACTGACCGCCGGCGCCTCGCGCATCTTCGAGGGCGGCAGCGTGAACCAGACGGTTGTGGAGATGGAGCGAGGATTCCTCTTCATCATGTCCATTTCCGACGGCTCGTCGCTCGCGGTTCTGGCGCACCCCGAAGCGGACATCGGCCTCATTGGGTACGAGATGGCGCTTTTGGTCGACCGCGCGGGCACGGTCCTGACTCCGGATCTTCGTGCGGAGCTCCAAGGAAGCCTTCTCAACTAAAAGACAGACGGTGCGATTTCGCGTCCCGTGGCCGTAAGGTTTCGGGACGCGGCTCCACAGCGATGGGTGCCCGGCACAGTCGGAGGAGGAGAAAGTGGCAACACCCCCAAGCGGTTCATCAGGCAACTGGTCGTACGGCCCTGGCCAGGGGCAGAACGACGGTTCCCCGAACCGGTACAACTTCCCCTCCGCACCGAGCCACCGGCAGCCGTACGCACCGCAGGGGCCTGGGCCCTCGCCGTACGACCAGCCGAACGCGCCGCGCGTCCAGCCCGTGCAGCCGCAGCGCCGCACCCCTGAGCCGGCGCCCGCCGGGGCGTCGCACAACCCCCTGGTGCGCCCGTACGCGATGACGGGCGGCCGCACCAGGCCGCGGTACCAGCTCGCCATCGAGGCGCTGGTGCACACCACCGCGGCTCCGCACCAGATGCAGGGTCAGCTGCCCGAGCATCAGCGGATCTGCAACCTCTGCCGGGAGATCAAGTCGGTGGCCGAGATCTCGGCCCTGCTGACGATCCCTCTCGGCGTGGCCAGGATCCTCGTCGCCGACTTGGCGGAGGCGGGCCTGGTCGCCATCCATCAGCCCGGCGGCGACGAGAACGCCGGCGGCCAGCCAGACGTGACACTGCTCGAAAGGGTGCTCAGTGGACTTCGCAAGCTCTAGCGGCGGTCCTTCCCGCTCCACCACCTCCGCGAAGATCGTGGTGGCGGGCGGCTTCGGCGTGGGCAAGACCACGTTCGTCGGCGCCGTCTCGGAGATCAACCCGCTGCGCACGGAGGCCGTCATGACGTCTGCTTCGGCAGGCATCGACGACCTCACCCACACCGGAGACAAGACCACGACGACCGTGGCGATGGACTTCGGCCGTATCACCCTGGACCAGGACCTGATCCTGTACCTCTTCGGTACGCCCGGCCAGGACCGCTTCTGGTTCATGTGGGACGACCTGGTGCGCGGCGCCATCGGCGCGGTGGTGCTCGTGGACACCCGGCGCCTGGCCGACTGCTTCCCCGCGGTCGACTACTTCGAGAACAGCGGCCTGCCGTTCGTCATCGCGCTCAACGGCTTCGACGGACAGCAGCCGTACTCGCCGGACGAGGTCCGCGAGGCGCTGCAGATCGGCCCCGACACCCCGATCATCACGACGGACGCCCGCCATCGCGCGGACGCCAAGTCGACGCTGATCACGCTGGTGGAGCACGCGCTGATGGCCCGCCTGCGGTAGACCCCCGGTCGAACACGAAGAAGGGGCCCCTCCTGACGGAGGGGCCCCTTCTCGGCGTTGGCAACCGGTCGAGGATGGCAACCGGTCGAGCGGCGCAGCCTAGCCGTGCCAGCTGTGCGGGGCGCGGAAGCCCGGCTCGCGTTCCAGGCGGCGCCAGCCGGCCTTGGCGCGGCCTCGGTGGGCCGGGGTGGACGTGGCGGTGTGGGCGGCGGCGCGGGCCAGGAGGATGGCCGTGATGGCGGCGACTTCCTCGGGCTCGGCGTGGCCCTTCTCGACGCGGATGTCAGGGTGGTCCATGGCTGTCAGTCTCCGTGGATGAGGTTTCCGCGGGGGTGCCGCGGAAAGTCCGCTGGGTT
>NZ_JAHUXH010000129.1 GCF_019219825.1 Streptomyces sp. TRM70350 | reverse complement strand
GCGCAGGTTGCGGTACCAGTAGTCGGCGTCCAGTTCCGTGCCGTCGCACCACTGGCCCGTCACGGTCGAGAACAGGGGAACCGTGCCTTCGACCGGCCGGACACCCTCCAGGTCGGCCCGCAGCCGGTCACGGACCGGCTCCACCAGCGGCGAGTGGGAAGCGTAGTCGACGGCGACGCGACGCGCGCGTACACCCCGCCCCGCACAGTGCGCGAGGAACTCCTCCAACGCCACCGCCTCACCCGCGACGACGACCGACTCAGGACCGTTGACAGCGGCGACCGCCACCCGGCCCGCCCAAAGAGCCACCCATTCCCCGGTCTCCGCGGGCGACGCCGCCACGGACACCATGCCCCCGCTGCCCGCAAGCCCCGTCAACGCCCGACTCCGCAGCGCAACCACACGAGCACCATCAGCCAAAGACAGCACACCCGCCACACAAGCAGCGGCA
>NZ_JAHUXH010000128.1 GCF_019219825.1 Streptomyces sp. TRM70350 | reverse complement strand
CGTCAGGGCGAGCGTCATGCGGTCGCTGACCGGCATGTCGACCTCCGCGTCCTCGGGGCGCCCGGCCGGACGCGGTCCCACGCTTCCCGCGCACGTCCAGGGCGCCACGTCGCTCTCTCGCTCCAGCAGCGCCACCGACTCCATGCCGAAGGTCTCGCGCACCCGCTCGAGGAGGGCCTCCAGGCTGGTCTCGCCGCGCAGCACGTTGCCCGCGAGGAAGGACAGGATCTCGGCCTCGGCCCGCAGCCGGGCCGCCTGATGGGTCCGCCGGGCGGCGAGGTCCACCACCGACGCCACGGACACCGCGACGCCGATGAAGATCGCGATGGCGACCATGTTCTTCGGGTCGGCGATGGTCAGGGTGTGCACGGGCGGGGTGAAGTACCAGTTCAGCAGCACCGAGCCGACGACCGCGGAGGCCAGCGCCGGGAGCAGCCCGCCGAGCAGCGCCGCCGCCACGGTCAGCAA
>NZ_JAHUXH010000127.1 GCF_019219825.1 Streptomyces sp. TRM70350 | reverse complement strand
GCGACGGTTGCTGCTTTCTGGGCGGCGGAGCGGACGTGCCACAACAAGATCACCGCGTTGTGGGGCGGGACGCAGATGGTGGCCGGTGATGGTTCGGAGCGTGCGGATCAGTACGGGTTCTCCGCGGAGGACATGAAGAACGCGAAGCTTCCCTGGGGTGACCCGGTGGAGGAGAAGCATCACTGGTACGAGGTCGGCCACTGGGTGAAGTCGTTCGTGTGGGACGGCCTGATCGTCGACGGTATCTGGGGCACGATCAAGGGCCTGGGCACGCTGGTCGGCTTCGGCGGCTGGGAGGCGATGGGCCAGGCGTGGAAGGGCCTGGCGCAGCTGGCCACGGGTCTGGCGCTGACCTCGATCCCCGGGGTGGGCACCCTGTTCTGGGCGCTTCCCGACGACAAGCTCCCCTCCTGGATCCGTGACTCGCGCACCGCGATGAAGGAGACGGGCAAGGCGCTGGTGGCGTGGGATGAGTGGGG
>NZ_JAHUXH010000126.1 GCF_019219825.1 Streptomyces sp. TRM70350 | reverse complement strand
ACCACGCGACCCGGGCGGGCATAGTGCAAGGACCCCTGAAGGGCGCGCGGATCACCGGCTCCCTGCACATGACCGTCCAGACCGCCGTCCTGATCGAGAGCCTGGTCGCCCTCGGCGCCCGGGTCCGCTGGGCGTCCTGCAACATCTTCTCCACCCAGGACCACGCCGCGGCCGCCATCGCCGTCGGCCCGAACGGCACGCCCGACAACCCCCAGGGCATCCCGGTCTTCGCCTGGAAGGGCGAGACCCTTCAGGAATACTGGTGGTGCACCGAGCAGGCGCTGAGCTGGCCGGACAGCCCCACCGGCGGTCCGAACATGATCCTGGACGACGGCGGCGACGCCACCCTGCTGGTCCACCAAGGCGCCGCACACCAGAAGACCGGCGAGCTCCCGCCCGCTGACAACGAGGAACTGGTCGTCGTACAAGACCTGTTGAAGGCGAGCACCCTCGACTGGACCGCGCTGGCCTTCGGGATCCACGGCGTGACG
>NZ_JAHUXH010000125.1 GCF_019219825.1 Streptomyces sp. TRM70350 | reverse complement strand
AGGGTCCCGGTCCTTGGCGGGTGTGTCCTCGAAGGTGTCCGGAACGGGCTCGTTGACGATCATGTTGTGGGTGACCCTCCGATCTGCGGGGTGGACGGTCGCAGAACCGTGAAGATGTGCGCGGGCCTGTGGCCCGGCTCAAGGCGCACATAGTTGGCCCTGCCCCAGTGATAGGTCTCGCCGGTGAGCTCGTCGCGCACCGGCATCGACTCGTGCCAGTCCAGGCCGAGTTGCGGCATGTCCAACGAGACCGTGGCCTCCTGGGTGTGGTGGGGGTCGAGGTTGACGACCACCAGAACCGTGTTCGACCCCGACCGCTTGGAGTACGCGATCACCGCTTCCTTGTCGGTGTGGTGGAAGTGCAGGTCCCGCAACTGCCGCAGCGCGGGGCTCTGCCTGCGGATGGCGTTGAGCCGGGTGATGAGGGGGGCGATGGTGTTCGGGTCGTCCCAGTTGCGGGGCTTGAGCTGGTACTTCTCCGAGTCGAGGTACTCCTCGCTGCCCTCCT
>NZ_JAHUXH010000124.1 GCF_019219825.1 Streptomyces sp. TRM70350 | reverse complement strand
GGGGTCCCGGTCCTTGGCGGGTGTGTCCTCGAAGGTGTCCGGAACGGGCTCGTTGACAGTCATGACGCTGCTGACCCTCCGTTCTGCGCCGACACGGGCGACCGCTGGACATGGAGCACGTGGGCGGGGGCCCGGCCGGGCTCCAGGCGCACGTAGTTGGTGCTGCCCCACTGATGGGTCTCACCCGTCAGTTCGTCGTGCACGGACACGGAGGCGTGCCAGTCCAGGCCGAGGTGCGGCATGTCCAACCGGACCGTGGCCTCCTGGGCGTGGTGCGGGTCGAGGTTCACGACCACCAGGACGGTGTCGTCGCCGGTGCGTTTGCTGTACGCGATGAGCGCGTCGTTGTCCGTGTGATGGAAGCGGAGGTTGCGGAGCCGGCGCAGGGCGGGGTGGTTGCGCCGGATCGTGTTCAGCTGCGTGATGAGGGGGGCGATGGTGTTCGGGTCGTCCCAGTTGCGGGGCTTGAGCTGGTACTTCTCCGAGTCGAGGTACTCCTCGCTGCCCTCCC
>NZ_JAHUXH010000123.1 GCF_019219825.1 Streptomyces sp. TRM70350 | reverse complement strand
CCCCAGGCGATGGAGGTGGCGGGCAGCCCCTGCGCCCGCCGGTGCTCGGCCAGCGCGTCCAACGCGGCATTGGCCGCCGCGTACCCGCCCTGACCCGCACTGCCCACCACACCCGCAAGCGACGAGAACAGCACAAACGCACGCAGATCCAGACCAGCCGTCAGTTCATGCAGATACCAGGCACCGTCGACCTTCCCCCGCAACACCCCGTCGACCCGCTCAGCATCCAACGACTCCACCATGCCGTCATCCAGCACACCCGCCGCATGCACCACACCCGTCAACGGATAAGCCGAGACCAACTCCCCCAGCGCACCCCGGTCGGACACATCACACGCCACCACATCCACAGCGGCACCCAACTCACCCAGCTCCGCGACCAGCTCATCACCACCACCCCGACGACTCGCCAACACCAGCCGCCCCACACCGTGCTCAGCCACCAGATGCCGGGCCACCACACGACCCAGCGCACCCGTACCACCGGTCACCAGCACCACATCGTCCGCACCGAACGGCACGACCCCGTCG
>NZ_JAHUXH010000122.1 GCF_019219825.1 Streptomyces sp. TRM70350 | reverse complement strand
CAGGCCGGGGTGTGGGAGGAGCTCCAGCGGGTGCTGCTGGACCGGCTGCGGGCGGCGGACCGCCTGAACTTCTCCCGCGTCGCGGTCGATGCCTCGCACGTGCAGGCCAAGCGGGGGCGAAGCAGCCCAAAAGTCGGTCCGAGTCCCCATTGACCGTGCACGGCCGGGCTCGAAGCACCACGTGCTGACCGACGCGCACGGCACCCCGCTGCGGGTGTCACACACCGGCGGACACCGCAACGACATCACCCAGCTTCTGCCGCTGGTCGACGGGCTGGCGCCGGTGCGGGGCAAGCGGGGCCGGCCCCGGCGCAAGCCCCGCGCGCTGTATGCCGACCGCGGCTACGACCACGACAGCTACCGCCGCCGTCTGCGTGAGCGTGGCATCGTTCCGAAGATCGCCCGGCGCGGACAGCCACACGGCTCGGGCCTGGGGCGGGTGCGATGGGTTGCCGAGTCCGCCATCGCCTGGCTCCACGGCCCTCGCCGCTTACGGACCCGCTGGGAAACCCGAGACGACATGCATGACGCCTTCCTTCATCTCGCGCACTGCATGACCCTCGCCCGCAAGCACCCAGCTTTTTGAAAGGACCCCTT
>NZ_JAHUXH010000121.1 GCF_019219825.1 Streptomyces sp. TRM70350 | reverse complement strand
TCGCGGCGGAAGGCCGGACGGTCACCTCGGTCGTCGTGGCGGAACCCACCGGGTCGGCTGCCCCGGTCGTCGCGGCGTGGCCCGCGATCACGGTCGTCGCGCTGGAACGACGGCCGCGACCCACGATCGCTGTCTCGACGGCCGTAGCCACCACGGTCGTTGTCACGCCGGAAGCCGCCCCGGTCACCACGGTCACTCCGGTCACCGCGGTCGCGTCGGAAACCGCCGCGGTCGCCGCGATCCCCACCATCCCGTCGCCGCTGGTCGCGCTCCGGTTTGTCGTCGGGAGAGTTGGTGGACATCGGTGACTCCTGTCTTCGGTACCGCAAACATTGTAAAAACGAAAGGACCCCTGGTCCCAGCTGAACGCTGGTGACCAGGGGTCCTTCCCAAAGATTGTTCGGCGGCGTCCTACTCTCCCACAGGGTCCCCCCTGCAGTACCATCGGCGCTGTAAGGCTTAGCTTCCGGGTTCGGAATGTAACCGGGCGTTTCCCTCACGCTATAACCACCGAAACCCTATTGGTTTCGAGCGAACAAGCACACTCTTCAATTGTCTGTTCTACTCAAAGCCGGCAACTGTTCGTTACCTCAGAACTG
>NZ_JAHUXH010000120.1 GCF_019219825.1 Streptomyces sp. TRM70350 | reverse complement strand
CGAAGGAGTTGGACATCACGAACGACGGGTGACCGGTGGCGTTGCCCAGGTTCAGCAGGCGGCCCTCGGACAGCACGATGATCTTCTTGCCGTCCGGGAAGGTCCAGGTGTGGACCTGCGGCTTGATCTCGTCCTTGACGATGCCGGGGACCTTGGCGAGGCCGGCCATGTCGATCTCGTTGTCGAAGTGGCCGATGTTGCCCACGATCGCCTGGTGCTTCATCTTGGCCATGTCCGAGGCCATGATGATGTCCTTGTTGCCGGTCGTGGTGATGAAGATGTCGGCCTTGTCGACGACCTCGTCGAGGGTCGTGACCTGGTAGCCGTCCATGGCCGCCTGAAGGGCGCAGATCGGGTCGATCTCGGTGACGATCACGCGGGCGCCCTGTCCGCGCAGGGACTCCGCGCAGCCCTTGCCCACGTCGCCGTAGCCGCAGACGACCGCGGTCTTGCCGCCGATCAGGGTGTCGGTGGCGCGGTTGATGCCGTCGATCAGGGAGTGGCGGCAGCCGTACTTGTTGTCGAACTTCGACTTGGTGACCGCGTCGTTGACGTTGATCGCCGGGAACAGGAGGGTGCCTTCGCGCTGCATCTCGTACAGGCGGTGGACGCCGGTCGTGGTCTCCTC
>NZ_JAHUXH010000012.1 GCF_019219825.1 Streptomyces sp. TRM70350 | reverse complement strand
GGACGTGGGCCAGGGCCCTGGCCGGAGCTGGGTGGTCATGGTCGACCCCGAGGGCAACGAGTTCGACGTCCTGCGCACCCTGGCACCGTCCAACTAGATGATCACTCCCAAGGGTTAGTGGTCGTAGGCGATCAGTGAGCGCAGCACGGGCTGTCCGCTCTGGTCGTTGTGCCAGATGGCGGTGGTCAGCGTGAGGATGCGCTGCATGATGCGGGCGACGACGCCGGCAGGCGTGCGGCCGTGGTGCTGTTCGAGGTTGAGCTGGCCCTTGAAGGTCTCGTTGACCGACTCGATAACCTGCCGCAGTGGTTTGAACAGCTCGGCTCCGGGCCGCTCCGGTTCGCCCTTGCAGGTTGGCCGCAGCAGCCGGATTCCGTGCTCGGCCAGCTGGTTCTCGAAGTCGCGGCCGAAGTAGTTCTTGTCGCCGATCAAGGTCTGTCCGGGCCGGGTGGCGAGGAGTTCCGGTTCGGCGTCGAGCAGGTCCAGCAGCGTCTCGCGCTCGTCGGCTTTCGCTCCGGTCAGGGCGAAGGCGACGGGCAGTCCCTGGAGCGTGCACACCAATGCAGGCGCAGGCCCCAAAAGAAGCGGCTGAACTGGCGCAGTAGCCGTACTCGGCCCATCCGGCCAGCTCGGAGCGTTTGACGGTCTCGCGGGAGCGGCCGCACGGCGGAGCAGCTCGGTGGCCTTGCGCAGACGCTTGTTGTAGCTGGGCTGCTGGGGCACGTACAGGAACAGGTGCCGCGGGTGAGCGCGGGTGTGGCGGAGCCACTTGGCCTCGGAGGTGAACCCGAGCATGGCCTGCATCACCGCGAGGGTGACCAGCTCGGCGTCGGTGAGTTTAGGGGTGGTCCCGACAGCCGGTCGCCATGGCGCGAGATGCGGCGATGCCTTCAGCAGGTCGTCGGTTTTCACGTCCAGTGCGGTGGCGAGGGAGTCCAAGTCTGGCGTCACAACCGCACTTTGGGCTCCCTCACCTCATGCGCGCAGCCGATCCCTTGGAATCGATCATCCAGTGTTCTGGCATTAGTTGCCTAGAGATTGCCATTTATGACAACCTCAGTCGGGCTATGGTCAAGCACGGCCGCGCCCTGGAGAGGTCCAGTTTGAAGACGGACATCAGCAGCGCACGGAACGGCACCGGTGCCACCCGCGTACTGAAGGACACAACACTGCGCGGCATGGCGGTCAACACAGCGATGATCGGCCTGGCGGGCGCGTTGGTGAGTACCTCCGTGAGCCTGTTCCTGGCCGGTCCGGTCGGGGCGACACCGCTCATGACCGGACTGTTCTTCTCAGCACGGGGAGTGCTGGAGATCGCCGCCGGTCTGACGGTCGGCACACTGTCGGACCGCATGCTCAACCGCCGGACGCTCCTGATGCTGTGTCCCCTGTTGTCCGCGGCTGGCGCACTCTCCTACGCGGCGTTCCGCGACTACCTGCTTCTCCTGGCCACCGGCGCGGTGCTGTTCGGCCTTGGCGGCGCCGGATTCGCGCAGATCTTCGCCTACAACCGGGACTACGCACAGTCCCGTGCGCTCGATTCGACTCTCCTGAACTCCATACTGCGGTCGGTCACCTCGGTGTGCTGGATCATCGGCCCGCCGCTGGGGTTCCTACTCGTCGACGCCCAGGGCTTCGTTCCGCTCTACCTGCTGGCGGCATTCCTCTACGCCATGTCGGGACTCTTGTGCCGGTGTCTGCTCCCCGACCTACCGCGAGACCCTGCCAAGCGGAAATCCGTCGGAAACCCGTTCACCGGGCCGGGCCGCCCGCTGCTGCTGCTGCTCTTGCCGGCCGTGGTCCTCTTCCTCGCAGTCAACTCGATCTACCAGATCAACATCGCGCTCTTCGTCACGCTCGATCTGGGGCTCCGCCCGAGTTTCACCGGGCTGATGATCGGCGTCGCGGCTGCCCTGGAGGTGCCGGTCATCGTGCTGACCGGACGGTACGCACACCGCCTCGGCGCTTGGCGTCTCGTGCTGGGCGCAGCGGCCGTATCGGCGCTGTTCTTCGCCACGCTGCCTTTCGTACACTCCCCGGCCGCGCTGCTCCTGTCTCAACTACCCGGTGCCGCCTGCACCGGTGTGCTGCTGAGCCTGCCGCTCTCGCTGCTGCAGGACGCCCTGCCAGGTCGGGCGGGCACCGCGTCTTCGCTGTACACCTCCTCCCAGCAGGCCGGCATCCTGCTGGCCGGCGCCACCGCGGGCGTAGTCACCCAGTGGGCCGGTTACACAGCCGTGTTCTTCGTCTGCGCAGGGCTGTCGACGGCTGCCGCGTTTCTGGTCGCGGCGGGGTGGCGTGCCGTCACACGCCACGGCGCCCGTCCGGATGCGGGCAGCCGCCCGGAGTCGGGGTCCGGCAAGGACGCCGAACCCGGCACCAGCCCGACGGCGGACCGGTGAAGAGTCGGCCCCCGGAGCGGCAACCCTCGCGGCCACCCGCGGCCGGCCCTACGGGAGCCGGACCCGCGCCGGAGAGCGCCGAGTTCGGCCCCGGCACACGTAACCGTGCGACCGCCTCGTTCTCCAGCGCGCCGGTGTAGCCGAGCCAGTTGAGGAAGTCACAGCGAGTGGAGTTGGGGAGGAATTCTCCCTTCCGGAACCGCGTGTACTGGCGTCTGACCCCGCCGACATCATCAATAGAGCCTCGGCATCACCTGCTGATCTCTGTTGGGGTCCAGGCTCAAGCTGAGGCAACACGCTCTAACTGTCCCCAGAATTCAACTTCAGTGGACGGCCTGTGCGGTGCCTCGTGCCTCTCAGAGGGTGCGCCAGGCTGGTTCCGCAGGACACCGAACCAAGGCCGCTTACCGCGGTGGGACAAGAGAGTGCTTCAGTCCCGGCGACCGCTCGGGCCAGGGCCGTTCAGCACGATCCTGTTAGAAGCTCAAAGGGGCCTGTGGCCGCGGTTCTCCGCTTCCCTCCGCTCACCCAGGGACGCCGCCCCGGTCACACGAGACTCAGAAGTCCAGCAAACTTCATCGGTTGCCGTGTCGAGCTTCCAACGACCGAGGGCACCCGCCACCGCAAGTTGGTCGAGCAGAGTCGCCATGGCCACAGAGGAGAGACCTGTCGTCCGGATCAAATGGGCGGTTTCGACGCGGCCCCGACCGTGATCGTCGGTATGTGCGGCAATCTGCAGCGCCACCAGGCGGGCGACGGCCCGCTGTCGTCGAACTGCCGAACGGCAGGTCTGGCGTAGGGCCCAGTCCGCTGCCTGGGCGCGGGCGAGACGGCCAGGCCTCCAGCCAGATCTGGTTCTGCGCCGCGTCGTGCAGGGGGAGGTTGCGCAGGCCGGTCGCGCGGGCGGCGCGGATGCGGTCCTCGGCGCGGGTCCGCTGGCGGTGCCGCAGTTCCAGCTCGGCGATCGGGGTGTGCGTGGTGTTGGTGGCGAAGCACGTCAGCCGCATCCCGTCGGCGTCGGTGAAGCGCAACTGGGCGCCCGGATGCGGGCGTTCCTTGCGGACGGTCAGCCGTATCCCCTTCGGCCAGCCGGTCAGGCAGTCGCTGCCGGCGTCAAGTTCGGCTACCCAGGCGCCGTCGCGGACCTCGCCGTCCGGCTCGATGGCCGGTGTCCACGCCGACGCGGGGATCTTCAAGACGGCCTGGTGGATGGCATCGGTAATGGTCATCCCGACCGAGTACGACAGCCACCGCCCGCGCGCGGACAGCCAGTCGACGAATTCGTGGGTGCCGCCGCCGGAGTCACAACGTATGAGCGTCTGCCGCCCGCGCCGGTACTTCTTCGGCAGCTGGGCCAGGGCCAGTCTCGCGGCCTCGATGTGGTCGGCCGCGGTGTTGGAGCCGGCATTGCCGGGCCGTAGCAGGCCCACGACCGGTTCCCCGGCCCCGCCGCGGCCGTGGTCCACGAACCCCATCAGCGGGTGATGGCCATAGGTCTTCTTCCAGGTCGCGGCGGCGTCCTGCTTGTCGGAATGCGCGATGACGAGCACCCCGTCGAGGTCCACGATCACCTGCCCGTCCGCGTCCGGCGCTGAATGGCCGGCCAGCCTCCAGACGTGCTCGCGTACTTCGGCGCGGGCGGTGCGGATCGCGGCCAGGGCGCGCTTGCCGCCCGCGGCAAGCGCGTCGATGAGGCGGGAGACGGTCGGGTCGGAGGCGACCGGCCCGAACACGTCGGGCTCGGCCCGCAGCATGCCCACATCGGCCAGGCAGTCCCCGCCCAGCGCGATCGCGAACGCGACATCCAGCAGGATCTTGCCCGGATCGTGCACGGCCCGCGGCTTGCGCCACGGTGCCAGCGCCGCAGATACCGCCTGGTCCAAGCCCGTCTTGCGTGCTGTCTCCACCAGCAGAACGGCCCCGGCCTGCGCCACCACCCCACGACCGCCGCCCTCAACACGGACACGCGGATACGACCCGATACGCTTCTTCACCTGAGGAGTGCAGCATTCCCGACGACGAACAGGACCCTGGACAAGTCCCATCGCCCCAGGTCAGCGGCACTCCTCGCTTATTTGATCAAGCCTCGGACAGGCCACTTGGTGAAAGCGCGAGGCTAACGCCGTACCCGGGGCATGCCCAGGCCGATCCACGAGATGATCTCGCGCTGGATCTCGTTGTTGCCGCCGCCGAAGGTGAAGATCACCGCGGAGCGGTAGCCGCGCTCCAGCTCGCCGTGCAGCACCGCCCCGGCCGAGCCCTCCTGCAGCGCGCCCGTCGCGCCGACGACTTCCATGAGCCAGGCGTAGGCGTCGCGGCGCGCCTCGGAGCCGTAGACCTTGACCGCGGAGGCGTCCTGCGGGGTGAGCGTGCCGTGCTGGACGGCGCTGACCATCTGCCAGTTGAGGAGTTTCAGGGCGTCCAGGCGGGTGTGGGCCTGGGCGAGGCGGCGGCGTACCCAGGGCAGGTCGATGACGCGGCGGCCGTCGGTGAGCTTGGTGCGGCTCGCCCAGCGCCGGACGTCGTGCAGGGCGCGGATCGCCATGGTGCCGTGCGCGGCGAGGGTGACACGTTCGTGGTTGAGCTGGTTGGTGATCAGCCGCCAGCCCTGGTTCTCCTCGCCGACCCGGCGGGAGACGGGGACGCGGATGTTCTCGTAGTAGCTGGCCGTGGTGTCGTGGCCGGCGAGGGTTTTGATGACGGTGCAGGAATAGCCGGGGTCGGACGTCGGCGCCAGCAGCATGGTGATGCCCCGGTGGGGCGGGGCGTCCGGATCGGTGCGCACGGCCAGCCAGACCCAGTCGGCGGTGTCGCCGTTGGTGGTCCAGATCTTGTGGCCGTTGACCACGTATGCGTCCCCCTCGCGCACCGCGCGGGTCTTGAGGGAGGCCAGGTCGGTGCCCGCGTCGGGCTCGCTGTAGCCGATCGCGAAGTCGATCTCGCCGGAGAGGATGCGCGGCAGGAAATAGGCCTTCTGCTCCTCGGTGCCGTACTGCATGATCGTGGGCCCGACGGTGTTCAGGGCCATCAGCGGTAGTGGCACCCCCGCCTGGGCGGCCTCGTCGAAGAAGATGAACTGCTCCATCGCGGTGAGCCCGCGCCCGCCGTACTCCTCGGGCCAGCCCACGCCGAGCCAGCCGTCGGTGCCGAGCCGCCGGACGGTGTCGCGGTAGAACCGCTTCTGCGCGGCGGGCTCCGCATGCCGCAGACGGGCGTTGTCCGGCACCAGCTCGGCGAAGTAGGCACGCAGTTCGGTGCGCAGCCGCTGCTGCTCGGGCGTGTATGCGAGGTGCACGGCGCCTCCAGGCTCCCAGGGCGGTCCTGCCTGACGGCGCACACCGTAGAACGTGTTTCAGAAATTGGGAATGGCGGCGGTCGGGTGAAGTCGCCCCGGCTCCCCACCGGGCGCCCACGGTGCGCGGCTCAGCCCAGCGTGCCCAGGAACTCCGTGCAGGCCCGGGCACAGGCCCGGCACGCCGCCGCGGCGTCCTCGGCGCCGGGGTGGCCGTCGAAGACATGCGCGCACTCCAGGCACACGGTGCGGCACCACTCCAGCTGGACCCGCAGTCCGTCCTCGTCGACGAGGGTCTGCTCGGACAGCATCCGGCAGGTCGCGTCGCAGACCTCCGCACACATGATCCCTTTGCGGCGCAGGAACTCCTGCTCCTCGGTTCCGTCCGGATCCACCAGGCTCGCGCGCAGCGCGCACGCCCGCGCACACTCCGTGCACGCCTGCGCGCAGGCGAAGCGATCTTCCAGGAACCGGAAGACGTCCTGCTGCGAAGTCGTCGAACTCACACCGCGCGGGTAGCCAGGGCGGCCTACGCCAAACCCCCGCCGGGACGAAGGGTAAGGCCCGTTTTCCGCCATCGCGCGCGGGCACCCGGAGAACCCCGGACGAACGGACGAACGGACGAACGAGGAACGAGGGAGGTGGATCAGATGCCCGGACGGGAGGAACTCCCCTCGACCCTGGAGCGCTCCTCCCGGGAGGCCCAGCGCACCTGGATCAAGGCGCACGACTCGGCGGTCGAGCAGTACGGCGAGGGCGAGCGGGCCCACCGCGTGGCCTACGGCGCGCTGAAGCACACGCACGAGAAGGTCGGCGACCACTGGGAGCGCAAGGAAGGCGGTCGCAAGGGGCCCTCGGACCCGCAGTCGGCCAGGCCGCGCGGCCAGGGCGGGCGCAGCGGCGAGGGCGTCGACGAGAGCGCCTCGAAGCAGCATCTCTACGACATCGCCAAGCGGCTCGGGATCGACGGACGGTCCCGGATGTCGAAGCCGGAACTGCTCGACGCGATCCGCAAGGCCAACCGTTCCAAGACGCGTGCCGCCCGGTCCCAGTGATCCGGTTCGCTGCCGATTTAGGGGGTATTCGTCCGATATGAATACCGCATCCATGCAGCTGGCGCAGAGCGGACTGCTCGCTCTGGGGCTGTTCGTGGCCGCCATCGCCGTGTTCGCGGTGCTCGCGGGAAGCTTCTGGCTCGGCAACCGCATCAAGCTCAGTGAACCCCCGCGTCCGCGGCCGGATGAGCAGCCCCATCTGCCGCCGGAGGGCCCGGTGCACGAGGTCCGGGAGAACCGGGAGCCCGACGAGGTGCCCGTGATCCCCAAGGGCGGTCGCCCGCTGACGCCGTACGAGCTGACCAACATGCAGACCCGGCCGAGCGCGTCGAAGGACCGGCCCCGCTGGGCCAAGGGCACCACCGGTTCGTTCGGCGGCGGTGGGCTCGGCGCGCACTGAGCGCCGCCCCCGGCAGCACGGACGCAGAGCACAGACAGACAGAGGGAAGGGAAGATCATGGCCGACGCCGGTCACAGCGCCCTGCCACTGCCCGACTACGACCATCTGCCGATCGGCGGTCTGGAGGCCCGGGTGCGGTCGCTGACCACCGAGGAGGTGGAGGAGCTTCTCGCCTATGAGCGGACGCACGCCGACCGGGTGCCGGTGACCGAGCTGCTCACGACGCGGCTGGAGCAGCTGAAGGCGGGGGCGGAGCCGACGTCCGGCGACCCGTCGGCGACGCGCCCCGAGCAGGGCGCGGGAAGGCGGGCCGGTTCCCCGGTGTCGCCCGCGACATCGCCGGAGCCCGCCGGCCCGCCGCCGCACGGCACGCCGGACCAGCGGGGGAAGCCGAAGGCGAACCGTCACTAGGAAGGGGGGAGCCTCAGGGCAGGGCCCGACCGTCGTCCAGCTGTTCGATGCGGGCCACGTTCCCCCGGTCCTCGGCGTCCTCGCCGGCCTGCCCGGCGAACCAGGCGTCGAGGATCTCCTTCAGGACCGGCTCGGAGGTCAGCCGCAGGCTCAGCGCCAGCACGTTCGCGTCGTTCCAGCGGCGGGCGCCGTCGGCCGTGTACGCGTCGGTGCACAGGGCCGCCCGTACGCCCGGCACCTTGTTCGCGGCGATCGACGCGCCGGTGCCGGTCCAGCAGCACACCACCGCCATCGCCGACGTCCCGTCGGCCACGTCCCGTGCCGCCGCCGACGAGCACGCCGCCCACTGCGGGTCGTCACCGGCGCGCAGCGCGCCGTGGGTGAGCACCTCGTGGCCGCGGTCGCGCAGTTCCGTGACGAGCAGGCGGGCGACGGGTTCGTCCATGTCCGAGGAAACGGAGATCCGCATGCCTCGGAGCCTACGTCAGCCCGGGCTGCGAACGAGGATCATGCGGAGGGCGCTTCGTCGAAGCTGGCGAAGTACGCGGCGGCCATGTCCTCGTCGCCGTGGCCCTGCGCGGCGGCGCGGGCCAGCCGCTGCGCGCCCGCGGCGGCGACATCGAGCCGTACGCCGTGCCGCTCGCCCGCCTCGACGATCAGCCGGGCGTCCTTCGCGGCTGTGGTCACCGCGAACTGGGGCGGGGACAGCCGGTCGTCGAGGATGAGCCCGCTCTTGACGCGCAAATAGCCCATGTCGAGCGGGCCGCCCGCGATGGCGTCGAAGAAGTTCTGCGGGTCCACGCCGAGCGCCCGCGCCAGGGCGAGGGCCTCGCCGGCCGCGTTGGTGGCGGCGAGGACCCAGCTGTTGGCGACCAGCTTCAGCCGCGTCGCGGTGCCGGCGGCGCCGTCCTCGCCGGTCCACACCGTGCGGTTGCCGACCGCGTCGAAGACGGGCGTGACGGCTCCCCGGCCGGTGCCCGGACCGGCGGCGAGCACGAGCAGCTGTCCGGCCTCGGCGGGCTGGCGGGTGCCGAGCACGGGGGCGTCGTAGAAGACCAGGCCGTGTTCCTCGGCGAAGGCGGCCAGTTCGGCGACGGAGTCCAGGCCCACGGTCGTCGACTGCGCCCAGGCGGTGCCGGGGCGCAGGGCGGGCGCGGCCTGGCGCATGACGTCCCGGACGGCGGCCCCGTCGTAGAGCATGGTGAGGACGGTGTCGGCGCCCTCGACGGCCTCGGCGGGGGTGTCGGTGATGTGCGCGCCGTCGGCGGCGAGCGGTTCGGCCTTGTCCCGGCTGCGGTTCCAGGCGCGGACGGTGTGTCCGGCCCTGGCGAGGTTGCGGGCCATCGCGGCGCCCATGATGCCGGTGCCCAGGACACTCACGGTGAGTGTGTCGCTCATGCGTCAACTTCCTGATCGGTACGGTGATCGCTGCCCTGCTCGGACCGTCGGCTCCGACGATGCCACTCCTTGGTCACATCCCGCACGGCGGCAGGCCTGGTGGCCGTGGAGCATCGGGCTCGGGCACTGCTGAGCGAGGGCCGCGGCGGGCGCGCCGATCCGGGTGTCCTGGGTGAGGAAGCGCACCCGGCCGCCGGGCAGGTCCTCCACCGGCCAGGCGTTCCGGCACGCCGAGCCGCTCCCCGGGCCCGCCGGTCCGCAACGCCCTCGGCGGACGTCAACCCGGACGTGGCCCGGGTCCGCGACCGGCTGCGGCACGCCGACCGGTCCTGGTCAGGACAGCCCAGCGGCGGCGGCTCACTCCGGCAGCACCAGTCGCCCCGACTCCCCCGGCTTCAGACGCACGGCCCGGCCCGGCAGGCGTACGTCGATGGGCGTCTCGTCGGACGACGGCACGCTGATCTCCATGCGGCCGTGGCGCAGGCGCAGGCGGACGCCCCAGTTTCCCTGGTAGCGCAGGGAGAGGCCGTACGAGGACAGCTCCGGCAGCGGGACCGGGTCCAGCCACAGGGCGCCCTCGCGGGTCTCCAGGCCGGTCAGGCCGCGCTGGACGAGGTCGAGGGTGCCGGCCATGGCGCCGAGGTGGATGCCCTCGCCGGTGGTGCCGCCCTGGACGTCGGCGATGTCACCGCGCAGGGCCTCCTGCACGAACTGCCAGGCCTCGGCGCGCCGGGCCCGGGTGAGGATCCAGCCGTGCACCAGGCCGCTGAGGGTGGAGCCGTGGCTGGTGCGATGGAGGTAGTAGTCGACGGTGCGCTGCCAGGTCTCCTGGTCCAGCCGCAGCCCCAACCGGGCGAACAACCCCTGCAGTTCGGCCGGTGCGAACAGGTAGCCGAGCATCAGGACGTCGGCCTGCTTGGAGGCCTGGTAGCGGTTGACGGTGTCGCCCTCGGCCTCCAGGATCCGGTCCAGCCGGCGGATGTCGCCGTACTCCTGCCGGTAGCGGTGCCAGTCGAGTTCGACGAGGTCGCCGTAGCCGTCGAACTGGCTGATGACGCCCTCGTGGAAGGGCACGTGCAGGGTGCGGGAGACCTCCTCCCAGTGGTCGAGTTCGTCGTCGTCCAGGCCGGTGCGCTCGGCGAGTTCGAGGCGCCGCGGCTCGGGCAGGCCGTGCAGCAGCTCCAGGGTGCGGGCGAGGACCCAGGAGGCGGTGACGTTGGTGTAGGCGTTGTCGTTCAGGCCGGGCTGCTGGGCGCCGGGGTAGGCGTCGTGGTACTCGTCGGGGCCGACCACGCCCCGGATGCGGTACCGGCCGAGGGCCTTGTCGTAACGGGCCGCGTCGGCCCAGAAGCGGGCGATCTGGAGCAGCATCTCGGCGGCCTTGGTCTGCCGGAACTCGGTGTCGCCGCTGGCCTCGCAGTACTGCCACACGTTGTACGCGATCGCCGAGCCGACGTGGTGCTGGAGGTGGGAGTGGTCCGGCAGCCAGCGGCCCGAGCGCGGGTTGAGGTGCAGCTGCTGGGTCTCCTCCCGGCCGTCGCTGCCGCTCTGCCAGGGGTACATCGCGCCCCGGCGGCCGGCGTCCAGGGCGGCGGTGCAGGCCTGTTCGAGGCGGCGGTGGCGGTAGCGCAGCAGGGCCCGGGAGACCTCGGGGAAGTGCAGGTTGAGGAAGGGCAGGACGAACAGCTCGTCCCAGAAGACATGGCCGCGGTAGGCCTCGCCGTGCAGTCCGCGGGCGGGCACGCCGACGTCGAGGTCGGCGGTGTGCGGGGAGAGCGTCTGCAGCACGTGGAAGAGGTGCAGCCGCAGGATGCTCCCGGCCTCGCCGGGGACGTCGAGGTCGGCGCGGCGCCACAGTTGGGCCCAGGCGGTGCGGTGGCTGCGCAGCAGCTCGTCGAAGTCGGGGGCGCGGCCGACGCGGGCGACGGCGGCGTACAGCGGGTCGCTGATCGCGGGGTCGCGCGAGGTGTGCAGCGCGACGGTCTTGTCGACGGTGGCGGGGCGGCCCGGCACCAGGCGCAGCCGGACCCGCTGGATGGTGCGGGGGCGGGCGTGCCGGACGGTGACGGGCGCGTCGGCGGTGATGCGGGACGCCATGCCGATACGGATGTCGGAGGTGCGGGTGCGGCAGCGCAGCCACACCGTGTCGTGCTCGGCGGTGCCCGCGTGCTCGTGGGTGAGGTGGTGGCCGTCCAGATCCCGGTAGCGGGGCACTCCGGCGTTGGTGACGCCGCCGTCGAGGGCGGCCTCGACGTGCAGTTCGCCGGAGAAGCCGTCGGTGGTGAACTCGGTGCGCAGCGCCGCCAGGTGCGGGTCGGCCATGTGCACCAGCCGCTGCTGGCGCACCGTCAGTGCCCGTCCGTTGCCCAGCCCGTAGCGGGTGAGCCGCTCCAGCACGCCCGAGGACAGGTGCAGCACCAGGCGGTGTTCGAGCACGGTCGCGGTGTCCGGGGTGAGCCAGGGGCGGCCGCGCAGCCGGAAGCGCAGCGGCAGCCAGTTGGGCACGTTGACCAGGTCCTCGTTCTCGACCCTGCGTCCGGCCACGTAGGAGATCAGCCGGTTGTAGCAGCCGGCCACATAGGTCCCCGGGTAGTGCACATCGTCCGCGGAGGACTCCGGCAGGGCGCCGCGGGTGGCGAAGTAGCCGTTGCCGAGCGTGCACAGCGACTCGCGCAGCCGCTCGTCGGCCGGTTCGTAGCCCTCGTACTCCCAGGTCCAGCCCATCACCTCGGTGCTCCTCCCGCAGCAGGCGGCTCGCCCGAGATCCGGTACGGCTGTCTCGGCACCCGTGCGGATGCAGTCTCTCCCCGACGCCCTGCGGGGCGGTGCGGCCCACGCCGGTGACGAGCGGGACCGCGCCGGAGCGGCCCTACGGGGCCAAGGGTGCCACGCCGGCCGGGTCGCGGCGCAGCACCGTGACCCGGTGGAAGTTGCACCCGCCGGGCCGGGCGGGCTCGGCCGGGGGCTGCTCCTGGTGGGCCTGGAGGGCGACGCTCACCAGGCTCAGCAGCAGGTCGACGTCCGTGTCGCAGTCGAGGTGGACGGTCACCCACCGGGAGCCGGGCACCAGCCGGATCGCCGTGGAGACGCTGAGGTCATGGGCGAACCGCCGGATGGCCCGGCTTGTCAGGTGCAGGTCCACGTCGTGGGCCGTGTGGAAGTGGGCGATCTCGCTGCGGGCGGAGCGAACTGCCCGCCCCGTGCCGCAACTGGCCGGTCCCGCCGTGAGGTCGGGCCAGGCCTGCAGTTGCTCCAGGGCGCGCTGGGCCAGAGTCATGTCTCCATCGTCGCCGCATCACCCCACCGATACCAGTGGTTGAACGTTTCGTAACCCAGGCGTGAGGATCCTCACGCGGGCAGCCGCCGCACGGGGCGCGCCCTGCGGGCCGCCGCCAGGGCGTTGAGATGGGCCTCGATGTACGGCACGGCGACCGTCTCGACCTCGCCGTCGACGAAGGCGGGCTGCACGTTCACCTCGAAGACGACTCCGCCGTTTTCGATGGCGAGGTCGACACCGGCGAAGGGCAGTCCGACCGACGCGGTGGCCGCGATCGCCAGCTGGGCGAGGCGCGGCGGGAGGTCGGGCGGGGCGATGGGGACGGGGGTGGCGCCCTGGCAGGTGTTGCAGGGGGTGTCGGGTTCGGGCTGGAGGTGTTCGCGGGCGTGGATGACGCGGCCGCCGAGGACGAAGACGCGGAACTGGTGGCGGGAGCCGTCCGGGGTGACGTTGCCCGCGTCCCGGGACAGCAGCCAGTCGGTGCCGCGCTCGGCGTAGAAGGCGGTGGCCCGCTCCACGCCGTCCTCGGTGGTGAGGTGGAAGGTGTCGCCGCCGCCGGTGCCGATGACCGGCCGGGCCCAGGTGTCCCGGCCGAGCTTGTCGAAGGCGGCCAGCGCCTCGGCGACGCCGGGCCGGGACAGTACGACGGTCTCCATGTGGGCGATGCCGTCCCGCCGGAACCGCTCCACGGTGAGGTCCTTCTCGGTGGCGGTGCGCCAGGCGGCGACGCCGGTGCCGAGGGTGACCACGTCGTGGTGTTCCAGGAGGCGCTGGAAACCGGCGAGTTCGTGGCGGCGGTGCGGGGGGATCTCGTAGAGCACGACGACGTCGGGTACGAGGTCCAGCTGCTCGTCGGGCACGTGCAGCCGTAAGCCCTCTCCGGCCGGGAGTCCGCGTCCGGTGCCGCCGGTCGCGAAGTGCCGGGAGTCGATGGGCACCGGCGCGGCGCCGGTGAGCAGCTCCACCGCCCGGGCGAGGAACTCGGCGCAGCCCTCGGGCGAAGTGGGGTCGGTGATCAGGGCGATGCACGGTCGGGACACGGCGACCTCCAGCGGTTCTCGACGCGCACGGGTGCCGCGCACCCTCGGTCGCGCGGCCCGGGCGAACTCACGGGGTGGTGTCGGTCGCGCGGGCGGTCGTCGGCGCCCGTCGCTGCGGGCTGAGCCGTGCCGAACGCCCGGCGCGGACCGGGGCGCCACACTGTAGGCGCACGGCGGAAGGCCATAACAGGGCGCACACACGCCCACCTCCTGCTCCCACCTCTGCGCCGTCCGCCCCGCGCGTGCGCCTTGCGGGGTGTGGGGACGTCAGGGGCCCCCGCAGGCCGATCGGTCCCGTGGACTTGCGGACGGGTCGGGGCGCAAGACGGCCGGTCCCGTGGCGACGCGGACGGGTCAAGGCACAAGACGGCCGGTCCCAAAGCCACGGGGACGGGGAGCGCCCCAGACGGCCGGTCCCACAGCCACGGGGACGGGGAGCGCCCCAGACGACCGTTCCCACAGCCCTCGGTCCAGCCAACAACCTGGACGACCGGTCCCACAGCCCTCGGTCCAGCCAACAACCCGGACGACCGGTCCCACAGCCCTCGGTCCAGCCAACACCCCGGACGACCGGTCCCACAGCCCTCGGTCCAGCCAACACCCCGGACGGCTGATCCCACGGCCCTCCGGGCGGTCAGGGCGTCGGAGCCGGTCCCGTGCTGCGGCGGACGACGAGTTCCACGGGTACGACGGGCTCGACCCCGGGTTCCACGCCGTCGATGCGGTCCAGCAGCAGGCGCAGGGCGCGGCTGCCGATCTCGGCGAAGTCGGTGCGCACGGTGGTCAGCGGCGGCAGCAGATGCGCGGCCTCGGGGATGTCGTCGTACCCGACCACGCTCACGTCGTCCGGGACCCGCCGCCCGGCCTCGTGCAGGGCGCGCAGCAGGCCGAGGGCCATCTGGTCGTTGGACGCGAACACGGCGGTGACGCCCACGTCCCGGGCCAGGCGACGGCCCAGTTCGTAGCCGGAGTCGGCGCTCCAGTCCCCGGTCAGCGGCTCGGGGACGCGGACGCCCGCCGTGTTCAGGGTGTCCCGCCAGCTGTCCATCCGTACGTCCGCCGAGGTCCAGCCGGTGGGGCCCGCGATGTGGTGGACGGTGGCGTGGCCGAGGCGCAGCAGGTGCTCGGTGGCCTTGCGCGCTCCCGCCCAGGAGTCGGCGGTGATCAGGGCCGTACGGCCGCCGAGGTCGTTCTCCAGCACCACCATCGGGGCGTCCAGCCCGGCCTCGGCCAGGGCGGTGCCGATCCGGCGCTGCGGGGCGATGGCGATCACGCCGTCCGCGCCCTCGGCCGACAGCCGGTCCACCGCGCGGACCACGGTGTCCCGTTCGGCCGTGTCCAGGGCGATGGAGCTGACCAGGTAGCCGGCGCCCTGCGCCGCCGTGTTGATCGCGGTGAGGATCGAGGCCGGTCCGTACCGCGCCGCGTCGAAGGAGATCACGCCGAGCATCCGGGTCCGCCCGCTGGCCAGGGAGCGGGCGCTGCGGCTCGGCCGGTACCCCAGCGCGCGCATGGCCTCCAGCACCGCCTCCCTGGTCTCGGCGCGGACCGCCGGATGGTCGTTGAGCACCCGGGACACGGTCTGCTTGGACACCCCGGCCAGCCGGGCGACGTCGTCCATCACCGGGCGCGCCCCGGCGAAGCTGCGGCGGCTGCGCCCCCTGGGAGCCGGGCCGCCGGGGGTGCTTCGGGTCATGGCGAGCGGTGCTTCCTTCGGCCTCTTCCCGGCGGTCCTGTCCCGCCCGGCGGAACCACAGGATAGGCCGGGCGGGAACGCCCTCCCCCGGCGCCTCAGCCGTGGCTGACGCCGAGGCACGGTCGATCAGCGCTGCACCGGTCCGAGGTCGGGGGTGTCGGTGAGGTGGGCGCGGGTGCTGGTGGTGGCGTGCAGTTCGAGGAGGACGAGGTCGTTGACGCCGGGACGGAGGGCGGGTGCGGGGACGTACAGGGTGCGTTGGGGGCCGCGGTTCCAGTAGCGGCCGAGGTGGAAGCCGTTGATCCAGGCCTGGCCCTTGGTCCAGCCGGGCAGGGAGAGGAAGGTGTCGGTAGGTTCGGCGATCTCGAAGGTGCCGTGGTGGAAGGCGGGGCCGACGACGGGGGTGGTCTCGAACGGCAGACCTTCGATGTCGTTCAGGGGCAGGGGGTGGCAGTCCCAGCCGCGCAGCTCCTCGCCGTCGAAGGTGACCGGTCCCAGCAGGCCCTTGGGTTCGCCGATGCGGGGCCCGTAGTTGGCGCCGCCCATGTTCTCCACGAGGACGTCCAGCGTGGTGCCGGGGCGGGGGACGCGGACGGGCAGGGTCTCGTCGTGGCGTTCGCGTTCCAGTACGCCGACGGGGGCGCCGTCGAGGAAGACCTGCGCCCGGTCGCCGACACCGCCCGCGAAGTGCAGCAGGCCGTCGCCGCCCGTGAGGAGGGTGGTGCGGTAGAGGGTGTAGCCGGAGCGCTGGCCGAGTTCCTCCATGGTGAGGGGGCTGTCGGCGTGCACGGGGTCGGACTTCCACGGCACGAGGGGCAGCAGGGCGGCCCGGCGGTCCAGCTCGACGACGGTGGGCGGGAGTTTGGGGCCCGGTGCGGGGGCGGGCTCGTCGGGTACGGGGGCATGGCGGGCGATGACCTCGCGGAAGGCGTGGTACTTCGGGCCCGGGTCGCCGCTCTCGGTGAGCGGGGCGTCGTAGTCGTAGGACGTGGTGATCGGGGCGTAGGCGTGGTCGTGGTTGGCCCCGTTGGTGAAGCCGAAGTTGGTGCCGCCGTGGAACATGTAGATGTTCACCGAGGCCCCGGCCGACAGCAGCCGGTCCAGGTCGCGGGCCGCGTCGGCCGCGTCGCGCACGTGGTGGCCCTCGCCCCAGTGGTCGAACCAGCCGATCCAGAACTCCGCGCACATCAGCGGCCCTTCGGGCTGGTGGGCGCGCAGCAGGCCGAGGTTCTGGTCGACCTTGCTGCCGAAGGTGGCGGTGGCCAGGGTGCCGGGGAGACGTCCGGCCGCCAGGTCGGCGGGCTGTTCGCAGGTGAACAGCAGCTCCTCGACGCCGCGCGAGCGCAGGGAGTGGTGCAGGTGCTTGAGGTACGCGGTGTCCTCGCCGTAGGCGCCCAGCTCGTTCTCCACCTGTACGGCGATCACCGGGCCGCCGGATGCCGCCATGTGCGGCAGCAGCGGGGGCAGCAGCTGGTCGAGGTAGCGGTCCACGGCGTCCGTGAAACGCGGGTCGCTGCTGCGCAGGCGGATGCCGGGGTCGGCGGTGAGCCAGGCGGGCAGGCCACCGCCGTCCCACTCCGCGCAGATGAAGGGTCCGGGCCGCAGCAGGACGTGCAGGCCCTCGGCCCGGGCCAGGTTCAGGTAGTGCGGCAGGTCCAGGATGCCGTCGAGGACGAAGGGGCCGTCGGGGTGGGGCTGGTGGAGGTTCCACGGCACGTACGTCTCCACCGTGTTGAGCCCCATCAGCCGGGCCTTGCGCAGCCGGTCGGCCCACTGGCCGGGGTGGACGCGGAAGTAGTGCATCGCACCGGAGATGATCCGGAACGGCTCACCGTGCAGCAGGAAGCCGTCGGAGGTCGTGGTCAGGGCGGGCATGGGCAACTTCCCTTCGGACGAGATTGATCGATCTACGACGGGCGAGTGGCCCGGATCAGCCAGAGAGTCGCCACCAGGCAGAGCGCGGACACACCGCTCAGCAGCAACGGCACCGCACGCGTCCCCGACCACTCGATGGCCTTGCCGAGCGAGGGACCGGCCGCTACGCCACCGGCCACGGACGCGGCGATGACCGTCGCCCCGGCTCGACGGGCCCGCGGCACCGCCCGGTTGAGCCACGGCAGCCCGGTCGGGAAGATCGGCGCGATGAACAGGCCGACGCCCGCGTACGCGTAGGGTGCGAGGCCCGGCACCGTGGCCAGCAGCAGACAGCCGGTCATGCCCGCGCAGGAGACGGTGATGATGGCCTGGGCGGAGAAGCGCAGGGCGATCGGCACGACAAGGAACCGGCCGACCGTCATCATCAGCCAGTACACGGAGGTGGCGGTCGCCGCGAACCCGGCGCCGTACCCCACGCTCTCCAGGTGGGTCGGCTCCCAGCCGCCGACGCCGGCCTCGATACCGACGTGCAGGACGTACAGCGCGACGAACACCGCGAGCACGGATCCCAGGCTCCGGCCCAGGGCACCGGACTCCCCCGTCGCACCGCCGGGCTTCGGCGACCGGTCGCGTACGCCCCTCAGGCACAGCAGCAACGGCAGGGTGACCAGTGCGAAGCCGAGGAAGACCGCCGGGTAGCGATCGGCGCCGACCACGCCGACGACGGCCGGGCCGAGCATGGCGCCCACGCCGAAGTGGGCGTTGAGGACGTTGAGCATGGCCGTCGAGCGGTGGCCGAAGCCGATGGCGAAGAGCTGGTTGAGGCCGTAGTCGACGCCGCCGAAGCCGAGCCCGGCGAGCAGCGCCATGGCCAGCGCCGACGGCCAGTCGGGCGCCAGGGCGAAGCCGGTCGCGCCCACGGCCATCAGCAGATACGAGCAGCCCAGGAGCCGCCGGTTGCTGATCCGCCCGTGCAGCCGGTCGAAGAGCAGCACCCCGGCGACACCGCCGGCGAAATGGGCGCTCAGCCCCAACCCGGCGGCCGACGGGGACAGCCCGAACTCCCGCCGGAACGCGGGGATCGCGGGCCCGTACAACGCCTGGAGCGCCCCGATGAGCATGAAGCCCACACAGGAGGCGACCACGGCGAGCGGGGTGAAGGCGGGGGTGTCCGGGGTGGTGCGGGCGGCTGCGACGGGAGGTCCGGTCGTTGGCTCGGTCACGCGGATTGATGTTACCGGTAACATCATGCCCGTCAAGGTGTCCTGCGCGGTGCCGTGAAAGGGGTTTCTGCCGTGGGGCGGTGATGGCGCCACGGAAGTGGCGGGCCGGGGTCCGCCCCCGGCTCCGTCATCGTCGCCGCCCGTCGCACCGGCGTGGCCCCGTCGCCCTCGCCCTGACACTGGCCCTTGGGCTGCTGACCGCGGCCTGTGGGGGCGGCTCCGGTCCCACGGGGGCGGACGCGTCACCGGCCTCGGCGGGTGAGCGTGCCGCGGCGGCGCAGAAGCAGCTCGCGACGAACTCCCTCGTCCCGCTCCAAGGGGAGCCACCGCAACCGGAGTTGCCCGTCACGGTCGACTCGTCCGACGGACGTGAGGTCACCGTCGAGGACGCCTCACGGATCCTGCCGCGGGCGCGGTGGATGCGGGCGTCGAGTCCGGCCTGGACAAGCCGTTCACGCCGCTGACCAGCGAGGCCCTGATCAAGGCCCAGCCGGATGTGATCCTGATGACGAGCAAGGGCCTGGAGTCGATCGGCGGCGTCGACGGACTGCTCGACGTGCCGGGCATCCGTGAGACACCGGCCGGTCAGAACCGCTCTGTCGTCACTCTCGACGACGGCGTCCTGCTCAGTTTCGGCCCGCGCACTCCCCTGGTCGTCGACATCCTGGTGGACCGGGTGCATCAGGTGTGAGCGGGAGCCTCAGCTGGTCAGCCTCAGGGGCGCGTTGTCCTTTGAAGTGGGCGCTCGCCACCGCCGCGCCCGCACGGCGTACGGCTGCCCCCAGGGTCGGCGATCCGGTCCACACGCCGTGCCGTCGCCCGCCCAGCCACGCCCGGCTCAGCCCGCCGCCGCGCGCTGCTCCGGCTTGCGTCAGCGCGTCGCCGCGCGCTCCTTCAGCCGCCGCAGCGCCAGCTCGCACCAGCGCAGGTTCTCCCGTTCGAAGGACATCCCGCGCAGCAGCGTGAGATACGGCCCGATCCGCTCGGCCTGTGCGAAGTGCTCGTCCTCCGTGCGCCCGCTCAGCATCCGCTCCCGCAGCCGCTCGTAGCGGGCCAGCTTGGCGGTGGCCCACTCGATGCGCTCGGCGACCGCCGCGCGCACGGCCTCCAGGTCGCCGACGTCGGCGCACTGGACCTTGACCATCAGCTCGTCCCGGATCGCGGTCGGCCGGGCGGGCGGTTCGGCGACGTAGGCCCGCACGGCGGCGAAGCCGGCCTCGGTGAGGGAGAAGAGCCGCTTGTTGGGCCGCCGCTCCTGCTCGACCACGCGGGCCACGACGAGGCCCTCGCGCTCCATGCGTTCCAGCTCCCGGTAGAGCTGCTGAGGGGTGGCCATCCAGAAGTTGGCGACGGAGGCGTCGAACCCCTTCGCGAGGTCGTACCCGGACGCCTCGCCCTCCAGCAGTGCGGCCATCACCGCGTTGCGCAAAGCCATCGCGCCACGTTAGCACCGCGTTGACTAGTCAACGAGTTGACCACCAAACCCTGGACAAGCCAGGCACCGCCCCCTAGCCTCGCTGCCACCTATTCAATTCGTTGACTATCCGAGTGCCCGAGGTGACCTGGATGCATCCCTTCCGTCAGGCGGTCGAGGACAAGGACATCGACGCCGTGGAGGCCATGCTGGCCGACGACGTCGTCTTCACCAGCCCCGTCGTCTTCAAGCCGTACACCGGCAAGGCCGTCACGGCCGCGATCCTGCGCGCCGTCGCCGAGGTCTTCCAGGACTTCTCCTACGAGCGGGAGATCGGCGCCCCCGACGCCCGCGACCACGCCCTGGTCTTCACCGCGACGGTCTCCGGAAAGCAGCTCCAGGGCTGCGACTTCCTGCGCATGAACGAGGACGGGAAGATCGCGGAGCTGATGGTCATGGTCCGCCCGCTGTCTGCGGCCAAGGCCCTGGCGGAGGAGATGGGCGCCCGCTTCGACGCCATCGCGCGGGAGGCGGCCGGGGCCTGACCCGGCGCCCGGACACCGAGGCCCTCGGCGCCTTCAGGACTGGTACGGCTGCTGCTGCGGTTGCCCGTACGACTGACCGCCCGGTCCGCCTGCCGCCTGCGCCTGCAGTTGCTCCGCCTGCTCCTTGGTCACCCTCTGTTCCGCGCCGCAGAACGTGCACTGGGTCGTGTACTTGGTCGAGAACGGGAACAGCGGCACAAAGAACAGCGTGAACTTGGTGACGCGCTTCCTGAGCGTGTGGGCGGCGGGATTGCCGCAGTGGCCGCACAGCAGCGTCAGTATCGCGATCTGGTACAGGTATCCCTTGGCGCCGAAGATGATCATACGGTCATTCCCTTCCCGGGGCGGCGTCTGTCGGCAGCGAGCCGGTGAGCGGCGCGGTGCGCTCTCGCAACACAGCCTCGTACACACCGATGCACTGGGCCAAACGGCACCGCGGAAGCCCGGGCACGGCGGACGCCGGACAACGCCCAGTGCAGCGACCAGCACGTAGTGCGACTCACTCAAGGCCCTGCTGTTAACCCGCCCTCCCCGGGTACTCGCTGCACTGTTCGGAGATCCGCACGGCGGGCCGACAGCCTGCCGGACACGATCGCCAAGGAGGTCGGACATGAGCACGGTCAAGGAAGCAGTGGAGGTCGAGGTCCCCCTGCACACCGCCTACAACCAGTGGACCCAGTTCGAGGAGTTCCCCAACTTCATGGAGGGCGTCGAGGAGGTCAGGCAACTCGACGACCGCCACAACCACTGGACCACGAAGATCGGCGGAGTACGCCGGGAGTTCGACACCGAGATCGTCGACCAGCTCCCCGACGAGCGGATCACCTGGCGCACCACCTCGGGGGAAACCCACCAGAAGGGCACTGTCCGCTTCCAGCGCCTGGACGACACGCACACCCGCGTGGAACTGGTCATGGATGTCGAACCCACGGGCGCCGCGGAGAAGGCCGCGGACATGACAGGGATCATGGACCGGCGCATCAAGGGAGACATGCGTCGCTTCAAGGACTACATCGAGCAGCGCGGCGGCGAAACCGGAGGCTGGCGCGGGCGCATCAAGCCCGGACCGTCCTGACGCCGACCGGCCCGCCCCCGAGAGCCGTGCCCTCGGCACGAGCATTCTCGGGGGTTTGGCGCCTGCCCCCGGGCCATGACAGTGCGTGATCCCCAGGTGCAACCTTTCGGCTGTCACGGCTGTCCTGGTAGATATCACCAACACGCACACCTTGGGGGATGCAATGGCGCGAAAAAGAAAAAGGGCAAGGAAGGCGACGGTGTGGGTGGCGCTCGCGCTCACGGGCGCCACCGCGGCGGTGGCGGCCACCCCGGCGCAAGCGGCCCCGGCCCGCGCCTCGGTCGCGACCCCGCCCGCCACGGCGTGTCCGACCGGCTGGGGCAGCACGGCCGAGACCCGCACCGCCACCACGACCGTGCCGGTCACGAACGTCAGGACCGGCCGCCAGGCCTGCTACGACCGGATGGTCGTCGACCTCCCCGGCGCGGGCACAAAGGGGCTCGGCTACTCGGTCAGGTACGTCGACCAGCTCCGCCAGGACGGATCAGGCCACCCCATTCCGGTCAGCGGCGGAGCCATCCTTGAGGTACGGGTGACCGCACCCGCCTACGACCCCGAAACCGGCGCGCCGACGTACCCCGCACGGGCGGGCCGCCCGCTGCCCGGCGTCGACCTCACGGGATACCGCACCTTCCGGGACGCACGCTTCGGAGGCAGCTTCGAGGGCGAGACGCAGATCGGACTCGGAGTGCGGGCACGGCTGCCCTTCCGGGTACTGGTGCTGACGGACCGCGTCGTGGTGGACGTGGCGCACAACTGGAACGGGACCCGCTGAGGACCGACGCATCGCCGGACCGCCCCGTCAGCCCGAACGAAGCTCGCCCGACTCCCCAAGCCTGGCGAGCTTCGCCAACGCCATCCGGCATGTCGTATCGCCACCGGGCGATGGCCTCGGCGTCCACGAACGCCCGATACACAGCCGCACGCAGGTAGCCAGAGGTGGGCCTCGTCTGCCCCACCCCGCAGCCCCGCGCGCGTGTGCCATACTCTGCGGCGTTCTGCATGGTCCAACTCGGGGGATCTTCGTTGAAGCTGGGGTGTGCGCGTTCCGTCCTGGGGGCGCGCGTGGCGTGCTGGGTCGGTACCGGATGAGCGGTATAGCCCTGGCCGCACCGTATCTCGACACCGACGCCGACCAGCTCTCGTTCGCCCTCGGTCATCCCCCGTGCACCGCGCTCGCCGTGCGGGACCTGACCGTCGGGGGGCTCGATGTGCAGCTCAGGCTCCTGGGTGCCTCGCATCAGGTCTTCGCGGGGCCGGTCCGGGAGACCGTGGCCTGTCTGCCCGGCGTCGAGGGAGGCCTGCCGGACGCGGCGGAGCGCGAGGTCGACGGCTGGAACTACCGTTTCGAGGCCCGCCTCCGCCGTTGTCCCGCTGGCGAGTTCAGCACTCGGGTGGCGGAGATACGCGGTCGGGCGGAGGCACATCCCCGGGCGCTGTACGGCATCTTCCCCGGCTCCCCGGACGCGGTCACCGCACTCACCGTCGAGTGGCGCGACACAGGACCGAGCTGGCGTACCTGGCACACGTATCCGCAGAGCCGCACGATCGTGGCGACGCACACCCGGCTGGAGGTCCGTTGAAGACCGCCCGACGCATCAGCGTCCTGTTCCTCGCCACGGCGGCGCTCGCCGCCTGCTCCGGTGGCTCAGGCACCAACGCCGTGCCGTCGAGCTGGATCCGCCAGGAATACCGTGCCGGCGGCGGGGGCTACCTCGACCGGAGCGACCCGGTCACCACGGTCGCGACCGAGATCCACAAGCACACCTCGGCCCAGGACCGCACCAGCAGCGGCACCATGGTCTTCCTCCGCTACCGGGACGACATCGTCGCGATCAGCCCCTACCTGGGCGGCAGCCGGATCGAGATCGACGACTACCGCAGCGGCTACACCCGCTGGAAGCGGCACCTGAGCTCGGTATGGCCGGATCCCGACAGCGACTCGTTCCGTGGCGGAGGCCCCGGCTCCGGCAAGTGACCCACCGCGGCCACCACGCCCACCGCAGTACACCCTGTCAGAAGTCCTCGAAAGGCACCCCGTGGCAGAGATCTTCGAGTCCGCAGGCACTGCCCTGCTCTACGGCCTGGTCGGCTTCGTGGTGATGGCGGTCGGGTTCATCGCCCTCGACCTCGTCACCCCCGGCAAGCTGGTCCATGTGGTGTGGACGGAGCGCAACCGGGGCGCGGCCGTCCTCCTCGCCGGCCAGACGATCGCGATCGGCCTCGTCATCGACCAGTCCATCCGGGCCAGCGAGTCCGAACTGGGCCTCAGCCACGGCCTGTTCAGCACCCTGCTGTACGGCCTGGCCGGAGTCGTCGTGATGACCCTGATCGCCTGCGTCGTGGGGCTGCTGACTCCCGGCCGCCTCGGCCACGCCATCCTCGACGACCAGGACGGCCGGCCCCACCCCGCCGCCTGGGTCCAGGCCGCCATGTACCTCGGTACGGCCTTCATGGTCGGCGCCGCGGTCTCCTGAGCCCGCCACCGTGAGTACCACCGCCCCGGATCGCACCGACCCGGCCGTCGCACAGCCGCCCGCGAGGTACTCGCGGGCGGCGCGCTTCCTGCTCCTGCTCGCGGTGTTCGTCTGTGCCGCCTGCGGTCTGGTCTACGAGCTGGCGTTGACCGCGCTGGGCAGTTACCTCATCGGCAACACCGTGACGCAGACCTCCGTGGTCATCTCCGTCATGGTCTTCGCCATGGGCCTCGGTTCCCTGGCCGCCAAGCCGATGCAGCGGCGCGCGGTCGGAGCCTTCGCCCTGTTGGAGGGAGCGCTGGCGCTCGTCGGCGGCCTGTCGGTGCTCATCCTGTACGTGACGTTCGCCTGGCTGCGGATCTACATGCCGGCCATGGTGGCGGTGTCGTTCGTCGTCGGCCTCCTCATCGGGGCGGAGATTCCGCTGCTGATGACGCTGCTGCAGCGGATCAGACGACAGGAGGCGGGCAGCGCCGTCGCCGACCTGTTCGCCGCGGACTACGTCGGGGCGCTGATCGGCGGACTGTGCTTTCCGCTGCTGCTCCTGCCCACCTTCGGGCAGCTCAAGGGAGCGCTGGTGGTGGGCGCGGTCAATGCCGTGGCCGGTGTCGTCGTCGTGCTGTGGATCTTCCGCCGGGAGACCCGACGTGCCGTGCGCATGGCGCTCCTGGGCGGTTCCGCCGCCGTAATCGCCGTTCTCGGCACGGTCTATGTGCTGGCGGACGACATCGAGGTCACGGCTCGTCAGCAGCTGTACCGGGACCCGATCATCCATGCCGAGAGCACGGTCTACCAGGACATCGTCGTCACCCGGTCCACCGCGTTCACGGGCAGGCCCGACACGCGGTTGTTCCTCAACGGGGACCTTCAGTTCTCGTCCGTCGACGAGTACCGCTACCACGAGGCCCTCGTGCATCCGGCGTTGTCGGGGAAACGCTCCTCCGTCCTGATCCTGGGCGGCGGGGACGGGCTGGCCCTGCGGGAGGTGCTGCGCTACGACGATGTCGAGGAGGTGACGCTGGTGGATCTCGACCCGGCGATGACGCGGCTCGCTCGTACCTTCGGGCCGTTGACCGACCTCAACGACGACGCGTTCGGCGACCCGCGGGTCAACGTCGTCCACGCCGACGCCTTCAACTGGCTGCGGGACGCCGGCGGGCGCCATGACGCCGTCGTGATCGACTTTCCGGACCCGGACACCGCCGCGCTGGCCAAGCTCTACAGCGTCGAGTTCTACCACCTGCTCCGGCACGCCCTGAACCCCGACAGCCACGTCGTGGTGCAGGGCGGGTCCCCGTTCTTCGCCCCCAAGTCGTACTGGTCCATCGCCACCACCATCGAGCAGGCCGGCTACCGCACCACCGAGTACCAGGTGGATGTTCCCAGCTTCGGCAACTGGGGATTCGTCCTCGCCACCCCCGGCACCGACGGTCCGCCGCCGACGCTGCGCCTGGCCGGGGACGCCCCACCGCTGCGCTTCCTGGACGACGCCGTGCTGGAGGCCGCTTCCGTCTTCCCGGTCGACCGCCGCCCCCAGCACGTCCGGGCGAGCACCTTGATGGATCCCGCGGTGCTCGAGTACGCGCGGCACGAGTGGCAGAACTACTGATCCGTCCGTGGGCCGTTCCGAGTATCGCTCGGCCCCAGCCCGGCGTCGGAGGCAGCGGGCAGGGAGCACAGCCGCCGCGTGTGACGACCGCTTCCGGAGCGAGGAGCTCAACTGGCCAGGTTGAGCAGTGACGGCGTTACCGGCCGCGAGCGCGGTGACGACGATGGCGCCCGGGGGATCCATGGCGATCACGTGGCTTCCTCACGGGGCTCTCCTGGACGTGCCCGCCCGACCGCAGCGCCACCTTTGAGCGTGACGAGGAGCCGGTCGGGCAGGGTGTAGTGCGCGGTCGCGATGCCCAGCGGGCGCCTGATGTCGGTGCACGCCGAACCGGGGCTGACGGGCGCGGAGTTGGCCCGCCGCCTCAACGTGGGCCCCGGGCCGTGGCCTCGCCGGTGGCGCGGCTGGAGGGCCGCGGGCAGCTGGAGCGCCGTGAACACCGCGCCACCGGCATGTGCAGGAGCTGCCAGGTCACCGATGATCTGGGCCTGCAGGAGACCGCACGGCTGCGGGCGCTGCTCGACCAGGTGGCCGACGCCGTACGCAAGGCCTGAGCCGCTCTGCGTCGCCGCCGCCCGGCGCAGGCCACCGAGCCCGGCACATACGGTTCGCGATCACCGCCACCCCCCTCAATTGTCACAGTGAGCGATGATGATTCTGTCTGGGGAACCATCCGCCCGCGTGACCTTCACCGTCTCAAGGTCGATACTGCCGACAGCAGCCCTCCACATCAGCACCGCCAGACCCGCCAAGACCGACGATCGAGCTTACTGGTCCTGACCGGCTGAAACGCAGGTCAGCGGCTCATCTGATCTCATCAGGAGGCCCCCATGAAGATCCTCATGAACGTACCGGAGACCGTCGTCGCGGACGCGCTGCGCGGTATGGCGGCGGCTCATCCGGAGTTGACCGTCGATGTGGAGAACCGGGTGATCGTACGGCGGGACGCGCCCGTCGAGGGCAAGGTCGCGCTCGTCTCCGGTGGGGGCTCGGGGCACGAGCCGTTGCACGGTGGGTTCGTGGGACCCGGGATGCTGTCGGCCGCCTGCCCCGGGGAGGTCTTCACGTCCCCCGTGCCGGACCAGATGCTGCGCGCGGCCGCGGCCGTGGACAGCGGGGCCGGCGTGCTGTTCGTCGTGAAGAACTACACCGGTGACGTGCTCAACTTCGACATGGCCGCCGAGCTCGCCGAGGACGAGGGCATCCAGATCGCCAAGGTGCTGGTCAACGACGACGTGGCCGTCACCGACAGCCTCTACACCGCCGGGCGGCGCGGCACCGGCGCCACGCTGTTCGTGGAGAAGATCGCCGGGGCCGCCGCCGACGAGGGGCAGCCGCTGGAGCGGGTCGAGGCGATCGCGCGGCAGGTCAACGAGAGCTCGCGCAGCTTCGGCGTGGCGCTGAGCGCCTGCACCACGCCCGCCAAGGGCACCCCCACCTTCGATCTGCCGCCCGGCGAGCTGGAGCTGGGCATCGGCATCCACGGCGAGCCCGGCCGGGAGCGGCGGGCGATGATGACCTCGCGCGAGATCGCCGACTTCGCGGTGCATGCCGTACTGGAGGACCTGGCCCCGAGCAATCCCGTCCTGGTCCTGGTCAACGGCATGGGGGCGACCCCGCTGCTGGAGCTGTACGGCTTCAACGCCGAGGTGCAGCGGGTGCTCGCCGAACGCGGGGTCGCCGTCGCCCGCACCCTCGTCGGCAACTATGTGACGTCCCTCGACATGGCGGGCGCCTCGGTCACCCTGTGCCAGATCGACGAGGAGTTGCTGCGGCTGTGGGACGCGCCGGTGCGGACGCCGGGGCTGCGCTGGGGTATGTGACACGGCGACGGGACGATCAAGGCACCTACCACGCGAGGAGACCCAGTGCTCGACGCCGACTTCTTCCGCCGTTGGATGGCGGCGACCGCCGCGTCCGTGGACCGCGAGGCGGAACGGCTCACGGCCCTCGACTCCCCCATCGGGGACGCCGACCACGGCAGCAATCTGCAACGCGGGTTCACCGCCGTGACGGCGGCGCTGGAGAAGGAGGCCCCGGACACGCCCGGCGCCATCCTGACCCTGGCGGGGCGGCAGCTGATCTCGACGGTCGGCGGGGCCTCCGGGCCGCTGTACGGCACGCTGCTGCGCCGTACCGGCAAGGCGCTCGGCGACGCCGCCGAGGTCGACCGGGCGCAGCTCGCCGACGCGCTGCGGGCGGGCGTGGACGCCGTGATGACGCTCGGCGGGGCCGCGCCCGGCGACAAGACGATGATCGACGCCCTGGTGCCGGGGGTGGACGCGCTCAGTGACTCCTTCGGCGCGGCGCGCAACGCCGCCGAGCAGGGCGCGCTGGCGACGACCCCGTTGCAGGCCCGCAAGGGCCGGGCCAGCTATCTGGGCGAGCGGAGCATCGGGCACCAGGACCCGGGCGCCACCTCGTCGGCACTGCTCATCGCGGGGCTCGCGGAGGCCGCCGATGAGTGACGAGAAGCTGGTCGGGATCGTGCTGGTGTCGCACAGCGCGCAGGTGGCCGAGTCCGTGGCCGAGCTGGCGAAGGGGCTCGCGGGCGGCGGTACGGCGGTGCCCGTCGCCCCGGCGGGCGGCACCGAGGGCGGCGAGCTGGGGACGAGTGCGGAGCTGATCGCCGCCGCGGCCGCGTCCGTGGACCGGGGCGCCGGGGTCGCCGTGCTCACCGACCTCGGCAGCGCCGTCCTCACCGTGAAGGCGCTGCTCGCCGAGGGCGACGAGCTTCCCGCCCGGACCCGCCTGGTGGACTGCCCGTTCGTCGAGGGCGCCGTCGCCGCGGTCGTCACGGCGGCCACGGGAGCCGACCTGGACGCGGTGGTGGCGGCGGCCTCGGAGGCGTACAGCTACCGCAAGGTCTGACTGTCAGGCCGGGCCCTTCCACCGACGGCGGAGGGTGTGCGGGCAGTGACTTCCCGGTCGCCCCCTCCGCCGCCGTACCGCCTCGGCTCCTCACCTCAATCCCTCCGCCACGGCGGCCGACGCCGAGCGCACCGTCACCTCCAGCTCGTCCTCCTCCGCCCCGCGCCCGGCGGCCCGCCAGGCGCAGTGCTCCACCGCCGCCCGCAGCGCCGCGTTGAACATCGCCGCCTGGATGGCCGCCCGCGGGTCGTCGGCCGACAGCCCGGCCCGCTCGGCGAGGGCGCGGGCGCACGCCGGTTCTGCCTCGCCGTACGTCTGGAGCCAGACCGCGCGCAGGCCCGGCTCGGTCCGGGTGTGCCGTACCAGCGGCCCGAGGAGCGTGCGCTCGGGACCGGCCACGAGCGGCCGTCCCGGTCGCCAGTCGCGCGGGCACCCCGCGAGCATCTCGATCCCGGCCGAGAACAACGGCCGTACGCAGCTCTCCTTGCTCGGGAAGTACCGCCACACGGTCCGCGCCAGGACCCCGACCGCCGGGCCGATCTGCTCGCCGGTGGTCGCGTGGACGCCCTGACGCACGAGGACGGCCGCAGCGTCATCGTCACCGGAGCGGGCTCCGGCATCGGGCGCGCCGCCGCCCTGGCCTTCGCCGCCGAGGGCGCCCGGGTCGTGGTGGCGGACCTCAACGCCGAGGGCTCGGCGGCGACGGTCTGCCGTCGTCGACCGGGTGACGCGGACCGCGGTGGAGCGGTTCGGCGGGGTGGACGTGCTGGTGAACAGCGCCGGGATCATGGACCGCATGTCGGCGCCCGAGAACGCCATCGCCCCGGGCGGCACCAGCACCGGCATCGCCGCGTGATCCTGCCCGTCGACGACGGCTGGTCCGCCGTCTGACGGCCACTCAGCCACGGCAGGCGGACTTGGCGACCACTCACCCACCGTCCACAAATCGCCGCGCCAGCCGCTCCCCCTCCGCCACAGCGGCGGCCTCGCTCTCCAAGGGTGAGACCCGCGAGCCCTTGAAGACGACGTAGGTGACACCGGAGTCCGTCCCCCCACTCAGCGGGTCGGGCGGGATGCCGAGGGCCCGGGCGGCGGCGTACGACGCCTCGCCGATGACCGCGCGAGGCCCGGCGTCACCGACGACCGCGTACTGCACCCGGCCGCGATAGATGATGGCCGCCGCCGACCCGCCGCGCACGCCGTGCTCGCGGTAGTCCCAGATGCGGCTGGGGACGGGCACGACGACGTACGGGAGGCGTTCGGCGTTCAAGTGGCGGCCGTCGGAGTCCTGGAAGGCCGTGCCGGCGGCGAAGTACGGGTCGGCGCGGCGGTTGCAGCGGCGGCCGGGGCGGCCGTCGCAGTCGATGTCCATGTCCGCCGTCCAGAAGACGGCGTCGCGGGTGCCGCAGACGGGGACGGTCGCGGGCCTGCCGGCGTCGGTGCGGTAGTGGCCTCTGGACACGGGGATGCAGTCCCGCACCTTGGCCAGCAGGTCGGCCGCCCGGACGGCGCCCTCGGCCGGTCTCTCGTGCCGGGAGCGGGGTTCCTTGGGAGGGTGGGCGGTCGAGGGCGTCGCCGGGGCGAGCAGGGCGGCACTTGCCGCGGCCAGCGCGAGCAACTGGACACGCACGATAGAAGACTCTCTGCTGGGGGACACTGACGGTCACTCCGCACCATCTGATGCTGTTCCCGATCATGAGGCCATCCGAGGGGTCCGGACGGTGCACGCCACGCGTGTCCACCAGGGGGCGGGATCCGAGCCCGTGTCGGCTCGGCCTCCCGGCCGCCCCGGCCGGCGCGGGTTCAGCGACGACAGCGGTCCGCGCCACAGCACGAACTCCGCACGACTCAGGGCGAGTTCGTCCGTGCTCGCTTCAGCATACGTAACCGCGCGCGGTGCTCCGGAACACACCACCCTCTTGATGTGATCGCGTCAGACGCGTCATATTGGTCCGGACCATTGCCGCCGTGCCATCCCGGGAGGCCAGTCGTGCGACGCGTTCCCGTCCCCGCTGCCCTGGTCCCCGGCGTGCTGCTGCTGGTCTCGTCCTGCGGCTGGGGCGGTACGGCGGACGGCGACGAGGGGCGGCTGCCCGCCGCGCCGACGGGGGTCACCGCGGCGGCGGGCAGCGCGACCAGCGTCCATGTGATGTGGAACGCCGTGGCCTCACGCGGCGTCAGCGTCTACGAGGTGTACCGCGACGCCACCAAGGTGGAGGAGGTCCCCGGCTCCGAGCACATGGTGGACGTGACCCGGCTCAAGCCGTCGACGACGTACGTCTTCAGCGTGCGGGCCCGGGACGCCGAGGGGCGGCTCGGGCCGCGCAGCCGTGAGGTGCGGGCGAGGACACCCGCCGCCGTCGCGTCCGACACCGCGGCCCCCTCACGGCCGGGCGAGGCACGGGGGCGGGCCGCCGGGAGCCGGGCGGCGCAGTTGTCGTGGGCCGCGTCGACGGACGACCGGGGCGTGGCGTCGTACGACGTGTACCAAAGCGGCACGAAGATCCACAGTGTGGGCGGGGGACAGACCGCGACCGTGGTGACGGGGCTGCGGCCGGGCACCCGCTACTCCTTCACCGTCCGGGCGCGGGACGCGGCGGACAACCTCTCCCCCGCCAGCGCCGCCGTCCGGCTGACCACCGCGCCGGGCACGGACGACGGGCGGGACACCGCGCCGACCGACTTCCGTGCGACGACCCGGCGCGCCGACGGGGCGTACCACATCGACCTGTCGTGGGTGCCGCCTGAGGTGGACGGGGTGATCACCGAGTACCAGGTCCAGCTCGACGGCCGCCCGGCCACCACCCTCGTCTGGGGCGGGGCCGTGCCCCGGGGCAGGGCGACGTACAGCTTCTACATCGGGCGGGAGGCCGGGGTGAGCCATCGGGTGCGGCTCCGCGCGCGACTGCCGGACGGCACCTGGGGCGGCTTCTCGGCGGAGCGGACGGTGACGACCGGCGAGGGGCGCTGAGACCTCCGGGCATGCCCTGGACGGCGGAACACGTCACCTGTGCGGGTGCGGTCCGCATGCGGGACGGGCCGGGGGCACGTTGGCTGCCTTTGAGGCAGCACGGGCGTTCCCCGACCTCGGCGGCGCAAGGGATGTACCGCCAACCGTGCCGCCGGAGGGTTCCATGCGTACTTCTCAGCCTCTTCTCGGGGCGGCCCTGGCAGCCGCCGCGCTGCCGCTGGCCCTGACCGCCGGACCGGCCGCCGCGAACACCGGTATCTCGGTGAGCACCGTCGGCTCCACGGTCTCGGTGACGACCAGCGCGTGCACCCAGGTGAACGGCAGATGGGGCACCGCCTCGCTCCTCAGCAGCAGCCAGGCGAACTTCGCCCAGGGCCGCCAGGTGCCGGTGACCGGCACGGTCACCCAGCAGAACGCGGCCTGGACCAACGTCAGCCCGGGCACGTACACCGTCATCGTCATGTGCTCCAACGGCAACACCGCCGGCACCCAGTCCGTCATCGTGGCCGCCCCGTCCAGGCCGACCATCTCGTCGACGTCCACGGCCTCGCCCACACGCGGTGTGATCGGCGGCGTCGGCGGCGCCAGCCGGGACTACGGCACGCTGACGCTGGTGGCGGGCGGGGCGCTGGTGGGGACGGGGGTGATCGCCACGGTCTGGTTCCTGCGCCGCCGCTCGAAGCCGTACCGGCTCTGAGCCCGGCTGCCAGACGACGTCTAGCGCTGTTCCGTCGGCAGTTCGGCGAACTCCGCCAGGGCGTGCTCCAGCCAGCGCGTCCAGAAGGTCTCCAGGTCGATGCCCGCCCGCAGCACCAGGTGCTGGAGCCGGTCCTGGGGGCTGTCCTTGCCCGGCGGGAAGTCGCGCCGCTCGATCTCCTCGTACTCCGCCAACTGCCGCCGGTGCAGGTCCAGATGGCGGCGCAGATCGTCCACGACGCCTTCGGTGCCGACCACGGCCGCGGCGCGCAGCCGCAGCAGCAGCGGGTCGCGGTGCGGCCTGGGATCCTGGGCGGCGGCGGTCCAGCGGGCCAGTTCGGCGCGGCCCGCGGGCAGCACCTCGTAGCTCTTCTTCTGCCCGCGCACCGGCTGCTCGGTCGGCAGGGCCCGGATCAGCCCCTCGGCCTCCAGTTTTCCCAGCTCCCGATAGATCTGCTGATGCGTCGCCGACCAGAAGTAGCCGATCGACCGGTCGAAGCGGCGGGTCAGCTCCAGCCCCGAGGACGGCTTTTCGAGCAGGGCGGTGAGGATCGCGTGCGGGAGTGACATGGTGGCCATCCTAGGGACGGGCCCCATGACTACAGGGCGGCCGCCAGTTCGGTGCCCTGCCTGATGGCGCGCTTGGCGTCCAGCTCGGCGGCCACGTCGGCACCGCCGATGAGGTGCGCGGGGCGCCCGGCGGCGACCAGCTCCTCGTACAGATCCCGGCGCGGCTCCTGCCCGGTGCACAGCACGATGGTGTCGACCTCCAGGACCGTGCTGGTCTCGCCGACGGTGATGTGCAGTCCGGCGTCGTCGATACGGTCGTAGCGCGCGCCCGGGACCATGGTGACGCCGCGGTGCTTGAGCTCGGTGCGGTGGATCCAGCCGGTGGTCTTGCCGAGGCCCGCGCCGACCTTGCTGGTCTTGCGCTGGAGCAGATGAACTGTGCGCGGCGGTGCGGGCCGCTCGGGGGCGGCGAGTCCGCCGGGGCCTTCATAGGTCATGTCGACGCCCCAGTGGCGGAAGTACGTCGCCGGGTCCTCGTGCGCCTTGTCGCCGGAGTCGGTGAGGTACTCGGCGACGTCGAAGCCGATGCCGCCGGCGCCGAGGATCGCGACGCGGTCGCCGACGGGGGCGCCGTCGCGCAGCACGTCCAGGTAGCCGAGGACCTTAGGGTGGTCGACGCCGGGGATGTCCGGGGTGCGCGGGGTGACGCCGGTGGCGACGACGACCTCGTCGTGGTCGGACACGTCGGCCGGGGTCACGCGCGTGTTGAGGCGGACGTCCACCCCGTGCGCGTCGAGCTGGTGGCGGAAGTAGCGCAGCGTCTCGTCGAACTCCTGCTTGCCGGGGACCTTGCGGGCGACGTTGAGCTGCCCGCCGATCTCGCTCGCGGCGTCGAACAGCGTGACCGCGTGGCCGCGTTCGGCGGCGCTGACGGCACAGGCCAGGCCCGCCGGGCCCGCGCCGACGACGGCGACCCGCTTGCGCCGCCGGGTCGGGGAGAGCACCAGCTCGGTCTCGTGGCAGGCGCGCGGGTTGACCAGGCAGGAGGTGATCTGCCCGCTGAAGGTGTGGTCGAGACAGGCCTGGTTGCAGCCGATGCAGGTGTTGATGGCCTCCGGCTTGCCCGCTGCGGCCTTGGCGACGAAGTCGGGGTCGGCGAGCATCGGGCGGGCCACGGACACCATGTCGGCGCACCCGTCGGCCAGCAACTGCTCGGCCAGCTCGGGGGTGTTGATGCGGTTGGTGGTGACGAGCGGTACGGACACCTCGCCCATGAGCCGCTTGGTGACCCAGGTGTACGCGCCGCGCGGCACCGAGGTGGCGATGGTGGGGATGCGCGCCTCGTGCCAGCCGATGCCCGTGTTGATGAGGGTCGCCCCGGCTTCCTCGACCGCCTTGGCGAGCGCGATCACCTCGTCGAGGGTGGAGCCGCCGGGCACGAGGTCCAGCATCGACAGCCGGTAGATGACGATGAAGTCCTCACCGACCGCCTCGCGCACGCGCCGGACGACCTCGACCGGGAAGCGCATGCGGTTCTCGTACGAGCCGCCCCAGCGGTCGGTGCGGTGGTTGGTCTGCGCGGCGATGAACTCGTTGATCAGATAGCCCTCGGACCCCATGATCTCCACGCCGTCGTATCCGGCCCGCCGGGCGAGGCGGGCGGCGCGGGCGTAGTCGTCGATGGTCCGCTCGACCTCGGCGTCGGTGAGCGCGCGGGGCGGGAAGGGGCTGATCGGGGCCTGGAGGGCGCTGGGGGCGACCAGGTCCTGGTGGTAGGCGTACCGGCCGAAGTGCAGGATCTGCAGGGCGATCCGGCCGCCCTCGCGGTGCACGGCCTCGGTGATCCGCCGGTGCTGTTCGGCCTCCACCTCGGTGGTGAGCTTGGCGCCGCCCTCGTACGGCCGCCCCTCGTCGTTGGGTGCGATGCCGCCGGTGACGATCAGGCCCACGCCCCCGCGTGCCCGGGCGGCGTAGAACTCCGCGATGCGCTCGAAGCCGCGTTCGGCCTCCTCCAGGCCGACGTGCATGGAGCCCATCAGGACGCGGTTGGGCAGGGTGGTGAAGCCCAGGTCGAGCGGGCTCAGCAGGTGCGGGTAACGGCTCATGGCCCCTCCGTGCGCGGTGACGTCCCTCTGTTGTAGACGACCGCGCACGGTTTATGCAACTAGTTGCATAACGGGAGGGGTGTCAGCGACTCTCCAGCCGTACGTGCAGCTCCCGCTCCTGGTCGCCGGAGGCCGTGGCGAGGTCCTGCACCTTGAACAGGTCGTGCAGGGTGGTGCGGAAGCGGTCGATCGCCCAGTAGCCGCCGTGCGCGTCGGCCTCGACGGAGGCCGAGAGCCGGGGGGTGGCGGGGCGAGGGCCCTCGTGCGGTTCGGAGACCTCGAAGGTGCCCAGCCACACCGTCGGCCGGACCTCGTGCCACTCGCGCGGTATGTCGTCGGAGCACCGGTCCGAGTCGAAGCACGCGCACAGGGTGTCGAAGACGATCCGGGCGTCCTCCTTGCTGCATCCGCTGATCTCCAGGGAGACGGATTCCGGGTGCAGTCGCTCACTGTCCATCGTGGGGCTCCTCTCGTGGCCGCACTGCGGTACGGCAGCGGGTTCCCGCACAGCCCCGTGCCGCACTCCCAGAAAACCACCACATTCCGGGATGTACAGCCCCGAGAGGAGCACCGGCTCAGCTCTTCGTGAAGCGGTACGTCTTGCCGTCGGTCAGGATGCAGATCGCCAGACACCCCCAGTCATGTTGAGGGATGGTGGAGTAGGGCTGTGGTGGCGTAAGAGAGAGGGTTGAGCGCGGTACGGCAAGGGGAGTCGGCACGAGGACGGCGTGCCGTGCGGAAGGCGAAGGCGGTGCGTGGGATGGGTGCAACCGGGCCACCGGTGGCCGAAGGGACCGAGCCGGGCAGCGGGCCGGAGCGGCCCAGCGGCCTGCTCGACGTGCTGGGCGTGGCCTCGGTGGTACTGGACGCCAAGGGCTGCATCGTCCTGTGGAGCCCCCAGGCCGAGGAGCTGTTCGGCTACCCGGCGCACGAGGCGCTGGGCCGTTACGCCGCCCGGGTGATGGTGCACGAGGAGCACTTCGACCTGGTCAGGAAGCTGTTCGCCGATGTCATGGCGACCGGTCGGGCCTGGGCGGGTGCCTTCCCGGTGCGCCGCAAGGACGGCAGCACCCGCCTGGTGGAGTTCCGCAACATGCGGCTGCTGGACGACCGGGGCGACGTCTACGCCCTGGGCCTCGCCGCCGACCAGTCGACCGTGCGCCGGCTGGAGCAGGACGTCGCGCTGTCCACGCGGGTGATCGCGCAGTCACCGATCGGGCTGGCCGTCCTGGACGCCGGGCTGCGCTATGTGTCCGTGAACGCGGCGCTGGAGCGGATCAACGGCGTCCCGGCCGAGGAACACATCGGCCGGACCATCGGCGAGGTGCTGCCGATGCTGGAGCTGGCGCCCCTGGAGGCCGCGTTGCGGCACGTCCTGGACACCGGGCAGCCGCTGGTCGACCACCCCGCCGTCGGCCGTACCCCGGCCGACCCGCACGAGGACCACGCCTGGTCGATCTCGCTGTACCGGCTGGAGGACGCCCGCGGCACGGTGCTGGGCGTCGCCCTGTCGGTCGTGGACGTCACCGAGCAGTACCGGGCGGGCGTGGAGGCGGAGGCCGCGCGGCGGCGGCTGGCGCTCATCGCCGACGCGTCGGCCCGCATCGGCACCACGCTGGACCTGGACCGCACCGCCCACGAACTGGCCGACGTCGCGGTACCGGAGCTGGCGGACGTGGCCGCCGTGGACCTGCTGGACTCGGTGGTGGGCGGCCGCCGCAGCAGCCCCGACCCGTCCCAACCGGCGGTGATCCGGGCCCTGGCGGTACGGGCGGACGACGCACCGGAGGCCCTGCGGGCGGCCGACCCGCCGGGACAGGTGGCCCGCTACGGCCCCGACCGCCTGGTCACCGAGTGCGTGCGCACCGGCCGGCCGGTGATGGTCCCGCGGGTCAAGGAGGAGGACCTGCCGCGCATCGCCCGGTCCCCGGAGGCGGCCGCCCTGCTGGCCCGCTCGGGCGTCCACTCGTATCTCGCCGTCCCGCTCATCGCGCGCGGCGAGGTGCTGGGCGCCCTCGACCTCAAGCGCATCCACAACCCGCTGCCGTTCGGCGAGGACGACCTCCTGCTCGCCCGTGAACTGGCCGCCCGTGCGGCGGTGCAGATCGACAACGCCCGCTGGTACCAGAACGCCCGCGACACCGCCCTCACCCTCCAGCGCAGCCTGCTGCCCAGCCATCCGTCCGTCACCGGCGGCCTCGAAGTCGCCTCCCGCTACCAGCCGGCCGGCGCCGCCACCGAGGTCGGCGGCGACTGGTTCGACGTCATTCCGCTGGACGGCGGCAAGACCGCGCTCGTCGTGGGCGATGTGATGGGCAGCGGCATCACCGCCGCGGCGACCATGGGCCGGCTGCGCACCGCCACCAACACCCTGGCCTCCCTCGACCTGGACCCGGCGGTGCTCCTCGAACACCTGGACCGGATCACCGAGGGCCTGGACCACTCGATCGCCACCTGCCTCTACGCCGTCCACGACCCCCGGCAGCGGTGCTGCCGGATCGCCAACGCGGGCCATCTGCCGCCCGTCCGCGTCCGCGGCGACGGAACGCGCGAGCTGCTCGACCTGCCGACCGGCGCGCCGCTGGGCGTGGGCGGCGTCGAGTTCACCACCACCGTCTTCGACCTCGACCCCGGCGACGAACTCGTCCTCTACACCGACGGCCTGGTGGAGACCCGCAGTCACTCCCTCGACGAACGCCTGGACACCCTGCTGGCGCTCCTCGACGACCCGACCCGCCCCCTGGAAGACGTCTGCGACCTCCTCGTCCGCACCCTGCACCACCCCGACAACCACGACGACGTGGCCGTCCTCATCGCCCGGGCGCAGACGGGAGACTGACCCGGGCCCGCGCCCTGTGAACCGACGTCAGTTGGTGCCGATCACCACATGCGCGTGCAGCTCCTCCGACACCGCCAGACGGGTCGTGAGGCCGGCCCGGTCGAAGGCGGCGACGGCCTGGGGGGCCTGGCGCTGGCTGGTCTCGCTCAGCAGGCAGCCGCCGGGCGCGAGCCACTCGGCGGCACCGGCGGCGACCCGGCGCAGCACGTCCAGTCCGTCGGCGCCGCCGTCGAGGGCGGTGGGCGGTTCGTGGTCACGTGCCTCGGCGGGCAGGAGACCGACCTCGGCGGTGGGGACGTAGGGGACGTTCGCGGCGAGGATGTCGACGCGGCCCCGCAGTTCGCCGGGGAGCGCCGCGTACAGGTCGCCTTCGTGGACCCGGCCGCCGTGCCCGGCGACATTGCGCCGGGCGCAGTGCACCGCGGCCGGGTCGATGTCGGCGGCGTGCAGTTGGACCCGGTCCAGGGCCGCGGCGAGGGCGGCGCCCACCGCGCCCGAGCCGCAGCACAGGTCGACGACGACCGAGGCGTGCGGGGCGGCGGCGACGGCTTGTTCGACCAGGAACTCGGTGCGGCGGCGGGGGACGAAGACGCCGGGTTCGACGGTGATGCGCAGCCCGCGGAACTCGGCCCAGCCGAGGACGAGTTCGAGGGGCAGTCCGTCGCTGCGGCGGGCCACCATCGCGGCGAGTTCGTCCGGGGTGCGGGCGGCGCCGAGGATCAGCTCCGCCTCGTCCTCGGCGAAGACACAGCCCGCGGCACGCAACGCGGCGACCACGGAGGCGCGGGAAGGGGAAAGCGGCAGGGGCATGCGGGGTGAGAGCCTTTCGGAAGCCGAAGGGCGCTCTCTCGGTCGTCTACTGCCGGTGGTCCGCGCCGACATGAGGGGAGAGCACCCGACCTGGCACAGCGGTAATGGGTCCCACCTCCTCGGTCACGCACGGCTGGGACCGCCCTCAGCCGGACGGTCACCCTACCCCACGGGTCGGACGGCGACCGCCTCCGGGGGCATGTCCTCGTACCCCGTACGGTGGTACGCGTACGCACTGATCACGCTCTACCCGCGGGCCGCCGCACCGGCGGTCTGGAGGCACCACCCGCATGAACGTCACCCGAGGCTTCACCGGGCGTCCGCGCGTCGACAACCCGGGGCTGCCGCCCGGCCAGTACGACGCGGGCGACGACTGGCCCGTCCTGTCCGCCGAGGTCACCCCCGACCTCACCCCCGCCGACTGGACCTTCCGCGTCGACGGCCTGGTGGAGGCGCCCCGCACCTGGGACTGGGCGCAGGCGCACGCGTTGCCGGCGTCCGCGTACGAGGGGGACATCCACTGCGTGACGAGCTGGTCGAAGTTCGGGGTGCGCTTCGGGGGCGTCTCGCTCGACGCCTTCCTGGAGCAGGTCCGCCCGCTGCCGACGGCCACGCACGCCGTCGCCTACGCGCACACCGGGTACACCACGAACCTCCCGCTCGCCGACCTCACCGGCGGACAGGCCTGGATCGCCTGGGAGTACGACGGCCGGCCGCTCCCGCCCGAACACGGCGGGCCGGCGCGGCTGCTGGTGCCGCATCTGTACTTCTGGAAGAGCGCTAAGTGGATCGCGGGCCTCCGCCTGCTCGACCACGACGAGCCCGGTTTCTGGGAGCAGAACGGCTACCACGCGCGGGGCAACCCGTGGGAGGAGCAGCGGTACTCCGGTGACTGACACGTTCACTCCCCCGACGCGGTTCGCCGTGCCCGGCCGGATCGCCGTGAGCAACGGCACCGCGGGCCGCTGGCAGACCGCCACCCTCACCGAGATCCGCCGCGAGACACCGCGCGCGGCCACCTTCCGGTTCGCGGTGCCCGCCTGGGCGGGGCATCTGCCCGGCCAGCACCTGATGCTCCGGCTGACGGCCGCGGACGGCTACACCGCCCAGCGCCACTACTCGATCGCGTCCGCGCCGGACGACTCCGGGCACATCGAGCTGACCCTGGACCACGTCGCGGGCGGTGAGGTCTCCGGCTGGTTCCACACCGAGGCCCGGCCCGGCGACCGGGTCGAGGTGCGCGGGCCGCTGAGCGGCTTCTTCGCCTGGCCGGGCGACCGGGCCGCGCTGCTGATCGGCGCCGGATCCGGCGTCGTACCGCTGATGTCGATGGTGCGGCACCACCGGGCGCGCGGCCTGTCCGTGCCGCTGCGGCTGCTGGTGTCCGCGCGGACCCCCGAGGAGCTGATCTTCGCGCGAGAGTACGGCGCCGAGACGACGCCCGTCTTCACGCGCACGGCGCCGCCGGGCGTACCGGTGGGTCGGATGAGCGCGGCGCATGTGGCGCCCCTCCTGGAGGCGGCGCCTCCCGGTGGGTGGGAAGCCTATGTGTGCGGCTCCGACGCCTTCGCCGAGCACGCCTCCCGTCTGCTCGTGGCGGCGGGCCAGCCGGTGGACCGGATCCGGATCGAGCGCTTCGGCTGAGCACCCGCCCCCTGCGCCGCCCCGTCCCCCTCATCGTCGGTCCCCATGAACGAAGTCCGTGGGACGGGGTACCTGAAGCATGTGGCTCTCGCACGCGTACATGGGCCCGGGAGGTGCCGGTACGGCTTCCGGGCTCGGTGACGGCGAGGAGGCGGAGATGCGAACCCGGGTGCGCGGCTGGCGTTGGCGGCGCAATCCGCTGCGGCGCAGGTCGGACGTCGTCGAGGCGTGGACGGTGCTGGCCGTCGCGGTCCTGCTGTTCCTGGGCGCGCCGCTGGCCGGGGCCCTGGCGGGCTGGTGGGCGCACGGCGAGGCACGGCAGACCGCGGCGGCCCAGCGGGAGGACCGGCGGCACGTCCGTGCCGAGGTCGTCGGCCGAACCCCCGACACGCTGCCCACGGTGCACGGCGGCCGGGAGTACTCGTACCGGGCGACCGTGCGCTGGACGGAGCCCGGCGAGGACCCCCGGACGGGCACGGCGCGGGTTCCGGCGGGGACGCGGCCCGGGGAGACGGTCGACGTGTGGTTCGACGGGCGCGGCCGCAGCGTGCCGCCGCCCGCAAGCGCGGCGACGATCTGGCAGCACAGTCTGACCATGGGGATCTGCGCCACGGCCGGCACGGTCGGCGTGGTGCTGGTCGGCCACGCCGCCGTCCGCCGGGTGGCGGACCGGCACCGGATGGCGGAGTGGGAGCGCGCGTGGGCGCGTACGGAACCGGAGTGGACCCGCCGTCGGGCCTGAGGCCTGCACCACGGGAACTGTTGCGGCGCAGGACCCGGGTATCTGGCGAGTGGTCCGACCACCCGCGTACGGTGTGATCACCAATGTCGTCTGCGCTGAAGGCGGTCCTACATGGCCCTGTTCGACCTCCCCCTCGACGAGCTCCGCGAGTACCACAGCTCCTCCGCCGCACCCGAGGACTTCGACGCCTTCTGGTCCAAGACGCTCCAGGAGGCCCGCGAGTACGACCTGGACGCCCGGTTCGAGCCGGTCGACACCGGACTGACCACCGTACAGGTGTTCGACGTGACGTTCGCCGGGTTCGGCGGTCACCCGGTGAAGGGCTGGCTGACGCTGCCCGCCGCCGCCGAGGAACCGCTGCCGCTGGTCGTCGAGTTCGTCGGGTACGGGGGCGGGCGCGGGCTGCCCCTCGAGCATCTGCTGTGGGCCTCCACGGGCCGCGCGCACTTCGTGATGGACACCCGCGGTCAGGGCAGCGCCTGGGGCGCCGGTGGCGGCACCCCTGACCCGGTCGGCGGCGCTCCGGCGTACCCGGGCTTCATGACCCGCGGCATCGACGCGCCCGAGAACTACTACTACCGCCGGGTGTTCACGGACGCGGTCCGCGCCGTCGAGGCCGCCCGCTCGCATCCGCTCACCGACCCGGCCCGCACCGTCGCGCTCGGCGCCAGCCAGGGCGGCGGCATCGCCATCGCCGTCGGCGGTCTGGTCCCGGACCTGGTGGCGGTCGCGCCCGACGTGCCGTTCCTGTGCGACTACCCGCGCGCGGCGACGCTGACGGACCGACACCCGTACCGGGAGATCGGCCTCTACCTCAAGACGCACCGCGGCCGCAGCGAAGACGTGCTGCGTACGCTGTCCTACTTCGACGGCGTGCACTTCGCCGCCCGTGGCGGTGCCCCCGCCCTGTTCTCGGCGGCACTGGAGGACCAGACGTGCCCGCCGTCCACCGTCTTCGCCGCGTTCAACGCCTGGGCGCACGAGGAGAAGGCGATCGAGGTGTACGACTTCAACGACCACGAGGGCGGCGGCCCGTTCCAGGAGGCCGCCAGGATGCGCTGGCTGCGCTCGTACGCCTGAACAGTCCGCTGAAAGGTCTGTCATGGAGGCACGGGAGGCCGCCGAGCGGTTCGTCCGCGTGTGGGAGCGGGGCTGGGCCACGCACGACGTGGACGCGCTGCTCGCGCTGTACGCCGAGGAGTGCGTCCACCGCTCCATGCCGTTCCGCGAGCCGCACCGCGGGCGCGCGGCACTCGCCGCGTATCTGCGCCGGTCGTTCGCCGACGAGCGGGTGACCGACGTGCGCTTCTCGGCCCCGGTCGTGGGCCAGGAGGGGATGGCGGTCGCCGAGTTCCGGGTGCTGTCCGAGGAGGGCGGCGAGCCCGTCACCCTGGCCGGATGCGTCTTCGTCCGGTTCGACGCCGACGGACTGGCGGTCGAGACACGGGACTACTGGCACACCGCCGACGGCCACCGGGAGCCGACGGGGTCGCTGTTCTTCGGCTGACCTTCCGCGCTGTCCGACCAGTCGGTACGTTCAGGGAGCCCCGGTCCGCAAGGTCGCGGGCCGGGCTTCCTACGGACGACGGAGGGTGCATGTCCGAGCGCGAGCCACAGATCCACGGCCACTGCGACGCCCGCTTCACGGCGGTGCGTGCGGCGTTCGAGGAGAACTTCCGGGAGCGGGAGGAGCTGGGCGCGGCCGTCACGGTCATGGTGGACGGCGTGACCGTGGTCGACCTGTGGGGCGGCTGGGCCGACCCGGCCCGCACCCGGGCCTGGGAGCGCGACACTCTGGTCAACGTGTGGTCGACGTCCAAGGGCCCGGTGGCGCTGTGCGCGCACGTCCTCGCCGACCGGGGCCTGCTGGACCTCGACGCGCCGGTGGCCACGTACTGGCCGGAGTTCGCCGCGGCGGGCAAGGAGAAGGTCCTCGTACGGCATCTGCTCTCCCACCGGGCCGGCCTGTCCGGCCTGCGCGAACCGCACTCGTTCGCCGACCTGTGCGACTGGGAGCTGACAACCCGTCGGCTCGCCGCGACGGAGCCCTGGTGGGAGCCGGGGACGCGGTCGGGGTACCACGCGCTGACGTACGGCCATCTGGTCGGGGAGGTCGTCCGGCGGGTCTCGGGGCTGCTGCCCGGCGCGTTCCTGGCGCGGGAGGTGACCGGGCCGCTCGGCATCGACTTCACCATAGGGCTGCCGGAGAAGGACGCCGGGCGGGCAGCGGAGCTGACGCACCGGCGGACCGCGCCCCGCTCCGAACAGACGGCGATCTTCAGCCAGTTGGCGCCGGCCGCGCTCGCCGCGCTGACCAACCCCGCAGTGGGCGCGGCCGAGGCCAACACGCCGGAGTGGCGGGCCGCCGAGATCCCCGCCGCGAGCGGCCACGGCACCGCGCGGGCGGTGGCGGCCCTGTACGGGATCCTCGCGGGCCGGGGATCGTACGGCGGCCGACGGGTCCTCTCCGCCGAGGCGGCCGAGCGGGTGCGGGAGGGCCAGGGCAGTGGCCGGGACCTGGTGCTGGGCGCCGGGCTCGACAGGGAGACGGAGGCCTGCCTCGGCCTGTGGCTCAGCGGGCCGCACGGCTCGTACGGGCGCAACCCCCGGGCCTTCGGGCACGACGGGTTCGGCGGGTCCTGCGGGCTCGCCGACCCGGAGGCGGGCGTGTCGCTCGGGTATGTGATGAACCGCATGGGGCCGCACATCGCCGACGATCCACGGAAGATGGCGCTGGTGAACGCCCTGTACGGCGCCCTGTGACAACCCTGCGCGCCCTCCTCGGGCGAGTTCCCGCCCAGTCTGTTTCGGCCGAACCGCCGGAGTGGCCTTCCGTGCTGGTTTAGACCAATGCTAGATCTGGTGGCGCAATGAGCCCGCACGGCTACCGCACGTCACCAACAGGAGGGCGCGGCATGGCCCGCACCACCCCGCACGACCGCCCGCACACCGACGAACGGCCCCTGTACTGGCGGATCGCGACGGAACTGCTCGGCGAACTACGCGACGGCGCGATCCCGCCCGGCGAACGGCTGCCGGGCGAGCGGCAGTTGGCCGAGCACTTCGGGGTCAGCAGGGAGACCGTACGGCAGGCGCTGGAGGTGCTGCGCCGGGACGGCCTGGTCGCCACCGACCGGCGCGGCAGTCACGCCACGCTGCCCGGCCCGCCGGTCGAGCACCTCACCTCGTCGGCCTTCCCGGTCGGTGCCCGGCGCGCCGCCGACCCGCGTGCCGTCGACCGGGCCACCGTCACCTGGGAGACGCCCCCGCCCGAGCACGCGGCGGCCCTCGGGCTCGCCCCGCACCGGCCGACCCTGATGCACCGCTACGAGTCCGCCTCCGCCGACGGCCGCGGCCTGCGCAGGGCCGTCACCTCCTTCTCGGCCGTGGCCCTGTCCGAGGTCGAGGAGCTGGGCCGCTACCGCGACCGGGCCGACGGCACCGCCGCGGCCCAGCTGCGCCGCGCCTACGACTGGATGCGCAGGGCAGGGCTGACCCTGCACCACCGCGACGCCATCACCCGCCTCCCCGACACCCCCTCGGTCCGGGTGACCCGCCTGGTGCACGACCAGTACGAGCGGCCACTGGAGGTCACCGACCTCGTCGTGGACGCCCAAGGGGACGCGCTGGTCTACGAGTTCACGCTCCCGGCGGCGGTCTGACCGGGTCCTGGGCCGGGCAGGGCCCGCCGCCGCTCCCGCGGGTCGCAGCGAGGTGCGGGTCCGCCCGGCCCCGGGCGCGGAGCGCGGCGCATGCCTCCTTCAACGCCGATCTGCTCGACTTCATCCGGAGCTGAGCCCCTACCGGAGGCGCCGGGCCACGACCATCCGCACCCGCGGGCTCCCGTCCCGCCGCCCGAACTCGGGCAGCGGGTGCAGATCCACCCGGAACCCGGCGCCTTCCAGCTCTCGGAGGACATCCCCGAACCGCACGGCCCGGTAGTACATGACGAACGGCGGCCGCCACACGGCGTTGCGCACCCGCATCACCAGGTCGAAGCCCAGCAGCATGCAGTACATCAGGGAGCCCGTCCGAGGCGGGGCCACGACGGGGAACACGAAGCACCCGCCGGGCCGCAGCACGGAGTGCACCTGGGCGAACAGTCCCGGCAGCTCCCGCGGCAGGAAGTGCCCGAACGCCCCGAAGCTCACCGTCACGTCGAACGCGGGGCGGAACGGCAGGGCCCTGGCGTCCGCACGCACCCACGACACCCGAGGCAGGCCCGACGGGACACGCTCCCGCGCGACCGCGAGCATGCCCGCGCTGAAGTCGACTCCCGTGACGCTGCGCTCGCACACCTGCCGCAGTACGCCGACGCCCGCGCCGGTACCGCAGCACAGGTCGAGCCCGTCCTCGAACGGCCCGATCCGCCGCAGCGCCGAGGCGACGGCGTCGAGCACCGAGTCCGGCGTGCGGAAGGGGGTGTGATCGAACTTGGGAGCGAGCAGGTCGTAGCCACGCTCGACCGACGACAACGCCTGGACGGCGAGTTCACGCAGGCTGGGACCTTGGGGGCTGAACATCGACTTCAGCTTAGAGGTCCTTGCACTATGAGCGTCCGATCAGGTCGCGTGGCCTGGTGCCGTGCATCGCAAGGCGCCGGAGCGCCCAGGTAGCTCCGCTACCTGGGCGTTTCGGCAACGCGGCGAGGTGCGGTGCCAGGCCGCGCGACCCGGGCGGGCATAGTGCAAGGACCCCTCAGTCCCGCCCGGACGGCAGGCGCGGCGTGGCAGGGATCAGCAGCCCGGTCACGCCGGAGTGGACGAAGACCAGCCCGGCGGCGGCCGGGCGCCGACACTTCGCCGGGTCAGCAGGTGAGACGTACGTCACAGCGGAAGTCGCGTGCGAGGCGGTAGAGTGCGACGAGCACTTGTGTACGCCCCGTTGTGGCGCCGGTGCCAGTTCCTTCCTCAGCCTGCGAGACACCCGCCGTTTCTCCTGGCCGGTGCAGCGGCTTCCCAGCACCACCTCCTCCACGGGCCGTCAGGCCGTCGCCGAGGTGCTGTTCCCGCCGCCCGGAGGCACATACGTACGCCTCGTCCGCGGCTCTTCCCCCATCCCTTCCCTTCCTCCCGCTCGCCTGCGCGGCAGGCCGCCGAGTCCTTCGAAAGGACCGACCACCATGACCATCACACTCGAACGCCCTCCCCATCAGCACTCGGCCCCGGCCTCCCAGGTCGCCACCGGTGTCCTCGACATCGACGCGGGCGGCAAGGGACATCTGCGAAGCCTGGACTGTCTGCCCTCGCCCGCCGATCCCCAGCTCCCGGCCGCCCTGATCCGCCGGTACGGGCTGCGCGAGGGAGACCTCGTCGAAGCCGTACGTGGTCCCCAGCGCGCCCTGACGGAGGTCGAGCGCGTGGACGGCCACGCGCCCGGGCAGCTCCGGGGCCGCCGCCACTTCCGCGACCTCACGCCCCTCCACCCCCGCGAGCGACTCCGCCTCGAACACCCGGCGGCGGGTCTCGCCGGACGCGTCGCCGACCTGATCTCCCCCATCGGCAAGGGGCAGCGCGGGCTGATCGTGGCCCCGCCCAAGACCGGCAAGACCGTCCTGATCCAGCAGATCGCGGCCGCCGTCGCCGGGAACCACCCCGAGTGCCGGTTGATGGTCGTGCTGCTCGACGAGCGGCCCGAGGAGGTCACCGACATGCGGCGCTCGGTGCGGGGCGAGGTGTACGCCTCGACCTTCGACCGGACGCCCCAGCAGCACATCGCGCTCGCCGAGCTGGTGATCGAGCGGGCCAAGCGGCTCGTCGAGGCCGGTGAGGACGTGGTGATCCTGCTCGACTCGCTGACCCGGCTGTGCCGGGCGCACAACAACGCGGCGGCCTCCGGCGGCCGTACTCTCTCCGGCGGTGTGGACGCGGCCGCGCTGCACGGACCCAAGCGGTTCTTCGGGGCCGCGCGGCTGGCCGAGGAGGGCGGCTCCCTGACCGTCCTGGCCACCGCCCTGGTCGAGACCGGCTCCCGGGCCGACGACTTCTTCTTCGAGGAGCTCAAGAGCACCGGCAACATGGAACTCCGGCTGAGCCGCGAACTCGCCTCCCACCGGGTCTTCCCGGCCGTCGACATCACCGGCTCCGGCACCCGCCGCGAGGAACTGCTCCTCGCCCCGGCCGAGTTGACCGCTGTACGGGGACTGCGGCGGGCGCTGCGGACCAGGGACGGCGAGGCCCGTCTGGAGACGCTGCTGGAGCGGATGCGGCAGACCCCCGACAACGCCACGTTCCTGCGCCGGATCCAGCCAACGCTGCCGGCCGGCTAGGCAGCCCCCTCGTCCCGGCGCGTGAGAACGCGACACGCCGGGTCCACGTGTGGCATCCGGGTGCACGCGGGACCCGCTCGGCCCGGCCAGCGTGGTTCGAGGCGAGTCCATTCCTAGGTTGATCATATGACGATCGGATTCGCTTCTCGGGCTGCCGTGTCGACCTGTGGCCTCTGCCTGGCTGGTGCCCTCACGTTCGCGCCCGCCGCGACGGCCGCCCCGACCGGGGCCGACCCCGGAACACCGGGCGGATCACGCGGAACGGCACCCGTACCGGCCGTGCTGTACCGCTCCGGCACGCAGGTGCGGCCGCGCCCCGGCGCGCCGGAGGTCCCGGACGTCTCCGCCCTGTCGTGGCTGGTGGCCGACGCCCGTACCGGCGAGGTGCTCGCCGCGCACGACGCGCACCGCAAACTGCCCCCCGCCAGCACCATCAAGGCTCTGTTCGCCCTCACTGTGCTGCCCAAGCTGCCCGGCGGCATCCGGCACAGGGTCACGTACGGCGAGTTGTCGGAGGTCGGTGAGGGCAGCAGCCTGGTCGGCGTCAGCGAAGGGCACTCGTACCGCGTCGACGACCTGTGGCGCGGGGCCTTCCTCAGCTCGGGCAACGACGCCGTGCGCGTACTGGCCCGGCTCAACGGCGGCTGGCTCGTCACGGCCCGGCAGATGGAGGCCAAGGCCCATGCCCTGGGCGCCCGCGACACGCGGGTCCGGTCGCCCGACGGATACGACGCGGAGGGCCAGGTGTCGTCCGCGTACGACCTGGCCCTCTTCGGCCGGGAGGGGCTGCGCAACGCGGACTTCGCCCGGTACTGCGCCACCCTGGAGGCCAAGTTCCCCGGAGGCGGTGGCTGGGAGTACGACATCCGCAACACCAACCGGCTGCTCACCGGCGACGACGGCGTGGCGCGCTACCCGGGCCTGATCGGCATCAAGAACGGCTACACCAGCAACGCCGGGCACACGCTCATCGCCGCGGCCCGACGCGACGGGCGCACCCTGGTCGTGTCGGTGATGAACCCGCAGTCGGGCGGCCCCTTCGACGTCTACGAGGAGGCCCGGTCGTTGCTCGACTGGGGCTTCGGCGCGGCCGACCGGGTCGACCCGGTCGGCTCACTGGAGGCCCTGCGCAGCACGCCCCGCCCGGGTCCCGAGACCGTGCCCGTGCCGGTGACCGCAGCGGCCACGCCGGAGGCCGAGCCCGGCTGGCCGGAGGCGGCGGCGATCGCCGTCGCCGCCTGTCTGGGCGCGGCGGCCGTCGCGCTGGTCCTGCGGCTCAAGGCCTTCCACATCGAGGGCTGACCGACCGGCAACCCCAGCAGCAGCCCGAGGGTGATCCAGGCGTACGCGTTGCTGCCGAGGAATCCGTCGACGCCGGACGCGTCGTCGAACCAGAGCCACACCACGCTGGTGCACAGCACCGCGTACAGCGCGGCCGCGATCCGCGGCTGACCGGCCCGGAGCAGCACCACGAAGGACGGCAGGAGCCAGACGAGGTGGTGCACCCAGGTGATCGGGCTGACCAGACAGGCGGTCAGGCCGGTGAGCGCGAAGGCGGCGTACCAGTCACCGGCCGCCGCGGCCCTGCGGGCGCGCCACGCCCACACGCCCAGCACCAGCAGCACGGTGACCGCCCAGAGCGCGCGGCTCTCGATGTCCAGCCGGGCCAGGATGCCCTGCAGGGACTGGTTGGAGACGTAGTCCAGCCGTCCCACACGGGTGGTGTCCCACATGGCGTGTGTCCAGTAGAAACGCGACGCCTCCGGTGTCACCACGGCCGCGAGCCCCGTCGCCCCGGCGGCCACGCCCGTCGCCACTGCGGCGGCCCGCCGGCGCCGGGCGAGCAGCAGCAGGCCGATGAAGAGGGCGGGCGTGAGCTTGATGGCCGCCGCGAGGCCGATGCCGATACCGGCCCAGCGGCCCCGCCCGGTGGCGAGCAGCCAGGCGTCGACCAGGACCAGGGCCAGCAGCAGGACGTTGACCTGCCCGAAGCTGAAGGTGTCGCGCAGCGGTTCGTACAGCGCGAGGGCGCAGGCGGCCAGGGCGCAGCCGTACCAGCCGTGGCGGCGCCAGGCCCGCCCGGTCAGCACGCGCAGCGACACGGCCAGGGCCGCCAGGTTCAGCAGCAGCGCGATCACGATCGCGGTGCCCATCCCGACCAGGGCCATGGGCAGCATGGCGACGGCGGCGAACGGCGGGTAGGTGAAGCCGTACATCGTGCCCGGCACCCGGTAGTCGTAGATCCGGCCGCCGTCGTGGATCCAGCTGTGGATGGTGCCGTGGTAGACGCGCAGGTCGAACCAGTCGCGCAGGAGCGGCACGGTCGCGGTGAAGACGGTCACGGCGGCGGCGAGGACCAGCACGAGCAGCAGCCGCCCGCGGTCGGTGCGGGGGGCCTTCATGCCGTACGCCCCAGGACCGGGGCCTGCGCGGCCTGGTGGGCCTGCCACAGCACGACCACGGCGAGTACGCCGCCGGACACGGCCAGCATCAGTTGCCCGAGGTCGGCCGGGCCGCCGCTGGGCAGGACGCCGAGCGCGAGCACACAGGTGACCGCCGCGACCCGGTGCCGTACCGAGGTGTCGGGCGCGGCGGCGGCGATCAGGAACAGCCCCCACAGCGCGTACCAGGGCCGGATGGCCGGGCCGAAGGCGGCCACCGCCGCGAGGCTGAGGCCCAGGGCGTACACCGGGCGCGGGCGCAGCCGCACCCATATGACGAACAGTACGACGGCGGTGATCACCAGGCCGATCGTGTGCCAGACGGGGACGGCGAGCGGTGCGAGGTCGCTGCCGAGCCGCTCCAGCAGGGCGCCGGTGGCCCGGCCGAGCAGGCTGGTGAGCGCCCAGTTGTGCGGTGAGACGGGGGTGTTGAGGGCGGCGATCCACCCGTATCCGGTCCCGGCGACGGCGGTGGCGGCCGCCGTCGTGGCGGCCGACGCGGCGGCGGTCGTCAGCACCGCCCGTACGGCGCCGCGGCCCGCGCGCATCTGGAGGACGACGATCGCGGCGAGGCCGAGCGCGGCGGGCGCCTTGACCAGCGCGGCGAGGGTGACGAGGACGGCGCCGAGGACCGGCCGGCGGCCGAGCGCCGCGACCAGGCCGACGCCGAGCAGGCCGAGCATCATGGCGTCGTTGTGCGCGCCCGCCACCAGGTGCAGCAGCACCAGCGGGTTGAGGGCACCGAGCCACAGGGCGGCGGCCGGGTCGGCGCCGCTGTGCCGGGCGAGGCGGGGCAGCGCGGCCGCCATCAGGGCCACGCCCAGCAGTGCCAGGAGGCGCATGCCCATCAGGCCGGCGGGGAGTTCGCCCCGGGTCAGGCCGGACAGCGCGGAGGCGGCGGCGAGGAACACCGGGCCGTACGGGGCGGCGGTGTGCTGCCACACCGGGGCCACCTCCTCGGCGAGCGGGCCGCCGAGCCGGGACGGGCCGTGCGTGTACACGTCGATCTGGGCGTCGACCATGGCGCCCTGGGCGAGATAGCTGTAGACGTCGCGGCTGAACAGGGGCGGGGCCAGCAGCAGCGGGGCCGCCCAGACGGCGAGGACCAGCAACAGGGAGCGGGGCGTGGGTGGTTCGGGGCCGCGCAGCAGGCTGCCGAGCAGCGCCCAGGCCGCTATCAGCAGCACGACACCGAAGTAGACGCCGACGAGTCCGAGCGCGGCGCCCGCCGAGGACGGCGACAGCAACTCGCGGACCGGGAGGGCTCCGGCCGTCTCACCACCCAACGCGAGAATGGCGGTACCGGCCAGACCGAGCAACTGGCAGCGGCGGAGATCGACGGAGGAAGCCATGGCCAACACTCGGTCAGGGTGTCAACGCCGGGTGGCCGGAAGGCGACGCGCCGCCCACCGGTGGTTAGCCTGCGCATGACCTCCGTGTGATCAGAACACCGACAGCCCGGTGAGCGTCGTGAAACGGTCCAGGGCAGCGACCCCCGCCACCGAGTTGCCGCGTTCGTCGAGCCCCGGGCTCCACACGCACAACGTGCAGCGGCCCGGCACCACGGCGACGATTCCTCCACCCACCCCGCTCTTGCCGGGCAGGCCCACCCGGTAGGCGAAGTCACCGGCCGCGTCATACGTGCCGCAGGTCAGCATCACCGCGTTGACCTGCTTGGCCTGGCTGCGGCTCAGCAGCCGCGAACCGTCGGCACGCACCCCGTGCCGGGCCAGGAAGGCGCCGGCCAGGGCGAGGTCGGCGCAGGAGGCGCGGACCGAGCACTGCCGGAAGTACTGGTCGAGCAGCAACGGCACCGGGTTGTCGATGTTGCCGTAGGAGGCCATGAAGTGGGCCAGTGCGGCGTTGCGGTCGCCGTGCGCGGCTTCGGACGCGGCGACCTCGGCGTCGAAGTCCAGGTCGGGGTTGCCGCTCTCGTCGCGCAGGAACTGAAGCAGGGTGCCCGCGGCGTCGCCGGTACGGGTCTGAAGGCGGTCGGTGACGACCAGCGCACCGGCGTTGATGAACGGATTGCGTGGAATGCCGTTCTCGTACTCCAGCTGCACCAGGGAGTTGAACGGGTTGCCGGAGGGCTCGCGGCCGACGTGCTCCCAGAGTTCGTCGCCCTCGCGGGCCAGGTCGAGGGCGAGGGTGAAGACCTTGGTGACGGACTGCGCGGAGAACGGCTCGCGCCACTCCCCCACGCCGTACACCGTGCCGTCCAGTTCCGCGACGGCCATGCCGAAGCGGCGCGGGTCGCAGGCGGCCAGCGCCGGGATGTAGTCGGCGGGGCGGCCACGGCCGGGGGTGTGCTCGATCTCCTCCGCGATGCGCTCCAGGATCGGTTGGAAGCTCAGCGACGACGTCATGATCACCAGTGTGCCTCCCGTCCGGTCCTGGCGCGCGTCCGCGGGTCAGACGACGGGTGAGCCGCTGCCCGCGAGGACCTCCGGCTTCAACAGCGCGGCGAGGGTCTCGGCGGGCAGCAGGCCCTTCTCCAGGACGAGTTCGGCGACGCCCCGGCCGGTGACGAGGGCCTCCTTGGCGATGTCGGTGGCGGCGGTGTACCCGATGTGCGGGTTGAGGGCGGTGACCAGGCCGATGGAGTTCTCCACGCTCGCGCGCAGCACTTCGGTGTTGGCGGTGATGCCGGTGACGCAGCGCTCGGCGAGGGTGAGGCAGGCGGCGCGCAGGTGCGTGATGCTCTCGGACAGGGAGTGCAGGATGATCGGCTCGAAGGCGTTGAGCTGGAGCTGTCCGGCCTCGGCGGCCATGGTGATGGTGACGTCGTTGCCGATCACCTCGAAGGCGACCTGGTTGACGACCTCGGGGATCACCGGGTTGACCTTGCCCGGCATGATGGACGAACCGGCCTGGACCGGCGGCAGGTTGATCTCGCCGAGGCCCGCGCGCGGCCCGGAGGACAGCAGACGCAGGTCGTTGCAGCTCTTGGAGAGCTTCACGGCGATGCGCTTGAGGACGCCGGACATCTGGACGAACGCGCCGCAGTCCTGGGTTGCCTCTACCAGGTTCACCGCGGTGACCAGCGGCAGGCCGGTGATGGCGGCGAGGTGGCGGCGGGCGGCTTCGGCGTACCCGGCGGGGGCGTTCAGGCCGGTGCCGATGGCGGTGGCGCCCAGGTTGATCTCATGGATCAGCTCGGCGGCCTCGGCAAGACGGCTGCGGTCCTCGTCCATCATGACGGCATAGGCGGAGAATTCCTGACCGAGCGTCATCGGTACCGCGTCCTGCAACTGTGTACGGCCCATCTTGAGCACATCGCGGAACTCGACGGCCTTGCGGGCGAAGGCGTCCTGCAGTACAGCCATCGCCTTGAGCAGTCCACGGACCGCGAAGACCGTCGATATCTTGACGGCGGTCGGGTAGACGTCATTGGTTGACTGGCCGAGGTTGACGTCCTCGTTGGGGTGCAGATATGCGTACGCGCCCTTGGCGTGGCCGAGCAGTTCCAGCGCCCGGTTGGCGACGACCTCGTTGGCGTTCATGTTGGTCGAGGTGCCGGCGCCGCCCTGGATGACGTCCACGACGAACTGGTCGTGCAGCCTGCCGGTGCGGATCTCCCGGCAGGCGGCGGCGATCGCGGCGGCCTTGCGCGGCTCCAGCAGGCCGAGTTCCTCGTTGGCGAGGGCGGCGGCCTCCTTGACGGCGGCCAGGGCGTCGATCAGGTGCGGGTAGGCGGAGATCGGCGTGCCGGTGATGGGGAAGTTCTCCGTGGCGCGCAGGGTGTGAACACCCCAGTACGCGTCGGCGGGGACGTCGCGGTCCCCGAGCAGATCGTGCTCGCGGCGGGTGGCGGCGGTCATCAACGGGTTCTTCTTTCTGAGGTGAGGGTGAGGTTCCCAGGGGCGCGGGGCGTTGTCGATATGCGGCTGTCGCCGCGCGGGCGCGACCAGCCACAAACGACCGGAAGACCGACGACGGCCCGCAGTCCCCCTTTTGAACCGGCCATCGGCTCCGCGCTACACGGAAGACGCCCGAGGAACCGGGTCCAGCGCCCGGACTGCCCGCACACACCCCACCGGCTGTCCTCCGCCGAGCAACGGCTCGCCCGCGAACTCGGTGAGCAGCGCCGGGTCGACCCCGGCGCGGGCCAGTGCGGCGGCGGCGACCGGGACGCGGGCCCGGCTCGCCCCGTCGGCGATCTTCACGGCGATCGCCCGGCCGTCGGGCAGCGCGGCCACCTGAACGCCCTCGAACCCGTCCTTGGCGAGCAGCCCCGGCACGGCCCGCATCAGCGCGGCCACGTCCCGACCGGAGCCGGAGGCCATCTCGGCGTGCTCGCGCATCGCGGCGGCGACACGCGCCTCGGGAGTGCCGGGCTCGGCGGTGACGATCCGGGCGGCGGCGCGGGCGAGGCCGTGCAGGGAGACGGAGAACAGGGGCGCGCCGCAGCCGTCGACGGTCACCTGGGCGACGCGCTGCCCGGTGAGGTCCTCGACGATCTCGGCGATGGCCAGCTGGAGGGGGTGCGCCGGGTCGGGGTAGTCGTCGAGGGACCAGCCGTTGAGCTGGGCCGTGTACAGCATGGCGGCGTGCTTGCCGGAGCAGTTCTGGGCGAGGCGGGAGGGCATCCGGCCCTCCCGCACCCAGGCGTCCCGGACGACCGGGTCGAACGGCAGGTCGGGAACGTTGCGCAGGTCGCTCTCGGCGAGTCCCGCCATGTCGAGGATGCGGCGGGTGCCTGCGAGGTGGCGTTCCTCGCCGGAGTGGCTGGCGGCGGCGAGGGAGAGCAGCTCGCCGTCGAGCGGCAGCCCGGCGCGCACCATGGCCACGGCCTGGACGGGCTTCAGCGCCGAGCGCGGATAGAACGCCGCCTCGACGTCGCCGATCTGGAAGGCGACCTCGCCGTCCGCGTCGAGGACGATGACGGAGCCGTAGTGGATGCCCTCGACGATCCCGGCGCGTATGAGGTGGGCGACGGGGGCGTGGAGGGGCTCACGGACGAGGGGTGCGTCCGCGACGGAGCTGGTGTGCATCACTGCTTGGTTCACTGAGGGGTCGGGGTGGACCGGTGCGCGGGTCACGCGCCGGATCCGGCGTTGGTGGGGTTGGGGGTGAGTCGGCCGCGGATGGCGTACCAGCCCGCGACCAGGGCCCCGGCGATCAGCGGCAGACACAGCACGGTGGTGCGTCCGGCGCCGCCGTCGGCGTACATGAGGACCAGGACGGAGGCGAGGAACGCCAGCGTCACGACCTCGGTCCACGGGGAGCCCGGCAGCCGGTAGCCGGGGCGGGTGAGGTCACCGCGCTGGGTCCGCTGCCAGAACCGCAGGTGGCAGATCATGATCATGCCCCAGGTGGCGAGGATGCCGATCGCGGCGAAGTTCAGCACGATCTCGAACGCCTCCGCGGGAACGACGAAGTTGAGGCCGACACCGAGGACGCAGATGCCGCTGGTGAGCAGGATACCGCCGTACGGAACCTGGCTGCGGCTCATCCGGGCGGTGAACTTCGGGGCGGAGCCCGCGACGGCCATGGAGCGCAGGATGCGGCCGGTGGAGTAGAGACCGGAGTTGAGCGAGGACATCGCCGCGGTCAGCACGACGAGGTTCATGATGCCGCCGGCCGCCGGGACGCCGATGTTGGACAGCACGGTGACGAAGGGGCTCTCCCCCGCCTTGTACGAGGTCCAGGGCAGCAGCATCGACAGCAGCAGGACCGAGCCGACGTAGAACAGGCCCACCCGCCACATGATCGAGTTGATCGCCTTCGGCATGATCTTCTCGGGGTTCTCGGTCTCACCGGCGGCGACGCCGACCAGCTCGACGGATGCGTAGGCGAAGACGACGCCCTGGATGATGAGCAGCATGGGCAGCAGGCCGCTGGGGAAGACGCCGCCGTTGTCGGTGATCAGGGACGGGCCGGGGGTGTGGCCGTCGACCGGGTGCTGCGTGACCAGCAGGAAGATGCCGATCAACATGAAGAGGACGAGCGCGCCGACCTTGACGATGGCGAACCAGAATTCCAGCTCACCGAAGATCTTGACCGAGATCAGGTTGACTGCGAGGACCACAGTCAATGCGATCAATGCGATCACCCACTGCGGGATGTCGGAGAACATGCCCCAGTAGTGGGTGTAGGTGGCCACCGCTGTGATGTCGGCGATGCCGGTGGTGGCCCAGTTGAGGAAGTACATCCAGCCCGCGGTGTAGGCGCCCTTCTCACCGAGGAACTCGCGGGCGTACGACACGAAGGCCCCGGAGGACGGCCGGTACAGGACGAGTTCGCCGAGGGCGCGCACGACGAGGAAGGCGAAGACGCCGCAGACCGCGTAGGCGATGAAGAGGGAGGGGCCCGCGTCGGCGAGGCGGCCGCCGGCGCCCAGGAAGAGGCCGGTGCCGATGGCGCCGCCGATGGCGATCATGTTGACGTGCCGGGACTTCAGGGACTTGCTGTAGCCCTCGTCTCCGGCGTCGACATGGCCGGAACGTTTCTGCACAGCGTCGCGCCCGGGCTGCACCTCGTCGTGCAGGGACTGCTCGCTCACGCCTCGGGTCCGCCTTCCGTGGGGGTGTCCGTGCGCGCGGGGCGCACGATGTCGGTGAGGGTGGTCTCGACCCGGTCGAGGTGGTGGGACATGGCCTCGATCGCGTCGTGCTCGGAACCGTCGATCAGCGCCTCGACGATCGCCCGGTGCTCCCGGTTGGACTGCTCGCGCCGTCCGCCCAGTTCGTTCAGGAACGCCGACTGGCGGGCCAGCGCGTCCCGGATCTCCTCGATGACCCGGCGGAACACCGGGTTCTGCGCGGCCTCGGCCACGGACAGGTGGAAGAGGGTGTCCATCGCGACCCACGCGGTGGTGTCCGTCTCCCGCTCCATGCGGGCCAGCAGGTGGGCGAGGTGGTCGAGGTTCTCCGGGGTGCGGCGCAGCGCCGCGTACCCGGCGACCGGGATCTCGACATGGCGGCGCACTTCCAGCAGGTCGCTGGCCGAGTAGTCGCCGAAGGTGGGGTCCTCGACGCTGCTGGCGATGACGAAGGTGCCCTTGCCGGTCTTGGCCACGGTCAGCCCCATCGTCTGCAGGGCGCGCAGGGCCTCCCGCAGCACGGGCCGGGAGACCTCCAGCGTGCGGCAGAGCTCCGCCTCGGAGGGCAGCTTGTCGCCGATCGCGTACTCGCCGCGCTCGATGGCGCCGCGAAGGTGGGAGAGCACCGCTTCCATGGCGCTGACGCGCCGCGGGCCCGGCCCACCTGTCTGGCTGTCTGACAGGTTCACGGGGTGATACTCCGGGTGGCCGGGGGGCGGTGTCAAGCGGGCCAGAGGGCACCGCAAACCGGCGGACCCCCCGTTTCGGCGGTGGGGCCACCCGCACCCTGCTTGGGGGGCAGACGTCATTCTGCTGCCGGAAAATCGTTCACATACTGAAGCGCATGGTCAATCCAACGGTGCTCCCGGGGAACTCGTCCACGCGCGAAGAACTACGCGAACAACAAAGGGGAAGCGACTTTTCCGAACTGTCGCGCCGCATAACCGAAGCCGGGCTTCTGCGGCGCCGACCGTTGTACTACACCGTGCGTTTCGGGGCGGTCGCCCTCGCTCTCGCCGGGGGCATCGGGGCGTTTCTCGCGCTGGGGGACAGCTGGCGCCAGCTGATCGTCGCCGCTTTCCTGGCCGTGGTCTTCGGCCAGCTCGGGCTGGCGGCCCACGACCTCGCCCACCGGCAGGTCTTCTCCCGCCGTCGCCCCAGCGAGGCCGGTGGTCTGCTGGTCGCCAATCTGCTGCTGGGCATGAGCTACGGCTGGTGGATGAACAAACACACCCGGCATCACGCGAATCCGAATCACGAGGGAAAGGATCCGGACGTCTCCCCCGACATTCTGGTGTGGTCACGGCGACAGGCACGCGGGGCAAAGGGGCTGCCTCGTTTCATCGGAAAGCACCAGGCCGCGCTCTTCTTTCCGCTGCTCACGTTGGAAGGCCTGAATCTGAGCTTCAGCAGCTTCAAGGCGCTGAAGCACCCGTCGATGAAACGACCGGTGCTGGAGGGGACGCTGCTCGTCGTCCATTTCGTCGCGTACTTCGGCGCCCTGTTCACCGTCCTCTCCCCCGCCAAGGCGCTCGCCTGCATCGCCGTCCACCAGGGCCTGTTCGGGATCTATCTCGGCTCGGTGTTCGCCCCCAACCACAAGGGGATGCCGATGATCGAGGAGGGGGTGCGACTGGACTTCCTGCGGCGCCAGGTCCTCACCTCGCGCAACGTCAGGGGCAGCGCGCTCATCGACGTCTTCATGGGCGGGCTCAACTACCAGATCGAGCACCATCTCTTCCCCAGCATGCCGACACCGGCGCTCGGCAGGGCCCAGGTCATCACCGAGCGGTACTGCGCGGAGCTGGGCATCCCGTACCACCGGACCGGGCTGATCGCCTCGCACCGAGAGGCGCTGCGCCACCTCAGGAGCGTGGGAGAGCCGCTGCGCGAGGCAGGCCACTGACGGGACACGCCGGGACGCGCCCTCGGCGGGGTGCGTCAGACCCGGGGGCCGCGCCGCCGTCACTTCGGGGCCGGTGCCGCGCACACCGCGACGCCGCGCTCCTGGATGCTGCCCAGGATCAGCAGGTCGCCCACCTGGCAGACGCTGGTGATCATGCGGAAGCCGGAGCGGCGGTGGGTGAGGTGGTGGACGACGTCTCCGTCGTCGTCCACCGCCAGTACACCGGCCGCGGCCGGAGGGCAGACGGGGACGTGTACGGCTGTCCGGGCCGCGGCGCGGCGTACGGCGTCGGGTGCGCGGTGCAGCAGGTCCAGGGCGGGCACACGGGGGCCGGCCAGCGCGACCCAGAAGGGGCCGTCCGGGTCGGCGCGCCAGATGTTGTCGGGCATGCCCGGCAGATGCTCCACCAACGGTTCGTGCTGCCCGGCGCGCGGGCCGGTGAGCCAGTAGCGGGTGAGGCGGCACGCGCTGGTCTCGGCGACGACCAGGAACGACCCGTCCCGGCTCACGGTGAGGCCGTTCGCGAACTGCAGGGAGTCCAGCAGCACTTCGGGCCGGTCGCTGCCGGGCTCCAGGCGCAGGAGTTGACCTGTGCCCGTCTGTTCGACCACCTCGCCGATCCAGCGCTTGAGCGGATAGCGGCGGCTGGAGACGGTGAAGCAGACGCTGCCGTCCGGCAGGGCGACCGCGTTGCTGCAGAACCGCAGCGGCTCCCCCGCCACCGAGTCGGCGAGGACGCGTACGGTGCCGTCGGTGAGGTCGGCGCGCAGCAGTCCGCGTTCGGCGTCGCAGACCAACAGGGCGTCGCCGGGGAGGAGTTCGAGGCCGAGCGGGCGGCCGCCGGTCTCGGCGAGGGTCTCGACCCGGGTCGCCGTCGGGTCGGCCAGGCCGTCCAGGCGCAGGATGCGGCCGTCCTCGACCCCGGTCAGGACGCGGCCGTCGGCGTCGGCGACGACGTCCTCGGGGCCGCGCGCGCCGATGTCGACGTAGCGGAGCGGCACGACAGGAGCGGGGCTGGGCATGGGCGGCTGCCCTTCGCGGTCGGGGGCGTGGTCCTCGGGTGGGTACCCGTGGCCCGGGCTCACCTACCAGTCCTTCTCGAACAGCCAGGCCACCTCGGCGATCCGGACTTCGTCGCGGCGGTAGTAGGTGCGGCGCCGGACGCGCTTGGCGCGCAGCATGCCGAGGTCGGCGAGGAGGGTGAGGTGGGTGCGGGCCACGGCGCGGCGGACGCCGAGTTTCGCGGCGACGGCGTCGGCACAGACCCCGTCCGTCACGAGGTCGGCGTGCCGCCGGCGTGGGAAGTGGGCGACCGGATCCTTCAGCCATTCCAGGATGCGCAGGCGGGTGTCGTTGGCGGGAGTCCTCAGCATCACGTCCCCCTTGGTTCCGGGCCCTCTACGTGCGGCTTGCCCACTGTGGCGCCGGGCAAGCCGTCCCGCCCGGCACACCGCCGGACTTGACCGGGATCGAACGGGCCTTCGACGCAATGTCGCGGAACCGCGAGGACCCGGCCGCGGAGATGCGCACTCTCACGGCCGGGCCCCGGGTCCTGCGCTCCGCCTGGGATCAACGCGGCGGGGTCCTCACCTCAGGCCCGCCGAACCCTCGCCGCGATCCCCGTCGCATCCCCCTCAGCGGTGGCTGAACCACGCCATCGCAGGCAGCGCCCTGTCGTCGTAGCCGAACAGGGCCTGGTTCTCCCAGCCGTTGCCGGAGGAGGCGTCGGTCGGGTCCCAGCCGTTGCCGGTGACCGCGGTCCAGGTCGCCTCCCAGTAGAAGACGCCGAGGCCACGGCCGTTCGGGACGGCCTCCACGATGCTCGCGATGTCCTTCATCCACTTGGTCTGCCCGGCCGTCGAGGCCGCGTAGCCGGGGACGAGTTCGCTGGAGAGGTCGATGATGTTCTCGTGCGCGTCCTCGCTGTCGAGACGGAAGGGGTAGGCCGTCTCCGCGACGAAGACCGGCTTGCCGTAGCGGGCGGCCGCGTCGTCCAGCGTGGTTTGGAAGTCGTGGAGGGTGCCGTGCCAGTAGCCGTAGTACGACAGGCCGATCACGTCGAACTTCACCCCGTTGGCCACCGCGCTGTCGAACCACCAGCGGGTGCCGGACAGGTCACCGCCCTTGGCGAGGTGCAGCGCGACGGTGGTGGACGAGTTGACCGCCTTGCTGGCGTCGTATCCACTGTTGAGCAGCCCGGCGAGCTGCGTCCAGTTGTTGGTTGATCCCTCGTTCCACAGCATGCCACCGTTGATCTCATTGCCGACCTGGACCATGTCGGCGGTGGTGCCCTGCGCCTTCAATGCGTTCAACACGTCGTACGTGTGGTTGTACACGTCCGTCCTGAGTTGACTGTACGAGTGGCCCGCCCACGCCGCCGGCTTGCTCTGGGCGCCCGGGTCGGCCCACGTGTCCGAGTAGTGGAAGTCCACCAGCAGCTTCATGCCCTGCGCCTTGACGCGCTTGGCCATCGCCAGCACGTGCGTCTTGTTGTTGTAGCCGTCGGCCGGGTTGACCCAGACCTTCAGGCGCGCGTAGTTCATGCCGGAGGACTTCATGATGGCGAGCGGGTCACCGGCCGTGCCGGAGCTGGTCCGGTAGACGCCGCCGAGCGCCTGGCTCTTGGCGAGGGACGAGATGTCGGCACCCTTGATCGACGTACCGGACGTGCCCGACGTGAAGGTCAGGTCGTCAACATTGATCCAGTTGCCCGCGTTCGCGTCACTGTTGATGCTGATCGTGCACTGGTTGTTCGTCACATTGATCGGCACGACGATCCGGATCCACCCACTGGTCGACACCGGCAGATCCGTGCGCTGCTCCGCGCTGCCGCAGTTCTTCAGCGCTATGTACGCGGACTTCTGCCCGCCGCCGGAGCGCACCCAGGCGGTCAGCTTGTAGTTGCCGTTGGTCAACCCGGACAGGTACTGGTACGTCTCCACCTTGTAGGCGCTGGACGCCCAGTGGCTCAGCCGGTAGCTCCCGCTGCGGCCACCGGCCTCGACGAACGAGGCACCGGTCGAGCCGTACTCGGACCAGCCGTTGGGCGTGGCCGCGCCCGCGCCGTTGGCTTCGAACCCGCCGTTGGTGAGCGTGCTCGCGGCGTGCGCGGACTGGGCGGGCAGGGCGGTGAAAGAGAGCCCGGCCAGGAGCGGCAGCAGCAGGGCCCTGAGGGTGCGTCTGGGATGGAACTTCATCGTCCGTCGTCCCTTCGACGTGATGGTGATGGGGAGCCCCTCCTGGTGGGATGAGGGGGTGCCCCTCCGCCCACGGCTCTCGTGGCACACGCGGGCGGAGGGGAGTCGGCTCAGCCGTCGAGTCGCACGACCCGCACGGCTCCCGCCGGGACCGCGAGGCGGCCCGCGGCGCGCTCGCCCGTCAGCAGTTCGGTGCCGGGCGCGTCCAGCGGCACCTTGGCGTCGGCGTCGGTGTGGTTGATGGCGAACAGAAAGGTGCCCGACTCACCCGTGCGGCGCACGACCTCGACATCGTGGGGCAGGTCGGCGCGCGGGGCGAGCCGCGCGTCCTCGGCGGCCCAGCCCAGCAGGGCGTCCAGGCCATCGTGGCCGAGGCGGGTGGAGACGTACCAGGCGGTGCCCTCGCCCAGGCGGTGCCGGGTGACGGCCGGGTGGCCGGCGGTGAGGCCGTCGGCGTACGTCCACACCGTCTCGGCGCCGCGCGGCACCACGAACTCCGTCCACACGTCGGCGCCGAGCTCGGAGCCGTCGGGTCCGGTGATGCGGACCCGCTCGCCCTGCAGCAGCGGCGAGAACTCCTCCACGGTCAGGCCGAGGACCTCCCGCAGCGGGCCCGGGTACGCGCCCTGGTGGACGGCGTCGTGCTCGTCGACGATGCCGGAGAAGTACGACACGACGAGGGTGCCGCCGTTCTCGACGTACTCCTTGAGGTTGAGCCCGGCCGCCTCCGTCATCAGGTACAGCGCGGGCACGACGACAAGGGGATACGCCGACAGGTCGGCTTCCGGGTGGGCGAAGTCGACCGTGAGGTGGCGGTCGTAGAGCACCTCGTAGAAGGCGTCGGCGCGTTCGCGGGCGTCGTGGTCCTCGGTGGGGCGCCATTCGAGGTTCTGCGCCCACCAGGAGTGCCAGTCCCACAGGACGGCCACGTCGGCGACCGTGCGGCTGCCGCGGATCGGGCTCAGCGAGTCGAGCGACGCGCCGAGTTCGACGACCTCGCGCCACACGCGCGTGTCGGTGCCGCCGTGCGGAAGCATCGCCGAGTGGAACTTCTCGGCGCCGCGCCGGGACTGCCGCCACTGGAAGAACATCGCGCCCTCGGAGCCGCGGGCCACGTGCGCCAGGGAGTTGCGGGCCATCTGCCCGGGGGCCTTGGCGGGGTTGCGGGCCTGCCAGTTGACGCCCGAGGTGGAGTGCTCCAGCAGCAGCCAGGGGGCGCCGCCCGCGACCGAGCGGGTCAGGTCGGCGGCCATCGCCAGGTTCACGTGGGTTCGGCGGCCGTCGGTGATCAGGTAGTGGTCGTTGGTGACGAGGTCGACCTCGCGGCCCCAGGCCCAGTAGTCGATGGAGTCGCACTGGCTGAGCGCGGTCATGAAGTTGGTGGTGACGGGGACGCCCGGCGAGAGGCGGTGCAGGATGTCCCGCTCCATGCGGAAGTTCTCGCGGATGGTGGCGTCGGCGAACCGCTTGTAGTCCAGCGCCTGCCCCGGGTTGCCGACGGTGGGCGTGCGGCGCGGCGGGTTGATCTGCTCGAAGTCCGTGTAGTGCTGGCCCCAGAAGGCCGTGCCCCAGGCCTTGTTGACCGCATCGACCGTGCCGTACGTCGTCGCCAGCCAGCGGCGGAAGTGCGCGGCGCAGGAGTCGCAGTAGCAGGCGGAGACGGGGACGCCGTACTCGTTGTGCACGTGCCACATCGCGAGCGCGGGGTGGCCGTCGTAGCGCTCGGCGAGCTGGGTCGTGATGGCGGCGGCGGCCGCGCGGTAGTCGGCGTTGCTGTGGCAGATGGCGCCGCGCGAGCCGAACTCGTAGCGGGTGCCGTCGGCCGTGACCGGGAGCGCCTCGGGGTGGGCCCGGTAGAACCACACGGGCGGCGCCACGGTCGGCGTGCCGAGGTCGACGCGTATGCCGCCCTCGTGCAGCAGGTCGAGCAGGCGGTCGAGCCAGCCGAAGTCGTACTCCCCCGGTGCGGGTTCCAGCAGCGCCCAGGAGAAGATGCCCACGCTCACCATGGAGACGCCGGCCTCCCGCATCAGCCGGACGTCCTCCTGCCAGACGCTTTCCGGCCACTGCTCGGGGTTGTAGTCCCCACCGAAGGCGAGCCTGGTGAGGCCCCTGGGGGTGGTCTCCGGCATGGAATCTCCCGGTTGATCGATCAAATGGGAACGTGCACACACAACGATCGCCGTGCGAGCCCAACATAACCGCACAGCAACAACCATTGACAAGTGTCCAGGATGTTTCTCTACTGTGAACGCTCACAGAAGCATGGCAGGTTCTCGCAGCAGGCGAGGACCCAGGTCAGGGGAGAGATCCATGCCCAACACGAAGCGCCGCCGCCTCGTGGCATCCGCCGTCGCCGTCACGCTCGGCGCCACCGCCCTCGCCGCTTGCGGCTCCTCCGACGACGGCGACGCCCAGTCGGGCCCGGTCTCGCTGACGTACTGGACCTGGACGCCCGGCATGGACAAGGTCGTGGACCTGTGGAACAAGGGCCCGGGCAAGAAGGAGCAGATCACCGTCACGGTGAAGAAGCAGGCGTCCGGCGACACGCTGGTCACCAAGATCCTCACCGCGCACAAGGCGGGCAAGGCGCCCGACCTGGTGCAGGCCGAGTACCAGGCGCTGCCGACGCTGGTCAGCAATGACGTGCTCGCCGACATATCGGGTGAAGTCGGGGATGTGAAGGGCAAGTTCGCCGAGGGCGTCTGGCAGCAGACCACGCTCGGCACGGACGCGGTCTACGCCGTCCCGCAGGACATCGGGCCGATGATGTTCTACTACCGCGAGGACCTGTTCAAGGAGTACGGCCTGAACGTCCCCACCACCTGGGACGAGTTCGCCGAGACGGCCCGCGCGCTGAAGAAGAAGGCCCCGGACAAGGACCTCACCACCTTCTCCGCCAACGACTCGGGCCTGTTCGCGGGCCTCGCCCAGCAGGCCGGCGCCAAGTGGTGGACGACCTCGGGCGACCAGTGGAAGGTCGGCATCGACGACGCGGCGACGCAGAAGGTCGCCACGTTCTGGGGCGACCTCGTCAAGGAGGGCGCCATCGACAACCAGCCGATGTACACCCCGGCCTGGAACAAGGCGCTCAACACCGGCAAGCAGATCGCCTGGGTCAGCGCCGTGTGGGCGCCGGGCACGCTCACCACGGCCGCGCCGGACACCAAGGGCAAGTGGGCCATGGCCCCGCTCCCCCAGTGGTCCGCGAGCGAGAACGTCACCGGCAGCTGGGGCGGTTCCTCCACCGCCGTCACCACCGACTCCCAGCACAAACAGGCCGCCGCGAAGTTCGCCGCCTGGCTGAACACCGACGGCGACGCCCTGAACGCGCTGGCCAAGGAGAGCGGCATCTACCCGGCGTCCACCTCCGCCCAGCTCAGCGGCGCCTTCACCACCCCGCCGGACTACTTCTCGAACCAGGCGGACTTCTACACCACGGCCGCCGAGATCGCGGAGACCACCGCGCCGTCCGCGTGGGGCCCGAACGTCAACGTCGCCTACACGGCGTTCAAGGACGCCTTCGGCGCCGCCGCCAAGAACAAGTCGGACTTCACCGCCGCCCTGAAGACGATGCAGGACGAGACGGTCGCCGACATGAAGAAGCAGGGTTTCGAGGTCGCGGAGTGACGAGCACGGCACGCCGGAGGGCGTACGGGGTCAAGGGGGCCCCGTACGCCTTCCTCCTCCCCGCGACGATCCTGTTCGCCCTGTTCTTCGCCCTGCCCATCGGGTACGCGGTCTGGCTCAGCTTCCGCAAGGTGCAGGTCTCCGGCCTCGGCCTGGGGTCCGGTGCGCGGAAGGAGGTCTGGGCCGGTCTGCAGAACTACACCGACGCCCTCTCCGACAGCGAGCTGCTGAACGGGGCGCTGCGCGTCCTCGGCTACGGCTGCATCGTCGTCCCGGTGATGCTGGGCCTCGCCCTGCTGTTCGCCCTGATGCTCGACTCCGAGAAGGTCCGGCTCGCCCCCTTCACCCGGCTCGCGATCTTCCTGCCGTACGCCATCCCCGGCGTCGTCGCGGCCCTGCTGTGGGGCTTCCTGTACCTGCCGGACGTCAGCCCCTTCTACTTCGTGCTCGACAAGCTGGGCCTGCCGCAGCCGGACCTGCTCGACGGCGGTCCGCTCTATCTCGCCCTGTCGAACATCGCCGTCTGGGGCGGCACCGGCTTCAACATGATCGTCATCTACACCTCGCTGCAGACCATTCCGGCCGAGGTGTACGAGGCGGCGAAGCTGGACGGCGCCACCCCGCTGCAGATCGCGCTCCGGATCAAGATCCCGATGGTGGCGCCCTCACTGGTGCTGACCTTCTTCTTCTCGATCATCGCGACGCTCCAGGTGTTCAACGAGCCGACCACCCTCAAACCGCTCACCAACTCCGTGTCCACGACGTGGAGTCCGTTGATGAAGGTGCACCGGGACGCCTTCGGCGAAGGCGACATCTACGCGGCGGCGGCCCAGGCCGTGATCATCGCACTCGCCACGCTGGTGCTGTCCTTCGGCTTCCTGCGGGCCGCGAACCGTCGAAACAAGCGGGAGGCAGCCCGATGAGTTCTCTTGCCGTCCGCAAGGCCGCCCCGGCGGCCGGTACGACCCCCGGCACCGCCCAGGGCCCGCCGCTGCGCCGCCGAATCGCGCTGGTCCCGACGGTGACGCTGCTGCTCGGCGCGCTGTACTGCCTGCTGCCGGTCGCCTGGGTGGTGATCGCGTCCACCAAGTCGGGCAGCGAGTTGTTCTCCACGTTCACGTTCCTGCCGGGCACGGGGTTCACGGACAACCTCTCGGATCTGAGCGCCTACCGCGACGGCGTGTACTGGCAGTGGATGGGCAACTCCGCGCTGTACGCCGGTCTCGGGGCGCTGCTGTCCACCGCGGTGTCGTCCGTCAGCGGCTACGCCCTCGCGACGTACCGCTTCCGGGGCCGTGAGGCGATCTTCAACGTGCTCCTGGCGGGCGTGCTGATGCCGCCGGTGATCCTCGCCGTCCCGCAGTACCTGCTGCTGGCCCAGGCGGACCTCACGGACTCCTACCTGTCCGTGCTGCTGCCGCAGATCCTCTCGCCGTACGGCGTCTACCTCTCGCGGATCTACGCCGCTGCCGCCGTCCCCGCCGACGTGGTGGAGGCCGCCCGGATGGACGGGGCGAACGAGTGGCGGATCTTCACCCGGATCGCGCTGCCGATGATGGTCCCGGGGCTGGTGACGGTGTTCCTGTTCCAGTTCGTGGCGGTCTGGAACAACTTCCTGCTGCCGTACATCATGCTCAGCGACGACGAGAAGTTCCCGATCACGCTCGGGCTGTACACGCTGCTGGAGCAGGGTGCCAACACACCGGCGCTGTACACGCTGGTGATCACGGGCGCGTTCCTCGCGGTGCTTCCGCTGGTCGCTCTGTTCCTGGTCATCCAGCGGTTCTGGAGCCTCGATCTGCTCTCCGGAGCCGTAAAGTCATGACCATGAGCAACACGGGGGGCAGGCGCAAGCCGCCGACGATTCACGACGTGGCGCGCGAGGCGGGTGTCTCGCGCGGCACTGTCTCGCGCGTTCTCAACGGCGGTCACTACGTCAGCCCCGCCGCGCAGGAGGCCGTCAACGCCGCGATCCGCAGGACGGGTTACGTCGTGAACCGGCACGCCCGTTCGCTGATCACCGGGCGTTCGGACTCGGTCGGCTTCCTGCTGACCGAGCCGCAGGAGCGGTTCTTCGAGGACCCCAACTTCAATGTCCTGCTGCGCGGTTGCACCCAGGCGCTGGCCCAGCACGACATCCCGCTGCTGCTGATGCTGGCCGGGACGGAGGACGAACGGCGGCGCATCACGCGGTACATCACCGCCGGACACGTCGACGGGGTGCTGCTGGTGTCCAGCCACTCCGGGGATCCGGTGGCGCAGGAGTTGCGTGAGGCGGGTGTGCCGCTGGTGGCGTGCGGCAAGCCGATCGGGCTGGGCTCGAAGGTGAGTTACGTGGCCGCCGACGACCGGGACGGCGCGCGGGACATGGTGCGCCATCTGCTGTCGCTCGGACGGCGCCGGATCGGGGTCGTCACCGGTCCGCTGGACACGCCCGGCGGTGTGGAGCGGCTCGCCGGTTACCGCGAGGTCCTCACCGAGGCCGGTGTCGAGATCGACGAACGCCTCATCGTCTCGGGCGACTACAGCCGGGCCAGCGGCGAGGCGGGCGCCGAGCGGCTGCTCGCGCAGGCTCCCGACATGGACGCGGTGTTCGTCGCGTCCGACCTGATGGCGCAGGGCGTGCTCACGGCACTGCACCGGGCGGGGCGCCGGGTGCCGCAGGACGTGGCGGTCGGCGGCTTCGACGACTCCCCCGCCGCCGTCGCCGCCAGCCCGGAGCTGACGACCATACGGCAGCCGTGGGACCGGATCAGCGCCGAGATGGTACGGGTGCTGCTGGCGCAGATCGGCGGGGAGGACCCGGCGGCGGTGATTCTGCCGACGGAGCTGGTGAAGCGGGAGTCGACGTAGTCCGGGCGGGCGCGGGGTGGTGGCCGTGAGTGTGGATGAACGCTGCGGCCCTGGCGCAGACGCGGGCGTGCGGGACAGGCTCGCGGGCTCACGTCACCACCTGCCGAGGGTGCCCGCGCGGGCATACGGGGCAAGCCCCCGGGCTCACGTCACCACCGCTCGACGGTACCCGCGCAGGCATACGAGGCAAGCCCGCGAGCCCACGTCACCACCGGTCAACCGTGCCCGCGCAGGCATACGAGGCAAGCCCCCGGGCTCACGTCACCACCGCTCGACGGTACCCGCGCAGGCATACGAGGCAAGCCCGCGAGCCCACGTCACCACCGGTCAACCGTGCCCGCGCAGACGTGCCAGGCAAGCCCGCGAGCCCACGTCACCACCGGTCGACGGTGCCGGACGGCGGGCGCGGCAATCGATCAGGATCGGAGAAGCCGCCCGCCACTGCCCCGGCCTAGCGTGAGACCACCGACGGAGACGACCGTCGGATCGCGCCACACCAAGGAGTACGCCATGACCGCCGGCCTGCAGACGATCATCTACCCCGTCAAGGACCTCGACCGGGCGAAGTCCCTGTTCAGCGCGCTGCTGGGGGTGGACCCGCACACGGACCAGCCGTACTACGTCGGTTTCCGGGACGCCGGGCAGGAGATCGGCCTCGACCCGAACGGCCACGCGCAGGGCCTGACCGGCCCGGTTCCCTTCTGGCACGTGGCCGACATCCGGGCCACGCTCGCGGCGCTGCTGGCCGCGGGCGCCGAGACGGTGCAGGACGTTCGGGACGTCGGGGCCGGCCGACTGATCGCCTCGGTGAAGGACCCGGACGGCAACCTCGTCGGGCTGCTCCAGGACCGGACCACCGACTGAGCGCCACCCCGTTTGTCCCTCCCTTGCGCCCACACTAGTTGCACAGTCAACAATTGGCCGGATCAGTGTTACCGTGCGGATATGGCAGCGAACACGGTCGGCACCGACCTGGAGCAGCGGTGGCGGGAGATCCTGTCGATGCACGCGCGCACGGTCTGCGAGATCGACCGCGTGCTCCATCCGCACGGGCTCGGTGCGAGCGACTTCGAGGTACTGGACATCCTCGCCACCGCGGCACCCGAGGAGGGCGACCACTGCCGGGTGCAGAACCTCGTGGGACGGGTCCACCTCAGCCAGAGCGCCCTGTCCCGCCTGATCGGCCGACTGGAGAAGGACGGCCTGGTCGAACGCTCCGTCTGCGTCGAGGACCGGCGGGGCGTGTGGGTCGCCCTGACCCCCAAGGGCCGCGCCCTGCACGCCGAGGTGCTGCCCCTGCAGCGGGCGGCACTGGCGCGGACACTGGAAGGCTGAGCCGTTCCCCCTGATGGCGGGCCACCCACCGGGGTACCTGGTCGTGACGGACACCGACCCTCGGGAAAGCTGCCCTCACCGGGCCACTGAACACGAGAGGTGCCGAACATGACCGACGCCGACCCGACCGCACTCACCCTGCTGAGGGAGCGGGCCGACAGCGGCGACCCCGACGCGATCGACGAGCTGGTCGAACTCGCCGCCGAACGGGGCGACCTGGCCGAGCTGCGCCGCCTCGCCGAACGGGGCAGCAGCACCGCGACCGACCAGCTCATCGAGGTCGCCACCGAACAGGGCGACCTCGATGAGCTGCGCCGCCTCGCCGACGCGGGCAACACCACCGCCGCCGACCAGCTCCTGGACCTCACCGCCGAGTGACGCCCGGAGGGGTTCACAGCACGAACTCGGCCCCGTCCGGAAGGACTTCGATGCCCGCCTCGGCCGCCTGCGCACGGGCCGCCGAGGCGGGGTCGAGAAGCGGGTCGGCGTCGTCCAGGCGGGTGTGGATGCGACGGAGCCCGGACCGCGGGGCGAGGGCGGCATCGGCGGTCGCGGAGTACGTACCGTCCAGCACGGCGCAGTCGGCGCCCGCCAGCAGCTCGTCCAGCTCCGCGCCCCCTCCGGCGGCCAGGCGGGGCGCGTAGACGAGCACACCGCCGGTGGCCAGGTCCTCGATGCGGTACGCCGTCACCCAGCACTCGTCCGCGGCGCGCCGGGGCAGATACGCCGGCGCCGGCGCCCCGACGGGGTGGGCGGTGACGACCAGGCCACCGGAGAGCACGAAACCGCCCGCGGGGAGGCTGTCGTACCACTCCCACGGCGCGTACCGGTCGACCATGGCGCGCGCGGGTGCGAGGGCGGTGAGGACCGGTGGCGCGGCGTACACCTTCAGGTCCGGCGCCCCGCGCAGCTCGGTCAGTCCGGACATGTGTTCCGGTTCGGCGTCCGTGAGGAGCACACCCCGCACCGGTGTGGGCCGGGGTCCGGGGCCCGGCCACAGCGCGGAGGTGGCGTTCAGCTGGGCGCGGATGTCCGGCAAGGCGTTGAGCAGCCACCAGTCCCGGGAGTTGCCGGTGACGGCGGCCGCCTCCTGCGTACGGGAGGGCAGCGTGCCGTCACGGGCGGCGGCGCACGGCGTGCAGCCGCAGTTCCACCGCGGGAAACCGCCGCCGGCCACGGTGCCGAGCAGGACGACCCTCAAGGGCGTGACCACCCCGGCGCGGGCCACATTTCCGGCCGACCTCGGCACACGTCGGCGCGGCGGATCCCGCGTGACGTGGGCGTTCACCCGAGGTGAACGCCCGGGTTCAGGCCTGCGGACGGGCCAGCAGGGTACGGACGCCGTCCGAGGTGAGCGTCAGACCGTGCGACGAACTGCCGTCGATGGTGAGGGACAGTTCGTCGGACGGCCACTGCGAGGCGAGGGCGCCGAGCGGTACGAGGCGGTAGCGGGAGACGAACGGCAGCAGCTGGGCCATCTCCAGCTCGGAGGTGAACACGGGCACCACCGGGCGCCCGTCCGGTTCCTCCAGCACGGGCAGCGCCACCGCGGTGGGGTCGGCCGCTTCCTCGTCCATGGCGTCGTCCGGCACGGGGACCAGCACCTCGCTGCTCGCGAGCGTGTCCAGCGCCGACTCGTCCTCGGTGTTCACGACGAGCGCGTCCAGCGCCCGCTGGGCCGGTGTGGGGGTGGGGTCGTTGGCGGGTGTCTCCATGGCGGATTCCCTGGTCGTGGCGGTCGTGGGGCCCGCCCGGGCCAAGATCGGGCTCCGGTGCGGCCCTCGACGCGTACCCCGGCGGGCGGCGAACATTCCCGTTCCGGGCGAGCAATCCCGCGCTCCCCGTATCACCTGTGGACCACGGGCGCCGTGTCGGAATTCCCTCAGCCGCCGCCGTCCGCCGGGCTCAGCCGCAGCACCGTGCCCTCCCCGTCGGCCGCGAGCAGCAGGGCGTCGTCCGGGGCGACGGCCGGCCCGGCGAAGCGGTACGGCGCCCCTGGCATGCCGCCCACGAAGAGGGCGGGCCGGGTCCGGGGTACGACGCCCGGGGGCGGCCCGACCGGCAGGTCCTCGGCGTCGATGCGACTCTCTCCCGTGGTGAGGGAGATCGCCCGGAGCCTGCGGTGCGTGGTCTCCAGCGTGAAGATCTCGTCGCCCAGGACCGCCAGCCCCTGGGGCCCGCCGAGCCCGTCACCAGGTCGAGCCGACCCCCCGCACCCGGGCCAGCGCCTCTGTCCATGGGTGCAGGCCCGACGCGCCCGCCGCCGCTCCTACCGCTTGCGGTCGCCCCCCACCCCGCCGACGCGGCCCGCGCCGTAGTCGAGCTGCTGCGCGGTCCTCACCAACGCGGCGAGAGGGTCACTCGAAGGAGTGCGACGCGCCACCCGGATACCGCGGGTTTTCCGCACGCGGAGCCGGTCCAGCCATCGTGCGACCGAGAATCCTGCCAACCGTCCTCCCCTTTCCAGCACTTCGGGGACACCTACGCCCGGCGGCGCTGTGCGCCAGGGTAATTCGCCATGCCCCGCCACCCCTTCCGCCGCGTAGAAATATCCACCGGCACGGGCACGCCGCATCAGATCAGACCAGCGGAAATTCGCACAAGATGCGCGTTATTCGTACATACGTGTCAGCTGCTGTGGACGCCCATCTCGTACAGCGAATAACCCCAGTCGGTGCCACGGTCCAGGAACTGGACGCGGACGTACCGGGCGGGCGTCGGGGTGAACCGCGCGGTGTCCAGTCCGCCGTCACCGGCGGTGGTGGACCAGGCGGTCTGCCAGTTCACGCCGTCGGTGGAGAGCTCGACGCGGTACGACGTCCCGTACGCCCGCTCCCAGTCCAGCGTGACCCGCCCGACCCGGTTCGTGGACCCGAGGTCGATCCGCAGCCACTGGTCGTCGCTCCAGTCGCTGGCCCAGCGGGTGCTGCGCGCACCGTCCACGGCCCGGCCCGGCGCATAGCTGGTGAACGGGTTCCACTCCGCCGAACTGGCCGTGGCCGAAGCGCCCGCGGCGAGGTTGACGCCGCTCTGGTGCCGCTCGGACGCTCCCCAGGTGTCGAGGTAGGACTCGGCGCCCCGGAAGAGGTCGTCCACCACGGCCTGACCGCCGACGAGCCGGACGTCCTCGATCCAGTCCGGGACCAGGCCGTAGTGCGCGGCTCCGTCGGTGTTCAGGTCCCAGGTGCGCTCACCGGTGGTCTGCCGGTCGATGACGGAACCGCCGTCGACGCTGCGGAAGGGATATGTCACGGGGTTCGCGGCGTCCGCGCCGCGCGGGCCCGGCCAGCCGCCGACGCCGTTCATGTCCGTGCCGTAGCCGTAGCCCACGTCGTACTTCTCGCGCAGCGCGTCCGTGCGCTTCGCCTCCGCGCTGAAGGCCTCGGAGCCGTGCATGTACTGGGCGATGAAGCCGCCGAGGGAGTAGACCCGCTCCGTCCAGTTGAGGTCCATCCAGCTGTGCGAGGACAGCACACCCGGGTACGACTCGGCCTCGAAGATGTCGAGCACCCGGCCGGTGGCCTTGACGCTCATGTGGTCGATCTCCAGCATCATCTTGCGTTGCATCATCCCGCGCACGGCGTACTCACCGAGTTCGGTGAGCCCGCGGACGTTGCACTGGGCGTCCCCGTTGTACGCGGGGACCTCCACGCCGTCCGGGAGTTCCGCCTCGGCCTCGGGCGCCGCCGCGCCGCCGATGGGGTTGTCGTGCTGGGGTCCCGTGCACTTCTCCGTCTTCCAGAAGGTACCGGTCGACAGGAACTGCCCGACATTGATGGCGGTTCCGAGCGCGCCCTCGTCGAAGCGCACGCCGCACAGCGCGTTGTCGAACTTGTGGCACAGGAACATGCTGCGCACCCCGAGCGCGTACAGCTCGTCCAGCCCCTTGTCGATGTCCTCCCTGCTGCACTGCGGGATGTCCAGGATCTGCTTGCAGCCGAACGGTTCGGAGGTCTCGACGCCCAGGACGACCGCCAGCTTGCCCGCCTCGATGACCTCACGGGCCTGCGCGCTGTCGGTGACGATCCGGAACCAGCCCTTGCCGGGGCCGCCGTACATCCTGTCGACGTAGGCCTGGAGGTCGTACGTCAGTTTGGCCTGCAGCCGGATCGACGTCATCTCGTCGCAGCTGCGGTCCTTGAAGAAGTAGACCGAGCAGATCACGCCGTTGGTGACGAGGTCGTTGACCAGGACGCGCTGGCCGCCGCGCCAGGCCCGCTCGATCCAGGCGTAGTAGTTCTGCTGGTGGGTCAGCGAGTCGTGGGCGGGCCAGTCCTTGAACGTGGGCCAGCCCACCGGATCGTGCCTGCCGTCACCGCCGCCCGTGATGAAGTCGAAGAGGGCGAGCGAACCGTCGGGGTAGTGCTCGGGGCAGTCCTTGAGCGCGTCGGCGATCCCGGCCTCGGAGAAGGGCTTGCCGCAGATGAGCCGTCCGCCGAACGCCTCGTTGGAGAACAGGTGGTTGTGCGCGTCGACGAAGCCGCGCACCTCGCCCTCGGCGGTGGTGCCGGTGAACGGCTCGCCGGTGACGTTGATCTGCGAGTCCGGGGCGGGCCGCGCGACCGGGTTCCACCAGTCGGTTCCGGCCGCCGAACTCGGTGCCGGGCCCAGGACTGTGGCCAGCACGAGGAGGAGCAGCGACACGACGGTGACGTGTCTGCGGCGGCGGTTCGGGCGTCGTGGAGCCATGGTCATTACCCACGTCCCTCGGTCGGCGGGATGGCACGGTCGACGAGCCAGGCCCTTACGGGACCTCTACTGACGGGTTGTCATGACCGGCGCGAGATATGCGACGAGGATGGCCAGCGGTGCATGGCACGTCAAGAGCTGTGCACACAGGAGCGATTGAGTGTGCGAGGTACGCCTGTGCCCCGGTCGCCGGACGTCGCGGCGACCGGGGCACAGGCCGGTGTCAGGTGTCGGGACACTCCTTCCACGCCAGGTGGTAGACGGTGCTGATGTCCCCGTCGGTCGAGTCCATCGTCATGAAGCTGGTCTTGGCCGGGTCGGAGGTGCCCGCGCTCACCCGCAGCTCGGTGTTGATGTTGAAGTTGCGCTGGACGCCGCAGGGCGCCCAGACCAGCTGGGCCCAGTCAGTGGTGTCGGTGGCCTGCCAGTTGTCGTTGTAGGGGCCGCGGAAGGGGTGGTTTCTGAACTCCGTGTTCGGAGAGCCCTGGAAGTAGTACGAGGCCCGCTGGATACCGCTGGCGCCCGGCTGAAGGGCGGCGAAGCCGCGGTAGTCGGCGCTGGCGATGGCGTACGTGAAGCCCTGCGGCACATGGACGATCAGGTTGAGCTGGCAGTTCTTGCGGAACGCCGTGGGGTCGGAGGTGCCGCCGACCTGGGCGAGGTAGTCGCTGTAGGTCACCGTGAAGGCGGTGTTGTCCTGCGAGACGGCGACGGCGGCGGTGCCCTGCGGGCAGCCGGAGCCGTTCACCGTGGCGACCTTGATGACGATGCGGTCCGGGGGCGGGTCGACGAAACCGGACGACGGGTCCTGCGCGGGTACCGCGGTGGCGAGCAGCGCGCCGATCACGCCGCTGAGGAGCAGGCCGGCAGCCATGGTTCTCCCATCTCTGCTTCGGTTCGAGGCTTCCGTTCGGGGATTCGTTCGGGGTCTCCGTTCGGGTCCTCTGGTCGGGGGGGTGGCAACCACGATGGTTCAGTCATGAACATGTCAAGCTCAGGCTCATGCGGCGCCCAACACGCCCCGGCCTGGAGGGAATCCGTGAACATACGGTGAAGGCCGGGAGCGCTCGCATCGTAGGGGCCGCGGCGATCAGGCGACCAGGGCTGTATCCGGCCATCCCCGGTCGCCGACCGCCTGCGTCACGCGTCGGCTCACGGCCTGATGTCGTACAGCACGTTGAACGGGTCGTCCGCGGGGGAGCGGGCCACGTCGCTGAAGCCCGCCTCGGCGCAGAGACTGCGTACCACCGCCTCCGGCATGCCGCACGTGCCGAGCGCGGCGCCGTCGTTCGCGAGAGAGGTGGTCATGCAGTAGAACATGCTGAACCCGTAGAGCATCGTCGCCACCGGGCCCACGTTGTCCTGGGGCCGGTCCTCGCAGTTGATCTCCAGCATCAGGTAGTCGCCGTCGTCCTTCACCGCGGCCCGGACGGCGGCGAGCAGCCGCTTCGGTTCGGCGGAGTCGTGAATGACGTCGAAGGTGGTCACGAGGTCGTACCGCCCGGGGAGCCCCTCGGTGGCATCGACCGTCTCGAAGGTCACGCGGTCGGCGACACCGGCCTGCTCCGCGTTCCGCCGGGCACGTTCCACCTGGGCCGGGAAGTTGTCGAACCCGGTGAAACGCGAGCGGGGAAACGCCTCGGCGAGCACGATCAGCGCGCGGCCCGCGCCGCATCCCACGTCCGCGACGTCGATGCCCCGTTCCAGCTTCTCGACGACGTGGGGGAAGGTGCTCAGCCAGTCGTCGACCATCACGCTCTCGAACCAGCTCCCCGTGAAACGGCTCATGCCGTCCCACAGGATGCCCGGGTAGTCGCTCTGCCGTACGCCACCCCCATGCCGGAACGCCTCGCACAGTCGCTCGTACGGCGTCAGCGCGGCGGGCACCATCTGGTAGACGCCGCCGAGGAACATGGGCCCCCACTCGTCGGCCAGGGCCGGAGCGTGTTCCGCGGGGAGCGCGAAGCGTCCGGGCTCCGGTTCCTCCAGATAGCCCGCCGCGGTGAGGCCCCGCAGCCACTCGCGCACATAACGCTCATTCAGGTCCAGACGATCCGCGAGCTCCTGACTGTCGGCGGGGCCACGGGCTGCGAGGTCCTTGAACAAGCCGAGCCGGTCGCCCAGGTGGCACAGCCCGACCGTCATCATCCCGCTGAGGTCCGCGAGCGCCTTCTCCATGAAGGCCTCGACCTTCGCCTCGTCCACCTCGCGCGGTGCCGCCATCATGTTCCTCCTCGCCGTCGAGCACGGTCGTGAACATCGACCGTTCGGCAAGCCAAACACCGGGCTGCCGCCTCGTCCGTCAGCCACGGCGGGCGGAGACGCGAAGTCCACCCCAGGGCACGTTCTCCCCCATGCCGGTGCTGTTCGCGCTCGGCGTGGGATACGGATGATCGGCGGGCGCCGCTCACCCCTCCAGTCGCACATAATGTGCAAGTACGATTCTCAAGCAGCAAGGGTGTGAGGCTCATGACGACGACCCGTCGAACAAGAGGTGCCGCCGTCGCGGCGGCGGTGGTGGCCGGGGTCGCCGCCTGTTCCGCACCCAGCGAGGGCGGGAGCGGCGGCAGTTCCGCGGACTCCGTCGTGATCGGCGTGGCCTCCGAGCCGGACACGCTCAGCCCCCTGCTCGGCTACGGCAAGGACGGCAACTCCAAGATCTTCGACGGGCTGCTCGCCCGGGACGCCGACCTGAAGCTGAAGCCCGCCCTGGCGAAGTCGCTCCCCGAGGTCGCCGACGACGGCCTCACCTACACGTACACCCTGCGCGAGGGCGTGAAGTTCAGCGACGGCGAACCGCTGACGGCCGCCGACGTGGTCTTCACCTACCGGACCGTCCTGGACGAGAAGACCAACAACACGTCCAGGAGCGAACTGGACGCCGTCAAGGACGTCCGGGCGAGCGGTGACGACAAGGTCGTCTTCAGGCTGAAGTACCCCTACGCGCCCTTCGCCGGGCGCACGGTGCTGCCCGTCGTCCCCGAGCACATCGCGGGGAAGCAGGACCCCAACACCGGCTCCTTCAACACCCAGCCGGTGGGCACCGGACCGTACGTCCTCTCCGCCTGGAGCAAGGGCGAGAAGCTCACCTTCAAGGCCAACCCGCACTACTGGGGCGGCGCGCCGAAGGTGACGACGTTCACCATGGCGGTCATCGCGGACGACAACGTACGCGCCACCCGGCTGCGCTCCGGCGACCTGGACGGCGCGGTCCTCCCGCCCAACCTCGCCGCCACCTTCAAGAACGACGAGGGCATGAAGTCGTACGAGGCGAGGTCCTACGACTTCCGTGCCGTCACCCTGCCGACGGCCGGCAAGGTCACCGGCGACCGCGCGATCCGGCAGGCGCTCGATGCCGCCGTGGACCGGAAGGCCATGGTCGACAAGATCCTCGACGGCGCGGGCACACCGGCGTACGGACCGCTGCCCGTGGACGATCCGTCGTTCGCCAAGGGCATCGAGCGCGAGCCGGACGTGGGCAAGGCCACGCGGATTCTCGACGAGGCGGGATGGAAGACCGGCGAGGACGGCATCCGCGCCAAGGACGGGCAGAGGGCCACGTTCACCCTGCTCTACCCCTCGGGCGACAAGGTCCGCCAGGACCACGCCCTCGCCTACGCCTCCGACGCCAAGAAGGCCGGAATCGACGTGCGCGTGGAGAGCGCCACCTGGGAGGTCATCGAACCCCGGATGAAGGACGACGCGGTCCTCGCGGGCTTCGGCAGCACCGGCGACCCCGACTTCGGCCTCTACACCCTGCTGCACTCCTCACTCGCGGGCGACGGCTTCAACAACATGGCCCGCTACGACAACCCGGCCGTGGACCAAGCCCTGGACACCGGCCGCCGCACGCAGGAGCCGGACAAGCGGAAGGCCGCGTACGACAGGCTCCAGCGTGAGCTGGTGAAGGACCCCGGCTACACGTTCCTCACCCACATCAACCACCTCTACGTGCTCGCGGACCGGTGGGAGGGGCTGACCACGCAGCTCGAACCGCACGAGCACGGCTTCGCCAGCGGGCCCTGGTGGAACATCGAGGACTGGCAGCCCAAGAAGTGACGCCCCTGCCCTGGGGAGCGATGGCACGTCTGGCGGGACGGCGGACCCTCTTCGCCGTCCCCGTCCTCCTCGTGGTGACCTTCGGCGTGTTCGCCATCGCCGCCGCCTCCCCCTTCGACCCCGTCAAGGCGTACGCCGGCACGGCCGCGCTCGGCGCCGACCAGGAGACCCTGGACCGGCTGCGCGACAACCTCGGTGCGGACCAGCCCTTTCCCGCCCGCTGGTGGGAGTGGCTGACGTCCGCGCTCACCGGTGACCTCGGCCACTCCAGCGTGCTGCGGCAGCCGGTGGGCCAGGTGATCGGGGAACGTCTGGTGTGGTCCTCGCTGCTCTGCGCGGTCGCGTTCGCCGTGGCCGTACTCGCCGGCACGCTGCTCGGGGTGCTGGCCGCCCGCCGTCCCGGGTCGATGCTCGACCGAGCCGTCACCTCGCTCGCGTACACCCTGGAGGCGGCACCGGTCTTCTGGATCGCCCTGCTCGCCATCTGGCTGTTCGCACTGCAGCTCGACATCCTCCCGGCGGGCGGACTGACGGACACCGGCAGCGAACAGGTCACCCCCGGACAGGTCGCGAGCCATCTCGTCCTGCCCGCCGGTGTGCTCGCCGTCTCCCAGCTCCCGTGGTTCGCCCTCTACGTGCGGCAGGGGGTCGGCGACGCCCTGGCGGAGGACCCGGTCCGTGGCGCCCGCGCCCGGGGACTGGGCGAACGCACCGTCCTGCTCGGCCACGCGCTGCGCTCCGGACTGCTGCCGGTCCTGACCCTGATCGGCTCCCGCGTTCCCGAACTCATCACCGGAGCACTGCTCGTGGAAAGTGTCTTCAGCTGGCCGGGCATCGCCGCGGCCACCGTCGAGGCGGCCACCGCCGTCGACTTCCCGCTGCTCGCCGCCCTGACCACCCTCGCCACCGCCGCGGTCCTCGTGGGCAACCTGCTCGCGGACCTGCTGTACGGCCTGTTCGACCCGAGGGTGAAGCTCAGTGACATGTGACGTTGGTGACTCCCATGGCTGATATCGCAGTTGAGAAGGGAACACGGCCCGGCGTCGAGTGGCGCTCCGCCGGTACCGCGCGCCGTTCGACCCGCACGCTGCGTGTGCGGGTCTCCGCCACGCTGGTGGCCCTGACCGTCCTCGCCGTCCTGCTCGTCCCGCCGCTGGTGCAACTCGACCAGCAGGCCGTCGACCTGTCCGCCAAGCTGCAACCGCCGTCCTGGGCGCACCCCTTCGGCACCGACGACGTCGGCCGGGACCTGCTGCTGCGCTGCGTGTACGGCCTGCGGGTCTCGCTGCTCGTCGGCGTCGCGGCGGCGCTGACGGCGACCGTGGTCGGCACGGCCGTCGGGGCCACCGCCGGGGCCCTGGGCGGCTGGGCCGACCGGGGCATCATGCGCCTGGTCGACACCGTCTCGTCGGTGCCCCACCTGCTGCTCGGCATCTTCATCGTCGCCATGTTCCGGCCGGGTGTCTGGCCGGTGGTCGTCTCGGTCGCGCTCACCCACTGGCTGTCGACGGCACGCATCGTCCGCGCCGAGGTCCTCTCCCTGCGCTCGCGCCCGTACATCGACGCCGCTGTCTCCGGGGGCGCCTCGCGGTGGCGGGTGACGGTACGGCACCTGCTGCCGGGGGTGCTGCCCCAGGCCGCGCTCGCCGCCGTACTGATGGTGCCGCACGCCATGTGGCACGAGTCGGCCCTGTCCTTCCTCGGGCTGGGGCTGCCCACGCACACGGCGAGCCTCGGCACCCTCATCCAGACCGCGCGGGGATCGCTGCTGGCCGGGCAGTGGTGGCCGACCCTCTTCCCCGGACTGTTCATCATCGTGCCGACCCTCGCCATCGCCGGGCTCGCCGGCGCCTGGCGGGAGCGGATCAATCCGCGCCGCCGATCGGAGCTGATGCTGTGACCGAGCGCTTTCCGCAGGGACCGGCGGGACGACTGCCGTCGCAACTGGCCGAGGGCACGCCTCGACGACCGGCCGAGCGGCCAACGCAGCGACCGGCCGAACGACTGCCGGAGCAACCGGCCGAGGGCACGCCTCAACGACCGGCCGAGCGACCAACGCAGCGACCGGCCGAACGACGGCCGGAGCAACCGGCCGAACACCTGCCCGAACAGCCGGCCGAGGGCACGCCCCAACGACCGGCCGAGCTACCCCCCGTGCTGTCGGTGCGCGGGCTGTCGGTGCGCTTTCTCATGCCCGGTGGGCGCCGGGTCGCCGCTGTCACCGACGCGCACTTCGACGTGGCGGCCGGCGAGTGCCTCGCCCTGATCGGCGAGAGCGGCTGCGGCAAGTCCGTCCTCGCCTCCGCCCTGCTCGGCCTGCTCCCGGCCAACGCCCGGACCGCGGGCGAGGCCCGGCTCGGCGACATCGACCTGCTCTCCGCCGACGAACGGACCCTCGCCCGCCGGGTGCGGGGCCGCCTGATCGGGCTCGTCCCGCAGAGCCCGGCCGCGCACCTCACCCCTGTCCGCACCATCCGTTCCCAACTGGAGGAGACCGTCGCGGAACTGACCGGCGTCCGGGGCCGGGCCGCCCTGCGGCAGGCCGCCGAGACGGCCGCCGACCGTGCGGCGTTCCCCGTCGACCACCTCGACCGCTACCCGCACCAGCTCTCCGGCGGCCTCGCCCAGCGCGCCGCCACCGCGCTCGCCCTCGTCGGCGACACGCCACTGCTGCTCGCCGACGAGCCGACGACAGGGCTGGACCGCGATTTGGTGGAGCGCACGGTCGACGAACTGCGCCGCCACGTCGACAGCCCGGACGGGCCGAACAGCGGCGGACGCGCCCTGCTGATGATCACCCATGATCTGGCGGCAGCCGAACGCATCGCCGACCGGATCGCCGTGATGTACGCCGGCCGCATCGTCGAACTCGCCGACGCCCCGGCGTTCTTCGGCTCACCCGGCCCCCGCCACCCCTACAGCCGGGGCCTCCTCCAGGCCCTTCCCGACCGCGCCTTCACCCCCATCCCCGGCCTGCCTCCGGAACTCGGCGACCTCCCCGACGGCTGCGCCTTCGCCGCCCGCTGCGACCGGGCCACCGACACCTGCACCGCACTGCCACCCATGACCGAGGCCGTCGCCTGCCACCACCCCTTCGCAGGTCACGACCCGCGGCGGCCGCGCCCCGCCGCACCGGCCCCCGAGGACATCCGTGCTTGAACTACGCGCCATCACCGCCGGATACGACCGCCACGCACCCGTCGTACGGAACGCCTCCCTGACCATCGCCCCCGGCGAGTCCGTCGGTCTGCTCGGCCCCAGCGGCTGCGGCAAGTCCACCCTCGCCCGCGTCGCCGCCCTGCTGCACCGCCCCGACTGCGGCACCCTGCTCCTGGACGGCGAACCCGTACGGCACTGGCGCCACCGCGCCCCGCGCGAGCTGCGTACCGCCTTCGGCGTCGTCTTCCAGCAGCCCCGGCTCTCGGCAGACCCCCGGCTGCGGCTCGCCGACCTGATCGCGGAGCCTTTGCGCGCCACCGGCCGCCGCGAGGAGATACCCGAACGAGTCGCCGAGCTGGCCGCCACCGTCGGCCTCACCCCCGACCTGCTGGGCAGACAACCCCACGAAGTCAGCGACGGCCAGCTCCAGCGTGCCTGCCTGGCCCGTGCCCTGGTACTGCGTCCCCGCTGGCTGGTGTGCGACGAGATGACCGCGATGCTCGACGCCTCCACCACCGCCGCTCTGGTCGCGGTCGTCGAGGACTACCGCGCCACCACCGGCGCCGGCCTGCTTGCCGTCGGCCACGACCGCACACTCCTGCACCGCTGGTGCGACCGCACGGTCCCCTGGCAGGCGGTGTGCGGGGCGGAGCCGGTGCCCGCAGGGTCCTGAACCGCCCCACCCGCCGCGCATGTGGCACACGCCATAACAAGGGCCGGAACCCGGAAGCGGTTCGGGCCGACTGCTCTTCCTGGGAGGTGCGTCTGTGACGACGGGTCGGAGTGGGACCGGCACGGCTGCCGAGGTGGGCGAGGCGAGGGCGGGCGGCGCCCTGACCGCGCTGCTGACCTGCGCCATGGCCTTCTCGATGATGCAGTTGTTCCTGCCGGGGGCCCTGGGCCCGAGGCTGGTGAGCAACTCGGCGTCTCCCCCACCGTGCTGGGGCTGACGACGACCGTCGGGTTCACGACCGCAACCGTCCTCTCGCCCGTCGGCGGACGGGTGGTGGACCGGGTGGGGCCTCGCCGGTGTCTGGTCGCCCTGCTGGCGGTGTCGGCGCTGGCGCTGGCGCTCGTCGGGGCGGCGCCCGGCGCCGGTTTCCTGCTGGTGGGGGTCGCACTCGGCGGGCTGCCGCAGGCGCTGGCCAACCCGGCCACGAACAAGGCGATTCTGGCCGTCGTACCGCCTGCCCGGCGCGGCTCGGTGACGGGGATGAAGCAGTCGGGGGTGCAGCTCGGGGCGTTCGCGGCCGGGCTGCCGCTCGCGGTGCTCGCCGGGTTCGCGGGGTGGCGGGCAGCGGTGTGGACGGCGGCGGGTGCCGCGGTCGTGGCGGCCGTGTGGGCGGCGCGGGTGCTGCCCGGCGATCCGCCCGCGAAGTCCACCCCGGCGGCCTGGATGCCGCGCGGCATGATCGCCTGGCTGATGGTCTTCTCGCTGCTGCTGGGCTGCGGCATCGCTTCCGTGAACACCTATCTGGCGCTGTACGGCGCTCAGCGGCTCGGCCTCGGCCCGACCGCGGCGGGCGCGCTGGTGGCCGTGCTGGGCGTGGCGGGGATCGCCGGGCGGATCGGCTGGTCGAAGGTCGCGGGCCGCCCCGGCTGGTCGGTGTGGTTGCCGGGTCTGCTGGCCGCGGGGCGGTGGGGGCGGCGCTGCTGCTCGCCGTCTCCTCGTACGTCCCGCCGCTCGCCTGGGCCGCCGCGGTGGCCGTGGGGGTCTTCGCGGTGGCCGCCAACGCGGTGTCGATGGTCCTGGTGATGCAGCGTGCCGCGCCCCGCCGGGCGGGCCAGGACGTAGGCGCCGGGCCGTGGTCGCTGGCGCCCTCCACTTCGGCGATGTGCGCGTAGGAGCGCAACGGCAGCCCCTGCCCGCCGAGTTCGGCGGGATGCGGCAACGCCCACAGTCCGGCGTCCTTCGCGTCCTCCCGGAGCCGGGCCAGCAGGGCGCTCGCCTCCGGCCCGCCCGCGTCCAGCACGGGTTCGTGGGGCATGACCCGCTCACGGACGAAGTCCGCCACCCGCTGCCGCAACTCCGCGATGTCCGGCGGGCATTGAGGCTCACCCTGCGTCACTCGCACCAGTTTCCTCCGCTCCTGTGGGAACTCCGGCCCTCGCCGGTCCGACTGCTCTTGTCGTGGAACGGTCGGGGGCGACCGCCCCGGGTTCCCGAGCGTCAGGAAGGAGAGGCATGGCAACTCCTGCCACACCCGTCACCCTGCGCACGGCCCGCCCGCTGGAGGGGCTGCGCGTGGAGACCTCGGGTCCGCCCGGTCCGGCGGACGGTCTCGTCGCGGAGCATCTGCGGCTGCTGGGCGCCACGGGCGACGGCCGTCCAGGTGGCCGGTTCGCCCTGTCCGGGCGGCAGTCCGGGGCGGGGGCGGTCACCGCCCGTACGACGTGGGGGGACGGCGTCGTCGACGAGGCGACCGTGCAGGCGGCCACCGGCATCATGGCGGTGCACGGCCGTCGCGACGGCGGCCCACGCGGCCTCGCCGTCGACTACGCGGCCACCGCCACCGGCGTACACCGTGCAGGCACTGCTGGCCGGACTGCTCGCGCAGGCCCGTGGCGGACGCGTCCACGGCGCGGAGGTGAGCGCGGAGCGGGCCGGGTCGCTGGCCGTCGCGCAGTACCTGGCCGCCGCCGGGGCCGAGGAGGGCGAGGCCGCCGAACTGACGCCGGGCGGACCGCCCTTCACCGCGGCGGACGGCACCCTCTTCGAACTGGAGACGCTCGACCCCGGGCGCCTGGGCCGCGTTCTGGCGTGCGCTGGGAGCGCCCGAGGAGGCGATACGACGGGGTTGGCGGCCCTTCCAGTTCCGGTACGCCACCGCCTGCGCGCCCTTCCCGCCCGTACTGCATGAGATCGTGCGGGCGAGCCCCTGGGAGCGGGTCCGGGAGGCCGCCGACGGCTCCGGGACGCACGTGTGCCCGCTGTCGTCGCTCGCGCGGCGGGCCGCCGAGTACGACGACGCGCCGCCCTGGGAGCTGGCCGTGCACATGGCGTCGTACTCCGGCACGACGGCACCGGTGGACGCCCCGCTGGCCGGACTGACCGTCCTGGAGGCGGGCCGCCGCATCCAGGCGCCGCTCGCCGCCCATCTCCTCGGGCTGCTGGGCGCGGAGGTCGTCCGGATCGAGCCGCCGGGCGGTGACCCGCTGCGGGGCATGCCGCCCGCCTGCTCGGGGATCTCGGCGCGCTGGCTGGCGCTGAACCGGGGCAAGAAGGCCGTCGAGGTGGACATCAAGGCCGCGGCGGACCGGGAGCGGCTGCGCGAGATGGCGGCGCAGGCCGATGTCTTCCTGCACAACTGGGCGCCCGGCAAGGCCGCCCAGCTCGGCCTGGACCACGAGCACCTGGCCGCCGCCAACCCGGCGCTGGTCTACGCCTACACGAGCGGCTGGGCCAGGCCGCGACGTCGAGGTCGACGTCCCGGATGGCCTCCACACGGCCGTGCCGGCAGGCGACCGCGCGCATCACGACGTCCAGTCCGTCCATGCCACCTCCTCGCTCCCCCACAGCAGTCGGAAGGAAAAGGCGGCTGGTTCCCGGGGATCGCGGCGGCGAGGGTCCGGCTAACGCGCCGCGTCCGCGAGCAGTTTCAGTGCCAGCGCTTCCGTCGCCTCGTCGGCCTTCTCGGGGCTGCCGGTGTCGTACGGAGGATCCGGGTCGTACTCGACGGCGAGCTGCATCGCTCGCGCCACGTGCTCGTCGGACAGGCGGGCGGCGAGATACAGCCCCATGTCGATCCCGGCGGACACCCCGGCCGCCGTGATGATCTTCCCGGCCTCGACGAACCGCCCGGGCGTGTAGGTGGCGCCGAGTTCCTTCAGATACGGGCGCGAGGCCCAGTACGTGGTGGCGGGCAGGCCGCGCAACAGTCCGGCGGCGCCGAGGATCAGGGAGCCGGTGCACACCGATGTCGTCCAGGTCGAGCGGCGGTGGATGTGGCGGATCCACTCGTGGACGGCGGTGTCCTCCATCATGGCCACGGTTCCGCGCTCACCGCCGCCGGGCACCAGCAGCACGTCGGCCCTGCGGACGTCCCGCATCGCGCGTTCCGCCACGAGCTCCAGCTCACCCGTGTCCGTACGCACCGGCCCCCGTTCGCGGGCCACCAGGGTCACCCGCACGTCCGGCACCCGGCACAGCACCTCGTACGGCCCCACCGCGTCCAGCGCGGTGAACCCGTCGTACAGCAGCACGGCCACCCGTAACCGGCCGTCGGTTGCCGCGAACGCCGGGCCGCTCACCCCGGTGGCGACCGCCAGGCCCGCCCCCAGCGCACCCGTCACCGCGCCGCGCAGCACTCCGCGCCGACTCCTTCCGAGCTCGGCATCCATGCCCGTTCAACTCCCTTGATGTTCAGTTCGGTTGGCACATCAGGAGTCGTCCCGCGCGTCGTGGGAGTTCCCGGCGCGGAGCAAGAACCGGCCCTCGTCCAGGACCGTCGGCGGGCCCCCAACGCGTGGGCCGGGCGGCGCGCCGCCCGGCGTTGTGCCGAGATGCCGCACCATAGTGGGGTGTCATGAGCACGGATCCGATCGATCAGCCTCGGCCGGGGCCTCCGTCCAGCGCTCCCGACAGCGGGACGCCCGACCGCACCCTCGTCGGCATCGGGATGGCCGCCGTCGTCGCCGTCGTCCTGTGGGCCTGGCTGGGCGACGAGTCCTTCGACAGCGTCTCCTCCGCGAGTCTGGGCTGGGTCCTGGACAACTTCGGCTGGCTGTTCGTGGTCGCCGCGGACGTGTTCCTGGTCCTGTGCCTGGTGATCGCGTTCAGCCGGTTCGGCCGGATCAGACTGGGCCAGGACGACATCGAGCCGGAGTTCGGAAACCTCGCCTGGATCGCGATGATGTTCAGCGCGGGCATGGGCATCGGCCTGATGTTCTACGGCGTCGGCGAACCGCTCACCCACTATCTCGCGCCGCCCCCGGCGAGCGGTGTGCCCGCCCAGACCGACACGGCCGCGCGTACGGCCCTGGAGTACTCCTTCTTCCACTGGACGCTCACCCCGTGGGCCATCTACGGGATCGCGGGGCTGGCCCTGGCGTACGCCGGTTTCCGCAAGGGCCGCAGCAACCGGCTCAGTGCCGCGTTCGTGCCGCTCATCGGGGCCCGGCGGGCGGCGTCGTGGCCGGGCCGGTTGATCGATCTGCTCGCCGTCTTCGCGACCGCGTTCGGTACGGCGACGAGCCTGGGCCTGGGGGCACTCCAGGTCGCCGAGGGGCTCGACCTCACGGTGGGGATCGACGCCACCCGGAACACAGAGCTGATCATCATCGGGGCCCTGTCCGCGGCGTTCGTGGTCTCGGCCTTCTCCGGTCTGCACCGGGGCATCAAATGGCTGTCGACGCTGAACATCGTGCTCGCGGCCGCGCTGATGGTGTTCGTCTTCCTGCTCGGACCGACCGTCTACATCCTGGATGTGATCCCGGCGTCCGTCGGCGGCTATCTGAACGACCTGCTGCCGATGGCCACACGCACCGGCGCCTTCTCCGACCGGTCCTGGCTGGGCTCCTGGACGATCTTCTACTGGGCCTGGTGGCTGTCGTGGGCGCCGTTCGTGGGGACGTTCATCGCCCGTATCTCGCACGGCCGGAGCATCCGCGAGTTCCTCATCGGTGTGCTGCTGGTGCCGAGCGGTGCGACCGTCGTCTGGTTCTGTGTGATGGGTGGTACGGCGCTCCGGTTGGAGTCGACCGGACAGGCGGACCTCGGGGGCGATGTGGCGGACGGCGCCGAGGCGGCGATGTTCGCGATGCTGGACGCGCTGCCGATCGGCACGGTCACGTCGTTCGTCGCGATGGTCCTGGTCATGACCTACTTCGTCACGAGTGCCGACTCGGCGTCGCTGGTGATGGGCTCCCTCACCAGCCGTGGCACGCTGCACCCGCCGTCGTGGCTCGTGGTGGCGTGGGGTGTGCTGATGGCGTCCGTGGCGGCGGTGCTGCTCGTGGTGGGCGGGCTGAACTCGCTCCAGACGGCGACGATCCTGGTCGCGCTGCCGTTCGTGGTCGTCATGCTGGTGCTGTGCGGGGCGCTGCTGAAGGAGCTGCGGGAGGATCCGGGCGCGGGGCCCGCCCGGCACCACGCACTGCACCGGCTGCAGGACGTCGTACGGACGATGGTCGGCGACGTGGTCGCGGGACAGGCCCCGACGCGTCACCACCGGCTGCGGCGGGCGGCGAAGGCCCGCAGGGAGACCGAGGAGGAGCCGTGACGTTCGGCGTCCCTCGCTGCTTTCCAGGGCCTGCGGGCGTTGCCCCGGTGGGCCCATGACGAGCCGCGCACGGAGCCGTGAGCCCATGACGACCGACCTCGCGCCCGGCGCGGGCCGGAGAGACCCGGCGGACCGGATCGACGTCCCCCGCTCCGCGGGCCGCGTCCCGTTCCGGCTCGCCGTGCCGCCCGTCTCCGGGGTGCTGCGGCCCCGGCTGGTGGCCGTGTGCCTGGTCCTCGCCGCCGCCGCGTTCCTCGCGTTCTGCGTGGAGACCGCCATCGGGGACATCGACCTGCCGCTGATCGACGTGATGCGGGCCCTGGTCGGCGCGGGCGATCCCGGAACCCGGCTGATCGTCCATGAACTGCGCCTGCCGCGGGCCCTGGCGGGGCTGCTCGGCGGCATCGCGTTCGGCATCTCGGGGGCCCTGCTCCAGACCATGACGCTCAACCCGCTCGCCAGCCCCGACATGATGGGCATCACCCAGGGCGCCGGGACGGCGGTGGTCGCGGGAATCGTCCTCGGCTGGGACACCGGCGCGGGCGCCAGGCCCTGGGACTGCTCGGCGCGCTGACGGCCGCGCTGCTGGTGTACGTGCTGCGTGGAAACGCGGCACCACCGGCTACCGGATCGTCCTCGTCGGCGTCGGCATCGCCTGGATCTGCACCAGCGCCACCGACTACCTCATGGCCCACGGCCGGCAGTTCCAGGCGCAGGCCGCGCTCGGCTGGCAACCGGCATCAGGGCCGCACCGTCGTGATGGTGGCGCACGACCTCAGCCAGGCGTGCCGGTACGCCGATCACGTCGCCGCCATGAAGGCGGGCCGCGTCGGGACGAGGGGCGCACCGGCCGAGGTCGTCACCGCCGCGATGGTGGAGGAGGTCTTCGGGCTGCGGTGCGTGGTCGGCGAGGACCCCGTCAGCCGGACGCCGATGGTCATTCCGATGGGCCGCCACCACGAGGCCACCGCCGCCGTCCCGGGCACGACGGGCTGACACCGGCCCGGGGCTCCGTCGTACGGACGGCCCGTCAGAGAGCCGCCCAACGCCCAGAAGCAGTCACTCACGACGCCCCCGCCCGACCACAGGCCCGGGGAGGCGACGGGGCCACGCCTCGACGCCCGCAACGACGCTCACGGACGACGAGCCGGACCGACCGGTCCGCACCGCTCCCTCACGGACGGCTCGTCGGACAACCGCCCATCGCCCACAAGCAGTCGCTCCCGACGCACCCACCTGACCACAGACCGGGCAGGCGACCGGCCCACACCTCGACACCCGCAACCACGCTCACGGACGACAAGCCGGACCGACCGGCAGGTCACCGGTCCGCGTCCTGCCGCTCACTCACGGACGGTCCGTCAGGTAGCCGCCCATGGTGCGGAAGTAGTCGGTGGCGGCGTACTCCGTGCCGTCGTCGGTCCGCACCCGTCGGACCACCAGACCGGGCAGGCGACCGGACCGCGCCTCCGCCCCGGCGACGACGACCACCCCGTCACCCTCGCGGATGAAGATCCGCCCCGGTGTGCCCCCGTAGCGGCCCCGCGAGACGGCGGCCGAGACGATCCGGATGCGTTCGCCGCGGTGATGGGTGAAGGCGTTCGGGTACGGGTCCGACTGGGCCCGTACGAGCCGCTCCAGGTCCTCGGCGGGCCAGGTCCAGTCGATCCGGCTGTCCTCCAGGGACCGCTTGTGGAAGAAGCTGGAGCGCGAGCGGTCCTGCGGCGTCCACACCGCCTTGCCGGAGGCGATGAGGTCCAGCGCGTCGGTCACGATCGGGCCGATGAGGTCGACCGTGCGGTGGAACAGGTCCGTCGCCGTGTCGGTGGGCCCGACCGGCACCGCGCGCTGGAGCAGGATGTCGCCCATGTCGAGCTCGGCGTCCATGCGGTGGGCGGTGACCCCGACCTGCCTCTCGCCGTTGATGAGGGCCCAGATCAGCGGCGAGAATCCGGCGTAGGCGGGCAGCAGCGAGTCGTGGACGTTGAGCGTGCCGTGCGGCGGCAGGTCGAAGATCTCCGGGGGCAGCCAGGTACGCCAGTTGTTCGCCACGATGATGTCCGGCTCGGACTCCTTGAGCGCGCGCAGGAGTTCGTCGTCGCCCGGCCGGTTGCGCAACAGCACCGGCACACCGTGCTGTTCGGCGAGGTCGGCGACCGAGTCGCTCCAGATCCTCTCGTACGCGTGGTCGCTCTTCGGGTGGGTGACGACCAGGACCACCTCGTGCCGGGAGTCGAGCAGCGCCCGCAACGTCCGGTGTCCCCAGGTCTGATAGCCGAACATGACGACCCGCATGTGAGCCTCCTCAGGCATTGCTAGGTAAGGCTTACCTTATCTAGCATGTGCCTGCTTGGGGGAGGCTGTGTCCCCCCTTCAGGGGAGGCGATGAAGCGGTGACGACACTGCAGAGCGGGCCGGATTCCGTCCACGACCTTCTGGGCATCGGCTTCGGACCGTCCAATCTTGCGCTCGCGATCGCGCTCCAGGACCACAGCGCGACCTCACGCGAAGACGGCGGATTCCGGGCCCTGTTCCTCGAAAAACGACCTCGGTTCGGCTGGCATCGCGGCATGCTCGTCGACGACGCCACCCTGCAGGTGTCGTTCCTGAAGGACCTGGTGACCATGCGCGACCCCACCAGCGACTTCAGCTTCCTGTGCTACCTGCGCGTACGCGGCCGACTGGTCGACTTCCTCAACCAGAAGCCCCTCTTCCCCCTGCGCATCGAGTTCCACGACTACTTCGAGTGGGCGGCCGGCCGGGTCGCCCCGCTCGTCGAGTACTCCGCCGAGGTCGTCTCCGTACGACCCGTCACCGAGGACGGCGAGGTCCGGTACTTCGACGTCACCAGCCGCGATCCGGCCGCCCCGGAGCGTGTGACGGTCCGCCGGGCCCGCGGCATCTGCGTCGCCACCGGCCTGGAGCCGCACCTGCCGCCCGGCGCCGTACGGTCCGAACGTATCTGGCACACCAGCGAGTTGCTGCCCCGGGTCGACGAACTCGTGCGCTCCGGCGCGCCCGTACGCCGCGCCGTCGTGCTCGGCGCCGGGCAGAGCGCCGCCGAGGCCGTCGACTACCTGCACCGCACCTTCCCCCACGCCGAGATCTGCTCGGTGTTCGCCAAGTACGGCTACACCCCCGCCGACGACAGCCCGTTCGCCAACCGGATCTTCGATCCCGAGGCCGTCGACCTGTACTACGGCGCGCCCCACGAGGTGAAACGGTCCCTGTTCGACTACCACCGCGGCACCAACTACTCGGTGGTCGACATGGAGTTGATCGAGGCGCTGTCCCGGACCATGTACCAGGAGAGGGTCCAGGGCAGGCAGCGGCTGCGGATGATGAACGTCTCCCGCATCCGCGAGGTCGAGGCCGGCGCGGACGACGTGCGGATGACGGTGGAGTTCCTGCCGACCGGCGAACGCGAGGTCATCGCCTCGGATCTGCTCGTCTACGCGACCGGCTACCGACCCCGGGGCATCGGCGACCACCTCGGCGAGCTCGCCAAACTCTGTCTGCGCGACGAGGAGGACGCCCTCCGGGTCGGCCGTGACCATCGCGTGGTGACCGCCCCGAACGTCACCGCCGACATCTACCTCCAGGGCGGCACCGAACACACCCACGGCCTCACCTCCACCCGGCTGTCCACGACCGCCGTACGGGCCGGGGAGATCCGCGACTCCCTCCTGGCGCGGCGCGGCGCCGACACCGCGAGGGCGGACTACGCCCAGGGTTAGGGGCGACGCGTGCGTCACCTCGCTGCGGAGACCCTGCTGCCGGTCGGCACGGCGCTCGCCGTGGCCCTCGTCGTCCTGGTGGTCGCGGCCACCGCCGTGGTCGCGGTGTTCCGCCTGTCCCCGGACGACTCCTACGGGCGGGCCCGCGAGGTCGTGGTGACGGGCGTACGGGCGGCCGTGCAACTGGCCGCGGTGTCCCTGGTGGTCGGCTGGGCCGTCCGCCACACCGCGGCCCTGCTCGGGTTCCTGCTCCTGATGTCCGCCGTCGCCACCCGTACCGCCGGACGGCGCGTCACGCCGAACGGCACCTGGTGGTGGACGGCCCTGCCCATCGTGGTCCCCGTGCTGCCCGTCCTTGCCGGGCTGGTGCTGGCCGGGCTGCTTCCCCTTCCCGGTATCGCGATCGTCCCGGTGAGCGGCATCCTCATCGGCGGCGCGCTCACCGCGACGGTGCTCGCCGGACGCCGCGCGCTGGACGAACTCGCCCTGCGGTACGGCGAGGTGGAAGCCGCCCTGGCGCTGGGCCTGCCGGAGCGCGACGCCCACCTCCTGGTGATCCGGCCCGCCGCGTCGGACGCCCTGCTGCCCGCCCTCGACCAGACCCGTACCGTGGGCCTGGTGACCCTGCCGGGCGCGTTCGTCGGCATGCTCCTGGCCGGCGCCTCCCCCGTGCTCGCCGGGGCCGTCCAGCTCTTCGTGCTCATCGCGCTGCTGGCCGTCGAGGCGCTCTCCGTGGCCCTGACCATCGAGCTCGTCGCCCGCCGCAAGCTGCACCGCGGAACGCAGCACCGGTGAGCCGACCGCGAAAGCCGGGCGGGCCCGGCTGAAATCCCGCACGGCTCGACAACCCCGTGCTCCGCCGCAAGCTGCACCGCGGAACGCAGCACCGGTGAGCCGACCGCGAAAGCCGGGCGGGCCCGGCTGAAATCCCGCGCGGTTCGGCAGCCCCGTGCAGGGGCGCGAGGCTGTGTCGAAGTGCGGCTCCGCCGCGTCGGCGCGGACGGCCCGACGGGCCCGCAGACGATCGGCGGCCCATCGCGGCACTTCCCGCGGAGCGCTCAGCGGCTGCGGACGAGGAGATAGAGGAAGTACGGCGTCCCGATCACGGCCGTCATCAGGCCGGCGCCGAGCTGGGCCGGCGCGATCACGGTCCTGCCGACCAGATCCGCGGTACAGACGAGCACGGCGCCGAGGAGCATCGCCACCGGCACCACCCGGACGTGCTGCCGGCCCACGAGGGCCCGGGCCGCGTGCGGTGCCACCAGGCCCACGAAGCCGATCGTGCCCGCGGCGGCCACGGCGGTGGCGCTGAGCAGAACGCCCAGGACGAGGAAGCCCAGGCGCCCCCGCGCCACGTCGAGCCCCAGGAGCCTGGGGGTGTCCTCGTCGAGCGACACAAGGTCGAGCTCCGTACGCCGCAGCACCGCAACGGCCGCGCCGACGGCGAGGACCGCCGCGAGAGGCGCCGCGTCGGGCAGGGTCCGGCCGTAGGTGGAGCCCGACAGCCAGGTGAGCGCCTTCGTCGCGTTGAACGGGTCGGTGAGGATGATGAGCAGGCTGATCAAGGCACTTGCCCCGGTGGCGACGCCGAACCCGACGAGGACGAGCCGGTTCTGCTGGAACCCGCCGCGCGCGGCGAGTCCGAAGACGAGGACGGAACTGACCACGGCGCCCGCGAACGCCCCACCGGCCACGCTCCACGAACCGGCCAGGGGCACCGTCGTCACGAGGAGCACGGCGCCGAGTGCGGCTCCGCCGGAGACACCGAGAACACCCGGCTCGGCCAGGGGATTGCGGGTCACCGCCTGGACGAGCGTCCCGGCCAGGGCGAGGGCGGCGCCCGCGAGGAGCGCCGCGACGACCCGGGGCACCCGGGTGTCGAGGACGAAGGAGACGGTCCGGCCCGCCCGGCCCTGCGCCCAGTTCGCCACGTCGCCCAGCAGCAGCTTGCTGTCGCCCAGCAGCACGGCGGCGATCGTCACGCCGACGAGCACGGCGGCGAGGACGGCTGTGGTGGTCAGAAAGACGGTCCGGCTCCTGATGCGCAGCCGGTCGGGGGCGGCAGCGGCGGCCCCGTCCCGGACCCGGGTGGCCATCACGATCAGGAACACGGCGCCGACGAGGCTGGTGACGACACCGGTCGGCACGGCGACCGCCACGTCCGCCGGTACGACGGCGCGCAGCAGCACGTCGGAGCCGAGCACCAGCGCCGCACCGACGAGGCCCGCGACCGGCATGCCCGCCCGTGTCCGGGTGAGCGCGCGGAACCTGCGGGCGAGGGGGCGGACGAGCGCGGGGGCGCACAGGCCGACGAAGCCGATGGGGCCGGCGAGTGTGACGGCCGCCGTGGACAGCAGCGCCGTGAACACGACGACGGTGACCCTGGTGGCGCGGACCCGGACGCCCAGGCCGCGGGCGGCGTCGTCGCCGAGCGCCATGGCGTCGACCCGCCGGGCGAGGAGCAGCAGCCCGACGAGTCCGGCGACACCGACCGGCGCCATCTGCAGCACGCCCTCGAACCCGTTCTGGGCGATGCTGCCCTGGTTCCACTGGTAGAGGCCCTCGGTCTGCCGCGGGAACAGCAGGAGCAGTCCCTCGGTGACGGCGGTGAGGCCGAGGGTGAGGGCGCTGCCGGCGAGCACGAGACGGACGGTGCCCGTGCCCGGGCCGGACAGTCCCAGGACGACGGCCGCGGCGGCGAGGCCGCCGGCGAACGCGACGCCGGAGGAGGCGATGAGCGGAAGCGAGACGCCGGTGGCGGCGGCCAGCCCGAGGGCCAGGTAGGACCCGGCGTTGACGGCGAGCGTGTCCGGGGAGGCGAGGACGTTGCGGCTGACGGCCTGCAGGGCGGCGCCCGCCATTCCGAGCGCGATCCCGACGAGGAGCCCGGCGGTCATGCGGGGCAGCCGGGAGGCGATGACGACGGAGGCGTCGGCCGGATCGGCCCGGCCGGTGAGCGCCTTCCACACCTCGGGCGCGCCGACCGCGGCCGTGCCCTGCGTGAGGTCCACGATCGCGAGGACGGTGACCAGCAGGACCAGGGCGGCCGTCACCGCGGCCGCGCCCGTCCGGGACGTGGCCGCCGACGGACGGGTGGGGGGAGCGGATGCGGTGACGGCCATGCGGTTACTTCGTCAGGGCCTTGACGACGGCGTCGACGTACTGCTCCATCGACTCGGGGCCGCCGAACATCCAGATGCCGTCGGGCAGCCGGTGGACGTTGCCCTTCTTCACGAACGGCAGCGAGGTCCACACCTTGTCCTTGGCCAGGGCGCCGGTGAACGGGGTGCTGTTCTTGTCCCCGTCGCTGCCGATGTAGGCGAACTGCACATCGCCCAGCTTGGTGAGGCCCTCGACGTCGGTGGAGCCGAGCCCGTAGTCCTTGTCGCCCTCCACGGTCCAGGCGTTCTTCAGGCCGAGCTTCTCGTTGACCGCGCCGATGAGGGAGCCGCTGGTGAACGGCCGGATCGATACCTGGTTGGAGACGACATAGCCGTCGGCGAAGGCGTACTTCGCGCCGGCGAGTCCGGCGTCGGCGAGGGCCTTCCTGCCCTCGGCGAGCTTCGCGTCGAACTGCTCCTTGAGCTTGGCGGCCTGCTCGGTGGTACCGGTGGCCTGCGCGATGAGGTCCAGGTTCTCGGTCATCTGCCCGATCGGGTCGGCGGCGTCGGCGGACCGCACCTCCAGGACCGGGGCGACCTCGCGCAGCTGCTTCACGGCGGACGCCGGCAGATCGGTGGTGGCGACGATGAGGTCCGGGGACAGCGAGGCGATGGTGTCCATGCTCGGCTCGCCGCGCGTGCCGATGTCCTTGGGCTCGTTCTTCAGCGGGACCGCGGTGTCCCAGGTCTTGTAGCCCTTGACGTCGGCGACACCGACGGGGTCGACGCCCAGCGATATCAGGCTCTCCACGACGTTCCACTCGGTGCCGACGACCTTCTTGGCCGGGCCGTCGAGCTCCACCTTGGCCCCGGAGGCGTCGGTGAGGGTGACGCGCTCGCCGGTCTGCTGCGCGGTGTCGTCGGCGGCGGGCTCGGTGGTCCCGCAGGCGGTCAGGGTGAGCGCCGCGGCGGTGGCGGCCGCCGCGGTCATCAGGAGGCGTCTCATGAGGTGGTGCTGAGCCTTTCGCTTCGCGTGTGGTGTCGGCCGATGGCGCGGGTGCGCAGCCGGCCCGTCAGGGGGTCGGTGTCGACTTCGATACGGATGCCGTACGTGTCGGTGAGCCGCTGTGCCGTCAGTACGTCCTCGGGCAGGCCGTCGGCGATGATCCGCCCCTCGTGGAGCAGCACGACCCGGTTGGCGACGGCCGCGGCCTGGTCCAGGTCGTGCAGGACGGCGCCGACCGCGATCCCGTGGTCGTCCGCCAGGTCGCGGACGAGGTCGAGGAGTTCGATCTGGTAGCGCAGGTCCAGGTAGGTGGTGGGTTCGTCGAGGAGCAGTACGCCGGTCTCCTGGGCCAGGCACCCGGCGAGCCAGACGCGCTGGAGCTGGCCCCCGGAGAGGTGCTCGGCACCCCGGTCGGCGAGCTCCGCGACGCCGGTCAGGGCGAGGGCGCGTTCCACCGCCGCCCGGCCGTCCGGATCCTTCCTGCCCCAGCGGCCCCGGTACGGGTAGCGGCCGAACTCGACGACGTCCCGCACGGTCAGCCCGCTCGGCGTGGGCCGTCCCTGCGTCAGCAGGGCCACGCGGCGCGAGAACTCACGGGGGGTCAGGGCCAGACCGTCGGTGTCGCCGTCGATGACCAGTTCGGCGGTCCTGGGCCGCTGCAGCCGCGCGAGGGTGCGCAGCAGCGTCGACTTGCCACTGCCGTTCGGGCCCACCAGCACGGTCACTTCGCCGGGCCGCAGCCTCAAGGACGCGCCGTGCACGACATCGACACCGTCGTACGCCACGGTCACGTCCGTGGCCGACAGCTCATGACCGCGTGGACTCACGGCCCCGGAGGTCTCTTCACCAGCTCGCACCCCGGAAGGTTAGCCTAACCTAATGAGCGATTGAAGCGGGGGTGGCCGCTCAGCCTCCGGCACCCGTGGGCTGGGCGGATCCTGCAGCGGGGTGGGCAGGACAAGGTGGGCGAGCCCGCCCCACCGTCAGTCCGGCTCCGGTGTGTCCCGGGTGACGGGCAAGTGAGGGTCGGTGTCACACGCACAGAGACCCCGAGACCCCCAAATCCCTTTGCAGAGCTTGGCTGGAGCAGCTATTTTTCCCCGGCCGTTCACCGCCCTCATGACGGAGACACCTTGTCGATGCGCATCACCCCCCTGACCGACCCCGACCGTGGCCCGTTCAGCCGCCGTCTGGCATGGCTGGCGTCCGAGGCGGGCGGGGCACCGGTCGGCTCGGCGTTCCTGCGCCTGCCCACCGGCCCCGGTCAGGAGCACCAGGGCGAGCTGGAGCTGAACGTTCATCCGGCCGAGCGGCGCAACCGTGTCGGTTCGCGGCTGCTCAAGACGGTTGTGGCCGCCGCCCGGAAGGAGGGCAGACGGCACGTTGTCGCGCAGGCCGAGGCCGGTTCGGCCGGGGACCGTTTCCTCGCGGCGAGCGGCTTTCGCAAGGTCCTCACACTGACGTACGCGCGACTCACGTTGGCCAGTGCGGACATCGCCGCCCTCACCGGGATCGTCGAACAGCCGCACCCCGGCTACCGGTTGGAGTCATGGCAGGGCAGCGTCCCCGGCCACCTCGCACAGACCTTCGCCGCCGCACGCCGGGCCATGGACGACATGCCCATGGACGAGGCCGACCACGTCCCGGTGACCTGGGACGTCGAGCGCGTCCGGGCCGCCGCGCGGATCATCGAGCAGCGCGGCGACCTGCTGCACACCGTCGTCGCGGTCGACACGTCGGACAACTCGATCGCCGGGTTCACCGAACTGGTCGTTCCCGGCGGCGGAAAGGGCGATGGTCAGCACTACGGCACCGGCGTGCTGCCCGAGCACCGCGGGCACGGCCTCGGCCGGTGGATGAAGGCGGAGTCGATCCGGCACGCCCGTCAGCACCACCCCGACCTCGACGGCCTGACCACCGACACCGCCGCCGGCAACGCGCCCATGCGCCACATCAACGACAGCCTGGGCTACCTGCCGACGCATCAGGTGATCTCCCACCGACTCGATCTCTGACGACCCACTGCCCAGGCCCTCCAGGAGACGGGCACACGACCCGGCGGACACCTGGCCCGCCGGGCGGCAAAAAGTACAGAAAGCTAGGATTCCAGACATGGGAGAGCGGTCCGCACAGCCGACTCCGGTGACATCGTCCTCCGTGGCTCCCGGGTCTCCCGGCAACCCGCGATGCCGCTCATACGGAAGTAACGGAAGCGGAAGACATGGCCGCCCCCGACACCGGTTTCGTTCCGACGCACGTCGTACCCCATGACGGACTGGCCGCCTGGGAGACTCCCGACGTGTCCCGGCCCACCGTGCCGCTCGACCCACTCCTGCCCGTCCAGCTGACGGAACGGCGCGGCGACTGGGGACGCATCGTGTGCCACAACGGCTGGTCGGCCTGGGTCGACGGCCGCCTGCTGGTTCCCGTGCCCCAAAGCCCGCCCATGGCCGGAGCACCGCCCACCCGCACGACCGACCCGCGCCCGTTGCTGGCCCGGGTGAAGGAATCGCTCGGCCGCTACTGGCTGGCCATGGAGGACATGGCGGCAGGCAAGGCGGACGGTGAGACCTTCCGGCAGCGGACCCGCGGGCTGCGGGCCGGGATGGTCATCGACGGGGACGCGGCGTGGCTGTACGACGCCGAGCAGGAGCGGTGGGTGTACTGCGACGGCACGCGCATCGACACCTATGCGGTCTCGTCCGCCCCGTCCGCCGACGAGGCTCCGGCGACGCCGACGGAGATCGTGGACTGGCCGCGCGAGTCCCGATGACCCGGCGCACTTGGGGCCCTACGACACCGGAGCGCACAATAGGCACGAAAGGTGTTCATACCCACAATATGTGGGTGAATATTTAACAAACCCTTCGATCTGCGTATTTTCTGCGCCGGCGGGAGGGAAAGCTGTGAGTTCGGAACCACTGCCAGAGCGTCCCACTGGCCCGCCCTCCGGCCCTCTCGCCGGTGGCCCTTCCAGCGAACCGGCAGGACCTCCTCCTCCGCCGCCGCCTCCGCCGACCGGCGGTGGGGGGTCGGGTGGCCCGGGTGGCCCAGGCCCCCCGAAGCGGCGACCCGGCGGCGGAGAGCATGGCCCCTGGTGGCGGTCCCTGCCGCGGATCGCGGCGATCACCGCCCTGATCGCCGCTGTGGGTCTGACCGTCTTCTTCACCCGCCCGATTGGCGGACCGGCCCAGGCCGGTGAGGTCATCCTGCAGCCCGCGAACGCGACCGGGCCGGATCCCTACACCGAGTCGACGGCGAACACGACCTCGTCGTTGCCGGCTGCCACGCCCAGCGCGCCTCCCAGCAAGGCGAACGCGATCCGCAGTGTGACGGGATCGGAACCCGGCCTGTACGGCGGGAGCCACAACACCGCCAGCTGCGACGTGGAGAAGCAGGTCCGCTATCTGACCGCCGACCGAGCCAAGACCAAGGCCTTCGCCTCGGTTCTGGACATCCGGGAGTCCGCCGTCCCCGGCTATCTGCGCTCGCTGACGCCGCTACAGCTGCGTTCCGACACCCGCGTCACCAACCACGGCTACCGCGACGGCGCATCCACCAGCTACCAGGCGGTGCTCCAGGCCGGCACGGCCGTCCTCGTCGATGGCTACGGAGCGCCGAAGATGCGCTGCGCCTGTGGCAATCCGCTCGGCCGTGCGATCGCCCAGGAAGGTACACCGCAGCAGAAGGGGACCGCCTGGTCCGGGTACCGGCCGCAGAACGTCGTGGTCGTCAACCGCGCGCCCACCAAGGTCAAGGAGTTCGTCATCTTCGACGCGGAGGAACGGGACTGGGTCCGCCGCTACCCGGGGGACCACGGCGCCCGTGATGAGAAGACCGCTCCCCCGCCCAGGCACTGGCCACTGCCGCCGACACAGTCGCCCGCGACCGAGTCGCCGCACACCGAGCCCGGCAAGGGCGACCGCGAGTCGAAGACCGACAAGGATCCCAAGCCCAAGCCCGACGACTCCCCCACCCCCAAGCCCACCACCACCAAGCCCCCGACCGAGGACACCCCCAAGCCCACCACCGACACTCCCAAGCCCACCACCGACACCCCCAAGCCGACCACCGAGACCCCCAAGCCCACCACCGACACCCCCAAGCCCACCACCGACACCCCCAAGCCCACGACCGACACCCCCAAGCCCACCACCGACACTCCGAAGCCCACGACCGACACCCCCAAGCCCACGACCGACGACACCCCGCAACCCAACCCCGACACCGACACCCCCCAACCCCCAACCGACGACACCCCGCAACCCAACCCCGACACCGACACCCCCCAACCCCCAACCGACAACTCCCCGCAACCCGACCCCGACAACAACGCCCCCCAGCCCCAGCCCGACAACGGCAACGGCAACGGCAACGGCAACGGCAACCCTGAGCCCAACCCCGACAACGGCAACGACAACCCCGCCGAGTGACCCGCTTCAGCCTGTGCGTCCAGCCGCGTCACCGATCCGGTCCCGCCGACCGCCCCTGGGCCACGTACGGCCACCACCGGCACCTGTCAAGTAACGAACAGCCGGGACTACGACCTCATCGCCCCTCCGGGCACGGTGGCAATCGACCGCCTGCGCAAAGAGCAGGAACGAAACGCCATCCGGATCGGAGGCCCCGATGTCCCGTCGTGCACTGCTGTCCGTCGTGTTCGGTGCGGAAGCGACCGGCAGGCTGAAGACTCAGGGGTACGACGATGCGCGCTCCGACTCCAGCTGTGCCGCCGCCGTGGCGGAGGCCCGCAGCGGTTCCGTGGACGGACCGACTGCCCGGAGCGCGGGCGAGGACCTGCGCCGCGCCGCCATGCTGGTCACGCACGTGCACGGCGAGGGCGAACAGCTCAGAGCACGGATCAAGCAGCTGAGCGACGCAACGGAGGCCGTGGTCCCACCCAGGCACCTCGACAAGGAAGACGCGTCATGACCGACATCGCCATCGTCGGACTCGGCTGCCGCTTCCCAGGCGCCCCCGACATCCGCTCGTACTGGAAGCTCCTGATGAGCGGGGAACGGCAGTTCTCCGCCGTGCCGAGGGAGCGGTGGCACCACGGGACCTTTCACACATCCGGAAGCCGTTCGGCCCCCCATGCCGCGGACACCGACCGGGTCGCCTTCCTGGACGACGTTGACCGTTTCGACGCCCTGCACTACGGGGTGCCGCCCGCTCGTGCCCGTGCCATGGATCCGCAGCACCGGCTGATGCTGGACATCACCCGTGAGGCCCTCGACGACGCGGGGCTGGGCCGCGGCGACTTCGACCGGGAGAACACCGGGGTCTTCTTCGGAATGTCGGTGTCCGACTGCAAGGACCTCATGACGGCCCCCGTCCAGGCCTTCACCCTGCCCGGGAGCCCGCTCAACATGGCGGCCGGCACCGTCAGTCGGCAGTTCGACCTCGGCGGGCCGAGCCTCGCGGTCGACGCCGCCTGCTCCGGCTCGCTGGTCGCCCTCGACGTGGCGATCGCCCATCTGCGCCAGGGCACCTGCCGGATCGCCGTCGTCGGCGGGGTGTACCTCAATCTCACCCCCGACAGCCTGTTCGGCTTCTCCGAGCTGCGCGCGCTGTCCGCCACCGGTGTGTGCCGCCCGTTCGACGAGCGGGCCGACGGCTTCGTGCTCGGCGAGGGCGCCGGTGCCGTCGTCGTACGGCCGTTGTCCGACGCGCTCGCCGACGGGGACCGTGTCTATGCCGTGATCAAGGGCATCGGCTCCGCCAACGACGGCGCGAGCCCGGCACCGCCGGCCCCCACCCCGGAAGGCCGGCTGCGCGCCATGCGCCGGGCCTATGACGACGCCGGTGTTCCCCCCTCGTCCGTGGGTTTCCTCGAAGCCCACGGCACCGGCACCGCCGCCGACGACCGCGCCGAGGTCGAGGCGCTGCGCCTGCTGCGCACCGAGTACCCCGACGACGACCCCGGTCTGTGCTACCTCGCCTCGGGCAAGGCCCTCATCGGGCACTCCCTGTCCGCCGCGGGCATCGCGGCCCTGATCAAGACGGCGCTGGTCGTCCATCACCGCACCATCGTGCCGCAGCCGGAGACCACCCCCCATCCGGACCTGGGCGTCTCCGCGACGGGCCTGCGCTTCGCCGACACCGCACGGCCCTGGCCGGGCGCGGGCACCCCGCGGCGTGCCGCTGTCAGCTCGTTCGGTTTCGGCGGCACGAACGTCCATGTGGTTCTGGAGGAGCGGCCCGCCCCAGCCGTCGGCCGCCCATCGGTACGTACCGAAGACACCGGACCTCACCTCGTGCTGCTCTCTGCGAGTAACCCCGAGCTGCTGGACCGGCACCTGGGCGACGTACTCGACGCCGTGGAGCACGCGCCCGGCGCGCCGATCGCGGCACTGGCCCACACCCTGGGGTCGCGTGAGCCGCTGACGGCCCGCCTGGCGATCGTGGCCGCCGACACGGCCGAATTCGCCCAGCGGCTGCGTCGGGCCCGTCGGCAACTCGCCGACGGCGCCCGGGGCGACCTCGGCGACGGCGCCTTCGCCGCCGACGCTCCCCTGCCGTCCGCGCGGCGCCGCATCGCCTTCCTCTTCCCCGGTCAGGGCGGTGAGCGGCCGGGCATGACGCAGGACCTCTACGAGAGGTTCGCCGGCTTCCGGGCGGCCGTCGACGCCCTCGGCGCCCTGGTCCGGCGGGACATCGGCGTCGACCTCACCGATCTGCTCCACGGCGCGGCGACCGATGGCGACTGCGAGGAGCGCAGGCGGCGGCTCGCCGCCACCGAGGTGTGCCAGCCACTGCTGGGTACCGTACAGATCGCCGCTACCCGCCTGCTCACCGACTGCGGCGTCACTCCCGACCTCACCCTCGGCCACAGCGTCGGAGAGTTCGCCGCGGCCGCGGCGGCCGGAGCGCTCACCGACGAGGACACCGTCCGGTTTCTGGTCCACCGGGGCGCGGCCCTCGGGCGGGCCGAGACCGGGCCGCGGGGCGGGATGCTCGCCGTGCGCGGCGACAAGGAGACCTGCCGTCGGCTCATGAACGGCATCGACGACGTGTGGCTCGCCTGCTTCAACGAGCCGCGGCAGGTCGTGGTCAGCGGTACGTCGCGGGGGCTCGCCGCCCTGCGGGACGTCTGCGCCGAGGCGGGGATCGTCACGACGGCGCTCGATGTGTCGAACGCCTTCCACTCGCCGCGGCTCGCCTCCGCCGAAGGGGCCGTGCGGGCGGACCTCACCGACCGTCCCATCGGCAGCCCCGTCCTGCCGTTCGTCTCGTGTGTGGACGCGGCGGTCTGTACCGACCCCTACCGGCTGCGCGAGCTGTGGGCGCGTCACGCGTCCGCGCCGGTCCACTTCGGTGACGCCGTCCGGACCGCCTACGACCAGGGCGCCCGCGTCTTCCTCCAGGTGACCGGGGGTGGCTCGCTCCTCGCCGCGGTTCGCCGCAATCTCACCGGCCACGACGACGTTCACGTCGTCCCGGCGGGCGGGGTGGAGGCGGACCGCGGACGTGGCTTCGTGCTGGCCCTCGCGCGGCTCGCGGTCCTGGGCGCCGCGGTCGACCCGCGCGCCCTGGTTCCCGAGGGAGACCGCAGGCTGCTGGACCTGCCGGTGGCGCGGCTCGGCACCCAGTCCTCCTGGGTGCCGGGCCGGGGCCCCGCGCAGCAGGACACCACCGCCGCTTCCCTCCCGGCCCAGCCCGCACCGCCCGAGGAGGCCCCGACGAACGACCCGCTGAACGAACTGGTCCAGCTGGCTCGGCAGCAGGTCACGCTGCTCACCCGTCTCACCGAGGCGCTTGCCGCACAGAACGCCGCCGCACGGATCACCGCCCCGTCGGCGGCCGGAACCGCCGGTGCGCCCGCCTCCGCGGTCATCCCTGCCCCCGCCGGCGTGCCCGCTTCTCGCGCACCGGCCGTCGAGGAGCCCTCGCCGACCGGGGACGTCGACGAGGTCACCGACGCCGTGCTCGCACACGTGTCCCGCATCAGCGCGTTTCCGGTGAGTCATCTGCGCGGCGACCAGCTGCTGGTCGACGATCTGGGTTTCGACTCGTTGATGCTGACCGATCTGTTCACCTCGCTCAGGCGGCAGTGGCCACTGGGGACGTTCGATGTCGAGAGGGCCGCTGACCGGCCGACCGTCGGGAGCATCGCCGCACTGGTCGCGGGCGGCTCCGTGGACGCCGCACCGGCAGGCGTCGCCGGACGGGGCGACGGCCACGACGACGCTGCCCCGGCGTCGCCGCCCGCCCACCTGCATGCCGTCCCACCGTCCGCCGACTCACGTACGGCCCGGCCTGAGACGGCCGCTTCGGCCGCCGCCCCGCGGCCGGAAGAGCAGACGCGGATCGAGTGCTTCCCCGAAGTCACCCCACAGCGAGCGCATGGCCGTGCTCGCCCGGACGGGGCTGCGCAATCCGTACGTCCTCGTCCACGAAGGTGGCATGGCGGACACGACCGTCGTCGACGGCCGGGATCCCCTGTCCTTCTCCAGCTACGACTACCTGGGCCTGGCGACGCACCCGGAGGTCACCCAGGCGGCCAAGGAGGCGATCGATCGCTGTGGCACATCGGTGTCCGCCAGCCGGTCGCTGTCCGGCAGTCGCCGCCTCCACGGGGAGCTGGAGACCGACCTCGCCGACCTGCTCGGGTGCGAAGCCGCAATCACTCTGCCCCATGGGCATGCCACCAACGTCACCGTGATCGGGCATCTCGTCGGGCCGGGCGACCTGGTCGTCCACGACTCCCTCGCCCACGACAGCATCCTGCAGGGGTGCAAGCTCTCCGGCGCGACCCGGCGGCCCTTCCCGCACAACGACGCAGCCGCCCTCGACGCCCTCCTCGCACAGGTCCGCCACCAGTACCGGCGGGTGCTCGTCGTCGTCGAGGGCGTGTACGGCATGGACGGCGACATCGCCGACCTGCCCGCCCTCGTCCAGGTCAAGCGCCGGCACGGCGCGCTGCTGATGATCGACGAGGCGCACAGCATCGGAACGATCGGTGCGACGGGGCGCGGCATCGGGGAGTACGCCGACATCGACCGCCCAGCCGTGGATCTGTGGTCCGGCACGCTGTCCAAGGCGCTGGCGAGCGGCGGTGGCTATGTCGCCGCGAAGCGCTCGGTCGTCGAGTACCTCGGGTACACCGTTCCGGGCTTCGTCCACAGCGCCGGCATGCCCCAGGCCGACACCGCCGCGTCCCTGGCCGCCCTGCGGCTGCTGCGTGCCGAGCCCCAGCGCGTGGCACGGCTTTCCGCCAACTCCGCGCTGTTCGCGGGCCTCGCGCGCGAGGCGGGCGTCCCCACCGGTGACAGTCACGGCACGCCGATCGTCCCGTGCGTCGTCGGGGACTCGCCGCGGACACTGCGGCTCGCGGAGGCCCTGTTCGAGCAGGGCATCAGCGTCAGCCCCGTCCTCCACCCGGCCGTACCGGAGGAACTGGCCCGGCTGCGTTTCTTCATCACCTGCGACCACTCGCCCGACCAGATCCGGCACGCCGTGACCACGCTGGCGCACGAGCTGCGGCACCTGGGCAGGGCCCCCGCCGCGTGACCGCCGAACAGCGCGTCGTCCGCGCGCTGCCGGAGGGGCGGTGCCCGCCGTGAACGTCTCCCTCGGCCACACCGCCGATCACATCGCCGCAGCCGTCGCGCCGGAGCCGGTCGGAGGGGACCTGTGCGAGACCGTCTCGGCCGCCGCGGTACCCCGTGTCGCGGTCCACGTCCTCTCCCCTGGGGAACGCGCCCTTTCGGTACGGAGGAGCGGCCCGAAGTCATGGCCGCTGCCTGGGCGTTGAAGGAAGCCGCGGTCATGGCCGACAGGAGCGGCCTCTTCGGCGCCACGCCGCGCCGGATCGTGATCCTCGGCCTTGGCCGCCCGCCCTCGGCGGACGGCGCCGCGCGATGGTGTGGCAGGCGGGCGACGCGGTCCTCGCCCTGGTCCTCGTGCCCGGCCGGGCCCCGGTCCGCCCGCGTGACAGCGCTGCGTTGGTGCTCCCGGCCCCGCTAAATCATGCTTGTCAGTGGAGCCCTTTCGCATGCGGTTCCCGTGGGGACAGCGGGGCAAGGAACGAGCGAGGGCGAGATGAGCGGCGATGGAACGATTTCCCATCCCTCCCAGTGAGCCGCCGGAGGAGTCGGACCCCTCCCGTGAGCGTGAGTCGGCGGACACGGCCGCGGCCACCATCAACGAGCAGGGCATCGTGATCGGGTGGAGTGAAGGTGCCCGACGACTCCTCGGCTACGCGACCTCCGAGGTCATAGGGCTCCCCGCCGCCCGCCTGCTCGCCGATGTCGTCAGCGATGCGGCGCGGCGGGCCCCGCCCCGGCAGGAGCGGTGGAGCGGCACCGTGGCGCTGCGGCACCGGGACGGCCACCGGATGGACGTACGACTGCTCACGCACCGCGCGACGTCCACCGGCGGGGCGGCCAAGTGGCTCGTGGTGTCCCCCGTGCCGGGCAGGCCGCGCACACCCTTGAGTGAATCCCTGAGGGAATGGGCGTTCACCCAGTCCCCCTGTCTCCTGGCGATCTTCGATACGGACCTGCGGCTGATACGGGCGAACGCCGGGATGGAGCGCGCGCTGTCCTTCCCCGAGGCCGTGATGCGCGGCCTGCGTCTGCCGGACATCGCGCCCGATCCCGTGAGCGACGCGACCGAACAGAGGATGCGCCTGGCGTTGGAGACGGGGGAGCCGCAGCATGTGGGCGCCTTCACCCGTCCCTCGGGTACGGGCGCGGAGCACGACTGGGCGACCTCGCTCGCCCCGTTGCGGGACCCGGACGGCCAGGTGCGGGCCGTGTGCCTGGCCGCGCACGACAGGGCCGGACTGGAGAGGACCCGGCAGCAGACGTCCCTGCTGCACGACGCCGACGCCCGCATCGGCACCACCCTGAACAGCGCCCGCACCGCCCAGGAACTGTCCGACGTCGTCGTCCCCCGGCTCGCCGACTTCGTGGTCGTCGATCTGCTCGACCCTCCCCCGCGCGGCGACGAGTCACCCGCCCGCCCGGCGGCAGAACCGGTCACCTTGTGCCGTACCGCTGTGCGGTCGGTCCTCGAAGGAAGCCTGGAGTCCCCGGTCGGGGTCGGAGGGACGACGGTCTATCCGCCGCTGTCGCCGCCCGCCGAGTGCCTGGCCACGGGCCGTGGCGCGGTGTACGGGACGAACGACCCGGTGATCGCCCGATGGGTGGCCCAGGACCACGGGGCGGCCTGGATCCGCGAGTACGGGACCCACTCGATGATGACGGTGCCGCTGCGGGCCGGCGGTATCACCCTGGGCCTCGCCCTCTTCGGCCGTCATCAGCGCCGGGAGCCCTTCGAGCCGGACGACCTCAGGCTGGCCGAGCGGCTCACGACCAGAGCGGCCGTCAGCATCCACACCGCGCGCCGCCGCAGCCGGGACCGCACCAACACCATGACCCTGCAGCGCAGCCTGCTCCCGCAGACGCTGCCCGATCAGACGGCCCTGGAGATCGCCTCCCGCTACCTGCCCGCCAGTACCGAGTCCGGCGTGGGGGGCGACTGGTTCGATGTGATCCCGCTGTCGGGGGCACGGGTGGCGCTGGTCGTGGGCGACGTCGTGGGCCACGGCATGCGGGCCGCCGCCACCATGGGCCGCCTGCGCACCGCGGTCCGCACTCTGGCCGACGTCGACCTGCCGCCCGACGAGCTGCTCACCCACCTCGACGACCTCATCATCCACCTCTCCGCCGACGAGGCCGGGGCGGAAGGTGCCGGGGACGCCGCCGGGGGCATCGGCACCACCTGCCTGTACGTGGTCTACGACCCGGTGTCCCGCCACTGCACTCTCGCCCGGGCCGGCCATCCCCCGCCGGCCGTGGTCTCCCCCGACGGCGCCGTGTACCTCCTCGACGTCCCGGTCGGGCCGCCGCTGGGGCTGGGGGGCCTGCCCTTCGAGACCGTGGAGACCGAACTCGCCGAGGGCAGCATCCTCGCCCTGTACACCGATGGTCTGCTCCAGACCCGCGAACACGACATCGACGACGCCCTGGACGGCATGTTCGCCGCCCTCTCCCGTCCCGCCTCCACGCTGGAGACGGTCTGCGACCGGGTACTGACGGGTCTGCTGACCCACCGTCCCGAGGACGACGTCGCTCTGCTCGTCGCCCGCACCCGGGCCCTCCATGACGACCGGGTCGTCGTCTGGGACCTGCCGTCCGACGCCTCCGTCGTCGCCCAGGCCCGTCGGCGTACGGCCGACCAGCTGACGGCCTGGGGACTGGACGAGGCCACCTTCGTCACCGAACTCATGGTCAGCGAACTGGTCACCAATGCGATCCGCTACGGCCGGCCGCCCATCCAGCTGCGGCTGATTCACGAGAACAGCACCTTGATCTGCGAAGTCTCCGATTCGAGCAGTACCGCCCCGCACATGCGGCGTGCCCGGACCTTCGACGAGGGAGGGCGCGGCCTGCTGCTGGTCGCCCAGCTCGCCCAGCGCTGGGGCACCCGGCACGCGCCCGTCGGCAAGACCATCTGGGCCGAGCAGTCCCTCGCCGGGTACTGACCCAACGCGCCGTGGCGCGCATGCGGACGTGCGCTGTGACAGGCCTGTGACAGTGCGAGGACACCGTCATGAAGTCGTGCGCGCAAGCTTTTTGAACAGGAGGACAAATAAGACATTCCAGCACATGTCACCCCGCTTCCGAGGCTGTGAGCAGGGATGACGAGCCGATCTTCTCGGAGAGAGTCCCATGAGCCTCACGTTCGCCACGCCGCACGCCGAAGCCCCCGCACCCGCGCTGGCCCCGCGCGAGCAGGAGACACTGCGGCACATCGCCGCGGGACGCACCTACCTGCAGACGGCCCGCCACATGGGACTGTCCAAGCACACGGTCGACGCCTATCTCCGCCGCATCCGGGCCAAGCTCGGCATCAACAGCACGGCGGAACTGACCCGACTGGCCATCTCCCTGGGGCTGTGACGCCGGGCTACGGACCGCGGAAGACCGGCCGGGCCCAGGCCGGAGGCTCCGGTGGCGGCTCGGGGTGCTCCGAGGCTCCGAGGGGCCGGGGACCCTCTCGGGATGGTGGACGAGCGTGCGCGCCGACGCCGCTTCCGGTGGCGACGCGCAGGGCCCTCACGAACTCCAGGCAGGAGTCGTAGCGGTCCTCGGGAATCTTCGCCAGGGCCTTCCCCAGGACATCGGCGGCGGCGGGCGCGATCCCCGCCCGCCTCTCGGTCAGGGGAGGCGGCTGGTCGTACTGGTGGGCCCACAGCAGCGCCACGTCCTCGTCACGCTCGAAGGGCGGCCCGCCGGCGAGGCACTCGTAGACCACACAGGCGAGGCTGTAGAGATCGCACCTGCCGTCCACCGGACGGCCGGAGATCTGTTCCGGCGCCATGTAGTCGAGCGTGCCGACGAACTCGCCCGCGGCGGTGAACCCGCTGAGCGACATCGACTTCTTCGTCAGCCCGAAGTCCGTGAGATAGACGTGTTCGGGGTGGTCGCTGTCGGTGCCCGCGGCGACCAGGATGTTGCCGGGCTTGACATCCCGGTGCACCAGATCGTGCTCATGGGCCGCGTCGAGTGCGGAGGCCACCTGCCCGGCGATGCGCAGGGAGGTCGCGACGGGGAGCGGACCCTCCCGGTCCAGCATGGCCCGCAGGTCCAGACCGCAGACGTACCGCATGGCGATGTACAGGACACCGTCGGTCTCGCCCGCTTCGAAGATCGGCACGATGTGCGGGTGGTCGATGGCCGCGGCCACACGGGACTCGTGGGTGAAGCGGCGTCGGAAGGTGTCGTCGGCGGCGCGCTCCGGGGCGATCAGCTTGAGCGCGACCGTGCGGTCCAGACGCAGGTCCCTCGCACGGTAGACGACGGCCATGCCACCGCGGCCGATCACATGCTCGATGCGGTAGCCCGCGATCTGCTTTCCGATCAGGCCCGAGGGTCGGCCCGTGTACAGGCTCATGTCGTTCGCCGCCGTGCCCACTGCTGCGGTGCCCGCGGGCGAAAAGTGCCGATCATGCCGCCCCGTCCCGACGTCCGGTGACGGCGCCGCGCGCCAGACCGCGTCACGACGCCGGACGCGGGCGTCAGCCAATCCATTGCCCAGTGCCGAATCGATTCTATCCACCGCAGGTCTCACTCGAACGGCCGCCCGCCCCACCTGCGGGAACTCCCGCGGTCGTGAGGCCCGGCCCGACCGCCACAACGGCCCACGCACCACCGTTTCGTCCGCGCGGGCCGGGGGCACTCGTGCCAGGCTCGGAACCAGCAGTCGGCGACTGGGCACGCGGGGCAGTCGCCGAAGTGGGCGGCAGGAGCGGTGAACCCACCGTGTCGGTGGCTGACGAGAACGGATCGCGCATGACGGACGACACCACCGCACGAGCGGCCGGGTACACCGACCCCCCACCGCGCATGGGCTTCTTCACGGACACCTCCGTGTGCATCGGCTGCAAGGCGTGCGAGGTGGCGTGCAAGGAGTGGAACGCGATCCCGGAGGACGGCCTGGAACTGACCGGCATGTCCTACGACAACACCCAGGGACTCGGCGCCAGCACCTGGCGGCACGTGGCCTTCATCGAGCAGCGCAAGCCGCTGGGCGGACAGGAACCCGGCGTCGGCCACGAGGACGTCGACGTCTTCGCGGCCGCCAGGAACCTCGGCACCTCCCCCTCCTCCCCCGGCCCGGGAGCCACGGCCCCGGAGCCCGGCTCCGCCCCCGCGGGCGCGCCCGCCGGGGCGATCTCTCCCGTCGCACCTGACGGACGTACCGAACTGCGCTGGCTGATGTCCTCCGACGTGTGCAAGCACTGCACGCACGCGGCCTGCCTCGACGTGTGTCCGACCGGGTCGCTGTTCCGCACCGAGTTCGGCACGGTCGTCGTCCAGGAGGACGTCTGCAACGGCTGCGGCTACTGCGTGCCCGCCTGCCCGTACGGCGTCATCGACCAGCGCCGGGGCGACGGGCGCGCCTGGAAGTGCACCCTGTGCTACGACCGCCTCGGCGTCGGCATGGAACCGGCCTGCGCCAAGGCGTGCCCCACCGACTCCATCCAGTTCGGGCCCTTGGAGGAGCTGCGGGAGCGGGCGGCGGCCCGGGTCGCTCACCTGCACGCGGCCGGTGTCACGGACGCGCGTCTGTACGGCGAGGACCCTGAGGACGGCGTCGGCGGCGACGGCGCGTTCTTCCTGCTGCTGGACGAACCGGAGGTCTACGGCCTGCCGCCCGACCCGGTCGTCACCACCCGCGATCTGCCCGCCATGTGGCGGCACGCGGCGGCCGCCGCCGCGTCGCTCGCCGCGATGGCCGTCGTCAGTTTCGTCAGGAGGCCGCGATGACCGGGTCCGACGTCACCCGGGGCGGGGTGGAGGGGGCGCGCCCCGGACGCGACGCCCTCACCGGAGCACATACCGGGCGCAGACGGCGGCGCCGCGGGCGCGGCGAGCGGGCGATGGTGCCCGACGTGGAGTTCTCCTCGTACTACGGCAAACCGATCCTGAACAAGCCGACGTGGAAGCCGCTGGACATCGCGGGCTATCTCTACCTCGGCGGGCTGGCCGGGGCATCCTCGCTGCTGGCCGCCGGTGGCCAGGTCACGGGCCGACCGGGTCTGGCCCGCGCGGCGAAACTGGGCGCGGCCGGGGCGATCTCGGTGTCCCTGGCCGCGCTCGTGCACGACCTGGGACGCCCCGCCCGGTTCCTCAACATGCTCCGCATCTTCAAGCCCACCTCCCCCATGAACCTGGGATCGTGGCTGCTGGCGGGCTACGCCCCGCTGACGATGGCCGCCGCTGCCGCCGATGTCGCGGGCCGCCACCGGATCGTCGGGGCCGCGGCCACGGCGGGCGCCGCCGCGCTCGGTCCGGCGGTCGCCACCTACACCGCCGTGCTGTTGTCCGACACCGCGGTGCCGTCGTGGCACGAGGGCCACCGCGAGATGCCGTTCGTCTTCGCGGGTTCGGGCGCCACCGCCGCTGCCGGGCTCACCCTGGCCTGCGCGCCGATCCGGGAGACCGGGCCCGCGCGTCGGCTCGCGGTGCTCGGCGCGGGACTGGAGCTGGCGGCCTTCCAGGTGATGAAGCGGCGCATGGGCCTGGCTGCCGAGCCGTACGAACAGGGCAGGCAGCACTGGCTGCTGCGTTCGGCGGAGGTGCTCACGGCGGGCGGTGCCGTACTGGCGGCGTACGCGGGCGGCCGGGAGCGGCTGCTCGCCGCGGCGGCGGGTGGGGCTCTGCTGGCCGGTTCGGCGGCCCTGCGGTTCGGCGTGTTCCACGCCGGTGTGGCCTCCGCGGAGGACCCCAAGTACACCGTCGTACCGCAGCGGGAACGTCTGGAGGCCCGAGCACGGTCCGACGGCCACTGACCGCCTCGGCCGGACGGGGCAGCCCGCAGGCGCCCGGCAGGTACGCCACCCCGGTCACCGTTTCGACGTCGGTGCGCCGGGTACTCCGCGCCATGCCGCAGCTGTCGAACGCGGCGCGAGCAGCGGATGCCGTTCCCGCCGGGCTGCGGGAAAATCAGCCGTAGTCGACTGGAACCCGGGGACGGCAGCGGGCACCACCGAAAGGGCAGACGTCATGGGCGTACGCACATGGATCGACTCCTGGCCGGTCTACCGCCAGCTCAAGGGGACGGACCCCCTGGGGCGCGGGGCCGCCGCCAAGAGCGGGCCCAGCTCGCGGCTCACTCCCCGGGTCGCCTCGGCCGACCGGGTGGTGAAGTCGATCTGCCCGTACTGCGCCGTGGGCTGCGGCCAGAACGTCTACGTCCAGGACGAGCGGGTCACGCAGATCGAGGGCGACCCCGACTCCCCCGTCTCCCGCGGACGGCTGTGTCCCAAGGGCTCGGCGAGCCTCCAACTGACCACCGGAAGCGCCCGCGAGCACCATGTCCTCCACCGGCGCCCCCACGGCACCGGGTGGGAGCGTCTCGACCTCGACACGGCCATGGACATGATCGCCGACCGGGTCATCGAGGCGCGCCGGGCAGGCTGGCAGTGGGAGGTCGACGAGACCCGCACCCGGCGCACGCTCGGCATCGCCAGCCTGGGCGGGGCCACGCTGGACAATGAAGAGAACTACCTGATCAAGAAGCTGTTCACCGCCCTGGGAGCCGTGCAGATCGAGAACCAGGCGCGTGTTTGACACTCCTCCACCGTTCCCAGTCTGGGAACCTCGTTCGGGCGCGGCGGCGCGACCACCTTCCAGCAGGACCTGCAGAACTCCGACTGCATCGTCATCCAGGGCTCGAACATGGCCGAGTGCCATCCGGTCGGGTTCCAGTGGGTGATGGAGGCGAAGGCCCGGGGCGCGAAGGTGATTCACGTCGACCCGCGGTTCACCCGGACCAGCGCACTCGCCGACGTGCACGTACCGCTGCGCGCGGGCTCGGACATCGCCTTCCTCGGCGGGATCATCAACCACGTCCTGAGCAACGACAAGTTCTTCCGCGAGTACGTGGTGGCGTACACCAACGGCCCCGTGGTCCTGCGGGAGGACTTCCGCGACACCGAGGACCTCGACGGCGTCTTCTCCGGCTTCGACCCCGACACCCGCAGCTACGACAACAGCAGCTGGCAGTACGCCGGTACGGAGGTCCAGGCGGCCTCCGGCCGACGGGATCAGGAGTACGACAAGCGCACCGGCGGCGGCAGGTCGGTGTCGGAGGCGGCGCGCGGTGAGGCCCACGGGTCGGGCGGCGCCGACGTGGGCGAGGGCGAACCCGAACGGGACGACACGCTCACCCATCCGCGCTGCGTCTTCCAGGTGCTCAAGCGGCACTACGCCCGCTACACCCCCGAGTTGGTCGAGAGGGTCTGCGGTGTCCCGCAGGACCTCTTCCGCCAGGTGTGCGACCTCGTCACGGAGAACTCCGGACGGGACCGCACCACCGCGTTCGCCTACGCGGTCGGGTGGACGCAGCACACCGTGGGCGTCCAGTACATCCGCACGGCCTGCGTCCTGCAGAGCCTGCTCGGCAACATCGGCCGTCCCGGCGGCGGCATCCTCGCCCTGCGCGGGCACGCCTCCATCCAGGGCTCGACGGACATCCCCACCCTGTTCAACCTGCTGCCCGGCTACATCCCGATGCCGCACGCCCACCAGAAACAGGACCTGGACACCTTCGTGCAGGCCGGCGCGGCCCGCAAGGGCTACTGGGGGAACATGCGGTCCTATCTGGTCAGCCTGCTCAAGGCGTACTGGGGCGAGGCCGCGACCGCCGGGAACGACTTCTGCTTCGACTACCTGCCGCGCCTGACCGGCTCCCACTCCACCTACGAGACGGTCATGGCCCAGCTGGAGGGCACCTGCAAGGGCTACTTCCTCATGGGCGAGAACCCCGCGGTCGGGTCCGCCAACTCCAAGATGCAGCGCCTGGGCATGGCCAACCTGGACTGGCTCGTCGTACGGGACTTCTCCCTCATCGAGTCGGCCACCTGGTGGAAGGACGGCCCGGAGATCGAGACGGGCGAGCTGCGCACCGAGGACATCCGTACCGAGGTGTTCTTCCTGCCGGCCGCCGCGCACACCGAGAAGGACGGCACCTTCACCAACACCCAGCGGCTGCTGCAGTGGCACCACCAGGCCGTCGAACCGCCCGGCGAGGCGCGCAGCGACCTGTGGTTCACCTACCACCTCGGGCGGATCATCCGGCGGAAGCTCGCCGCGTCCACCGATCCCATGGACCGGCCCGTGCTGGACCTCACCTGGGACTACCCGACGAAGGGCGAGCTCGCCGAGCCGGACGCCGAGGCCGTCCTCGCCGAGATCAACGGCCACGACGCCGAGGGCAACCCGCTGGCCTCCTACGAGCAGCTGAGCGACGACGGCTCCACCGCCTGCGGCTGCTGGATCTACTGCGGCGTCTACGCCGACGGCGTCAACCAGGCCGCCCGCCGCAAGCCGGGTGAGCAGCAGAACTGGGTGGCGAACGAATGGGGCTGGGCCTGGCCCGCCAACCGGCGCATCCTGTACAACCGCGCCTCGGCCGATCCGGACGGCAGGCCGTGGAGCGAACGCAAGGCGCTGGTGTGGTGGGACGCGCAGCGGGGCGAGTGGACCGGCCACGACATCGCCGACTTCAAGAAGGACAAGTCCCCCGATCACCGGCCGCCGCACGACGCCACCGGACCCGAGGCCCTGTCGGGGACCGACCCGTTCATCATGCAGGCGGACGGGAAGGCGTGGCTGTACGTGCCGTCCGGCCTCACCGACGGCCCGCTGCCCACGCACTACGAGCCGCAGGACTCGCCGTTCCCGAACCCGCTGTACGGCAGGCAGCGCAACCCGGTACGGCAGCTGCTCCCACCGCACCCCGACAACCGCTACCAGCCGAGCGGCGGCGAACCGGGCACGGAGGTCTTCCCGTACGTGGCCACCACCTACCGGCTCACCGAACACCACACCGCGGGCGGCATGTCCCGCTGGCAGCCCTACCTGGCGGAGCTGCAACCGGAGTTCTTCTGCGAGGTCTCCCCCGAGCTCGCCGCCGAGCGCGGCCTGGAGCACACCGGCTGGGCGACGATCGTCAGCGCCCGCGGGGTGATCGAGGCACGGGTGCTGGTCACCGACCGCGTGCCGCCCCTGACCGTGCACGGGCGCACCCTGCACCAGGTGGGACTGCCCTACCACTGGGGGCCCAACGGCTACAGCACCGGGGACGCCGCCAACGAGTTGCTGCACATGGCCCTCGACCCCAACACCCACATCCAGGAGAGCAAGGCGTTCGCCGTCGACATCCGGCCGGGACGGCGGCCGAGAGGTCCCGCCGCCGTGGAGCTGGTGCGCGCCTACCGGGCGCGGGCGGGCATCGACGACCGGACGGGCACGGAGCCCTGACCGGCGTCGGCGCTCACCTGAGGACGACGGAGTGCTCCCGGCGCGGGACGAGTTCCCCCACCACCGGCGCTCCGGGCACCTCCCCCGCCACCAGCAGCCCGCCCGAGGTCTGCGCGTCGGCCAGCAGCAGCCGGGTGCCGGCGTCCGTGTCCCCGAAGTCCGTGAACGGCGCCACCCACTCCAGATTCCGCCGGGTGCCGCCACTGACGTAGCCGTCGCGGACCGCCTCCCGCGCACCGTCGAGGTACGGTACGGCGGCGGTGTCGACCACCGCGGTCACGCCCGAGGCCCGGGCCAGTTTGTGCAGGTGGCCGAGGAGGCCGAAGCCGGTGATGTCGGTGGCGCAGGTCGCACCGGCCTCCAGGGCCGCGGCCGACGCGTCCCGGTTGAGGGCCACCATCGTGGCCACCGCCTGCTCGAACCGCTCGCCGGTGGCCTTGTGACGGTTGTTCAGCACGCCCAGTCCGAGGGGCTTGGTCAGCGACAGCGGCATGCCCGGCCGACCCGCGTCGTTGCGCAGCAGGCGGGCCGGATCGGCCAGACCGGTGACGGCCATGCCGTACTTGGGCTCGGGATCGTCCACGCTGTGTCCGCCGCCCACATGGCAGCCCGCCTCGGTCGCGATGTCGAGCCCGCCGCGCAGCACCTCGCGGGCCAGGTCGAAGGGCAGCACATCGCGCGGCCACGCCAGCAGATTGACGGCGAGCACCGGACGGCCGCCCATCGCGTACACGTCGGAGAGGGCGTTGGCCGCGGCGATGCGTCCCCAGTCGTACGGGTCGTCCACCACGGGAGTGAAGAAGTCCGCCGTGGACACCACCGCCCGGGTCGAGGCACTGCCCTCGGCGGGCAGGGTGACGACGGCCGCGTCGTCGCCGGTGGCCAGCCCGACCAGGAGCGGGGTGTCGGAGGTGGTCGTCATCGGCGCGGCCAGTCCGCCGAGCACGTCCTCCAGCTCGCCGGGCGGGATCTTGCAGGCGCAGCCGCCGCCGTGGGCGTACTGCGTGAGGCGTACGGGCGTTTCACGTGTGGTGGTCATGCCGGGTCCTCCGGGTCGATGGTCTGGCCCTCCGGTAGCCTGGCGGGCGGAGGCGTGTGGGTGCCTGGTGGCCCTCCCGGTCTTCAAAACCGAGGTGTCCGAGGATCTCGGGCAGGCAGGTTCGATTCCTGTCCGCCTCCGCTCTCCGTACCGGCCCGGCAGCGTCGGCGCTGGTCGTCCACGCGTGCGGTGTACCCCTGGGTGTCCAGGAACTCCAGCAGCGGCACGGCCACTCGGCGGGTGGTGTCGAGGGCCCGGCGGGCCTCGCTGAGTGTGAACGGCTGTGGCAGCTGTCGCAGTACGGCGACCGCCCGCACGTCCGCGTCCGGCAGCAGCACGATGCCGTCGCCGACCCGCAGCAGCGCGCCCGCCGCGACCGCGGCGGCCAGCGCCTTGCGGGTGAGCCCCAGTTCGGTCAGCCGGTCCGCCTCCGGCGCGCGGAACGGCGCCCGCGCCAGCTCCCGTCGCAGGGCGTCGACGGCTGCCCGGACAGGCGGCGGCAGGGTGGGCCGGAGGTCTCCGGGGCCGTACAACCGGCCCTGACTGCCGTGCAGTTTGCCGGACGTCCCGGCGAGGGCGTCGACCAGGGACCGGTCGGGCAGGCCGAGCAGGCGGCGGGCCGCCTCGGTGGGCAGGCCGGGCTCCAGCGGGTGCGCGGCCGCATGGCGTTCGACCTCGGCCTCCAGACGGTCCCGCAGTGCCGCCCAGTGCTCCGCGTCGGCCAGCCAGTCACCGGCGACCGGTGCGGTGGGCGCGGGCACTCCCATGGCTGCCAGCTCCGAGCGGCGGACGATCCTGCGCCGCCGCAGTTCCGCCGCGCCGTCCGGCCGGCCGGTCATGCCCGCCAGCTCGGCCGCCCTGGCGCGGGCCGCTCCTCGCCGGGTCAGCCGGGGCGGTCGTACGTCCAGGACGGTCACCGCGCACGGTGTGCGCCGACCGCCCGGCTCCCGCAGGACGGCCCGGTCGCCCACCCGCAGGGGAAGCGCGCGGGCCAGGGTCAGCCTGGCCGTGTCCGGGCCGAACGGGCGGACGGTCACCGGCACCGCGGCAGTCCCGATGTGCAGGGTGACCGTCCGGGGCAGGTCCTCGACCGGGGCTCCGCAGACCCGGACGTCGATCAGGTCGGTGAGCAGCCAGCGGTCCGGTGTCAGCAGCACCTGTCCCCGGCTCAGAGCGCCGTCGGAGGGGCCGTGCACGTTGACCGCCACGCGCGCCACCGCGCTGACGGCCCGGACGTCCTCGTGCAGGCACTGCAGGCCACGCACCCGGAGCACGGTCGTGCCGTCCCCCACCAGGAGCCGGTCGCCGACGCGCAGGGTGCCCGCGGCCAGGGTGCCGGTGACGACCGTGCCGTGACCGCGCACGGTGAAGGCGCGGTCCAGCCACAGCCGTACGTCCGCGTCGGCGGGCGGGACGGGCAGCGCACGGGCCAACCGGACCAACTCCCGGCGCAGTCGGTCCAGTCCGGCGCCGGTCACGGCGCTCACCGCGACGGACGGCACGGTGCCGAGGGAGGTGGCGGCCATGCGTTCGACGGCGTCCGCCCGCACGGGCTCGGGGTCCGCCAGGTCGCTGCGGCTCACCGCGAGCACGGCGTGCCGTACTCCCAGCGCGTCCAGGATCTCCAGGTGCTCCTGCGACTGCGGCTGCCAGCCCTGGTCGGCGGCCACCACGAACAGCACGGCCGGGACGGGCCCGACACCGGCCAGCATGGTGGTGACGAACCGCTCGTGTCCGGGTACGTCGACGAAGGCCAGGTGCTCCCCGGCGGGGCCGCCGGTGCCGTCCGGGGCGAGCCGCGTCCACACGAACCCGAGGTCGAGGGTGAGCCCCCGGCGTTGTTCCTCCTCGAAGCGGTCGGGTTCCATCCCGGTCAGCGCACGCACCAGGGCGGACTTGCCGTGGTCGACGTGCCCGGCGGTGGCCAGTACCCGCATGGCGCCTACCTTTCCGTGGCCGGAACCGTGACCGACCGCACGGCGTCGGCGAGCCGTTCGTCGTCCTCCGGCGGCACCGCCCGCAGGTCGAGCAGACACCGGCCCGCCTCCAGCCGCCCCACCACGGGGACCGGACCGGTCCGCAGTGCGGCGGCGTACCGCTCGGGCAGCGACACTGCGGCGCTCGGCAGCGTCACACCGGGGGCGCCGCCACCGCCCACCGTCGCGGCGCTCCCGACGGCCCGGACGTCGATGCCGTCGGCGCTCAGGGAGGAGGCGAGCCGCTCGGCACGGTCGACGAGCACCGCCGGAGCGGCGGCCAGCGCGGCGGCGGTCGGGGTCTCGGGCCCGGTCAGCGTGGCCTCCAGCGCGGCCAGGGTCAGCTTGTCCACGCGCAACGCACGGGCGAGCGGATGCCGGGACACGGCCCGCACCAGTTCCTCCGCTCCGAGGAGCAGCCCGCACTGCGGTCCGCCGAGCAGCTTGTCGCCGCTCGCGGTGACGAGCGATGCGCCCGCCCGGAGCTGGGTCTCGGCGTCGGGCTCGTCCGGCAGCAGGGGGTGAGGTCCGAGCAGCCCGGAGCCGATGTCGACGACCACCGGAACGCCGAGAGCCGTCAGGTCCCCGGCGTCGGCGGCCCGGGTGAACCCGGTGATGCGGAAGTTGGAGGGGTGCACCTTCAGCACGAAGGCGGTCTCCGGGCCGATCACGGCGGCGTAGTCGGCGACGGTGGTGCGGTTGGTGGTGCCCACCTCGCGCAACCGGGCTCCGGTGGACACCAGCAGGTCCGGCAGGCGGAAACCGTCCCCGATCTCCACCATCTCCCCCCGGCTGATGACGATCTCCCTCCTGGGGGCGAGCGCGGTCGCCACCAGGACGAGTGCGGCGGCACCGTTGTTCACCACGTGCGCGGCAGCGGCCGACGGCACCCGTTCGCGCAGTGCGGCCAGGGCGGTCCGTCCGCGGCGGGCGCGGACCCCGGTGTGCAGGTCCAGTTCGACGTCGGTGGGCCCGGCGGCCTCCTGCACCGCCTGCCGGGCCGCCGTGGACAGCGAGGCCCGGCCGAGGTTCGTGTGCAGCAGCACGCCGGTGGCGTTGATCACCGACCGCAGCCCGCCGATCGTGCGCGGCAGCAGGGCGACCGCCGTGTCCGCCACGTCCTCCGGCGCGATGGAACCGTCCCGCGCCTGCTCCTGGGCCTGCCGGACGGCCGCCTTCACCGTCGCCGATCCCAGTCGGTGTACGGCGTCCGCCAGGCGCGCGTCTCGAAGGAGCGCGTCGGTGCGGGGAATCCGCCGCCGCAGGTCCGCCATGTCATGCCCGTGGGACGGGCCCGCCGAGCCGGTTCGCGTGCCGGTGATCGCCTTCGCGTCGCCGCCCGGGGTGGCCGCCCGCTGGTCCACGCAGCGCCTCCCTCCGCCCGATCTCGTGGCTTCCCGAGGAACGCCCATCGTCTCCCAGTGCCCCGTACCGGCGTCACGACACGCCCGGCAGTAGTCCGGTTGGGAAACGTCGGGGAAGGGCAAGGGCCGTCAGCTGCTCACGGGGCGGGGGCACGTGGTTTCCCCCGTCGTCTGTTGCGGGGTGGTTTCCCCGTCCTTTATTGCTTGGCGCCGAAGTTCTGGGTCCACCACGGCCCGCCCGAGCCCTTGTGGATGCCCACGCCGATGTCCTTGAACGAGCAGTTGAGGATGTTGGCGCGGTGGCCGGGGCTGTTCATCCAGGAGTCCATCACCGCCTCCGGGGTCTGCTGGCCCCGGGCGATGTTCTCCCCGTACGTGGACCAGTTGTAGCCCGCGGCGGTGGTGCGCTGCCCGGGGTCGGCACCGTCCGGGTTGGTGTGGTCGAAGAAGTCGCGGGCGGCCATGTCGTCGGAGTGGCCCTGCGCGGCCCGGTTCAGCTGCGGGTCCTCCGTGAGGGGATCGCAGCCGGCGGCCGCCCGCTCCTTGTTCACCAGCGCGACCACCTGCGCAACGGTGTCCGTCGGGGCCGGCTGCGTCCGCGGGGCACTGGCCGCGGTCCGTGTCGGCCGAGTGGACTGGCGGGGAGTCGGCACGCTCTTCTCGGCGGGGGGTGAGGTCCGGGAAGGTCTCGCCTTCTTCGACGGCGATGCGGACGGAGACGGCGACGCGGAGGCCGACGGGGAGGTCACGGCGGCGCTGGGTGCCGAGAGGTCCGCGGCGGGGGCGCCGACGGCCCGTTCGGCGGTGGCCTCTTCGGTCCCGGTCCGGGGGTCCGTGCCGAAGTACCACAGGCCGCCACCCGCTACGCAGGCCGCCACGACGGCACTCCCGACGGCCCGGCGCCGGACGCGTCTGCGTCGACGGGCCTCACTGCGGGAGGCCGCCCGGCCGTGCGCGGCACGGTCCCCGGCTTTCGGGCCCGGCTCCCCGCGACCTGCGGAGACATCCATCGGGGACGCCGACCCGACCGCGGCCATCCCGGCCATTGCGCCGGAGGCGGAGAGCACTCTCTCCAGCAGCGCGGGCGCGGCGGCGACCAGCGCCAGGCCGGCCAGCAGCCCCTCCGCGGGCATCAACCCGTTCCACAGCCCGGAGCAGCGGCCGCAACCACGGGCATGCCGGGCTATTCGCTTGCGCCACAGCGTCGCGGGCCGGCCGTCCCAGGAGACCAGCAGTCCCTCCAGTTCCTCGCAGCGCGGCCGCGCGTCGAGCGCCCGCACCACCACCCGGGCCGCCTCCAGCTGCGCCTTCATCCGTTGCACCCGGACCGCCGTGTGCTGAGGCGACAGCTCCAGGGCCGCGGCGACCTCGGACCGCGTCAGCTCGCCGGCGCACTCCAGCCACCAGAGCGACAACAGCCCTCGGTCCTCGGGCTCCAGCCAGCGTGTCGCACGTGCGGTCTCCTGGCGCTGGCCGGACAGCTGGAGCTGCACCATGGTCAGGTCCACGAAGTCGGCGCCGGGGTCCGCGAGGTCCTCGGCCTCCTCGACCGCGCCCGGGGCCGACTGCCGGTTCTGCCAGTGCGCCCGGACCTGATTCATCGCGATGGCCACGAGCCAGGAACGGAAGTTCTCGGGAGCACGCAGACCGCCCAGCGCGTCAAGGGCACGCAGCATGGTGTCCTGCACGACGTCGTCGACGTCGACGGAGCCGTTCAGGGCTCGCCCCACGATGTTGTAGACCAGCGGGAGGTACGCGCTGACCAGGGCGTCCTGGGCCTCCGGGTCGCCGCTTCGGGCAGCGGTCACCAGTGCTGCCGATGTCCTCGTGCCCTCTGTACTCATCACAAACTTTCCCGTCCTCGACGCCGAATCGATGCCGTCCGTTACATGGGAGATCGATCGGCGAGCCCCGGATAACAGTTCCCCGGACGCGCGTTCACCGAGAGACTCACGGAGCCGACCGGGCGGCGCAATGGGGGTGGTCACATCGGGTGGGGAGCGGCAAGTTGCTCAGGGGCTGAAGCGCCCCGTTTCTGGTGCGCTGGCTGGTATGGGGGAGGGCGAGGAATTACTTCCTTGGCGGATGCGAAAGGGCCGTTCAGCAGTCGAGCGGCTCGTAGTCGAACCAGTCGAAGTGAACGGAGCCGGATGAGGCGAACATTGCAAGGACCCGGCCGGTGAAACCGCCGGCGACCTCCGTGGACAGGTACCGGCCGTCGAGCGAGGTGAGTTCGACGAAGGTGCCGTCCGGTTCCTCGACGCCGATCGAGACGGTGTCGGGGCCGGTGCGTGCGTCGTCCACGGCCTCGACAGCGGCCACCTCGATGCGGAGCACGACAGGTCCGGGCGGTACCGGCCGGGACGCCACGACCGTGCTCAACGGACCGATACGGGCGCGCACGCGCACCTCGCCGGACGCGGCCTCGATGCCGTAGTGGTGCTGCTCGTCGAGGCGGACGGCCAGGCCACCGGCTCCCTCCCCCACGTCGGCCAGGGCTCGCACCCGGCAGGACGGATGCTGCTGCCGTCGGCCCACGAACGTCACGTCGGTGTCGTCGAGCGATGCGCCGCGGGCGCGCAGGGTCAGCCAGCCGGGCCGTTCCTTTGTGGTGCAGTTCGCCGGGGGGCGATGGCGCAGTGAGACCCAGTACGGCGCGAGCTCGCTCAGGTCGGAGTCGTCCCGGACCGGCGTGACGGCGCCCGGCTGGAGCGGCCACGGGGGCGCGGGCGCCTTGAGCGACAGTTCGCCGACGACCGGCCAGCCGTCCACCCAGTCGACCGGCACCAGGAACGTCTCCCGGCCGAGTACGTGCCAGCCGGGAGTGCCGCCGCCCGGTCGCACCCCGAGCAGCACCATCCACCACGAACCGTCGGGTCCCTGGACCAGGTCCGCGTGGCCGGTGTTCTGGATGGGGTGCTCGGTGCCGCGGTGGGTCAGGATCGGATTGGCCGGGCACGGCTCGAACGGGCCCTGAGGCGTGCGGCCGCGGGCGATCGAGACGCTGTGGCAGCGCTCGGTGCCGCCCTCGGCGATGAGCAGGTACCAGTAGTCGCCGATCCGGTACAGGTGCGGTGCCTCCGGGGCCTTGGCTCCGGGCGTTCCGGACCAGACCTTGCGATCGGGACCGAATGTCTCCCCGGTGCGGGGATCGAGGCGGACCTGTCGCACGCCCGCGACGGTGCACCAGCAGTTGCCCTCGTCGTCCCAGGCGAGATCGGGGTCGATGCCGTGGACCCCGGGCAGCCGGATCGGCTCGGACCAGGGGCCAGCCGGGTCGGTGGCCGTGAACAGCAGATTGCCGTCACCGCTCACGTTGGTGACGATGAGCCAGAAGCGGCCGTCGTGGTGCCGCAGGGTGGGCGCGTAGATCCCGCCCGAGGAGGGTGAGTCCAGCGGCAGGCGCAGTTGGCTCGGCCGGTCCAGCGCGTTGCCGATCTGGGTCCAGTGCACCAGGTCCCGGCTGTGGAAGATGGGCACGCCCGGGAAGTACTCGAAGCTGGAACACGCGAGGTAGTAGTCCTCGCCCGCCCGGCAGATGCTCGGATCGGGGTGAAAGCCGGGGATCACCGGGTTGATGATGGTGGTGGTGCCCGTCTCGGGCATGCTCGACACCCTGATCGAGTCCTCTCACTGGTTCACGGTTTCACGAGCCGCTTCCGAAACTTTCGCTGATGGTTCCTGGAGAGTTTCTACGACGGGAGGCTAGCCAGGGCCATCCCGGTGGTCAATGCCGCCGTGTCAGTTCTTCGACGGAGCCGTACTGCCGCGCACCGTCAGAGTCGTCGCGATCTCCAACCCGACCTGGGGCGCCTGCTCGCCACGGCCCAGGGTGAGGGCCAGCTCGGTCGCCGCCACCGCCATCTCGGTCAACGGCTGGTGAACGGTGGTCAGGGGCGGGTCCACCCAGGCCACCACCGGGAGGTCGTCGAAACCGACGACGCTCAGGTCGTCGGGGATGCGCAGGCCGGCCTCGCGCGCGGCCTGGTAGACGCCGAGTGCCTGCAGGTCGCTGGCGGCGAAGATCGCCGTCGGGCGTTCGGGCAGCGCCAGCAGGGACCGCGCCGCCTCACAGCCGTCCTCACGGGTGAGCTCCGCGTGCACGACGAGTCCCGGGTCGAGCGGCAGGTTGGCGGCCCGCATCGCGGAACGGTGTCCGTCCAGCCGGGCGACGCAGCACAGTACGTCCTGCGGTCCACTGATCATCGCGATACGGCGATGCCCGAGCCGGGTGAGATGGCGGGTCGCGGCGCGGCCGCCGGACCAGTTCGTGGCACCGACGAACGGGACGTCGTCCGGCAGTTCCTCGGTCGGGTCGAAGACGACGAACGGGATGCCCTTCGCCTTCAGCTGTTCGCGCTCGGCCTCCGAGAGCTGGGCCACGGACAGCACGCACTTCGGACGCCGCGAGACGGTGTCGTCCCAGCTCGGCGCGGTGCCGCGCAGCCCGGACCGGGACACCATGAGGCCGACGCCGTGCCTGCGGGCCACCTCCTCGACGCCCCGGATGATCTCCACGGCCCACAAGTCCTTGAGCTCACGGAACACGAGCTCCACGACGTTGCTCCGGCCCGCTCCGGCGGGCTTGCGGTAGCCGTACCTGTTGACCAGTTCCTCGACCCGGGCGCGTGTGTCCGCGGACACCCCCGACTTGCCGTTGATCACCTTGGACACGGTCGGGACCGACACTCCCGCCGACTCGGCGATGTACGCGATGGTGACCGGCCTGGACGAGTCGCCCTGCCCGCGTTCCTCGTCCGCCGGTCCGTCGGCCGCGTAGTGCCCCAAGGTCGCCTTCCCGATCATCGAGTCGCCCGCCCGACGAGCCTGTGGCCTCGGGCACATCCGCATGTTAACTTCTCCACCGCATACGGCGAAAGTTTCTCTCGCTGCCTCGGCCTCGACCGGGCTGAGCGTCGACGAACCGGCGTCGACTTCACCGCGGGCGACCGGGTGCTGACCTCGGTCGAGGCCCGCGGTACCGGCTTCCCGGTCGGCGACCAGCATTCGACGGTCAGCAGGGGGCTGTTGAGGGTGTGGCCGTGGTCGGTCACCTGGCGCACGGGCGCGTAGAGGGTGGACCGGTCGTCGGCGACCTCCGCCGCGTACGACGCGCGGACGCCGTCACGCATCAGCCAGTAGCCGGTTCCTCACTTCCCTGCCGAGGCCTGCCGCTGCGCCCGATGCAGGGCCTGCTCAGGGCTGGTACGTCCGGCCAGCGCGTCACCGGCGACGGGCCATCCGGTGCCGGCCTTCGCGGTGCGGGAGCGAGCCGTGGTGACCGGCTCGGCGAAGGCGGCGAGCTTCGGGTTCTGGGCCGCGTAGGCACAGCCAGCGCGAGCACCCCGGTGCGGGCACTGCGCGCAATACCTTGCCGGGCACCTCACGTCACCGTCGGCGAGGGCGCCGACTCCCGCGAATGGAGTACTCGGGTCGCCGCTCACGAGAGTCATCCATCCGCCCGCGGCGCTCGGTGCCTGCGGTGGTCGCCATCTCCCTGTTGCAGATTCGAAGAGGTGACGTGACGCGCGGTAGTCACTTGGTCACGGTAGCGTGCCAAGCGCTGGCCGAGAGAACGTGCAGCGGCGGGGCTGACCGGACAGCAGGGCCCCAACCAGGGTTGGACGAGAGTCTGGGAGGACCAGATGGCCGTAGAAATCACGCCCCTCCTCAAGCCCTCTTGGCTCAAACGCCGGGGAGGTCTGTTGGGTGAATGCCTTTCAGAATTTCTGGGGACCTTCGTTCTCATCTGCTTCGGATGTGGCTCGGTGGCGATGGCGGTCGCGGGCCTGCCGGGTTCGGGTCGCACCGCGGGGCCCACCACGTCCCTCCTGGGTGCCGGAGACTGGCTGTTGATCACCTGGGGCTGGGGCATGGGCGTGGCCTTTGGCGTGTACGTGGCCGGCGGGGTCAGCGGGGCGCACATCAACCCGGCGGTGACACTGGCGTTCGCGGTACGCCGGAAGTTCGCCTGGGCGAAGGTCCTCCCGTATATGGCGGCGCAGGTGGTCGGAGCGTTCGTCGGAGCCGCTCTGGTGTACGCGGTGTACCACGACGCGATCAGCGCGTTCGACGCCGCCATGGAAGGCCCGAAGACGAATGGTCACACGCTCGCGTCCTTCTCCATCTTCGCCACATTCCCGGCGCCGTACTTCGACGGTGGGATCTGGGGACCGCTGATCGACCAGATCGTCGGCACCGCGTTCCTGTTGATGTTTGTCGCTGCTGTCATCGACCTGCGCAACGTCGGCGTGAAAGCCAACCTCGGTCCACTGATCATCGGCCTCGCCGTCGCAGCGATCGGCATGTCCTTCGGTGCGAACGCCGGCTACGCCATCAATCCCGCGCGTGACTTCGGCCCGCGCCTGTTCGCCTGGGCCGCGGGCTGGCAGGAGCTGGCGATGCCGGGGACCTTGTCCGGTGCTTTCAGTAACTATTTCTGGATTCCCATCGTCGGGCCGCTTGTCGGCGGCGTGATCGGAGTGCTGGTGTACGACCTGTTCATCGGTGACATCCTGCATGTGCGTGCCGGCGCTCTACCGGAAGTCGGCCGGACGCGGCCCACGACTTCGGAGGGGGAGTAGCGGGTTGTCATTTCTCGGCAGTCGGCACTCGGTACCGCAGCAGTTCCTCGACGGCGTTCGAGATCAGTGACGTCCAGCAGTGGAGAAGCGGGTGAGGCAGCTCAACGAGAACGATGACGATCCGCTCGGGCTGCACCTGGCCGCGTTGGGGGTGCTCGACGCCCAGGGGACGGTAGTCGGATGGAGTCGGCGGGCTCAGGATCTGATCGGCTACCGAGGCCCTGACGTGATCGGCCGTTCTGCATTCGAGGTTCTGGTGGATCCCGGTGATCTGCCGGCCGTCAGGGATGCCGCGGAAAGATGCAGAAGGGCCGTTGGCTGGTTCGGACTGCTCGCGGTGCGCCACCGCAGCGGACATCCGGTGGAGTTGGGGCTCAGGGTCTCCGCGCTCGAACGTGACGGCGTCCGCGAGTGGCTTCTTGCCGGGGCACCTGCGGCCGACGTCCTGGAGTGGCAGCGGGATCGCGCGGTTCTCGACGGGTTGTACCACCGCTGCCCGATCGGCTTGGTCGTGCACAGCCCCGATATGAGGATTCTGCGAGTCAACCGGGCGATCGAACGGTTCACCGGCGTTCCGGCTGCGTACCTTCAGGGCAAGTCCACCGGCGTTCTGCTCGTCCCCGACGACGCACGCAAGGCCGTGGACCGGGTGCGCCAGGTCATGCGGACCAGGAGACCACTGGTCTACTCGGAGCAGTACGCCCGCCTGGAACGGGCCCCGGCACGAGAGCGCGTCGCGTCGGTCTCGTCCTTTCCCCTGGAGGATCCCGTCGGCCGCATCCTGGGAGTGGCCGAGATGATCGAAGACGTCACCGAACGCCACCGCGCCCAGCACCGGCTCACGCTCCTCGCCGAGGCCAGCACCCGTGTCGGAACAACCCTGGACGTGGCGCAGACGGCCCGGGAACTCGCCGACGTGATGGTCCCCCACCTCGCCGACCACGCGTCGGTGGACCTGTTGCAGCAGGTCACCCGCGGCGAGGAACCGGCGCCCGCGCTGGCCGGGCCCGTGGCACGGGTCGGCGCGTGCGGCATCGGCGCGCAGGAACCCGACCCGGGCACCCCGCGGCCGATCGAGTACGCACCGGACACACCGCAGGCCAGATGCCTGGCTGACGGCCGCCCCGTCCTGGAACCCGTTCTTCCGTCCGACTGGTTATCCGTTCAACAGGGCCGCAGCGGATACGCGTCGAAGCCGGGCTCACACTCCTTGATCGTCGTACCGCTGGCGGCGCGGGGTCTGGTACTGGGCGTGATGAGCCTGTGGCGCTCGCGGCGCCCCGACCCGTTCGCAGCCGATGACCTGACCTTGGCACTGGAACTCGCCTCGCGCGCCGCCCTCGCCATCGACAACGCCCGGCGCTTCACTCAGCAGCAGCGGACGGCGTTCACCTTGCAGAGCAGCCTGCTGCCCAGCACGGTACCCGAGCAGTCGGCCGTCGAGGTGGCCCCACGCTATCTGCCTGCCAGCGCGAGCCCGGGCCTTGGCGGCGACTGGTTCGACGTCATCGCCCTGTCCGGGGCGCGGGTCGCCCTCGTCGTCGGCGACGTGGTCGGACGCGGCCTGCACGCCGCCGCCACGATGGGGCGGCTGCGTACCGCCGTCCACACACTGGCCGGCCTCGACCTGGAACCGGACGAAGTGCTCTCCCGCCTCGACGACCTGGTCAACCTGCTGGCGGCAGAGCAGGAGGCAGCCGACGAACGGCCGGTGACCCAGCAAGTCGTCAGCGCCACGTGCCTGTACGCCATCTACGACCCGATCTCCCGCCGGTGCTCCGCGGCACGCGCCGGCCATCTGCCCCCGGTGGTGACCAGCCCGGACGGGCAGGCCGCCCTGCTCGACCTGCCCGCCGGCCCGCCGCTCGGTCTGGGCGGACTGCCGTTCGAGGCCGGGGAGTTCGAACTCGCCGAGGGAAGCCTGATCACGCTCTACACCAACGGACTGCTCGGCGAACGCACCATGGACACCGACGAGGGCCTGGCGCGGCTGTGCGCAGCCCTGACCCACCCGGCGAATCCCTTGCAGGACACGTGCAAAGCAGTCATGGACGCCCTGGTGCCCGCTCGTCCTGCCGACGACATCGCTCTGCTCATCGCTCGCACGCGGGTACTGCCGGAGCGGCACGTCACCTCCTGGCAGCTGCCCATGGAGGCCACCGCGGCCGCCCAGGCCAGAGCACTCGTCACCGGCAAGCTGACCGAATGGGCGCTGGAGCACCTCACCTTCACCACCGAGTTGATCGCCAGCGAACTGGTCACCAACGCCTACCGTTACGCCAGCGGTCCCATGACGTTGCGGCTGATCCGGGAACGGTCCCTGGTCTGCGAAGTCAGCGACGGCAGCCACACTGCACCGCACCTGCGCCGGGCCCGCACCACCGACGAAGGGGGACGCGGCCTGTTCCTGGTGGCTCAGATGGCCGAACGCTGGGGTACCCGCTACAGCCGCGAGGGCAAGACAGTCTGGACCGAACAGCCACTGCACGGCGCCCAGGGTGACCATCAGGCGCGACGGCGGCCGTGACGAGTTCCCCCGCTCGCTCTGGGCATCCCACGCCCCGGCCGGGCGATGCCGCAGCGCGATATCCGGCGGGCCAAGCGCACGGCGGCGTTCAGGGGTGGTAAGGAAATCGCGGGGGGACGTAACCGGTACCCCAGAAGGGGACGTAGCCGTAGTGGGTGTAGAGGCGGTCGTAGAACTCGCTCTGCTCCACGAGCTCCGGGTCGTACTCGGGGGCGTCGGCCACCTCTTCCCGGGTACGGTCGATGCGCACGTGATCCTCCGTCACATCGGCCACGGCGTCGACCGGTATGTAGCTCTTCTTCTCGCCGATACCCAGGAAGCCGCCGTGCTCCAGGAGGAGGAAGCGGACTTTGTGCTCCTCCTCGTCGATGATCAGGTCGCCCACCTTGCCGAGTTCGTTGCCGGAGCGGTCGGTCACCTTCCGGCCCCGGACGTCCTCGTCGGCGGAGCGGATCGCGTGGTGCGAGTCGGAGAGCCTGGTCAGGACGGGAATGTCGCCGGACTTCATGGAGCCTCCTTCACATGCGATGACATGGTCCACAACGGACGCTCATGCCCGAGCCGCCCGTTTCCCCCCTGTTCCCTCCCTCGCTCGGGTCATGCCCGTGCCGTCGGGAGGTTCAGGAAGGGGATGATGCCTGTGAGGCATCGGTCCTGGAGGTGTCGCCGTAGCCTCGCAGACGAGCATCTCGTTCAGACGGGCCACCATGACCGCCCACTGATGAGGCAGGCCCTCAGTCCGCGTGCGCGCGCTGGGCGTGGCGGAGCGGTCATGCATGGTTTCGCCTCCTGTCATCAGGTGCTGGGCGAGACTGCTGAGAGGAATTGGTTTCGCGCAATTGGCCTTGAGGAATTCACCGCCCGCGGACCACCTGACGCCCACGACGGGCGTGACCGCCACGGCAGCGGATCATCCCCGCCCTCCGACACAGCGCAGCTCTTGGCCACGCCACTGCTTCAGCCGCTTGATGTATCACTCAACCGCGTTGCGCTGCTTGTAGGTTCTGTCGTCGACCCACCGGACGATCACGCGTTCGGACGATTCGACGCCCCTCTTCCTGGCTCCGGTTTTCCCGTGCTGCCGAGCGCTTGCCGCACCCCCTTCCGCGCAAAGCGCGCGCTCGCCCGACGAGTCCGCCGTCTGGCCGAAAGGGTGACGCCAGGCCGCGGTGGTCGTGGCATACCTGTCAGCGGTGGCCCCTGTGCCGCCGGAAACTCCGGGCGAGAGGTGGTACAGAGATGAACGCGAGGATGACGGGGACGTGGCGAAGGGCAGTCGCCTTCCTCGCAGTGGGCTGTCTTGCCGTCGTGGGGACCGGATGCGGCGGCGGGGACATCACGCACAACCCGCCGGGCGCCAACGCCCGTATCGGGCCGGTCCTGATCCGCTACGCGCACATCGCCGAACCCCCCGACGGGCCATGGGAGCCAGGGGACGACGCCCCCTTCTATCTCTGGCTGTTCAACCAGGGACAACGCGCCGACAGGCTGATCGGCGCCGAGACGACCGTCGCGCGGTCCGTGGACATCGTGAGCGCAAACGGCACGGTGCGAGGCCCGGTCGAAGTGCCCACCGGCACACTCGTCGAACTGGAGAAGGGACGCACCCACCTGCTGCTCCGGAACCTGCGCCAGCAGATCCGCGGCGGGGACTACGTGTGGATCACCCTGCGCTTCGAACGAGCCGGTGAGATCGCACTGCAGGTCCACTCCCAGGTCCCCACCTACGTCGACGACGAAGCCACCGACGAACCGGGGCTCACCTCACCGTCACCGGATGCATGACGCCAACAGGGCAGGGGCCGCAGGCAATGAGCGGTCACAGAAGGCAAGGAGGGCAGTGGCGCGCACCGCCCGCCTGAGGTTGAGGCGGAAACAACCGACACCACGGAAGGATCGCGGGATGCGACGCCGGGTCGCGGTCGCCGCCTTGTACGTTCTCGGGCTCGCGGCTCTTGCGCTGGGAGCGGTGTGGCTGGCGGTGCGGATCACTCCGCTGCAACCGGTGTCGGCGGCCGGCCAGACGGTGCGGGTGGGCGCCGCGCCGCTGGAGTGGAGTCTGTCCGGTCCCGGGCAGCTCGACCTGTTCGGCCAGAGCATCCCCACCCGGCCCCACTTCGACGGGCCGATCAGGCCTCGGCTCGAACTGACGCACATCGAACAGGACGCCGAGGTGGCCCGGCTGCTGCGGTCCGGCGACCATGACCGGCTCACCCTGGAGGTGGGCCGGAAACTCGCGGCGGGCTGGGTCCGATACGGAGCGTGGGAGACCGCGGTGGCCGCCGGGCTGGTGCTGCTCCCCCTGGCCACCTGGACGGGACTGCGCCGCATGCCACCAGGTCGCACCATCCTCGTACTGGCCGGCGGCGTCGCCCTGGTGGCCGCGGTCAACGCCGTCGGCTTCTATCTGCTGGCCTCGGAAACCCCGCAGGCGCTGCGCGAGGTACGGTCGCTGCAGGACCTGGTGGGCGACAGCCCCCTGGCCCCGGTGCCCAGGGCCGAAGGTCCGCCACTGGGCGACGTGCGGGCGGTGGCCCTCGGCGACTCGACCGCGGCAGGCACCGGCAACGGCCCGCTCCCCGACCCCGGCGAGCTGGACACGGCATGTCAGCGCAGTGCGGACTCCTACCCACGGGCGCTGGCCCGAGCCAACGACTGGCGCGTGCTCAACCTGGCCTGCTCAGGGGCCACGATCCGGGACGGCATCCTCGGCGTGCAGATCCTCGGCGACAAGGTGGCCCCGCCGCAGCTGGCCCAGGCGCGGCGGGCCACGGAAGCGTCCGTCGTCCTGGTGAGCGTCGGGGCCAACGACGTGCGTTGGGCAGACCTGGTCAAGCTGTGCGCGGCCTCACCGACCTGCGACGACCGCGCATCCACCGCCTTCTTCCAAAACCGCCTCGCCCGGTTCGCCCTCGACTACCGAACGCTGCTGCGCCAGCTGGCCGCGCTCCCCCAGGACCCCGCTGTACTGGTGAACGAGTACTACGACCCCTTCGGCCCCGACGTCGACTGCCTCCGCGAGGAAGGTCTCACCCGGCAGAAGGTGCACGTCCTGCGCTCCCGGCTGGCCGCGCTCAACGCCGTCCTGCGGCAGGGAGCGGAGACCGCCGGCTTCACCCCGGTGCGGCCGGACTTCACCGGGCACGGGCTGTGCAGCGCACAACCGTACGTCCAGGGGGCGACCGACCGCGCTCCCCTGCACCCCACGGCCGCCGGAGCACTGGCCATCGCGCTCGCCGACCAGCAGGCTCTCCCCCGTGATGCACAGTGACCGGCCGCCACATCCCATCCCCCTGACGTCCCCGACGGCGGGAGCGCCCCGCGTCCCGTCAGGCCGGGCGGCGTTCCAGGACCTCGCCCGTCCTCGCGTCCACCACATGGACCGTCGCCGACTCGTCGCCCACGCCGAGGACACTGACCTTCCAGACCGGTTCGCCGTCACGCCCCTCCAGTTCGATGGCGGGGACGACCGCGCCGTTCGTCGTATCGGCCACCTCGCGTGCCGCCTGGCCCGGCAGCAGCCGCGCCTCCTCCAGGAGCCGCGTCAGTTCCTGCCGCTCGGAGTCCGTCCGGTCGGGGCCCGGACTCGTCCCCAGCACCTCGCCCCGGGTCGCCTCGATCCGCACCGTCGTGAGCCGTCCCTCCTGGTCCGCGATCCGGCTCTCCCAGACGGGCGACACGGACTCGGGATCCTTCAGCTCCAAAGCAACCAGCTCTCCTCCGGTCACCTCGGCCACCGACAGGCGGATGGCACGCTCAAAATCGACCTCGACCATCTCGAACCGCTCTGAGGGTTCGTTCAGCGGATTCTCCCGGCCGCAGCCCACCAGCAGCGACAACGCGACAACCGGCACACACAGCACCCCGGCGAGCCGCCTCCACACACGCCCGCCCCCGTGCCGACAGATGACTCCCATTGCTTCCATGCGGGCCGACTATCCATCCCAAATGAAGCGAACCACACATGTCCGGGAAATCCACTGTGGTGCATCTGTGCGACCTCTGCCTACCACACCCCAGCGCCACCCAAGTTGTCTCATTCGCCGTGCTCGGTAGCCTGAGGTTGTGCTGATGCCGAAGCCCTCCCCCGGCGCCGATGCGTGACACGCTCCGGGTCCAGCTCTGGCCGCTGCCGACGCTGGGTGTCCTGCTCGCCGTCGTCGCGGGTGTGGGCCTGCCCCGGCTGGATGAGCGGATCGGGCGCAACATGCCGTCCTGGCTGCAGGACTACCTGTTCGGCGGCAGCGCCGATGCCGCCCGCTCGGTGCTGACGGCGATCGCCGGCTCACTGGTCACGGTCACGGCACTGACCTTCTCGCTCACCGTGCTGACGCTGCAACTGGCAAGCAGCCAGTTCTCCCCACGTCTGTTGCGCACCTTCACCGCGGACCGGTACGTCCAGACGACCCTGGCGCTGTTCCTCACGACGTTCACCTACGCCCTCACCGTGCTGCGCACCGTGCGCACCGACGAGGACCGGCAGACGGAGTTCGTCCCCCATGTGTCGGTCACCGTGGCCTTCGTGCTCACCCTGGCCAGCGTGCTCGGCCTGGTGCTGTTCCTGTCGCACCTGGCACGCGAGATCCGGATCGAGACGATGATGAACAGCGTCCACTCCGCCGCCGACCGCACCCTTCACCGGATCCTTGCGGAGAAGCAGGACAGGGCCGACGGGGATCCCGCCGCCGGGAGCCCTCCTGCCGCACCACCGGAACCGCCCGCGAACGCGCTGACCCTGACCGTCGGCAGCTCCGGCTTCCTCACCTTCGTGGACGAGGAGGCCCTCCTGAAGGCAGCCGTCGAAGCCGATGCCCTGGTGCTCATCGACCGCTGCCCCGGAAGCTCGCTGATCGCCGGCACGCCCATGGGAGCCGTCTGGCCGCGCACCGGAGAGCCGTTCTCCCCCGGCACACCGACACGCCTGGCCGAAGGAGTCCGCGACGCGGTGCGCACCGGTGGCGAACGCACCGACCTCCAGGACATCGCCTTCGGACTCCGGCAGCTCACCGACATCGCCGCCAAAGCGCTCTCCCCGGGGATCAACGACCCGACCACCGCCATCCACGCCCTGTCCCACTCCTCCGCCCTGCTGTGCGAGCTGGCGCACCGTGACCTCGGACCCCGGCTGCTACGCGACGATCACCAGCAGGTCAGAGTCGTGCTGCGACGCCCGGACCTGCAGGATCTGCTGGATCTGGCGGTGGAGCAGCCCCTGCGCTACGGCGCCGCCGAGCCCGCCGTCCTGACCCGCATCACGATGCTGCTGCGCGAACTCGCCTGGTCCAGCACACCCGACCAGCACCCGCCCATCACCGCCGCACTCACCCGGCTGCGCTCCACCATCGACGCCCAGGACCTCCACGCCACCGAGCACTTCCGGCTCACCAAGCTGACCGAACGCGTCGACGAGGCCCTGGCCGGCCGATGGCCACACGGCCGCAGGCACTGACCACGGCCGCCCGGCGCCAACCCCGCGGTCCCTCCTCGGTTCTCTTGGGGCCGTGCGCCGCTGACGGGCGACGACGGATGAGGTCCTGGCTGCAGGGAACGCGTGTCCTCGGTGGCCGCGCCGGGCTGGACCGGCCGTGGGCGGCATGACCGGTGACCAGGAAGCTGCCCAGCAGAATCGGCACGGCTCCAGCGCGAGGAGGCAAGCAGGCCCCTGTGGCGAAGACCGCCAGAAACCCGGAGCCGTGCGCGACGGTCGTCACGCCGTAGATCACAAGGGCGCCCGCCGGCACGGCGAGCGAGTACAAGCCGCCCTCGGGAAGGCGTACCCGGCGCAGCAGCCACCGCAGGCCGAGGCCGCCCGCGATCCCGATGGCGGTTCCGACGGCGAGGTGCACGGCGAAGACCAGGGCGACGTACCCGACCGCTTCAAGCGGTATGTCCGCTCAGTTCCAGCACCCGGGCCAGCAGGGCGGACGCCCGCCGGATCGTTCAGTCCCGCCTCCCCGTTCAGCAGGGTGCCGCTACGCCCTTTGACCGCCTTACGGCCAAGGGCGGAGAACACCGCCGCCGGGTCGGTCGGAGCCAGGGCACGGACGCAGGGGCGGCAGTGGGCGCACTGCGAACTGTGTGAGGGAAGCTCTGCCCGGGGACGGGCGCTCCGTCTGCACGGACGCATTTCGCCGACCGCTGACCGGCCGTACTCCGGCACTGCTCGCGCAGGGCTACGCCTGGCTACCGAACCGTATGCGAGAGAGCCCGGACCAGGTGCTGCGCACTCGGCTCATGGGGCGCCCCGCGCTGGTCGTGCGGGGACGAGACGCCGTGCGGTTCTTCCACGACGAGCGGAACGTGCGGCGTCACGGTGTCGTTCCCGAACCCGTCCTCAGCACGCTGTTCGGGCACGGCGGCGTACAGACCTTCGACGGCGTACCTCATCGGGTCCGCAGAGGGCTGTTCCTGCCGCTGATGGACGGAGGTCATCGACGGCCTGGCCGGGCAGGTGGTCGAGGCGTGGGACGAGTTGGTGCCGTCCTGGGACGATCGTGACCGCGTCGTGCTCCTCGACGAGACGGGTGTCATCGTCACTCGCGCGGTGTGCCGGTGGACCGGGACTCCCCTGGCCGACAGGGATGCCCGGCCGATGTCCCGTGCTCTGCTCGCCCTGGTCGACGGCTTCGCCACACTGGGGCCGCGTCACCGCACCCGCGGACTCGATGCTCGAACGGATCTGCGACCACCGGGATACGGACGGGCTGCTGGATCCGAGGCCCGCTGCGGTGGAACTGCTGAACGTCCTGCGGCCGACGGTCGCCGTCGGCTGGTACCTGGCCTTCGCCGGCCATGCCCTGCACCGGTGGCCCCAGCACCGCGAACCGCTGCGGGAAGGTGACGACGCCTACGCGACGGCGTTCGCCCAGGAGGTCCGCCGCTTCTATCCGTTCACTCCCTTCCTCGCCGGTTACGCGGCCGGGCACCTGTCCTGGCGCGGCGAAGACCTCCCGGCCGGGAGACTGCTGGTCCTGGACGTCTACGGGCAGGACCACGACCAGGAGCTGTGGGGCGATCCGTACACGTTCAGGCCGCAGCGATTCCTCGAACACGAGCCCGATCGCGACGAGTTCATCCCCCAGGGTGGGGGCGATCCACGGACCACCCACCGCTGCCCGGGCGAAGGCGTCACCGTGGCGCAGCGGCTTCGTCATCGCCGACGTGCGCGTACCGGGTCGAGGCGAATGGTAGGAGTCAGAGATCAAAAATATTGGCACCATCTCATGATTGCGCCGCGGGCATAACGGATACGCAGGACAAAACAGACTTAAGAGAGAGAGAAGGGAGATGGCCGACGTGGCCATGCACTCGCGTATCGAGGAGCACCCTGACATCCAGGCCATGCGGGCACGAGCAGCCGCGAAATCGGCGAAGCCGTCCGCGCAGGCCACGGAGGGGCTGACCCTGCTGGCCGGCCTGTACCTGGCGATCTCCCCCTGGGTGGTCGGGTTCAACGGCAACCCGCTGGCCGTGAGCAACCTCGTCACCGGTATCGCCCTGGCAGTCCTGGCCCTCGGCTTCGGCTCGGCCTTCGAGCGAACCTTCGGCATGGGCTGGGCGGCAGCCGCCATCGGAGCCTGGGCGATCATCGCCCCCTGGGTGATCCAGAACGCTTCAACGACCACGGGCACCATCGCCAGCAACACCGCCACCGGGGCCCTCGCCGTGGTCCTCGGGCTCATGACGACGGCGATGGCACGCGGACGCGCCTGAGCCTGCACCCCGAGGCCTGGCCCACCGCTCCCCCGCGGCGGGCCAGCGGCCCCAGTTGTGACCCCGGAGCGTGCGGGACGGGCGGGTGCCGGCGACAGAGCGGCGCCGTCTACGCGCTGGAGGAGATACGTCGATGGGCCCCAGCACCCTCCACCCTGGCGGCCGCCCGCCGCCCACGCCCTGCCCAGCGCGCCCGGACGGGTGAACGTCACCGTGGCGTTCCTGCTCTTCTGCACCGGTCTTCCGCTCAGTCTGATCGCCGTGGGACGACGACTCCTGAGCCCGCTGTGCGAAGTGGGTGATGGCCCAGGCCAGCAGTACCGATGTCCCTTACGGAAACCACACTGATGAAGTGTGCCACTCCGGACATCTCGGCTTCGGCGTTCAGCAAGGCCATGGCGACAGTGATCGAACCCGAGAATCCGCAGGCCTGCCCGTTGTTGCGCAGTGAGGCACGAAGCCCATGTGCCAGGTATCTGAGATGCACCCAGCCTGGTCCTATCGTGGGGCTTAACTCTGTCTGTGCCGATATGTCCGCCCATTCCGCACGCGAGGGCGATGCCTGGGACAACCGTGCACCGCCGCCCCGGCGCAGACCACCTTTGTGGAGCAGTGCCTGCCCGTCGTCCTGTGCACCGTCGGCCAAGCGGACCTGTCGCGCTTCGGTGCCCGGCACGCCGAGAATCCGGGCGGGTCCGTGTGGCGGCGCCCAGCCCGGGCACGCAGTGCCCATACACCCGGCCGCCCACCGTGGCGGACGGCCTTCTTCCGCCAGGAGGTCCCATGCACCGTCCCGTCGCCGGCCGACACCCCCGCGGTCCACGCCCGGGGCCGCTCGGTGTCGCCGCGTTGTCCGGCTTGGCTCTGATCACCGCCTGCGGCAACGACTCCGCCGCGCCACCGGCGTCCGCGACCACGCCGAACACGGTGACCACAACGCCGTCGGCCCGGGCGAACGGCTCACCGTCCACGCCCGGTGCCGCCCCCGCTCCGGCCGCGTCCCCGGAGGCGGTACCTCGCTGCACCACCGATCACCTGGGCCTCTCCCTGGGCCGCCTCTCCCCCGGCGCGGGCAACGTGTACGCGCCACTGGTGTTCACCAACACCGGGCCGGAGAAGTGCCGACTGCGTGGCTTTCCCGGCGTGACCCTCCTCGACGGCTCCGGGAAGCGCATCGGCGAGCCCGCCGAGCGCGCGGGCGACGTGCGCCCGGCGGTCGAACTGGAACCGGGCGCCAGCGCCTACGCGGCCCTGCGCACCGTCAACGAGGGCGTGTCGGACAAGCCCTGTTGGCAGCCCGCCGACCAGGTGCAGGCCTACCCGCCGGGTTCCACTTGGGCGCTGCGCACCGATGGTCGATCGTTCCGGGTCTGCGGAGACGTGTTCGAAGTGTCCGCGGTGCGCCCGGGGCGCCATCCTTGATCCGTGGCCGTCGGGCAGGTGACCGGGTCCGCTCCGATGCCGTCACGGACACGTACTTCTCGCCGCCGAGGCCGAGAGCTGCCTGCTGGACCGCTCGCACTGCGACGCCGCCTGGGGTGAAGTCGCGGCCTCTGCGACCAGGGCACAGCCGCGTACGCCTGGACAGGCCACTCGGCCGGTTCACCGCCTGATCGGCGCCCCTCCTCCGGCACCCGCGTCCACGAGGGTGCCGGGGTTCAGCGCGGTACGCCGTCCTCACCGGCGCCGACCACGGACTGTCTGGCACGGTCGAAGTCTCACGCCAGTGCGTTCACCGCTGCCGAGAACAGGCGGGGCAGGCGTGCGGCCGTGGGCATGATGTGCGGGGCGAGCGCGGGCTGCTGTCGGACCGTCAGCAGAAGTTCCGTCAGGAGCCGGTGGCGGCGTGTCGCTCGGCTCCAGTCGGTCTCGTAGCGGTTCGGTGTGCCGCGGCGCACGTTGGCGACCAGGGTCTCGGCGCCGGTGAGAGCGAGGGAGATGCCCTCACCGGTCAGCGCGTCGATGTACCCGGCGGCGTCGCCCACGAGCAGGACCCGCCCATGGACGCGGGTACGGGCTCTCTGACGCAGTGGTCCCGCGCCTCGCACCGCGGTGACGGCCGCTTCCGGGGGCAGGCGGGCCGCCAGTTCGGGGAAGCACTCCAGTTGGGTGGTGTAGGGGGCGCGCCGGGTCGTCAGCAGGGCGACGCCGACGAGCGCGGGGCCGAGCGGGGTGACGTACGCCTCCGCGTGCGCGCCCCAGTGCACCTCGACGTAGGGCGACCAGGGCGGCACGGCATAGTGCCGACGCAGCCCGTATCGGGGTGCCCCTCGGGTCCTCACCTCCAGGCCGAGGGAGCGGCGCACGGCTGAGTGCAGGCCGTCCGCAGCGACCAGCCAGCGGGCACGCAGCCCCGTGCCGGGGACGGTCACGCCCGTGGTGTCCTGCCGTACTTCCGCCACCCTCAGCGGCAGGACCGGCACCCCCGCGTCCAGGACGGCCCGATGCAGGGCGCTGTGCAGGTCGGTGCGGCGCACACCGAGGCCGGGGCCGTGCCGGAACGCGGCCTGGACCCGGCGGGGTCCCTGGACGTAGCCGATGCCGGTGAGGAGGTGGCCCGGGACCCGCAGGCCGAGAGCGGTGAGGGCGCGGACGGCGCCGGGCATCAGGCCCTCCCCGCACGCCTTGTCGACCGGCGCCCGGCGTGGCTCGGCGATGACGGGGTCGAGCCCGGCGCGGGCGGCGTGCAGGGCGGTGGCGAGGCCCGCGGGTCCCCCTCCGACGATCAGCAGGTCGTGGCAGCCGCTCACGCGGACGCCGCTTGCGTGAGGGCCGCGTTCTCGCAGCGGACACGGACCGTGAGCAGCGCCGCGTTGGCGACGGTGAACACCGCCGCGGTCAGCCATGCGGAGTGCACGAGGGGCAGGGCGGCGATTTCCACGACGACCGCCACGTAGTTGGGGTGGCGCAGGAAACGGTAGGGGCCCGCGCCGACCAGGCGCGCTCCGGGAACGACGATGACCCGGGTGTTCCAGTACGGCCCGAGTGTGGTGATGCACCACCAGCGCAGGGCCTGGGCAAGTACGGCGAGCGCCAGCATGGGCCACCCCAGAGCGGGCAGGAACGGCCGGTCGGCGAGCACGGGTTCGAGCAGACAGCACGCGAGCAGGCCGGTGTGCAGGACGACCATGACCGGGTAGTGGCCACGGCCGTGCTCCACCCCGGCGCGGGCGAGGGTCCAGGCGGCGTTGCGCCGGGCTACGAGCAGTTCGGCGACGCGTTCGGCCGCGACGGCGAGGACGAGAAGCGTGTACCAGGGCACGAGGACACTCACCAGCGCAGCAGGACGAGTTCGGAACAGAATCCCGGGCCCATCGCCAGGAGCAGTCCCCATGTACCGGGCTCGGGCGGAGCGCAGTCCCCCACGCACTGCAGGATGTGCAGGACGGAGGCGGAGGACATGTTCCCCACCGCCGCGAGTGAGCGCCACGCGGAGTCCAGGGCGTCGCCGGGCAGGCCGAGGGTGTCGGTCACGGCGGCAAGCACCCTGGGGCCTCCCGGATGACACACCCAGGTTCCGATGTCGTCGGCGGTCAGGCCGTGTTCGGTCAGGAAGGCGCCCACGTGCCGGCCGAAGTGGTCCCGCACCAGGCCGGGGACACCGGCGTCGATGACGACACGGAACCCGTCGGCGCCGATGTCCCACCCCAGCAGTCGTTCGGTGTCCGGATACAGGTGACTTCGCGTGGCGACCACCGAAGGCCCGGCCCTGCCGCTGTTCCTGCCACCACCACCGCCACCCCGTGCGACGAGCGCCGCCGCACCGTCACCGAACAGGGCGCCGGCGACGAGGTTGGCGCGTGAGTCGTCGCGCTGCTGGAGCGTCAGCGAGCACAGTTCCACAGTGAGCAGCACCGCGGTGTCGTCGGGGTGGCCGCGCAGGTAGTCGTGCACCCGGGCGAGTCCCGCGGCGCCCGCCACGCAGCCCAGGCCGAACACCGGGAGTCTCTTGGCGTCGGGCCGCAGCCCCACGCGCGCGGCCAGCCGGGCGTCCAGCGACGGGGCGGCGACGCCGGTGATGGACACGCACACCAGCAGGTCGACATCGGCCGGTTGGAGCCCCGCCTCCTTCAGTGCCCCGAGGAGGGCTTCCTCGCCCAGTTCGAGGCCCGCCGTCAGCCACGCGTCGTTCCTCTGCCCGAAGTCGCCGAGACCGGCGTACCGCTCGATCGGCAGGGCGAGATGCCGTGTGCACACCCCGGCGGACGCGTGCATTCGGCGCAGTACGCTGCGATCCGCTCCCGGGGGCAGGCACAGGTCACCGATCGCCTCGGTGAGCTCTTCCTGGGCATAACGGTGCGGCGGCAGCGCGGTGCGGACGGCGGCGATCGTGGTGCCCGGGGCGGGCACGGTCGTCGGACGCGGCGCGGCGGGCGGAGCGGGAGCACGGTCGACGATCACAGAGACACGCATGTCGCTTATGCCTTCCTCGCCCTGGACTCCGGATTACCTTGCGTACGTGTCTCTCCACCCGTCTGGGGTTCTCTCAGCCGCATCTCACCGTTTCCCGGCGTTGCTGCGCTCCTGCCACCTGGAGCCGGCGCTCGCCGTGACGATGTTCATGACCGCCCTGGCCGTGGCGGCGGGCCGCGGGATGGTGGGGTCGGCGGCGGTGGCCGCGGCCGTGCTGGCCGGCCAGCTCTCGATCGGCTGGTGCAACGACGCGGCCGACGCGCAGCGCGACACGGCCTGCGGGCGCCGCGACAAGCCCGTCGCCACCGGTGAACTCCCGCCCCGGACGGTGGCTGTCGCGGCCGGGACGGCACTGGGACTGTGCGTGCCGCTGTCCCTGCTGAGCGGCATCGCCGCAGGAGCGGCCCACCTGGGAGGCATGGTGGCCGCGGGCTGGGCCTACAACCTGCGGCTGAAGCACACGGTGCTCTCACCGCTGCCCTATGCGGCGGCCTTCGGGTCCCTGCCGGCGTTCGTCACCCTCGGTCTTCCGTCGCCGTCCTGGCCCGCCTGGTGGGCGGTGACAGCGGGGGCGCTGCTGGGCGTGGGCGCGCACCTGGTGAACGTCCTTCCGGACATCGAGAACGATCTTGCTACCGGCGTGCACGGGCTGCCACAGCGCCTGGGCCGGCCGGCCTGCCGGTGGTTGGCCCCGTTCGTGATGCTGGCAGCCGTGGGGGTGGTCGTCGTAGGGCCGCCCGGGGCGGTGACGGTCTCGGACTGGGTACTGGCGGCCGCGGCCGGGATCGTGGCGGTCACGGGCACGGCACTGCCCTCCCGGGCCAGCCGGTGGCCGTTCCGGGCGGCGATCGTGGTGGCCGGCATGGCTGTGGCACAGCTCCTGCTCCGGGGCTCGGACATGGCCTGACCCCGGACGGCCCGGGCCGACCAAACGGCCTTGCCTGCACCACCCCATCCATCGTCGAGCAGCGATCAGAGCGTTCGGCCGCCGCGACCCCGTTCCGTATGCGCCCTGGCGCCCCCCTACACCACTTCCAGAGAGAAGGCGGAACTCGCCCCGTCGGCGATGACCTTGATCTGCACGGCGCCGGGAGCATCACCCGCGATGAGCGGCACGTCCGTGGTTCCCGTGCCGTCCGAGGCCGTGGTGACCCGGACGGGCGAGCCACCTCGGAAGTCGGTGCCGGTGCCCTCGGGATCGTCGACGAAGAAGCTCACCATGCGGCCGCCGACGGGCTCGCCGTCGGCGGCCGCCAGGACGACGAGGGGTGCGAAGTCCTTCCTCTGCTCGACGCGTTGGCCGTCCCCCGCGATCAGCGTCAGTGCATCCAGCAACCTTGGTCCCTCCCATCGGAAACCGCCTCGACACAGTCCGGTCGGTGCGGAGTTTCTCAGGCGACCCGCCCGGGGAGCGCATGGTCGCCGCCATCCCGCGTCAGTCGTCGCCCCTGTCTTCGGCCCGGCCGGTGTCGATCGCCTGCTCGGGGGCCAGACGGCCGGCCACCACCACGCCGTACAACACGTGGTCGAGCGCAATGACCACGAGCCACAGCGCCTTCCGGTGCCTCCCCCGCTCGATGCCGAGCAGGGGAGCGATCCCGGCCTCGAAGGCCAGCCAGAATGTCAGACCGTAGGCCACGCCGGTCCCGGGGAATCGACGGATCCGTGCCGGCAGCAGCCCGAAAGCCATACCACCGCCTGCGCCGTACGCCCAGTGGAGCAGTTCGGTGACGGCCTCACGCTGGTACCGGCCCATGCGCGAGAAGAGGACGGGCGCCTCCTTCTCCACGATTGCCTGTGGCGGCGTCCGCTCCCCCGGAGCGATACCTGCCGCCACTGTGCGGCTACCTGTCATCGCCATGGCGGCGACAAGCCCCCGTGCGCCGGCGCGGCTGACCGACGACCACGTACTTTTCGGTCCGGTCACGGCTGTCCCCTTCTCCTGATTGTCTCCTGATTGCGCCCCTGAACGGGTGGGCTCGGCACGCCGCGGCGCCCGCGCCCGGACGCAGGCGTTCCACCGGGCAAACCGCGCGCTGCCGTGGCCGACAACCGGTGCGCGATGGATTCTGAGCGATGCTGCGAGTACCCCGCCCGAAGAAGCCCAACCTGTCACTGACGAGGCGATGCGCCGGGTTCATCAGCCGGCGATCTGCTCTGCCGGAGCGCGCCGAACCGGCCTCCCGGCCCTGTTTGCCGACCGCTGCCGGGGAACTCGGGCGGTCTGACCTCAGAACGGTTCACACGCCAAGGGAGTAGCTCCCATGCAGCCAGTCACCAAGGGCCTGCTGGCAGGCGCGGTCGGCACCATCGCACTCAACCTCGCGACCTACGGCGACATGCTGCTGCGCGGCCGACCCTCCAGTGAAGTTCCGACCCAGGTCGCAGGTCGTCTCGCCGACCGCGCGGGCGTCCACTTGGGTGACGGGGAAGCCAAGGCCAACCGCGAACAGGCTGTCGGCACGCTCCTCGGCTACGTCACCGGACTCGGGGTCGGCGCGGTGTACGGCCTGCTGCGGCGCGGCAACGGAACACTGCCCGCCTGGGCGGTCGGCCCGCTGCTCGGCGCGGCCGCCATGGCGGGCAGCGACGTCCCGGCCACCGCGCTCAAAGTGACCGATCCCACCTCGTGGGACCTGGCCTCGTGGTCGTCCGACCTGATCCCCCATCTCGTGTACGGACTCACCACCGCCTCGGTGTACCAGGTCATGCGCTGATCGGGTTCGGGGCGGGCAATCACCCCGACCGACGCATCGAGCGAGGAGACTCCATGTGGAAGCGCAGGAAGGCCGCTCGGTCCCCACGAGAAGACCGCGTGGAACTGTGCGACGTGTGCGCGGCCGTTTTCCCGGCGAGTGAGGCGGTGAGCGGGTACGTCCCGGACTCTTCCTCCACGCACGAAACCAACGACTGGTTTGACGGCCTTCGTCGGGTGACGGCCTGCTGCGACGCGCACTTCTGCGCCATCAAGGAGAAGTACCGACGTCGGCCCTTCATCGAAGAGGAACTCTGGGCGGCGAAGATCACCCGAGTCCTGACGTCCGGCCCCCCGGTCCGCACCGTGGAGCAGTTGGCCTGCCGGACCGGCCTGGGCGAGCCGGAGATCCGGCGCGCCGTCGCCTGGCACAACGAGCGGCGGAGGCGGCTGTCGGAGTCGTGACCGGCCGGGCCCGCTGCGCGTGTGTCCGTCTGAGCGTGCCGGCCGCGGCACTCGGCCCGCCGCGTCGCCCGCCGTCCCCCGGACGGCTCAACGAGCGTGGGCCAGGGGAGCGCTGGAGGGTGTCAGGCGTCACGGTGGTGGAAGGGATGGCGCGCGGTACGAATCCCAGGAGTCGGGATGACAGAGGCTCTGGCGGGCAGTGGCACGGCGTGCACTGCCGTGGACGGCACCAGGTTGCCGTCGGGCGAGTGCGGCTGTGCCCTGGACCGGCTCGGCGCCGTCGCCGACGCCGTCCTGTACGAGGGCTATCTGCTCTACCCGTATCGCCGGTCTTCCCCCAAGAACCGCGTTCGGTGGCAGTTCGGCGTTCTGTTCCCACGCGACTGGGTGGAGCAGGAGGGCCCCGTCGTGCCCGGCATCTCGGGTTCCGCCGACTCCTGGTACCAGCGGACCGAGTGCCTGCTGGACGGTGGGCGTCCCGACATGCTCGTGCGGGTGAGGGTGCGGTACCTGCAGTGGCAGCACAAGCAGGTGGAGCAGGCCGATCGGCAGGGACGGTACCGGCCCGTCGAGTCGCTGCGCACGGACGACGGAACGGTCCACCTGACCTTCGCCGAGGCGGTGCCGCAGGAACGGGATGTCGTCGTACCGCTGGGCGACCTGATGCGGCGGGAGCACACCTTCCCCGTGGGCGCGCCGGACGGGGAGGAGATCGACCCCCTTCCCGGCGGCGCCGGTCGGGTGGTGCGGCGACGGGCGGCAGTCCGTGCGAGAACCACGCTCTTGGCCGAGCGCGTCGAGAAGGACGTCTGCCGACTGCGGGTCCGCACCCAGAACACGGAGTCCGCACCGGATCCGCGCGCCGCTCGCGACGAGGCGCTGCGCCATGCGCTGATCGCGACGCACACGCTCGTCGGTGGGGACGGCGTGGAGTTCGTCTCGCTGATCGATCCGCCGTCGGACCTGCAGCGGTACGCGCGTGACTGCCGCAACGAGTTCACTTTCCCCGTCATCGGGGGCCGGTCACCCGCAGCCGCGGTCGGCACCCGCAGCGGCGAGGGCGTGCCGGACACGTACGGAGGAGCCGACCACACCGGACCCGCCCTGCTCTCCGCGCCGATCATCCTCCCCGACCACCCGCAGGTGGCACCGGAGAGCCCGGGCGATCTCCACGACGCCGCGGAGATCGACGAGATCCTGACGCTGCGCACCCTGCTCCTCACCGACGAGGAGAAGCGCGAGGCACGCGCCACCGACCGGCGTGCCGCCGAGATCCTCGACCGGGTCGAGAACATGCCTCCAGAGGTCCTCGCCCGGCTGCACGGCACCATCCGATCACTGGTGCCCGCCCCGCCCGTGCCCCTCGCCGCGGCCACGCACCCGGACACCCCCGCGCTTCCCGGCGAGGTCCTGCCGAGCCCCGTCGACGCCACGGCTCCCCCCGCCCCACCGGCACGCCCGGGCGCAGCCCCGCTCGCCGCCCACGCTGCGGGGTCGTCCGGGCGGAGAGACCCCGCCGACCACGCCCCGGCCGACCGGTCGGCGTGGTGGCAGGAAGGTGCCGACGACGGTCTGTCCCCGGTGACCGACACGGTGCTGATCGCCGGTGTGCCCGTGGGGAGCGGCCACCGGGTGCGCCTCCACCCACGGGTCCGCGGGGCCGACGCCCAGGACATGTTCCTGGCCGGACGGACCGCCCGGGTCGCCGCCGTCTTCCACGACGTGGACGGCAGCGTCCACGTCGCCGTCACGGTCGACGACGACCCCGCGGCGGAGCTGCACGGCTGGTACGGCCGTTTCCACTACTTCCGGCCCGACGAAATCGAGCCGCTCGATCCCCCGGACACCGCAGCTCCGGCCGCGCTGCCCAAGACTCCCCTGCCGCCACACGAGCGGCACCGAGACCTGGCCGACCGGCCGGAGAAGGGACGGTCCGATGGACGGTCTTGAGGTGCTGGTGCACGACCACCGCATGGTCGAGCAGCTCTTCCGCGACTACCACTCGGCCGCCTCCCCCGCGCAGCGACGCGCGGTGGTGGAGCTGCTGATCCGCGAGCTGTCCAAGCACGCGGCGCTGGAGGAGCTCATGGTCTACCCCCTCGCCAGGAAGTCCCTGCCGGACGGCGAGCAACTGGTCGACGACCATCTCGGCGAGCACATGGCCGTCAAGGAGACCCTCGCGGAACTGGACCGGCTCGGCGAGGACGACGAGCGCACCGACGAGCTGATCGCGCGGCTGCGGCGGGACGTCGAGGCACATGTGCGCGAGGAGGAGGGCGAGTTCATGCCCAAGCTGCGCGAGGCCGTCGAGCAGCGGCGGCTCGACGAGCTGGGGCGGATGCTCGTGAAGGCCAAGCAGGCGGCGCCGACCCGCCCGCACCCGCACGCACCGGACCGGCCGCCCATGCTCGCTTTCGCCGGGCCGGTGGCCGCGGCGTACGACCGATTCAGGGACCGACTGCAGCGGAGGCCCAGGACATGACGACCGCAAGCGGCACCCACGAGGTCGCCACCGAACCGAGCCGGGCCGAGGCACGCAACGGCTTCGACGAGATCAGCATTCTCTGGATCTCGGAGGGCATGAGCTGCGACGGCGACTCCGTCTCCCTCACCGCGGCCGGCCAGCCGGCGATCGAGGACCTCGTGCAGGGCCTCATCCCCGGGCTGCCGAAGGTGAACCTGCACAACAAGGTGCTCTCGCCCACCCTCGGCGGCGAGGAGTTCCTCGCCCCGTACCGCGCGGCGATCCGCGGCGAGCTCTCGCCGTTCATCCTGGTCATCGAGGGCTCGATCCCCAACCAGAACATCATCGAGGGCGAGGGCTACTGGACGTCGTTCGGCAACGACCCGGACACCGGCGAACCGCTCACCCTCAACTGGTGGATCGACCGGCTGGCCCCGAAGGCGTGGGCGGTGGTCGCCGCCGGCACCTGCGCCACGTACGGCGGCATCCACGCGATGGCGGGCAACCCGACGGGCTCCATGGGCCTGGCCGACTACCTCGGCTGGGACTTCAAGTCGCAGGGCGCCCTGCCCGTCGTCAACGTCCCCGGCTGCCCCATCCAGCCGGAGAACTTCATGGAGACCCTGATCTGGGTGCTCTACCACGCGGCGGGGTCCTCCCCGGCACCGCCGCTCGACCACATGCTGCGCCCGCAGTGGCTGTTCGGGAAGACCGTGCACGAGGGCTGCGACCGCGCGGCCTACTACGAGCAGGCCGACTTCGCCAAGGACTACAACTCCCCCAAGTGCCAGGTGAAGGTGGGCTGCTGGGGTCCCGTGGTGAACTGCAACGTGCCCAAGCGCGGCTGGATGGCGGGCATCGGTGGCTGCCCGAACGTCGGCGGCATCTGCATCGGCTGCACCATGCCCGGCTTCCCCGACGCGTTCATGCCGTTCATGGACGAGCCCGCCGGCGCCAGCCTGTCGTCGATGGCCATCAAGCCCTACGGGGCGGTCATGCGCCGCCTGCGCGGCATCACCAACAGCACGGTCAACCGCGAGCCCAAGTGGCACCACAACAAGCCGGTCCTCACCTCCGGCTACGACCCGCACTGGCGTCCGTGACCGTGACCCCGCGCCCAACGGACTCCGCACCACCGACCGTCGAACACAGCGAGCAGCGAGGGCAGGAACGCACATGACCACAACCGAGGACCGGACCCGGGCGGGCGAGCGGAGACCGCCGCAGATCGTCGACATGTCCTGGGACCCCATCACCCGGATCATCGGGAACCTCGGCATCTACACGAAGATCGACTTCGCCAACCAGGAAGTCGTGGAGTGCCACAGCACCTCGTCCCTGTTCCGTGGCTACTCCGTCTTCATGAAGGGCAAGGACCCGCGCGACGCGGGCTTCATCACCTCACGCATCTGCGGCATCTGCGGCGACAACCACACCACCTGCTCGAACTACGCGCAGCAGATGGCCTACGGCATCAAGCCGCCGCCGCTGGCGGAGCACATCGTCAACCTCGGCGAGGCCGCCGAGTACATGTTCGATCACACGATCTTCCAGGACAACCTGGTGTTCGTGGACTTCTGCGAGGGGATGGTCAAGGCCACCAACCCGAGCGTGCTGGCGCGGGCCGAGCGGACCGAGGCCCCCCGCGGGGACATCCACGGCTACCGGACCATCGCCGACATCATGCGCGCCTTCAACCCCTTCGAGGGCGAGGTGTACAAGGAGGCCCTCAAGGTCAGCCGGATCACCCGCGAGATGTTCTGCCTCATGGAGGGCCGCCACGTCCACCCGTCGACCATGTACCCGGGCGGCGTCGGCACGATGCCGCAGCCGACCACGTTCACCGACTACCTCTCCCGCCTGATGAGGGTCCTCGACTTCATCAAGCAGGCCGTGGCGATGAACGACGACGTGTTCGACTTCTTCTACGAGGCCCTGCCCGGCTACGAGGAGGTCGGCCGGCGCCGGATCATGCTCGGCTGCTGGGGCGCCTGGCAGAACCCGGACGTCGTCGACTACCGCTACGAGACCATGAACGACTGGGGCAAGGCGATGTACGTCACCCCCGGCATCGTCCTCGACGGCGAACTGGTCACCAACAACCTGGTCGACATCAACCTCGGGATGCGCATCCTGCTGGGCAGCTCCTACTACGACGACTGGGTGGGCGAGAAGCCGTTCGTCACCCACGACCCGCTCGGCAACCCGGTGGACATGCGGCACCCGTGGAACCAGACCACGGTGCCGGTGCCGCAGAAGCGCGAGTTCGACGCCAATTACAGCTGGGTGATGAGTCCGCGCTGGTACCACAAGGACAGCGATGAGCACCTCGCCCTGGACACCGGCGGCGGTCCGCTCGCCCGGCTGTGGTCCACGGCGCTCAACGGCCTGGTCGACACCCCGTACATCAAGGCCACCGGGCACAGCGTGCGCATCTCGCTGCCCAAGAGCGAGAAGCTGCCGGAGACGACGCTGGAGTGGCACATCCCCAAGTGGAGCAACACCATCGAGCGGGACCGCGCCCGGCCCTACTTCATCGCCTACTCCGCCGCGATGGCCCTCCAGTTCCTGGAGGAGGCCATGCAGTTGGTGCGCGCGGGGAAGACCAAGGTCTACGAGGACTTCAAGGTACCCGACGAGGCCATCGGCTGCGGCTTCCACGAGGCGGTGCGCGGCGTCCTCTCCCACCACCTGGTGATCAAGGACAAGAAGATCGCCAACTACCACCCGTACCCGCCCACCCCGTGGAACGCCAGCCCCCGCGACAGTTACGGCACCCCCGGCCCGTACGAGGACGCCGTCCAGGGCCAGCCCATCTTCGAGGAGAACGGGCCGGAGGACTTCAAGGGCGTCGACATCATGCGCACGGTCCGCAGCTTCGACCCGTGCCTGCCCTGCGGAGTCCACATGTACCTGGGCAAGGGCAAGACGCTCACCACGCTGCACTCCCCCACCTACGGAGCCTCCCATGGCTGAGCCGGATCATCGGGCCGACGGGGAACCGGCCGACGGGGCCGGTCCCCCCTCGCGGCTGAACGACGCCGAGGTCATGGCGCGTCTCGCCCGCATCGACGAGCTGCTGGAGAAGGTCGAGATCGCGCCCGGCCCCACGGCTCAGGCCGCCCTCGACGCGGTCCGCGCGCTGACCGACGTCTACGGCGAGGCGCTGGCCCGGGTGATGGATCATGCGGACCCCGCGCTGAGCGCGCGCCTGACCGCCGACGAGTTGCTGGATCATCTGCTGGTGCTGCACGACATCCACCCCGAGCCGCCCGAGCGCCGGGCCTCCCGGGCCGTCGAGCGGCTCCGGCCCGCCCTCCAGGAGCGCGGCGGGGATGCGGAGCTGGCCGCAGTGGAGGGTCCGGTCGCCCGGATCCGCCTTCGCACCCCCGGATGCGGATCCGGGTGCGGGTCGGCGTCCGCCGGTGTCGAGGAGGCCGTTCGGGAGGCGGTCCTCGCCGTGGCGCCCGAGCTGACGGCCGTCGAGCCCGTGCCGGAGCCGCAGTCCCCGAAGGCCGCGTTCGTCCCCCTGGACACGGTGCTGCGTCGGCCTGCCCAGCCGCAGGGGGCTCCGTGACCGTCGGCGGCGCCCTGGCCCGGATGATCCGCTCGTCCGCCGACCGGCCGACGGACGACGCCGAGGAACGCTGCGACCTGTGCCGCGCGCCGATCGCCGCCGACCACCGGCATCTGTACGACACCAGTCGTGAGGAGGCGCTGTGCGCCTGCCGTGCGTGCTCGGTGCTCTTCGTGGAGGACGCGGCGGGCGACGGCCACTACCGGCTGGTCCCCGAGCGGCGTGTGAGGCTGCCGGCGGTCGAGACGGGACCGCTCGGTGTCCCCGTCGGTCTGGCGTACTTCGTGCCCCGGACGGACGGGACCGTGTCCGCGCACTATCCGAGCCCGGCGGGTGCCACCCGCTGGGAGGTGGACGCGGGCGCCTGGCGGGAGGCGGTGGCGAAGTGTCCGGAGCTGGCCGGCGTGGAACCCGAGGTGGAAGCGCTGCTGGTGAACACCGCACGAAACCAGCGGCAGCACTGGATCGTGCCGGTCGACGACTGTTTCCGGCTGGTCGCCCTCGTCCGCCGGGAGTGGCGGGGGCTGTCCGGCGGCGACCGGGTATGGCCCGCCGTCGAACAGTTCTTCGCAGAGCTGACCGAGCGCCCGTAGGGCCGCAGGAGAGGAGAACGACATGGGCAGGATCAAGGTCGGCAAGCCACAGGTGAAGCCGGACACGCCCACCCACGTCTACGGCATCCACCAGGGCAACAAGGGCCCGTATCACCACCAGCCCGGACACCACGAGGACGGCACCGCCGATGCGCGCCGGTCCACCGGGATCCACTGGAAGCGGCACAACGCGATCATGAAGATCATGCCGAGCATCTCCCCGGGATGACGCCCCGGTCGAGTGACGGCGCAACGACAGGCGGTACGAGTGAGCAAGGAGCGGCGATGACGGCCAGACGGATCCTGATGGCGGAGGCGGTGCTGCTGGGCGGAGCGTTCCTGGCACTGCTGGTCAAGGAGCTGCCGGGAGCGGTGCGGGAGGTGCGGATCTGGCGGATGTCCGGCTTCCACGCCGGTGCGCGGCACCCGCGCTGAGCCGGGGGTGCACGAGCTGTCGATCGCTACGGCGATCATCGAACGGGCCGGTGAGCTGGCACGGGCCGACGGAACGGACGCCGTCGCGGCGGTGACCGTACGGGTGGGCGAGCTGTCGGGCGTGGTCCCCGAAGCCCTCGACTTCGCCTTCGAGGTGGCCCGCGCGGGCACCGCCCTCGCCGACGCGAAGCTCGTCGTCGAGTCGGTGCCCGCGCACGCCTGGTGCGAGCCGTGTGCCGAGGAGTTCGCGGTGGGCATGCCGCCCTTCTTCTGGTGCCCGGGCTGCGATCGCCCTTCCACGGCGTTGCGCAGCGGACGCGAACTGGAGATCACGGACATCCAGCCGGAGTAGTGCGGCCCTGACGGCGGTTGAAGGAGGCCCGCCGTCAGGGCCGTTGTCCAGCTCGGCTCCTTGGGGTACGTCGTCCTCCTCGCCTCAGGAACCAGTGCCCGCCCCGCCCCGACCGGCGGAGTCACCCCTCATCGGCGCGTGCTCCTGCTCCAGCTGGCCTGCCTCCTTCTCCATGGCCCCGGCGGTGGCCCGTGCCCCGGCACGGATCCGGTTGCGGGCGGCCAGGCCGAGGGCCGCGGCCGCGGAAGCGTAGGCACACGTCAGCACCACCGACGCCTTTCCCCTCGGCAGGGCCGATTCGACAGCCCGCAACAGCGCCTCGTGCGCCGCCCACAGGGAGAGCACGCCGCAGGTGCCCGCCCCCGCCAGCAGGACACCGCCGGTCCCGAACCTCCTGAGCGCGGTCACGGCCTCGTCCTGGATCGCCCTGACCTCCCGCCGGGCCAGTTCCGCGGTGTCCTCCGCCAGCCGGGCCGCGGCATCCCCCATACGGCCCCCGGCCGACGGCGCCTCGTCACCTGGAGTGTGCATCGTCCTCTCCTGCCTGCCGTTTCGAACGAACTCGCCGTCGGCCTCACGGTGGCCGACTCCGGACCAAACGCAGTACCCCGGCGACGGGATCCTTATCACCGCGTTGATCGCTGCGTACCCGGGCGTGAGGTGGAGTCAGGCCGAGCCGAACAGGCCGCCGACCGACGCGGTGATCCTCCGCCGCAGGGACCCTCTGGCACGACCCGTGAGCGACGGGCCCCGGGGGTGCGCCGACCCGCCGAACTCCGCCCAGTCCGGGGGCACGTCCCCGTCCACCATGAACTCCAGCAGCATCGGCCCCTGGGCGGCCAGCGCGGCCTCCCAGACGGCACCCACCCGGCGCGGCCTGTCACAGCGGACACCGGGCAGGCCCAGCAGCCGGGCGTACTGCGTGTACGACACGGCGGGGACCTCTCCGGTCACCGGGATGCGCGGGTCCCCGGCCGCTGTCCGGCGCTCCCAGGTGAGCCGACTGAGATCCTCGTTGTTGAACGCGCAGAAGATCGTCGGCGGCAGCCCGGCGAGCCGTTCCAGGTGCCGCCGCACGGTGATCAACTCGTTCATCCCTCCCGCCTGCAGGGCGCCGTCGCCGACCAGGGCGATCACCGGACGTTCGGGACAGGCCAGTCGGGCGGCGACAGCGTAGGGAACGGCCGCCCCGGGGGTGGCCAGGTGTCGTGACAGCGCCGCGCGCATTCCGTCGCGCAGTTCGAGGTGGCGGGTCCACCAGTCCAGGGAGGAGCCGGAATCGGTGACGACGACGGCGCGCTCCGGCAGGCGCGCGGACAACTCGGCGACCACGGAGCGGGGATTGATCGCCATACCGAAGAACCGGTGGGCCTTCGCGTGCCCTTCCGCACGCCACTCGCGGATCGCGCGCTCCACGTCCGTCCGCCATCCGCGGCCGGACGTGCGGTGCAGCAGGGGGATGAGCAGCTCCAGTGCCGTGGCCACATCGCCCGTCACCCGCGCGGCCGGGGAGGCGTCAGGCCCCACCGGGGAGGCCTCGGCGTCCGAATCCACAGTGACGACCCGGCGCGCACCGGACCGCGGCACCAGGCCGGTGTCGAAGTCCTCCGCCCCGACCAGAAGCAGGGTGTCGCAGTCGCGGAGCAGTGCGGCGGCCACGGCGCTGCCGAAGGGACCGGCCACGCCCGCGACGCAGGGCAGGTCGTCGGGGAGGACGTCCCGGGCCAGGCAGGTCTTGGCGACACCGGCAGCGAGCAGCTCGGCGACGCCCAGGACCTGGCCGGATGCCTCCGCGGCGCCCGGCCCGACGACGATGGCGACCCTGCGGCCTTCGTTCAGGACATCGGCCGCGCGGCGGACATCCCGCTCCTCGGGCGACCACACCGGCGGGCGGGGGCGGGGGACGGCCTCGTCCGCGCGCGGTGCTCGGGGCGCGGGGGCCTGCTGAACCGAGCCGGGAAGGATCAGCGTGGCCACCCCTCGCTCGGACAGCGCGGCTCGAAGGGCACGGTCCAGCGCGTTTCCCACCGTGGTCGGGTCGCAGACCGGCTCGCAGGAGGCGGACACCTCGGCGAAGTGGTGGGCCGTACCGATGGACCGCCGCCGGTCATGGCCTGCGGGCGGTGGTTCCTGGCCGACCACGGCCACCACCGGCTGTCGGTCCAGGGCCGCGTCGTACAGGCCGCTGAGAAGACGCAGCGCGCCGGAGCCGGAGGAAGCGAGGCAGCAGCCGACCCGTCCGGTGAGCTTGGCGTGGGCGCAGGCCATCAGGGCTGCCGACTCCTCGTGCCGTACCTGCACGAACTCCGGCGCCTCCCGTCCCCCGGTCAGCGCGGTGACCAGAGCGTCCACGTCCCGGCCGGGGAAGCCGAACACCCGGTCCACGCCCCAGGCCCGCAGACGTGCCGCAACGAAGTCGGAGACGCTGGCCACGTTGACCTCCCGCACCCTAGGCCGACCGTCGTCCGGCCGGGTAGCCCGCGGTCCGCACCGCAAACGGAGAGACGATCTCCGTCGCGCGCCCTGGCCCGGCCCGCCTCGCGGTCCGGCGTCGCTCTTCCGGTCCCACCGCTGCCGTTTCGTCCGGGCCTGCCAGGGGACTCATGCCAGGCTCAGAACGGACAGTGGCGACCAAGCACGCAGGGCAGGCGCCGACGTGGGCGGCAGGAGGGCGAACACACCGTGGCGGTGGCTGACGAGAGCGGATCGAGCCGGTCGGCTGCGCGTGGGGAGCGGGTGGTGAGCGCACTCGACAAGCGTCTGCCGGTGAGTTCCGCGGGCAAGGAGTTCCTGCGCAAGGCGTTCCCCGACCACTGGTCGTTCCTGCTGGGTGAGATCGCCCTGTACAGCCTGCTCGTCCTGGTGCTGACGGGCGTCTTCCTGACCTTCTTCTTCCACCCCTCCATGGCGAAGCAGCCGTACACCGGCTCCTATGAGCCGCTGCAGGGTGTGCTGACGTCGGAGGCGTACGCCTCGGTGCTGCACATCAGCTTCGACGTGCGCGGCGGTCTGCTGATCCGGCAGATCCACCACTGGGGCGCCCTGGTGTTCGTCGCGGCGATCGGCGTGCATCTGCTGCGGATCTTCTTCACGGGTGCCTTCCGACGCCCCCGCGAAGTGAACTGGACGATCGGCGTGACGCTCTTCATGCTGGCCGTGCTGGAGGGTTTCTGCGGCTACTCGCTCCCCGACGACCTGCTCTCCGGGACCGGTTTGCGCACGGCCCACGGCATCGTGCTGTCGATCCCCGTCGTCGGCACCTATCTCTCGTTCTTCGTCTTCGGCGGCGAGTACCCCGGGCACGAGATCATCCCGCGCCTGTATGTGGCCCACATCCTGCTGGTGCCGGGACTCCTGCTGGCGCTCGTCGCCGTCCACCTGAGCTTCGTCGTGTACCACAAGCACACTCAGTGGGCCCGTCCCGGTCGGACCAACCGCAACGTGATCGGCAAGCCGCTCTACCCGCAGTACACGACCAAGTCCATCGGCCTGTTCTTCACCGTGGCCGGCGTGCTCGCCCTGATGGGCGCCCTGATGCAGATCAACCCGATCTGGGCGTACGGCCCGTACCGCCCCGACAAGGTCTCGACCGACTCCCAGCCGGACTGGTACGTGGGCTTCCTGGAGGGCGCCCTGCGCCTGATGCCCGCCGCGGAGACCGACGTCGCCGGGCACACCATCGTGTGGGACGTCTTCCTGCCCGGCGTGGTGCTGCCCGTCACCTTGTTCCTCATCCTCTACAGCTATCCCTACTTCGAACGGTGGATCACCGGGCCCCTGCCCGAGCAGCACTTGTGCGACCGCCCCCGTGACCAGCCCACGCGCACCGCCCTGGGCGTCGCCGCGGTCACCGCCTACGCCGTGCTGCTCATGGCCGGCGGACAGGATGTCATCGCGCTCGTGTTCAAGATCCCGTTGGAACTGGTGACGTACACCTTCCGCACGGCCCTGTTCGTGCTGCCGTTCCTGGCCTACCACGCCACCAAGCGGGCGTGCCTGGGGCTGCAGGCGGCCGACCGCCGACGTCTGCTGGAGGGTCAGGCGGCCGCGGAGGTACGGCAGAGCGCGGACGGCGGCTACCAGCAGGCACGGACGCTGCTGCCTCCGGCCGAGGCCTATCGCATCCTCGTGCGCGCCGAGCCACAACCACGAGCACACGGTACGGAGGCATGGCGCTGGTTCCGCAAGCACCGCGTCCGCAACGCGCTCAGCCGGTGGTACTTCGGCAAGCGGGTGGAGCTGCCTGTCACCGACTGGCAACGGCGCCGCATCGAGCTGGTGCGTGCCGCCCCGGGTGAGGCGGAAGAGGCCGAGGACACATGAGCGGGGAAGGCCCTGCCATGACGGACGACACCGCTGAGCAGGCGGCAACGACGGGCGGGGATCAGGGCCGCGGCCAACCGCTGTTCGCCCCGCCGACCGACGTGGCGGGGCGGCCGCCCAGGCACTGGGTCCCGGCGCCCGGCGGCACGGGGCCTTCATCGAGCAGCGCACGCAGCGGTCAGGGCGATGCCGTCCCGCGGCACCCGGGCGAACCCCACCGGCAGCAGTCGCCGGGGCGGCCCGTCCCCTCCGCAGGCGGGCGGCGAGCGGGCACAGGTCGGTGAACGTGTGACGGACGCCGGGGCGGCCGTCAGCGAGCATGCGGACCACCAGCCCTCACCACGAGCGGGGACCCGTCCGCCGCCTGCCGCTCCTCACGGTTGATCCACGACCAGGTGAGGGCGGCCGCGGCGATGCCGAGGGGCAGCATGCCGACGATCATGGCGAGTCCCTCCGCGGAGTGCCCCGCGGCGATCACGCCGAGCGCGGGGATGTCCAGCAGCGGGGCCGCCAGGAAGAGGTAGAGGCACTGGCCGGTATCACTGAGCCGGTGCCGGGTGCGCGCGACGACGGGCACCCAGAACGTCACCGCCGCCGAGAGCAGGACCAACTCGGATCCGAGCGTGACAGCGACGGGCATCGGGCGCACCAGGTCGGCGAGCATCACCCAGGCGTGCAGCAGGACCAGCAGGGGCAGGGCGAGACCGGGCGGGATACTCACCCGCTCCCACAGCGGCGCCCGGCGAGTGAGCCACACCACGCCCGGCACCACCGCGGCCAGCACGAAACCCGACAGGCCCATCGCGGCCACGGACGACAGGTGCGTCATGTGTGTCGAGTGATCCATCCCCTTCACTCCCGGGCCGTCGTACCGCGCACCGCGAGAGCCACCGCCACGAGCAGCAGCGGGCCGGCGAGGGCCAGCAGCCACAGGCCGTAGACGAACGCCAGCGCGACGAGGAGGAAGCCGAAGGCGGCGGGCACCACCGCGCCGGCCGCACGGTCCGGTACCCGGTAGCGCACGTGCTGTTCGGGCCCGGAGCGGGAGGAGGCGAGAACGGCCACGGCGGCCAGCTCCAGCAGCACGACGACGCCGCCCCACAGCCAGAACACCATCGGGTCCTCGCCGTACACGGCCAGCACCGCCAGGAGCACGCCGTTGAGCACGCCCCAGCCCGCCACGACGACGAAGGGCAGGTGCCTCTTCACGGCCGGCTCCTGTCCACCGGGGCCTGCTTTTCCTGGCGCTGCCGCAGGTCCAGCAGCGGAGCGAAGCTGGTGACGGGCGGCACCGGGTGGTCCGGGGTGAAGTTCAGCCGGTGCGGCGGGGACGAGGTGGCCCATTCCAGCGTGTGCCCGCCCCACGGATCGTCCGGGGCCTTCTCGGCGCTGCCCAGGGTCCGTTTGCGCAGCGTCCACAGCACGTTGACGGCGAACACGGTCATGGCCGCCGCGAGGAAGGCGGCGCCGATGCTGGACAGCAGGTTCAGCGGGCCGAACCCCTCGAAGGACGCGTACGTCGAGATCCGGCGGGGCATGCCGAGGTAGCCGAGGGCGAACATGGGCAGGAAGGTCACGTTGGTGCCGATCACCAGCAGCCAGAAGTGCAGTCGGCCCAGCCGGTGGCCGAGCATCACGCCGGTCACCTTCGGGAACCAGAAGTACACCCCGGCGAACAGCCCGAAGGCGCTGCCCGCGAACAGCACGTAGTGCAGGTGCGCCACCACGAAGTAGCTGTCGGTCACGTGGTAGTCGATCACCGGTGTGCCGACCATGATGCCGGTGAGCCCGCCGATCAGGAACTGCGGGATGAAGGCCAGGGCGAACAGCATCGGGGGAGCCAGCCGCAGCCGCCCGCCGACGATGGTGCCGACCATGGCGAAGTACTCCACGCCCGCGGGGACCAGCAGGGCGATGGACGTCAGCGAGTAGTAGTCGTTGGCCGCCTGACCGGTGGTGAACATGTGGTGCCCCCACACGCTCATCGACAGCGCGGCGAACACCAGCAACGACAGCACCGTGCCCTTGTAGCCGAAGAAGCGGCGCCCGGAGAACACGGCCAGCACCTCCGCCACCGCGGCCAGGTACGGGAAGAACATCACGTACACCACGGGGTGGCCGTAGAACCAGAACAGGTGCTGGTAGCCGATGTTCCACACGTTCTCGTTGAAGATCGACGGGTTGGCACGGCCGACGGCGAGCAGGACGAGTGCGGCCAGCAGGGCGGGGAAGGCGCCGATCACCATCAGGCAGCTGGCGATCATCGACCAGGAGAACACCGGCAGCCGCAGCATCGTCATGCCGTGCGTCCGTTTGCGCAGCACCGTCCACAGCACGGCCCAGCCCAGGATGATGGTCCCGGTGGTCGCCAGGAAGACCCCCGCGATCCACAGGTCGGAACCCACACCCGGCGAGTGGATGCTGTCGGCCATCGGCGGGTAGGAGAACCAGCCGTCCGCGTGAGCGCCCAGGGGCGTGGCGAAGCCGGCCAGCATGACCGCGGCGCCGAGCGCGTAGAGCCAGTAGCCAAGCAGCGTAAGGCGCGGCATGGCGAGACCGGGAGCCCCGATCTGCAGCGGCACCAGGTACACGCCCATCCCGAGGGCGAACGGGGTGATGACCATGTAGATCATGCCGGAGCCGTGGATGGTGAACAGCTGATTGAACGTGTGCGTGCCCACCAGGTCCTGCTCCGGCTGGGCCAGCTGTGCACGCATCGTCAGGGCGAGGGTTCCCATGGCCAGGAACAGCACCAGTGAGGTGCCGATGGTCAGCACACCGATCCGCTTGTGGTCGGTGCTGGTCACCCAGCCCAGCCAGCCGCTCGGCGGGATCGGCCGCCCGCCGGTGCCCTCCTTGGCGGTGGGGGGCACGACCGTCATGCCGCCGCTCCCTGCTGGCCCTGCAGGAATCGGTCGTACTCCTCGGGCGACACCGCCTTGATCCAGAAGTGCATCGTGCGGTGCCGGAGGCCACAGAACTCCGCGCACTTGCCCATCCAGCGGCCCTCCTGGTCCAGGGTGAGGGTGAAGGAGTTCACGTGGTCGGGGAAGGCGTCCATCTTGTAGCGCAGGTCCGGAATCCACATCGAGTGGATGACGTCACGGGAGGTCAGCCGGAACTCCACGGGACGGCCGGTCGGCACGACCAGGGTCGGCAGGTCGTCGCCCCGGCAGGTCCCGGAGACGCTGCGCGGTTCGGGGGCCTGCGGGTAGCTGAAGGCCCAGCACCACTGGAAGGAGGAGACGTCGACGCGCACGGGCGGCCGCTCGGCCGTCTGGTGCAACCGGTGGTTCTGCCATGCCGTCCACGCCACCAGGAACACGGCGAACGCGGTCAGGACTCCTACGTAGTAGGCCTCCAGCCGTGGCCGCTCGGCCCGCTCGGACGCGGTCACCTGCCGCCCTGCCCGCCGCCTGAGAAGTGCGTAGCCGAGCAGGGCGAAGACGACGACGAAGACCACGGCCGCGACGATCGCCTCCAGAGCGAAGACCTCGCCGAAAATCTGACGTTTCTTCACTGCGCCACCTTTTCCGCGTCGTTGGCGGCGCCCCCTCGAACGCCTTTACCTGTTCAAGACCGGGGCCATGCGGACATTACGGGGCAGGCCGGACGGTCTGCGAGCAGACACACCGCCGACCGAGGTGCCCGGGTATCCGGATCTCACACCCGCACCGTCCCAAGTAGCCGTTTTGAGGCGTGCCCCCCACTCCGACTGCGCCAACCGAGTGCTGTCTGTGCCGACCGCCATCCGGCGTGGCGCCCTTGGGGCATGGAAGGAGAAGCCGACTACCGAGTCGAACCGGGGGGGCATGGCACCGCCTGGTCAGCAGAGCAATCGAAAGGCCCGGTCTTTCCCTTGACTTGTCACGCAGATCTGTCCGGCAGACGCGCCCTGGTCACCGGCGCGGCCCGCGGTCTGGGGACGTCCATCGCCCGCCGCCTGGCGCAGGCGGGAGCGAGCGTGTGTCTGTGCGACGTACGCCGTGAAGGCGGCGAGAAACTGTGCGCCGCCCTGACCGTGGAAGGCCACGACGCGCGGTTCATCGAGCTCGACGTCTGCGACGCAGAAGCCGTCGCGGCAGCGGTCCAGGAGCTCGAGCAGGACGGATGGCCCCTGGACATCCTGGTCAACAACGCCGCCATCGACGTCACCAAACCGATCGAGCACCTGACCGCGGATGAGGTCGGCCGTGTGGTCACCACGAACCTTCTGGGCCCGATGTACCTGTGCCTGGCCGTGTACCGGCGCATGGTCGCACGCGGTGACGGCCACATCGTGAACATCCTGTCCACCGCGTCCAACCGGACCTGGACCGAGGCCGGCCCGTACGCGGCCAGCAAGACGGGGCTGCGCGCCTTCACGCACACCCTCTTCCAGGAAGCCCAGCGCGACTGCCTCGGTGTCGGCGTCACCGGTGTCATCGCCGGCGGTATGGAGACGCCGTTCATCATGGAGCGTTTCCCCGACGCGGACACCTCGAAGCTGCAACACCCCGACATCGTTGCCGACGCGGTGCTGTGTGCCCTGTCCGTACCGGCCACCAGCTCCATGCCAGAAGTGGTCGTCGTTCCCCGTAACGAGCCGTCCTGGCCCTGAGTCAGCCTCCTTGCCCGGGGCCGTGCGTACGGCGCCCCGGGCCTCCTGGCTCACCGGCGTGCTGGCGGACGCCGAGCGCCGTGACGGCTGCCCCGAGGGCACCGGCGGCCGAGACCCTCAGTGCCCGTTTCCACAGTGGCGGCGCCGGCCGGGCCGAGGCACCGCGCTCGGGCAGCCGCGTCGCGGCCTGGGCACCTTTGTCACGGGCCAGCTTCATCACTTCGGCGACATGCAGGGCCTGCCGCCCGGTGCCCGCGTCCTTGATCTGCGTCTTGCAGGAGAACCCGTCGGCCACGACCAGACAGTCGTCGTCCGCCTCGCGGACGGCGGGCAGCAGTGCCTGTTCGCCGCAGTCCAGGGAGATCTCGTACTTGCCGGATGCGAAGCCCCGGGATCCGGCGAGCCCGCAGCACCCTCCTTGGAGGTTCTGCACCTGGAGGCCCATCTTTTCCAGCAGTTCCTGCTCGGGGTTCATGCCGCCGGTGGCGCGGTGGTGGCAGTGCCCCCACAGCAGTGCCTTGCCGTCGAGCCGCGGGGGGTCGATGCCGAAGGTCTGGAAGAACTCCGGGAAGTGGTAGGCGTTGCGGGTCAGCCGCCGGGCGTCGTCGTGGGGCAGCAGTTTGGGCAGCTCTCCTTGAAGACGGCCAGGCAGCTCGGTTCCATGCCGACGATCGGCGTACCGGCCCTCAGGTGCGGACGGAGGATGTCCAGTACGCGGTGGAGGTAGCGCTCGGCCGTGTCCAGGAATCCGTAGTCGTACAGCGGCCGTCCGCAGCAGATGTGCTCCTCGGGCAGGATGACGCGCCAGCCCGCCGCCTCGATCGCCTCCACGCAGGCCACCCCGACGCCCGTGTGGAAGTGGTTGTTGAAGGTGTCCGGGAAGAGGACGACGGGGCGGCCTGCCGGGTTGGCGGTTCCGCCCCGCCGGGCGAACCACTCCTTCAGTGTCATGGGCGCGAAGCGGGGCAGCGGGCGGTGGCGGTCGATGCCCGCGACCAGCTTCGCGATACGGGACAACCCCGGTGTGTGGGTGGCGAGGTTGGCCAGTGAAGGCGTAGGCGTGGCGCGGGCGCCACCGGCGGGCCGACCTGGTAGCTGGGGCACATCGTCGTCTTGGCCTCCGGCACCCGGCACTTGCCGACGCCGACGCACCGCAGGGTGGCGTGCGCGAAGTCACCGCCGTCCTCCTCATAGGCGAACTTGACCGGGTGCCGGGGCGGGTTGTAGCCGGTGCCCAGCTTGAGGTTCTCGTCCATCCGGTAGGGGTCGACGACCTTGCCGGGGCTCATCTTCCACTGCGGGTCCCAGATGGCCTTGAACTCCCGCATCGCCTGTACGAGTTCCGGTCCGAACTGCTTCTCCAGCAGCTCCCCGCGCTGCTGCCCGTCGCCGTGCTCGCCGGAGACCGAGCCTCCCATGCTCACGCACAGGTCGGCGGCCTCCTCGATGAACGCCCGGTAGGTGGCCAGGCCCTCGGCGGTGCGCAGGTCGAAGCTGAGCCGGCAGTGGATGCAGCCCTGGCCGAAGTGGCCGTACATGGCGCCGACGATGCCGTGCCGGTCCATGACCTTGCGCAGCTTGCGCACGTACTCGCCGATCCGGTCCGGGGACACCGCGGAGTCCTCCCAGCCGGGCCAGTGGTCCTTGCCGTCGGGCGGGAACGCGGTCGATCCGAGGCCGCTCTCCCGGATCGCCCACAGGTGCTCGCTGGTGCCGTCCTCCTGCTTGCTTCGGGCGATGCGGACGCGGTCCCGCTCGTATCCCTTGCCGTCGGTGAGCCACCGGACGAAACCCTCGGCCTGGGCGAGGGGCTCCTCGGCGGTGTCGGCCCCGAACTGGACGAGGAGCCAGGCCCCGCCGCCCCGCCGCGGCAGTTCCTGGATGTCCTCGGCGTTCATGTCCTTCTGCTGCTGGTCGCGGATGAGCCGGTCGTCGAGCGCCTCCAGGCCGATCGGCCTGGAGGCGCTCGATGATGTCCGAGCAGTGCTCGGCGGCATCGGCGAGGTCGTCGTACTCGACCACCACGGTGGTGCGCTGCAGCAGGGCGGGCGTCAGCAGGAGTTCGCACCGCAGCACGGTCACGCAGGGGCTCTCGGTGCCCACCAGGGCACGGGCGACGTTGAAGCCGCGTTCGGGCAGGAGTTCGTCGAGGTCGTCCCCCGACACCCGGCGCGGCACCTGCTGCCCGGAGCGGAAGCCGGTCCGGATGACGTCGGCTTACTTGTCGCGCAGGTCCCGCAGCGCGGCGTAGGGCGTGCACGTTGTCGCTGGTGCGCGGGCCCGGGCCGTACAGCTGCGACTGCACCGAGTGGATCCCGCAGGAGTTGTTGCCGATGTTGCCGCCGATCACGCACCGCGAGTGGGAGGACGGGTCGGGGCCGAGGACCAGGTTGTGGCGGCCGGTGTGCCGGTTCAGGTCCTCGTTGATGACGCCCGGTTCGCAGGTGACCAGGCGGCGGCCGGGGTCCACCTCTCCGATGCCGGTGAGGTACTTCGAGTGGTCGATCACCACGGCTTCGTTGACCGTCTCGCCGGACAGGCTCGTCCCGCCGCCGCGGCTGAGGATCGGAGCGCCGAAACGATGGCAGACCTTGTGCACCGCCACCACGTCGTCCAGCGTGCGGGGCACGACGACACCGATCGGCACCTGCCGGAAGTTGGACGCGTCCTGCGCGTACAGCCCCAGTGAGGCGGTGTCGAAGCGAACCTCGCCCCGCACCGCCTTGCGCAGCGCCCGCTCCAGCTTGCCGACGCCGAGGGTCTGGCGGCCCCGTGGAGCTCCCGCGATCTGCGGGTGGGTCTTGGCCGGGATGTCACGCGTCGTGCGACGTACTGCCTTCGCCATCGGGTTCCAGATTTCCTTTGCGAGCCTGGTCAGGCGGGTCGCGCACCGTACACGCGGAAGGGTTCGGCGTCGGCCCACTTGACGTCCAGGCCGAGCCCCGGGCGGCCCGGGTCGGGCCCCAGGGTCCCGCCGTCCGGCGACAGGGTGCCGTCGAACAGCAGGTGCTCGACGCGCACGTGGTCGTGGAAGTACTCCAGGTGCCGCAGGCGGCGCACGGCGCAGAAAGCGTGGGCGGAGACCGCTGGGGCGCAGTGGGCGGACAGGTCGAGGTGACGGGTCGCCGACAGACCGGCCACTTCGAGGACGCCGGTGATGCCGCCGCAGCGGGTCACGTCGGCCTGGAGGCAGTCCACGGCGGGCGGCTCCACGAGGTTGACGAAGTCCTGTGGGGTGAAGGCGTATTCGCCCGCCGTGATCTCCAGGCGCGCCGGGCCGCGGTCGCGCAGCATCCGCAGCCCCTCCAGATCGGCCGAGCTGACGGGCTCCTCCAGCCACCGCACGTCCCACTCCTCATGGAACCTGCGCGCCCAGTACAGGGCCTCCTTGCGGGCGAGCGCGCCATTGGCGTCGGTGAAGATCTCCGGCTCGTCGCCCACCGCCTTGCGTACGGCGGTCAGCCGCTGCGGATCCCGCTCGGGCTCCCGGGAGGTCTTGAGCTTCACACGGGAGATGCCCTGGGCCACCCATCCGGCGAGCTGCTCGGTGAGCCGGTCCAGCGAGTAGTTCGTGAAGCCGCCGCTGCCGTACACCGGTACCCGGTCGTGGTAGGCGGGCAGGACGCGGATCAGCGGCAGGTCCAGCAACCTCGCCTTGAGGTCCCACAGCGCCACGTCGACCGCGGAGACGGCCATGGCTCCGACGCCGGGGCGGCCCGCGTTGCGGATCCGCGCGCCCATGCGGTGCCACAGGGCCGGGGGCGCGGTGACGTCCTGCCCTGTGAGCATCGGGGCGAGTTGGGAGGTCACGAAGGAGGCGACCGACACGTCACCGTAGGTGTAGCCGAGGCCGCTGCGGCCTCCGGCGTGCACCCGGACCAGGACCATGGTCGTGGAGTCCCACTCCAGGGTCCCGTCCTGTTCCCTGCCGTCGGGGCCGTCGGTGGGCACCTCGAAGGCGTGCACGTCGACCGCGTCGACACGGCACTCGTCCAGTCCCGCTCCCCCAGCGGTCGTACGACCGGTCATGAATGCCGCCCGGGCAGGTGCCCGACCAGCTCGGTGAGCTTCTGGCGTGCGCCCTTGGCGGCGATGCCCGCCTTCTCGGGGTCCCGCACGGCCGCTTTGGCGGCCTTCTTGCCCTGCTCCAGCATGATGTGCGGCGGGATCGGCGCGATCTCCGCGTCGACCTTGAACTCCAGCACCACGGGCCGGTCACTGGCCAGCGCCTCGTCCCACGCCTTGCCGACCTTGTTCGGCTTGTCGCAGCAGATGCCTTTCAGGCCGATGAGTTCGGCGTACTTGGCGTAGGGGATGTCCGGGATGCTCTGTGAGCCGGGGAACTTGGGGTCGCCGGACATGGCGCGCTGTTCCCAGGTGACCTGATTGAGGTCCTGGTTGTTGAAGACGCAGAAGACGAACGGCGCCGGCCCGGACAGCCGGTCCAGGTACCGCTTGACGGTGATCATCTCGTTCATGCCGTTCATCTGGAAGGCGCCGTCGCCGACGAAGGCGATGACCGGCCGGTCGGGGTGGGCGAACCGGGCGGCGATCGCGTACGGGGTGCCCGGGCCCATCGTGGCCAGCGTCCCCGACAACGACGCCTGCATCCCCTTGCGCAGTCTCAGGTGACGCGCCCACCAGTTCGTGCCGGAGCCCGAGTCGGCCGTCAGGATGGCGTTGTCCGGGAGCCGGGGCGAGAGCTGCGAGGCCACCGCCTGCGGGTTGATGGTTTTTCCGAAGTGCTGACCGGACCGCTTCTCGCAGATCGCGTTCCACTCGGCGACGTCCTTCTCGATCTTCTCCCGCCAGCCGCGGTCCTCCTTCCGGCGCAGCAGCGGCAGGAGAGCCTTGAGCGTCTCCTGCGCGTCCCCGACGAGGTGGGCGTCCATCGGGTAGCGGACACCGATCATCCGCCCGTCGATGTCGATCTCCACGCCGCGGGCCTGGCCCTCGTCCGGCAGCCATTCCGCGTACGGGAAGCTGCTGCCGATCATGAACAGGGTGTCGCAGCCGCGGATCATGTTGTCACTGGCCTTGCTGCCGAGCAGGCCGATGGGTCCGGTGACGAACGGGAGGTCGTCGGGCAGCACGTCCCGGCCGAGCAGTGCCTTCGCCACGCCCGCACCCAGCAGCTCCGCCGCCTCCACCACCTCGCCTTCCGCATGTGCGGCCCCCTGGCCGATGATCATGGCCACCTTGCTGCCGGAGTTCAGGATGCCTGCCGCCCTGCGCAGCTCCGCCTCGTCGGGCAGCAGGCGCGGGCGGCTCCAGCCGACGCTGGAGAACACCGAGCCGTGTTCCTTCGGCGGCGAGGGCTGGGCGTCCTCCTCCTGGACGTCGTTCGGGACGATGATCGTGGCCACCGACCGTGTGCTGAGCGCGGTTTTGAAGGCCCGGTCGATGACGTGCCTGGCCTGCGCCGGATGAGTGACCATCTGGCAGTACTCCGAGACGTCCGCGAACAGTTGCGGGAGGGCGATTTCCTGCTGGTAGTGAGCGCCGAGTGACACCCGCTTCTGCTGGCCGACCACCGCGACGACGGGCTGATGGTCCAGCTTGGCGTCGTACAGCCCGTTGAGCAGGTGCACCGCACCGGGCCCCGATGTCGCGACGCAGCAGCCGACTTCGCCGGTGAACTTGGCGTGGGCACAGGCCATGAAGGCCGCCATCTCCTCATGGCGCGTCTGGATGAACTCCGGCTCGCCCTTCGCCCTGTCGAAGGCGCCGAGCAGCCCGTTGATCCCGTCGCCGGGATAACCGTAGACCCTCTCCACGCCCCACTCCCGCAGGCGTTGCAGCACGAAGTCAGCGACCAGCGTCATGACGTTCTCCCTCGGACACACCTCTGCCGTCTCCGGTGGGTGACCCAGGGCGGGGGTGCGTAAACGGCGAGTTCCGCTCCACCACTCTCATGGACCGGGACGGTGACTGGTTCGGCGTCCATGTGCACGGGAGCCGCCCCTGCGCCGAATTGCGCGCGGAGCGGGTTCTGTGACGATGGGTCTCGGCGCGTTTCACGGCACTTGTGCCGGGTCACTCCCTGAGCCGACGCGAAGAGCATGGTTGTTGCGAGGTGGTGGTTGCCCGGCCCAGAGTCACCGAGAGCGTCACCCGCGACCTTGCCGGTCCACGCTCGCCGGTTGCCACGCGGTGCGTCACGGCCGTACCGCCGAACGTCCGCCACCCGGCCCAACCCCCAGAGGCCCATGTCTTCTTCAGCCGCTGACCTGCTCCGGACGCACGACGGCGCCGCCGTACCAGAGCCCTCCTCGGATCACCTCGACACGCTGATGCGCGAGATCTCGGAGCAGCGACCGGGACCGCGGCGGGCTGCCCTCCGTGACCAGGTCATCCGTCTGCTGCTGCCGCTGGCCCGCCGTGTGGCACGCCGCTTCCAACGCCGCGGGGAGGACTTCGACGACCTCGTTCAGGTCGCGTCCCTCGGGCTGGTCAAAGCTGTCGACGGTTACGACCCGAAACTGGGTCACGCGTTCCTGTCGTACGCGCTGCCCAAGGTGACCGGTGAGCTCAGGCGGCACATGCGCGACCGTACCAGCGCCGTACGGCTGCCCCGTTCCCTGCAGGAGGCGAGCGGCCAGGTCTGCAAGGCCGTCGCGGAGCTCGAACAATTACTCGGCGGCGGGTCGCCCACCGCTGAGCAGATCGCCGACCACACGGGGCTGGAACTCGGCCGCGTGGTGTCCACGCTGCGTGCGGTGCACGAGTGCCGTCCGCGATCCCTGGACGAGCCGGCGGCACACGACCAGGTTCCCCCCCTCGCGTGCCTGCTGGGTGCCGACGACGACGCCCTCGGTCGTGTCGTCGACGCCGTGGCCCTGGCATCCCTGGTGAAGCAGCTGCCGGAGCGGGACCGCCGAGTCCTGTACCTGCGGTTCTACCGGGAGCAGACCCAGCAGCAGATCGCGGACGCCATCGGTGTCTCGCAGATGCAGGTCTCGCGCATTCTGAGGCACTGTCTCGAACGGCTCCGCGAGGCCCTCCTGGAGACCGAGCCGCTTCCCGGAGGCGACGAGGAGGAGCAGCGGCCGCTCACCGGCCGTACCGCACGGCCGACGCGTTCCTCGGGCGGTCCCCGTCAGCCATCGGGGCCGGTACGTCCTGCCGGGCCCGTCCGACCGGCGCGCCCGACGGGCGGACCCGCGACGTCCCCGAAGCGGGGCCCGGACCGGACCGGCAGGAGCGCCGTGGGTCGTTTGCCGCGCGTCACGGCAGGCCCTGTGCGCGGTGCGCCGCGGCGAGCTGCGCGCGCGCCTTCGCCTGGGACGTGCCGGGGAACCAACGCTGCCGTGCCGCCGCGCGTGGCACGCGGCACGCCGTGCGGGAACGTGCGGCGCACGCCGACCACCACATCGGTCCTTGTCTCGTGCCCCGGCGGAGTCGCGCGGCCCCCTCCCGCCGCCGCGCTCCTGGAGAGAAAGCTTTCGTACCCCGCCCTCAAGGAAGTACGTGCTGTGGAACACCTCGGGAAACGCACCTGGGTGATCCCCGAAGGGTTCATTCCAGGCTCCAGCACCGGACCGGACGAAATGACCAGCCACGAGACCGCCTGCATCCTCAACACCGGTGACGCGGACGCTCACGTGGAGATCACCTTCTTCTTCCCGGACCGCGAACCCGCCGGGCCGCACCGCATCACCGTGCCCGCCCGGCGCACCGTGCACCAACGGTTCAACGAACTCACCGCAGACGGCCAGGTACCTGTCGGCGCGGATTATGCGTCGGTGCTGGTGAGCGACGTACCGGTCGTCGTACAGCACACCCGCCTCGACAGCCGTCAACCGGCGAACGCCCTGCTGTCCACCATCGCGTACTGCGCCGACTGACGATCGCACGACTGGGTGCGGTCGGTACACCTACGGCCCGCCGATCCAGCCGTCCGGAGAACACGACGGGGCGACCGGTCCCGGACGGCTGGCGCCAGTCGTCCGGCCGGGTGACAGCGACGGTTTCCGGCCTCCCGTGCCGGGACACTGCAGCGACATGGTCGAACGAGCCGACATGCCGACAGCGGCGCCGGATGCCGCCTTCCCACCGTGGGTGCTGCGGGAGTACGCCGTGCTCGCCGACGGCGAGCGTGGGGCTGTGGTGGATCCGGAAGGCAGGATCGTCTGGCTCTGCGCGCCGCGCTGGCGCCGGGCCGCCGACGACGACGGGCCCGAGGCGGCCCTGCTGGTGCCGATCGCGCGGGGGTACGCGGCCGCCGACGACCCCAGCACCGTGCTCACCCACGCCCGCGTCGAGGACCGGCTCGCCGAGGACGGGTACCTGTACCGCTTCGCACATCGCGGAGTCCCGCTCGGCGAGGCCGAGGGCGCCTTCCTGCTGTGCGGCTTCCACATGGCGCTGGCCACGCACCGCCTCGGCGACCGCGTCGGCGCCTTCCGCTGGTTCGAGCGGACCCGGGCGGCCTGCGGACCGCCCGGGCTGTTCGCCGAGGAGTACGACGTGCGTCAGCGCCAGCTGCGCGGCAACCTGCCCCAGGCGTTCGTCCACGCCCTGCTGCTGGAGTGCGCGGTCCGCCTCAACGACGCCTCCGCCCTGCCACGGTGAGCCCGCCGCCCTGGGCGCGTGGCCGCAGCCCGGCGGCGAGCGCCGTACCGGCGGCGCCGGCCAGGGCCGCGCCCACGGCGAGCGGCCGACGGTGCCGTGAGAGCCACAGCTGGGCGCTGCGTTCGTGCGCCTGCTGGTCGAAGACGCCGTGCGCCCCGTAGTCCCGGCCGGCCGCGCCGTCGGCGGGTTCCCAGAGGTTGACCGGGCGCGAGGGGTCGACGGCATCGTCCGTCTGCTGGGAGTCGTACCCCGTACGGGCCAGGTACCGGTCCAGCAGCCCGGCGGCGAAGCGCTGCCCGAGGAGCGTGGCGACGGTGGAACCGCCGACCCAGTGCTCGCGCCGCTGCGGATGGTCGGCGGCGTACAGGATGCCCTGGGCGGCGACCTCCGGCTGGTAGACCGGGGGCACCGGCTGCGGATGCCGGGACAGGCGCGACAGCACCCAGCTGAACTGCGGCGTGTTCAGTCCCGGCAGCTGCACCATCGTGACGCGCACCCCGCTGCGGTCGTGCAGCAGTTCGCAGCGCAGCGACTCGGTGAACCCCTGGATCGCGTGCTTCGCGCCGCAGTAGACGGCCTGGAGCGGCACGCCGCGGTACGCCAGTGCCGAGCCGACCTGCACGATGGTGCCCCGGTCGCGCGGCACCATGCGGCGCAGGGCCGCCTGAGTGCCGTACACGAAGCCGAAGTACGTCACCTCGGTGGCCCGCCGGAACTCCTCCGGCTTGATCTCCGGCACTGGCGCGAACACGGTCGAGAAAGCCGCGTTCACCCACACGTCGATCGGGCCGAGTTCCCGCTCCACCCGTTCCGCCGCCGCGTCGACGGCCTCCGCGTCGGAGACGTCCACGACCAGCGGCAGTGCCCGGCCGCCCGCCTCGCGCACGTCGCGGGCGGCGCCTTGAAGTCTTTGCTCGCCACGGGCGAGCAGTGCGACGGACGCGCCGCGCGCGGCGAAGGCCCGGGCCGTGGCCCGGCCGACACCGCCGCTCGCCCCGGTCACCACGACGACCTCGGTCGCGTCGCGCGAGCCGTGTTCCTCGCTCACGACCGCCCCCGACCGGGCAGGTGCTCGGCGTACTCGGTGATCTTCTGGCGTACGCCCTTGGCGGTGATCCCCGCCTTCTCCGGATCGTGCAGAGCTGCCTTGGCTGCCTTCTTGCCCTGCTCGGTCATGATGTGCGGCGGGATCGGCGCGATCTCCGGATCGACCTTGAACTCCAGCACGACGGGTGTCTCGGAGGCCAGGGCCTCGTCCCAGGCGGACCCGATCTTCTTCGGGTCGTCGCACACGATGCCCTTGAGGCCGATCAGCTGAGCGTAGGCGGCGTACGGGATGTCGGGGATGTCCTGCGATCCGGGGTACTTGGGATCGCCGGACATGGCCCGCTGCTCCCAGGTGACCTGGTTGAGGTCCTGGTTGTTGAACACGCAGAAGACGAACGGCGGGGATCCGGCCAGGCGGTCCAGGTAGCGCTTGACCGTGATCATCTCGTTCATGCCGTTCATCTGGAAGGCGCCGTCACCGACGAACGCGATGACGGGCCGGTCGGGGTAGGCGAACCGCGCCGCGATGGCGTACGGCGTGCCCGGTCCCATGGTGGCCAGGGTGCCGGACAGCGAGGCGCGCATGCCCGGGCGGAGCTTGATGTTGCGGGCCCACCAGTTGGTGCCCGAGCCGGAGTCGGCGGTCAGGATCGCACCCTTCGGCAGCCGGGAGGAGAGTTCGGAGGCGACGGCCTGGGGGTTGATGACATCGCCGAAGTGCTGGGCGGCCCACCGCTCACACAGGTCGTTCCACTCGACGACGTCCTTCTCGATCTTCTCCCGCCACGAGCGGTCCTCCTTGCGCCGCAGCAGGGGAATGAGCGCCTGCAGGGTCTCCTTGGCGTCCCCCACGAGGTGCGCTTCCATCGGGTAGCGGATGCCGATCATGCGACCGTCGATGTCGATCTCGACGCCACGCGCCTGGCCCTCGTCCGGCAGCCACTCGGCATACGGGAAGCTGCTGCCGACCATGAGCAGGGTGTCGCAGCCGCGGATCATGTTGTCGCTCGGCTTGCTCCCGAGAAGGCCGATGGGGCCGGTGACAAAGGGCAGGTCGTCGGGCAGCACCTCGCGGCCGAGCAGAGCCTTGGCCACGCCGGCCCCGAGCAGTTCGGCGACCTCGACGACCTCGGCCTCGGCGCGGGCCGCGCCCTGCCCGACGAGCATGGCGACCTTGCTGCCCTCGTTGAGGATGTCGGCGGCCCTGTGCAGTTCGTCCGGGTTGGGCAGCACGCGTGGGCGGCTCCAGCCGACGCTGGAGAACACCGCGCCGTGCGTCTTGGGCGGCGAGGGCTGGGCGTCCTCCTCCTGTACGTCGTTCGGGATGATGATCGTGGCGACGCCGCGGGTGGTGAGCGCGGTCTTGAAGGCCCGGTCGATGATGTGCCGGGCCTGCGCCGGATGCACGATCATCTGGCAGAACTCGGACACGTCCGCGAACAGCCGCTCCAGATCCACCTCCTGCTGGTAGTGGGCGCCGAGGCTGAGCCGCTTCTGCTGCCCCACCACGGCGACCACCGGCTGGTGGTCGAGCTTGGCGTCGTACAGGCCGTTGAGCAGATGGATGGCTCCGGGGCCGGACGTGGCCGTGCAGCAGCCCACCTCACCGGTGAACTTGGCGTGCGCGCAGGCCATGAAGGCGGCCATCTCCTCATGCCTCACCTGGATGAACTCCGGGCTTCCGTTGGCCCGGTCGAAGGCACCCAGCAATCCGTTGATGCCGTCACCCGGGTATCCGTAGACGCGTTGAACGCCCCACTCGGTCAGGCGTTGCAGTACGTAGTCGGCGACTTCGGTCATGGCTTCTCCTGAGCGAGCGGTGGGAGCGGTGGGAGCGTGGGAGCGGTGGGTCCTTGGGTTGCCTCGCGCATCGACCCGTAAACCGGCTCCGTGCGCCCGTTCGCGTGCTCTTTCAGAGGCCGCGGGAGCCCAATCCCCGTTCTCGCGGTCGACACCCGGGCGTCGGTGGGCCGACCCTGGAAGGGGATACATGGATGACGCCGCGCGCAAAGGGGTGCGGAAATGGAATGGTGGACGTGGCTCATCATCGCTGTGGCGATCGTCCTGGCGGGCGTCGGTTTCGTCGTGGCACTGCAGGCGCGGCGCCGCTCCGGTGGCGTGATAGCCCAGGGCGGGCGGCATCGGAAGGGCGGAGGGCAGGAGCCGTGACCGTCTACATGCGGGCGAGCCAGATCGCCAAGAAGCCGGTGGTCACGCTGACGGGGGAAGACCTCGGGCAGGTCAAGGACCTCGTCTTCGATGCCTCGACGGGCAGCATCCGATGCTTCACCCTCGCCGGCCGCGGCCTGCTTGCGGGGCCGCTGCACCGTCTCCTTCCGTGGAGGAACGTCCACTCCCTGGGGCCGGACGCGGTCATGGTGCGCGACGAGAGCGCGCTGGAGGAGGACGACACAGCCGCCCGGGCGGGGGAGAAGGAGCCGGGCGGGAGCAATGTTCTGGGCGCCGCGATCATGACCCGCGGCGGCACCCGGCTGGGTACGGTCACCGACGCCGTCGTGGAGACGGGCAGGACACCGGCGGTGGCGGGCTACGAGGTCGAAACCGCCGAGCACCGCCGCGTCCTGTTGCCGGTTGCCGGACCGGTCACCGTCTCCGGCGAACGGGTCCTCGTTCCGGACGCCACCGCACAGCACAGCGCGGGTGACCTGGGAGGGTTCGGTGCCGCGGCGGAGAGCCTGCGCAACCGCCTCCGGCACGAGCCGCAGGAGGACTGAGCGATGCTGTTCACCAAGGCCCTGGGCAAGGCCGTCATGGATCTCTCGACAGCCGAGACGGTCGGGACCGTCGCGGCCTGCACGGTCGCGCCGTCACCGGCGCGTATCGCCGGTCTACGCCTCAAGACCCGGGGCCGCGGACACCACACCCTCGATTGGCAGGACGTCCAGTCGTTCGGCCCCGACGCGGTCGCAGTCGAGGAGGCCGGGCGGATCCGCGACGAGAAGAACATCGGTCCCGACAGCCATACCCACGCGGCGCACGACCCCATCGGAAAGGCGGTGCTGACCGACACAGGTCTCAACAAGGGCACGGTGATCGACGTTGACTTCGACGAGCGATCAGGGCGTGTCCGTCACGTGCTGACCGAAGAGGAACAGATCCCCGGCGACGAAGTCCTCGGAGTCGGCGGCTACGCGGTTGTCGTCGCGGCCCCGCAGTGACATTCGCTCCGCAGTGATATGCGGAGCCTCGGGGCGGAACCGCCGTGTCAAGGACGGGGTCGGTCCCCCGATTTCGCCCCTTCAGCCACGGCGTCGGCCCGCTGTGAAGGCAACGTTCGACCGGCTGCCTCATGGCCGCCACCGGCCACTGCTACTGCGTTGTCCCTGTCGACATCGACGCCCTTCCCGGAACCGAAGACGCCACGCAACGCCCAGTCGCCCGCGCCGTGCAGCAGCTCGTCGATCCGCTGCGATGCCCGCATACACTGGGAGTGCCTGTGGTGACTGGGACTGGAGGTATCTCATGGCCCGCAGCCACCGCTTTCACCTCGATCGGAATGGGCATTCGGTCACCGTTCAGACGGGCGCTCCGTCGGGCACCGTCGAACTGCTCGTGGACGGCAAAGTCGTCGCGTCTCAGCGGGGCCACAAGGACGTCACGGTGCTGGCCGCGGAGCTGCCCGGCGACCCTCCGCAGCCCTTCACCGTCCACGTCGACCGATCGGCAGGTGCTGACAACGTCCCGGTCTGCGTATGGGAAGCCGATGGCAGCCGCGATCCCCTTCCCTATGCGCCGCTCGCCCCGCGACAGGCACCGCTCCAAGCCGCCCGCACCCCCGTGCATCCCTTGCGGTGGCTGCGTAGAGCCATGCGCCGACGCCTGCGGCACAGCCGAGTGCGCCACCGATAGGAGCGGCGACGGCAAGGCACCGTCTCGGACCGTCGCCTCCTCGCTGCCGCCCCGGTGAAGCGGGCGGCACTCATCGGCTCTCCCTGCCGCGGAGTGCGTGGCGCTGGACGATCCGGGAGATGTCGTGCGCGGTGATGATGCCTGCCAGGTGCTGCCCGTCGGTGACGAGAATGGGCAGACCGCGGCCTGGGGAGAGCTTTTCGAGCACGTCTTCGAGGAGGTCGTCCGGGGCGCAGGTGGTGCACTGCGACCAAGGGGTCGCCACGTCACGCACGCGCAAGGTCTCCCGCTGCTGGGCGGGGGTCCTCGCGAGCCGCGCGAGGTCGAGCAGGCCGCTGGGGCATCCGTCGAAGTCGATCAGGGCCAGCGTGGAGTGGCGGGTTCGCACGGCCACGTCGTCGATGCAACGTTGCACGGTCAGCCAGTCCTGGCATGTCTCCACGGGAGACGACATGGCATCGGCCGCGCGCATTCCGCGCAGGGCCGGGGCCAGCTTGGCGCGCTGGCGTTCCGCGCCGGCGACGATCAGGACGAAGAAGCCGATGACCGCGAGCCACAGACCGCCGAGGACGCCACGCAGGACGGCGATCCATCCGACGCCGATCAGCAGGATTCCCAGGACCTGACCGCTGCACGCGGAGGCCCGCTCGGCGCGATCCTGGTCTCCGGTGCGCCACCACATGAGTGCCTGCACCACCCTGCCTCCGTCGAGCGGCGCGGCCGGCAGCAGATTGAACACGGCCAGCACGAAGTTCACCCACCCCAGCCAGAGCAGGACGGCTGCGGGCACGGCCCAGCCGGACACCATGTCCAGCCCGATGCCCGCCCCGAACGCGGCCACGCCGACGACCAGACTGGTGATCGGCCCGCTGACGGCCACCAGAAAGGCCGCGCCGGCCGTGCCCGGCCTACCCATCCGGGTCATTCCGCCAAGGGCCCACAGGGTGATGTCCTCCACCTCGATGCCCTTCCTGCGGGCCGTGATCGCGTGGGCGGCCTCGTGCGCCAGCAGGCTGACGAGGAGCAACAGTGCTCCCGCCAGACCGGCGACCGTGTAGATGACGCTCGGCTGATCCGGAACGCCGACCGGGAGCGTGTGACTGCCCAGGCTGTATCCGAAGAGCATCACGAGCAGGGGCACGCTCCAGTGGATGCGCAGCGGCACCCCGAGGACTCGTCCCATCCGTACCGAGCTGTTCATCGCCTTCTCCTGGGGACCGGGGCAGATGTTCCGCCGCCGAAGGGCACCCGAGGGTCCGGCCCGGCTCGACATCCGCCCACTTTCAGTCTCGCTCCCCGAGAGCAGCGGGCGGGGAATGCTGCGTTCCCGGACAGGGGCGGATCGCCCTTCGGATGCTCAGGTGTCGACAGATCGGTCCCCCCGGTGACGGTGCCGATCCCCGTGCTGAGCCTGCGTGTCGTCGGTGCTCTGCGGTCGGGCGGGATCGGCCTGTTGGTAGATGTCGGGGATGCCGTCGGCGTTCTCGTCACGGTTCTCCTCCTCGTACAGCCGCCGGTACTTGGTGTTCCGCAGCCGCAGCAGCACAGTGGCCAGGAGTGCTGAGGTCAGGGAACCGAGGAGGACGGCGGCTTTGATGTGCTCAAGGTCCGCGGGGTCGGGATAGGCGAGTTCGCCGATCAGCAGCGAGACGGTGAAGCCGATGCCGGCCAGCATGGCCACCGCCAGCACGTCCGCCCACGCGAGGTCCTGGCCGAGTCGGGCCCTGGTGAAGCGGACGGCGAGGTAGGAGCCGCCGAAGACGCCCAGAACCTTGCCGGCGGCCAGGCCCAGTGCCACGCCCAGTGGTTCCGGTTGGCTGATCACGTTCTTCAGCGTGTCGCCGGTGACGCTGACGCCCGCCGCGAACAGCGCGAACAGCGGGACGGCCACTCCGGCGGAGACAGGGCGGACCAGGTGCGCGATCCATTCGGCCGGTCGTCGGCCCCTCTCGCCGTCCTCCGCCACCCGCAGCAGCAGTCCCATGGCGACCCCGGCCACGGTGGCGTGGACGCCACTGGCGTGCGTCAGGCCCCAGATCACCAGGGCGAGCGGCAGGTACCAGTACCAGCCGTGCACGCGTCGCCGGTCGTGCAGGTGGAAGAACAGTCCGAGACCCACTACGGCGCCGATGAGGGCCGCCAGGTTGATCGCCGAAGTGTAGAAGAGAGCGATGACGACGACGGCACCCAGGTCGTCGACCACCGCCAGGGTCAGCAGGAAGGCGCGCAGCGCGGAGGGCAGATGGGTGTCGATCACCGCCAGCACGCCCAGCGCGAAGGCGATGTCGGTGGCCATGGGGACGGCCCAGCCGTTCCATGTGCCGCCGAGGCTGGTGGCGACGAGGCCGTAGACCAGGGCTGGTACCGCCATGCCGCAGACCGCCGCGATCATCGGCAGTGCCGCGGTTCCCGGGTGGCTCAGCTCGCCGACCACCAGCTCGCGTTTGAGTTCCGCGCCCGCGACGAAGAAGAAGATCGCCAGCAGTCCGTCGGCCGTCCAGTGGGCCACCGAGAGGTCCAGGCCGAGGGCCCCGATGCCGAAGTGGAAGTTCCGCACGGATTCGTAGGCGCTGCTCCAAGGTGTGTTGGCCCACACCAGTGCCACGGCGGCCGCGGCGAGCAAAACCATGCCGCCGACCGTCTCCGTGCGCAGGGCATCCGCCACGAACGTCCGCTCGGGCAGCGGGAGACGGCCGAGAACGGTGCGGTTCCTGCGGTTGCGACCGGGCATGCGGCAGACCTTTCGCTGACCTGGTGGGCCTCCTGGGTGCTTCCAGTCGGCGGGCCGCTCGGGCCTGGAGGGCCATATGCGGTTCCTCGATCACTTCGGCCCGTACAGGGTCCTCCCGGACGTGGCCGGGCCCTCCCCCGGAAGGCCGGCGGCCTGTGGCTCCTGGGTGTGGACGGACACGACCTGAGCGCGGCTGTTCGGGGGCCCCTGGTTGTCGTCGGTCGACGGCGCCCTGTTGAAGATCGCCGTGAGGATGAGGCCCGCCACCAGTACGACGGCGAACGCCACGATGGCCTTCCAGCCCCAGTCGTGCGGTTCCTGCTCGTCGTCCCGGCTGTCGGAGTCGTCCTCATCGTCGGGGAACTGCTCGTTCAGCGCGTCCATCAGCGCCACCAGTTCGGGGTCGTCCCGGGAGAGGTGTCGCTCCATCTCTGCGAGGATGCGCCGGTCGTCCATCGAAGGGTTCATGCCGATCACCTGTGACCTGGGGACGGACTGATCCATAGGGCTACGCGGTGCGCGCGCCGCCCGGTGCGGCGTCGGAAGGCCGAAGCATGTCGACGAGGCGGAGCACCTCCATCGGCAGAGGGAAGATCAGGGTGGAGCTCCGCTCGCTGGTCTGAGCAGCCTCGAACTCTCCCTCGGCGTGGATGACCTTGGCACGCCGGTCGCGCTCCGCCAGGGTGACCTTGACGCCCCACGGGTTGGTGACGGCGTCGGTGATCTGCTGGAGCCGCTGGCTGATCTCGTCCCGGCGGACGAGCAGCCGTCCAGGTCGACCTGGCCGAGGATGCTGCGCAGCGTCGGCAGGAGCAGGACGGCTGCGCCGACGATGATGCCGAGCAGGCTCGCGTTCACGGCTTGTCCTCCTGGTCGGTGCCTTGGCCCGGTGCGGGCTCGGCAGGTTCGACGATCAGTTCCAGACCGTCGTGACCCACCACACGGACGTGCTGGCCTTCGGCGACCTCGGTGTCACGGCCGTGCACGGTCCACCACGCCCCTTCGAGCAGCACCTGACCGGTCCCGTCCCCGGCACGTCGTACGACCGCTTCGCGGCCCAGCATGGCCTCGTGGCCGGTCGTCGTCGGCGCCTTCCTCGCGCGCCAGGCCAGACGGCCGGCGAGCACCGATCCGCCGCCCACCACCAGGGCGGTCGGCCACAGCACGGCGGGATCCACCCCCAGCTCACCGCGGAACATCAGCACGCCCGCGAACAGCAGGCAGACCGTTCCCCCCGCGGCGAAGACCCCGACGCCCGGGGTGAACACCTCTGCGACGAACAGGGCGGCGGCCAGGGCGAGGAGCAGCAGCCCGCCGACGTTGAAGGGCAGCACGCTGAGCGCGACGAATCCCAGGACGAGCAGGATGGCGCCGATGACACCGGCGAAGCCCATGCCGGGGTTGGCCAGCTCGAAGATCAGGGCCAGCGTGCCGATCGACAGGAAGAGGTACGCCAGTTCCGGGCTCGCCAGCAGCTGCCGCAACTCGCCGAAGAAGCCGAGTTCGTGCTCCACGACCTGCGCTCCGGCCGTGCGCAGCACCACCTCGCGCTGCGCGTCCTGCGGGCCGACCATGACATGGTGGCCGTCCAGCTCGGTGAGCAGGGCGTCCCGGGACGGCGCCACGACATCGACGACGTTGTTCCGTAGGGCTTCCTGGTCGGAGACCGACTTGCCGTCGCGGACCATGTCCCGGGCGAAGTCCGTGCTGCGCCCCCGCTGCTCGGCGATCGAGACCGCGAAGGCGACCGCGTCGTTGACGATCTTCTCGCTCGCCTCCTCGCCCTGCCCGGTCACCGGCGTACCCGCGCCGATGTGGGTGCCCGGCGCCATGGCGGCGACGTGGGACGACAGGGCAATGTAGGCGCCTGCTGACGCCGCCCTCGCTCCCGACGGGGTGACGTACACGATGACCGGCACCTCGGAGGCGAGGACGTCCTGCACGATCTCCCTGGTCGACTGGAGCAGCCCTCCCGGAGTGTCCATCTCGACCAGGAGGGCCTCGTGGCCGTCCCGCTCGGCGGTGCGCAGCCCCTCCTCCAGGTGATCGGCGACGACCGGGGTGATCGTGCCGTCGATCCGCATCACGAGTACGGACGGCGACTGCGCCGAGCTCACGGCCGAGGCGGCAAACAGGCAGCCCAACGTCACCAGGAGGATCTGGGCGACCCTCCGGGCCGACGAGAGGAGGCGGCTTCGGGGCACAGCGCAGTACCCCCCGTTCGCAGGGTCTCCACCGGGCGTTTTACTCACGGATTACCCGAGCGGCCCAGCGGGACGCCTGCCGAGTCGGAACAAACACGGCCGTCTCGACCCCCCGCGCTTTTCCGTCCATCGGCAAAAATGGGAGCATGCCGACGAGAAAGCGCCCCCAAGACGCGGGTCCGGCGGCAGCATCTGCCGGAGTCCCCGCACTTGATGCCGCGACCGTGGCGGAGAACAAACCCCCGACGGCGGACATGCACCGCCACCTCAAACGGCTCGCCGACGCCTCCCTCACCAAGCGGGGACTGCCCGACGAAGATCTTGAAGGGCTACGGCAGCTCGCCGCCGCCGCGGCCGGCCGTGGAACGGCCCTGCGACTCCTGGTCGCCGAGTATCTCGGCTCGGTCCGCCGGATCTGGACGGACCTGTCGGACTCCCAGCACGCTCTGGAGTCCAAGGACCTGAGGGAGGTCGGCTCCGCTCTGATCAAAGCGATCGGCGATGCGACGGTGGCGCTGACCGAGGGCTACGAAACCGCCCATCGTGCGGCCATCCGCGGCGAGGAGGCCATGCGGCGGGAGTTCGTCGACGACCTCCTCGACGGCCGAACCGACCTCGGCCGTCTTGCCGAGCGGGCCGAACGGTTCGGGCTGCGGCTGGTCGGGCCGCACAGCGTGGCCGTCGCCCGGGCCGGAAGGCCCTTCGGGGCGGGAGACGACACCACCCGCTATGTCGAAGAGGCGCTGACCTCCCGGTTCAGTGCGAAGGAGGTACTGATCACCACCAAAGACAGCCTGCTGGTGTGTGTGTCGCCGGGCGCCGTACGGGACGTTCCGGAGTTCTTCGCCACCGCGGTGCGCAACGCTGTCGACGAGCAGTGCCGGATCGCCGTCAGCCGCCCCAGGCCGGGCCCCAGCGGCATCGTCCGTTCCTACCAGGAGGCGCGCAGCACCCTCGACCTCGCTACCCAGCTCGATCTGACGACCCCGTGCCTGCACTCCTCGGAGCTGCTGGTCTTCCAGGTCCTCGGCAGGGACCGCGCCGCCATCACCGACCTGGTGGCCACCGTCCTCGGCGGCCTGGAAGGCGCACGCGGCGGGCCCAGGGCACTCCTGGAAACCCTGAGCGCGTACTTCGCCAGCGGCTGCCTGAACACCACAACGGCACGCCGACTCGGGGTCAGCGTACGCACCGTCACCTACCGGCTCACCCGCATCCGGCAACTCACCGGCCACGACCCCACCGATCCCGACCAGCGGTACATCCTGCAGACCGCCGCACTCGGCGCCCGCCTCCTGGACTGGCCGGCCCGCCCACTGCAACCCTCCGAGTGATCCGGCCCGCCTCTCCCGCCCACGGACCCGATATGCGCCGGCATCCCGCTGCCCTTGATCGTCAACGGAGTTGTCCGCTTCCGGCTGCTGGGCGCGGAGCCGACGCCGCAGCGCCTACTGCCGTTGGCCGCTGCACGCGTCGGCGTGTCGGCACCGCCCGGAACACGTCCTGTCGGCCGGACGCCCGGGTAGGGTGTGCGGCCGGGATCTTGGCGAACCATTGACCCCGGCGGGCTGGACAGCGACCGTCGGGCAGACGGGAAGGGCGGCGATGGCGGGACCGGCGACGCGGCTACGGTCACGGTCGTCGCTGCTCACCGCCCATCCCGCCCGTGCGGTCGTCCTGGCGTTCGCGGTGGCCGTCCTGGTCGGCGCGGTGCTGCTGTCGCTGCCCTTCGCCGCCGAGCACGGGCCCTCGCCCGGTTTCGTGACCGCGCTGTTCACCTCCACCTCGGCGGTGTGCGTCACCGGTCTGGCCGTTGTGGACACCGGAACGTACTGGAGCGATTTCGGCGAGGGCGTGATCCTCGCCCTCATCCAGGTCGGCGGCTTCGGCATCATGACCATGGCCTCGCTGCTGGCGGTACTGATCTCCGGTCGGCTGCGTCTGCGTATGCAGCTCACCGCGCAGGCCGAGACCAAGAGCCTGGGCATCGGCGACGTGCGGCGCGTTCTGCTGGGCGTCGCCTACACCACACTGATCGTCGAACTTGCGGTGGGCGCGGTGCTCTCGCTGCGCTTCCGGTACGGCTACGGCGAAGGCATCGGCAGCGCCGTGTACCTCGGCTACTTCCACGCCGTGTCGGCGTTCAACAACGCCGGTTTCGGGCTGCACGCCGACAACCTCACGCGTTACGCCCAGGACCCCTGGGTCACCCTCCCGGTCGCCGCCGCCGTGGTGCTGGGCGGCATCGGCTTCCCCGTACTGCTGGAACTTCTGCGCCACCGCCGTCGTCGCCGTACGACGGGACGCCGCTCCTGGAGCCTGCACGCCAAGCTCACCCTGATCACCACCGCCCTCCTGCTCGTCGTCGGAACGCTTCTGACCTGCCTGCTGGAGTGGACCAACCCCGACACGCTCGGCCCGCACACCACCTCGGGCAAGATCCTCGACGGCTTCTTCCACTCCGCCATGAGCCGCACGGCCGGCTTCAACGCGGTCGACATCGGCGCGCTGCACGCCTCGACGCTGCTCATGACGTGCGTGCTGATGTTCATCGGCGGAGGCAGTGCCGGAACCGCGGGCGGCATCAAGGTCACCACCTTCGCGGTGCTGCTCGCCGCGATCATCGCCGAAGTGCGGGGCGAGCCCACCTCCACGGTGCTGGGCCGTCGTCTCGCCCCGCACGTACTCCGTCAGGCCCTGACTGTGGCGCTGCTCGGGGTCGGGCTCGTCATGGGCTCGACACTTGTCCTGCTGACGCTTACCGAGGAGCCCCTGGAAGCGGTGCTGTTCGAAACCGTGTCCGCCTTCGCCACGGTTGGTCTGTCCACCGGTATGACCGCCGACCTGCCCACGCCCGGGCAGCTGCTGCTGATCGTGCTCATGTTCGTCGGCCGCCTCGGCCCCATCACGCTCGTCTCGGCCCTCGCCCTGCGCGAGCGCACCCGCCGCTACGACCTGCCTGAGGAGCGACCCGTCATTGGTTAACAAGCTGCAGGCCCTGCTCCGTCCCCACCGCAAGCGTCCGACGGGGACCGACGCCCATGGCGGTGACAAGCGCGTCGCCGTCATCGGGCTCGGCCGCTTCGGCTTCTCCTTGGCCAACGAGCTGATGCGGCGCGGCTGGGACGTCCTCGGCATCGACACCGACGCCCGCCTGGTCCAGAAGTACAGCGACGGACTCACCCACTCGGCCGCCGCCGACTGCACCGACGCCGAGGCGCTGCGTCAGCTCGGCGTCCATGAGTTCACCAGCGTGGTCGTCGCCATCGGCAACCACATCGAGGCGAGCATCCTGGTCAGCACCAACCTGCTGGAGGCCGAGGTGCCGAACATCTGGGCCAAGGCCGTCAGCCGCCAGCACGGCAAGATCCTCGAACGCCTCGGCGTCCACCACGTCGTCCTGCCCGAGCACGAGATGGGCGAACGCGTCGCCCACCTGGTCACCGGCCGCATGCTGGACTTCATCGAGTTCGACGACGACTACGCCCTCGTCAAGACTGTCGCCCCCGACATCGCCACCGGCATGCCGCTCGGCCGGAGCCAGGTCCGCAGCAGGTACGGCGTCACCATCGTCGGCATCAAGCGTCCGGGCGAGGGCTTCACCTACGCAACCGCCGAGACCGTCGTCCAGAAGGGCGACGTCCTCGTGGTCACCGGCAAGACCCGCGCGGTGGAGAGCTTCGCCGAGCTCAGCTGACGCGCGCGCGGACCAGCTGCCGCAAGACGTGTGCGTCGGACCGGTCTCGCTTCACAGCCAGGGACGCGGCAACGCCGCCGTGGCGGACCTTTCGGCGGCCGCATGCCCAGTGGGCAGACGTGGATGTTCGGTGAACGGATCTCGGTCACCGAATAACGGTCTGGTATCGCTCGCTGGCACTTTCGGCCATTACCGACAGTCATGTGATTCTCATCACCAAAGAGTGAGTAAAGGCCGTGGTACAACAGCGCAACTCCGCGGAGACGTCAACCCTCGCCGCGGTGTGGAGCAGTCGGCATACGCCGGCAGCCACGACCAGGGTGGTCACGGTCCGAATCCGTGGACCGTGAGCCAGGGTCACCGAACGGACACCGACGTTCGTTCAGAGACCGCTCATCAACCGGCGGCGCTACTCCCGCGTGCCCCGGTTCTGCGCCATCGAGGTAACCACAGTGTCACTCGACTCCGTCACCCAGTCCGTCGACGAAGCTGTCAGCGGATTCTTCGAACCCATAGCCAAATGGCTCGGAGAGGTCGTCTTCTACGCCGTTCCCGTCGGCGGAACCGACCTGCCCCTCATCGTCGCCTGGCTTGTCGTCGCCGGTCTGGTCTTCACCGGCTGGTTCGGGTTCGTTCAGGTCCGCAAGTTCCGTCTCGCCGTCGACGTGGTGAGAGGGAAGTACGACGAGAAGGGGTCGGACGGAGAGGTCAACCACTTCCAGGCGCTGACCGCCGCCGTCTCCGGCACGGTCGGTCTCGGCAACATCGCCGGTGTGGCCGTCGCCGTCTCCATCGGCGGCCCGGGCGCCACGTTCTGGATGATCCTGTGCGGTCTGCTCGGCATGGCCACCAAGTTCGTCGAGGTCACCCTCGGTGTGAAGTACCGCCAGGTACACCCCGACGGCACCGTCTCCGGCGGCCCGATGCACTACCTCCCCAAGGGCCTCGCCGACCGGTTCGGCGCGAACGGCCTGAAGCTGGGCAAGGTCCTCGCGGTCCTGGCCTCCTTCATGGTCCTGTTCTTCGGCCTCTTCGGCGGCAACCTCTTCCAGGTCAACCAGTCGTACGCGCAGCTGGTCTCGGTCACCGGCGGCGAGGACGGCCTGATGGGCTCCTCCTCCGGCGCCCTGTTCTTCGGCATCCTGGTCGCCGCGCTCGTCGGCATCGTGCTGCTCGGCGGCATCCGCTCCATCGCCAACGTCACCAGCAGGCTCGTCCCCGCCATGGCCGGCATCTACATCGCGGCCTGCCTGATCGTCATCCTGGTCAACATCACAGACGTCCCGGCCGCGATCGGCACGATCATCGAGGGCGCCTTCAACCCGGAGGGTGTCGCGGGCGGTGTGCTCGGCGCGCTGATCATCGGCTTCAAGCGCGCGGCGTTCTCCAACGAGGCGGGGCTGGGCTCCGCGCCGATCGCCCACTCCGCGGTCAAGACCAAGCACCCCGCCAGCGAGGGCCTGGTCGCCCTGCTGGAGCCGTTCATCGACACCGTCGTCATCTGCACGATGACCGCCCTGACCATCGTCATCGCCAACCCGGCCAGCTGGGCCGAAGCCCGCGAGGGCGCCTCCATCGGCGGCGTCACGATCACCTCCGACGCCTTCGGGACCGTGCTCCCCTGGTTCCCGTACGTCCTCACCGTCGCGGTGCTGCTGTTCGCCCTTTCCACCGTGCTGACGTGGGGCTACTACGGCCTCAAGGCGTGGACGTACCTCTTCGGCCGCAGCAAGGCCAGCGAGGTGACGTACAAGGTGGTCTACACGCTGATCGCGATCACCGGTTCGCTGCTGACGCTGCAGACCCTGATCGACATGGCCGACGCCGTCCTCTTCATGCTCGCCGTCATCAACATCATCGGCCTCTACCTCCTCGCCCCGGTCGTCAAGCGCGAGCTCAACTCCTTCCAGGAGTTCGTCCGCGCCCGTAACGCAGGGGAGAGCACCGGGGACGACGAAGACCAGGAGTCGGTGAAGACCACCGTCTGACCGTCCCCCCGGCGGCACGGCTCCTGAACGGGCCCGTGCACACCTCGCGCCTTGGTGTGCACGGGCCCGTTCGCCATGTCGGTGCAGGATCGGCCCGGGCAGCTCGTCCTGGTCAATGTGCTGCGGCACAGCCAGGCCCGTACGTGCCCCGTCCCGGTGCGGTGCGCGGACCGCGGGCCGCGCCGCACATCGAGAACGACGGTGCGCCCGCCCGGGCTGTCCGCGCGACGGCAGCAGATGCGCCATCAAGTGCGGCTCTGCTGTGGGCAAGGGTCGCCGCGGTCGGCGCATACGCGTATCCACCCCCCAGCGTCGTTCTGTGAGACACACGCCTCAGCCCCGTTGCCGGGATCAGGCGCCCGAATCCGGCCCCGCCGCGAGTGCGTCAGGGGTCGCGTGCCACCGGGACGTCCACCCGCCAGCCCAGTGGGTGCGGGTCCGCACCCTCCAGTGCCGCCGCGAGGGGCTCTCCCCCGGCCTCGTTGAAGGCGGCGAGGGCCTCGATGAGTGCCAGCCGCTGCGTAGGAGTGAGCCGTTCGACGATCGCGGCGATCTCGGCGCGGCGTCGGGCGGTGACGTCCTCGACCGTGCGGCGCCCTTCCGCGGTGAGCTGCAGGAAGGTCTCTCGGCGGTTGTCGGGGTTGAGGCGCCGCTCGGCGAGGCCGACCGCGATCAGCCGGTCCACCATCCGCATCGCGGTGGACGGCGCCACATGCAGCAGATCCGCGAGCGTGACCAGATTGGTGGCCCCGCGCGTGGACAGGACCACCAGCATCCGGAACTGCGGGAGAGTCACCCGCTCCTCGACCTCGGCGAGGGAGCGGGCGGAGACCGCCACCAACAGCCGCGACGCGGTCAGCACCGCACGGGTCACCACGTCGACATCGTCCGTCGCCCCCGCAGCGGTCTCTCGCTCCTGCATGTGTCCTTTGTACCGGACCAGGTCCTCGCGCAGCCCTGCCCGTCTCCACCGCGCCCATGCCCTTGCCCTGCACGTCTGCGACGATCTCGGATCCCGTGCGGTGAGGCGCCGTGCCGTGACGTGCGTGCTGATGTTCATCGGCGGCGGCAGCGCCGGCACCGCGTGCGGTATCAAGGGGACCACCTTCGGTTACCGCTGGCCGCGATCATCACCGACGCAGCACAGTTGCTCGGCGTAGCCAAAGCCACCCAAGCGGCGCGATGGTAGGTAGCGTGAGAGCACGGCCGGCGTGCTCTCAGGTTCGGCCGTGGCCCGGCCGGGCCGGATTCCGCACCCTCTCTGCACCCGGCCGGGCTGCTTGCGCCCCGGATTCCAGAACCTGTGCTGCGCCCCTGCCCACGATCAGTGACTGAGGACCGATCGACCTCGTCCGCCCGGAGCCGAGCAGGGCATGACACCTCGTGGCGTGCTGGCAGACGCCCTGTACAGCCCTGTGTCGGCAACGGCCGAATCTGTGGTTCTGGATCAGTTTTGGTGCTGGGCTGACGTAATGTCACTGTCCGTACTGGCAACGGACGGGCCGCCCCGCAGCCACCGCCACCTGATCACTCCTGATCCCATTCACGAACGACACCAGCTCGGGCAGGTCGGTGGCATGTGCCTTGTCGAGCCAGTCGGGGAGTTGGTCGCCGGTTCGGGCGTTCATGATCCGACACCGCGGTCCTGCACGTCGTGCGAGTGCTGGTTCGTGGCACCCAGGCGGCACCGGTGCTCGGCCTGCGCCGACTTCGCCCGACCGACGCCGGCCGGCCACACGCAACCCTCACCTGTTGATCAACCGCTGGACCGCGGCCGACGCGACAGGACCGCATCCTCCACGAGGCATTCGAGAGGGAAGGCCCCATTCACCTGATCCGCCCGTTCGGCATCAACGACACGACCGCGATGCGCTACATCAAGGCGGCCCGCCCCGAGCGCACAGGGAAGCTGTCCCGACAGGCTCCGTGGCGCCTGCCACGCGACTGACCCGCGACAATGGTCATCGGCTCCGCCCCAGGTGAAGGGGGCCGGACATCTCTCATCCCAATGCCGGTGTGAAGCTCTTCTGTTCGGAACTCCTGGCTCATCGGATTCACGGTGTTCAGCAGACTGCCCTGCCGCCTGTTGGATGTCTGCCGGTCGTTTCCGGGACCGATGGGAACCTGGTGGAACCTGAGCAGGGCCGAGTAAGCGTAACCTCTGAGCCGCTGACACTACGCGGAGTAAGCAAGACGGTTCCACCGGAACCCCAGCTCAGTCAGTATCTGAGCGCGAGCTATGGAGGCATAACTATGCACCCTGCGGGGGTTTGGTGGGGTGGTGTGGCGATGCCGGGATGCCGGGAAGATGTAGATTCGTTCTGAAATTAACGGCGCTGAACGGAGAGTTCGTGAGGGCGTACGGGCTCGCACTTGTCGACCCCATGTTTCATCTATACGCTAGCCCGCATATTGGTTCATCGGGGACCGGATGTGCTGCGCCGGACGCAGCGCCGATCGGTCGCCGGAGGAGGTCGGTGGATCGTGCAGGCGACGGCAAAGGCCCCGCGGGGTTTCCGGAGCATCACCAAGAACATGGGGCTCAAAGACCTCGAGGACGACTTCGCGGTGGTCGTCTCCGAGGTGCCTGCCCGGTCGGCGGCGGTGTTCACCCGGTCCCGCTTCGCGGGCCCGAGCGTCGTGCTCAGCCGTGAAGCGGCGCCCCAACAGCGCGCCCGTGGCATGGTCGTCCTGTCACGCAACGCCAATGTGGCCACCGGTCGCATCGGCGCGGAGAACGCCGCCGAGATGCGCCGGCGGGTCGCCGAGATCGTCGGGATCGACCCCGAGGAGCTGGTGATCGGCTCCACCGGCGTGATCGGCCGCCCGTACCCCATGGAGAACATCCGCTCGGGCCTGTCCGCCCTGGCCTGGCCGTTCCCCGAGGCGGACTACGCGGCGGCCGCCAAGGCGATCATGACCACCGACACCCGCCCCAAGTACGTCAGCGCGCCCTGCGGTGACGCCGTCGTCACGGGCATCGCCAAGGGCGTCGGCATGATCGAGCCGAACATGGCCACCCTGCTGACCTTCTTCTTCACCGACGCGGACATCCCCGCCGCCGAACTCGACGCCGTCTTCCGGCGAGTGATGGACCGTACGTTCAACGCGCTGAGCATCGACACGGACACGTCGACCAGTGACACCGCCGCTATCTTCGCCAACGGCCTCGCCGGCCCGGTGGACCTCGCCGACTTCGAGCGGGCCCTGTACGACGTGGCCCTGCACCTCGTGCGCGACATCGCCTCCGACGGCGAGGGCGCCAGCAAGCTCATCGAGGTGCAGGTCACCGGGGCTCGGGACGACGCCCAGGCCAAGCGGGTGGGCAAGAGCGTGGTCAACTCCCCCCTGGTCAAGACCGCCGTGCACGGCGCCGACCCCAACTGGGGCCGGGTCGCGATGGCCATCGGCAAGCTCGACGACGAGACCGACATCGAGCCGCACCGCGTCCGCATCCAGTACGACGACCTCCTGATGCACCCCGAGGAGCCGAGCGACGAGCTGCTGGAGCAGGCCGCGCGGTACCTCGCCGGTGACGAGATCGTCATCCGCGTCGATCTCGGCATCGCCGACGGCGCCTTCACCGTCTACGGCTGCGACCTCACCGAGGGGTACGTCAAGATCAACGCCGACTACACCACCTGACCCGCCCACCGGCCGCGCACGAGCCGTTCACCGCCCGTCGGCCCCGTCCCGCACCCGGCGTACCGCCGCCTCGAACAGGGACCAGGGGTCGGCGGGCTCCAGCTCGCCCCCGGCCGCCCGGAGCACCAGCTCCGCGAAGCAGGCGGCGTAGAACCGCCCCCGCTCCTCGGTGCCCGTCTCCTTCTCCAGACGGCGGATCACCCCCTGCTGCAGGCCCCCGCCGTGGTGCACGGCGATCTTCCTGCGCCAGGCGATCGGCTCGGGGAGCCGGGTGCCCATCGCGGCCCGCAGATGGTACTTCTCGCGTCCCTCCCTGACCTTGCACTCGGGCGCGGTCTCCAGGGCGACCCGCATCACGGGCCAGGACCAGAACGGGTGGTGCGTGGTGGTGCCGTACGCCAGCGGCATCCGGTTGGACAGCTCGTTGCTGTACCGGGTGCGGTCGACGGCGGTGAGGACCTGCTCGATCAGTTCGTCCCGGTGGTCGTACGGCCGGTAGAGGCCCGCGTTGATCAGATCGCTCCCGTATCCCGTCAGCAGCACCCGGTCCTCGGGGACCGCCCCGAGCCGCTGCACCGTTGTGGCCGTCAGCGCCACCTCGACCACCTCGGGCTCGGTCACGCCCAGCCAGCGGACGGCCTCCGGGATGGACGCCACGATCTGCTCCTCGGTCAGGTGCACGGGCTCCAGACCGATGCCCAGCTCCGCGCACAACTCGGCGGCGTCCGCCAGCTCGTCGCCCCAGGGAGTGCCCACGCTGTACGGGGTGACGGACAGCCCCGACGCCGCCGCCAGGTACGTCACCGTCCCGGAGTCGATGCCGCCCGACAGCAGGGTGGCGTAGCGGGTCCCGTCGGGCGTGGCCCTGTCGACCCGTTCGATCTCCGCCGTCAGCGCCTTGATCTGGGCCTCTCCGGCGGCGAGCGGGTCGTCCCGGTGGGGCGCGCGAAAGCCGGCGAGAGGGTCGTACTCGTCGCTCGCGTCCGTCAGCCACGTCCCGCCCAGCAGCCGCGTCCGGGTCAGGACGCCGTACGGCAGCCGGCTGACGCCGAGCAGCGGCGTGTCCGTCCCGTGGCCGGGGGACGTGCGCGTGAACTCGACGGACCTGCCGAGAGCGGGCAGGACGAGCGGGGCGAGGAGGAGGTCCGTGAAGTAGGCGAACAGGCCCCGCAGCCGGTTGACCGCGTAGTAGACCGGATCCTCGTTGAGCGGGGAGACGCGGACGGTGACCGTCTCCGGCTCGACGCGCAGGAAGGAGCGATGGTCCTCGTGCCGTGCGCCCTGATGAAGGGTCAGGGTCCGTACGTCCAGGGCGAAGGGCCCGTCGGGGAGTACGGCGTCGTCGGGTCCCCGGTAGTAGACGCGCAGGCCGTCGAGGTCGGCGCTTCGGGCGAGCGGGGCCAGGTCCGGTATCGGCACGTTGCCGACCACGCACCACTTGCTCAGCGGAGTCATGTGGTTCAGGCCTTTCCGATGACGCGGCGCATGCGTTGCTGGGCCTCGCCCGCCGAGAACGCGGTGCGGTGCGAGCGCTTGCCCTCGTTCCGGACCCGCTGGAGACCCTCGACGAACGGGCCGTTGACCCGGGAACGGGTCGACTGGACGGCGGCCCTGGTGTACGAGGCGATCCGCCCAGCGCGGTCCAGGGCGCGCTCCAGCAGCTCGTCGGGGTCGGTGACCTCGTGGAGCAGACGGTCGGCGAGGGCCCGCTCGGCGGGCCATTCGGCGCAGGTGTAGAGCATCTCCTGCATGACGCTGCGGCCCACCACGGCCTCCAGCATGTAACCACCGAAGTTGCAGGCGATGCCGACCCGGAACTCGGGCATGACCAGCGTCGCGGCCCGGCTGCCGATGCGCAGGTCGCAGCAGAGGGCGATCTGCAGGCCGACTCCGATGGCATAGCCGTCGATGGCCGCCACGACGGGCTTCGATATCCCGGCGATGGTGCTGTAGAGGTCCGTGATGTCGTCGATCCAGGCGTCGACCTCGTCGCCACCGGAGAACTCCGAGACCTCGTGGAAGTCCCCGCCGGCCCCGAAGGAGCGGCCGGCACCGCCGTACAGGACGATCGACGCCACGTCGTCGTCGGCGTCCAGCGTGTGCATCAGCGCGCTCAGTTCGCGCATCCGCGCCCGGCTGAACGGGTTCTGCTCGTGCGCCTGCGAGAACTCCACCCGAGCGACCCCGCCCGGCAGGATCTCGCATTCCATGCTCGCCGTCACGGCGTCGGTGGTTGACATCACGTTCTCCCGAATTCTTGTTGTTCGTGTGCGAAGCGGTGTATGGAACGTTCGTGCGGCGGCGCGGAGCCGGGTCAGTAGACCGGGAGGCTGGGGTCGATCCGGTTCGCCCAGGCCACGACTCCGCCTTCCAGGTGGACGGCGTCGGCGTACCCGGCCCGCCGCGCCACGGCGAGGACGTCGAGCGTGCGGACGCCGGTCCGGCAGTAGAAGACGGGCCGCAGGTCCCGGCGCAGGCTGGGCAGGGCCTCCCCGCTCAGCCACTGCCCCATGGGCACGAGCCGTGCGCCGGGGATGCGGACGATGTCCCACTCGTAGGGCTCACGGATGTCGATGAGATCGATCGCGTCGTCCCGGTCGAGCATCTCCTTGAGCTGCTCGGGCGTGACGGCGAAGCCGGACGCCTCGGGCACGGGCGAGGTGCCGTCGCCGGGGCTCACAGCTCGCCCCGTGCCGGGTAGTCGTGTTCGTTGACCCAGCGGATGGTCTCCACGACCTCGTCGAGGTGCGGCCGCAGGAACGGCAGGGTGCCCAGCACCGACGCGTACAGCGTGCCGTCCGGGCGGACGATGAACAGGCCGGGCTCACTGAACTCGTTCGGCTGGCCTTCCTTGATGGCCTTCGAGCGGTACAGCCCCCATTCCCGCATCGACTCGGGGCTCAGTCCGTAGCCGAGGGGGACGCGGCTGATCTCCCACTCGTCGACGGCCCGCCGGGCCCGGCCCTCGTCGTCCCCGCTCACCGCGAGGACGGAGGTCACGCCGACCTCGGTCAGGCTGTCGACGAGGGAGTCGAGCTGGGTCACGTACGCCTTGCACATCGGGCAGTGCACGCCCCGGTAGAAGACCACCAGGCTGAAACGGTCGGGGCGCTGCTCGGCGAGCACCCAGCGGCCGCCGTCGGCCAGCGGGACGTCGAGGGCGGGCACGGGCTGGCGGGGCTTGAGCATGTCGGCTCCTGTGGAGACGGGCGCCTGTGGAGATGGGCGGGAGTGGGGTTGGGGCTACGGAGTGTCGGAGAGGGTCAGCTGGCCGCGGAAGAGGACGCGGGTGCCGCCGGGGCTGATGGCGGTCCGGCCGTGCAGGGTCCGCTGGTTGTCGATGATCAGCAGGTCGCCGACCTCCCACCGGTGGGTGTACGCGTACCGCTCGGACCGCAGGAAGGCGTCCAGCTCGGCGAAGAACCGGTCGGACAGCCCGGGTTCCATGCCCTTGACCCGCACGTCCCAGGAGCGGAGGGTGACGTCGGGCGGAAAGGCGGTCGCCAGGTTCAGGGACCTGACGCGGCCGTAGTCGCGGGTGGCGGGGATCGCGTACCAGTCCTCGGGGACCGTCGGGAAGTACCCGCGCTCCGTGACCAGGTACTCGATCTCGTACTCGTCCAGCACGCGGCGCAGATGCCCGGGCATCTCCTGCCAGGCGGTGAGCTGGTCGCTGACGTACGTCTCACCGGAGCCGGGGGCGTCGGAGAACTCCGCCGCGTACAGGATGATCAGGTCCACCCGCGACCCCACCAGCAGACCGTCCGTGTGCAGTGGCAGCGGGCCGCGGCCGGTGACGACCTTGCCCTCCTCGCGGGAGGCGTTGAGCTTGAGCAGATCGGCCTGGCCCTCGCCGAACCTGTGGTCCGCGGTGTCGCCCAGCGAGCGGACCAGCAGTTTGAAGGCGTCCTCGTCCAGCGTCAGGCCCCGGACGAGGGTGCATCCGCGCTGCAGCGCGGCCTGCTTGGCCCGCTGGGCGAGTTCCGGGATGGTGCCGTCGGAGCCGTCTGAGCTCCACGGTATGAGTGCCCCCATGCCGGACGGGGTCAACGTCTGGAGGCTGCCGTTCACGGACACGGGCTGTCCCTCTCTAGGTGTGTCTGGGCGTCTGTGTGGGTGATGCCTGCTGTGGTGGAACAGAGGGACGGTCAGAGCAGCGTCGCGATCTGGGCCTCCAGCCGCGCCACCGTCACCGGTTCCGAGAACAACTGCTCGACGTCGAGGTCGACGTCGAAGGTGTCCTCCAGCGCGGACAGGATCTGGATCAGTGCGGCCGAGTTGACGCCGAGGCCGACCAGATCGAGTTCCTGCCCGGAGTCGGGCACCGCGTAGCCGCGGGCCTTCAGCTCCTCGACGATGGCGGTACGCACCATGGCGTCGGTCATCGGGTCTCCGCCTCCTCGATCGCGTCTGTGACCTGCCGCACGTTGTCGCCCTCGAACACGTCGAAGTGCCCGCCAGTCAGCGGCGCCGACGCCTCGACGCAGGCGACTCCGCTCCAGGCCCCGGCGTCGGGCTCGGCCGGGCCGTCGACGGCCCTGAACTCCACGACCGGTACGGGCGCGGGAGTCGGTTCCCAGTCGCGCAGCAGCGTCATGTTCTGCCGGTACACCTCGAACCGGCCGCGCAGCGCCGGGTCCGTGGCGGCCTCCTCGGCCTCGACCTGTACGCCGCTGGTCTCCCGGACGTCCCGGAGGAAGCCGTCGAGTGACGGCTCGAAGGGCTCGTCGCCGCTCCCTCGGGCGGCAGCGGAGACCGGGGTGTCCACGACCACCACCCGGCGCACCGGGGTACCGCAGATCCGGGCGGCCTCGAAGGCCAGGGCCCCGCCGAACGACCAGCCGGCGAAGACGTGCGGCACGCCGTCGGACAGGGACCCGGCGGGGAGCTGTTCGAGACAGCGGCGGGCGAGCGCGGCCAGGGTGGGGCGTTCGCCCGGCGTTTCGCCGGGGACTTCGGCCGACGTTCGGCCCGGCACTCTGCCCGGCACTTCGACCGACGTTCCGCCCGACGCTTCGCCCCGCATGTCGCGCAGTGGACCGTCGAAGCCGATGACATGGACGTCGACGTCGCCGGTCAGCGCTCGGATCAGGCCGTGGTAGCAGGACACTCCGCCACCCACCGGCGGGAAGAGGACCAGCCGTATCCCGGGTGTGCCGCTCGCGCGCGGCCGGTACGTCCACACGCCCCGGCTGCCCGAGGTGCGCGCCCCCCGGCACAGCGCGGCCAGGCCGGTCACGGTCGGGTCCGCCATGAACGCGCCGAACGGCACGTCGTAGCCGAACCTGCCGCGCAGCAGTGACAGCAGCCGGATCGCGTCGTACGAACCGCCGCCGGCCTCGAAGAAGCTCTCCGGGCCCGGGGGTTCGCCCAGCACCTCCCGCCAGCACAGCGCCACCTCACGGCCGTGCAGGTCCAGGGCCCGGGGGGCCGGCGTGTCCGTGGCGGTGGCCTCGTCGAGCGGCAGGGTCTCCAGACGGCGCCGGTCGACCTTTCCATTGGAGGTCAGGGGGATCGAGTCCAGCTCGATGAGCGCGTCCGGGACCATGTACTGCGGCAGTGCGTCCCGGAGCGCGGCGTGGGCGTCCTGCCGCCAGGTGACCGGGGCGTCCGCCACCAGGGTCACGCAGCCGACGAGCCGCTTGCGGCGGGCCTCGCCGCGGACGCTGACCGCGCAGCGCAGTACGCCGGGCGCGTGCTGCAGGACGTGCTCTATCTCGCCCAGCTCCACCCGGTGCCCGTTGAGCTTGACCTGGGTGTCGGTGCGGCCGAGGAACTCCACGACGCCGCCCGGTTGACGGCGGCCGCGGTCCCCGGTGCGGTACATCCGGCCGAAGACCGGATCGTCGAGGAAGGCGGCCCGGGTCTTCTCCGGGTCGCTCGCGTAGCCGTCCGCCACGCCCGCTCCGGCGATGTGGATCTCGCCGATGTGCCAGTCCGGGCACTCCCGGCCGTCGGCGTCCAGCACCAGGATCTCCTGGCCGGGCATGGCCTTGCCGTAGGGGATGGAGCGGCCCGTGCGGTCGGCCTCGTCGATCCGGTGCCAGATGGACCAGATGGAGCCTTCCGTGGCCCCGCCCAGGCTGATGACCTCCGCCTCGGGCGCGAGACGTCCGAGGGCGGCCGGCAGAGTGAGCGGTATCCAGTCGCCGCTCAGCAGGAAGGCCCGCACGGTCGGCGTGGCCGTCTGCTCCTCGGCCAGCAGCGAGGCCAGTGCCGGGGCCGAGTTCCACACCGTCACGCCGTGTGCGGCGATGAGTTCCGTCCATGCCGCGGGGTTCCTGGCGGTCTCCTCCGACAGCATCACCACAGAGCCACCGCACAGCAGCGGCCCGAAGACGTCGTACACCGAGAGGTCGAACCCGAGGGAGGAGACCGAGAGCACGCGGTCGTCCGGACCGAGGCCGAGCCGGTCGTTCACCGCGTCGATGGTGTTGAGGACGGCCGGGTGCGAGATGACGACACCCTTGGGCTCGCCGGTCGAACCCGAGGTGAAGATGATGTACGCCGTGGTGTCGCCGCCGTCACCGGAGCGGGCCACCCGCGCGCCCGGGTCCGGGGCCGGAAGGGGGAGCGGTGTCACACCGCGGTCGCGCCAGCGGTCGTCGGCGGCCTGCCGCCCCTCGGTGACCGCGAACCGTACGCCGCCGCGCCGCGCGATGCTGTCCAGACGTCCGTCCGGTGTCCCGTGATCGAGGGGGATGTAGACGCACCCGGCGAGCAGGCTGCCGAGGACGGCGACGACCTGTCCCCGCCCGCGCGGCAGTTGGACGGCGACCCGGTCCCCGGCACGCGCGCCCGTGGCGAGCAGCAGGTCCGCGAGCGCGGACGCGTGGGTGACCAGTTCGCCGTAGGTGAGGCTGCCGTGTGCGTCGTGCACGGCGGGCGCCTCGGGGGTGTCGGCGGCGCGGAGCAGTACCCGCTCATGCAGCGTGCCGCCCGCCGTGCCGCCCACCATGCCGTCCGCGAGGCCCGGTACCGACCGCGGGGCGGCCGGGGCCTGTTGCCGCACCGGCGGCGTGTCCGTGGTGCGTCCGGGGACGCGGGTCCAGCGCTCGTCGTCGGCGGCCAGTTCCAGGACGAAGGCCGTGTACTGGTCCGCGAAGTCCTCGACGAACCCGGCGTCGAAGGCGTCGGTGCGCCAGTCGAAGCCCAGCCGGACGCGTCCGTCCGACTCCAGGAACACCTGGTGGTCGAGCAGGACTTGAGGCACCCTCAGCTGAACGTCGTCCCAGCGCCGCCGGAGACCGAGGGCCCCCTCGCCCGCCCCGTCCGCTTCCAGCGCCGTGAAGGTGAGGGGGTACGGCAGCCGGCGGGGATCGGCACCGGGGTCGCCGAGCCGCGCGATCTCCGCTCCGCCGAGCGAGCCGTGCACGGCCTGCCCCAGGAAGCGGCTCTGCACGGTCCGGGCGATTTCCAGGAAGCTCCGCCCGGTCGACGCGGGAACCTCCAGCGGCATCGTGGTGCCGTCGTTGCCGAGCGTGTCGTACGTCAACGGATGCACGCGCCGCGAGTACAGCACGGTGAGCGTGTGGGCGACCTGGCCGCCGATCCGGCCGAGCAGGGCGCCGTAGGCCGCGAGGTAGACCATCGGGGGCGTCAGCCCGTGCTCGCGCGCCGTCTTGGCGACCCGCTCCGCCACAGCCGCCTCCACGGTGACCGTGCGGTGTGACACGCCGGGGCCGACCTGCCGCCAGTTGGGCCGCAGCGGCAGCTCCGCGGCGTCGGCGAGGGTCGCGGCGCGCTCGCGCCAGAACCGGCGGTCCCGTGCGGAGCGGTCCCGGCGGCCCGCCCGCGCCGGAGCCCGTACGGCCGCCTGCGTTTCCGGGGTGCCCGCGGTGCCCTCGATGCCCGTGGTGCCGCGGTCCGCGACGAGTCCGGCGAGGAACAGGTCGAGCGACGCCGCGTCCATGAGCCACAGGGCGTAGCAGAGGTGCAGTCGCGCACGGTGCTCCGAGGCCACCACGACCACCTGGAACTGCGGCCATCCGGCGAAGGCGAAGGCGTCGGAGGTGAACGTGCGGCGCTGTGAGTCGTTGGCGGCGTCGAACTCCGCGTCGCTGACCCGGCGGACCTCAACACCGGTCCGCCGGGCGGCGTCCTCGGGCAGCACGGTCAGCGACAGGTCGGCGGAGGCGCTCATCCGCAGGATGCCGTTGGCGCGTACCAGCCGCTCGAGCCGGTCGTCCATTCCGGGCACGCGCGCCGGGTCGAGATCGCACGCCAGGTAGTACCGCGCGGGTCCGCGCAGTTCGAGCCCTTCCTGATCACCGACGAGGTAGGCGCGCTGGATGGGGCTCAGTGACTCGGTGGGGCAACCGTCGGAGGGTGCTTCGGTCGCACGGCGGTCGGAGGGTGACCCGGTCCTCCACGAGTCGGAGGGTGCTTCGGTCGCGGTCTCGGCCATCTCAGAAGACGATCTCTTTCACTTCGTCGCGGCTCAGGAAGGCGCTCGGGCTGAAGGTCGGCCCATAGGCGCCGACACCCGAGAACATCAGCGCGTCGCCGACATCCACGGCGGGCAGGAGCACGTCCTGGGCGAGCACGTCCAGCTGTGAACACAAGGGGCCCGTCACGACCGCGGGGCTCAGGGCACCGGGGTCCTTCGGGTCCACCGCCCGCACCAGGGGCTCGCCGCGGCCCGCTCCGGCGACGAGCCGACTGGCGATCATGACGTGGTTCATCCCGGCGTCGACGAGGACGTACCGCCGGCTGTCGACGGTCTTCACATCCAGTACGGACGTCAGCAGCACACCGGCCGGGCCGACGATCGACCGGCCGTACTCGCAGACCACGGTGGCCGGTCCGAGAGGACCGTCCGCGGTCGGGCCGGGACCGGGACCGGGACCGGGACCGTCGGATCGCAGTCCCTCCCAGTCCACGGCGGGGTCGCGGTCGCACCAGGGCATCGCGATGCCCCCGCCGACGGACACGAAGGCAAGCTTCAGTCCGAACTCGTCCGCGAGGCTCGCGGCCCGGTCCAGCGCCGCGTTCCTGGCCGCGCGGATGACCTCGGCGTCGGAGTACTGCGAGCCCCAGAACAGTTGCAGACCGCTGAGCGACAGGGGCGAGGCGCGCAGCACACGCACCACCTCGGCGGTGTCCCCGGCGGAGACGCCGAACTGGTTCGGCGAGGGGGCCGCGCCGGACGTCCTGCCCGGATAGGGGGTGTTGACCCGGACGACGGCCCGGCCGCCGACCCCGAGCCGGCGCGCCGTCTCGGCGAACAGCGCGGCCTGGCGCGGCGACTCGACCGTCACGGCCACCCCGCCCGCCAGCGCGGCCGCGGCCTCCCCGGCCGACTTCGCCGGGCCCGTGAACAGCAGTTTCTCCGGCGGCATCCCCGCGTTCAGCGCGGTCTCCAGCTCGCCCAGGGAGCACACGTCGAAGCCGTCCACCAGCGACGCCAGGGCGGTCACGACGCCGGGGTGCGGGTTCGCCTTCAGCGAGTAGTAGATCTCGGCGTCGGGTACCGAGGCCGCCCGCACCAGGTCGACGGCCTGGCGCAGGGCGGCGCGGCTGTACGCGTACACCGGCGTGCCCCCGGCCCGGTGCATGAGGAGCCGGGCCTGGTGAGGGGCGAGCTCGACTGTCGGGAGCATTCCCACGGGGTCGCCGAGCCCGGCGGCGGGAGCGGCAGCGGAAGCGAGCCCGGCTCCGGAAGCGGGTTCAGTCCGCACAGGACGTCCTCCCCGCCTCCCGCAGCGCCGCGAGCACCTCGTTGTGCAGCCGGTCGATGACATCGGTACGGTCCATGGCGATCCCCCGCCTGTAGTAGTAAGTCAGCGCCATCTCGGAGGCCGATACCTGCAGTTCGCCCTGCAACTGGTAGCGCAGCGTCCGCCCCAGCGACCTCGGCTGCCACGCACCGAGGTCGCGGGGCTTGAGCCCACGCCGTTTGGGGTGCTGGTTGAACAGCACCGTGGACAGCGGAAAGCAGTCGGCCCCGGCCAGCCCGAGCTCCTCGATCCGCTGGTCGAACTCCCATGCGCTGCTTGCCGTGCCGACCCGCAGCTGCTCGGCGTACGCCAGCGCCCGGTCCGGCAGCGACACCGCGTCGGGGCCGCGTACGACGAGCTGGCTCATGAACATCCCGGCGGTGGTGGCGGCCACCTCGTCGCGCACCTGCACCGGGACGACGATCGACAGCTGGTCCAGTCCGAACGTCCGGGAGACGGCCAGGTCGAAGGCGGCCAGGACGACCGGGAAGACGGAGACGCCCGTGGCCACCGCGATCCGATGGGCTGCCCGGGAACAGGTCACGCCGAACGGGCGCGACACCAGTTCGCCGACGCGGGCGTCGTCGCCCGTCGCCTCCGGCAGCGTGATCTGTTCGGCGTCCCGCAGGAAGGTGCGCCAGTAGGCGGCGGCGGGCGCGGGCCGGTCCGGGCGCCGCGTCGCCCGGCAGTAGGCGCGGTATCCGGAGGGCGGCGGGGCGTCGTCGAGCGCGGAGCCCTGGAGCGCCGAGCGCAGCTCGTCCGCGATCAGGTCCATGCTCAGGCCGTCGAGGAAGAGGTGGTGCGCGACCAGGATGACGGACGTGATGCCGTCGCCGGGGACCACGACGACCCTCATGGGCGGCGGGGCCCCCGCGGGGTCGATCAGCCGTGCCACGGTCTCGGCGCGGGCCTGCTGAACCCGTGCGCGGTGCTCACCGGGACCGGGGGCCTCGTGGACGGTGACCGGGCAGCGTGCGGCGTCGGGCTCGGAGTAGACCTGCTGCGACCAGTCGGGGGTGAGCGAGAGCCGGAGCACGTCGTGCCGTCGGGTCAGCAGGTCGGCGGCCGCCCGCACCTCGTCGGTCGTGAGCACCCGGTCGATCCGGATCTCGCGGGAGAGGTTGCACCAGTTGGCGTTGCCGTCCGCCATGCAAATGGCCATGTAGGCCACCTGACGGGTCGACAGGGGAACGAGATGCTCGCCGCGGTGCTCGTCGGCCGCCGGGCGGTCTCTTTCGGGCGCGGCCCGGCGGCCCTCGCTCGGGTGCCCGTCGGACTCGGCACCGGCCCCCTGCCCGGTGCCACCGGCAATACCGCCGCGCTCGATCGCCCGCGCCAGCGACGCCACATCGCGATGGGCGAAGCACTCCCGCACCGAAAGGACGGTCCCGAAGCGCTGCTCGACCTTCGCGACGAAGTCCATCATGTCCAGGGACGACAGCCCCGCGTCCACGAACGACGTCGCATCCGGTGCCGCCCCCGCGGCTGCTGGGTCCTCTCGAAGTCCGAGCAACCCGAGCAGCACATCGGTGACGGTGGCACCCGGGCCGGGTGGCGGCGCGCCCCCGGAGTCCGACGAGTGCTCGACGGACGTGGCCAGGGCAACCCGGTCGACCTTGCCGCTGCGAAGCAGCGGCAGCTCCCGGCGCGGATGGACCGCCGGAACCGGCAGCCCGTGCCGCTTGGCGACATCGCGGACCTGCTCGCTCAGCGTCTCCTCCTGGCCCGGCTGAAGCCATGCCGCGGCGACGAAGGCGTGCGGCCCCTGCCGGTCGACGACGACGCACTGGTCCACGCCGACGAGTTCCTCGACGTCGTCGACGAAGTGGTGGTAGGCGACGCGCCTGCCGGAGACCTTCAGGTCGTCGCCCAGCCGGCCCACGATCATCAACTCGCCGCCCTCGGTACGGCGCCCTATGTCACCGGTGCGCAGCGGGGCGGGCATCGGGTCGACACGGAACGTGCCCGGCGCCGGTCCCGCCCCGTCCGCGAGTGTCCCGAGGGCCGGGGCCGACGAGGCGACGAGCACCTCTCCGTGGCCGTCCGCGTCGGGCCGGTCGATCTCCACCGACACACCGGGCCGGGGCCGCCCGACGGGCACACCGAACGCAGCGCCGCCCGCTGCCTCTCCGTCGGCCCGCCCCACCCGAACCCCACGCCGGAACAGCTGGGCCAGCGTCCCCTCGGTCATCCCGTAGAGGTTGACGAACTCGGCACCCGGCGCGAGCTCGCTCCACTGCTCGACCACCCGGGCCGGCAGCACCTCCCCCGCGAAGAACCCCAGGCGCAGGAAGTCCAGCCGGACGGACTCGGCCCGCAGCGCGTCCCCGACCCGGCGGGCGAGGGACGGTACGAGGAAGGCGAGCGTCGCCCGCGACCGGGCCAGGTGGCCGCCGAGCGCCCGCGGGTCCAGCTGGGCGTCGACCTCGGGCAGGCACAGCGTGCCGCCGGCCGTCAGCACCCCCAGCAGCTCCCGCAGCGACGGGTCGAAGTTCACCCGCGTGACGGCGGCGCAGACGTCCCCCTCGCCGAAGGCAAACTCCTCGGTGAACCAGGACAGGAACGCGTGCAGGCCCCTGCGGCTGCCCACGATCGCCTTCGGCGCGCCGGTCGACCCCGACGTGGGGATGAGATAGCCCGCGTCACGGTCCTGGTGCCGCCAGGCGGGAGGTGACTGCCGCCGCTGCCGTGGGGCGGTGGTGAGGACGACGCGTCCGGTCGCGGCGTCCAGGACCATCTCATGGAGGTCGCCGTCACCGGCCCGCCCGCGGTAGTGCGCCACAGCCGAGACATCGCTGCTCAGGATGGCCGACGGCCGTGCGACGCGCTCGGCCCACGCGTACCGGTCGGGTGTCAGCCCGGCGTCCGTGGGCACCGGCACCGCACCCGCGCGCAGGCACGCCAGCAGCCCCACGACGTAGGCGGGACACAGCGGCCCCAGGAGCAGGACGTGCGTCCCGGGCGCCCCCGCCTCGACCAGAGTGCCCGTCAGTTCCTCGACGTCGGCGGCGAGTTCGGCGTACGTGAGGGTCTCGCCGCGCCACTCGACGGCGGGGCGCCCGCTCGGTGGGAGGTCCAGCAGCCGTCCCAGGGCGTCCGGTGCTTCCACGGTGGCCGTCATGCGGTCGGGGCGGCCGTGGCGGTCGGTGGCTGGAGCACCAGCTTCGCCAGCTCGAGCCGGTCGGTCTCGTCGCTGTCGGCCAGTGCCTCGGCCAGGCTGTCCGTGCCGCCCTTGCGCTGGTTCAGCCGGAAGCAGGACTTGAACTCCAGGTCCAGCAGCCGGAAGCCGACGATGTTCTTCAGGTACCCCTCGGTCAGGTTCTCCGGTATCTCCCCGAGCGTCCAGGTCGAGCCCGCGACCGCCTTCTTCTGCAGCCGGTCGATCAGCACGACGACGTCCTCGCGAGTGCGGGCGGCGTCGCTGAGTTCCAGTCGGCCGGAGATCTCCACGGCGCAGTACAGCCAGGTCGGGATGCGGCTGCGGGTGCCGAACCACTCGGCGGGCACGAAGGTGTCCGGCCCCAGCACCGTGACGGTGGCCGGAGGCCCCGCCGCGAACGCCTCCGCCATGTCGTTGGCCCGGGCGACGTGTCCGGCGACGAACAGCTCGCCGTCCTCGGTCTCGCGCAGATCGAGGGGCAGGGGAGAGGTGTGGACGCGGCCGTCGTGGAAGGTGGCGAGGACGCCGAACGACTTCTCTTGTACGAAGTCGCACATCAGGGGCAGGGGAACACTGAAGTGCTCTCGGGTGTACATGGCTTACGCGCGCTCCCTCGACTCGGCGTTCAGCAGTTCCAGGCCGATGCCCTCGCGAGCCCCGCGCTGCGGTGGATGGAAGGCGATCGCGCTGAGCGCTCCCGCGAGCGTCGTGGCGAAGCCGCTCAGGGCGAAGCCGGCGCCGCCGGCCGCGCGCAGCAGCAGACCGCCGATGCCGGTGATGTCGTCCTCGACGCGGTCGCGTGCCTCGACCGCCAGGTTGAGCTGTTCGCCGACGGACCGGTCGTCGTCCACGGCGCGCGCCGCGTCGAGCAGACCGTCCTCCAGGCGGCGGATCTCCTCGACCGCCCGGGTCCACCGCGGTGAGCCCGCGCGCCTGTCGGGCGGGGTCGCCTGGGCCAGGCAGGAGGCCACGCCGAGGTAGGAGGCGCTGATGAGCAGTTGGAACCAGAGGTAGCAGTCGGCGGCGAAGCGGCGGCCGGTCTCCCCCCGCAGCGGGAAGACGTGGTCGCGTGCGACGTGCACGTCGGACAGGCGCACGGCATGGCTCTCGGCGGCGCGGAAGACCGGGCTCCGCCAGAACGTCTCGCGTTCCAGTCCGGGGGCGCCGGCGTCCACGAAGGCCTGGGCGTACCCCTCGGGGGAGCCGTCGGGCGCGCGCAGCTCCACCATCAGGGACATCAGGTCCATGCTGGTGGACAGGGAGCAGGGCCGCTTCAGCCCGGTGACGCGGTAGCCGGCGTCGTCGGTGTCGCGGACCGCCCAGCTCCCCAGGCTCCGCAGATCGCGGCCGGGAGTGGACTCGGCACCGCCGGAGGCGATCAGCTTGGCCTCGCTCGCGATGTCCTGGAGGATCACCCGGGCGTTCTCGTCCCCGGCCGTGGCGACCCGGCCGAGGGCGGCGATCTTGTAGTGGTGCATGGTCGTCGCGATGGCCGCCGACGGCGCCAGGGTGCCGAGGGCGAGCTGGAACCGTACGGCGTCGGCCGCCGTGTGCCCGGCCCCGCCGCAGTCCCGGGGGATCAGCATGGTCGTGGCGCGGGTGTCCTTGAGCAGGGCGAACACGGCCTTTGCGTCCTGTTCGTGCGCCTCGGGCGGCCGCGCCGCGAGCGCCGCGAACAGTCCGCCCGCCACGGTGTCGAGCCTCGCCTCGGTGTCGGCGACGGCGGGCGCGTCCTGGATCGCACCACCGGTCACGTGTCGTCCCCCTCGTGGGTGTGCAGCAGCCGCTTCACGGCGGCGTAGTCGGTCTTGCCGAGCGGAGTGCGCGGGAGCGCCGGCACGGTCTCGTACCGCTGTGGGAGCTGGTACGACAGCAGCCGGTCGGCGAGCCGCCGCTGGACCGCGCCCAGTTCGAAGGTGTCGTCGGTGACGATCAGGGCCGCCACCCGCTCGGTGGTCCCGGGGTCGGGGATGCCGACGACGGCGCTCTCCAGCACTCCGGGGCATTCGCGCAGCGCGGCCTCGACCTCGAGTGGTCCGACCTTGTTCCCGGCGACGTTGATGAAGCCGGACTGACGGCCGCGTACGTACCAGCCCTCGGGGTCCGCCCGGATGATGTCCCGCGTTCTGAGCCAGCCGTCCTCGAACATCTCCGCAGTGGCGGCGGGGTCGTCGTAGTAGCCACGGGCCAGGGCGGGCCCGCGGACGTACAGCTCGTGGAGCGGCTCCGGCCCCGAACCGTCCTGCGCGGGGTTCGCGTCCGCCACGGGCTCAAGTCGCCACGCGACACCGGCGATGGGTTTCCCGATGGAGCCGCCGCCGACGTACCGCTTGTCGAAGCAGATCACGCCGATCTCGGACAGCCCGTACACCTGACGCAGCGGCAGGCCGTACCGGCGCAGGAACTCCTCCTGCGTACTGGTCGCCAGCGGCGCGCTGCCGGATATGGCCATGCGCAGCGTCTTCAGCGACGTGGCCGGCACCCCACCGGCGGTGAGCATCTGGTACATGACGGGCAGTCCGCTCATCAGTGTCACGCCGTGCCGGTCGATCTGCCGTGCCAGTCCCCGGCCGGTGAGCCGCCCGGCCCGGGCGAACACCACGGTCGCCCCGTTCAGCAGCGCCGGCAGGGTCAGGACATCGATGCCATGGCAGTGCGCCAGCGGCAGTGCGCACAGCACCACGTCCTCGGGGCCCAGCGCCAACTCCCCGCTCCACAGCCGGACCCGCGCCTCGATGGCGGCCTGGCTCATGACGATGCCCTTGGGCTCACCGGTCGAACCGGAGGTGCAGTGCACGACGAAGTCGTCGGCGGCGTATCGGCCGAGCGCCCGAGCGCGGTGCGTGCGCGCCCCGTTGACGGCCTCCAGATCGAACCCACCCGCGGCGGACGGGTCGTCCGGCAGCCGGTCGACCGCCAGCCAGGCCAGGTCGTACTTCGCCGCGCTGCGTTCCAGCTCCGCAGCGGACAGGCGGCTGTCCAGCAGGACGGTCACGATGTCGAGCCTGGCGGCCGCGAGATAGAGCGCGAGAAACGTTCCCGGATCGTCGGCGGCGAGTCCCAGCACGTCACCCGGCTGAAAGCGCCCCGACAGGCGCTCGGCGGCGGCGTCCACCGCCGCCAGCAACTCCTCGTACGACCACGTGATTCCGTCGTGGCCGACCACGGCCGACGCACGCGGGGTGGACATGGCCGTGGCCCGGAACGCGGCGTAGAGCCCCTCCCTCAATTGATGCCCTTCCTGCTCCCCCTGCACGAACGGACATGCGACGCAGCCCCTGTGCAACCCCTGAGAGGGTCTCGCAGCCACTCTCGGCCTGTGACGAAATCACGGTCTCCTGTGCCTGGCAAGAACATGTCCATACTTCGAGAAATTGTTCAGCAAAGGCACATCAGGGCGGACTCAAGGGTACTTACGCGGGCCTCAGCCGGCCCCGATGAAGGCGACGCCGAGGAACGTCGCGGAGATCCCGGCGAGTTGCAGCGGGCGGAGACGCTCGTCGTCGAACCAGCGTGCCAGGAGGACGGTGGCGACGGGGTACAGCGAGGAGAGGACCGACACCACGGGCAGCAGGCCGGTGTGGGTGGCGTGGGCGTACATCAGATTGGCGGCCATGTCGGCCAGTCCGACCGCCACGGCGGCCCCCAGCTGGGACCGGCTCCAGCGCGGCTGACGCTCACCCCGGCCGGCGCGCAGCAGCAGGACCAGCCCGACGGCGACGACGTAGGCGGCCCGCTGGCCGAACAGGGTCTGGGGGACCGACGACCGGCTGCCTTCGGCTATGGCGATCAGGACCACCCCGAACCCCGCGGCGGCCAGCAGCGCCAGGCCGATCGACTGAGCGGACGACGCACGCGCACCGGGGCCGGACCTCAACTCGGGTGCCACGGCCAGGCAGGCACCCAGGCCCGCCGTCGCCAGGCCGATGAACTGCAGCGGCGGAGGTGTCTGTCCCTGGACCACACCGACGACGACGGGAAGAACCACGGAAGTAGAGGCCACCGGGGCCACCAGGCCCATCTGCCCGATGGCCAGGGCCCGATAGAACGCGCCGAGGGCGACCGCTCCCGCCAGCCCCGCCACCACCCCCCAGGCCAGCGCCGAGGTGTCCAACGCCGGTTCCGCCTCGGCGATGAGGTACACGGCCGTGCCCACCAGGGCCGCCACCTGGGCCACGAAGATCACCGAGTACGCGGATCGCAGCCGCGACAACCGGCCCCCGACGAAGTCCGCCGCGCCCCACAGCATGCTCGACACCAACCCGAGTAAAAGCGCCACTTGAGTTCCCCCTCCGTACGTATCGCGCCGTGGCGTGCTGCCCCGGTCACCGCATGGGTTCGGTAAACCGACCCGACCGGGTTAGTTTGCTGGACCGTACGGGCAGGACGACAACACGCGCGGAACCGGCACCGGCGGAAGGCGGAAACGAGAATGGCAAGTGCTGCCGAGGCGGCGAACCGGGCGATCGCATACAACGTACGGGCCCTGCGCGCCGGGCGTGGATGGAGCTTGCAGACCCTCGCGGCCCGCGCGGGTGTGAGCAAGGGCGTGCTCCTGCAGATCGAGAAGGCGAGCACCAACCCCAGTATCGCGACCCTGTGTCGGCTGGCCGACGCTCTCGGTGTGGCGCTGGCGCGGCTGCTGCGGGACGCCGAGAACACCGCGGTCCGCGTCGTGCGGGACGGGGAGGCCGCCCGGCTGTGGGAGGGGCTGCCCGGCAGCAGCGGCCGACTCCTCGTCGGCTCCGAACTGCCCAACGCCATAGAGATGTGGGACTGGCGCCTCGCCGCGGGCGACCGGTACAGCGGCGAGGCGCACGCGGCCGGCAGCTGGGAGATCGTCTATGTGCTGCGCGGTCAGCTGTCCCTCGACGTCGAAGGGCAGTCGGTCGTTCTCCATCACGGGGATGCCGCCGTGTTCGCCGCCGACCGCGAGCACGGCTACGGGAATCAGGCGGACGAACGACTCCACTTCGTGATGGCCGTCCTCCAGCCGGAGATCACCCCCGTACCGGCCTGAACGGATCGGCAACAAGTCAGCCACATCCCCGCAACATCAGGCCATGTCTGTCCAGAAATACGTCGAACCGGTCGATTCGAGCACTATTTGATCACACCTGTACCTACCGTGTGTTCCTGTTGCCCTTTTTCGACGGCCTCGTGCGGGCCATGAACGAGCCCGCCAGCATGAGGAGTTGCACGTATGGCACAGGTGCTCATCGTCAACCCGCCCAACTCCAACACCGTCCTCGACGGCGCCACCTGCACCGTCACCCGCCCGGAGGACCACACCGACTGGTCCAACTTTCCCAGCCTGGGCGTGCTGACCCTCGCCTCGGCACTGGCGGACATCCCCGAGGTGACGCCGGTGTACATCGACGGCACGGTCGTGCCCTGGCCCACCCTGCTGGACTACATCGACACCCATGCCGGCGGCATTCTCGCGGTGTGCACCAGTGCTCTGACCGCCACCTATGAAGCCGCGCTCGCGATCCTCGCCCACGCCAAAGCGGTACGCCCGCGGATATGGACGGTCATGGGCAATGATCACTTCACCGCACTGACCGAGCAGTGCCTGACCAACCATCACGACTGCATCGACTTCGGTTTCCGTGGCAACGAAGTCGTCGGCCCCTTCCGCGCGCTCATCGCGGACCTGAACGCCGGCCGACTCCAGGAACCGGCGGCCTACCCGGGTATCGCGGTCTGGCGCGACGGACGGGTCATCTCCGTCCCGCAGCGGCCCGAGCCGGTCTTCACCGCTCTGCGCCACGACCTGGTCGACGCCGTCTTCGACCACACCACGCCCTACAAGGCCAACTTCCAGACACGCGTCGCCCCGCAGTTGCGCAAGATGCTCGGCGTGGAACTGCACGCCGGCATGCCCGTGGAGATCGGCCGGGGCTGTATCAAGTTCCGCCGCAACGACGCCTGTTCGTTCTGCTCGATCCAGTTCGGCGGGATGTGGAAGAACTCGGTCCACGACCCGCACGCGGCCTGGCAACTCGTCGAGCACATGAGCCACAACGCCTACGACTACCTCTATCTGACCGCTGACGAACTTCCCTTGACCTTCGGCGGCCTGCTGCGCGGCATGCTCGACGAGGCCCCGCAGTGGTGGACCGGGATCCCGGAGAACGAGCGTCCGGTCATGGTGGGCTATGCGCGTGCCGACGGGCTGTCCAACCCCCGCCATGCAGAAACGCTTCGCCAGCTCGGGGTCCGGCAGCTCATGGTGGGCCTGGACGCCGGGGCGCCGGTCTCCCTCATGGCCATGAACAAGCCCTTGAGCCCGATCAAGGACAATGATCCCGCCCATCGGGCGGAACTCATGTTCGACCACAATGTGCTGGCCATGCAGACAGCTCGGGAACACGGCCTGCTGCTCAAGGTCGGTTTCGTCATCGGTCACCTGGGCATGACCCCCGAACTCCTGGCCGACAACATCGACTCGATGCAGCGGCTGATCGATGCCGGGAGGGGAGTCATCGCCTCCCTGGACGTCGAAGTGCTCTCGCCCGAGCCCGGCTCCCTGGACTACCGCTACCTCACCGAACCGGAATTCGCCGGCCAGGCGGCCGACCGCCTCGGCCTCTCCATCGCCGCCGAACCCGACCGCCGCGACATCGCCTCGCACTGGAAGGAGCTCGACGTCATCGACCGCGAGGCGGCGATGGCCGAGTACGTCGCCGCGGTCATGCCAGGCCTGACCCTGGACGACCTCGCCACGGCACGCGGTGGGCTGCGCGAGTACGGCAAGGCGACAGGCATCGTCATCGGAGAGTGAGGGCATCGGACCCTCCACCGCCGCGTCAGCTCACCGTGCGCGGCCTCTATGAGGGTGGGGCTCGCGGTCATGCCGGTCGCTCCAGTGGTCGGCGGCCGTGAGCATGGAGCGTACGGGCATGTCGGCCTTGGTGATCGCCGAGGCGCCGCCGCAGTCGACGAGCCTGACGACCCCCGCGACATGAGCGCCCTCCGACCGTACGGTCGCCGCGGCAGCGAGTGTGGAGGCGCCGGTGGTGGAGGTGTCCTCCACGAGCAGCACGCAGTGACCGACGATGTCCTGGCTACGACACGGCGGCGGAGGCCGTGCTGCTTGGGCTCCTTGCGGATGACCAGGGCGGGCACATGGTGGCCGGAGCCGTGGGCAGCCCTCCTCGCGGCGATGGCGATCAGCACGGCGCCCTGGACGAGGCCGCCGACGACGTCGTAACTCCAGCCCGCGGCGGCGTCGAGGACGGCCCGGCCGATGAGCCGGGAGCCGCGCGGGTTCAGGCGGCTGACGCGCCGCAGGTCGGAGTGGTGGTCGAACGCTCGGCCCGACGACAGGGTGAACAGCCTTCGGGCCAGGGCGAGTTCGCGATGACGTCGGTGGGAAGCGAGCCACGGTCGCCACATCCGGCCCTCCCGGGCCGCCAAACAACTTATGGAGCAGTCATGACACAACGCCATACTGCCGCCGCCACGGAACTCTCTGGTGGCCGATGCGGGTCTCGATGCGGGCCCGGTCGTGGCCGATCTTGGCAGTGGTCTTGCGCTGAACCGCCTCCACGACCGCCCAGCGCACGAGTTTGCTGCCCTGCTTGGTGATGTGGCCGCGGTGGACGACGGTGTCGGACTCGTAGTGACGCGGGGTCAGGCCGTTCCAGGAGCACAGCCGGTCGTCGGAGGCGAACCGGCGCACATCACCGATCTCGGCGACGAGCACCGCCGCGAGCTTGACGCCGATGCCGGGCAGTTTGCTGGATCACCCGGTAGCCGCAGTGGTCGCGAAGTTGCTCGGCGATGCGGGATGTGAACATGTTCTCCTCGGCGGCGAGCAGGTCGATCAGCTGCAGCAGGGATGCCACTCGCTGGGCATACGAGCCGGGCAGCTGGGTCTCCTCGAAGGGCGCGGCCGTCGACGCCAAACAGGTCGGACGCAGGGTTGATCACCCGGCCTTGGCCAAGACCGCGAGTACCTGTGCCTTGAGCCCGGTAACTGAGGCCCACAAGCGGTAACCGGCACGCGGGCAGCGGGCAGCGGCTTACCTGCAGGTGGACCATCACCTCCAGGCCGCCCACGGCCGTGTCGGTGAGCCGACGCTCGTAGCCGCTGTGGACGTGCCGGACCGCGCACCGCACCCGGGACAGTCGGCGTCGGGTGCGGTGGCGCGGGCGACCGCCTCGACCCCCTCGTCCCCGACCGCGCGCCCGAAGTTGGACCTGGCGCCAGGACTGGGGTCTGGTACGGCCGGTGGCGGCCGCCGGAGCATATACGAAACGAAAAGTATTCGTTTCGATATCGGCTAGGATGGCGCCATGACCTCAGCCACCCTCACCGGCCTCACTGAACGGCTCTCCAAGGATCTCGGCCGCCCCGAGCACGAACTGCTGGCTCCCGGCGGTCCCTGGAACCTGTCCCAGACGCTGCAGCACTGCGCCCAGACGGTCCGCTACTCCGTGACCGGATACCCCAGGCTCAAGCCCGCCCTGTTCCGCGCCACGGCAGGCGCCCTGGCCAAACGCCTCTTCCTGCGCCGCGGAGCGATGAAGCACCCGCTCGGGGCGGAGATCGACGGAGCCCCGCCGCTGGACCCGGACCTGCCCGCGACACAGGCGGCAGCCGCCCTCGCGGACGCGGTGGCCCTGTTCACCGGCCACACCGGACCGCACGCGCCCCACCCCGCCTACGGGCACTGCACGCATGACGAGTTCGCGCGGCTGCACGCCATGCATCTCGCCGAACACCTGCCGGGACTGCTCGATGCCTGAGGCCGCGCCGAACCGGGGACGCCCCCGCGACGCCGCGCGGGACAGAGCGCTGCTGGACGCCACGCTGGCCGTGCTGGCCGAGAGCGGTTACGGCGGGCTGACCACCACTGCCGTCGCCGCCCGCGCCAAAGTGTCCACCGCCACTCTGTACCGCCGCTGGTCCTCCAAGGAGGATCTGGTGATCGCGGCCGCCTCGACCTACATCCGGGACCTGAAGACGCCGCCCGGCACCGGCACGCTCGAAGGCGACCTGCGTGCCGTGCTCCAGGACAAGGCCGCCGCTCTGACCGGCGAGAGCGGGCGGCTGATGCGAGCCCTGGTGGGCGAGGCCGCGCACAACGCCGCCCTGGCCGAGGCTCTCACGACCGCGTTCGTGACGCCCCTACGCCGACGCGTGGAAGAGATCGTGCGCAGCGCCGTCCACCGGGGCGAGATCGCGCCGCCCGAGGACGCCGACCTGCTCGGCGACCTGGTGATCGGCCCGATGGTGAGCAGGTTTCTGCTCACCTCGGTGCCGCCGGACCAGGTGGACGAGCCCGCGGCGGCGCGGACGGCCGACCGTCTGCTGCCCTTCCTGTTGCGCGCCCTCGGCAGCGACGGCTGCCGTTAGCGGCCGCGGCCGGTCGACCGCTTCACTGGGGACGCGCTGCGCCAAGTGGTCACCGGCGGCTCGCGCTGCAGTACCTCCTCCACCCACGCCTCGGCCAAGCCCGCCTCGTGCGCCAGTCGCGACCACAGCCTGGCGATGAGCTGCCCGGTGGTGGACTGCCCGGCGACGAACACGAAGAAGCACGCGGCGACGGGGCGCTGTGCACGGTCGCGGTCAGCCACTCAACGCGGCGCCGGAGAGCTATACCCACCCGGGATGTTCCCTGGGTGGGTGCTCCTCCCGGTCATCTGTTGTGGCGCGGAAGTGGGCGGGGTCCGGTCTGCGTGTGAGTTTGCGGTAACGGGCGGCGCGGTGGGGCCAGTTGTTGGTGACCTTGCCGGTGTCGGTCTTGTACCAGCTGGCGCAGCCCGCCTCCCAGACGGTCGTGTGCAGGGCGTCTTCGAGGTGACGCTGGAAGGATTCGAAGGCGTACGGGGCCACCTCCAGCTCCCGGCGGCCGTCGCGGTCCATTGTGGCGAGGCAGGAGAGGATGTAGCGGACCTGGGCTTCGATCATGAGGATCACCGAGTTGTTGCCGAGGTTGGTGTTCGGCCCGTACAGCAGGAACAGGTTGGGGAAGTCGGGCACGGCCATGCCCAGGAAGGCCTCGGCTCCCCCGGCCCAGGCATGTTCGCGCAACTGGCGTCCGTCGCGGCCGGTGATGGTCATGGGGGCGAGGAACTCGGTCGCGGTGAATCCGGTGCCGTGGATCACGGTGTCCAGTGGGTGCTCGGTGCCGTCGGCGGTCTGGATGCCCCGCGGTGTGATCCGGGTGATCTTCTCGGTGATGACCTCGACGTTGTCGCGGGCGAGCGCCGGGTAGTAGTCGTCGGAGATGAGGATGCGCTTGCAGCCGAGCGGGAAGTCGGGCGTGAGCTTGGCCCTCAGTGCCGGATCGGGTATCTGGGTGCGCAGTTGGCGACGGCACAGGTACTCGATGATTTTGCCGAGTCGTCCGCCGCGGACGGCCGAGTACAGGACGGTGTCTCCGAAGGCGAACCATCCGCCGCGGAAGGCCAGTCGGCCGGCGGGGGTGGTGAACAGGGCCCGGTGGACCGGCCCGTAGCGATAGTCCCATTTGGGCATGACCCAGTTCGCGGAGCGCTGGAACACCCGCAGGGTGCGCACCTTGGGCGCGATCCGCGGAATGAACTGGACGGCGCTCGGGCCGGTGCCGATCACTCCGACCACCTCGTCGGTCAGGTCGTGGTGGTGGTTCCAGCGCGCCGAGTGGAAGGTGGTGCCGGTGAAGTCGCCAAGGCCCGGATAGTCGGGGAACCTGGGCCGGTTGAGCTGCCCGACCGCGGTCACCAGGACCTGGGCGTGGCGCGTGCCGCCGTCGGCGGTGCGCAGCTCCCACCGCTGGGCGGTCTCGTCGTACGCGGCGGAGGTGATCTCGGTGTGGAACCTGATCCGGGGGCGGATCCCGTGGGTGTCTGCGCAGTCGTGCAGGTAGCGCAGCAGTTCGGGCTGCAGGGGGTAGGCGCGGCTCCAGTCCGCGCGGGGCGCGAAGGAGTACGAGTACAGGTGCGAGGGCACATCGCAGCCCGCTCCGGGGTAGGTGTTGTCCCGCCACACCCCGCCGAGGTCGTCGGCCTTCTCGTACACCGTGAAGGAGGTGACGCCGGCCTGTGCGAGTCGGATGGCCATGCACAGACCGGCGAACCCCGCGCCGATGATGGCGACGCGATCAGTCATCCCGCTTCCTTCTTCCGGCCGACGTGTATCAGGGCCGGATGGGATCGATGATGTCGAACTGGTTAGGAAGGCCGAAGGCGTAGTCGAGGTCGTCCCTGGCCCAGAACGGTTTCATCACGGGCGGTTCGTAGAGCTTCTTGATGGTGGCTCTGCCCGCCGAGGAGCCGGCGGCGTCCAGGATGCCGTTGGCCGCGGCACGTCCGGCCTCGTTGGCGCCTTCCATGGTGGCCAGGTTGATGTTGCAGCGCACATAGTCCGCGGCGAGGAAGAGGTTCGGGATCGCCGTCGTCGCCTCGGGCCGATGGCTCCACGATGCGGGCGTGTTGACGAGCAGGGGTTCGTCGTTGGCGACGTCGGGGGTGCCTTCGCCGGTGATCGCGGGGTCGACGAACCAGGAGTGGACGATCGAATCCGGCAGTACGTCGTCGGCGTCGGGCAGGGCGGCGCGGATCTGGGCCAGGACCTCTTCGACGATCTGCTGCCGACTGCACTCGCGCGCCGACTTGCGGTAGATGATGCCGGGGGCGTCCCAGTTGGACACGTCCACCGAGAGGCAGTCCACCGCCTTGCCGTCGCCGTAGCGGGACGCGAAGTCCCCCTCCCAGAACTGCCCCTGACTGATCGAGGTCACCGCCCAGGGCTGACCGACGTAGGCGACATGGCCCTTGACGATCGGCACCGGCGTGGTGGTGTAGATCTGGACACCGTTCATCCAGTCGGTCTCGAGGAGCCGCAGCTTCTTCAGTCGCGGATCGGCGGCCAGGATCTGCGAGTTGAGCAGCGGGAGGGCCCGCTCCACCGGGACGGCGAGGACGTACCAGTCCGCCTGGACGGCGGACGGCGCCCCGGACGGGCCGGTCGCGGTGGCCCCCGTGATCCTGCCGCCGCTCAAGGTCAGGCCGGTGACGGTCCAGCCGACGTTGAAGGTCACCCCGAGGCGCTTGAGGTAGGTCACCCAGGGGTCGATGAACACCTCGTTGGTCGGCCCGTTGAGCAGCTGGTCGGGGTTGGTGTAACCGCCTTGCTGGAAGGTGGCGTTGAGCCAGCCCTCCATCATCAGACCCATGGTGCGCGCGTTGGCCTTCTCCGGTTTGGCGGCCACCAGGGTGGAGGTGAACAGGTCGACGAGGAGCTCCCGTCCGGCGGGTGACAGCTTGTCCATGCCGACGAAGTCGGCGTAGCCGGTGTTCTCCCACTGGCCCATGCGGCGCTTGGGTCCGCTCGTCAGGAAAGCGACCACCTTGCTCGCGAACAACGCGATGTCCTTGGCGGGGACGGCCTCCAGTGCCTGGAGGAGCGTCTTGAGGTAGTCGAGGAGTGCCTGTGGTGTGAAGTTCTCCGGCGCGGTGGCCGAGGTCGGCAGGTAGTAGGGCTTGCCGTCCCAGCAGGCCAGGATCCGTTCACCGGCCACCAGGTTGTCGGCCACGCCACGGCTGTTGCCCGGGAAGGGAATCCGGGCCATGGTCTCCGGGATGTTCTGGTAGAAGCCCGGGAAGAACCGGAAACCGTGCTCGCCGGGCAGATCCGACCGGCCCCCGCCACCGGTGCCGGGGACCGGGATGCTGCGCGCCTTGCCGCCCAGCTCCTTGCGTTCGTAGACGGTGACCTCGAAGCCCCGCTCGGCCAACTCGTGGGCCGCGGTCAGTCCGCCTATGCCGCCGCCGAGTACGGCCACGCGCCGTCCGCTGTCCGCCCCGCGGGGGCTTTTGGCCCGGCTCGGTTCCGAGGCCGGGCCCGCACTGGCCACGCCGGTGGCCGCCGCGCCCGCGACCGTGGCCGCGATGCCGGTCACCACGACCCTGCGGTTGACGGTGCCCCGCTTGTCGTCTCTCGCCCTGTCTTCGTCGTCCGCTCTCGAGTGAGTGTTCATCACGGCTCCTCACTTCCGACAGGAGTGTCGGTTACGGGGGCTCACTATGGGCGCGGACATGGCAACGGTCAAGAGTTCACGCACAGTTGACCCCCCGTCGGCGCGTCGGGACGGGAGGACGCCCTGGTGGAACACGTCGTCGATGCTGTCGTCGAGGCACACGAAAAACGGCAGCCCTCGGCGGGCTGCCGTTCCCTCCGGCCCGGTGGACCGGAGGCTGGGAGAGGACCGGCACGGCCCCCTAGGAGTGCTGGCCGGGAGACGTGCCGAAGCGCGCCATACCGTTCCACAGCAGGCGTTCGGCGGTGGCCACCAGCGTGGCACGACGGGTCTGCGGATGCCGCAGCCACCAACGGGCGAGTCCGTTGAGCCCGTTGGTCAGCAACTCCACCGTCAGCTCGGCCTCCACCGAAGCGGGATCCACGCCGACGCGCTCCAGGTCCTCGCCCAGCATCGCGGTCACGACCTTGACCCGGGTGTCCCAGTAGCCGCGCCGGACCACCTCGATCTCCGGGTCGCCCTCGTCCGTGTGGTCGTAGAGCACCGTGCGGGCCGCCGGGTGCTGCTCGGCGAAGGCGAAGAACGCCTCGATCGTGGCCCGCATCCGGTCGCGCGGCCCGCCGCTGCCCGAGATGCCGGCGCCCACCTGGGCGATCAGCGCCGCGTTCTGCTCCGCGAGCACGTTCAGATACAGCACCTGCTTGGAGGCGAAGTGGTCGTAGAGCACAGGCCGGGCCACCTCGGCCGCCTCGCTGATGTCCCCCATGGAGGCGGCGCTGTAGCCCTTGGCGGCGAACACTTCCACCGCCGCGGCGAGGATCTGGTCGCGGCGGGCCGGGCCACGCATCCGCTTCTTCGGGCCGGCCGCCTTCTTGGGTCCAGTGGCCGCGATCTCCGTCACCGTGCTCCCCTGTCCTCGGTGTGCGTACTGGCTGAAGAAACTACCCGACCCAACCGACAGAGTTGTCGGAAACCCGGGAATCGCTCGTGCACAGCTCGCATTACGAGGCCGGCTTCACGTAGGTGAGGGCGAGGCGGCTCAGTTCGTCCAGGAACTGCTCGCGCGGGATGGGCGGACGGTCGAGCAGGTAGCGCACGGTGAGGTGCTCGACCATGCGCACCAGCATCCACACCGCCGCATCGAGCGGCACGTCCGGGCGCAGGCCCGCCCGGTGCGTCGTCAGATAGGCGAGGACGAGTTCACCGATGCGGTGCTCGAAGGCGCGCAGGGTACGGCCGTCATCGAGCCGGGGGCCGTGCTCGACCACGGCGCGCAGAAACCCCGGTTCGACGTCGAGCCCGTCGAGCAGCGCGGCGAAGGTGGTCCGCACGACCACGGGCGCGGGTTTGTCGAACTGGCCGGACAACTGCGCGCTGACACGGGAGACGAGCGCGTCGCTGTACCCCTCGAGGACGGCCGAGACGATGGCGTCCTTGTTGGGGAAGTACTGGTACAGCGAGCCGGGGCTGATCCCGGCCGCCGCCGCTATCCGGTTGGTCGACGCGCCCTCGTATCCGTACTCGGTCAGCGTCTGCCGGCCGGCGTCGAGGATGCGCTCCACCATCGCCCGGGAGCGTTCCTGGCGCGGCGTCTTGCGCGGCGAGATGCGAGCGGTCGCGGTGCGCGGCGAGCTGCGACGTGAGGGCGGCATGGCGTTCAGAACGCGAATTGAACGCGAGTACGGGCGGCTGTCAGCATCGGTTCATGGTCGCACACAAGCAACCACCACGTGATACCTCCGTCGGACCGAATGACTGGGCGACGCCCCCGGTGCACCCGGCGCCCCCGGTTGCGTATCCGAGGCGCTTCCGCGAGACCGAGAAGATCAACCGCCGCCTGGGGCGGCCACTGCGGCTGCTGCTGCGCCAAGGCGCCCCGGATCCTGCGTTGTCGGACACCATCGGCGAGCGGCTGACGGCACGCGACGAGGTGGGGGCGGCACTGGCGAGAGCCATGCGGATCACCGACGCCTCGCATCCGGACCGGGTGACGATGAAGCAGTTCCGGGTCGCGCTCGCCGAAGGGATCGACGCGGTGCACAACCCTCCGCGGCCCCTGCGGGACTTCTTCGCGGCGGTCGACCCGGTGCCGGACTGGGTGGACTTCGACCTGGTCAACGCGGGCGGCCGGGTGGCACGGCGGCTCGGCCGCAACTCCGCGGATGTGCTGATGCAGTTGGCGCTGATCGGGTCCTATCGGTTCGGTGGGCCGCCGGACCTGCTGGTCGAGACCGGCGGCCTGACCGGCGGCTCCGCGCTGCGCAGGCTCGCCGAGACCCAGCAGTGGGCCATCGCGATCACCGGTCACGACGCGATGCGGCGCGACGGTGTGGGCTTTCGTCTCACGGCGCATGTCCGCCTCATGCACGCCCTGGTCAACCATCAGGTGGAAAGCAGCGGGCGCTGGGACACCGACCAGTGGGGGCTGCCGGTCAACCAGTCCGATCTGGCCGCCACCCTCGGCCTGTTCAGTGCCGTCAACCTGCTCGGCGTCCGGCTGCTCGGCGTACGTGTCACCCGCGCCGAGTCGCGGGCGCTGATGCACCTGTGGAAGTACGTGGGCCGGCTGATCGGGGTGAACGAGGACTGGCTGTGCGACAGCGAGCGCCGCCAGCACCGCCTCAACTACCACCAGTTGCTCACCCAGAGCTACGGGAGCCCCGCAGGCCCTCCCTTGGCCAACGCCATCGTGGAAGCCCAGAGCACCCTGCACTTCGCCCGCTTCGCCCGGCTGCGCCGCGCCTACGCCCGGGCGCGGCTGCTGAGCATGCTGCGCTACTTCCTCGGCCGCCAGGGCATGCGCGACCTGCGCCTGCCCATGGCCCTGCCATGGGCGGTACCGCCCCTGATCGCTGCCAACGTCCTGCGCTACCACGTCCTCGGCCGCACCGCGGCGGGCCGCGGCCATCTCCTGCGCCGCGGCGACCGGTTCAACCGGCGGCACCTGCGTCAGTACTTCAGCGACCAGGCCCCGGGCGTCGGAGAACTTCACCTCTAGGGACTGTCTGCGGTTGTGATCAATGAGGTTTCAGGAGGCTGCTGATCCAGATGGTT